>CAWKBE010000031.1:0-77967 GCA_963847785.1 uncultured Alphaproteobacteria bacterium
CAGCCCTCGAAGTAATCGTGCTGAAGCTCCGAGGATTCCACGGCATAGCGCGTGAGCCTCATGGCGTAGCGGCTCTCGAACATAAACGCCATCGTATTCTCGATCTTGTGCGGCTTTAACTCCGCGCGCGACGCCTTCTCCCAGCTCTCGGCATCGGGGCCGTGCGCGGTCATGCAATTGTGCAGGCTGGCGCCGCCGGGCAGAAAGCCTTCGGCCTTGGCATCGTAGGCGCCGTAGAGGAGGCCCATGAACTCGGTCATGACGTTGCGGTGATACCAGGGCGGCCGGAACGTATCCTCGCCGACCAGCCAGCGCGGCGGGAAGATCGCAAAATCGATCGTGGCGGCGCCGGGAAGATCGGACGGCGCTGTGAGCACGCCGAAGATTGACGGGTCGGGGTGATCGAAGCTGATCGATCCGATGACGTTAAAGCGCGCCAGGTCGTATTTGTAAGGGGCGAAGTTGCCATGCCAGGCGACGACGTCCATCGGCGAATGGTTCATGTCCGCGGCCCACAGATTGCCTTGGAATTTGGCGACCAGGCTGAACGGCGCCGCAACGTCCTCATAGGCCGCGACCGGTGCGAGGAAATCGCGCGGATTGGCGAGGCCATTGGCGCCGAGCGGGCCGAGCTCCGGCAGTCGCAACATCGGACCGTAATTCTCGCAAATATAGCCGCGCGAAGGTCCGTCCGGCAGTTCGACGCGGAAACGTAGACCACGCGGCATGATGACGATCTCGCCGCATGCGGCTTCGATGACGCCGAGCTCGGTGACAAAACGGGCGCGGCCCTGCTGCGGTACAATCAGCATTTCACCGTCGGCATTGTAGAAGCATCGGTTCGCCATCGAGCGGTTGGCGGCATAGATGTGGATCGCCATGCCGACCTGCGTAGAGACGTCTCCGTTACCGCCAAGAGTGATAATGCCTTCGATGAAATCGGTCGGCTTCCGCGGTATCGGAAACGGCGACCAGCGCAGCTGCGTCGGCGTTGCCTCGGCCTCGTTGAATGGCGCGCTCCTGATCAAGCCGTTGTCGATGCGCGCGTACGGGCGGTGCACCACCGAAGGCCGGATGCGGTAAGTCCAAGTGCGTCGGTTTTCCGCGCGCGCCGTCGTAAACGATGTCCCCGAGAGCTGCTCGGCGTACAGGCCGAGCGGCGGCCGCTGCGGCGAGTTACGGCCGACGGGCAGCGCGCCCGCTACCGCCTCAGAGACGAAATAATTGCCGAAGCCCGGCTGGTACTCGAAGGATTCCTGGCCCGCTTTGGATCCCGCATTGCGAATTTTAATATCGATCTTGGCGTCGTGTTTGACGGCTTGCGGCATGCGGACCTCCCAAAAGGTGAATGCTGCGGGAAACTCGGACCAATTGGTCACGAGCGTAACTAATATCCGACTTTTGCCATCGTGACGCAAGCAATTTAGAGCGGTTCCAATATTGGTTGGTACTGCACGTTTTCAAAATCACAGGCGCGCCATATCTCGGCGTGACGATCGCCCCAAACAGCCTTGACGAATTCTCAATATTTACAAAAAGAGCCGGCTCGGACGGGCATCGACGCAGCTCGTCGAGGGGACATCATTTCATTTAATTCCGAGCAGCGTTTCGAAAACGCCGCGCCCGCACGATTCTGTTGGGGAAACGGGATGCGACCAACTCTTGCGCTGCGGTTTTGTTGGTTGGACTAAATGGTGCCGCGCCTGAAGCCAAATGTCAGGACCCAGCTCGCCTAGCGGGCCAAACCGCGCTCACCTCGGTTCTCGAAAGCGCGCCTTAGGTCCGCAATTCCGAAACTGAAACTACCACACCGGAAGTCGATCGGGTTGAAATCAGCATGACGGACCGCGAGTTCGTTTTGAGGGTAAGGCCCTCGGGAACTTCGACCTTCGCCTGCCATCTATCTCTGATAAGCAACCGACAAGCCGAGCGAAAGGATGCCGTGAGCGAGCAAGGTCGATGAATTGGGTGGCGTCGCTCCCGAAGTTACCGAAGCCTGAAATCTCGCTTGTAGTCGGTCGGATCACTGGCCATCCGCCTGCGCGCGATAATGACGGTCGGGCTCAGCGCGAGTTCGACGGCAATCAGTGGGCTGTTAACGTTGCGGCGACCTTGTGGGTTCGGGACTGGAATGAGCGGTTGAGTTGGATCGCGATCACCAATATGTGTTTTGTCGAGAGGGCAGGTCGGAATGAACGTAGTGGCAGCTCATGCGGCATCAGGCAAGTTCGGGAGTCTTCCTGGTGTCGCCTCGTCAGGCACGGTGTCTGACACAGGATCCAGTTCGGCGTTCAGCGCTGCCCAACCGGTTTCGGAGCAAGCTGCTGTTTCGGAGTTGGTCACGAGCACGCCGGCCTCGGCACCCGTAAAACGCCCATATCCGACTCCGGCGCAGGTACCCACCCAGCAGGGTGCAAGCGGCATCCAGTTCGATTTCAATGACGGTTGCCGTGTGATTTTGCCGGAAGCGAATTATCCCTGGCGGGTACGGCTTAGCGATCTCGACACGGGAAACATCCTATTCGAGACCGAACTCAAGGCCGGCCGGGTGAACAGCACCAAGCGTTACTACGTACGCGTCCGGTTGGAGGTCTGGCAGCAGGGCGAGAGCGTGTTCGTCCACGAATATTCGGCCGCGGATCGCGAAGTGCTGGTTCAGTTCCCGGTCGGCACGCTGGGCGACACGATCGGCTGGTTTCCCTACGCAGTGAAGTTCAAAGAGAGCCACGGCTGCCGGCTAACCTGCGGCATGGCCGAGAAACTGATTCCGTTGTTTCGCGATGCATATCCCGATATCACCTTTCTCCCCCACGATGAGATCAAGCCGGAACGCTATTACGCCACCTACAGCATGGGCCTGTTCTTCGATGACAAGGATTTCACGTTTCAGCCGTGCGATTTCCGTCATGTCGGACTGCACCGCACGGCCGGCTACATCCTTGGCGTCGACCCGACCGAGGTGCCACCGCGCATCGCGCTTCCCGACGACAGCCGGCCGATTGCCGAACCCTATGTCGTTATTGCCACGCAGAGCACCACGCAGGCGAAATATTGGAACAATCCGACCGGTTGGCACGACATCATCGCCTTCCTCAAGGAGGCCGGCTATCGGGTGATTTGCATTGACCAGAAGCGCGTCCACGGCACCGGCATCGTTTGGAACCATATTCCGCATGGCGCCGAGGACGAGACCGGCGACAAGCCGTTGATCGAGCGCGCACGCTGGATCAAGCATGCCGATTTCTTTGTCGGACTGGCGAGCGGCCTTTCCTGGCTCGCCTGGTGCACCGGCACACCGGTTGTGATGATCAGCGGTTTCAGTCATCCGACGACTGAATTTTATACGCCCTATCGCGTGATCAACTATCATGCCTGCAACTCCTGCTGGGACGATCCACACCATCGCTTCGATCACAAAGATTTTTTGTGGTGCCCCCGCCACAAGGACACGCCGCGCCAATTCGAATGCACGCGGCTGATAACAGTCGACCACGTGAAGGCGATCATTCAGCGCATTCCAACATTTGGTAATTTCAATTCCAAGACTGCGGTGCCGCCAGCGAAAATGTGAGTGTTGTGATGGCCGAAGGCGACCTAGGCTCAGGACTCATTGATCATAGCCAAAAGATGACGGTTGCTGCGATACAGATAGCTGACAAGAACGTGTGAGCGCATCGGTCGTATCGTGTGTGTATGCGTCGCCAATCCTTGAGCCTACCGAACATATTCTCGATCTTGTGGCGCTGACGGTAGAGCGTCCTGTCATGCTCGATTGGTCTCTTGCGATTTGCTTTTGAGGGGATGCAGGCTGCGATGCCCATTTTGGTGAGAGCTTTTCGGAACCAGTTGGCGTCATAGCCTTTGTCGCCGAGCAGTTCCTTGGCCTTCGGTAGGGCTGGCAACATCAAAGCTGCGCCCTTGTAATCGCTCATCTGGCCTTCACTGAGCAGCAGGATCAGAGGGCGTCCGTGGCCGTCACACACGGCGTGCAGTTTCGAGTTCAAACCGCCCTTCGTGCGCCCGATACGGCGGGGAACAGCCCCTTTTTTAAAAGACTGGCGGCGGTGCGATGAGCTTTAAGATGGGTCGTGTCGATCATCAGCCTCTGCGGCGTGCCCGCGTTGCGAGCCAGTTCGGCAAAAATCTTGTTGAACACGCCAAGGCGGCTCCAGCGCACAAATCGGTTATAGATCGTCTTGTGCGGACCGTACTCGCGCGGAGCGTCGCGCCAGCGCAAACCGTTCCTGATGACATAGATGATCGCACTGATCACCCGCCGGTCATCCACTCTCGCAATCCCGTGTGACAGCGGAAAATACGGCTCGATCCGGCGCATCTGCGCCTGCGACAGCAAAAACAAATAGCCATGACGACGCCTCCTCGCGTCGCCAGAGAATCAAACGATCACCTGATCCGCAAGAAATTTAATGGGTCCTGAACCTAGCCAATCGAGGCCAGTGATTTCTATGCGCTGCGAAAATATTTGCGCGTTAACCAAATCATCAATTCTATATCTTGCTACATATATCAGAGCCGATCCCATTTTTATAAAAACCAAGAGTTCACTAATGATCCGAGTTCGATACAAACATGGCAGTCGGCGGTGTGACCGCGTTCTACAATCCTCGACAACGAGAAAGCTCAGCTGGCGTGCCAATATTCAGAACCATTCCTGCTTTTTATTAAAACTCACCTAGATCCGAGCCCATTATCACAAGAGTTCAGTTAACGGTGAAAGTTGCCCATGAGCACAGCGATCGTCAGCACCGGAAATTCACCATACAACGTTTCGTCGGGCGGGACCGACACTAACGATGCCGTCGTTAGCGGCGGCTCGATGTTTGTCGACTCGGGAGGGACCGCATCTGCAACTACGGTCAATTCCGGCGGCAGCGAAACCGTCAACACGGGCGGCACCGACCTGGGCGCGCAGATTACCGGCGGGACGCAGTTCGATTTCGGCCTGGCCAGCGGCGCCACAGTGTCCACCGGTTTGCAGGAGGTGGATTCGGGCGGCACGGCGACTAGCACGACGATCCTCGAGCGGCGGCACGCAGCTCCTCGGAGAAAACGGCAGCGGGACGGCGACCGGCACCACGATCTCGAGCGGCGGGACGCAGGAGGTCGGAGACCACGCCAGCGGGACGGCGACCAACACCACGATCTTGGGCGGAGGTGTGCAGCTTATCGGAAACTTCGCCAGCGGGACGGCGATTAACACCACAATCTCGAGCGGCGGCACCCAGATCGTTGGAAACTTACTCGCCGGGACGGCGACGGCGACCAGCACCACGATCCTCAGCGGCGGGCAACAGTGGGTCGGAGACCCCCTCGGTGGGACCGCGACCGACACCACGATCTCGAACGGCGGGACGCAGTTCGTCGGAGTAGGCGGCAGCGGGGCGGCGACCAGTACCACGATATTGAGCGGCGGGACGCAGTTCGTCGGAGACCTCAACAGCGGGACGGCGACCAACACCACGATCTTGAGCGGAGGCGAGCAACTCATCGGACGTCTTGCCAGCGGGACCGCAACCAGCACCACGATCTCGAGCGGCGGGACGCAGGTGGTCGGATACTTCACCGGCGGGACGGCGAGTAGCACGACGATTCTTAGCGGTGGCACCGAGATCATCAGCTCCGGCAGCATCGACAGCGGCGCGCAGATTTCCGGTGGCACGCAGCTCGATTACGGCCTCGCCAACGGCGCCACGGTGTTCACCGGTTCGCAGGTGGTGGAGTCCGGCGGAACGGCGAGCGGCACAACGATCAGCGGCGGCACCGAATATGTGTCGGCTGGGGGCACAGCGCTCGGAGCCGTTTTTGGCAGCACATCCGGCACATTGGACTTGGGGCAGCCGCAGGGACTGAGCGGTACAATTTCCGGTTGGCAAGTTGGCGACGTCATCGACTTCGTGAGCACGTCGGTCACCAGCGCCGGCATTAGCGGGTCCACGCTGACGGTCACGGTGAGCGGCGGGAGCGCCTTCACCTACCAGCTCGCCGGGCAAGAAGCGAACACGAGCGCCGGTGTAAAAAGCGATGGTGCCGGTGGCACCGATGTCACTCTGGTTACCTCAGTAACTACGATAGTCAGCAGTGGACAGACCCTGAAGGTGTCCAGCGGGCAGACCAGCAACGGCATCGTTGTGCTAAGCGGCGGCACTGTCGATGTATTGTCCGGCGGCGTCGCCAGCGGCACGATTGTGAGCAGCGGCAGGGAGATCGTCAGCACACACGGCACTGATGATGGCGCGCAAATCTCCGGCGGCAAGCAATTGGTTTACGGCTCTGCCAGTGGCGCCACGGTCTTCACCGGCTCACAGGTTGTTGAGTTCGGGTGGCACCGCGAACAACACCACGGTTTCGAACGGCGGCACCGAGATCGTGTTGTCCGGCGGGACGGCCAGCGGGACGACGGTGGTGAGCGGCGGCAGCGAAGTCGTCAGCGCCCACGGCACAGATGATGGCGCGCAAATCTCCGGCGGCAAGCAATTGGTTTACGGCTCTGCCAGTGGCGCCACGGTCTTCACCGGCTCACAGGTTGTTGAGTTGGGCGGCACCGCGAACAACACCACGGTTTCGAGTGGCGGCACCGAGATTGTGTTGTCCGGCGGGACGGACATTGGCGCAACGATCCTCACTGGCGGCACGGCGATAGTATCTTCCGGTGGCATTTTCGAACTCACCAGCGGCACCACGGGCCTGCCCAATCTCCTCGCCGGCGCTACGTTGGAAGTCGGTTCCGGTGCGGTCTTCAGCAGCGTTGTCAGCAGCGGCGTCGGGGTGGAAGTCCTGTCTGGCGGCACGTACAGCGGCACCATCGGCAACGGCATTGTCCTCGTCGCACCGGGCGGCACCGCAGATGTCACCTTCCTGTCCACCGGGACCGGTGGGCTCGAAATCGAGGATACGCACGCCAATCCGACTGCCTACTCCGGCGTGGTTTCCGGATTTGGCGGAGTCGGTCACTCGAACCATACACAATTCATCGATCTCGGCCGCGTCGCCTACTCCGCCGGTGAGACCGCCACCTACAGCGCCAATGGCTCCAACACTGGCGGCGTTCTGACAGTCTCCAGCGGTGGAACTGCGGTGGCGGAAATCACTTTGGTCGGCACATACAAGACCTCGAACTTCCACATTAGCTCCGGCATTGGCGACAGCGTAAAGATCACTGACCCGTCGGCCGAGCAGCAGCCCGGCAATGCTCCCGCGACGATCGCCGGCGGGACCGTGCTCGAAATCAACACGGCAGATTCGGGCAAGGTGACCTTCAGTGGAACCGGCGGCATGCTGCTGCTCGACCAACCATCGGTCTTCACCGGCGCCATCTCTGGGTTTGCGGCCGGCGATGCCCTGGATCTGACGGACATCGCCTTCGGCGCCGATACGACGCTCGGCTATTCGGTCAACGCCACCGGCACGGGCGGTACGCTAAGCGTCAGTGACGGGATGCACAACGCGAGCATCACCCTTTTCGGCCAGTATGCGGCGGTCGGCTTCCAGGTTGGAAGCGACCACGGCGGCGGTGCAATCATTACTTACGCGGCGCCGGGTGCGAGCGTAAGCGACCAGACGTTAGTCACCAATCCTGGCCAAAAGAGGTGATCTCGTGCGCGTAGGAAACAAACGGGATTAGGGCGGCTGATGCGGAGCAGCGAATGACCGTAGATGCCGACGAAACGCAGGGCGTTGACCGGGGCTTTTGCCATCTCACGCTGCCAGTCGCGGCATCAGCGACGAGGTCGAACCATCCGCCAGCGATACGGATGGGCGCAAGTGGCATTCCCGAAATGCTCCGCTAGCCAGTAATTCGGGCGCGAAGCGCGCACTATTGCGGCAACGTGGGAGCAGCTTGCGACCATGCCAATGCCCGTCATCGCTGCGCTGCGTGACGGCGGTTTCTGATCATCGCGTCAGGGTCGGCAACGATAAGGTCACCGCGGTCGATCAATTTGTCCCCCGGCATGGCGGTCACGTGTGCGAGATCAAAACAGGCTCGCGCAGGATCATCAGCTATCTGCCTCTCGCCGGTGCTTAAATACAAACAAGAGATCCTTAGGGAAAGATAAGAATTGGGGCTTAGATGGTTAGCAGGCGCCGACAGAGTGGAAGACCACCCGGGATTGCGGTGACCGTCGAAATCAGTGACGCTGTCGCCCTTGCGTAGGCGGCGGTTCCGAGCGAGTA
This sequence comes from uncultured Alphaproteobacteria bacterium, assembly GCA_963847785.1. GTDB lineage: Bacteria > Pseudomonadota > Alphaproteobacteria > Rhizobiales > Xanthobacteraceae > BOG-931. The sequence continues at coordinate 8,194 of CAWKBE010000031.1, forward strand.
ACTTTCATCAATGTCTCTTGCGGTCACTCCTGTCGCCGAACCTATCTCGGGGCTCGCTGGTAACCCGGCGGCACCCGCCCCAACCACGCCCGCATCGCCCTCCGAAATTGCTTCGCGTGTTTCGATGGAAGGCGTCACTCCGGCTGTTGCCGAATTGCCCACCCAGAAGGGTCCAAAAGGCATCTTGTTCGATTTCAACGACGGTTGCCGTGTAGTGCTGCCCGAAGCAGAGCACCCCTGGCGCGTGCGGCTGAGCGATCTCGACACCGGAAACATCCTATTCGAGACCGAGCTCAAGGCCGGGCGGGTCACCAGCACCAAGCGTTATTACGTACGGTTCCGGCTTGAAGTCTGGCAACAGGGCGAGAGCGTGTTTGCGCACGACTATTCCGCTGCCGACCGCCATGTGCTGGTGCGCTTTCCGGTCGATACGCTTGGCGACCCGCTCGGTTGGTTCCCATACGCAGTCAAATTCAAGGAACGCCACGGCTGCCGGCTGACCTGCACGATGAACGGCAAGATGATCGCACTCCTTCGCGACGCCTACCCGGATGTCACTTTCGTGACCGAGCCGGAGGTTGCGCCGGAGTGCTTTTACGCGACCTACACCATCGCGGTCTATTATCAGGCCAACAAGATCTACGACTATAAGGATTGCGTGCCCTGCGACTTCCGGCGCGTCGGGCTGCATCGCGCGGCCGGCTATATCCTCGGCGTCGATCCGGCCGAAAAACCGCCACGCATCGTGCTTGCCGATGACAGCCGGCCGATCGCAGAGCCTTATGTCTGCATCGCCGTGCAAAGCACATTGCAAAGCAAATACTGGAACAATCCCACCGGTTGGACCGAGATAGTCTGCTTCCTCAAGGAGGTCGGCTATCGCGTGGTGTGCATCGACCTGAAGGCGACGCACGGCAAGGGCATAGTCTGGAACCATATGCCGCCCGGCGCCGAGGACCAGACCGGCGACCGGCCGCTCCTCGAGCGCGCGCGTTGGCTAAAGCATGCCGATTTCTTTATCGGCCTCTCCAGCGGATTGTCGTGGCTCGCCTGGGCGATGCGCATTCCGGTGCTGATGATCAGTGGTGTAACGCACCCGATCAACGAATTCGTCACGCCGTATCGCGTGATCAACTACCATACCTGCAATAGCTGCTGGAACGACCCGCTCGCCGGGTTTGATCGCAGCGATTTCCTCAGCTGTCCGCGACACAGGGATACGCCCCGCCAATTCGAATGCACTCGGCTTATTACTGCGGAGCAGGTGAAGCACATGATCAGGCGCATGCCGGGCTTCGCACAACATCGCCGAGCAGAACCTGCAGGCCGAATGCAGGCGGTTGGAGGTTTTCATAACTAGCCAACAGTTAATCAGCGAGGCCGCGATCCGCGGCGGCGGCGTTCGCGCACTAAGAGGGTCAGCGTCTTGTCGCGACTCAGCGGCAAATGTCATTCATCGGCAGAGGCACTGATTTCTCAAGTTTGTCCGCATAGTGAAACATATGGATTTCGCCGTTGTAGGTTCGCGGACCGCCGTCGACGGACCCGAGCACCATCAAGAAACTGACCGGAGCTTCTGCGTTTGCCGGCCCTCGATCGAGCAATAGCGGCAGCGATCGCGCCGATACCGATATCGTCGCCCGCGTCACGGTGAAGCGCCGCATGTTGCACACCGGATCGGCGGCGCCGTACACCGAATTTCTGAAGCGTCGTGCCGATCGAGCGGGATTGTGGGGGAGTTTTGCCGCGATCGCACGCAGAAACTCGCGCGAAGGCAAGTACGGCGCGGAAGCCTGTCAGGAGCATTCCGCCCAGACGGAAGAAGCCTAAGAGTCCGTTGACTTAGAAATTGCCGGTTACCGCGGCAACAGCAGGGCGGCCTAGGCGGCCAGCAATTTTTGCACTTCGTTGACGAGTTCGCGCAGGTGGATCGGCTTGGACAGGACCTTGGCGTGCTTGGGCGCGCTAGAATCGGAATTGAGCGCGACGGCGGCGAAGCCGGTGATGAACATGATCTTGATGTCGGGATCGAGCTCGGCGGCGCGGCGGGCGAGTTCGATGCCGTCCATCTCCGGCATCACGATATCGGTGAGCAGGAGCTCGAACGGCTCCTCGCGCAAGCGCTGATAGGCGGACAGCCCGTTGTCGTAGGACATGACATCGAAGCCGGCATTTTGCAGCGCCTTGACCAGGAATCGCCGCATGTCGATATCGTCTTCCGCGAGCAGGATTTTGGGCATGGCCTCCTTGATCCCCGGCGCTATGCCGGCCCCCTTAGATTCCATAAGCCGGATCGCGGGTAAACATGAGGTGAAGGTAGCATGGCGAAGCCCGACCATTGCTGGACAATAGCAGCAGGCGCAGGCTAGGGATCGTTATTCGATTGCTGGATCGTTAAGCCTCGGGAATACTCCAGGCGTCATGTTGGAAATCCAGGACGAATTCGACCCCCCGTTCGAGGCGCATGAGCCGGCGGAATGCCGCGGCCCTATCCTGTTCAATTCGCCGCATAGCGGCCGCGTCTACCCGCGCGGATTCCTGCTGGCTTCGCGGCTCGATCTCGCGACGCTGCGCCGCTCGGAAGACTCCTTCGTCGACGAATTGATCGCCGGCGTGGTGGCGCGCGGCCATCCCGTGGTGCGGGCGCACTTCCCGCGCTGCTATGTCGACGTCAATCGCGAGCCGTACGAGCTCGATCCCCGCATGTTCGACGGCAGGCTTCCCTCCTTCGCCAATACCCGCTCGATGCGGGTGGCCGGCGGTCTCGGCACGGTGGCGCGCGTGGTCGGCGACGCCCAGGAAATTTACGACCAGCGCATCGCCGTCGACGAAGCGCTGCGGCGGATCGACGGCCTCTACAAGCCCTATCACCGCGCGTTGCGGCGCGTATTTATGCGCCTGCACCGCGATTTCGGCGCCGTTCTGCTGATCGACTGCCACTCCATGCCGTCGGCCACCGGCACGCGCGACGAACGTCCGCGCGCCGACCTAGTGCTCGGCGACCGCTATGGCACGAGCTGCGTTCCCATCGTGGCCGAAACGATCGAGGCGACCATGCGCGGTTTCGGCTACATGGTCAGCCGTAACAAGCCTTATGCCGGCGGCTTCATCACCGAGCATTACGGCAATCCGGCCGCCGGCCTGCACGCGATCCAGCTCGAGATCAACCGCGCGCTGTACATGGACGAGCGCCGCTATCAGCGCGCGCCGTCATTCGCCAAGCTCGCCGGCGAATTTGAAATTCTGGCCGATCGGTTGGCCGACATCCCGCTCGAGGAATTGCGACCCTATCGCGCGGCGGCAGAATAACCGCGTTGCGCAGAATCGCTCGCTCGTTGCGCAAAAGAATCGGCGCCGAAGAAAAAGGGCCGCTCACCTTGCGGGAGCGGCCCAAGTCTAGGGAGGAAACGCCCAAGGAGGGCGACGGCAGCGCGAGAGAATCTCCCGCTACCGCACTGCAACAACATACACCGCGGCGCACAAAAGACAAGTCCCCTTGGCCTAATCACCTGGCATTTTCCCCCCAAATCTCCTGCAAATTGTGCAGAGCAGCTCTTCGGCTTCCGACATCCCTTGCTCACGCAGTCTGCATTTCGGCATAAAATTATGAATTTTCATAGGCTTAATGTGTCGCGATAGATGCGTTGTGCAGGTGCGTAAAATTGAGGCATGGGACCCTGAAACAGACGTGCTCCAGCGTCCGGTACTACATTTCCCGCCGCCGCGTGTCCGATTGGCAACACCAAATAGTCGCCGGGCCGAATTGCCGACGCTATCCAACTCCGATACTCCGAATGAATGACCGCGATCGACTTTGCGGCTTTCGTGGATGAGCTCGCCAGCGTTGCGGGCGAGACGATCCGGCCGTTTTTCCGTACGGCGCTCGGCGTCGAGAATAAGAGCCCGGGCGGCGGCTTCGACCCGGTCACCGCGGCCGATCGCGCCGCGGAAGCCGCCATGCGCGCGCTGATCAAGAAGACCTTCCCCGAACACGGAATCGTCGGCGAGGAACTAGGCGTCGAACGCCCCGACGCCGAATATGTCTGGGTGCTCGATCCGATCGACGGGACCAAATCGTTCATCTGCGGCATGCCGGTCTGGGGCACGCTGATCGCACTGACACGGCAGGGCAAGCCGATTTACGGCATGATGCACCAGCCGTTCACGCGCGAGCACTTCACCGGCGACGGCTCCGCCGCCAGCTATCGCGGCCCGGCTGGCGACCGCGCGCTGCGCGCGCGTCCGTGCGCGGCGCTCGACGACGCGGTGTTGCTCACGACCAGCCCGCTGTTGATGCGCGAGGCCGACCGGCGCACGTTCCGGCGCGTCGAGCAGGCGGTGCGGCTGTCGCGCTACGGCGGCGACTGCTACGCCTATTGCATGCTCGCCGCCGGCCACGTCGATCTGGTGATCGAGACCGAACTCAAGCCTTACGACGTGCTGCCTCTGATTCCGATCATCGAAGGCTCCGGCGGCGTCATCACCACCTGGGAGGATAGCCCACCGCATCAGGGCGGCCGCATCGTCGCCGCCGGCGACGAGCGCACGCATGCCAAGGCGATGGAATTGCTGAACGGGTAAACGGCGCCGGATAAGGCGTCATAGACGGCTGCTGCTGGCGAGTTGATGTCCGCTAAGGAGTTTTGCAACACAATTGGGCGTACGGCGGACATGACGCCCGCACCCCGGCATGTCGCATAATGACCAAAGCGAGTGTCGGGCGGTTCCAATAAATTCCGTGGACTTGCCCAAATTTTCGGCGGATCACCCTATAGATTGTGACGATGCGAGATGAGACAATGACCATAGTTCCCGCCGCCCAGATGTTGTCGGGCATCTTAAGTGCGAGCGAACTTTAAGCAAGAAACTGAACCTCCAACAAGAAACTGTACCTCGCACTGCGCTGGCGCCTTTTGAGCGTATGCCACTGATTTTGACTTCCAAACAACAGCGCAGGAGTGAGCCATGACAAGAACCCCATCCTCGGTGATTGTGATCATTTTGGCATTGCTCGCTGTCTTAGGCAGCATGGCCCTTGCAGCGCAGGACAAGTACACGCTGAAATTGGACGGGCTCGAGTTTTCTGATTTCAGGGGATACGAAACCTGGCAGGACGTCGCAGTCAGTCAGACCGAAACTCTGTTGAAAGTGATCGTCGCGAACGACGTAATGATGAACGCGTACGGGCAAGGCCTTCCCGGCAATGGCAAGGTTTTTCCCGATGGCTCCAAGATTGTGAAGATCGAGTGGTCCTTCAAAAAGAACACTGTGGCGCCTTATTTCGTGATGGTGCCGGACACCCTGAAAGCGGTCGCGACAATCGAAAAAGATACCAAGAGATTCCCGGACACGCATGGTTGGGCATACGCCGAGTTTGACTATGATGCCGCGTCTGACACGTTTACGCCTCAAGGAACCGACGCCAAATGCGGGTACGCGTGCCATACGGTAGTGGCGGAACAAGATTACATCTTCACGGCCTATCCGAAGAGGTGAACGGAACACCGTCATCAACGGCATGAACGATTGCCAACCGGTATCCACCCCGGAACAAGTCCGGGGCAGGCTTTTTCCGGATTATGCTCTAAAACAGCGGCGTGCCCGGGACGAACGCATCGAACGCCGCCCAGAACTGCGTACGAACGCGATCCTGCTCCATCAAGAGTTCATGCTGCGCGCCGACCACGACGAGGTGCGAACCGGCGCGCAGTTGCGTGGCGAAAGCCTCGATCGCATTATTCGACACGATGACGTCGCGCCCGGCGGCGATGATAAGGATCGGCTGGCGGATGCGCGCGGGAAAACTCGGCTCGCTCATCGCGTTCATGGCGCGAAACGCCGCGTCGCACCAGGCGACCGTCGGACCGCCGAGACCGAGCGCGGGCTCCGCCTCGAGAATTACGGCGTTGCGGGCAAAGCGTACCGGATCGGACGTCAGCGGATTGCCGGCGAAGGGCCGCAAGTCGAGAATTCCAGTGTAGCGGCCGGGGACATATAGGGAGCCGAAACCGCCAAAGCGCATGACCCTCACGATCGCGCTGGCGACCGCCATCGATCGTATGAAGGCAATGCCGAGCATCGGCGCGGAAAGAACGATGCGATCGAACCAGCGCTGGCCGCGCGCGACGGCGCGGAGGAGCACGGTTGCGCCCATGGAATGGCCGAGCGCAAAAATCGGCGGCGGACAATCCGGCAGCACAACCTGATGCACAAAGGTCTCGAGATCGGTGTCGAATTCGGAGAAGCTGCTCACATAACCTTTGAGGCGGTCGCCGAGCGCGCGGTCCGACAGGCCTTGGCCGCGCCAATCGAGGATGGCAACGGCGAATCCGCGATTGCGTAGGTCGCGGATGGTCTCGAAATATTTCTCGATCCACTCGCTGCGGCCGGGAAAAATGCAGACCGTGCCGCGGCGGCCGGCCGGCGGCGCAAAGCGGGCAAAGCGCAGCGACACGCCGTCCGGAGTCTTGAGCATGCCGGTGACGGCGTCGTCGGGGGCCGGATTTGCCGGGATGGAAATGAGCTTCATATCGGCTAGGCGAAGACTCAACGACAGCGAAGACGAGACCTCCGCTTATAGCAGCAGATGCCGGGGGCTCAATTGCGCGCCGCCGATTGCGGTGCCGAACCTACAGGGGTAGTTCGGCGACGTCCTTGAATATGTAGAACTCGACCGGTTCGCTCCGGCCTTTGATCGGAGCGTTCCGAAGCGCGCCGCCGGCGAGATCGAGGCCGGCGGTTTCGACCGCGCGGCGCGACACGACGGCTACGCAATCATAGTCCTTGGTCAGACTTTCCAGTCTGGCGCAGGTGTTCACCGTATCGCCGATGGCGGTGAGGATTTGCGATCGCGGCGGGCCCATCGCGCCGACGATCGCTTCGCCGGTATGGATGCCGATCCCGATCCGCAAAGGTTCTGTCAAGTCGTCGCCAAGACGGTCGTTGAGCCGTTCGAGCCGCGACAGCATTTCGCGGGCGCCGCGCACCGCGTCGGCTGCGCCGACGGCCGGGTCCGCGACATCGAGCCCGTAGAGCGCCATCAGTCCGTCGCCGGTGAATTGCGAGTAATGCCCCTGTGTGGCCGCGATGGCGCTGCTCATTTCCTGGAAAAATTGATTGAGAATAAACAACACGTCATAGGGCAGCTTGGCTTCGCCCAATTTCGTCGAACCGCGGATATCGACAAAGACAACGGTAATCAGGCGCTCGCGGCCTTCGAAGCCGCCGGGCAATCTGCCCTCGGCGGCGCCGGCATCGACCGCGAGCAACGGCATCACGGCAATGTCGCTTGTCGGCCGGATCTGGCAGGCAAGCCGCATGCCGGGTGTCGCTCCGATCCGGGCCAGAGCGTCGGCTTCCAGGCCCGACGCCGCGGGCAGTTTCTCCAGACCGTCGGTGACCAGAACACGGCAGGTGGTGCAGCGCGCCCTGCCCCCACATAACGATGCGTGCGGAACGCCGTTGTCGCGGAGCGTTTCCAGCACCGACGCGCCGACCGCAATCGGCATGCTGCGGCCGGACGCATGCGCAAGCCGCGGCGGCCGCAGGCGGCGGTAGCGCCACTTCCGTATACCGCGCGCGCCAAACGGCAGCAGCACCAGCGCCAAGTGACCGCAGATCGCGATCTGCGCCCAGCGAAAAATTTCGCTCCGCTTCTGCGCGGTGAGGTTTGCGTCTCGCACCGCTCGGCTCGCGTAGCCCGGGTTCTCGGCGGCGCGCATGACCTCGTTGCCGCCGGCGACGAACCCGGCGAGCGCCAACGACGGCAACAAGAGGGCGAACGCGAACAAGAACGGCCGCCAGGCCGCATACCAGCGCTTGGTCCGGAGCCAGAAATGCATGCCGATGCAGGCGTGAGTCCACACGGTCAACACCGCAAGCGCTTGCACGACGCCGAGCCACGGCGACACCACCCAAAGCCCGAGCAAGACCGTTTTGTAGGTGCTGTGCACGTTGAACGTGAGTTCGGCGACGCGCGTGCCGAAAACGTGAGTCATCACCAAAATCGGAATACAAAAACCGAGAAAGATTTGCGCCCATTGCCACCGCGGCAGCCGCAATGAGCGGCGCTGATAGATCGACCACAGCGCATTGCCGTAGTGAAGAAGCGCCGCTGTCAGGAGCAGCCCCGTACCGGTCGCGGCGAACCAGAAACGCATCAGGATATCGGCGGTGGCTTCGGCGCTCGGCAGCGAAACCAGCAACGCGCAATGCGCCGCGAGGTGGCAGAAGACGAAGCTGAGCAAGACGAGGCCACTGAGGAGCCGCAGATTATTCCTCCATGCGCGCGGGTCAGCCGTCATCGCGCGTGCTCCGGCTCCAGGCAGAGCGGCCGCAAGCATGCCGCGGAACGCACGGAAACCCGTATTTTCCGGGCAGTTCCGCCCCCCTTGCGCGGTCGCCGAAGCATTCCCATGTGATCGACTGCAGGCCCATAAGGGCTGCGTTTCGGTCCATAGGCTTGGCCCCAAAAGGCAGGCCCCCGCATGTCGCTTCACAAGGAGGATATGCCATGCGAACTTTCGATCTTGCACCTCTATATCGTTCAACCGTCGGTTTCGACCGACTGTTTTCGCTGCTCGACCAAGGCGTCGACGGCGCCGCTCCCGGTTATCCGCCCTATAACATCGAGCGGACCGGCGACAACGACTATCGCGTCACGGTCGCGGTAGCCGGCTTTGCGGAGCCCGAGCTTTCGATCGTAGCGAAGGAAAATACCCTGACCATCCGCGGCGAGAAAAACGCCAAAGAAGAGGAGAAGCGCGGTGACGTGCTTTATCAGGGCATCGCGGCGCGCGCGTTCGAGCGCGTGTTTCAACTCGCCGACTTCGTCCAGGTCAAGGGCGCCAAGCTGGAGAACGGTCTCCTGCACGTCGACTTGGTGCGTGAAATCCCGGAGGCGAAAAAGCCCCGCACCATTCCGATCGGCAATGGCAAGGTCGTCGAGCAGAAACAAGCCGCGTAAGCGGTTTTCAGACGACGCGTAAGTCGTGAGTAGGGGCGCCCCGGTTTTCCGGGGCGCTTTCTTTGTAACGCAAATTCAAGCCGCGATGGCTTCGAGGCGGCGTTTGGTGACGGGCGGACCGAAGCCGCCGATGACGATGAAGACCACGACCATGGCGCCGGCGATGAAGCTGAACACGCCGACGGTGCCGTAGCGGCCGAGGAAGAAGGCGATGATGAAGCCGGAGAAGATGGCGGAGAACCGGCTCCACGAATAGACGAAGCCCACGGCCTGGGCGCGAATGCGGGTCGGATAAAGTTCGGCCTGATAGGCGTGGAACGAGAACGACAGCCAATTGGCGCACAGGGTGATGAGAAGGCCGCACACGATCACGCCGGTTGCGGTCGACTGCTGGGCGAATAAAAGCCCGAATGCAGCGATGCCGATGGCGGCCCAGGCGAGCTGCCATTTGCGCTCGAAGCGGTCGGCGAAATAGACGCCGATCAGCGGGCCGATGGGTGCCGCGATAGCGATAATGAACGTATAGGCGAGCGATTTCGTGACCCCGATGCCCTGCGAGATCAGGAGCGCGGGCACCCAGCTGGAAAAACCGTAATAGCCGATCGTTTGGAACAGATTGAAGACCACCAGCATGATCGTGCGCCCGCGATAGACCGGGCTCCACATCTCCATCCAAGCGCCGGCCTTGCGCTCGGTTTCGCCCTCGACGATTTGCGGCGGCGGCAAGGGCACCCCGCTGTCGGCTTGAACGCGGCGCTCCAGTTCTTCGACAATGCTTTCGGCTTCCGCGACGCGGCCGTGCTGCGCCAGCCAGCGCGGCGATTCCGGCAGATTGCGGCGGATCCACCAGATCACGACCGCGCCGATTGAGCCGATGATCACCACCCAGCGCCAACCGTCGAGACCCCAGATCGTCAGCGGCACCAGCCGCCAGGCGAGGAACGCGACGATCGGCACGGCGGTATACATGATGAACTGGTTGTAGGCGAAGGCGGGGCCGCGCTGCTCCTTCGGCACCAGCTCCGACAAATAGGCGTCGACGTTCACCAATTCGACGCCGAGCCCGATGCTGGCGATCAACCGCCAAAGATCGATGGTCTCCGGCGTTGTTTGCAACGCCATGACGAATGCGCCAATCGAATACCAGAGCAGCGCGAAAGTGAAGATCGAGCGGCGGCCGAAGCGGTCGGACAGCCAGCTGAAGGCGAGCGTGCCGATGAACATCCCCGCGAACATCGCCGCGACGAAACTGGCGAATCCGTGCAGGTCGAACAAACCCTGCGTCGTCGGCTTGAACAGACCTTCCTTGAACAACCCGATCGCCACATAAGCGGTGAAAAACAAATCGTAGAATTCGAACCAGCCACCGAGCGACAGGAGCGTGATCAGCTTGCGCGTGTGGCGCGACGGCGGCAGGCGATCGAGCCGCGCAGCCACGGTGACAGCCGCATCCGCAGCCATGGCGTTTTCCTCTCCCCGGGGCGGCCCGATCTGAGTGGGTGTTTCTGCGGTTGCCTCATCCTTCAGGCCGAGACTGTCATTGCGTGCGCAGCGAAGCAATGCGTTCCGTCAGTGAGTTTGGACGGCGCCGCCGCTTAGTCTGTCAAGGCGCCGGCAGTTTGGGGCGGGCCCCGTTGGCACAGCACAACGACAAAGGGTTTGGTCAGTCCTGGATTGCGGGCGGCAGCGGTTTTTTTGGTGCAGCGGATGCAGGACCTGTCGCCGCAGGCGCGGCGGGAGGTGCAACGACGGCGGCGTTGGGCGTCGACTCCGGTTTGGCGGGTGGCGTCTCGGCCGGTTTGTCGCCGGGTTTGACGTTGCCTCTGTCATCACCCTTGGCATCCCGTGATAGCCCCGCCGGACGCGGTCGCGGCAGCGGCGGTACGTCGGGCCCGAGCGGATGCGTACCGGGCCGAAATTCCGGCGGCGGTGGTGGTAACGGGCCGAGGTCCGCCTCCTGCGGTCCCACTTCGGGCGCGTCGAGACCGGGCGGCGTTCCGTAACGCGCGCCATAGGGTGGCGGCGGGCCGTAAGGCGACCGCACGCCATAGGGCGGCGGCTCGCCGTAAGGCGGCGCCATCATGCCGGCGGGACCGTAAGCCGCGGGGCCCGGAACGATCCGGTTGACGGCGCGGATGGCGCCGCTCCTGGCATCGACCACGACACGCATGAGGATGCCGCGGAAATCGGTGGCGCGCAGTACGTAAGTCGTGCCTTCACGCAAAGGCGGCGCCAGTGGATCAAATCCGGCCGAGCGGACGATTTGGGTGACTTCGTATGGTGGCACGAAGCCGGGCAGCGGCGGCGGAGTGGACGGCGGCGTCTGCGCAAAGCTTGGCGCGGCGCCCAATAAGAAAACGCCGAGAGACAACGCAGCAGCCCGAAATACCCCTGCCCTCACGGACACAGCCCCCATCGTCCAGCACGCAACAAGCCGACAACCTCACTTGCAATTGGGGCGGTCCTTGGGCGGCATGTGCGGCGCTCAATCGTTTTTCTGCCGCCAACGCGGCGAAGGCTCGTCGGCCATTACCCCGATGCTTGGCTTGTTCCGGAATTGCGCTCCCGGAACTCCATCACGGCCGCAGCCAGGCGACGCGGCCCGAGAAGGAGTTGCTCGATTCCGGCATGGCATCTCTTCGCGCGGTGCCGGCGTAAGGAGCCTCGAGCGTGAATTCGGCGGCCGTGATCAGTTTGGAATACAGCGGCAGGATGTCGAGCATTGCGCTGTAGTTGCCGTCGGTGAAGCCGCTGGTGGCGTCTTTGATAAGAATGGCGTTGAAGCCCATATTCGCCGCGCGCTTAATCGTCGTCGCCACCACGTGCTCGATGCATTGGCCGCTGACAAAAACATGACCGATATTGTGGGCACGCAGAATGCGGTCGAGATCGGTGCCCTCGAAGCTGTCGGAGCCGAAATTGATCACGATCGGCTCGCCGGCGGCCGGCCGCAGCGCATCGATGACATCGACCTCCCAGGTGCCGACGATGCCTTTATTCTCGTCCTTGGCACCTTGCAGCAGCGGGTAATACTGGTTCTGCGGCAGTTCGGGAAAACCCGGACGCCAGCCGATATTGACGAAGATGGTGAGCATGCCGCGGTTACGCGCGGTGGCGAGCACGTCCTGCGCGTTTTTGATGGCGTTGTTCTTTTCGATTTGCCGACACAGATTTTTGCCCCACACGCCCTTGGGATCGCACACGCTGTTCTGCCAGTGCAGCATCAACAGGGCGGCTTCCGGCGACACCCGTTTGGCCATGGCGCTTCCTCGCTTCGCGGTTTTCTTGAGCCGGGTATTCTAGCAAGGAGTCCGCTGGAACCAATGGGCCGCTCGCTCCAGGGTTGCGCGGGCTGCAGGGCTTGGCGGTAATGCGCCTTTGTGATTTCGCGAGGCGCGCCGCTTGAGTGATTGCACCGGACCGCTTGCTGTCTCGGCGCGTCGCAGGTCGCGCATGAGGTCCGCCAGGCTGGTCTTGAGGTCGCGCGCCGAATCGGTCGGCGTGCCTGCCAGACCGGTGCCGTGTCGCGTTTCCGCTCTCGACGAACGACATCTGCTCGGCGCGATCGCCTTCGACAATCGGCCACCGCAACGGCATTTGCATCGCCGTATCCGTCATGCTGGCTCTCGGCGTTATCGTTGCGGAGTTACAGGATCGGTCTGTTCCTAATCTTCCGCGTTCAAGGTTTGCGCGCTCGGAAAATTCTCCGGCCAACGTGAAGCAAAGACCAGTTGCTCTTCACGCACTGAAAACGATGGTTGCAGAAATCCGATCTCCGCCGTCGCGACCTGCGGCGCGCCGCCGTTACTGCATCGCCGGCGCTTCGTTTCTGCGGTGTCGGGGCTGGCGCCGCCGCGAAGCGGCGCCAGCGCCTGCCCGTTCGCGCACGCATCTGTCGGGTTAAGTACCAGCGGCGCTGCTTGTTCGCATGATTGATGCGTTAGTACCAATGGCCGCCCCGCGGCGCGCTCGAACCCGGAGCGGTTCTGCCCGGATAGCCTCAAGTCTGCCCAACGTATTTGAGCCTTAGTGGGTTGCGAATGTGACCGGACGCGTTCAAACCAGCAGCTTGTTCTGCGCATGGAACTTGCAGAATCCGCTCATCGCGCCGGGCAGCGCGCGCTGATCGCTTCAAACCGCGTAGTCAGAAATCGAATTGGTCGGCCACAAAACTGCGACAGCTAGTGAGCCAGGAACTTGAAGGGCTCGGTCGCGACAAACTTATCCGACACTTCGCCTGAGAGAATGGGCCGGCTGCTCAGGTCAAGCCTCGCGGGCGCGGAACCCGGCGCGAGTTTCAGCTTCGCCAGGTCCACCCAAAAGATCGTTGGGCTGTAGGCGGACTCGAAATAGTAGCGCCGAGCGCCGACATCGGACACCGACCGCCAGATCGTTGCAGCAATGTTGGGCCTGTTCGGGTCGGCGAGGCCAAGGGGAACCGAGATGGCGCGGATGAGCGAAAAGGCGGTTGCGACCGCGAGCCGGGGATCCTTCTCCTTCGGAGCCGCGCCCAAGCTCCAACTCATGCGGACGAACCGATCGGCGGAGCTGATGGTTCCGGGCTGGAAGTTCAGACCGTTGATGCCTTTCCAGTAGGTGTCTATCGCGAGTTGCCGGTCGAAGGTCGGAGAGTTGGTCATCACCGTGTATTTGCGGTCGTGGTGGATGACGAAGCTTGCCGCCAAGGTACTCGAAGATCGCGCTGTCGCCCGACGCGTCCGCGAGGGAAAGGTGGCCGCCTGCCTTGCGTCCATTGGGTAGCTCGGGCGCAACGATCGCGAAGGGCTCCTTGCCGAGCCCTTCAACGGCTTCGGCAACGGTGCCGTAATTGTCGAGGGCATATTGGGTCCAGGCGCCGATGGAGATCAGCGGCTTTCCCGAAGCCTTCGCATCCCCGTAGTCGGCCTCGACGAGGTAGAGCGCGTTGGCCACGAGGCCGGCGTCGTTCATCCCGTCAACTGTGCCGATGTTGTAGAATGAAGCGACGACCGAGCCGTATTTCGCTGTCCATTTGATGGAGCCGGGACCTGCGCCGCCGTCGCGGCTCAGACCTTTAGGAAATGACCAAAGGTCGGTGCCCGGATCTTCCGCCCAATCCATGGAACGGCCGACGATGTAGCCGTTCGTTCCGGTTTCATAGAGAAACCGAGTGCACGCTTGCGCCTGAAAGCTCGTGAGTGCGATCGCGGCGGACGTAGCAAGGCTGATCAGGCGCGCGTTCCCCAACATCCTGCTTCTCCAATCCCGCCGGCGTTCCGACGCGGCGTGGCCGATCCGGTCTATTCGCCCGCAAGCGCGACTCGCATAGCATGGATATATCTTCGAGATTGTCCATCGACGGATAGTTCGTGAAGCTATTTCCGCCGCAATGAAGCTATTTTGACGCTCAATTTAGGAACATGCGCCATTCGGATCGGCGGCTCTGAAAGACACCAAGGCGTTGCTCGACGAGATCATCCCTTCGCCGCCGGATCGCGGTGAATCGGATCGACCCACAACACGGTCTCCGGCTTCTCCACCGGCTCGATGTCGAGATTGATCGCGATCGCCTGACCGTCGCTGCGCACCAGCACGCATTCCAGGATCTGATCCGGGCTGGCATTGATCTCCTGATGCGGTACGTAGGGCGGGATAAAGATAAAATCGCCGGGATTGGCTTCGGCCGTGAACTGCAGGCGTTCACCCCAGCGCATGCGCGCCTTGCCGCGCACCACATAGATGATGCTTTCGAGATGGCCGTGATGATGCGCCCCGGTCTTCGCATCGGGCTTGATCGTCACCGTGCCGGCCCACAGTTTCTGCGCGCCGGCGCGGGCGAAGTTGATCGCCGCCTTCCTGTCCATGCCCGGGGTCGACGGCACGTTCGGGTCCAATTGATCGCCGGGAATGACGCGCACGCCGTCGTGCTTCCAGCGTTCGCCGTCGTCATGGGAATGAGCGGCGTGATCGTGGTGGTGAGATCCGGTCATGAACCTGATACCAGTCTGTTATGGTTCGGCGACAGCGCCCTTTGTATGATGCTGCGTGATCCGTCACGGTTGCGCAACTGATTGCGCACCCTCCCATATTGCGATTCCGTGCCTGTCGTGGTCCACTTGTGCTGTGGGACATCGCGCGAAAACGGGCCGAGCGACGCGAGCCTGCAGCTTATTGATCGCGCAACGGGTTTCTGACTTGTGCTGACGCCCGGAGTTTGCCATGTTCTCTATAGGACAGCATTGCTGTCCCAATTTGGTGGCCGTCGCGCGCAAGACCGGTTGACGCCGGAAAGACGCGCAGGGCCAGCCGCCGAGGGCGAGGGCACGTCGGACGGCGGCACAACAAAAGCAGCCAAGGCCGCCAAGCGGCACAAAGGTTGCCTCCAGGAAGCATGGCTCGCCCCGCACCGGATCGAATCCGGCGCGAGGTAACGATGTGCCGAAACCTCGGTGCGGGCCGGGTACGCCCGCGACGGGGGGAGCGCGAAAATGACAATGGGCGCGCAAGGCTTTGGGCTCTTCGATCCGGCGCAGGAGAAGGATTCCTGCGGCGTCGGCTTCATTGCCGACATCAAGGGGCGCAAATCGCACAAGATCGTCGAGGACGCGCTGACGATCCTTCTCAATCTCGAGCATCGCGGCGCCGTCGGCGCCGACCCGCGCGCCGGCGACGGCGCCGGCATCCTGGTGCAGACCCCGCACAAATTCTTCGCCAAAAAGGCAGCCGAGCTTGGCTTCGCCCTTCCGGCGCCGGGCCATTACGCCGTCGGCATGCTGTTCCTGCCGCATGACGACGACTGGCGCGCCGAGATCGAGGCCACCTACGCGGCGGTCGCCGCGCGCGAAGGCATGACCATTCTCGGCTGGCGCGACGTGCCCACCGACAATTCGACGCTCGGCGAGACGGTCAAGCCGACCGAGCCGGTCAACAAGCAGGTTTTTCTCGCGCGCGGCGCGAAAATAACGTCGGAGGACGAGTTCGAGCGCAGGCTCTACATCCTGCGCAAGACCATCTCCAGCACGCTCTACTCAAAGCGCGAGCGGCAGACCTCGCACTATTACCCGGTGTCGATCTCCTGCCGCACCGTGATCTACAAAGGCATGTTCCTCGCCGATCAGCTCGGGACCTATTATCCCGACCTGCACGATCCGGATTTCGAAAGCGCGCTGGCTTTGGTGCACCAGCGTTTTTCGACCAACACCTTCCCGGCCTGGTCGCTGGCGCATCCCTACCGGATGATCGCGCATAACGGCGAAATCAACACGCTGCGCGGCAACAACAACTGGATGGCGGCGCGCCAGGCCTCGGTCTCATCGCCGAAATTCGGCAACGACATTTCGAGGCTGTGGCCGATCTCCTATGAAGGCCAATCCGATACCGCCTGCTTCGACAACGCGCTCGAATTCCTCACCATGGGCGGCTATCCGCTCGCACATGCGATGATGATGATGATTCCCGAAGCATGGGCCGGCAATCCGCTGATGAGCGAGGAGCGCCGCGACTTCTACGAGTACAACGCCGCGCTGATGGAGCCGTGGGACGGCCCGGCGGCCATCGCCTTCACCAATGGCCGCCAGATCGGCGCGACGCTCGACCGCAACGGGTTGCGCCCCGCACGCTACATCGTCACCCGCGACGATCGCATCATCATGGCGTCGGAAGTCGGCGTGCTGCCGATCCGGGAGGAGGAGATCGTCACCAAGTGGCGGCTGCAGCCGGGCAAGATGCTCTTGGTCGATCTCGAAGAAGGCCGGCTCATTCCCGACGAGGAGCTCAAGGCGACGCTCGCCAAGAGCCATCCCTATCGCGAGTGGCTCGAGCGTACGCAGATCGTCATCGAAGACCTTCCGACATCGAGCGAAGCTGCGCCGATCTCCAACCTCCCTTTGCTCGATCGCCAGCAGGCGTTCGGCTACACGCAGGAAGACCTGAAAATCCTGATGACGCCGATGGCGACGACCGGCGAAGAGGCGGTCGGCTCCATGGGCAACGACACGCCGATCTCGGCGCTGTCCGACAAACCGAAGGTCCTGTTCACCTACTTCAAGCAGAACTTCGCGCAGGTGACCAACCCGCCGATCGACCCGATCCGCGAGGAACTGGTCATGAGCCTCGTCTCCATCATCGGGCCGCGGCCGAACCTGTTCGACCTTGAGGGCGCATCGAGGACCAAACGCCTCGAAGTGCATCAACCGATCCTGACCAACGCCAACCTGGAGAAGATCCGCGACATTTCCGAGGTCGCGGAGTCGCACTTCAAGTCGATCACGCTCGACACGACCTGGCCGGCCGAGGCCGGCGCCGCCGGCATGGAGGTCGCGATCACGGCGTTGAGCTGCAAGGCCGAGGACGCCGTGCGCGACGGCATCAACATCATCATCCTGTCCGACCGCCGCGCCGGCACCGATCGGATCCCGATCCCGTCGCTGCTTGCCTGCGCGGCGGTGCATCATCATCTGATCCGCGAGGGTCTGCGCACGTCGGTCGGGCTCGTCGTCGAATCCGGCGAGCCGCGCGAGGTGCATCATTTCGCCTGCCTTGCCGGTTACGGCGCCGAGGCGATCAATCCCTACCTCGCCTTCGAGACGCTGACGGCGATGAAGGAACAGCTGCCGCAGAAGCTCGACGACAAGGAAATCGTCAAGCGCTACATCAAGTCGATCGACAAGGGACTGCTCAAGGTGATGTCGAAGATGGGCATCTCCACCTATCAGTCCTATTGCGGCGCGCAGATTTTCGACGCGGTTGGTTTGAAGTCGGAATTCGTCGCCAAGTATTTCACCGGCACCGCGACCCGCATCGAGGGCGTAGGCCTCGACGAGATCGCCGAAGAAGCGGTGCGGCGGCATCGCGACGCGTTCTCGGACGCGCCGATCTACCGCTCCATGCTCGATGTCGGCGGCGACTATGCGGTGCGCGTGCGCGGCGAGGATCATGTCTGGACCGCGGCGACCGTCGCGGCTTTGCAGCACGCCGTGCGTGGCAATTCCTACGAGAAGTACCGGCAGTACGCGGAGATCGTCAACGACCAATCGGAAAAGCTCTACACCATCCGCGGTCTCTTCCGGCTCAAGTTCGCGCACGAGGACGGCCGCCCGGCGATCGCAATCGAGGAGGTCGAGCCGGCCAAGGAGATCGTCAAGCGCTTTTCCACCGGTGCCATGTCATACGGCTCGATCTCGCGCGAGGCGCATACCACGCTCGCCATCGCCATGAACCGCATCGGCGGCAAGTCGAACACCGGCGAAGGCGGCGAGGAATCCGACCGCTACAAACCGCTGCCCAACGGCGACTCGATGCGCTCGGCGATCAAGCAGGTGGCGTCGGGCCGCTTCGGCGTCACCGCCGAATATCTCGTCAATGCCGACATGATGCAGATCAAAATTGCGCAGGGCGCCAAACCCGGCGAAGGCGGGCAATTGCCGGGCCACAAGGTCGACAAGACCATCGCCAAGGTGCGCCACGCCACGCCCGGCGTCGGGCTGATCTCGCCGCCGCCGCATCACGACATCTATTCGATCGAGGATTTGGCGCAGCTCATCTTCGACTTGAAGAACGTCAATCCCGACGGCGACGTTTCGGTCAAGCTCGTCTCCGAGGTCGGCGTCGGCACGGTCGCCGCCGGCGTGTCGAAGGCGCGCTCCGATCACGTGACCATCGCCGGCTTCGAAGGCGGCACCGGCGCCTCGCCGCTCACCTCGATCAAGCATGCCGGCTCGCCGTGGGAGATCGGGCTTGCCGAAACGCATCAGACGCTGGTCGCCAACCGGCTGCGCGGCCGCATCGCCGTACAGGTCGACGGCGGCATCCGCACCGGGCGCGACGTCGTCGTCGGCGCGCTCCTTGGCGCCGATGAATTCGGCTTCGCTACCGCGCCGCTGATCGCGGCCGGCTGCATCATGATGCGCAAGTGCCACCTCAACACCTGCCCCGTCGGCGTCGCCACCCAGGACCCGGTGCTGCGCAAGCGCTTTCGCGGCCAGCCCGAGCACGTCATCAATTACTTCTTCTTCGTCGCTGAAGAGGTCCGCGAACTGATGGCGGCCCTGGGCTTCCGCACTTTCGCCGAGATGATCGGGCAGATGCAGATGCTCCACGTGCGCGACATGGTCGATCACTGGAAGGCGCGCGGGCTCGACTTCTCGCGGCTGTTCACCAAGCCGGACGTGCCGGCGTCGGTGGCGATCTACAATTGCGAGCAACAGGATCACAAGATCCACGACATCATCGACCGCAAGCTGATCGCGCAGTCGCAAGGCGCGCTCGAGCGCGGCGCGCAGGTGCATTTGAGCCTGCCGATCACCAACATCGACCGCACCACCGGCGCGATGCTGTCCGGCGAGATCGCTAAGCGCTACGGCCACGACGGCCTGCCGCCCGACACCATCGTCGTGCGCTTCAAAGGCACCGCCGGACAGAGCTTCGGCGCCTTCCTCGCCCGCGGCGTCACCTTCGAGCTTGAAGGCGACGCCAACGACTATGTCGGCAAGGGCCTTTCCGGCGGCCGCATCGTCGTGCGCCCGCCGGCGGAGACCGGGATCGTTCCCGAGGAGTCGATCATCGTCGGCAACACCGTGCTCTACGGCGCCACCGAGGGCGAATGCTACTTCCGCGGCGTCGCCGGCGAGCGCTTCGCCGTCCGGAATTCCGGCGCCTACGCCGTCATCGAGGGCGCCGGCGATCATTGCTGCGAATACATGACCGGGGGCGTTGCCGTCGTGCTCGGCCCCACCGGGCGCAATTTCGCCGCCGGCATGTCGGGCGGCATCGCCTATGTGCTCGACGAGGACGGCACCTTTGCCTCGCGCTGCAATCTCGCGATGGTCGAGCTTGAGCCGATGCCGGCGGAGGAGGACGTCAACGCCCGCACCTACCACCACGCCCGCGACCTCGAAACGCACGGGCTGGTCGAGGTGATGTCCGATATGAGCCAGTTCGATGCGGCGCGACTTTATCTTCTCATTTCGCGCCACGCCCGCTTTACCGGCTCGTCGGTCGCGGCCAAAATCTTAAGCGACTGGTCGACCTGGTATCCGAGGTTCCGCAGGGTGATGCCGGTCGAGTATCGTCGCGCTCTCCGCGAGCTCAAAGCGGAAGCGCGGGCCATGCAGGCGGCCGAATAAAGCGTCGAGAAAGAGTACGCCTTGGGCAAGGTCACCGGCTTTCTCGAATACGAACGTGAAGACCGCGACTACGAGCCGGTCGAGGAACGCATTCGCCATTGGCGCGAATTCGTCCTGCCGCTGCCGGAGGCGGATTACCGCACGCAAGCCGCACGCTGCATGAATTGCGGCGTGCCCTATTGCCAGGGCACCGGCTCGCTCAAGCCGGGAACACCGGGCTGTCCGGTCAACAACCAGATCCCCGACTGGAACGATCTCGTCTATGCCGGCGACTGGGAAGAGGCCGCGCGCAACCTGCACTCGACCAACAACTTCCCCGAGGTCACCGGCCGCGTCTGCCCGGCGCCGTGCGAAGCCTCGTGCACGCTGAACATCGACGAGAACCCGGTCACCATCAAATCGATCGAATGCGCCATCGCCGACCGCGCCATTGCGCTGGGCCTAACGCCCGAGCCGGCCGCCGCGCTCACCGGCAAGAAGGTCGCCGTCGTGGGCTCGGGTCCGGCGGGCCTCGCCTGCGCACAGCAGCTCGCGCGCGCCGGGCATGCCGTGCACGTCTACGAGAAATACGCCAAGGCCGGCGGGCTTCTGCGCTACGGCATTCCCGACTTCAAGATGGAAAAGCATCACGTCGAGCGCCGTGTCGCGCAAATGCAGGCCGAAGGCGTGGTCTTCCATTACGGCGCGCATGTCGGCGCCAATGTCGCGCCGGAAAAGCTTCTGGCCGAGTTCGATGCGGTCGCGCTGACCGGCGGCTCGGAGAAGCCGCGCGACCTCCCTGTTCCCGGCCGCGAGCTGAAAGGCATCCATTTCGCCATGGAATACCTGCCGCAGCAGAACCGGCGCGTCAGCGGCGAGGCCGCCGCGGAGGGCGAGCCGATCCTCGCCAGCGGCAAGCACGTCGTCGTCATCGGCGGCGGCGACACCGGCTCGGACTGCATCGGCACCGCGATCCGCCAGGGCGCGCTCTCGGTGACCAATTTCGAAATCATGCCGGCGCCGCCGCTGCACGAGAACAAGCTTTTGACCTGGCCCAATTGGCCGTTGAAGCTGCGCACCTCGTCGAGCCACGAGGAAGGCGCCGAGCGCGATTTCGCAGTGATGACGACGCGCTTTTCCGGCGCCAACGGCTTCGTCAAGAAACTGCATTGCGTGCATGTCGACGACAAGATGAAGTCCATTCCCGGCAGCGAGTTCGAGATCGACGCGGAGCTCCTCCTCCTGGCGATGGGCTTCGTGCATCCGGTGCACGAGGGGATGATCAAGGGCCTCAACCTCGCCCTCGACCAGCGCGGCAACGTTAACGCTTCGACCGACGACTACCGCACGTCCACTGACAAGGTGTTCGCCGCCGGAGACATGCGCCGCGGGCAATCGCTTGTGGTGTGGGCAATTCGCGAAGGCCGGCAGGCGGCACACGCCATCGACGCGTTTTTGATGGGCGCTTCGCAGCTGCCGCTGTAAATTGAGCGTGATCCCGAAATGCCCCCCGGATTGATCCGGGGGTGGAATCCGGTTTTTCGGAAAAGATCACGCTCCAATCAAATATCTAGACATAATCTGATTCAATCAGACTGGATCATGTCTAGCGCACCGCCGCCGGACCGACCGGCAAAGGCGGCCGGGGCGGCGCGCCGTCAAGCTCGGGGCGCGATTGCCGCGGCCGCGCCGGTGCGCCAGCGGCCGACGCAGCCGGCTGCGGCTTGGCGTCCGTCGACTTCTTCGTGTCGATCTTGTCGGGGTCTCCTTTGTTCGCGTCAGCCTTGGTTGCGTCAGGCTTGGTGCCATCAGGCTTGGTGACGTCGGTTTTGTTGGTATCGGTCTTCCCCGGCGCGCTCTTTTTTGGAGCGGCCGGCGCAGCCGGCAAAGGCGCGACGGGCTCCGGCGTCATGTCCGCGGCCCCGTCGACATTGGCATCGACGCGCGGCCACGAGAAATTGTCGGCGCGGCCGGGCGGCGCGACGATCGCGTCGCCCCGGCTGAGCACGCGCGTCGCCACCGGATCGGGTTCTTTTTGCGCCGGATGATTGGTCGAGCCCAAAAGCTCGCCGCCCTCCCCGCTGTCGATTGCGCCGAGCGGTACCACCGGACCGATGGCCGGGCGCGCATCCTTGGCCGGCGATTGCTCTTCCGGCCCCGGCAAGGCCACCGGCAGGATGTGACTGGTCAACACCCGGCGCAGGTCGTGCTCGACATAGTGGGCGAGCTTCTCGGCGCCGGACTTGGTAAAATGCACGCCGTCATAGGTGCGCAGCCGCCGCGTTTGGCCCTCGAAATCGGGGCCCTGTTGCGCGTAGCGCCCCTGCTCGTCGACGAAGCCGTCCCAGATATCGACAAAGACGATGCCGGCTTTCTCCGCCCGCGCGCGGTAAAGCTCATCGAGGTAGCTCATGTCGCTCGTCGACTTGGTGCCGCGGACCGCCGGCATGCCCACCCAGACCACGGGCACGCCCTTGGTCTTGAGCGCCGCGATCATGTCGTCGATGCGCTTTGAATAAAGCTCGGCCCATCTGTCGGTGTGAAATTCGTAGATGCCGCCCTGCGGCGGCCGGCGCTGCGCTTCGTTCTTGGCAATCGACGGCTGCTCGCCGTCGGGCGGCGGCGTATCGCCCGATGCGGCAGCCGGAGACATCGCGGCTTGTCCTTGTCCCTGCCCCTGCGGCGGATGCGGCGAACTGCTCTCGCGCAGCGGTAAGCGGTCGTTGATGCCGAGCATGACGACGATGGCGGCCGGATTTTCCGTCGCCAGCACGTCCTTGATCGCCTGCGACCAATCCGGCGAGTCGGGCCGCGCATCGTAGCGCACGAGACCGGAATTCGGTCGGGTCTTGCGCACGATGCCAACCTCCGGCGTGTCAGCGAACGTTTCCTCGAGACCGTAGGCGAGCCAATCGGCAAGCGAATCGCCGATAACGATCACCGTCTCGGTCGGCGGCGTTTCCACCTTGCGCGGTGGTGGCGGCCGCACGGACTCGACGGGCTGCTGCTGCTGCGGCCGCGGATAAAACGGATTGTACGGATCGTAGAAGCCGCCGCCGCCTCCTCCGCCCCCGCCGCCCCAAAACGGACTGCGAAAGAATTCACGAAATTGCACGGGCTCCGCGCGCGAGCGCTGATCGAAAGCGGCGCGGCCGCCGGCGAATTGCGCATGCACCGGTGCGGCGAGCGCCATGCTCGCGGCGACCGCCGAAAGCACCAATAAAAGCGGCCGGTTATTGAGGGCCATCAACGCGCGCCCGGTTGAGTTTCGGCTCGATCTATCTCGGGTCGATGCAGAGCCACGCACATACTAGCCGAATAATGTCAACTTGAGGATGGCGAGAGGATTAGCGGCGGGGTGTTACGCATTGCTAACCAAACTTCGTCATTGCCGGGCATAGCCGTGCGGGGAACGGCGTCGGTTCTGCTCGCCTGTGACCGAGCAACCGCTGCGGCGACGAGGGCAGCATGGGCCCTCGGATCCAGCCCAGATGGGGACGAGTGGAGAAGCGAAACGCCGAAAGGCGTGAGATCCTGGGCGCTACTTGATCGTGCGTTGTCCCTGGCCATCCGGCGGCGCGATGAAGGCCCGCGTCTTTGGAAATTTCTCGAAAACCTCCTTCGGCTTGCCGAAATGATCGGCGAGCAAATAGGGCGGAACGCCAGCGATCCATTGCGAAAGGTCGACCGCTTGGTATTCACCCGTATTGAGGCCGATCAGCACGCGGCCGGGCTTGCCGCCGACATTTTCGATGGAATGACCGTAACCCTGCGGGATGTAGGCGACGTCGCCCTTGTCGAGCGTCTCGACCCGGTAGCGGCCGTGCGAACCGAACATGGTGACATTGAAGCGGCCCTCGACGACGTATTGCCATTCGTCCGCGTTCGGATGCCAATGCATTTCGCGCAAGCCTCCGGCGTCGAGATCGAGAATGACGCCGGTCATCGTCTGCGAAATCGGAAAGCGGTTGGCGCCGACGCGCCATTCACGGCCGAATTTGTGGATCGAATGCGGCTCCTGCTCGAGCAGCCGGTACTTGTGCGTATGCGGCGTCGAATTCAACGCGCCCTGAAGCGGCATCGCCGTCTCGGGCGGCACCGGGCCGTGCACAAAATACGCTTCGGTTTCCGGGATTCCAGCAAACGTCGCCTCGGACAGCCCGAAGTTCTTTGCCAGAAGCGATTTCGACGCGTGGCCGAGCCAGTCGGTGATGCTGAAAGTACCGAACTCGGAAAAGTAGCCGTTGTCGAAAATCAGGATGAAATGGCAGGGCTTGTCGCCGAGACAGGAGAGCGAGTGGGGATGGCCGCGCGGAAAATACCAGACGTCGCCCGGATCGAAGTCGTTGATCTCGGACCCGCCCGACGGATCGACGAGAGTCGTGCGCACCCGGCCTTCGAGAACAAAGGCCCATTCGGCGGCGGTCGCATGCCAGTGCAGCTCACGCGTCGCGCCGGGCTCGAGCCGCATCGAAACGCCGGCGATCCCCTTGGAGATCGGCAATTCCTCGACGGTCGATTCCTTGCCGAAGCTGCCGCCATCGACCTTGCCGCGCGACTGCTCTAAAGCGAATTTGAATGTCGGCAACTCCTTTCCCGACAACAGCGGATCGGGCGTGTTGTTCTTGAACGGGAAGTCGGGAACATTGCCGCTGAACCACATCGCCCAAATCTCCGCTGCCCATACGAGCGTCGCGCGCCTTCCGCCAAGAATCCTTGCACCAAGAATTACGTCACTACCGGACCAAGATGTAAAGCGCGCCCGCGCCGCAAAGTCTGTTTCACCCAAAGCCAGCATGGACCACCGGGTCAAACCCGGTGACGACTGGACCCCGGACGAGCGAGGAAAGAGCGCACCTAAGGCTGGCGAAGGCGATCGAGCACGAGGCTCGAGGCAAACCCGTCGGGGATTTGCCCGGTCGCCACCTGGAAATTGCGGATGGCGATGCGCGTGCGCGGGCCGAGCAGGCCGTCCGGCTCGCCGATATCGAAACCGCGCCGCGCCAGCAGCTGCTGCATTTCGAAGCGCTCGGCCATCGACAGCGCGCGCTCGTCGCGCGGCCAGCTCTGCACGAACGGCCCGCCGCCGCGCAGCCGGTCGGCTAGGTGCCCGATAGCGAGCGCGTAGGCCTCCGCCGGATTGTATTTCATGATGACGCGGAAATTCTGCAGCATCAGGAAAGCGGGCCCGCGCGCGCCGGCCGGCAGCAGCAAAAAGGCGTGCGCGGCCGCGTGCGCAAACGGCTTGTCGGCTGCACGTTTGACGCCGAGCGCCTGCCATTGGCCGACCGTCATCTGGTGCGAATGATCGGCAAGGAGATAATTGAAATTCTGCGGCAGGACGACCTCGTAGCCCCAGCTCTCGCCGACCACCCACCCGTCCGTCTTCAGGTTGTTCGCCGTCGAAGCGATCACGTCGGCGACGGAATCCACCACGTCGCGGCGGCCATCGCCGTCGAAGTCGACCGCGAAGCGCTTGAAGGTCGTCGGCATGAACTGGGTCGGACCGAAAGCGCCGGCCCAGGAGCCGATCAGGCGGTCGGGCTTGACGTCGCCGCGCTGCAGGATTTCGAGCGTCGAGAGGAATTCTTCGCGGAAATAGTCGCGGCGCCGGCCGACGCAGGCGAGCGTTGCGGTCGAACGGACGACGGAACGGTCGCCGCCCTTGGTGCCATAATTCGACTCGACGCCCCAGATCGCCGCGACAATGTGACGATCGACGCCGTAGGCGTGCTCGACCGCGGCGAACACGCTGGCATATTGCGTCAGCAATTCGCGACCGCGGGCGATGCGCTCGTCGCTGACCAGCGTGTCGAGATAATCCCAGGGCGATTTGTTGAATTCCGGCTGGGCATCAAGAAGGTCCATGATGCTGAGGTCCGGCGTCAGGCCGGTGGTGTAATGCTCGAAAGTCGCGCGGCCAATGCCGCGCCGCTCGGCCTGCGGCCACAATCCTTCGAGGCAATTGCCGAAGTCGGCAGCGGCGGCGCGGATCGCGGCAGCCGACATCAATGGATTGCCGGATGCACCCGACTGCCCGCTCCATTCGCGCGCGCCGCCCGCCTGCGGCGGAGCCGAGGGCGCCGCCGGTGTCAGCCAATTATCGGGCTTGTCTTGCACCGAAGCTTGCGCCAAAGCCTGCGCCGGCACGGCGCCAGCCAAGGCGGCCGCTATCAGCGGTATCGATGCAAGGCGAAAAAACGGCGCCGGGATTCCCACGTCTGCTGTCTCAAATGTCCGTTGCCTCGACGGTGGTCTGGTCTCGATTGCAAGGGGTTCGATTGCAGGGTGTCGAGCGGTGGTCGCGCGCGGAGGCACCTGCTACATTACAAAGTATACAGCGCCGGTTCGATTCTCGCGACCGGCAACTGTCGTTCCGGTATCGCATTCGCGTGCCGGCAAGCGCGGCCAAGATCATTGAACGAGGCGAAGCGATCGACGATCGTGCCCGCGTTCAGGCGTGATCTTCACTCGAACAGGACTTGTTGAACAAAGATTTGGGCGACAAAGCGTCTCGCATCGTTCACCCCCCACGCCCCAACGGCAACGCATGACATCGATCCGTAAGGCTGTATTCCCCGTCGCCGGGCTCGGTACCCGGTTCCTGCCGGCCACCAAGGCCATGCCGAAAGAGATGCTGCCGGTCGTCGACCGGCCGCTGATTCAGCACGTCGTCGACGAGGCCCGCGACGCCGGCATCGAGCATTTGATCTTCGTCACCGGCCGCAACAAAGGCGTCATCGAGGATCATTTCGACCGCCAGTTCGAGCTGGAAATGACGCTGCTGCAGCGGCAGAGGCAAGCAGCGCTGGATCTGCTGCGCCAGGACCTACCCGGCCCCGGCTCGACGAGCTTCACGCGTCAGCAGGAGCCGCTCGGGCTCGGGCACGCGGTTTGGTGCGCACGCGAACTGATCGGCCACGAGCCGTTCGCTCTGCTCCTGCCGGACGTGCTGGTACAGCACGAACGCGGCTGCCTCGCGCAAATGATCGACGCCGCGCGCGCGCTCGGGGAAAAAGCCAATATCGTCGCCGTCGAGGAAGTGCCGCTGGAACGTATCGACCAGTACGGCGTGGTCGGCGTCGGCGAGAAGAAAGGCAACGTATTCTCGATCACGAGTATGGTGGAAAAACCGCCGCGCGAGCGGGCGCCATCCAACCTGATCCTCACCGGCCGCTACATCCTGCAACCGGAGATTCTCGATCTGTTGGCGAAGCAGGACCGCGGCGCCGGCGGCGAGATCCAGCTTACCGACGCCATGATCGCGCTGTCGAAGACGCAAGCCTTTTATGGCTTGAAATTCGACGGCCGCAGTTTCGATTGCGGCTCGAAGATTGGCTTTCTTGCCGCCAACGTCTCCTACGCGCTCGCCCGCGAGGATATTGCCCCGGCCTTCCGCGCCGAGATCAAGAAAATCCTCGACGAGATCAACGGCGGCTAGATCGAGCAACGGCGCAGGCCGAACATGAGCGACGACGTTCACGAAGTCTACGCCATCCGCTACGCGCATCATGCGCGGCGTTCGGGCGATAATTTCATCGGCGGCGACCCGCACGACGTCCTGCAGCCGCTCGACTTCTTCGTCTGGGCAATCGTCGGGCCAGCCGGCGCGATCGTCGTCGATAGCGGCTTCGATGAGGCCGTGGGCCGCCGCCGCCAGCGCGAGATCGTCAAGCCGGTGCGCGCGGGGCTTGACGCGCTCGGCATCGTGCCCGAGGCAGTCGCGACCGTCCTAGTCAGTCACCTGCACTATGATCATTGCGGCAATCACGATCTGTTTCCGCGCGCCCGATATCATTTGCAGGATCGCGAGATGGCGTATGCCACCGGGCGCTGCATGTGCCACGCGGCGCTGCGCGTGCCGTTCGAGGCCGACGACGTCGTCGCCATGGTGCGCAAGGTGTTTGCCGGGCGCGCCGATTTCCATGATGGCGGAGGCGAGATCGTGCCGGGCGTGAGCGTGCACCTGATCGGCGGTCACTCGAAAGGGCTGCAATGCGTGCGAGTCAAAACCCGGCGCGGCCATGTCGTGCTCGCCGCCGACGCCGCGCACCTCTACGCCCACATCGACAGCGGCCGCGTCTTTCCGATCACCTACAACATCGCCGAGGTGCTTGAGGGTTACGCGACGCTGCAAAGGCTCGCGACCTCGCCGCGCCACGTCGTGCCGGGGCACGATCCACTGGTGCTGACGCGTTATCCGGCGGCGAAACCCGGTCTCGAAGGCTGGATCGCACGGCTCGATGCCGAACCCAACGAGGCGTGAAGTCGGCGCCGGGAACTGCGTCAGCGCTGCAGATGCATCCCGAGGAGGAACGACGTCGCCATGTAGGAGTTGGTCGCCTCCGTCGCGATCTGCCAGTCCTGGCGCACTTGCGCGCTCATCTGCACCTCGCGGGTGAATTTATAAACCACGCCTGCGGACACGAAATAGCGGTTATCGGCAAGCGGCGAGCCGACATATTGGTCGTTGCCGTAGCCGGCTTTCAGCACCCCGATCAGCCAATAGCGGAACGCGTGATCGACCTCGAGGTTGATATCGCGGCTGAACTCAGCGGAAGCGCCCGCCACCGTTGTTTCGTACACTTGCGACGTCGCGCCCAGCCTGGCGCTGGTCAATCCGGTCGCTTGCCAGAGCAACGCGCCGTTGGCGATGACGCCGCCGACATTTTCCAATGCCGGGTCTACGTACCAGCGTTCGACATACCCCATCGCCATCTCGCCGGTGAGCGAACCGAAAAGGTCGAGCGCGCTGCCGACCGATACGCTCGCCCCGGTGGAGTTGCGATCAAAGCCGTTCAAATCGAATTCCTGATCGTGGATGCGTTGATCCGTTTCCACCTCTATGAACGGTCTCAAGCCCGGATCGATTTCATAACCGATGCGCGCAATGCCGGCATATTGGTCGAAGTCGCGGCCGTCGTTGCTCACCGTGACGCCGGTGGTGAGCTCCGAAGGATCGTATGTGGCGCGATCGAAGGCGCCTTTGAGCGACACCACGAGGCGGCCGAATTGCTGCGCTACGCCGATCGTTCCGCCGGCGTCGAAATTGAGCGGCAGCTTGGCGAGCTGGCCCGGCAAGTTGGGGCTGCCGGGATTGTCGGTATTGATGAGGTAACGCGCCTCCAGATTGAGCTGGGTATCGCGCGAGAGGTCGACCCGGCCGTCGACCTTGGCGTTGAGATAAGGGACGTTGAGCGACGGGACCAGGTCGCCGTTGGCGTATTGGGTATAGGCGCCGGCGATGTCGGCGGTGAGCGAATGGCTGCTCCAATCGGAAGCCACTCGCAGCTCCGGCGTGACGACACCATAAGCCGACGGCGGGTTCCCCGGTGCGCGTTCGGGATTGGTGCTGTAGCCGGCCGACAGATCGAGCGTCGGAAAGAGCAGGAACGATCCCGCGCGAATGCCGAGCGCCGCATAGGGATCTTTCTCCGCCAGGATCGGCAACAGCCTTTGCGGCAGGGCACCCAGGGCGAAAGTGTTGGGTTGCGGCAGCGTCGGCGAGCTCACCGAGTAATTGTAGTATTCCAGCGGCGGAATTGGCGGGGTCGAGCCCGGCCGGTTGGCGGCCGCCAACGGATGTACTTCGGCAGGCGGATTTGTCACCGGCAGTTCGTCGGGCGGCGGCGGCAAGGCTGCGCCCGGCCGCAGCGCCGCCCGCTTCGGATAAATATCGGGCGCCGGCGGCTTTGTCTGCGCCGGCGGCACGTTCGGCGCCGCCGGATTGAAGGTCGGCAAGGGCGTGAATGTCGTTTGCGGCGGCTGCGGAACGAGAGCGCCGGGCGCGGGCGTTTGCGGTGCCTTCTTCTTTCTCCTGCTGCGCGGCGTGTTGAGAGAATTGTAGCCGGTGTCGCCGGCGCCGAAGCCGTTGGGACTGCCATAGATCGGCGTCGCGCCAATGCGGGTGGGCGCGAACTTATCCGACGGCGGCGGTTGCTCGCCGGCGAGCGGCACGGTCGCGCCCGGCCGGCGAAAGCGCGGCGGCGTCCCCGGGTTACCTTCGAGCGTCGGCTGCAAAAGATCGCTGCCGGAATTTGCGGTGTTGCCCGAGCTTGCGGTGCTGGCGAGCGGCGGACCAGGCGTCTGCGCCAGGCTCGGCCACGGTAACAATCCGATCGCCGCCGTTAGCACGAGGCCGGCGGCGTTCGGCGCGCGGCAACGGCGCCTCAAGGGCGACTTCCTCGCTCCCAAGGCACGCACCTGCGCCACCGTCCGCATCGCCTCGGAAGTCGCCAAAGCAATCCACCGTGGGGAAGCCCACGCCGGCGCGCGGTCGTTTCCCGTGCCGCAACCGCGCGACTGGTCGCCACCGGCCGCCGAGCTGGGCCCCGATGGTTAACGGAGTTAGAATGGATATGGTTAACGAGGGGTTATTTACGGGCTTTCACCCGCCGCGCCTACCGTCGGGGACAATCACACCCAGCCCTTGAGCTCGCGCATCGCGAGCTGCCAGATCATGAGCATGCCGGCCTCGCTGTCGTTGAGGCACGGTATGGCGGCAAAATTTTCGCCGCCGTAGCGCTTGAAGACGCGCGCGTTCTCGACGGCGATCTCCTCAAGCGTTTCGAGACAATCGGCGGAAAAGCCC
Source organism: uncultured Alphaproteobacteria bacterium (assembly GCA_963847785.1). Classification (GTDB taxonomy): domain Bacteria; phylum Pseudomonadota; class Alphaproteobacteria; order Rhizobiales; family Xanthobacteraceae; genus BOG-931. The sequence goes on from CAWKBE010000031.1 coordinate 38,831, forward strand.
GGAGTGATGACGACGAGGTTCTTCACCCCCTTCTTGGCCAACGCCTTCACCGTCTCGATCGTGTAGGGCGAAAGCCACCGGGCACGGCCGAAGCGCGACTGATAGGTCAGGATCAGCTTCGATTCATCGAACTTGAGCTGCGCGCGGAGAAGCTGCGTGGTCCGTACGCATTGGCTCTCGTATGGGTCGCCCTTGCGCACGTATTCTTCCGGCATGCCGTGATAGGAGGCGACGATGACGTCGGGCGTAAAAGACAACGCCTTCAACTCGGCCTTGAGCGAAGACGCCAGCACCTCGATGTAATAGGGATCGTCGTAATAAGCCGACATGATGCGCAAAGCCGGTTGCCGGCGTTGCCGCATCATGAAGCGGAATACCTCGTCGCCAACCGTCGCCGTCGTGGGCGCCGCATATTGCGGATAAAGCGGCATGATCAGGATCCGATCGCAACCGCGGGCGACGAGTGCGTGGAGCCGTGAGGCGATCGAAGGATTGGCGTAGCGCATTGCCCAATCGACAACGACATGCTTGCCGAGCGGCTCGAGAATGCCAGCAAGTTTTTCAGCCTGCGAGCGGGTAATGGTCTTGAGCGGCGACTCGTTCTGCTCGTGATTCCAGATTTTCCGATAGTCGCGCGCTTTGCGCCGAGAGCGTAACGGCAGGATGATGCCGTGGAGCACGAATTTCCAGAGCAGCGAATTTTTCTCTATCACGCGCGGATCGGTGAGAAATTCCTTGAGATAACAGCGCACGGCCTTCGGCTCGGCCGCATCCGGCGTGCCGAGATTGACGAGTAGCACACCGATACCGGATGTGGTCGGCACGGCTTCAGTCGCCGAGCCGGCGTCGATAGCGCGGCCGAGCGTTGCCGATGCGGGCGGAACTGCGGCTGCGGGAGACGGCGCGAGCGGAGCCGCCGACGATTCGCTGGCAATCGGCGGACTGTCCGCGGTACGCGGCGCCGGCGCGACCGCGGTATCGTTCGCGGGGTCGCTCGTCGCGGTAACGACGGGTGGCAAATCACTCATTGGATCAGCATACTCGATTGCACGCGTCGTGGAATGTGCACAAACGACACGCCGAGACCCCAGTATCTGCTGAACAGACCTATGGCGCCTGCGAACCGATTTCGAGTCTCAATATGGCCCCATTCCACTGACTGTTAACGGGCCTCGGCGCACATTTCACCGCCCTTTTAAGAGGAAGCGATCATGGTTCGAAGTCTTTGCCTCGCCATTGCCCTCATTGCCGGATCAAACGCCGCTTGGGCGCAGACACATACCCCGGCCGAGGAACGTGCCTGCCGCGGTGACGCCCATCGGTTTTGCAAGGACTTCCTCGCCGACGAATTTCGCGTAGCATCCTGCCTCCAGGAGCATCGCGAGCAGATCAGCCGCGCTTGCCGGGCTGTTCTGGACGGTCACGGCCAGTAAGCGGCCGCAAGTCACTCTGCGGCTTTGAGCAACGCCGGCGAGCCGGCGTTAAACTGTTCCAGCAACGCCGCTTCATCGGCCTTCGCGGCCGCGAGATGCCGTTGCTTGACGTGACCGAAGCCGCGTATCTTTTCCGGGATCGCTGCAAGCCCGACGGCGATGTGGTGATTGTCCGGCCGCAGCGCGTCCAGCACAGTGTCGAGCATCGCCTCATAATCCTCGATCAACTTCCGCTCGGTACGGCGCTCCGGCGAATGGCCGAACGGATCGAACGCCGTACCGCGCAGGAATTTGAACTTCGCCAAAACCCGGAAGGCCAGCAGGAGCCACGGGCCGAAACTCATCTTGCGCGGCAGACCGGTCGTGCGATCGCGCCGCGCCAGAAGCGGCGGCGCGAGATAAAACTCGAAGCGAAGATTCTCGCCCTCGAACGCGCCGGCGACCTGATCGAGAAATGATCCTTCGGTATAAAGCCGCGCCACTTCGTATTCGTCCTTGTAGGCCATCAGCTTGAACAGATAACGCGCAACCGCTTCGGCAAGTCCGGATTTTCCGGGGCTGCGCGCGGCCTCGGCGGCTTTCGCTTTCTCGACCAACCCCCGATAGCGCGCCGCGTATGCGGCATCCTGGTAATCGGTGAGGAATTTTACCCGTCGCTCGACCGCCTCGTCGAACGACTCGGACAAGTGCTGCGCATCGCTTGTTTTCGCGCTTCCCGGCTTCGCGATAGCCTCCACTTGTGCGCGATCGACGGCGGCGCGGCGGCCCCAATGGAACGCCGCCTTATTCATGGCAATCGCCTCACCGTTAAGTTCGATCGCCCGCTCGATCGCGGCAGACGACAACGGAATCGCGGCGAGCTGATAGGCATAACCGACGAGGAACATATTGGTGCCAAGCGATTGGCCGAACAGCGCGGTCGTCAGCCGCGTGGCGTCGATGAAATGGGCCTTGTCGCTTCCGGCGTCGGCCGCGATGGTCCGCTTCAGTCGCTCGCTCGGCAGCGAAAAGTCTGCGTCACGGGTGAATTCGCCGGGCAGGAATTCGGCCGTGTTGACGACCATCTGCGTGGCGCCGTGCTTGACCGAGGCCAGCACCTTGCGCGTGCCGGTGACGACGATGTCGCCCCCGAGCACGAGATCGGCGCGCCCCGCAGCGACGCGGATCGCGTGGATGTCCTCCGGCTTTTCGGCGAAGCGCACATAGCTGAAAACCGCACCGCCCTTTTGCGCGAGGCCGGCCATGTCGAGCACACCGACGCCGCGGCCTTCCAGATGCGCGGCCATGCCCAGTATCCCGCCAACAGTGACGATGCCGGTGCCGCCGACGCCGGTGACGATGATGTTGTAGGTTTGGGCGATCGCGGGCGGCTTCGGATCGGGCAGAACCGGCAGGTCATGATCGGCGGCGACGCCGGTGCCTTTCTTCAACTTGGCGCCGTGGACGGTGACGAAGGACGGGCAAAATCCTTTGACGCAGGAAAAGTCCTTGTTGCAGCTCGACTGATCGATGGTCCGCTTGCGGCCCCATTCGGTCTCCAGCGGCTGCACCGACACGCAGTTCGACTTCACGCCGCAATCGCCGCAGCCTTCGCACACGAGTTCGTTGATGATGACACGCTTGTCGGGGTCCGGATAGGTGTGGCGCTTGCGGCGGCGGCGTTTTTCCGCCGCGCATGTCTGATCGTAAATCATCACCGTGACGCCGGGAATGGCGGCCAGCTTCGTCTGCACCTCGATCAGATCGTCGCGATGGTGGATGGTGAGACCGGCCGGCCAGACGATGTCGCTTGCGTATTTTTCCGGCTCGTCGGTCACGACGACGACGCGCTTGGCGCCCTCGGCCGCGACCTGACGGGCGACCTGCGGCACGGTAAGGCCGCCATCGTTGGCCTGGCCGCCGGTCATCGCCACAGCGTCGTTGAACAGAATCTTGTAGGTGACGTTGGTATTGGACGCGATGGCGGCGCGGATCGCCATGTAACCGGAATGATTGTAGGTGCCGTCGCCGAGATTCTGGAAAACGTGATTGCGGTTTGAGAACGGCGCTTCGCCGATCCAGTTGGCGCCTTCGCCACCCATCTGCGTGTAGCCGAGCGTCGAGCGGTCCATCCACTGCGCCATGAAGTGGCAACCGATGCCTGCGTAGGCGCGCATGCCTGCGGGAACGACGGTCGACGAGTTATGCGGACATCCCGAGCAGAAATAGGGGATGCGTTGCGCGATGTCGCGCGTCTCGGCGGCGATGTGCTGAAGCTCCTTGAGGCGCGCCACCCGTTGCGCGATGTCGTCGTTGCGGTGGTACTTCAGCAGTCGCTCACCGATACAGACCGCGACTTCGTTGGGATCGAGCGCACCCTTGACCGGGAACAGCCAATTGCCTTCCTCGTCCCGTTTGCCGATGCAAACCGGCTGGTTGGCCGTGCCGTACAGCTCTTCCCGCACCTGCACTTCGATGAGCGATCGCTTTTCCTCGACGACGATGATCAGGTCGAGCCCGGCGGCGAATTCGGCAAGCTCGCGCCGGCTGATCGGCCAGGGGCATCCGACTTTGTAGAGCCGGACGCCCATTCGGTTGCAGGCGACTTCGTCGATGCCGAGCTCGTCGAGCGCCTGACGGACGTCGAGATAGCTCTTGCCGGTGGTGATGATACCGATCTTGGGATCGCGGCCGCCCGAGGTGATGGTGTGGTTGATCTTGTTGGCGCGCAGAAAGGCAAGCATGGCGTCACGCTTGAAATCGTGCAGCCGCGCTTCCTGCGTCAGGATGGGATCGTTGAGGCGGATGTTGAGGCCGCCCTCCGGCATCCGGAAGTCGGTTGGGGTGACGATGTTGATCCGGTTGAAGCTGGCGTCGATGGCGGCAGTCGATTCGATCGTTTCGTGCATCGTCTTCAGCGCGACCCACGAGCCGGTGAAGCGTGACATCGCCCAGCCATAGAGTCCATAATCGAGAACCTCCTGCACGCCCGCCGGGTTCAGGATCGGAATCATCACATCGATGAAGTGGTATTCTGACTGGTGTGCGGTGGTCGACGATTCGGCCGTATGATCGTCGCCCATGAGCGCGAGCACGCCGCCCGTTTTCGAGGTGCCGGCAAGATTGGCGTGGCGAAAAACGTCGCCGGTGCGGTCAACACCGGGGCCCTTGCCGTACCACATGGCGAATACGCCATCGTATTTGCCTTCGCCTCGCAACTCGGCCTGCTGCGTGCCCCAGATCGCCGTGGCGGCAAGATCTTCGTTGATCCCGGCCTGGAAACGGATGTCGTTCTTGGTGAGAAAGGGCGCGGCGCGCAGGAATTGACTGTCGAGCCCGCCAAGCGGTGATCCGCGGTAACCCGTGACGTAGCCCGCAGTATTGAGCCCGTTGCGACGATCGAGCTCCTTCTGCATCAGGCAAAGCCGGATCAGCGCCTGGAACCCGGTGACGAACACGCGGCCGTGCCCGAGATCGTATTTGTCTTCGAGCTTGACGTCGCGTAGCGCCATCGGCCGGTCTCCGCGGGGGCAGTGTGGACTTTTCGGACCGCCCGGAATAGCGGCCAATTCAAGCAAATAGATAGGCGTTCGCTGATTTGGCGACAATGCTGGCATTTTGACCCGCTAGGGTCAATTTGGTTTTGCCGCGGCGGTGCGGAAATGCTAACGCTGCGGCGCACTCAAGCAAGCTTTGGCCTGGCACCCGCAGCGAGACATCCACCGGTGCAGAAATCCTGGGAGCGGCTGCGGCAGCGCTACATCAAGCCGATATTTCACAAGCTCAACCCCTGGAGGCAGGTGACATACGGCGACGTGCGGGTGCATTACCGGCAGCACCTCGACGGCGGCGGAACCTATTTCGGGCAAGACTTCGTTCCTTACCTTGAGCTGCGGCACATGCCGCGCCAGCAACGCGTATTCGAATGGTGCGCGGGACCGGGCTTCATCGGCTTTTCCATGCTCGCGCGCGGCCTCGCTGAAACGCTCTGCCTCGCCGACATCAATCCCGAGGCGGTCGAAGCCTGCCGGCGCACCATCGCCGACAACGGCCTCGCCGAGCGGGTGTTGGTCTGCCGCTCCGACAATCTCGGCGGTATTCCCGATTCTGAGCGCTGGGATCTGGTCGTGGGCAATCCGCCACACTTCGTCGACACCGGCATCGGCCAGTTGCGCCTGCACGACGAAGGCTGGCATCTGCACCGCGACTTCTTCCGATCGGTCGGCCCCTTCCTCAAGCCAGGCGGCGTCATCGTGCTGCAAGAAAATAACCGAGGGTCCACCGCCGAGACGTTCCGATCAATGATCGAAGCGGCCGATCTTTCGATCGTATTCGTCGGCGAAGGCCGGCCGCGGCGCACGACCTACGATCGATTCTATTTTATCGGCATCATGCGGCGTGGTGACCCGCCGCCCGCCTGGGCCACCGGCCCGGCTACATAAACGCAAGCGCGATCACGCCATCGTCTTCGCCAGACCAAAAACCGTTTGCGGCGCAGCGAAGCCAGCGACCCCGTGTGCGCCAAGCGGCCTGAAGTCGTCCGGAAAATGCGCGGCAAATTCGGCTGATGCGACGATCGCCTCGCCGAGCTTGGCGGCAACCTTCTCTAGGCGCGCGGCGAGATTGACCGCCGGCCCGATGCAGGTGAAGTCGAGACGGTTGCCGCCACCGATGTTGCCGTACATCACCTCGCCTACATGCAGCGCGAGCCCAAAGCGAATCGCGGCTTCATTTTCATGAGCCCGCGGCAATTCGTCGATGCGCTTGCGAAATTCCCGCGCACAAGAGAGCGCGCGACCGCAAACCGCGTCGGTCTCGCCGTCGCCGGCAGTCGGAAAAATCGCGAGCAAACCGTCGCCCATGAATTTGAGCACCTCGCCGCCGTGAGCGAGGATTGCCGGCACCTGGCAGCCGAAATAAAGATTTAGACGGTCAATCAATGCCTGCGGCGGCAATTGCTCGGAAAGCGCGGTAAATCCACGCATGTCCGACAGCCAAATCGCGGCGCGTATCGCCTCGATGTAGCCGCGGCGGATCTTGCCCGAGAGAATCCGCTCGCCGGTCTGATGTCCGACATAGGTGTCGATCAGGTTTCCGGCGGTCCGCCGCAGCGCGCGAATTTCCGCCACCCGCGCCAGCGGAGCGATAACCATTTCAAGATCGGAAAATTGTTTGGCGGCGAAGCCGCCCGCCGCTTTCGTCGCCCACGTCACGACGTGGACGGTGCCGTCGGTGAACAACAGCGGGAATGCGGCGTAATCCGTCACGCCCTCGGCGCGGAGATCGTCCAGAATGGCGAAGTCGGCCGGACAATCGGCATCGTCGAGGCGACGCCGAAGTGGCTTACGCGTTGCATAGACGGTTGTGAAGGGGCTTTTGCGGTAATCGTCCGTCTCCAGGATATCGAACAAGGCCTCCGACGTCGTCACGCCGGTGTCTGCCTGCCACAAGAACCTGCGGCCCATGATGTCGGGATGCAGCGTCGTCACGAACACCGCAACCCGCCACAGCGGTATGCCACACGCGACCATGCGCTCGCACAACTCCGCCAGCACGTCTTGCGATTGCACGCCGGACAGCGCGCCGCCGGCAAGCCAGTCGAGCGTCTGGCGAATATCGCTCATCTAAGCCTTCTTAGTTCTCGCGCCCTGCCCCATGCTTGTTTCATGCCTTGGCGCTGGGGCGCGCCGAAACCTGTGCATGCCACCGGCGCAGATCCTTGCACTCTTCCGGCACCGGCATTTTTATCCACCGGGAGAAATCGACCGCGATCAAAGCCGTGATGTCGGCGATGCTAAAGCGCGCGCCGGCAATGAACTCGCTTTGCCCCAGGCGACCATTCATCTGCTCGAAAAAATGCGCGACGCGCAACCGTCCGCGTTCGGCCAGCGCTGGGATTTGCTCGTAATCGTGCGGACCCGGGAGCGCCCGTCCCTTGAGGCCGGGCGTGGAATTGCGGAATGCCTCCATCACCGCATAGAGGCCGTTCCGTTCAGCTTCACGCTGCCAGGATGTGACCAGCGCTTTTTCCGCGGCGCCCTCGCCCATGAGCGTCGGCTGCGGGTGGATCGCCTCGAAGTAAACACAGATGCCAACCGCGTCGTTGATGCGCGTGCCGTCGTCGAGTTCGAGCGAGGGCACCGTCGCGTCAGGATTGATGGCGCGAAACGCCGGCGTGAGCTGTTCGTTGCTGCGCAGGTCGACCTGCACGGTTGGGACGCTGATGCCCTTCTCGGCCAGGAAAATGCGGACCCGTCGCGGGCTTGGGGCGGTGGCGCAGTCGTAAAATTTCATGGCGTCATATATCCGGGCGACAATCAGAAAAAAGGCAGATGCGGGTCCCGCGGCAGTCCGAGGTCGGTGCGGCCGAAGTGAGCAAAATTCTGTTCGGGATTGAGCGCCACATGCGCGGCGGCGAAGTGAATATCACGCCAGGCGCGTTGTATCGGATGCGAGGCGGCGAAGACAGCAGTGCCGCTCATTGCGATCAGCGTGTCGATGACGCCGACGCATAGTTCAGCCGCACGCGAACAATCGCGCATAGTACGCGCACGCAACGCCAGCGACGGCGGCGTCTCCCCGCGCGCGACATCGACCGCGCGGCGCAGCAGCAGTTCGGCGGCATCAAGATCGGCAGCCGCGCGCGCCAAGCGGACCTGCACGCTGGTGACCTCCGCGATGGCGAAACCGCCCCTGCCGGCATGCCGGGTCTTGGTCCAGTCGCGAAACATCTCGTAGGCGCCCTGAGCCGCGGCCAGTATCGGCGTAGCGAAGGTCAGCGGCGCATAACTGATCCAGGGGGCGCGGTAGATCGGATGGTTATGGAGCCGAGCACCGGGAGTCTTGCCCTCGCGAACGTCCGACAGCGCAAGGCTATGGCTTTCCGGCACGTAAACATCGTCGCATACCGCCGTATTGCTGCCGGTTGCCCGCATGGCGCCGGTAAACCAGGTGTCTTTGATTTTGAAATCCTTCGGGCCGACGAGGAAGAACTTGGCTTCCGGACCGACCATGCAGCCGACAATAATCCATCGGCTGTGGTTGATGCCGCTGGCGAACGGAAACTCGCCCGAAATGCGATAGCCCCCTTCTGCCGGAGCGACGCGGCCAATCGGCTGGATCGAAGCGGCGATGGAGATGTCGATTCCGTCGGCCCAGACCGCCTGCTGCGCAGCCTCGGGGAATTGGCTGAGATAGTGCGGATGATGAATCATCAGGCTCGCGCACCAGGAATGTGAAGCGTCGGCCTTGCCGATCTCGCGGACGACTTCGAACCAGGTGTCGAGGCTGAGTCCATAGCCACCGTATCGCGGCGGGATGAGAATGCGAGCAATGCCGGCCGTCAGAAGCGCATCGATCGTTTCTCTGGGCACCGTCCGCGCTTCTTCCGCCGCCGCCGCGCCATCGCGGATACCCGCGATCAGGGCGCGCACTCGCGCGAGCACGGCGTCATGCGTTGCGCCTGCCGCTCCATGCCCATCACTCGCCATGAGTTCCTGCCGCATTGCCCCGATCAATCCTGTTCTCTTTGGTAAACATTATTTTTGCGGTCGAAAAAATCTTCCGCATCGCAGTCCGAGCGCAGTACATTTTTCCTCGCGCGAGTGTGCGCGCGAGCACGTCCTTGCTCAACCTCGCCAAGCGCTCGCCTCCCTGTCATTGCGGCACAACGCACGGCGACCTATTGTTCAGTTTAGCTCGCTAGCGGGGCAAATACACCGCCCGTTGCCGCGTTGGTAACGAAACGAGAGCTTCGTTAGAGGAAAGCCGTTAGAGGAAAGACGATGGCCAATTTCACGCCGATCTCCGCTGCGATCGGCGGCGCGCTGATCGGGCTCGCTGCTGTCCTGTTGATGCTGCTCAACGGCCGCATTGCCGGCGTCACCGGAGTTTTTGCCGGTCTCATCGATCCGACCTCGGGCGATCGCGCCTGGCGGGCGTCTTTTATCGCAGGCCTCATCGCGGCGCCGCTTTCCGCGGCGCTCATCGGCTACGCGGTCCCGGTCCCGCAGATGCCGACAAGCCTCATCATCGTCGTCGCCGCCGGCCTTCTCGTCGGGTTCGGAACACGGCTCAGTAACGGCTGCACGTCCGGGCATGGCGTCTGCGGCATCGCGCGGCTATCGCCGCGTTCGATCACCGCGACGGCGTTATTCATGGCGGCGGCAATTGTCGTCGTCGCCGTCACACGACACGTTCTCGGGAGCTGACGCCATGCGCGCAGTCGCCGGTCTCTTCTGCGGTTTCATCTTCGGCTGGGGATTGTTTGTCTCGGGCATGATCCGGCCGGACAAGGTTTTAGGCTTTCTCGACATCCTGGCCATTCGCAGCGGCGGATGGGATCCGAGCCTCGCGGTCGTGATGGGGGTGGCGCTCGCCGTCACCGGCGTCGGCTATGCGCTGCTGCGATCGCGGAAGCCGGTTTTCGAGACGGAGAACCAATGGCCGACGCAGACCGCGATCGACCGCCCTCTTATCGCGGGTTCGATCCTGTTCGGCATCGGCTGGGGCCTCGTCGGATTGTGCCCGGGACCCGCGATCGAGAACCTGGCGACGCTGTCGTCGCCGGTGATCGTTTTCGTAATCGCCATGGCCGCCGGAACTCTGGTGCACGATCTCTGGTATGCACGCGGCGCCGGACCCGTTTCACCCCCGCTCGCGCAAGCAAACGCTGCCGACGGTTAAGGGCACGTATTGTTTACAAACGGCCCCTGACATAGTCCGTCAACCCCGCGGCGAGGTGATCGAACAGAAGGCGCAGGCGGCGCGTCGCCTTCAAATCCTCGTGCATGACTAACCAGACTTCGAGCGCGTACTGAATGGCATTCGGCAGGATGGCGACAAGCTCGGGGGTGCGCCGCGCGATATTCTCCTGGCAGCCGCCGACGCCGGCGCCGGCGCGCAACGCCGCGAGTTGCGCCAGATCGTTGTCGCAGCGGAAGCTGAAATCCTCGCGCGTGAGCCCCCGCGCAAAATCTCCCGCGCTCTGAAAGGTGCGATTGTCGCGGTCGAAGCCGATCACGCAATGGCTCGCCAGATCGGCGAGCGAACGCGGAACGCCGAAGCGCGCGAGATAGTCGCGGTGCGCGTAGAGCCCGATGCGCGCGGCGCCGATCTTTCGCGCAACCAGCCCGCTTTGTATCGGTCGCACCATGCGCACGGCAATGTCGGCATCGCGGCGCGCTAAGTCCTCGTTGCGATTGGTCAGCGCCAGCTCGATCGCGATGCCCGGATGCCCGGCGTGGAAAGCGGCGAGGATCGGCGGCAGCACCTCGCAGCCGACGACGTCGCTTGCGGTTACGCGCACCGCACCGCGGTCGGCGGCCGCTTCGCCTGAGGCCGCGCGGCCAAGGGCCGCAGCGGCCGCCGCCATCGCCTCGACATGCGGCCCCAACGCCAACGCCGCCGGCGTCGGCGTCAGCCCCCGCGGCGAGCGCGTGAACAGCGTCAACCCGAGCGTCGCCTCGAGTGCGTCGATATGGCGGCCGACGGTTGGTTGCGTCAGACCGAGTCGACGCGCCGCGCCGGAAAGGCTCCCGTCACGCGTGACTTCGACGAAGGTACGCAGCTCATCCCATTTCGGCGCTTGCCGTATCATACGAAAATGTATAGCTGATATAGAATAATATTCAATTCCGTAGAGGAAAAGCGAGGCCTACCTAACAGCCATCGCCAGCCCGGCAACATCCCAAGGAGGCCCAACGATGGTTTCCGCTCCGCAGCTTCAGTCCGCATTTACAGCCGCACGCACTACCGTCGGATTTGCGGCTGACCGCCTGCGCTTGGTGCTTCGGCTCGAGGACTTCGCCGCGTTTGCAGCGGCGCTCGCACTTTACGCTCATGCCGGCTTCTCGGGGCCGGTATTCGCGCTGTTATTCCTCGCGCCCGATCTTTCGCTTCTCGCCTACTTCGCCGGTCCGCGCGTCGGCGGGTTTGCCTACAACCTCGTGCACACCTACACGTCCGCGCTTGCACTCGCACTAGGCGGACTTTTTGCCGGCATGCCTGCACTGACGGCCGCCGGTCTCATCTCAGCCGCGCATATCGGCTTCGACCGGGCGCTAGGCTACGGCCTCAAATATTCGTCAGGCTTCGGCGACACCCATCTCGGCCACATCGGCCGACGCTGAGCGCAGTCCTTTGCAAGGAAAAACACCATGCGCATCCATGCCATCGAGACCGGCCGCGTCCGCATCAAACAGGCACAGATCGAAGGCCGCGGCCACGGCCTTTTTCGGCAACTTCAGCCGATCATTTCGTGGGAATGGGCGGACTGGGTTCCCGTCTACGCCTGGGCGATCGAGCATCCCGAGGGTGTCATCGTCGTCGACACCGGCGCGGCCGCGCATCTGAAATCGCTGCCCTGGCATCCCTTCTTTCAATTTGGCGTTCGCTTCGACATCGAACCCGAACAGGAAATCGGCCCGCAATTGAAAAAACACGGTATCGACACCCGCGACGTCACGACGGTGGTGCTGACGCACATGCACATCGACCACGACGGTGGCCTCGCGCACTTCCCGCACAGCCGCATCCTCGTCAGCGACGATGAGCTCACGCGAACAGTCGGCATCGCGGGAGCGATCCGGGGTTATCTGCCTGACCGATGGCCGAAATGGTTCGACCCGCAATCGATCGCCTGGCAACCATCGGCTTGCGGACCTTTCGCATGCAGTGCACCCGTAACCAGTACGGGAGACATCACTGCGGTGCCGACACCCGGCCACACGCCTGGGCATGTTTCGGTCGTCGTGCGCGATGGAGCGGGGCAGATCATGCTCGCCGGCGACACGTCCTATCTGGAATCGACCATGCTGCGCGGAATCGTCGACGGCGTCAGCCCGAACGATTCCGTCGCGCGTGCGACATTCGCAAATATTCAAGCCATGTGCTCACAGCGTCCGACTGTCTATCTGCCGGCACACGATCCGCAATCGGCGGAAAGACTCCGGCAACGACGCGCGGTCGGCACTACCATGGACTTTCCGAACTTCACTCCTGCGTCCCGTCGCCGAGATGCGGCATGACCTCGGAGACGAAGCGTTTCCACTCTTCGTCCCTTCCCTTTCGCAGGAGCGATCAGAGCTCTTTGGCGTCAATCAGCACGAATGCGATGCGGCATGGCTCGGTGCCGCGATTGACCCATGCGTGATTGGTACTTTGCTGGACGAGCGCGTCACCGGCCTTGAGGTGGATTTCCGAATCGTCAAGGAGCATGTCGATCTCGCCGGACAGGACGATCGCATAATCGACGCTGCGCGTTCGGTGCATGGCGGGATGGCGCGGCGGCCATCCGTTCGACGAGTGGTCGGCTCCCATGGTGCGAGCCATGTGATCGGCGGGCAGTTTCGTCCGTCGGATAGAAGTCAACGATCCGGAAAACGCTGCCGCCCGGCGGCGGTGGAATGCTGATCTTGCGGTCGGCGCGATCCTGCGATCCGCTGACATCGGCCGGCACTGAATCGGTCACCCACAGCAGCCACGATTTCACACCGCTTTCCGGACGCTCCGTGATCGTTCCCGGAGCGCCGTCGAGCAGCACCACCGCCTTGCCGTCCGCTTCATGGTTCGTGACGACCCGGCGCACTTGCTTTTCCATGAACTTTGTTCTCGCTTTGCGATGCTGGGGGCCGGCATCTAGAAACGTGAGAAGCAGACAGTCAAGCGCGCGAGTAGGCTTGCGACGCTCGTGCAGGGTTGCGACGCTCATGCTGTCTCGCCTACCATGGTTTTTAAGAGTGCGCCGCGAGAGATGGCGCGCCGCGGGAGGATTTTGCAATGCGACTCGCCCTTCTTGGCCGCCTGAAATGGCTGCTGGCCGGATTGGCCGTTCTGCTTGCAATTATGCAGACCACCGCGGCGACGGCCGATACAAAGCCGATCAGGATCGGGTTTAGTTTGTCGCTGACCGGCGGCGTCGCGGTCAACGGCAAGCAATTGTTGCTGGCGCTCGAGATTTGGCGCGACGACGTCAATGCCAAGGGCGGATTGCTCGGCCGTCCGGTCGAGTTCGTTTATTACGACGATCAGAGCAGCCCGGCCACCGTGCCTGGAATATATACGAAGCTGATCGACGTCGACAAAGTCGATCTGACGATTGGACCGTATGCGACGAACATGGTCGCGCCCGCGATCCTCGTGCTGATGCAGCACAACATGATGACGCTTGCTTTCTTTGCGGTCTCGGCCAACAGCGAATTCCACTATCCGAAATATTTCTCGATGATTTCGCTCGGGCCTGAACCGAAGATCGCGATGTCGCGGGGTTTTTTCGAGCTCGCGGCCGCGCTGACCCCGAAGCCGAAAACCGTAGCGATCCTTGGCGCCGATGCGGAATTTGCGCGCAACACCACGGACGGCGCGCGCGCGAACGCAGAGTCACTCGGCTTCGAGATTGTCTATAATAAGAGCTATCCGCCCGGCACCACCGATTTCGGGCCGATCTTGCGCGCAGTTCAGGCCACCTCGCCCGACATGGTCTTCGCGGCGGCCTACCCGCCGGACACGTTGGGTATCGTCCGCGCCGCGCACGAGATCGGTCTTCGTCCGAAACTGTTCGGTGGCGGGCTGATCGGATTGCTTGCTACGGGAATGAAGGTTCAGCTCGGGCCGTTGCTCAACGGCATCGTTAAACAGGATCTGTTCGTGAATTCCCCAACGTTCGACTTTCCCGGCTTGCGCGACATGCTGGCGAAGTATCAGGCCAAGGCGCCCGATTTCGGCGTCGACCCGCTCGGCTACGCCTATGCGCCGTTCGGCTATGCGGGCGGCCAGGTTCTAGCGCAGGCGGTTCAGGCGACCGGCAGCGTCGATCAAGACAAGCTCACCGACTATATCCGCCAACATTCGTTCGATACGATTATCGGCAACATCGCCTTCGGCAAGAACGGCGAATGGGCCACTCCGCGCGTCGTCTGGACTCAGTTCCAGGATGTTTCCGACAACAGTCTCGAGCAGTTCCGCGAGATAAAGCACGAAGTCATCATCTGGCCGCAAGCGTACCGGACCGGACCACTGATCTACCCTTACGCCGATGCGATCAAATGAAGGCGCGCGTGGCTGCGGCGGCTGCTTGCCGGCGCTGCCCGCTCACACTTTCAGCGCTGCCAGCTGGCCGCCGTCTGTCACAATTGTCGTGCCGGTCATGTAACGCCCGGCGTCGGAGGCAAGCAGCAGCAGTGGCCCGTCGAGATCGCGCGGGTCGCCGAAACGGCCCATCGGAATTTGCCGCGTCATCGCGGCGCCCGGACCGGCAAGGTACTCGCTGTTGATCTCGGTGACGATCCACCCGGGCGCGATGGCGTTGACCCGGATGCCTTTGAAGGCGAGTTCGATCGCCAACGCCTTGGTGAGCTGGATCACGCCCGCCTTGGCGGTCGCGTAGGCGACGACGCCCTTGTCAGGGCTAAACCCGAGCACCGAGGCGATATTGACAATGGCGCCGTCTTTGCCAGCTGCGAGCATGCGCCGCGCCGCCTCCTGTGCCCAATAAAACACCGCGTCGAGATTGGTCGAAAGCACGCGCCGCCATTCCTCCTCGGCGAGTTCGACGGCGCGGTCCGAGTGCACCACGCCGGCATTGTTGATCAGGATGGTGACCGTGCCGAAGACCTTTTCTGCGGCGTCGTACGCAAGCGCCATCGCCTTGCGATCGCGCACGTCAGCCTCGACCGTGATAGAGCGGCCGCCCGATTTTTGGATTCGCGCCTTGAGCGCGTCGAGGCGATCGGCGCGGCGCGCCACCAGCACCACCGCGGCGCCGTTCTCCGCCAGAACTTCGGCGAAGCGTACTCCAAGCCCGCTCGACGCGCCGGTCACCAGCGCGACTTTGCCCGTAAGGTCGAAGATTTTTGCCGCGCTCATGCGCTCTCCCTGCAGGTGACGGCGTGTAACTGCGCACTATAATGCGCATTATGCCGCGCGGCGAATGGAGGAGCGTGCGATGACGCACGATCACGACGACGATCATCACCATCATCACGAGCACGGCTCGGAATTGTCCGAAATGCAGCTGCGGGTGCGGACGCTGGAGACCGTTCTGGCGGAGAAGGGCTACATCGATCCGGCCGCGCTCGACGCAATGATCGAGGCATTCGAGACCAAAATCGGCCCGCACATCGGCGCACTTGTCGTCGCCAGGGCGTGGAGCGACCCCGAATTCAAGCGCGCGCTCGTCGCGGACGCGTCCAAAGCCGCCCAATCCCTCGGCGCGATCAATCGCGTCGGCGACCATCTGATCGCAGTCGAGAACACCCCGACCCGGCACAATATGGTCGTCTGCACCCTTTGCTCCTGTTATCCGTGGGAAGTGCTCGGCCTGCCGCCGGTCTGGTACAAATCCGCTCCCTATCGCTCACGCGCTGTGAACGATCCGCGCGGCGTGCTCGCCGATTTCGGCGTTACGCTGCCGGCGGATACACAAATCCGCGTTTGGGATTCGACCGCCGAGACGCGCTTCATCGTCGTACCGATGCGCCCAGCTGGCACCGAAGGCTGGAGTGAAGAAAAACTCGCCGCGCTGGTCACGCGCGACAGCATGATCGGCACTGGATTGCCGAAGCATGCGCATGAGGTCGGGTGATGGACGGCATTCACGACATGGGCGGAATGCACGGCTTCGGCAAAGTCGAGCCGGAGAAGGACGAGCCGGTTTTCCGTGCCGCCTGGGAAGGACGTTGCCTCGCACTCAATCGCGCGATGGGCGCGATCGGCGCCTGGACCATCGACGAAGGTCGCGCCGGCGTCGAAGTGCTGCCGCCGGACGTTTATCTCTCGCGTTCTTATTACGGAAAATGGGCGCTGCGGCTGGAAAACATGGTGGTGCAGCGCGGCCTTGTCGGCGCTGACGAACTCGCCGCCGGTCACGCGTTGCACGCGGCCAAGCTGCTCAAGCGCCGGCTTGGTCTCGCCGATGTTCCAAGGACGCTCAACCGCGGCTCGTTCAGCCGGCCCGCATCGGCACCCGCCCGCTTCAAAGTCGGCGACCGCGTCCGCGCGAAGAACATTCACCCACAGACACACACGCGCCTGCCGCGTTACGCGCGCGGGCACATCGGCGTGATCGAGGCGCTCCGCGGTTGTCATGTATTTCCGAACTCGACGGCGATCGGCGCCGGCGAGAACCCGCAATGGCTCTACACCGTGCTATTCGAAAGCCGCGAGTTATGGGGCGAGACGGCCGATCCGACGCTCAAGGTTTCGATCGAGGCGTTCGAACCGTATCTGGAAGCGGCATGACAACAGGCAGCGAGCCGGCGTTTCGCGAGCCGTGGGAAGCGCAAGCCTTTGCGCTTGCGTTGGCGCTCAAAGAGCGCGGCGTGTTCTCCTCCTCCGAATGGGCCGCCACGCTCGGCGACGAAATCAACAAGGCGCAGGCGCGCGGCGATCCCGACACCGGCGAGACCTACTACCACCACTGGCTCGCCGCACTCGAGCGTGTGGTCGCCGCCAAAGGCGTTGCCGACGCCGAAACGCTTGACCGCACCCGGGAAGCCTGGCGGCGTGCATGCGCACGCACGCCGCACGGCAGCCCAATTGAGCTACGGCCCAGCGATTTCGGTACGTGACGGCCACGCCGGCGGATTGGTGCCGAGCGGCACCGAAGGCCGTTCCCATCGCGCGGGCGTCGCCGCGAGCCGAGCCGCGTGCCGCACGGCGCACAACCTGCCGAATGGCGAGGGGCTGTCTTCGAGCAGGTCCGCTACATCGTCGCGCGACGGAAGTGGGCAGGAAAATCCATCGCCGACACGGCCGAGATTCCAGATCCACCTGCCGGTCGAGGCAAGCGAAACGCGCACCAGCCAGCTGCCGCCTTCGCGCGCCTGGCGCAGCCGCGCCATGATCGTCCCAAATGCCAGCAAATAGCCGGTTGCATGATCGAGCGCCTGACAGGGCAATTCCTTCGGGCCCTCGACGCCGGCGGCTTGCGCCTCGGCGAAGTTAAAGCCCGTCGTTGTCTGAACCAGCGAGTCGAAGCCGCGGCGCGACGCCCAGGGTCCCGGTTCCCCATAGGCCGAGAGCGAGCCGTACACGATCCCGGGGCGCATCGCCGCCACGTCAGAAAATCCAAATCCGCGCGACGCGAGCGCGCCGGGCCGGAAGGCTTGCAGCAAGATGTCCGCTTCCTTGACGAGCCGCGCCAAGGCAGCCCTGCCGTCAGGCTTGGCGATATCGGCATAGGCCGAGAGCTTGCCGCGACCAGTGTCCTTCGCCAGCCAGTCGATGAAGGGCAGACCCGGCGCGGAAATCCGCATCACCTCCGCGCCGTGAGCCGCGAGCGCCCGGCCCGCGACCGGACCGGCAATGATGCGGGTCAGATCGAGGACGCGCAGCCCCTCAAGCGATCTCGCGCCGGTCGGCAGCGGCCGCGGCGGCGCTTCGCCGATCCTCTCGATTTGCACGACCGGCGACGCCGCCACCGCCGCCGCTTGTGGATGCTCGCCCCATTCGGCCGGCGATCGCATCGCGGCGACGACGCAGCCGTGCTCATAAGCTGCAGTTTCGAAGGCGACAGCGTCCCATGTTTTGAGCGCTTCCTCGATCGACGCGCGCGTCGGCGCACAGCCGAGGAACTCGAGGACGTTCTCGCGGTGGTGCTGGAAGTTCATGTGCAGCCGTACGAAACGATCATCGCCGGCGCGGTAGGCGCCGAATAGCGGGTCGCCGTAGAAGGCCGGCGCCTCCCCATCGACCGTCAGATAATGCTCGCTGCGAAATTCGATTGCCGCATGCCGCATGTCGACGTCGACAAGCTGGCGTGGCGCGCCGGCGCCATGCCGCAGCTCCGCTGCGGCAAGTCCGGCCGCGGCAATGCTCGCCTGCGCCGCGACCCCGATACGGAAAGAGGAAGGCAGAACGGGTTCACTGCCAGTGAGTTTCAGGCAATCAAGCGCAGCCGCGTCTCCGGTCGCCGACTGCCAAAGGTTGGCGACGATTTCGGCGGGCGGGCTCAGGCTGGTCGCGGCTGGTCGTTCTTCCATTGCGGTCGATGAATGTGGCGAAGCAGGGCCTTGAATGTTGGGCGCTTATAAGCTGATCGCGATCCGGCCAGTACTAAATCCCTCCGGGAGGTTCGCATGGTCGATCCCTCCACGTTCCGGACATCCAATTCGCAGTCGGTATCGCGCTCAGCTTTCTTGCCGGTCATGCGCTGGCGCGTGCGCTACGCGCGATGCGGACCCGGAAATCCGGGAAATCGTAAGCGGCTCACATCATCCCCAGCAGATGCGGCAGCCACAGTGAAAGCGCCGGAATGTAGGTCACCATCACCAAAAAGACGAGCATGGTCGCAAGCCAAGGGAGCACCGCGACCGTGAGTTCGCCAATGCCCATCCCGGTGATGCCGGAGGCGACGTAGAGATTGAGCCCGACCGGGGGATGACAAAGGCCGACCTCCATATTGACCGCCATCAGAATCCCCAAGTGCACCGCATTGACGCCGAGCGCGGCCGCCATCGGGAACAGGATCGGCGCCATGATGAGCACGATCGCGGCCGGATCCATAAAGTTACCAGCGGCGAGCAGCACGACGTTGGTGACAAGGAGGAATCGGACCATGCCGAACCCTTGCGCGCTCATCCACTCTGCCATTGATTGCGGGATTTGTTCCGACGTCAGCAGCCAGGAGAACACCGCCGCGTTGGTGATGATGTAGAGGATCATGGCGCTCATGGACGCGGCCTTGAGCAGCACCGCTGGTACCTCGGTGAATTTCAATCCCTTGTAGACGAAGACCGCCACGATGAAGGCGTACACGGCAGCCACGGCGGCGGCCTCGGTTGGCGTGAACAGGCCGGAATAGATGCCGCCGAGCACCAGGAAGATCAGCAGCAATCCCCAAATGCTTTCGCGAAAGGCGCGCCAGCATTCACCCCAGCTCGCGCGTTCCATCCGCGGATAATCGTTGCGCCAGGCGCGATACCAGGTGGTGGCGCCGAGCATCGTCGCCAGAATGAGCCCGGGCACGATACCGGCGATAAAAAGCTGACCCACCGAGGCCGAAATCGACCACGGCGCCGTCCGACCCGCGCGGCTGCATGCCGCTGGTCGCGACCGCGTAGATGACGAGGTTGATCGAAGGCGGAAACAGGATACCGAGCGCGCCGGAGGTCGCGATCACACCGCCGCCGAAGCGCGGCGGATAGCCGTTTTGCAAAAGCGCCGGCAGCATGATCGAGCCGATGCCGACGACAGTCGCGACCGATGAACCGGAGATCGCGGCGAACAGCGCGCAGGCGACGACGCCGGCCAGTCCAAGACCGCCGTACCAATGCCCGATCAGCGAGGTGGCGAAATCGATCATGCGGCGCGCAACGCCGCCGGTGGTGAGGAAGTTGCCGGCCAGAATGAAAAACGGGATCGCCATGATCTCGAAGCGGTCGATGCTGGTGAAGAGTTTCAGCCCCACCATCTTCGGATCGACATCGGAGAGGATAAACAGATACGTGAGAACCGAAAGGCCGAGCGCGATCGAGATCGGCATGCCGCTCGCCATCAAGGCAAGTAGCAACGCGAACAGCAGCTCGGCGCGCACCGTGTGCGACAGGTCGACGATGTGCAGCCGCGCCGCGAAGCAGATGAGCGCCAGCGCGATCGGGATCGCGATGATCAGCGCCGCCATGACCGCGTCGCCGAGCGGCCGCGGCGCCGTCGGTCTGGACGAGGCGTGCGCGAATACGTTCATCGCGCCGCCTCGCCGGGCGGCGCCACGGCGTCACCGCGGGACGTCTCGTAATCGATGCCGTGGCCCTGATGCGGCACCAGGCCGGTGCGCAGGAAGCG
This sequence comes from uncultured Alphaproteobacteria bacterium, assembly GCA_963847785.1. Classification (GTDB taxonomy): domain Bacteria; phylum Pseudomonadota; class Alphaproteobacteria; order Rhizobiales; family Xanthobacteraceae; genus BOG-931. The sequence goes on from CAWKBE010000031.1 coordinate 59,023, forward strand.
CCACATCACTTGCAAAAAGCGGAAACACATGAGGTAGGAGCCCAGCGGAATGCACAAATAGATGATCCAGCTCGGCCATTCGAGCTCCGGCGAAACCTGATCGGGATCAAGCTCGTGGACATAAACGGCGCCGAGCGTACCGATGACGCCGGTGAACAACGCTCCGCAGAGTAGCGCGAACACGATCACCGGCTTGCGCGCGGCCGGCGGCAGTCGGTTGATGAAAACATCGACTCCCACATGGATGCCGGTGCGCACGCCGAGCGCGGCGCCGAATTTGGCCATCCACACGAACATGTAGGTGGCCAGTTCCTGCGCCCAGGAAAGATTGACGGTGGCGGCCGCGGTATAGATCCAATCCGCCCCACGGCGCAGCAACACGAAGCCGTGCGTTCCCGCCCATCGGCCGAGCTCGGCCGAATTGCTCGCACCGTAGCGGTGCACAACGGCGACAAAAGTGAGGATCGTCGCGGCGCCAATGAGGGTGGCGATGATCCATTCTTCCAGCCGATCGAGGATTCGGTCCAGCACCGATCCGAGACTGCTCACGTAGTCCCCGAGCCGCTTTTATGATTGCGGCGGCGTGAAGCCCGAGGCCTTGTAGATGCGTTCGATGAAATCCTTGCCGAAACAACTCTGCATTTCGGCATGAACCGGCATCAGCTTGGCGATCCAGGCCTTCTTTTCCGCCTCGGTCAGGATATGAATTTCTGTCTTGCCCGATGCCTTGATCTTCTCGATCGCGTCGGCGTTGTCTTTTGCCGCCGTGTCGTTGAAGAAAGTATTTGTTTCCTTGACCGCGCGATCGAGCTGGGCGCGCACGTCCTCCGGCAGTGAATTCCAGAACGTCTTGTTGGTGATCAGCGCGTAGGTCAGGCGCCCGTGGTGGGAAATGGTCATGTATCTCTGTACGTCATAGAGTTTCTGCGTGAGGATGTTCGTCGGTACGTTGTCCTCACCGTCGACCACTCCGGTTTGCAGCGCCTGGTACAGCTCGCCGAAGGCAATAATTTGCGGGATGGCGCCGAGCTCGCGCGTCACCGCGTCCAACACCTTGCCGCCCTGGATACGCATCTTCATTCCGCGGAAGTCGTCCGGCGAGATCAGCGACTTGTTGGCAGTATAGTCATGCGCCCCGTTGTCCCAGTAGGCGAGCGGTAAAACGCCCTTGGCCTCGAGCTTTTTGTTGAGGTCGGCCATCATCGGGCTCGCCATCATCTGCCGCGCACGCGCCTCGTCGCTCAAGAGGAACGGCAGATCGAAGATCTCAAATTCCTTGACGCCGAGCGGACTGAACTTGGCGATTGAGGGAGCCAGCATTTGGACCGAGCCGAGCTGCAAGGCTTCGAGCTCCTCCTTATCCTTGTAGAGCGACGAATTTGGGTAGACTTCGACCTTCACACGGCCGTCGGTATATTTCTCGGCGAGTTCCTTAAAGAGCAACGCTGCCTTGCCCTTGGGCGCGTCGGGCGTCACCACGTGGCTGAATTTGATGACGATGGGCTCGCCGGCGAACGCAGGACGGCCGAGTGCGACAGCGAGTATCGTGGCAAGCGCGATGGCGAGGCGTTTCATGGGTTTTCCTCCCGGATCGCAGACAAGGGCGATGGAAGCTCCATCTCGCGACCTCATCTTTGGTGTTCGTATCCCGCCGCGATTATCTTCTTTCTTGCGGCTGCTGTCATCCGCCGCCCGTCAATGCACCGCGGCGTCCGCGCGTGGAACGAACGCGCCCGGATGGCGGATCACGGCGCCGGCCAACCGATGCGCCGCGCTCGCCGCCTGCGCCGGGTCGGCCCCGCTCAGCCGTGCGGCAAGATAGCCGGCGTTAAACCCGTCACCCGCCGCCATCGTATCCACCGGCACCATGACCTCCGGTACCGGCACGAATTCCTGGGAACGGCCTGAAGCGACGAGCGCGCTGTTGGGCCCGTTCTTGACGACAATCTCGCCGATGCCGAACGCCTGCAGGCGCGCGACGGTCGTCTCCGGCGACGGATCGCCCCATAGCACGGCTTCATCGTCGAACGTCGGCAACGCGATATCGACGCGTTTGAGCGTCTCGACGAACACTGTGCGCGTACGGGCGAGATCGCCTTTCCAGGCGCGCGGACGGAAATTGCCATCGAATGCCACCTTGGCGCCCTGTTGGCGCGCGGCTTCGAGCAGCGCGAGGAAGCGGCCGAGGCCGTTGTTCGAATAAAGCGACAGAGTGATGCCGGAGAAATAGATCAGTCGTGCCGACACCAGGCCTTCGGCGAGCCGCATCCAGTCGCTGAGTTCGAACAGGTCGCGGGCCGGCGCGCCCTCGCGCCAATAGCGAAAGCTGCGCTCTCCGGCCGGGCCGTTTTCGATGATGCATAACCCCGGAAGCCGGCCGGGAACGCGCAGAACGAGCTGCGTCGAAATGCCCTCGGCGGCGGCGAGCGCCATGATGCTTTCGGAATAGGGATCGTCGCCGAGCGCAGTTGCAAAACCGACATCGATGCCGGCGCGGGCGAGATAGACCGCGGTATTGAAGGTGTCGCCACCGCAGGCAAGCGAAAACCTGCCGTCAGCGCCGCGCGCCATCTCGATCAGGACTTCGCCGACGCAGACCGCGCGGAGTTTTTGCTCGCTCATCGTTTCCGCACCGAGCGCGGCAGGAAGCCGCCGCGGGTGAGGAAATAGCCTAGTGCGCTCAGGATTGCGATGCAGAAACTCACCGGCCAATCGGTATAGTAAGCGACCGCGATGCCGGCCCAGGCTTCGGCCAATGCAAAAGCCGCCGACAGCAGCATTCCGCTCCATAGCCCGGTCGCAAGCGCCTGCGCCGTCGCCGGCGGTCCGACCATGAGCGCGAAAACCAGAAGGATACCGACGATCTGCGCGCTTTCCGCGACCGCCAACGCGACAATGGTCAGGAAGGCGGTGGCGACAAAGCGCAGCGGCACGCCCTTGGCTTCGGCCAATTCCGGTTGCAGGCTCGCAAAGATCAGCGGTCGCATGATCGCGGCAAGGCCCCCAAACGTGACCATGCCCAGCCCGGCGAGGGTTACGATCATCGACCGGTCGACGGCCAGCACGTTGCCGAACAAGAGCGCCGTCGCCTGCGTCGCAAACGCCGTATAATAGTGCAGAAAAAGCAGGCCAAACCCCAGCGCCAGCGCCAACACCACACCGATGGCGACGTCGCGGCCGCTGATGCGCTCGCCGAGCATGCCCATGCCGATTCCGGCCGCGACCGTGAACCCGACAAGCCCCCACACCGGCGCAAGGCCGATCAGCACCGCGCCCGTGGCGCCGGCGAAACCGATATGGGACAGCGCGTGACCGGCAAAAGTCTGTCCGCGCAGCACCAGGAAGTAACCCACCAATCCCGACACGACCGCCGCGACACCAGCTGCGGCAAAGGCGTTCCGCATAAAGTCGTATTCAAGCATGATGACGACCGTGGCCGTGATCGTGTCCGTGACCGTTATCATGCGCGTGATCGGAGTGCTCGACGTCGCGGCCGCGCGAGAGCACGAAAATGTGCCCGTCGGCGTGCACGACCTGGATATCGGCGCCGTAGAGCTGCGACAGCACCGGCGCGGTGGCCACCTCTTCCACCGTGCCGAGCGCGGCGCGGCCATTGCCGAGATAAAGCACGCGATCGAGCGTGCCGATCAGCTGATTGAGCTCGTGGGCGCTGAACAGAACCGTGATATTGCGCTCACGAGCGAAGCTACGAACGAGATCGATGACCGCCTCCTGATAGCGGTAGTCGAGGCTGATCAGCGGTTCGTCGAGCAGCAGGAGCTGCGGCTCGCCAAGCAGGGCCTGGGAAAGCAGGAGCCGTTGCCGCTCGCCGCCCGACATCTCGGAGAGCGGCCGCGTCGCCAGGTCGCCTGCGCCGACGGCTTCCAAAGTCCTGGTGATCATTGCGCGATCGGCGCGTGTCAGGAACGACAGTCCCCAGCGCTCGCCGTGCACGGAACTGGCGACGAAGTCGAACCCGCGCACGCGCAGATCCGGCACCACTGTGCGAACCTGCGGCAGGTAGCCGATATCGCGGTCGCCGCGTTGCGGGACGCGCCCGAACACACGCAGGCTTCCCCCGCTCGGCGGCAGCAAGCCGAGGATCGCGCGCATGAGCGTCGTCTTGCCGGCGCCGTTGGGACCGAGAACGCCGATGAATTCGCCGCGCCTGATCGCAAAGCTGGTATTCACCAATACATCGCGGTCGCCGATCGTGATCGTCGTTTGGTCGAGCTCGATAACATTCATGACGAAGGTCCGGCCAGCGCGCGTTGCGTTTCGTCGAGCTCGCTCAGCATCCAATCCTGGTACGATACGCCGGGCGGGGCCGTCTCGGTCACGCCGACAACCGGAATGTTCGACGCCCGCGCCAGATCGAGGAGATGCTGGACCACATTGTTCGATGCCTGCTTGTTGTAGAACATGACCCGCACCTTATGGGTCTTCAGGTCCCGTTCGAATGCGGCGACGTCGCGCGCACTCGGCTCGGTATTGTTCATGACGGCAAGCTGGAAACGCTCGTTGCGCATTTGCAGCTTCAGTGCCTCAGCCATGCAGCCGAAGATCGGTTCGCTCGCCGTGACCGCCACGCCGGCATACTTGCCGCGAAGCGCGGCGATCTTTTCATTTAGCGGTTCGAGCGAGGCGAGGAACGTTTTCAGCCGCGCCGTGTAATCGCCCTTGTGGCCGGGATCGGCCGCGACGAGCGCGGCCGTGAGCACATTTGCGACCGCCGGCATCGTCGCCGGATCGTACCAGAAGTGCGGATTGTCCCCGGCCTTTCGGTTCACGAGATCGGCGGCGACGATCGCGACGCGCCCGACAGTGGGCGTCACTTCCAAGAGTTTCTCGATCCACGGATCATAGTCGGCGCCGTTGTAGACGACGATCCGCGCCGCCGCGACTTGGCGGATGATGGTCGGCGAGACTTCGAACAAGTGCGGATCCTGGTCGGGATTGCTCAGGATGCTCACGACCGATACCCGGTCGCCGCCGATCTGTTGCGCGACGTTGCCGTAAAAATTCTCCGCCGCCACGAGCGCGATCTTCCCATCCGCGGCGCGCTCGGCGGCAAGGTTGGCAAGCATCATGAGAAGTGCGGTTGTCACGCCGCCGAGCGTCTTCACGGCATTGCCTCGCAATTTCCCCTGGAAAATCAAGGGGCGAACACCGCAAAATGTAATATTATAACATATCGACCGCAAGGATATTTATGCCCTGACGCGGGGCGTCAACCGCCAAAGCACGAAGACGCCCGCATTCCAGCGTTTTGGGCCGGCGCGGAACCGCCTATATAGCCCGCAGGGAGGCCCCCGCATGTCCGAACAGGTTTCGTCTGAAAAGATTCCGGTAACTGTGCTGACCGGCTATCTCGGCGCCGGCAAGACCACGCTACTCAATCGCATCCTTTCCGAGCCTCACGGCAAGAAGTACGCCGTCATCGTCAATGAATTCGGCGAAATCGGCATCGACAACGACCTTGTCGTCGGCGCTGACGAGGAAGTGTTCGAGATGAATAACGGCTGCATCTGCTGCACCGTACGCGGCGACCTCGTGCGCATCCTCGACGGTTTGATGCGCCGGAAGGGCAAGTTCGACGCTATCATCGTCGAGACGACAGGTCTTGCCGACCCGGCGCCGGTAGCGCAGACATTTTTTGTCGACGAGAATGTCGGGCGCAAGACCAGGCTCGACGCGGTTGTCGCCGTCGCCGACGCAAAGTGGCTCAACGATCGGCTCAAGGACGCACCGGAAGCGAAGAACCAGATCGCCTTCGCCGATGTAATCCTGATCAACAAAACCGATCTTGTGTCGGTCGAAGAACTCCGCGACGTCGAAGGGCGCATCCGCGCCATCAATCCCTACGCCAAGGTGCACAAAACCGAGCGCGCGCAGATTCCGCTCAACGAAGTCCTGGCCCGAAACGCTTTCGACCTCGATCGCATCCTCGATATCGAGCCGGAATTCCTCGAAACCGAGGACGATCACGACCATCGCCATGCGCACGGCCAGGACCATGACCATGACCACGATCGCCACCACGATCATGGGCACAACCACGAGCATAAGCACGGCGGCCTCAGGCACTATCACGACGAGGACATGCAATCGGTTTCGCTGAAGACCGAGAGGCCGCTCGATCCCGACAAGTTTTTCCCATGGGTGCAGAATCTGGTGCAGACCGAGGGCCCTAACATTCTGCGCAGTAAGGGCATCCTGTCATTCAAGAATGACGACGACCGCTTCGTTTTCCAGGGTGTGCACATGATCCTCGACGGCGATCACCAGCGGCCGTGGAAAAAAGGCGAGAAGCGCGACAGCCGCATCGTCTTCATCGGCCGCAATCTGCCGGAGGAGACAATCCGGCAGGGCTTTGAAAGCTGCATTGCTTGATGCCTCTCGCCCCGCGCTGGGAGCGGCCTGCGGCCATGAGCGATACTCGCACCGACACTGCCTCCGTCGTCGATCGCATCCATCCGGTCGCGGCCGGCGAGCCGATCGTTGCCGCGCTATTTCTCGACCAAACCGCCGTGTTCGCGCTTGGCGAGGAAGCGCTGTTGCTGGTCGAGCCGAAAGGCGAACCGCGGCGCGTTTCCGTCCACGGCGGAGCGATCCTCGCGACGACCGCCGACCGCAAGCGCATCATCAGTGGCGGCGACGACGGCAAGGTGGTCGCGACCGACGGGGTGGGCGAAACCCGCACCCTTGCCACCGACGCAATGCTTCGCTGGATCGACCACGTCGCGCTCGGGCCCGACGGGACGGTCGCGTGGTCCGCTGGCAAGACCGCGTTCGTGCAGGCAAAGGAACGCCGCGAATTCGAGGCGCCCTCCACCGTCGGCGGCCTTGCCTTCCTGCCGAAGGGCTTCCGGCTCGCTATCGCCCATTACAACGGCGCGACGCTGTGGTTTCCGAATGCGCCGGAGGCCGTGCCGGAAAAACTCGAGTGGAAGGGCTCGCATCTCGGCGCCACCGTCAGTCCCGACGGCCGCTTCCTCGTCACCACCATGCAAGAGCCGATGCTACACGGCTGGCGCCTTGCGGACGGCAAGCACATGCGTATGTCCGGCTATACGGCGCGCGTGACGTCGCTCGGCTGGTCAACCCGCGGGCACTGGCTCGCGACCTCGGGCGCCACCCAACTCATCCTCTGGCCCTTCCAGAGCAAAGACGGCCCCATGGGCAAGGAGCCGAAGGTGCTGGCGACGTCCCAGCAACGCGTAGAGACGGTTGCCTGCCATCCGCGACAGGAGATTGTCGCCGCCGGCTATGCCGACGGCATGGTGCTGTTCGTCCGCATCGAGGACGGCGCCGAAATCCTCGCCAAAAAGCCGGGCAACGCGCCGGTCACCGCGCTCGGCTGGAGCGCCGACGGCCGTTTCCTCGCCTTTGGGACAGAAGACGGCGAGGCCGGCGTACTCGACCTCGCATAATCACCAACGCCGGGAAATTCCATGTTTCTGAAGCTTTCCGAGGCAGACGGTCTACAGTTCGAAGATCGGCACAATTTCCGCGCCTTTAAACTCATCGTAGCGGCCGATCGCGGCCGGCTCGAGGACACACGGCGCGCCGTCGCCGGCAGGGCGGAACTACCTGACGCAGATACGGCATGGGTTTTCGAGCAAACGTTACGCCGCTGGCCGGGCGTGGAGAACGACCCCGCTTGGCAACGGAATTTCTCTGCCATGATCGAGAAAGCGCGACCGCACGGTTGGATCGACGATGCCCGCAAAGCGATCAAGGCGCATATCGAGTGGGTGGTGTCGTAGAAAGTCGGGCGACGCGTCTTTGGCGGCGTGAATTCGTTGTTCGTGATAACGGTTTGCGAGCCCCTCCTTGATCCTCCCTTTCGAGGGGACGAAGGAGAACACGGTTTTCTCCGATCTTCACGAAAAACTCCGCCGCCGAGCCGATCATCTTTCCCCCTGAACAGGGGTTGGAGGTCGCCCAACTCCGCGAGGACAGTTGGGCTTAAATCACATACTGCCGCAGCGGCGGATAGCCGTTAAATCCGACCGAGGAATAGGTCGCCGTATAGGCCCCGGCCGCCTCGATCAGGACCTTGTCGCCGATGGCAAGCGACACCGGCAGCGGATACGGCGTCTTTTCGTAAAGCACATCGACGCTGTCGCAAGTGGGGCCGGCGATGATGCAGGGCGCCGTCTCGTCGCGATCCTTTGTGGTGCGGATCGGATAGCGGATCGACTCGCCGATGGTTTCGGCAAGGCCGTGGAACTTGCCGATATCGAGATACACCCAGCGCACCTCGTCCTCGGGCGAACGCTTGGCGATCAGCACCACCTCGGCCTCGATCATCCCGGCGTTGCCAACAAGGCCGCGGCCCGGCTCAATGATGGTGTTCGGCAGGTTGTTGCCGAAGTGCTTGCGCAGCGCGCGGAAGATCGCCTTGCCGTAGGATTCGAGCTTCGGCGTCTTGCGCACGTAGCGCGCCGGAAAGCCGCCGCCGAGATTGACGATGGCGAGCGCAATGCCGCGCTCGGCGCAGGCGCGAAACACGGCCGCCGTCGAGGCTAGCGCCCGGTCCCAAGCCTCGACATTGTGCTGTTGCGAGCCGACGTGGAATGAAACGCCGTGCGGGACCAGCCCGAGTTTGTGCGCATGCTCCAGGATATCGGCGGCGTAGACCGGCTCGCACCCGAACTTGCGCGACAATGGCCACTCGGCGCCGGAGCCGTCACAAACGATACGGCAGATCACCCGGCTGCCGGGCGCGGCGCGGGCGACTTTCTCCACCTCGGCCTCACAGTCCACGGCGAACAGCGTAATGCCGAGCGCGAACGCCGCGGCAATCTCCGCCTCTTTCTTGATGGTGTTGCCGTAGGAGATGCGATCGGCAGACGATCCGGCCGCCAGCGCGGCGTGCGTCTCCGGCAGCGAGGCCACATCGAAGCAGCAGCCAAGCCTGGCCAAGAGCTTCAGGATCTCCGGCGCCGGGTTAGCCTTGACGGCATAGAACACCTTGGTGTCTGGCAGCGCCTTGGCGAAGTTCTGGTAATTCTCGCGGACGACATCGAGGTCGACCACGAGGCAGGGTCCGTTATCGGAACGTCGCTTCAGGAATTCGCGGATACGTGCGGTCACTACACCCCACTCCCTAATCCGACAGGCGGCGTAGCCGCCGAGGTGAACCTCCTGCGACGCGCGCGGATCTCTCGCTTTTTGCGGAGCCGCCGTATGTCGCCGTGATTGCTGCCTTGGTCCGGATGAGGGAAAACCCGTTCCGCACTGCTGGCAAAGAAGGACAAGCCCTTTCGGTGTCCCCGGCATTTGCGCCGGCAGTAACCAAAAAAGCCCTTCCGTCGTTGCTTTAAGCCGCGTCGCCAGTGGAGAGCTGGCATCGCCGGTTCGCCTCCGGCTGCCGGTCGCGGGAGTTAAGGAAGTAGAGTATCTTCCTTAGGCGGCTGTCCGGCCTCTTGTCCGGATGCCCACCGACCGACACACGGCCACAGGCACGTGCGAAATTGGGCGATTTCGCCAATAAGCTATTCAGCCGCATCGTGCAAGCGTTTTGGTCCTGACGAAAGGTTAGGGGAGCGATTTCCCGATCGCCGCGCCTGGCTAGAATCGCAAACGCCGCTTTAGTCCGTCGTCGTAAAGGGCTCGACGCGGCGCGCCGCGAGGACGAACTGAACCATCACGAAGATGCCGCACAGCACGAACAATCCGTCGAGCAGGCGCGCGCCGACAACGCCGAGTGCAAGCAGATTGGCGATCGCCCAGCTTCCGGCGAACGCGGCGCCGAACACTTCGGCGCTGATTAGAATGGCCGCGCTGGCGACGGTCACGACGTTTTCCCACACGATACGGCGCGGGCGCCGTATTTGGGGCTCGGGCTTGTTCATGGCTCTATCCAATGCGGCCGGACTCTCTCCGAAACGGGGGGCCACTTCAAGGCTCAAACCCCTATATAATGCTCGCAACTTCACTGGGAATGCCTGCCGATGAATCGCCCCGATCGCACCGATAATCCGTTTTTCGAGCATTGGACGACCCCCGACGGGGTGCCGCCATTCGCGCGGATCAGGCCGGAGCACTTTGCCCCCGCTTACGCCCGCGCATTTGCAGAGCACGACGCGGAAATCGAGGCTGTCGCCGCCAGACCCGAGCCGCCGGATTTCGCCAACACCATCGTGGCGCTGGAGCTGAGCGGGCGGGCGTTGATGCGCGTGGAGCTTGTCTTCGGCCTTCTCGTCGGCGCCGAGAGCAACGACGCGCTGCTTGCGATCGAACGCGATATCGCCCCTCAGGTGGCCAGCCACTGGAACAAATTCCGCACCAACGCGGCGCTCTTCGGGCGCATCGACACGCTGATGCGGGAGGCGACGACGCTCGGCCTTTCCGCCGAGCAGGAACGCGTGCTCGAGCGCTACCACACGTCCTTCCGCCGTGCCGGCGCCGCGCTCGATGGCACGGCAAAAGCACGGCTGGCCGAGATCGTCAAGCGCCTGGCGGAACTCGGCACCGCATTCAGCCAGAACGTGCTCGCCGACGAGCAGGTCTTCAAGCTCCCGCTTCACGGTGAAGCGGAGCTTGCCGGCCTGCCCGACTTCGTGCGCGAGACGATGAAGTCCGATGCCATGGAACGCGGCCTCGACGGCTGCGTCGTTACCCTGTCGCGTTCGAGCGCGGAGCCGTTCCTGCAATTTGCGCAGCGGCGCGACCTGCGTGAAAAGCTCTATCGCGCCTTCATTTCGCGCGGCGACAATGGCGGTGCGACCGACAATAAGTCGATCATCGCCGAGATGGTGCGGCTTCGCGCCGAGCGCGCCCGCCTGCTGGGCTATTCCGACTTCGCGCATTACCGGCTCGATGACGCGATGGCGAAAACACCGGCGGCAGTGCGCGAGTTGCTCGGCGCCGTGTGGACGCGGGCGCGCGCCCGCGCCAAGACCGATCGCGACGCTTTGCAGGCGCTGGTGCAGGAGGAAGGCGGCAACTTCGCGCTCGCGCCGTGGGACTGGCGCTACTACGCCGAAAAGCTGCGTAAACAGCGCTGCGACGTCGACGAGGCTGCCATCAAGACGTACTTCAATCTCGAGCGAATGATCGAAGCTGCCTTCTATACGGCGGGACGCCTGTTCGGCCTAAGCTTCACCGAGCGCACGGACGTGCCGGTCTGGCATCCCGACGTGCGCGTCTGGGCGGTGCGCGCCGGTGACGGCGCTGAGATCGGTTTGTTCTTCGGCGACTATTTTGCCCGGCCCTCGAAGCGCAGCGGCGCCTGGATGACCTCGTTGCGCGATCAGGAGAAGCTCGCCGGCGATATCCGTCCGCTCATCGCCAATATCTGCAACTTCGCCAAGGCGCCCGAAGGCGAGCCGACGCTGCTCGGCTACGACGACGCGCACACCCTGTTTCACGAGTTCGGTCATGCGCTGCACGGCCTGCTCTCGGCGGTGACCTATCCGCGGATATCCGGCACCAACGTCGCCACCGATTTCGTCGAACTTCCGTCGCAGCTCTACGAACATTGGCTCGAACAGCCGGATGTGCTTCGGCGTTTCGCGCGGCACTATCAAACCGGGGCGCCGATGCCGGAGGAATTGCTGCAACGGCTTATTGCCGCACGCAACTTCAATCAGGGCTTCGCCACGGTCGAGTACCTGGCCTCGGCGATCGTCGACCTCGATTTCCATTCGCTTCGTGCCCCTGGCTCGGTCGACCCGACCGCATTCGAAGCCGACGAGCTAGATCGCATCGGCATGCCCGAGGAGATCGCAATGCGTCACCGTCCACCGCATTTCAACCACGTGTTCTCCGGCGGCGGCTACGCCGCGGCCTATTACAGCTACATGTGGTCGGAAGTGCTCGATGCCGATGCGTTCGAAGCGTTCGAGGAGACCGGAGACATTTTCGATCCGGCGACGGCGAAACGGCTGCGCGACGCGATCTACGCCGCGGGCGGCGCGCGCGATCCAGCAAACGCCTATAGGGCCTTCCGCGGCCGGTTGCCCAGCCCCGAGGCGCTGTTGCGCAAGCGCGGGCTCGCCGAACCCGCTCCCGCAGCGGCGTGAGCATGGTCGAGCTTCACACTGCGGGTAACCGCCGCGGCGTCGTTTGCGCACCGCATGCCGGGGCCGTGGAAGCGGGCCGATCGACCCTCGCCGAAGGCGGCAACGCGCTCGAAGCGATGATCGCGATGGCGGCGTCGGTCGCCGTCGTCTATCCGCATATGAACCATCTCGGCGGCGATGGATTTTGGCTGATCCGCTGGCCGTCCGGTCGCGTGCGCGCCATCATGGCGCCCGGTCCCGCGGGCCACGACGCGCGGCTCGAACTCTATCAGGGCTATGAAACGATCCCGCCGCGCGGCCCGCTCGCCGCGCTCACTGTGCCGGGCGCGGTCGGCGGCTGGATACTGGCGTTCGAAGCGGCGAGAGCAAGCGGCGGAACTTTGCCGCTCGATGTTCTATTGATGACCGCCATCGGTCAGGCCCGCAACGGTTATACGGTGACGCGCAGCCAGGCTCGTCTCACCGCAGAGAAGCTTGCCGAGCTCGCAACGGCGCCGGGCTTTGCCGACACTTTCTTGACAGAAGGCAAACCGCCGGCGGTCGGTGACATACTCAAGCAAGAGGCGCTCGCCGCGACGCTGGCGCACCTTGCCCATGCCGGCCTCGACGATTTTTACCGCGGCGACGTCGGACGCGAGATGGCGGCCGACCTCGAACGCATCGGCAGTCCGGTCAAGCGCGAGGACATCACGCGCTATGACGCGACGCTCGCCGACCCGCTGCATGTCGAACTGCCGGCCGGGACGGTCTACAACACCGAGGCGCCGACGCAGGGCGTCGCTTCGCTGATGATCCTCGCGTTGTTCGCGCGCTTGGGCGTGACCGAAGCCGAAGGCTTCGACCACATCCACGGACTGATCGAGGCGACCAAGCGCGCGTTGCGCATGCGCGATCGCGTCGTGACCGATCCGAACGATCTCGCGCACGGGCTCCATCGCTGCCTCGAGCCGCGCTTCATCGCGGGCGAAGCGATGAAGATCGACCGGCGCAAGGCCGCGCGCTGGCCACTCGGCTCCGGCGAGGGCGATACCGTCTGGATGGGCGCCGTTGACGCGAGCGGCCTCGTCGTCTCTTACATCCAATCGCTGTTCTGGGAGTTCGGCTCGGGCTGCGTGCTGCCGCGCACCGGTGTGCTGATGCAAAACCGCGGCGCGAGCTTTTCCCTGCATCATGGCGCCTTGAACCTGCTCGCGCCCGGCCGGTTGCCGTTCCATACGCTCAACCCGGCGCTCGCCATACTCAGCGACGGACGCGTCATGGCCTACGGCACCATGGGCGGCGACGGCCAGCCGCAGACGCAAGCCGCGCTGTTTACCCGCCACGTGATGTTCGGCGAGCCGCTCTCAAGCGCTATCGACCGAGCCCGCTGGGTGCTCGGCAAAACCTGGGGCGACAACCACACAAGACTGCGCCTGGAATCGCGCTTCGACGGCAATCTCGTCGATCGACTTGCCGCGGCCGGCCACGCCGTCGATGTTTTGTCCGAACCTTATTCCGATACGATGGGCCATGCCGGCGCCGCGGTGTTGCATCCGGACGCCACTTGCGAAGGCGCGCACGATCCGCGCGCCGACGGCGGTGCAGCGGGGCTGTAAACCGCCACTAAATCCCTCGATCGCCAAGCAAACAAAAATATTCCCAGACCATCGTCGCGGCGGCGAGCGCGGTGATCTCCGCAACATCGTAGGCCGGACTTACCTCGACCAAGTTCATTCCGATTAATTGCAGCCTGTGCAGCCGCTGCAATGATCGCCTGCGCTTGCCAACTTGCCAGACCGCCTTTCAGGTGTGCCGGTACCCGGCGCGAATGCACGATCGAGCACATCGATATCGAAGCTAACGTAAACGGGAGCGTCGCCGATCACCTGGCGGATTTCGTCCAGCGATTGCAGCGGGACCGTGCTCATGCACGTCTTGCGCGGTAATCATCGTGACGCCCTGACCCCGAGCTCGTAAAACCGTGCCGTGGGGCAGGTCTGCCCGAAATTCTCGGGCCAGGTGTCGACATGGGCATCGAGATAAATCATCGCGAGCGCACCGCGTCGCCTTGCCAGCGCGCGAAGAAGCGGCAGCGTGATGCCGTGGTGGCCGCCGTTGCATCAGTTGTCGCTGCGAAACCTACCGGCCGTATTCACCAATAAGATGACGGGCTTTTCCCCGGCGCGCGACCTATCCTATAGCGTTCCGCCGCTTCGTGGGCCTGATAATCGGCAAGCCTCCTTTCCGCCTCACTCCCGCTGGAATGTGCCGAGGGTGCCGGGCCGCGCGCAGAAACGCAGGTGCCATAGCGCTCGTCGGGGTGCTCTCAGAGACGGCGCATCTGGCGAGTAGATGATGCATCGTTTTGTCTTTTTCATCGCCGTGTTGGCCTGTCTGCTCGCGGCGGATGGCGCCGATGCGCATCCGCATGTCTGGGTGACGATGACCGAAGAGCTTCTGTACGCGGCGGACGGCTCGGTCACCGGCGTGCGCCACCACTGGACCTTCGACGATATGTTCTCCGCCTTCGCCACGCAGGGGCTGGAGCAAAAAACCAAAGGCGAGTTCACGCGCGAAGAGCTTGAGCCGTTGGCGAAGGTCAACGTGGAGTCGCTTAAAGAATATGCCTACTTCACTTACGCCAAGGTGGATGGCAAACGGCAGCGGGACGCATTTCTCGATCCGATCGATTATTTTCTCGAATACGATCCGAGGGAAACCGTCCTGACGCTGCATTTCACGTTGCCGTTCAAGACGCCGGTCAAGGCCAGGGCGCTCGATGTCGAAGTCTACGATCCGGAATTTTTCATTGACTTCGGTTTCGCCGAGAAGGACCCGGTGCGGCTGGTCAGCGCGCCGGCGCAATGTACCACCGCAGTCGAAAAACCGCATGACGGCAACTTTCCCTCCTCGCTTCGGCTCGATCAGGCCTTTCAGACGTCGGAGGCCAATGCCGGGATGGGCGCGAGCTTCGCCAACAAGATTTCGGTGAAGTGCCCGTGACGGCTGCTGCGGCGGCAAGATCGATACGCCGTTTTGCGCTGACGACGATGGTCGCGCTCGCGGCACTGGTCGCAGCATGCGTGCTCGTGCGTGTTTCCGCGCAAGTCGGGCCGCTCGATGCCGTGCGTCAACCGGCCGCGACCGGCATCGTCGGCTGGATCATCTCCAAGCAGTCGGCCTTCTACCGCGAACTATCCGGTCTCATCCGCGCCGCAAAAACCGACGGCTCGGCCCTTTGGGGATTGATGGGCATCTCGTTCATCTACGGGATTTTCCACGCCGCCGGCCCCGGTCACGGCAAGGCGGTGATCTCGTCGTACCTTCTCGCCAATGAGGAGACTTGGCGGCGCGGCATCGCCCTGTCGTTCGCATCGGCGCTGCTGCAATCCCTGACCGCTGTCATTCTCGTCACCATCGCGGCGCTCGTCATGGACGCGACCGCGAAAATGATGGGCGACACGGTCCGCGTCATCGAGATCGTCAGTTACGCACTCATCATAGCGTTGGGCATTCGGCTGTTCTGGGTGAAGGGACGCTCATTTCTCAACACACTGCATGCTGTTAGGTCGGGGCCCGAAGCCGAGCCGTCGACCGCAGCGGCTGCCGCAATCGATCACGTCCAACATAATCACGACGGAAGCGGCCGATGCCGTCATCACGATCACGCGCACGGGCAATCCCACGACGATCACGGACACCGGCACGGCTATCACGCCGACCACGATCACAATCACGATCACGACCACGAGGAGGAGGATGTCCTGCCCTGGGGCCACGCGCACGGACCCGAACCGGAGGAATTGGCCGGACCGGGTGGCTGGCGGCGCGGTCTGTCGGCCATCGTCGCCGTAGGCTTGCGCCCCTGCTCGGGCGCGATCATCGTCCTCGTCTTCGCGCTTGCGCAGGGATTGTTCTGGGCCGGCGTCGCCTCGACCTTCGTCATGGGCATCGGCACGGCCATCACCGTCGCGGCCATCGCCACGCTCGCCATTGGCGCGAAAGCCGCGGCAAGACGACTTGCCGCGTCACGCCCCGGCTACGGCACGCTGCTGCTCCGCGGCGTCGAGGTCGGCGCGGCGACGGTCATCATACTGTTCGGCTTGCTGTTGCTCACCGGCACGCTCGCGAGCGAGCGCATGGGGATGTTCTGATCTAGGCGACTTTCTCGGTCAGATGCCGGAACAGCGCCTTGCGCGCTTCATCGTCCATCTCGGTCTTGAATTTATGCCTGTCCTTGAGCGCTACCGCGCGCTGCGCTGCCGACCGCGCGCTGATTTCGTCGACCAGCCGCTTGAGATTCGGGAATTTCGCCCACGCCGCCTCGCCGAGGACGGTCGGTATGATCCGCGCCCAGCCCCACGCATCCATATCGACGATCGTGTAAGTGTCGCCGAGCAGGTATTTCTGCTTGGCGAGCCGCGCGTCGAGAATGCCGAAGTGGCGCTGCGCCTCGAATGCATAGCGGTTGAGCGCGTACTCGATCTTCTCAGGGGCATAAACGCGGAAATGCACCGACTGGCCCGAATAGGGACCGACGCCTGACGCGACGAACATCAGCCACGACAACAGCTCGCCACGCGCTTTGTCGCCCTTCGCCGGCAGGAACTTTCCAGTCTTCTCGGCGAGATAGAGCAGGATGGCATTTGAGTCGAAAACCGTGACGTCGCCATCGACGATCGCCGGCAACTTCGCATTCGGGTTGATGGCGAGGTATTCCGGCTTGTGCTGCTCGCCCTTGCGGGTATCGACCGGAATTGCCTCGTACGGGATCCCGGCTTCTTCCAGAAAAAGCGCCACCTTGGTCGGGTTGGGTGCGCCGCTGTAATAAAACTTCAACATCGTCGGTCCTCCACTTGGCCGCCATCGTCGGCGGAACGGATCAGCTAACGAAAATCTAGAACAGGCCTACGATCCTGCCGTCGGGCGCGATATCGATCGAGTCGGCAGCGGGCACTTTTGCCAGGCCGGGCATGGTCATGATCTCTCCGCAGATCGCGACCACGAACTCGGCGCCGGCCGAGAGCCGCACTTCGCGCACCGGGATGACGTGGTCGGTCGGAGCGCCCTTGGCGTCGGGATTGGTCGAGAAGCTGTATTGCGTCTTGGCGACGCAGATCGGAAACTTGCCGTAGCCCATCGCCTCAAAATTCGCGAGCTGGTCGCGCACCGATTTGTCGGCGGAGATATCCTTGGCCCGATAGATTTCCCTGGCGATAGTGCGGATCTTCTCGAGGAGCGGCATGTCGTCTGGATAAAGGAGCTTGAGCTTGCTCTTGCCGCTGTCGCAGATTTTGACGACCGCGCGCGCGACATTGGCTGCGCCGGCGCCGCCCTCCGCCCAATGATCGGCCATCAGGGCCTCGACCCCGAGCGCCCTGCACTTGTCCTCGACCAGCCTGATCTCAGCGTCGGTATCGGCGGAGAAGCGGTTGATCGAGATCACCGGCACGATGCCGAATTTCTGCATGTTCTCGACGTGACGCAGGAGATTGCTCATGCCGGCTTCCAACGCTTTCAGGTTCTCGATCTTGAGGTCTTCTTTCTTGACGTCGCCATGCATCTTCAGCGCGCGGATGGTGGCGACCAAGACCGCGCAGTCGGGTGACAGCCCTGCCTTGCGGCACTTGATGTCGAGAAATTTCTCGCCGCCGAGGTCGGCGCCAAAGCCGGCTTCCGTCACCACATAGTCGGCGAGCTTGAGCGCGGTCGTCGTCGCCAGCACCGAATTGCAGCCATGGGCGATATTGGCGAAGGGGCCGCCATGAATGAAGGCGGGCGTGCCTTCGAGCGTCTGCACCAGGTTGGGCGACAACGCCTCCTTGAGCAGCACGGTCATGGCGCCGTGCGCCTTGAGGTCGGCGGCGCGAACCGGCTTGCGGTCGCGGGTATAGGCGACGACGATGTTGCCGAGCCGCTTCTTCAAATCGTCGAGGTCGCGCGCGAGGCAGAAGATCGCCATCACCTCGGAGGCCACCGTGATGTCGAAACCGTCCTCGCGCGGAAAGCCGTTGGCAACTCCGCCGAGCGAAGAGACGATCGAGCGCAGCGCGCGGTCGTTCATATCGAGGACGCGGCGCCACGCGACGCGGCGCTGGTCGATGCCAAGCGCGTTGCCCCAATAGATGTGATTGTCGAGCATCGCGGCCAGAAGATTGTTCGCCGACGTGATGGCGTGGAAGTCACCGGTGAAGTGCAGATTGATGTCCTCCATCGGCACGACCTGGGCGTAGCCGCCGCCGGCCGCACCGCCCTTCATGCCGAACGACGGTCCGAGCGACGGCTCGCGCAAGCACAGCATCGCCTTCTTGCCAATGTAATTTAGCGCGTCTGTGAGGCCGACCGTCGTCGTCGTCTTGCCCTCGCCTGCCGGTGTCGGCGTGATGGCGGAAACAAGAATGAGTTTGCCGTTCGGCTTGCCTTGCAGCGATTTTACGAAATCCATCGACAGCTTGGCTTTGTAATGACCGTAGGGCTCGAGATCTTGTGGCGCGATACCCAGCCTTTCGCGCGCGATGTCGAGGATCGGCCGCTTCTTGGCGGCCTGCGAGATTTCGATGTCGGATTTCGGCTGAGCGTGCTGCGAGGTGGCAGCGGAAGCCTTGGCCGCACTCGCTTGGGGCGGAGTCATGAAAACCTCGTACCGGGGTTGAGTTTTGTGTTGGTCGCAAATTCGCCGGCGGCGACTTTCGGACCGTCCGCCTGCAGGCGTGTGATCTTGAAACGGCCGTCGGCGCAGACGACGGAAAATCCTTCGCTATCGATGGCGACAATCTCGCCCATTTTGCCGGCGATGCCCTTCGGGTCCTTGGCCGGCAGCTGTTTCGCCTCGAAGATTTTGACGATCGTGCCGTCGAGTGTCGACCAGGCGCCGGGCGCGGGATTACAGCCGCGGATCAGACGATCGATCTCCTGCCACGGCCGGCCCCAG
>CAWKBE010000032.1:0-40245 GCA_963847785.1 uncultured Alphaproteobacteria bacterium
GAGGATTCGAACCTGGGAATGGCGGAATCAAAATCCGCTGCCTTACCACTTGGCTACGCCCCAAATGCGCCGGGAAAATACCGGCGAGCCCAACCTCGGGCCGATGCCGGCGGGCGGACCATAACGACGCGACTCGCGCGGATCAACGGTTCACGTCGGACCTGCCGCACGGCAAGCCCCATAGGCAGCGCCGCTCTCACTATATAATGATGTCTTACGATGGGGCCGATCCGCCCGTCCGGCCGCGGGGCCGCGCGGAGCGGAGCCGTCGAGCCGCCGCGGAGGAAACTATGACCTATCACGCCCCCCTCGCCGATATGAGCTTTGCGCTCAAATATGGAGCGGGGCTTCTCCCGGCGCTCGAAGAAGGCTTCTTCGGCGACCTCACCATCGACGATGTCGAGGCGGTGCTTGCGGAGGCGGGCCGCATGGCCGCCGAAGTCATTGGGCCGCTCGATCGCGTGGGCGACCGTGTCGGCGCGACGTTTAAAGACGGCGCCGTCACCACCGCGCCCGGGTGGAGGAAGGCTTACGACGCTTGGTGCAAAGGCGGCTGGAACGGTCTTGCCTCGCCGACGGAATGGGGCGGCCAAGGGCTGCCGCAGGCGGTCAATGCCGTGTGCACCGAAATGTGGAACGGCGCGTCCATGGCGTTCGGTGTCGGTCCCATGCTGACCATGGGAGCGATCGACGCACTCAATGCGCACGGCAGCGACGCGCTCAAACGCGCGTATCTCGCAAAAATGATCAGCGGCGAATGGACCGGAACGATGCAGCTCACCGAGCCGCAAGCCGGTTCCGACGTCGGCGCACTGCGTACCCGAACCGAACCCGCCGGCGATGGCACCTACCGCATCACCGGACAGAAAATCTTCATCACTTACGGCGAGCACGACCTCACCGACAACATCATCCATTTCGTGCTCGCGCGGCTCCCCGACGCGCCGCCCGGTACGCGCGGAATCTCGCTGTTTCTCGTGCCTAAATTCCTCCTCGATGCGGACGGCTCTCCCGGCCAGCGCAACGACGTGCGCGCGCATTCGATCGAGCACAAACTCGGCATCCACGGCTCGCCGACCTGCACGATGGTCTTTGGCGACAATGGCGGTGCAACCGGCTACCTGATCGGCACGGAGAATGCCGGCATGGCCTGCATGTTCACGATGATGAACCGCGCGCGGCTTGCGGTCGGACTGCAAGGCGTCGGCATCGCCGACCGCGCCACGCAGCAGGCGATCGCCTACGCGCGCGAACGCCGGCAGGGCAGCGTTCCGGGCATGCCGGCGAAGGAGTCGGCGCCGATCATCGCGCATCCCGACGTCAAGCGCATGCTCATGACCATGCGTGCCCTCACCCAGGCCGCGCGCAGCATCTGCTACGCGACCGCGATGGCGCTCGACCGCGCCGAGCGTGGGACCGACAAGGCCGCGCAGAAAGCGGCGCACGCACGCGCCTCGCTGCTGACGCCGCTCGCCAAGGCGTTTTCAAGCGACATCGGCGTCGAAGTTGCGTCTCTCGGCGTGCAGGTGCATGGCGGCATGGGTTTTGTCGAGGAGACCGGCGTGGCGCAGTTCTATCGTGACGCGCGCATCGCCCCGATCTACGAGGGCACCAACGGCATCCAGGCGATCGACCTCGTCACCCGCAAGCTGCCGCTGGACGGCGGCGCGGTGGTCGAGGCATATCTCGGCCAATTGCACCGCATCGTTGACGCGGTGAACGCGACCAACGATCCGGCGCTCGGCTGGAGCGGCGTGCGCCTGGAGGAGGCAGTCGGGAGCCTGACGCGCGCGACGCGCTGGATGCTTGCCAACCTCGACAAGGGCACGGACGAAGCGCTCGCCGGAGCGACCCCCTATCTGCGCCTGTTTTCCATCGCCGCCGGCGGCTGTTTGCTGGCCCAGCAGGCGCTCGCGGCGCTGCGGCTCAATGCCGATGCCGGCCCGCGCGTCGCACTGGCGCGCTTTTTCGCCGAGAATTTCGCTGTACAGGCGGCTGGGCTCGAGCGCACCGTCGTCGAAAGCGGGCCGAGCGTCATCGGCGCCGACGCGGCGCTCTCTCAGTAGAACGTCACGTTTATGTCCACGCTTTTCATCAGCCACCCCGCCTGTCTCGAACACCTCACCCCGGACGGTCATCCCGAGCGGCCCGACCGGCTTCGCGCCATCACGCGCGCGCTCGAGGCGGAGAAATTCCAGGCGCTCGCGCGCGTGCAGGCGCCGAGGGCGGCGCTCGAGACCATCGCGCTGTGTCACCCAATGGATTACATCACGCAGCTGCGCGATGCGACGCCGACGCAAGGCCTGGTGCAACTCGACGCCGACACTTCGATCTCTCCCGGCAGCTTCGAAGCGGCCTTGCGCGCCGCCGGCGGCGCCGTTCACGCCGTCGACGAAGTGTTGACCAAAAAAGCCGCCAACGCCTTCGTCGCCGCGCGGCCGCCAGGCCATCACGCCGAGACCGCGCGGCCGATGGGCTTTTGCTTGTTCGACAATGCCGCCATTGCGGCGCGGCACGCGCAGAAACATCACGGCATTGTGCGCGCGGCGATCGTCGATTTCGACGTGCATCACGGCAACGGCTCGCAGGAGATTTTCTGGGCGGACAAGACGGTGATGTATTGCTCCACGCACCAGATGCCGCTCTACCCCGGCACCGGCGCGGTCGGCGAAAACGGCGAGTACGATACGGTGGTCAATGCACCCCTGCGGCCGGGCGACGGCGGCGAGGCTTTCCGCGCCGCATTCGACAATCGCGTCCTGCCGCGGCTTCGCGATTTTCGGCCGGAGCTTATCGTCATCTCCGCTGGCTTCGATGCCCATATGCGCGACCCGCTCGCCAACCTCAATCTCGTCGAGGCCGATTTCGCCTGGGCAACGCAGAAGATCATGGATGTCGCCGATCTGTGCGCCGACGGGCGCGTCGTGTCGCTGCTGGAGGGCGGCTACGACCTCGAAGCGCTGGCATATTCAGCGGCTGCGCACGTCACCGCGCTGATGCGGGGATAGCGACGCGATCTGGTATAAGGCGTGAAACGAGTCGGGGAGCCGGCAATGGCGCAGCAAAACAATCTCAACAATCAGAACGAAACCGATGTCGGCCAGTTTTCGTTCGAGCGCGCGATCGAGGAGCTGGAATCGATCGTCAAACGGCTTGAAGACGGCAAGGTGCCGCTTGAGGAATTGGTCGCGATCTACGAGCGGGGCGAGGCGCTCAAGCGCCGCTGCGAGGACCTGTTGCACCAGGCCGAGGCCCGCGTGCAGAAGATCACGCTCGATGCCGGCGGCAACCCTACCGGCACCGAAGCGCTGGATGTGGAATAAAAAAGCCTCCGCATGACCTTGACTAATCCCTGGCTCGCACTGACGTTAAAGACTTTTCAGCTCGGGCTCGAGGCGCAAACTGTCATTGCGCTTCGCATGCTGCGGTTGGCGTCGGGCGACATCCGCGGGCAGGATGAATTGAACCGCATGATCGTGGAAAAGATCGCCGCCATCGCCGAAGCGCAAATGGCGGCGGCCGCCGCAATCATGGATGGCCACGAAGATCACGTCGTCGCCGGGAAAGCACTGACCGTTTTTCGAAAGCGCGTGCGCGCCAACAAGCGGCGGCTGTCGCAGCCGTAGCGGATTTTCCGAACCGCATCCGTTCGCGCATGACCTTTTCGGAAAACGGCATCCACCCCGGATCCGGGTCCGGGGCAGGCTTTTTCCGGATTGTGCGTTAGGGCCCGGCGGCGCTGCGCAGCGGCTGATCCAAAACGACGACATGGCGCGATCCGCAGCGCGGGCAGCGCAGCCGGCTTTCGAGCCGCGATAACGGAAACGCCCTTCCGAGCGTCCATACCAAGGTCTCCATGTCCAGTTCCTTGCGGTAGTTGCACTCGCGGCTCGACTGCGAGCGGGGGCCCTCGGAGCGGCCATAGCTGCACCTGACGGTGACGCGCCGGCCTTGGGTTTTAGCGCCGCCAAGTGTCTCCACGCCCATTGTTAACGCTCGGGAGGCCGGGCTTGACTCTTAAGAACAAAAAGAGAACAATTCATCGTCTGAGTCAAGGGGTAGAGATGACCATGGACCCGGACAAGAAATGCGCATGGCTGCGCAAGCTCGACGAGGAATGCCCGCATCAAGTGGTGTTACCGCGGCGGCAACTGGCCGATGACAGCGAAATCCTGGATTTCCTCATCGCCTATGTCGGCAAGTTCGACATTTATGTCGAAGACGATTACGCCGCCTTCGTGCGCTACTGCTTCGAGGATCCGCTCGACGCAGAAATTTTTCGGGCGCGCTTCGAGCCGAAAATCGAGCGCTTCAGGCTCGCGGGATGAAGTCGGTTGCGGAGGTTGACGAGCTTTTGGCGCGGATCGTACTTCGGCGTGGACCCCGGTCATGCGCCGCGGTGACGAGGGAGAGCCGGCAGCTTCTGCCGCACCTTGCCGATCTCGGCCCAGGCGTCGTCCTTGAGGCGTTTTTTCAGATCGAGCACGGTGAAATCGCTGCTGGCGGCGGTGCGCGAAAGCCGCTCCCAGGTGACCGGCGCGGATACCGGCGCGCCGGGCCGCGCGCGCGACGAATAGGGCGCAATCGACGTCGCTTCGCGCGAATTACGGAAATAGTCGATGAAAATGCGGCCCTGGCGCAGCGACTTCGTCATTTTGGCGAGATAAAGCCTCGGACTGTCCGCGGCCATCGCTGAGGCGATCGCTTGCGTAAACAGCTTCGCCGCGTCCCAATCAGCGTCGGCGATCGGCACCACGACATGAATGCCTTTGCCGCCCGAGAGCTTGACGAAGCTTTCGAGGTTTTCCGCCTTGAGCCGCTCGCGCGTCTCGCGCGCTGCGACGACGATTTGCGGCCAGGCCACTCCCTCCCCCGGATCGAGGTCGAACACGATGCGGTCGCATTTCTCCAGGCTTCCGAGCCGCGATCCGCGGACGTGAATCTCCAACGCGGCGGATTGTACCAAAGCGATCAGATCGTCGAGCGCCTGCACCGCAATCACGTCGCGATCCTTGCCCGGAACGGTCCGGCGCAGCGGCGACGATTTGACGTTGGCGGCGATGTGCTTCTGAAAGAAGGTCTCGCCAGTTATCCCCTCCGGCGCGCGCACCAGCGACAGCGCGCGGTCGACAATATGCGGTTTGATCCAATCCCAGACCGAAACGTAGTATTTGGCTAGATTCTTCTTGGTGACGCCGACATCCGGCCAGTAAAGGCGATCGGGATGCGTGAGTTGCCTGCTGCTCCCCTCCCCACCCGCAGATTTGTCTTTGAACGAAGGCTTCGCCAACTTCGAAGCCGCTTTTGCCGTGCGGCGCATCGGTCCGATTTTTGCTGTCGCGGCCATGGCAGCGGGAACTTCGCGCACCACCTCGCTTGCCGTTTTGTCCTCGCGGATGCCCTTGAACGAGGCCTGCCGCAGCACGCCGCCATGGGTCACGCCGGCGAACTCGGCTTCGACGACGACTTTCGGCCTGACCCAGACGATGTCCTTGCGGCGCTCGTCCGCCGGCAATTCGACCGGGCGCCGATCGGCCCGTAGCGCCACGAGACGTTTGAACAAATCGTGCGCCATTTTTTGCGTGTAGCCGGTGCCGACACGCCCGGCGTAGCGCAGCTCGCCATCCTGGTGGTCTGCCACGATGAGCGCGCCGATCGCCAACGGCGACGCCGCCGACGGCGTGTAACCGGCGACGACGAACTCCTGGCGGCCGTGACATTTGGTCTTAACGAAATTGTCCGACCGGCCTGACCGATAAGACGCGTCGCGGCGCTTCGACACGATGCCCTCGAGCCCCATCTCACAGGCATGGCGCAGGATAAGCGGTCCGGAATCGTCGAAATGATCGGTGTAACGGACGACACCGACATTGCCGGCTCCCTTGAGCAACCGGGCTAGCGCTGCCTTGCGCTCGACAAGCGGCTCCCCGGTCAAATCGCGCCCGTCGAGATGCAAAAGATCGAAGACGTAATAGGCGAAGCGATCGGTGCGACCATCCTTGAGGTCGGTCTGCAGGAGCGAGAAATTGCTGATGCCGCTGTCGTCTTCCACGACCGCTTCGCCGTCGAGCAGCACCGTCGCCGCCGGCAGCGCTGCGACCGCATCGGCAACCGGCTGGAAACGGTGCGTCCAGTTCTGCTGCTTGCGCGTCAAGAGCCGCACCTTGCCGTGCTCAAGCCGCGTCTCTATACGATAGCCGTCGAACTTGATTTCGTGAAGCCAATTCGATCCGCTCGGCGCCTTATCCGAAAGCGTGGCGAGGCTCGGCGCAACAAAGTCCGGCAGTTTCGACTTACCCGCGCCTTGCGGCGCTTTTCCGCTTCGCTTGCTTTCGGCGTTGCGCGCAGTGGAACTCGCCTTCGCCCGTGGCCTCGCCTCGGGCTTTGTCGCGATCTGCCGAATCTTCCGCTTGAACGCCGCCTTTGACTCCGAGCCGCCGCCGGCCGCGCGATTGGAATGCCAGACCCGTTTCTCGCCCTTGCCGGCGGCGATCTCCTCGATCGAGCGGCCGCTCACGACCGAGCGCGACTTCTCTTCCAATATGTCCTTGTCGCGCAGGCCGCGGGCTTCATCGTCCTTGGCTTTGATGAGCAGCCAGTTCTCGTGGCGCTCACGCGCCCGCGCGCGCATGCGCACCAGATGCCAGCGGCCGCGGAGCTTGGCCCCATCGAGATCGAAAACGAGATGGCCCTTGGCGTAGCCCTTGTGCGGATCCCCTTCGGGAGTCCAGCTCCCGCGATCCCAGATCATCACCGTGCCGCCGCCATATTCGCCTTTCGGAATGGTGCCTTCGAACGCGTTGTATTCGATCGGATGATCCTCGACGTGAACGGCGAGACGCTTTTCGTTGGGATCGAGACTGGGGCCGCGCGTAACCGCCCAGCTCTTCATCACGCCGTCGAGTTCGAGCCGCAAATCGTAGTGCAGTCGGCGCGCGGCGTGCTTCTGAATCACATAGCGGTGACCGCCGCGGGCGCCTTCGCGCCCGCGCGGTTCGGGCGTCACGCTGAATTGCCGCTTTTTCCGGTAGGTTTCGAGAGCCACGAGCGTTTAACTCATGCGTTTGGCGCCGGTTCGACCATTACGGCAGCACACGAAGCCGAAAAACCGTCGCTTCAGGGCACTTTCTTGCCCGGCGAAACACGCAACCCCGCCCAACATAACCGGTTAGGATACGACGCGGGAAGTCCCGTCCGGGGTCCCTCCGCAAGCGGTGACAGCCCAAATTGCGTTCCCACCCTGAAATGGTGTAGAGACTACGAGTTTGTGGGTGTGTGCTGGGGACTGGATACAAGTTCGTGGGTGTGTGCTGGGGACTGGTGGGCCGAACCCAATAATTGCCAATTAGGCTACTGCGTCCAAGAAGGCCAATAACAAGGAGCATTCTGCGTGACCGTTCCGTCGAAAACCCCGTTGCTTGATGCTGTCAAAACGCCGAGCGATCTGCGGCAACTCGAAGAGAGTCAGTTACGCCAGCTTGCCGACGAGTTGCGACGGGAGACAATTGACGCCGTCGCGGTCACCGGCGGTCATCTCGGCGCCGGGCTCGGCGTGATCGAGCTGACCGTGGCGCTGCATTACGTATTCGACACGCCGACCGACCGGCTGGTCTGGGACGTCGGCCACCAGGCCTATCCGCACAAGATCCTTACCGGACGCCGCGACCGCATTCGCACGCTGCGCCAGGGCGGCGGCTTATCCGGATTCACCAAGCGCGCCGAAAGCGAATACGATCCGTTCGGCGCGGCGCATTCCTCGACGTCGATCTCCGCCGGCCTCGGCATGGCGGTCGCGCGCGACCTCGAAGGCAAGAAGAACAATGTCATCGCCGTTATCGGCGACGGCGCGATGTCGGCGGGCATGGCCTATGAGGCCATGAACAATGCCGGTTCGATGAACTCCCGCCTGATCGTAATCCTCAACGACAACGATATGTCGATTGCCCCGCCGGTCGGAGCGCTCTCGGCGTATCTCGCGCGCCGCGTTTCCGGGCGCACCTATCGCGGTCTGCGCCACATGGTCCGCCAGGTTGCAAAACGCCTCCCGAGCAGGATGCTGGAGAAGCGCGCGGTCGCCATCGAAGAATACGCGCGCGGCCTCGTCACCGGCGGCACGCTGTTCGACGAACTGGGGTTCTTTTATATCGGCCCGATCGACGGCCATAACATCGACCATCTGTTGCCGGTTCTGAAAAACGTTCGCGATGCGGAAAACGGCCCGTTCCTCGTCCACGTCGTGACGCAAAAGGGCAAGGGCTACGAGCCGGCGGAAAAATCCGCCGACAAATATCATGGCGTCGTCAAGTTCGACGTGGCAACCGGCGCGCAGGTGAAAGCCAAGGCGTCCGCGCCCGCCTACCAGAAGGTCTACGGGGAAAGTCTAATCAAGGAAGCCCGCAAGGACCCGAAGATCGTCGCCATTACCGCGGCGATGCCCTCGGGCACCGGGATCGACCTTTTCCAAAAGGAGTTTCCCAACCGCACGTTCGATGTCGGCATCGCCGAGCAGCATGGCGTTACTTTCGCCGCTGGGCTTGCGACTGAGGGCTTCAAGCCGTTTGCAACAATCTATTCGACCTTCCTGCAACGCGCCTACGATCAGGTCGTTCACGATGTCGCCATCCAACGCCTGCCGGTACGGTTCGCTATGGACCGCGCCGGCCTCGTCGGCGCCGACGGGCCGACGCACGCGGGCGCTTTCGATATCGCCTATCTGGGATGCCTGCCGAATTTCATACTGATGGCGGCGGCCGACGAATCCGAATTGGTGAACATGGTATCGACGGCAGTCGCAATCGACGATCGGCCTTCAGCGCTGCGTTATCCGCGCGGTGAAGGTCGTGGCGTGCCGATGCCGGAAGAAGGCAAGCCGCTCGAGATCGGCAAGGGCCGCATCGTGCGCGAAGGCACAAAGGTCGCGCTGTTCTCGTATGGCGCGCGGCTCGGCGAGTGCCTCAAGGCGGCCGACGAACTCGGCGCGCACGGGCTTTCGACGACCGTCGCCGATGCACGCTTCGCCAAGCCGCTGGATTTGGAACTGCTGCTCCGGCTCGCGCGCGAGCACGAGGTGCTGCTGACCATCGAGGAAGGCTCGATCGGCGGCTTCGGCTCCTTTGTGATGCAGACACTCGCCGAGCACGGCGTGCTCGATCGCGGGCTGAAAATCCGCTCCCTGGTGCTGCCCGACGTGTTCATCGACCAGGATTCGCCCAACGCGATGTACGCCCAGGCCGGGCTCGACGCTAAAGGCATTGTCGCCAAGACGTTCGAAGCGCTGGGACAGAATCTGCGCGGCGATGTGGTGAAGCTCGCCAGGTAATTTCCGCCGGCGGGACCGCCCGCGCCTGCGGACATCCAGTTGAAAGTTGTATCGCGGTAGATTTTCGCTCGTCCCCGCGTTCGCGGGGACGAGCGCAAGATGTGAACGCCCATGACCGCCAGAAAACGCGCCGATCGCCTTTTGGTGGCGCGCGGCCTCTTCGAAAGCCGCGCGCGGGCGCAAGCTGCAATCGCGGCCGGCCTCGTGACCGCCGATGGCGTTCGGGTGCGCAAGGCCTCGGATGCGATCTCGAGCGATGCCGTGATCGAGGCCTCGCCGGAACACCCTTATGTGTCGCGTGGCGGCGTCAAGCTTGCGGCGGCGCTCGATCATTTTCGCCTCGCTGTCGCAGACCGCGTCTGTCTCGACGTCGGCGCCTCGACCGGCGGCTTCACCGAAATGCTCGCGGGGCGCGGTGCCCGGCGGGTCTACGCAATCGACGTCGGCAGCGCGCAGCTTCACCCCCGCCTGCGCGAGCGCATTAACATCGTCTCGATGGAGCAAACCGATATCCGCACGCTCGACCCATCGCGGCTCACCGAGCCGCCCGATTTTGCCGTGGTCGATGTGAGCTTCATTTCGCTCAAGCTCGTGCTGCCAGCGATCGGCAAGCTTCTTCGGCCGCGCGCATCCATCCTGGCACTGATCAAACCGCAATTCGAAACGCAGCGGTCCAAGATCAAGAACGGCATCGTGCGCGAGCCGGCGATTCATCGCGCGGTAGGCGACGATATCGCCGCGTTCCTCACCTCACTCGGATGGCGTGTCGGCGGCTCTGTGCCGTCACCGATACTCGGCGGTGACGGCAATCGCGAGTTCTTCGTCGGGGCAGAGCGTGATTGAGCAGCTTGTGATCGCCCGGCTCGGCCATCGCGGCGACGGCGTCGCCGACGGCCCCACCGACGTGATCTATGTCCCCGGCGCGTTGCCCGGCGAAACGGTCGAGGTCGAAGCGGTCGCTGGCCATCCGGACCGGCGCCGGCTCCTTCGCGTCGAACGATCGAGTGCAGAGCGCGTCGCACCGGTCTGCCCGCATTTCGGCGTGTGCGGCGGCTGCGCCGTGCAGCACCTGGAATTTTCCCATTACCGCGCCTGGAAACGCGATCTCGTGGTCGAGGCACTGCGTCACGCGGGACTGGATTTTCCGGTCGCCGAGCTCGTCGAGGCACACGGCGAAGGCCGCCGCCGTGCGGTATTCCATGCCCGAAGCGGGACGCAGTCTGTCCTGGAGGTCGGCTTTTCCGCCGCACGCGCGCATCACGTCGTCGCAATCGACCGTTGCCCGGTGCTTTCGCCTCGGCTCGACGGCGCGCTCAAGGCCGCGTGGGCGATCGCCGAGGCGCTCGCACCGATGGAAAAGCCGGTGGATATTCACTTCACCGCGACCGATTCCGGTCTCGATGCCGACGTGCGTGGCTCGGGTCCCTTGACGCCGTCACTCGTCGCCGCGCTCGCGTGCATTGCCGCAAAGCACGATCTTGCGCGGCTCACACGGCACGGCGAACTGATCGCGCTTGCGCGCACGCCGACCGTATGCATGGGCAAGGCGACCCTGCAATTGCCCCCGGCCGCGTTCCTGCAAGCGACGGAAGAAGGCGAGGCGGCGCTGGCGCGGCTTGTACTTGCAGCTTGCGCCGGCGCGGCAAGAGTGGCCGACTTATTCGCCGGTGTCGGCCCGTTCGCGCTCCGGCTCGCCGAGCGCGCGCGGGTCACCGCGGTGGACGACGATGCGGCCGCGCTCGGCGCGCTCGAGCGCGCCGCCGCATCCACCGGCGGCCTCAAGCCCGTTGAGATCGAGCGGCGCGATCTGTTTCGCAGCGCGATCACGAGCGCCGAGCTCAAGAGCTTCGATGCCGTCGTCTTCGACCCGCCGCGCCAGGGCGCCGAAACGCAGGCGCGCGAGCTGGCGGCGAGCAACGTGCCGATCGTCGTTGCGGTCTCGTGCAATCCGGGGACACTGGCCCGCGATGCGCGCCAGCTTGTCCGTGGCGGCTATCGTCTCGCCGAGACCACGCCGATCGATCAGTTCCGCTACGCGGCGCATGTCGAGATCGTCGCGCGGCTGGAGAAATAGGCAGCCGTCGCAGCCGGCGGTGGTGTAGATTTCTGGCCGCACGGGAAGTCAAGAGCAGACAAGCAGACCTTGGATGAGTGGCTCGGCGGAACGAGACTCCCGATGGAGTGGTCATCGGGCTCGCTCAGTTGCAATTGCCGAAGATCGCCAGAAAGAGTGATCTGGCGGCGCAGACGAAGAGGATTTGCGCGATGGTGCAGAAGGCGCGCAAAAACCTGTCCGGCCATGGATCTCGTCGTGTTTCCCGAATATTCGCTGCACGGCCTTTCGATGGACACTAATGCCGAGTTAATGTCGCGTCTCGACGGCCCGGATGTCGCAAGCTTCAGGCAGGCCTGTATCGACACCGCATCTGGGCTGTTTCTCCATCACGGAATACAATCCCCACGGCAACCCGTACAATTCCGCCCTCATCATCGACGCCGACGGCGATATCAAGTTTTATTACCGCGAGATGCGTCCCTGGGTGCTGGTCGAGCCTTGGGAACCGCGAAATATCGGCATTACCGGCAGCAAGGTTGCACTGATCATCTCCCCAACGTCTGCACGGCCGGCACGGACGGTGTGTTCAATTCGATGGGCGAAGGCATGATCGTCAATTTCGACGGCGTGCCGCTCGTGACCGGCAGCGGCGCGCCCGACGAGATCATCACGGCGGAGGTGCGACCGAAGTTTGCCGATGAAGCGCGGCCGGCTCTGGGGTGTCGAGAACAACATCTACCAGTTCGGCCATCGCGGACATGTCGCGGAGGTGGCTCGCAGGAGTGCGCCTACACCTATATGCGCGATCTGCCGTAGGATGCGGTCGAAGTGACCGATGGCTCGAGCTGCGGTTTCCCGATCCCGAATCGGGCGTTTCAGGAGTAGCGACAGCCACGTTCGCCGGCGCAACGTTACTCCGCCGCATGTCGTGCAGGTGGGCGCACGCCTTGCAGCCCGTCGGCATCGGTCGCGGAAATCGTCGTGCGCACCATGACCCGTGCCTCATGCGCGGGCCAGGGTCGGCCGCGATGCAGCGTCGCGCGGTTGTCCCACATGACGACGTCGCCCTTGCGCCAGACGTGCTCGTAGCTCAGTCCCGGTGCGGTCGCGGCCTCGGTCAACTCGGCGATGAGCTTTTGCGCCGCGCCCTCCTCCATCCCCTCGATCGCGTGAGCGTGCGAAGCGATGTAAAGCGCGCAACGGCCGTTCACCGGATTCTTCCACACCATGCGCCAGCATTGCGGCGGCAATGCCGCGCGTTCCGCAGCACCGACAATGTTGGCTGCGATCTTGCCGCGCGAATGGGAATAATCGTGCCAGGCGAACAGATCGGCGATCCGTTTTTGCATCGCCGGGTCGAGCCGCTCCCAGGCCAGCCGAGTCGAGACGTATTCGGTCTCGCCGCCTTTCGGCGGCATGATCCGCCCCGACAGCACCGAAGCGAGCGCCGGCACGCTCTTGAACGTGCTGTCGGCATGCCACAGCTGGTTTGCTTTGTTGCGAAGCGCGAGCCGATGATCCGCCGGCACCACCTTGCCGTCCTTGTCGACGGTCGAGAGAATCACGAGGTTGGTGCCGGCGCCTTCCGTGGCCGCCGGCGTCACTTCCAGGGGCCCGAAGCGGCGCGAGAAAGCGATCTGCACCTCGTCGGTGACGTTCTGGCCGCGAAAGACAAGGACCGAATGTTCCTCGAATGCCGCGCGCACGGTCTGGTAGGCGGCGTCATCGGCGGCGATGTCGGCAAGCGTGACGCCACCTAGCTCGGCAGCGAAGCCCGGACCCAGCGGGACGATATCCATCAGTGAGCCTCCCTCACTCATGTTTGTCAAAGCTTCGCGCAAAACCGGCGAGCCGGCAACCCGAGCCCCGCCCGCTACAGCCGCTTCGCGACCTCTTCGAGCATCACCTCGGTGGCGCCACCGCCGATATTCTGCACGCGCGCATCGCGCGACATGCGCTCGATGGTGCTTTCGCGCATAAAGCCCATGCCGCCGTGAAATTGCACGCAGGCGTACATGACTTCGTTGACGAGCTCGCCGCAATAGGCCTTCACCATCGACACTTCTTTGGTGGCGTCGATGCCTTGCGTGTCGAGCCAGGCCGCATGATAGACGAGCTGCCGACCCGCCTCGACCTTTGCCGAAAGCATCGCCAGCCGCTGACGAATGGTCTCGCGCGCCCACAGCGGCGCGCCGAAGGCTTTCCGGGTGCGCACATATTCGAGCGTGAGGTCGAGCGCTGCCTGCGCTTCTCCCATCGCTGTCGCACCGATCGTCGTCCGTTCGTTCTGAAAATTTTTCATGATCGCGTAGAAGCCGCGGCCTTCTTCGCCCAACCGGTTCTCGGCTGGAATTCTGCAGCCGTCAAAGTTCAGCTCCGCGGTATCGGACGAGCGCCAGCCGTGCTTGTCGAGCGTACGGCTGACAGTAAAACCCGGGGTGCCTTTCTCGACCAGGAGCATTGTGATCGAGCGGCTGGGCGAGCCGGACCGATCGGTTTTCGCCGCCACGCAATAGAGATCGGCATGCACGCCATTGGTGATGAACATCTTGGCGCCGTCGATGACGTAGCTGTCGCCGTCGCGCCGCGCGAATGTGCGGATGCCCTTCACGTCGGAACCGGCGTCAGGCTCGGTCACTGCAACGGCGGTGATGACCTCGCCGGCAATTATGCCCGGCATCCATTTATCCTTCTGCGCCTCGCTTCCGGACCGAAACACGTGGATAGAGGCCATTTCCGAGTGAACCAGCGCGGTCGTCGCCACGCCGCCGAACGTCGAGCGCCCGAGTTCTTCAGCGAGCACGACGGTCGCCAGCGCATCCATCTCCGATCCCCCGTAGCGGGCCGGATAGCGGATGCCGAAGAAGCCCAGGCTGCCCATGCGCCGCAATACTTCGCGCGGCACATAGCCTTGCTCCTCCCAGGCGAGCGCCTTCGGCTTGATCTCCGTCTCGACGAAGCGGCGCACCTGGGCGCGAAGAAGCTCGTGCTCTTCCGAAAAGTACCGCGACCGGCCGGAGGCCTGCGGCGCAGCCGCATCGGATTTGATTTCGGCGATCTTGTTCATGGATGGCCTCCCCGGCCTTTCTTGTGGCTCCGCGGCGACGCTTACGAGAGCTTCGCAGCACGGCGTGCTTAGCGTTGCGGCCCCGACAAGCTGAGTTCGCTTTCGGCGCGGAACACATTGCTGTAGAGCGACGCGATCCATTGCCGCCCGCTCGATGTCACGTTGAGATAGCGGATCGCGGTCTGAATGTGCGGCGCTACGCTGTTATAGTAGAATTGCGGATATAAATCGGTGAGATCGGCGGGCGACCCGTAGCCGAGTTGTCTGTTCATGCCGACTTCTTCGAATTCGTAGTACAGCGCGTTCGCCTTGCGCAGATAATGCGGATCGCCGAGTTGTCCAATAAGATCGGCCGCGCGTACCAGCGAACCTTCCTCGGAGTCTTCACGCTCTGGCTCGACGGCCGACGGAAAACGCGTGAATTCGATCGCTCGCGCAATTCTGGCGGCATCGAGCAGTTCCAGCTTTCCAAGCCGGTCAAGGGCGAAAAGCTTGGAGCGTTCGACGTGGTAGGGCGTGAGCGCCGCATCGGACGAGCCGCGTGAGAGCTTGGCTTTGCCCCCCTTGGCGTCGATGACGTATCCGTCCTCGCCGTCGCCCATGAGAACGCCGCGCACGTAGCCGATATCATGCAGGAGACACGCAACGATGACATGCGCGTAGTCGTCGGCCGAGGTGTGCATGAGCAGCGATCGGCCTTTCATGATGTCGTAGCCGACGAGCGTCACCAGCATGGTATGTTCGACGGTGTGGTAGAGCGCATCGCTGTTCCCGATGCATTCGAGCGCGAGCCGTGCGACCGACGGAATTAGCTCGGTCAAGCTTGCCTGCGTCGATCCAAAACGACGGCTCAAATGCGAGGAAAGGTATGACCCCAATTCCTCCGCGGCCAATTCGGGAACGGTGATCATGACGCCTCAAATTGGTTCGCAAATTGCATCGTGGCTGTGACTTGTAAAAATTGCAAGACCGGCTTTTGCCCAGCTGTCGCGTTGGCCGGTCTTCGGAATCGGGGCACTAGTCGGTGTCGACATCCAGGCTGTGAAGCATCGCAATCCAGTGCTCGCGCACCTGGTCGTGGCGCCGCTCGACCGCGTCCGCGACCTCGTCCCTGACCGAAACAAGCTCGGGACCTTTGAGGAAAAGGATCTGTGCCTGGAGCAGCCGTCCGCTTTCAAATTCGATGCGTCGCAGCGCTAGAACGAAAGGATCCATTGGGGCCACGCTCTCCGGCAACAACGCCGCCGGCCGGATGCCGGCGTGCAACGCGTGACCGAACGCCGCCATGTCGACAAGCAAACTGTGATACTCATCGCCCGCCGTTTTTCCCGGTTTCGGCAACCAAGCCGCCTCCCACTGCCAGAGACTGAACATCAACGCCGGATCCGGAACCCAAGATGTCGCCCGTGTAAGCAACGAAAGAATCTCCATCTCGCGGCAAAACTGCGAATGCAATTCCAGCTGCCATGGATGGTGCAGGTGGCCCGGCACCGCGACCGCGAGTTGGCGCGCCTGCGCGCCGTGCGCAGACAACAGAAAAGCCGCGACCCGGGTCTGCTGCAACGGCGGGATGCGACCGTCCGGGTCGATCGGGCCAAGAAGCGCGTTCACGGAGACGTCACCTCACTTTGCACCGCTTCCTCGTGGATCACGTCGCGCTGTGTCGCCTCACTCCGTGTCACCTCGCTCTGCGCTTCGCGGCCGGCAGGCAACCGCACCGGCACTGCGCGCAGGTGGTCGTAGCCGGCGGGAAAGGGTATGAATTCGCCGCCGATCTCTTCCGGCGCAAGCCAGATCGATTTCTTGCCCTGCCAGTGCCCGCTCATCACGTCCTCGGCGAAGCGCGCCGCCAAATACGCCGTCAATTCCGGCTTCTCCAGCGTGAATGCATGATAGGCACGTTGAACGATCACCAGTTCGCTTTCCGGAATGTGAATGCGCAGCGAATCCTGCAGCGGCCGCGGCGTCAGGAAATCGTACTCGCCGGTCAAGATCATGGTCGGGATGCGGATCTGCGACAATTTCGGCGTCAGCGGTTCGAAATTGAGGAAAGATTCCATCAGGTTTTGCAACGCGTAGACGTCGTTGACCAGCCATCCGCGGTATCTGGCGAAATCGATCAGGTGGGCTTTGGACTCAAGCCATTCACCTGAAAAGTTCATCGGAAACAGCAAGTCCTGAAGGAAGGTTGTGCCGCCAAGGATCAACGCGGTTCGTAAAGCGGCGCCAAAGCGGAACAGTTGCGGCGGCAACTCGGCAAAACTGCTCATCGGCACCAGCCCGGAAACGGTGTTGCTGTGCTCGATGACATAACGCAGTGCAATCACTCCGCCGAAGCTGATCCCGGCGAGGAAAATCGGCCGCTCGCCCAATTCGGTCACAAGATCGTGGAGCACCGCCACCTGGTCTTCCTGCTCGATGAACAGACGGGGTTTGTCGGATTGCCCCTGCCCGAGCATGTCGTAGCTGACGACGCGGAAACCGCTGGCCACAAGCGCGTCCCGAAAGGGTATCCAAAGCTTGACGTATTGGGTTAAACCATTGATCAGCACAAAGGCCGGCCCGTCGTCCGGACCGGCCAATTCGTAGTGTATTCGGCGCGAATTGCACGCAAGCCAGGGCATTTTCGGTCTCTTGAATTCCTTTGCCGGTCCGCAGACTACCCGGAATTGGCCGCTGGCTATAGGCAGGTTTGCGCGTAATAGGCCGGCTACAGCGTGTCGGCAAACTCCTCCATTTGCTTGCGTTGGTCGGGATCGGGCAAGGGACCGCGCATGGCGCCGACGTTGTCGGTCATATGCGCGGGATCGGCGGTGCCGGGGATGACCGCGGTCACCCGCGGGTCGCCCAGCAGGTACTTCAGAAAGAACTGTCCCCAGCTCTCGGCGAAACCGCGGGCCCAGTGCGGAATCTCCTTCCCGCGCACGGAGTGGAACAGCCGCGCCCGGCCAAAAGGCAACGCCGTAAGCACACCGCTTTTGACCTCGGCCGCGGCGGGCAAAATGCGCCTTTGGGCTTCACGGTCGTCGAGCGAATAGTCGATCTGCACAAACTCGGGCTTCTCGCGCAAAAGAACCGCTTCGATCGCGGCATATTGCTGGTGGCGCGTCGACGTGATGCCGATGTAACGGCACACGCCTTGCGCCTTCCATTCGTTGAATTGCGCCAGCGATTGCTGCGGATCGCCCACGTTGTGGAATTGGAGGAGATCGAATTTCTGCGTCCGTAGCCGGGTCTGTGAGCGTTTGAGTTCGCCCGCATCGGGCGACTCGAGCTTGGTCGCGATGAAAAGCCTTTGCCGCAAGCCGGAAGATGCCGTCACCTCGCCGAGAACCGTCTCGGCCTCGCCATAGACCGACGACGTGTCGACCAGGCGTCCGCCGCCGGCGACGAGCGCCTGCAATACCGCCGCCGCCTTCTGCCGGGTTGCCTCGTCGTTGGTGTCGAAGACCTGGGCAGTGCCGAGACCAACGGCCGGCAGCAATTCGCCGCTGCTCGGGATGGCGCGGGCGAGCGGCGCGGAGGTCTGGCCGCACACCGGCGGCGCGAGCACGACGGCGCCGGTTGCTATGGCGAATTCACGCCGCGTTAGGTGGAAGGTCATGCGTGTCCTCCTTGCGTCGCCCCCGCGTCCATCGGCGCCGCGCGGCGTTCCTGGACCCGCCCCAGGACTTTCGACAGGACTAGCCACCCTGCTGCAACCGGCAATACGACCAGCGCGATTGCGCCGAGTTTTAATCCGAACGCCTGCAAGCTGTCGAATATCCAGCCGTGCAGCGCGTCGGACCCGCGGTAGATCACGACGTCGATCAGGTTCTTGGCCTTGTACTTCGCTTCGCGGTCGAGGACAGTGAAGAACACTTGCCGCGCCGGATTGGCGATCGCGAAATTTATCCAGCGCTGCACGATTTGAAGGCCAATCACGACCGCGAGCGTCGGCGCCAGGAACAGCGCGGCGAAGCCGGCAATATAGACCGCTGGCAATGCGCCGGCGGCAAGGCCGGTGCCGAACCGCTTGAGCACCTGCCCGGTAGCGAAAATTTGCGTCGCCAGACTCAGCAGGCCGACTGCCAGATCGATACCGGCAAAGATGCGCGTCTGCGTATCGCGGTCGTGCACGACGGCGGCCACGATGTTGGCCTGCTCGAAGTAGACGATCGTCGCGCAGAAAGACAAGAGACTGACCCACGCGCCGACACCGATGAGATAAGGCGAACGCAAGAGCTCGGGAAGCGCCGCGAAGGCGGAGCCGCCGATACGCCGCTCTTCAGGATGTAGTCCCTCCTGCGCGGGCGCTTGCGCCGCGGCTGCTCGCTCGAGACGATGGACGCAAAACACCGCGAGTTCCAGCAGCACCGCGGCCGCGATCAAGAGATTGACCGCACCCAACGGCACCGACAATCCGAAGGTGACGAGCGGACCCAAAAGCGCCCCGGCGGTACCACCGGCGCCGATGAAACCGAACAAGCGCTTACCCTGCTCGGCGGTGAACAGGTCGGCCATGAACGACCAGAACACCGCGACCGCAAACAGATTGAACACACTCACCCATACGAAGAACACGCGCGCGACAATCACTGGAGCGAGGTCGAGCGTCAACAGCAGCCAGAACAGAAGCAGATTGGCGACGAAGAAATGATAGACGATGGGTATGAACCGCGCACGCGGCAGCCTCGCTACCAGCGCGCCATAGACCGGTTGCGCGACGATGAGCGCCACGAACGTCGCGGTGAACAGCCACGGCAGATTTCTGACGCCGCCGGCGATACCCATCTGATCGCGCAGCGGCCGCAGAACGTAATAGCCGGCAAGGAGCGTGAAGAAATAGGCGAACGACCAGAGTGCCGCCGCGCGTTCATGCGGCGTTGCCGGCATGGCCCACGCCATGCCGCGCCGAAGCGCGGCAACTACGCCGGTCATGGCGCGAGCGATAGTTTCTGCTTGAGTTCGGCGGCGCTCAACGCTTGACCGTAACCCGGCGCGCCGCGCTGGAAGCGGCTG
The DNA here is from genome assembly GCA_963847785.1 of uncultured Alphaproteobacteria bacterium. GTDB lineage: Bacteria > Pseudomonadota > Alphaproteobacteria > Rhizobiales > Xanthobacteraceae > BOG-931. The sequence continues at coordinate 19,444 of CAWKBE010000032.1, forward strand.
GCATCCGCAAGCTTGCCGACCACGATCGGATCGAAGCCGGCGTCGCGGACCAATGCGGCCGCGACCCGCACCGCCTCGGGATCGTCACTGGCAATCGGAACCGCGAGCTTCGGATCGGGACGGTTCGCCTCGCTGCCGAAGATTTTGTAGCTGCGCGTATTGAACGCGTGAACAAGCCGCGTACCCTGCAGGTGTTTCTGCGAGATCACCCGGACGCCTTCGCGCTCGACTTCGTCGGTGATGGAGCCGTAGCGCGCAACAACGACGTTGCAGGCATCGAGCATGATCTTGCCTTTGAGCGCGGCGCCGTAATCCTGGCCGATCTGCGGCAGCGCCCCGTATGGCACGGCGATGAAAAGCACGTCGCCGAACGCAATCGCCTGATCGACCGTACCGGCCTGCGCAAGCTCGCCGAGACCGCCAACCAGATCCTTGAGTTCATAGGGATGGCGCGAGGAGAACAGTACCGGATGGCCCGCTTTGACCCATAGCGCGCCGATCGTGCCGCCGATGTGACTCGAGCCGATGACTCCGATCCGCAGTTTGGCTTGCGCCGTTGCGGGCAACGGCGACAGCGTCGCGCCGAGAATGAACGCGCCGCCGGCGCCAAGGATCGAACGGCGGACGGGGTCTATGAAGTCGTCAATCGAGCCTTGCCCGGACATTGGAACTTCCTCGCATCTGAGCAGCACAACGCGCGCCTCTTTGCTCTCAAATCAAAGTTCATGAGCAATCATTTCTCGGTGATCGGCGGATTCGGAAGAGCAGGCTTGCTTAGATCACATAAAGCCGATCCGGCAGTTCGTTGGGCGAGCCATCAGGCGGAGCGTGCGCCGCAAGCACGGCTCCGCAACGCTCGATCGCGGCGGTGAACCCTTGGGCGATACGGCCGGCACGCATGTTGTCGCGAAGAGCATCAATCGCCGCCTGCCACTCGGATGCCTCCACCTTCTGGGCGATACCGTCGTCGGCAATGATGCGGGCACAACGCTCCGCCAGCGACACGAAGATCAGGATTCCGCTGCGGTTCCTGGTATTGGCGATGCGGCGGACGACGAATTGCTCGAGTGCCGCACGATGCGCCCGCGCCCGGCGCACGCCGCGAGGAACCAGCGCCAGCCGGAGCGGCGCCAGGAAGAAAACAAGCGCGGCGACGATAAAGACCAGAAGCTGAATCAGAAAGATCCGCTGCACGCTCCACGGCGTGAAGTTGATGAGCGGCCAGGGCGTTACAAGCGCAAGCGCGCTGGCCCACAAAATGGGGATGTAGGCGTAGTCCGACGAAGCGTGGGCAAGCACGCAGACGATCTGCCCGTTGGTGCGCTTTTCCGCCGCCTGAATCGCGGCCGACACCGCCTCGTGATCTTCCTTGCTGAACTGCATCACCAGCTCCCCGAAGCTCCGCCGCCGCCCGCCGAACCGCCGCCGCCGGAGAATCCGCCGCCAAAACCGCCGCCGCCGGAGAACCCGCCGCCGCCCCAGCCGGAGCCCCAGGAGCCGCCCAGAGGCGGAACGATGACCGGACGCCGTCGACCGCCGGTACCGCCTGGGCCCGAGCCCGGGCCATTCGCCTGATGGATCAGGTACCAAATGAAAAAGATCAAGAATACGAGGAACAGTATTGGAAACAGCTTGTTCAAGTCGCCCGATGGATCGTCGGCGCGGACATTGGCTTTGCGGTGCCATTCGTCGGCCTCGGAGGTCAGGACGGCAATGATGCCGTCGACGCCGCGCTGGATACCGCCGGAATAATCGTTTGCCTTGACTGGATACCGCCGGAATAATCGTTTGCCTTGAAGCGCGGAACGATCGCGCTCGATATGATCACCGAGGCGAGCGCGTCGGTCAGCGTACCTTCGAGACCATAACCGACCTCGATGCGCACCTTGTGTTCAGCCGGAGCGACCAAGAGCAGCACGCCGTTGTTTTTCTTCGCTTCGCCGAGCTTCCAGAAGCGGAACAGCTGATTGGCATAGGTCTCGACATCGCCGCCTTGCAGCGACTTCACGGTCGCAACGACGAGCTGGATGCCTGATTTATCTTCGAGATCCCGACTTCGTCTCGACCTCGTTCTTGCTCGCTGGGGACATGACTCCCGCCTGGTCGACCACGCGGCCGCTCAGCGGCGGAAAATCGAAGGCAAGGGCAACAGCCGGCGCCAGACAAAGGATGAGGCCCGTAAACAGCCGTCGTTGTGAAGACCGCGTCACCACCAGCTCCCCGATGCTCCGCCGCCACCCGACGAGCCGCCGCCGCCGGAGAAATGGCTGTCCGAAGAGCTGCTGCTGCTCGACGAGCCGCTGCTGTTCAAGCTGGAAGAGCTTGAGGCGCTCGAAGAGCTTCGCGACTGGACATAAATCTTGCGGCCGTGGCGGACCACACAATGGCCCGAACGGGCCTTTTGCCAAACAGCAACAACGAGGAGGGTGACAATAAAGACAAACATAAGGAGTGCTGCCAGATCGCTACCACGAATGTCGTCGGCACGCAGCGTCACCTTCGGCTGCCATTTCGCAGTGTCGCCATCGAGCACGCTGACGATGCTGTCGACTCCGCGCTCGATGCCGCCGGAGAAATCGTTCGTCTTGAAGCGCGGTACAACAACGCTGGTTATGATGACCGACGACAGCGCGTCGGTCACAGTGCCTTCAAGCCGGTAACCGACCTCAATGCGGACCTTGTGTTCGGCCGGCGCTATCAGGAACAAGACGCCGTTGTTTTTCTTGGCCTCGCCAAGCTTCCAGTAGCGGAACAGCTCGTTGGCGTAAGTCTCGATGTCGCTTCCTTGCAGCGAGACCACGGTGGCTACGGCAAGCTGGACGCCGGATCTTCCTTTGAGATCTTTTGATTTCGTCTCGATCTCGCTCCGGCTCGCCGCCGTCGTGACACCCGCCTGATCGACCACGCGGCCGCTCAGCGGCGGAAAATACAACGCGGACGCCGGCCACGCGAGACAAGAACCAAGCGCGATCGCCAAGAAGGATACGGCGATCTTCACCGCACGACCGCTAGAACTTCACCTGCGGCGGCTTTTCCGCGCTCTCGCTTGCGGTGAACTCCGCCATCGGCTTGTTCCCCGAGAATATCGTTTTTGCCCAGAGCAGAGTCGGGAAAGTGCGCAGCGATAAATTGTAGGCGCGCACCGCCTCGATGTAGTCGCGCCGCGCAACCGCAATGCGATTCTCGGTGCCCTCAAGCTGCGACTGCAGGGCGAGGAAGTTCGAGTTGGATTTGAGGTCGGGATAATTTTCCGACACCGCCAGCAGCCGACCGAGCGCCCCCGACAACTGGTTTTGGGCGTCCTGGAAAGCTTTCAGCTTGTCCGGGTCGGTCAGCTGCGAGGCATCAACTTTGACTTGTGTCGCCTTGGCACGCGCCTCGATAACCGCCGTCAGCACGTTTTTTTCCTGCGCGGCGTAACCTTGGACCGTGGCCACCAGGTTGGGTATGAGATCGGCGCGGCGTTGATACTGGTTTTGCACGTCCGCCCAGCGCGCCTTGGCCTGCTCTTCCAAGGTAGGAATGGTGTTGTAACCGCACGCCGACAAAGTCAGGCCGATGCCAACGAGCGCCACCGCCAGGCCGATTCGCCGCGTGTCCATTCGATACAAGCCAATCCGGTACATGATCCCGTTCATTTTATCCCTCGATTGTTGCTGGCGCGCGACGCGGCACGCATTCACACCTCGACCGGCTCGGTGCCGACGATCTCGATGCCGAAACCGGAAAGGCCGACATACGTCATATTGCGCGAGGAACTCAGCAGCCGGATCGATGTAACGCCGAGATCCTTGAGGATCTGCGCGCCGAGACCGACCTCCCGCCATTGCCGATTGCGCGCCTCGCCCGACGCGGTTTCTTCCGATTTTGGAATCGCGACAACGGGTACGCCGGCAGCCCCGTCGCGCAAGACAACGAGCACGCCAGTGCCCTCCACCTTGAAGCGTTCGAGGGCCCGGCGGATGGCTGTGGCGCCGCCGAACACGTCCAAAATCAGATTGGCGCGGTGCAGCCGCGTCAGCACCTTGGTGCCGTCGCCGATCCGGCCGTAGACGAAAGCCATATGGTAGAATGGATCGAACGGGGTCTGAAAGGCGTACCCGGCAAGCGTTCCGATCTCGGATTCGACCGGAAATTCGCCGACCCGCTCGATCAGCCGCTCACGGCCCTGCCGGTAGGCGATCAGATCGGCGATAGAGACGCGCATCAGCTTGTGGCGCGCGGCGAAGGCGGCGATCTCCGGTCCGCGCATGACCGTGCCGTCGTCGTTCATAAGCTCGGCAAGCACGCCGACCGGCGGCACGCCGGCGAGCCGGCAGAGGTCGACGCAAGCCTCGGTGTGACCTGAGCGCATCAGAACCCCGCCTTCCTTCGCCACCAACGGAAACACATGACCGGGCCGCACGAAATCGGCCGCACCCATATTGCCATTGGCGAGAGCGCGCACGGTGTTGGTGCGTTCTTCCGCGGAAATGCCCGTGGTCAGCCCGTGGCGCACGTCGACCGACACGGTGAAGGCGGTGCCCAGCGGCGCGTCATTGCGTGCGACCATGGGGTCGAGATGCAGACGCCGCGCCTCATCCTGCCCAAGCGGCGCGCAGACGATGCCCGATGTGTGGCGGATGATGAACGCCATCTTGTCGGGCGTGCACAGTGCGGCCGCGACGAACAGATCACCCTCGTTCTCGCGATCGTCGTCGTCGGCCACGATGATGAGGTCGCCGCGCGCAAAGGCGGTCACGGCGGCCTGAACGCGTTGTTGGGCGTTTTCCATCTTCCCTTTTCGATCTCGTCAGCGAACGCGATCAGGCTCGCGGCGGCGGAAACGGCCACAGTGGCGCTTCGCCCACCTGGCCGCGATGGCGCAGATAGTGATCGGCAACCACGCACGCCACCATAGCCTCGCCGACCGGCACCGCTCGGATGCCGACGCAGGGATCGTGGCGGCCGGTGGTCGTGATTTCAGTCTCGCGTCCATAACGGTCCACGGTGCGCCGTGGCGTGAGGATCGACGACGTAGGCTTGACGGCAAATCGCGCGACGACCGGCTGGCCGGTCGAAATACCGCCAAGGACACCGCCGGCGTGGTTGGAGAGAAAGATTGGCTTGCCGTCATTGCCGGCACGCATCTCGTCGCTGTTTTCCTCGCCGGAAAGCTCCGCCGTTGCGAAACCGTCGCCGATCTCAACGCCCTTGACGGCGTTGATGCTCATGAGCGCAGCGGCAAGGTCGGCGTCGAGCTTGCCGTAAATCGGCGCCCCGAGACCCGGCGGCACTCCCTCGGCGACGATTTCAAGCACCGCACCGACCGATGAGCCACGTTTGCGTACGCCGTCGAGATACTCGGCGAATAAGGCGGCCGTTCCCGCATCGGGAGAAAAGAACGGGTTGCGCTCGACTTCTGCCCAATCCCAACGCCCGCGATCGATGCGGTGCGAGCCCATTTGAACGAGCGCGCCGCGCACCCGCAAACCGGGCACGATCTTGCGCGCGATGGCGCCAGCAGCGACGCGCATCGCCGTCTCGCGCGCAGACTGGCGGCCGCCGCCGCGATAATCGCGCACGCCGTATTTTACATCATAGGTGTAGTCGGCATGACCGGGCCGGTATTTGTCCTTGATCTCGGAATAGTCCTTGGTCCGCTGATCGACATTGTCGATAACGAGTGCGATCGGCGAGCCCATCGTCACCTGTCGGCCAGTTGTTTCATCCAAAAACACGCCGGAGAGGATTTTGACTGCGTCCGGCTCTTGGCGCTGCGTGGTGAAACGCGACTGGCCCGGACGCCGCCGATCGAGATAGGGCTGAATATCAGCTTCGCTCAGCGCAATGCGCGGCGGGCAGCCGTCGATGACGCAGCCGATCGCAGGCCCATGGCTTTCGCCGAAGGTGGTCACCCGAAAGGAATGTCCGAATGTATTGAAGGACATGGTCGAACGGCTTTATCGAATATCTTTTTGGAATCTCTCGGCGCGCTGAAGGGGTAGCCCGCAGACCCCCGTGGGTCAAATGCGCAAGCCATCATATTTTCTTCGGAGTTCATGCCGCGTTCATCTCGCTGAACATCGATTCATGAAAAGCTGAATATCCGTTAAATTGCGGAAAAATCAGGGTTATTTACGGTTTTTATATTGCGGTTATGCGCTTCGGTAAGGGAAACTAAGGCCAAGGGGACCGAAACAAAGCCCGTAAAGCTTGATTCAACCCTGCCGTCGGATCATCACACCAAAAGGAAACACATCATGGCTAGCAAGCCGAAGAAGAAGAAAAAGATGAAGAAGACGTGATGCAAACGCGACCTCGTATCGAGGTTGCGCCATCACCTTTCTGAATTCGCGAGGCGCCTTGAGCGGTGTTTCGTGACAGCGGTTGGATCCAGTCCGGCCGCTGCTGTTTTTCAGCCGCCGCGTCGGGCAAAATCTCAAGCAGTTAGAATCTAAAATTCAGGCCGCCGCGAGTCACAACGAGGCCCACCGGGGACAGCGAGGCCGTGAAGGACGCCGGCTTATTGCCGTTTCCATTTATGGCCGTCACGGTCGCGGTGTAGCCGCCAAGATCGACATTACAGCGCTTCGCCCTTGAGGGTGAAGTTGTTGCTGAGCGCATACTCGGCGCCCACGCCTAGCGTCCACCCGACCGCCGACTTCGACGTTGAGCCGGAAAAACAGGTCGAACCTGCGGTGCCGCAGCTATAAGAGTAACCGCTTCTGGGAGAAAGCGCGCCCGCCCCGCCGGACGACAGATCGAGGTTTGCATTAAGCTGTCCGAAGGACAATCCACCGGTGCCGTAAACGAAAAGCGATTTGCTGATGCCACGCCCAACCGCAGCCGGACCGTGCCAAACGACTTAACCGATTGATCTACAGTCGCGCTCGTATTCACGCTGGTCGTGGTGGGACTCGTATACCCGAGGGGAAATCGCGAGACGCCCTGACCGGTGAGATCGGCCCACTGATAATCGGCTTCTACGCCCGCCACCCATATCGAATCTATCTGGTAATTGTATCCGATCTGGCCGCCGAAAAGCGCGCCTTGCGTGTAGTAATCCGCCCAAGGAATGCATTGGCTGTGACCCACGCCGCCGCAGGTGCCGGCCTGGGCCGCCGGATCATTGGCAGCATAGGAGACCGATGAACTCGACCAGGCATACCCGGCGTTCAAGCCGAAATATACTCCGCTCCATGGGCGCCAATTTGTCGGTCCGGTGATGGAGAGCGCGGGCGCAACGGTCATTTCGTCGGCCACCGCGACGGCAGCACCGAACGCGCCGAACACAAGCAAAACTATGACTGCACAGACGCGATTTTTGTTCACAGCCGCCCCGCCGATACAACGACAAACTGATGTATCGGACATCCGACATCAGAACGCCCGGATCCCCACGCTTACGGTAAGCCATTTGGACGGGAGGCGCAATTCGGCCGCGGCGGGTACTTTGGCCCAAAAATGGCGCTCGGACTGATCCGCTAACCCGCCGACGGAGGGCAAAAAGCAGCTATTCCTTGCCGACCGTGATGTCGGGCGCGTCCGGGTGCTTCATGCCGACGATGTGGTAGCCGGCATCAACGTGATGGATTTCGCCGGTAACGCCGCGCGACATGTCGGACAGCAGATAGACGGCCGCCTCGCCGACATCCTCGATGGTCACGTTGCGCCGCAGCGGCGCATTATATTCGTTCCATCGGAAAATATAGCGCAGATCGCGGATACCGGAGGCGGCTAGCGTCTTGATCGGGCCCGAAGAAATGGCGTTGACCCGGATGTTCTTCACGCCGAGATCGGCGGCGAGATACCAGACGGACGCTTCCAGTGCGGCTTTGGCGACCCCCATGACGTTATAGTGTGGCATCCATTTTTCCGCCCCGTAATAGGTGAGCGTGAGCATGGCGCCGCCGTTCGGCATCAGCTTCTCGGCGCGTTGCGCGATCGCCGTCAGCGAATAACAACTTACCAGCATGGTCTTGCTGAAATTGTCCGCCGTGGTGTCGACGTAACGTCCGTCGAGCTCGTCCTTGTCCGAAAATGCGATCGCGTGCACGAGAAAATCGATCGTACCCCACGCCGCTTGCACCGCCGCAAACACCGCATCGACGGTGGCGGGCTCAGTGACGTCGCAATGGCCGACGACGATGCCGCCGACCTCATCGGCGAGCGGCTCGACCCGCCTTCTGAGTGCGTCGCCCTGATAGGTGAAAGCGAGCTGGCCGCCATGCGAATGGCAAGCTTTGGCGATACCCCAGGCGAGCGAACGCTGGTTGGCGACCCCGATGATCAGGCCGCGCTTGCCGCGCATGAGGCCCGAGATTTCCGGCATTCTCCGACCTCGCTCGACGTTTCGCCGCCGGGCCTCCTATGGCATAGGGCCGTAGGAGCCATCAAGCGCGCGCACCGGATCCCCAAATTTCGTGAGCCTAACCCGGGACTTTTTGCCCCAGGCGCGTTGCCGCGGACTGCATTGAAACGAAACCTTGCGAACGAGCGACAGACTCGCCGGGCCGAGAAGCAGCAGGACCCACGTCATCGGCCCGACAAGCTTGAGCCAATTCCACGGCACCTCGAGCGCAATCATCGAAAGCCATGCCGCGACGGTCCACGCGATCATCGTTCCGGTGATGACTTCTTTCCCTATGCGCCGCCACGCCTCGATGAAGAGCACCGCCATCAGCGGCACGGCGACCGTAACGTATTGCGGCCCGGCAAATGCAATCATCAGCGGGATCGCCGCGAACAGGACGGCGCCGCCGACGAGGAGCGGATAGCGGTCGGCGGGCTGAGCGCCGCGCAAATTCCAGAAACCGCCGCGGCCAAGACCGACGACCGTCACGACAACAACGACATTGAACAGAAATTGAATGGCGGACGCCCATTGCGGCAGCGGCGTCGAATAGAATGCTTCCCCGGCAGCGCCGCGCGCCAAGACCGATCCGACTCCGATACTCGAATATGCGCCCGGTGAGACTTGGCTTGCGATCATGGTCGACATCGCGCCGCTGATGATGCCGCCAAGATGCTCGGTGAACATCGTCCGATAAAGTTCGATCGTCGCCCTCGGCCCAAGGCAAATCGCCGGCAGGCCGAGCAAAAGAATGATGCACCAGCCGGCTGCCCAGACCATGAATTTCCAATCGCGCCGCAAAAACGGGATGACCGCGAGCACGAGCGGAAAGACCTTGAGGGTGATGGCGAGCGAAAAGGCGAACGCTGCCGACGCCACGCAGTTTTCGACGTAGAGGGCAAAGGACAAGACGATCAGGAAAAGCAGCACTGCCACCGGCTGGCCGCGAGCCAAACCGTCGCCGATGAAAGGAAGAAGCGCGATAAGCGGACCGACTCGCAACGCCCATGGGCGTTGCAGATATCCCGCTCGCACGTCGACCGGGCGATGGCGTTCCAAGGCATTGGCCCAGACATGAAGGGCGAGCAGCAAGCAGAGGCAATTGATCAGGTACCAGATCGCGACCGCCGCAGGATACGGCAAAGCCCACCACGGCTGCGAATAGCCTGGCAGCGGGTTGGCAAACGGCCCCATGAACAACGCGAAGGTCGGCGGATAGTGGTAGGTCCAGCCGTGATGATCGGCGACCTCGTAGAGCGGATAGCCCGTCCAGATCGCCCAACCGGCGCGAAAAAAGACCTGAACGTCGCCTTGCCCAAACTCTACGGTCTTGCGCACGACCACAGGAAGAAACAGCAGCATGAGCGCGCCGACGAGCGCGATGGCCGCCCACTCGCGTCGGCCAGGCCGCGATATCGCGTCGAACGCAAAGACGCCGTTGCCCATCGGAGTCGTGCGTACGCTGATCGTCCGGGAGGTGCAACCTCGGTCGAAGGACTCACATACCCTAGCGTGGGTTGTAGGGCTTCTCGGTCCGCCACTTCTTCATCAACGCTTCGAAGTCGGAATCGATTTTTTCGGGCAGCATGATGCGGATCGCGGCAAGTAGATCGCCGCGCCCCTCCTTCGCCGGGAAGCCTTTGCCTTTGAGGCGGAAGGTTCGGCCACTGCTCGTGCCGGGCGGAATGGTGAGCTCGACCGGCCGATCGAGCGTCGGCACTCGCACCTTGGCGCCGAGGGCCGCTTCGTAAAGCGTCACCGGCAAATCGAGCCGAATGTCGGCGCCGTCGAGTGTGAAGATTGGGTGCGGCGCGATGCTCACACTGATCAATAGATCGCCGGCGCCGCCTGATCCCCTCATGCCTTGGCCGCGCAGCCGGACCTGCTGGCCGTTGGCGATGCCGGCGGGAATTTTCACCTCGACATCCTTGCCGGAGGGTAGGCGCACGCGCTGGGTGACACCCTGGGCGGCGTCCGGTAACGACACTGTCAGCGACGCCGCGACGTTCGCGCCTGCGCCGGAATCCTCGGGCTCGAACGTGGCACCGGCTCCGCCCCGGCGCGCGCCGCCGAACGCCTCGCGCAGAATGTCTTCGAAACCGCCAAAGCCGGCGCCGCCCGGACCACCGGCAGCGCCGCCAGCTCGGCGCCGGGTGCCGCGCGTGAAGCCTTCAGGCCCGAAGCTGAAAGATTCGAATTCGCCCTCGGGGCCAAAACCCCCGCCTGGGCGCGCACCCGCCCCGCCGCCAAATCCCTCGAAACCGCGGAAGCGCGGTTTGCCCTCGGCATCGATCTCGCCACTGTCGAATGCCTTGCGCTTATCCTCCTCGCCGAGGATTTCGTACGCGGCATTGAGCTCGGCAAAGCGCGATGCCGCCTTCGGATCGTTCTTATTGGCGTCCGGATGCAGTTTCTTCGCTTGCCGGCGGAAAGCACTCTTAATGTCGGCTGGAGTCGCCTTGCGATCAACGCCCAGCACTTCATAGGGATCACGCATCCCCCAGGAACTCCGCTCGGTTTTGGGGCCGGCCCCGCCCGCCCATAACGCCAATGTGGGACTTTGGCGACCGCCCTGCAATGCGGTCGCCTCCGGCCGCCGCTCCCTACAAACGGCCGATCAGCTCTGTTTGAAGGGTTTTAGGCTCTTCACCTCCCACCGGCCGTGCTCCGTGCGGCAGGCCTCGCCCTGCAACCAGGCTTGCTCTTGCCCGAGCACGTAACTCGCCAGGAAATCGCGGCAGGTGAAACCGCCCGCGTTATGGGCTGCCGCAAGGGGCGTGACGTTGCCACTCGCACCTGTATTCGGATTCTCCCACGGGATGCTGCTGTCCTTCGATCCACGCGTCAGCGCATCGGCAGCGACCGCACGCGCGTAGGCCAAATCGGTCTCCGAGGGAACCGAGGCAGTTGCCGCGGCCGCCGTGCGATGGCTTGTTTGGGAGATGGAGGTGGTCTGCTCCAAGTCGGTGTCGCTCTTGGAGAACGTCGTATCGAGCTGGTAGGAGCAGCCCGCAGCGGAGAAAGCGCCGAGTATGACGACAAAAGGGGCGAGGCGGTGCGGGGGCCAACGTAGGCGCGGCCTCTGCGTTCCACTATATAGAGGCCAGCGGCCCGCTTCCCGATCGCCGCACGCGAGCACTTGGATACTCCGACAGAAATGTCCGACGCACCGCCCATAGAACACCCCGGATGGTTAACAGGCGGTGACTTCACCAAAGCCGACGAACCATTGCAGCTGTTTGTGGCGTGGTTTGCAGAGGCCAAGGGCGCCGAGCCGATCAATCCCAACGCCATGGCGCTCGCCACCGTTGATGCCGGCGGACTGCCCAATGCGCGCATGGTGCTGATGAAGGGCTGCGACGATCGGGGTTTCGTCTTCTACACGAACCTCGGCAGCGTGAAGGGCCATGAATTGGCGCAAGCGCCGAAGGCGGCGCTGACTTTTTACTGGAAGTCGCTACAGCGTCAGGTCCGCGCGCGCGGACATGTGGAACCGGTGACTCCGGAGGAAGCAGATGCCTATTTCGCCACGCGCTCGCGTATGGCGCAGATCGGCGCCTGGGCGAGCAAACAATCCACGGCACTCGAAAGCCGCCTGGCATTCGAGAAGGCGGTAGCGCGCTATACGGCGAAATTCGCTATCGGTGCGGTGCCGCGGCCGCCGCACTGGTCGGGCTATCGCTTGGTGCCCGTGGAAATCGAGTTCTGGCAGGAACGACCGTTCCGTCTGCATGATCGCGTCACGTTTCGGCGCGCCGACCCACACGCCTCCTGGACTAAGACGCGGCTATATCCATGAGCACGGAAAAACAGTCATGCCACTGAGCAACCGGCAAGGCCGGACGCTCCTCCTTACTGGAGCGAGCCGTGGCATTGGTCACGCGACGGTCAAGCGGTTTTCCGCCGCCGGCTGGCGCGTGCTCACCTGCTCGCGGCATGCCTTCCCGGAGAATTGTCCGTGGGAGGCCGGACCCGAGGATCATATCCAGGTCGATCTGGCGGACGCCGATAACACCGACGCCGCGATCGCCGAGATCAAGCGGCGGCTCGATGGCGAATTGCATGCGTTGGTCAACAACGCCGCGATCTCGCCGAAAGCAAACGGCGGCAAGCGGCTTGGCTCGATCGACACCTCGCGCGAAGATTGGCATTACGTTTTCCAGGTGAATTTTTTTGCTCCAATCATGCTGGCGCGTGGACTTCTTGGCGAACTCAAGGCCGCCAAGGGATCGGTGGTTAACGTCACCTCAATCGCTGGCTCGCGCGTACATCCCTTCGCCGGCGCGGCTTACGCGACGTCGAAGGCGGCGCTCGCCGCGCTCACCCGCGAGATGGCGGCCGACTTCGGCGCCGTCGGTGTCCGCGTCAACGCCATCGCACCCGGCGAAATCGACACCGCGATGCTTTCGCCCGGCACGGAAAAGATCGTCGAGATGATCCCAATGCATCGTCTTGGCACGCCCGACGAGGTGGCGAAGATCATCTACGTCCTGTGCACGGAGACGTCTTCCTATGTCAACGGCGCCGAGATCCACATCAACGGCGGCCAACATGTGTGAGGGCGCCAGGTGAGGTGCAAGTGAGCTGTATACGGCGGACAAATTAGCGATGAACGACGCGGACTATCTGCTCGCCACCCCCTTTATCGATTGCGGCGATTCGGCCATACAGGCCTTCGCCCAGAGGGCGGTCGGCAAGACCCACGCAGCCAGGGAAAAAGCGATCGCACTTTACCGCGCCGTGCGCGATTCGATCGAATATGACCCCTATGTCGATTTCCTGAATCCGGCCGTATTCCGCGCCGGCGGCGTGTTGCATGCCGGCAGAGGTTTTTGCGTCGGGAAATCGGCGGTGCTCACGGCCGCGGCGCGCGTCGCCGGCATCCCCGCTCGGCCGGGCTATGCCGACGTGCGTAACCACCTTACCTCGAAGAGGCTCCAGGAGCAGGTCGGCGATACGTTCTATTGGCACTCTTACACCGAGCTCAAGATCGACGGGAAATGGGTCAAGTGCACGCCGGCCTTCGACGCCGGGCTGTGCGAACGGGCAAAAATCGCGCCGCTCGAGTTCGATGGCGTCAACGACAGCCTGTTCCATCCCTTCGATCAGGCCGGGCGCCGACACATGGAATATCTCAGAGACCGCGGCGCGTTCGCCGACGTGCCGTTCGAAACCATCGTCGCGGCTTTCAAAAAATTCTATCCCAAGCTTGTTGCCGCTAGCCCGAGCGCCGCGAGCTTCCGCGACGATGTCACGACTTGACCGCAAAGGACGCTTCTCGTGTGGTGGATTTGAAGTTCCTACGATCCTACGGCAAACTCGCATAGGAAATTCAAATCCAACCCACACCAGAATCATAAGATTGCTGGCGTCCCTTTGATTCCGAAGTTCGCATCAGAGGTTCGACAAACGCTTGCGAACTTCGGAAACGGGACGCCAGTGCCCGCACTGCCTCGGCTCCGCCGTTCACCGGTCCAAAAAATCCAACACCGCCGTCTCTGCGAGCACCGCTTCGGGAATGCCATGGCGCGCCGACCGCGTGCGCTCCTCCGCGCTTTGCGTTGCCTGCAGATAGGCGCCGAGGTGGCGCGCGCGTTCAATGATACGATTGTTCTCCGGCAGCCGCTCCTTCTCGAAGCAGTGGAGAGCGACTTCGATTTCCGCGGTATCGAGCGCCTGAACGAGCGCGGCCGCGTCGTCGGCAGCTTTGGAGACCCCGGCCCCGACATGCGGGCGTGCGACGAAGGCCGCATCGCCGATGATGGCGACACGGCCGAAAGTGAGCCGCGGGCTGGCGAGATCGTAGATCGGTTGAAGAAGCGGTTCGTCGATCAGCCGCACGATCGCGCGAAGCTGCGGCGCCAAGAGGCGCTCGGCCGCCGCACGCATCCCGGCAATGGCGTCGCGCCGGATAAGCGCCGGCGGAATTGAGACGGAGTGAACGGTGCCGCTTTCGTCGGAAAGTAGCCGCGGAAGCTCGTTCATCGCATCAGCCGGGCGGTACCAAATGATGTTGTAACGCCGCCGCCCCGGCTGCAGATCGTTGTCGGGGCCGGCAACCGGATAGCCGAGGAATTGCTCGCCGGGCGGCAGGCAGAACGTCATCGCATCAAACAAATCGCGATGGATGGCGGCCGGCAGCGCGCTTTCCCGAATCATTGCGCGCCACGCCACGTAACCTGCATACTGCGGCGCGATAGCGGGGATGCATTGCTGCCGCACGGTCGAGCGCAGCCCGTCGGCGCCGACCAGCACGGCACCCTCTGCCGTACTGCCGTCGGTGAAATGGGCGACAATGCCGCGACCATCTTGCTCGAATCCTGCAAGGCCAAGCCCACGGTGATAATGATCGGCTAAAAACGCATCCCGCAGCAGCCGGTAGACGCGCTCCCAGGCCGTGAAAACCTGCGGGCACGTACCCGATGCCATTACACGACCCTCGCGATCGAGGATTTGCCGCCGCGAACTTGCGATGCCGAGGTCGCGCGTTTGGAGACCGAGTATGTCCAGCCGCGCGATCAGTCCGGGCTGCGCAACGATCCCGGCGCCCCGGCCGGCAAGCTCGCCGGGCGCGCGCTCGAAAACGTCCACCTTCCAGCCGCTCCGGTCGAGCATGATAGCGGCCAGAAGCCCGCTCATCGAGCCGCCAATGACGAGCGCGCGCTGTTGCGACATGCCCACACCTTGCTGCTCGCCCAGACTATTTGCCAATAGTCGAGCGTTTTCTTATTGTGTGGAAGATAATGGGAGGAAGACTATGGCCCTGACAATGCTGGATAAGACGAGCGGCCGCTTGTAGCCGCTTTCAAGGGAAACGATGCGGGCAGGTCGTGCCCGCGGCCAGGGCTGAGGAATGATCTTTTCGTTCGATCTCCTGATCAATGCCATCGTTTCAGGCATCCTGATCGGCGCCTTCTACGCGGCCGTAACGGCCGGCGTATCGATCTCCTTCGGCATCCTCGATATCGTCAACATCGCTCACCCTGCCTTCATTATCCTCGGCTCCTACATCGCCTACATCGTCAATGCCAGCTTCGGTTTCGACCCGATCATAACCAGCATCGTGGTGACGCCGGCATTCTACGCGCTCGGAGCGGGAATCTATCAAGTCTATTATGTTTCGTTCGAGAAACGCGGTCAGGAATCGCTGCGTGGTCTTGCGTTCTTCTTCGGTCTTTTGTTCATCACCGAAGTAACGCTCGTGCTCTATTTCGGCGTCGACTACCGCTACGTCGAGGCGCCCTATATCGGCCCGACCTGGCATGTCGGGCCTCTCGATATCCCGCTGCGCATTCTGATGCCGTGCCTGGTGTCATTGCTGCTGATTGCGGCATTGCAGCTCGTGCTCACCCGTACCTTTATCGGCCGCGCCATCATGGCGGTGGCGCAAGACCAGTTCGCGCTAAAGCTCCTGGCGGTCGATCCGATCCGCATCAAACGGATAGCTTTCGGCATTTCTATAGCGAGCGCCTCGCTCGCGGGCGCCTTTCTCATCATCATCCAGCCGGTCGAGCCGTCGGTGGGACGCGAATATATCGGCCGCGTGTTCGCGATTTGCGTCCTCGGCGGCATGGGCAGCCTGCCGGGAACCGTCATCGCCGCCATGCTGGTCGGCGTGTTCGAAAGCCTCACTTCGACGTTCTACGGGCCGTCGTGGGCGCCCGCCGTGTCATTCGGATTCTTGTTGTTGACGCTGGCCGTTCGGCCGGCCGGGCTGTTGGGACGCTAGGCGTGCGCTCGGATCTGTTCTTTCTCGTTTGCCTCGCCGTCGGCGCCGCGATTTTCGCAGCGGCGCTCGCGCTCGGCAACGACTATTACTTTTTCGCCGGCTATGTCGTGCTCCAATATGTCGTGCTCGCGACTGCGTGGAACATCCTTGGCGGCTATTGCGGCTACGTGAATTTCGGTTCGGCGGCATTCTTCGCGCTTGGCGCTTACTCGACAGTCGCGACGCACAAGCTCTTTCCGGTGCCAATCCCCGTTTTGGTCATCATCGGCGGCGCGGTCTCCGGCGTCGTCGGCTTCGGAATGGGCTATTTAACGCTGCGGCTGCGCGGCGCGTTCTTTGCCATCGCCACCCTTGCACTCGCCGTGGTCTTGCAGACGCTAATCGTCAACTGGGACTTTGTCGGCGGCTCGCGCGGCGCCTATGTCGTGCGGCCGGAAGCGATCGCGCCGTTCGGCAGCTACATCAAATATCTGTTCCTGATCATGATGCTGCTGGCGGTCGGTGCAATCACGGTAGCGCGGGTGATCGAACGCTCGCGGCTCGGCTACGGCTTCGCCACCATACGCGACGACGAACTGGCGGCGGAGGCGTCCGGCGTGCCGACGCTGCGGCTCAAGCTGATCGCGACCACCATCTCCGGCGGGCTCATGGGCATGGCTGGCGCGCCGTTTCCCTATTATATCGGCTTTCTCCAGCCGAGCTCCGCCTTCAGCCTCGACTACGCCGTCAATTCCATCGCCATGCCGCTGATCGGCGGCACGACGAGTTGGGTAGGCCCGCTGATCGGGGCCGTGCTGCTCGGCTCGCTGCAGCAGATCGCCACCGTGACCATCTCGTCCGCAGTCAATCTTCTGATCGTGGGATTCCTGCTCGTGGGATTCGTTATTGTCGCGCCGAACGGCATCACCGGGCTGGTGAAGAAGTACATTCAGCACCGGCCGGTTGGCCAAGTCGGGCCCCGCCGCGTCGACGCAGACGCGCCGGGGCGCGTGCCATGAGCAAGCTGCTCGCAGTCGATAATCTCAGCAAGCGTTTCGGCGGCTTCGTCGCACTTGATAACATCTCGATCGCGGTCAATCCCGGCGAACGCGTCGGCCTGATCGGACCGAACGGTTCCGGCAAGAGCACGCTAGTGAATTGCATCTGCGGCACGCTGCAGAACGAGACGGGCTCGGTTCGCTTCGACGGGCATTTGCTCGACGGCAGAAACGCACACCAACGCACGCGCCGCGGCCTCGCCCGCACCTTTCAACTGCCGCGGCCGTTCGCCAGCCTCAACCTCGTCGACAACCTGCGCATCCCGCTCCTCTACACGGTTTCGGTGCGCGGTGGCGTCGGACACTCGCCGCGGGCTGTCGAAGGACGATGTATCGACCTCCTGCGCCAAGTGGGACTCGAGGGCAAGGCCAGTCGGCTGCCGCGCGAGCTCACCCAGGTCGAGATGCGCAAGCTCGAGCTAGCCCGTGCCATGGCGGCGGAGCCGAAGCTTTTGATCGCCGACGAATCGATGGCCGGCCTTACCCATTCCGAGGTCGAGGAAATCCTAAGCTTGCTCGTGCGCCTGAACGATCAGGGCGTCACCATCATCCTGATCGAGCACATTATGCGCGCGGTGATGAGCTTTTCGCAGCGGCTCGTGGTGCTGGTCTCCGGGCGCAAGGTCGCCGACGGAGATCCGAATGACGTCGTGCGCGATCCGGAAGTCGAGAGGGCATACCTTGGCCAGTAGTCTCACCATCGCCGGCATTCACGCCGCCTACGGCGCCGTGCGCGTGATCGAAGACGTTTCGCTCAACATCGGCGGCGGCGAGACGGTTGTTCTGCTCGGCACCAATGGCAACGGCAAGTCGACGCTGATGAAATGCATCATGGGCATCGTGCAGCCAAGCGAGGGATCGATTATCGCCGAAATCGACGGCATCAATCACGATCTGGTCGGCCGCACCACCGAAGAAATCGTCGATCTCGGCATCGCGCTGGTGCCTGAAGGCCGGCGGCTGTTCCCCAAGCTGACCGTAGAGGAGAACCTTCTGCTGGGCGCCTACCGCCGCACCGCGCGCCGCGAGCTTGCCCGCAACCTCGACGTCTGCTTCGAGACTTTTCCCCGACTCGCAGAGCGCCGCGCCCAGCTTGCCGGCAGCATGAGCGGCGGCGAGCAGCAAATGCTCGCGCTCGGCCGCGCGTTGATGCTGGCGCCGAAAATCCTGCTGGTCGATGAGCCCTCCGTCGGACTCGCGCCGATCCTCGTGAGCCGCACTATCGAAGCGATCGCCGAAATGAAAAAACTTTACAATCTTACAGTGCTGATGGCGGAGCAGAATTTCACGCAAGCGATCCGCATCGCCGACCGCGGGTATGTGATCGTGCATGGAAAAATTGCCTTCGAAGGCGGCTCCGCCGACGCGCTCAACAACAACGATTTGATCAAGAAGTTTTATCTGGGATTGTAAAGCTTATTCGTCACGGCATGGCCGCAACATGTCTAGTGCTCGCCGAAACGCTAAACTAATCTATCCCCGCGTCTGGATACGGTCACCATGCAGGCACGGGCACTGACGAACCGGCTGGTGCGGCTCGCGATGGCCGCGTCTTTGCTTGCCCCCTGTCTTCTGTTCGCATTTGCGTCGTGGAACGACTATCGCAATCTCAAGGCGCTCACCGACGAGCGCCTTTCGCGTTCGCTCGATGTGCAGCAGGAGGAGGCGCAAAAGGCCTTTGAACTCGTCGGCGTGGCGTTGACTACGGGCACCGATCTGATCGCCGGAATGTCAGTCGCCGACATCCATAACGACGAGGCCAATCTCCATCTCCAGCTGCAAAAGTTGGCGAGCCAAATCCCCGCCATCCAGTCCCTCTGGATTTACGGCAAAGACGGGCGAGCCCTGGCTTCTTCGTGGCTCCGTCCGCCGCCGGATCTGAGCTTTTCAGACCGGGATTTCTTTGCGGCCCACGTCCAGGGCGATGTCGGGACATATTACGGCCAAGTGTACCCATCGGTGTTCGGTGCGCAGCCGTTCTTCTCCGTGAGCAGACGGCTCGAGCGCAACGGAGAATTCATCGGCGTCATTGAGGCCTCCGTTCTTCCAAGCAACTTCTTCCGGTTCTTCGCGACATTGGCCTATGGCGGGGGCCAGCAATATGCGCTAATCCGGAATGACGGTCTCATACTGGCACGCTATCCCGTCGCTCCGCCGGGTGCGTCCGACCGACTCGGCGAGAACGCCGGATTTCGCCGGATGACCGCGCGATCGCCGCGTGGCGGAGTGTACACATCGACATCGCCGATCGATCACATCGAGCGGCGTTTCGCCTACCGCCGTTTTGGCTCCACCCCGCTTTATCTGACGTCAGGTATCGCGATCTCGGAAATATGGAGTGAATGGTTCTGGGATATGGCCCCACATCTGATCTACGGCATCCCCGTGACGCTGCTTCTTTTCCTGACACTGTTCGCGGTACTGCGCAGGACGGAGCGGCTGTATGCCGAGATCAACCGGCGGTCCGTCGCCGAGGAGGCGCTGCGGCAGTCGCAAAAGCTCGATGCCGTCGGCCATCTCACCGGCGGCGTTGCACACGATTTCAACAATCTGCTCACGATCATCATTGGCAATCTAGAGAGCGCGCAGCATCAACTGGAAAATTGGGCGGAAGGCACGCAACTCAAGCTCGCGCAGCGCCTGGAAAACGCGATGCACGGCGCGCAGCGCGCGGCAACGCTTACTAAGCGGCTTTTGGCGTTTTCCCGGCAGCAGCCGCTCAATCCGACCGTACTCGACGTCAATCGCACGTTGAATGGCCTCTCCGACTTCCTGCGGCGCGCGCTGGGAGAAGACGTGTCTCTTGAAATCGTCGGCGGCGGCGGCGTTTGGCCGGTCGACGCTGATCCGACCGAGCTTGAGGCCGCCATTCTCAATCTGGCGGTGAATGCCCGCGACGCCATGCCCGACGGCGGAAAACTGACGGTCGAAACCAGTAACTCGTATCTCGACGACTCTTATTGCCAGCGGAATGGCGATGTCACGCCGGGACAATATGTGCAGGTTGCGGTGACCGACACCGGCGCGGGAATGGCGAAAGCGGTCGTCGATCGCGCCTTCGAGCCGTTCTACACGACCAAACAATCCGGCCAGGGCACCGGGCTTGGGCTCAGCCAAGTATACGGCTTCGTCAAACAGTCCGGCGGACACGTCAAAATCTACAGCGAAGAGGGTGAAGGAACTACCGTCAAGATCTACCTGCCGCGGTTTTTTGGCAGGGCTGCGCCTGCGGAAGTATCCAGACCCGCGCTGAGTCGCGGCCGTTCGGGAGAATGCGTCCTTGTGGTGGAGGACGATGACGACGTGCGTGGCTATGTCGTCGAAGCTCTCGGCGCGCTCGGCTACGACGTACTCGAAGCAGTCGATGCAGAAAATGCGATCGGCTTGCTGAACGCGCACAGCAAGGTCCATTTACTCCTCACCGATGTTGTCATGCCGGGGATGAACGGGCGCAAGCTCGCGGAGGAGGCAAAACGGCGGCAGCCGTCTTTGAAAGTTCTGTACATGACCGGTTACTCACGCAACGCCATCGTTCATCAAGGCCGGCTCGAGCCGGGCGTTGATTTGGTCCAAAAGCCGCTCACAAGCGAGCAACTCGCCACCGCCATTCGCAAGATGTTGGACGCCTGAACGGCCCGAGCGAGGTCGAACCGCCGGCCTTCGCCGGCGTCGCGCTACTTGCGAGTGGTGATCGTTTCGAT
>CAWKBE010000033.1:0-33678 GCA_963847785.1 uncultured Alphaproteobacteria bacterium
GGCCGGCTCCTGGGGAAGAGCCGGCCGCGCGAACCCGGTCTGGGGACGGGGAGGGGTGGGGACGTGACCGGGGTCGCAAACTCCTTCTGTGGATGCTTCGCGGCTAGCGCGACGCTACCGTTGCCGGGGTTACGCGCGGCTCGCCGAGCGCGACCCATACGTTCGGATCGGACTGCGATTGGCGTTTCACGAAGCGATAACCGGTGTCCGACCAGAGCAGGATCTGATCGTTCTGGTTATCGAGAATGAACTCGCCCTTGTCGGTCTTGACCGTGAGAATGGCGTGGCCGTCGCCGTGTTTGTCGCGCACCACGGTGACGAGCAGCGCCTCGCGCGGCCATCCGGCCTGCATCAGCAGCTTGCGTTTCTGCAGCACGTAATCCTCGCAATCGCCGTAGCCGTCGTCCGGATAGTTCCAGCGCTCAACCACGCCCCAATGCTCCATGTCGGTCATCGGTTTGACGTGCGAATTGACGAAAAGGTTCACGCGCTCGAGATCTTTCCATGCCGACGAGGTCAGCACGATATCGCGCGGCTGCGTCGGCGTGGTCCTGCATTCGGGCTCGTACTCGACGCAGAACTCGACCCAGCCGATCGGAGCTCTGGCCGTCTCGCCAAGCGCGATGAAAAGCGGACGTTCGTCCGCGTTGGCCCTGCTCGGCGCCGCAATCACGGCGAGCGCGATCAGACCAGCGGCGCATGCAAGGATTGTTTTAGCGCCCCAACTCATTTGACCCCTCTCCCGTCTTGTTGGGGTCACGTGTCTCACAAAGCTTTTGCGGAGCGGCTAAATCGAATGCTTCAATTTGACATAAAAACAGACAAACAACGCGAAAACTCCGGCGAGTTGGCGGCACGTTACGTAAAGTTCTAGACGTTCAAAATTTGGTTCAAAATTTTACGGATCTCTTCCGCGATCGCTGTGGGACGCGGCTTTTGTGCAAACGCGCGCGCATTCTCTTGGTTGCAATGTGCGGCCGTGCCCTTGCTGACCCGCGGGCGCGGTCTTGCCCGGCGCCGCGCAAAGCTTGCAAAATATCGTCCGCTATTTACCCGGCGGTGACGCTGTCGGCGATTGGGACCGCGCGCCGGCCCCGCTTGCTGGCGCGCGAATCCACCTGTTAGGCTCGCTCGCCACAGACGAGGGAGGAAAGTTCGTCATGTCGTTCAGCAATTTCGTTTCACCGCCGAAATTCGAGGAATACAAGGAGCGTTTCAAGGATTTCTATAAAATGGAGCGTCGGGCCGACGGCGTCATTCTCGTTCAGGCGCATACCAATGGCGGGCCGATCCAGCTCAGCGTCGAAAATCACCGATCGGTCGGGCAGATGTTCAAGACCGTCGGCGCCGATCCCGAGAACGAAATCCTGATCTTCACCGGATCGGGCGATGAATTCATGATGGACGCCGATCCGGAGGGCTTCAAGCTGGAAGCGCAGGACCTGGATTATTGGGCCTACGAATACGCCTACAAGGACGGACGCATCAATGTCAGCTCGCTGGTCAATGATCTTGAAATCCCGACCATCGGCATCATCAACGGTCCGGGATTTCACACCGAGATGTGCTTGATGTGTGACATCACCATCTGCAGCGAGGAGACGATCATCTACGATTTGCATTACGATATCGGATCGGTGCCCGGAGACGGCATTCACAGCTGCTTTCAGGAACTACTCGGTGTGAAACGCGCCGCCTACGCGCTGCTTACCGGCCAGGCGATCGACGCCAAGACCGCCCTCGAATATGGAATGGTCAATGAGGTGCTGCCGCGCGCCAAGCTCATCGAGCGCGCCTACAAGATCGCCGACCACATCATGACGCAGCCGCGCACCACCCGGCGCATGACGACGCAGATCGTGCGGCGTCCGTGGCGGCGGCAGATCACCGACAGTCTCGACGGCGGCTTCGCCATGCAGATGTTCGCGCATCTGGCGAAGAAAACGGCGGCGCACGGCCGCAGCCATATCGGCGACGCCGTGGCCTATGTGCGCAAGGGAAAGCGCAACAATTTCGACGAACGTTGAGGTCGGCTGCGGCCGAATTCTCTCGTGGCCGGCGCGAAGTGAGCTTGTGGGTTCGCCGAGTCTCTTGTTAAATCGGGCGAAACAGAAGACGCGCCGGGCGGGGGCGGACGGCAACATTGCGCGAACAACCGGGAGGACGATGACAATGAAGGTCACGAGTTTTCATTTCATGCCATATCGCGATCTGCCGGAAGATTTTCCGCGCGGTCTTGCCTCAGCCTGGGTCGATGCGCCGTGGTGGGAGTATGGCGACGCCAACAAGGTGACTGACTGCTACAATTGGTCGATCGACGAACTCATACTGGCGGCCAAAGTCGGCTTCGATGGCGTCGGGACCAACGAGCACCACCAGAACCCCTATGGGTTCATGTGCAATCCAAACCTGTTCGGCGCCATCCTGGCGAAGATGACCCGCGATCAGGGCCTGGACAATGTCGCGATCGTGCAACTCGGGGCCACGCTCGCCGCCACCTCGCCCCCGATCCGCATCGCCGAAGAATATGCGGTGCTCGATTGCATCAGCGGCGGGCGATTGGTGGCCGGCGTGCCGCTCGGCCTCGGTTGCGACGCCAATATCAGCTACGGCGTAACCCCGATGGACCAGCGTGCGCGCTGGCGGGAGGCGATCGACCTCATGCTGAAGGCCTGGACCGCGAAGGAATTCTTCGCCTGGAACGGGAAATATTATCAGTTGCCGAAAGTCAATCTGTGGCCGCGGCCGGTGCAGGACCCGCATCCGCCCCTCCTGGTGCCGGGCGCCGCGAGCTCGTCGACGTGGGATTACTGCCACGACCGCAACCTGCCTTACGCCTATCTGAGCTATTTCGGCGGCAAGTCGGCCAACAACGTGATGGACCGCTTCTGGGACCGTGCGGCTGCTAAAGGCAAGGACGCCAATCCGTATCGCGCCTCATTCCTGCAGATCGTGGGCGTGGCCGAAACCGACCGCAAGGCCGAAGAGGAGTACGCTAAGCACGTCGAGTATTTCTACCACAAGCTCCTGCACCAGCCGACGTATCAAATCGCTCCGCCCGGCTATGCCGACTACAAGAGCCTTTTGAATATCCTCACGTCGGGAACGAACTTTTTGCAGTACAACGATCTGTCGATCGAGCTTAAGCCGCTGAAGGCCAAGGACATGATCGACAAGGAATTCGTCGTGGTCGGGAGCCCCGCCACGGTGCGCGACAAACTCGAAAACATGGCCAGGCGATTGAACGTCGGCCACCTGATGGTGGCGCTTCAGTTCGGATCGATGCCGCACGGTCTGGCCAAAAAGAATATCGAGCTGTTCGGGTGTGAGGTTCTGCCGCACTTGCAGAACATCTGGGAGGACAAGAATTGGGAGAACCCGTGGTGGCCGAAGCGCCTCAATAAGCGGCCGGCGCACCGGCGCGAAATGGCGACCGTCTGACACCGCGCGCGATCGCATGGCGATCGCGCGGCTTTTGCCAATCCCCTGTTTAGATCGGATGTGGAAACATGGCTGCTGCTCCAACGGTGCGTACGATCCCGATACGGCATTGCGACTTCGAGGCGAAAATAAAGGTCGCCGGCAACGGTCCGCCGCTCGTCTATCTGCACGCGGCGGGCGGGCCGATCTGGGATGATTTCGTCGAAGGACTGACCGAGCGCTTTACGGTGTACGCGCCGCATCACCCGGGCACCGGCGATACCGCTCGCGAGTCGATCCATCAAGTCGACAGCCTGTGGGATCTCGTGCTGATTTATGACGAGATTTTCGACGCTCTCAAGTTGTCGTCGGTGCCGGTCGTCGGCACGTCGTTCGGCGGAATGATGGCGTGCGAGCTCGCCGCCTATCGCCCCGACCGTATCAGCAAAATCGTTCTGCTCGATCCAATCGGCTTGTGGCGCGACGACGCGCCGGTCGCGCCCTATATGTTGATGCCGCCGGAGAAATTGTTGGCGACGCTGTACAAGCATCTCGACGCCGCACCGGTGCAGAAGGCGATCAAGATGCCGGACGACCCCAAGGAGGCGGCGACGGTCGTCGCCGATCTGGTCTGGGCGCTCGGCGCGACCGGGAAGTTCGTCTGGCCGATACCCGACAAGGGCTTGAAAAAGCGCATCCACCGCATCACAGCGAAGGCGCTGATCATCTGGGGCCAGGATGATGCGCTGATCTCGTCCGTCTACGCCAAGGAATTCGCGCAGCGCATCGCCAATTCTCGCGTCGAAATCATCAACGATTGCGGTCACGTGCCGCAGGTCGAGCGGCTCGAAATCGTCAAGCCGATGGTCGCAAACTTTCTCACGTCCTGATTCTGAAGTTTGCAAGCACCAACGGCACCCTCTCGTGCGAAAAGCGGCGGGGAACGCCGGCCCTAGAGCATCCGGGAGGTGGAAACCGGTTTTTCGAAAAGATCATTCTCTAGCAATATGTTAGAATAGCAATCGATTCAATCTGAAGCGATTGCGCTCTAGACTTCGTGAATGGCGTCTTCGAGAAAATCGGGATGCTGCAGCCGCGTGAACTCGATGGCGAAGCCGTCTTCGAGATGCCGCACGACGCGACCCTGCACCTTGCCGAGCGCGACCAGAGCGCCGATCGCCGGGCGCTGCTCAGTGGCGATGCCGGCGCCCGATTGCGAGACGTCGATGACGCGGCAACTTAAATTGGTGCCGTTCGGCAGGATCAACCGCGCAACCGGGTTGCGCGGCGCGACACGGCCGTGACGGCGGTCCTCGGGCAGGCCGAGTATGTGGCGATTGGCGAGCCAGGTCAGCTGCGCGGCGAGCTTGTCGCGTTTGCGCGGCGTCGCCGAGATCGTCATCGCAAAGCCGTTCTCCAGGCTGCGCGCAACGTAGCCCTCGAGGCGGCCCAAATGATCGACATAGGCGATAACGCGCTCGCCGGGTTGCGCGGCGACCGGCGCGATCAGCGCCATCCCGCCCGGTGACATATTCACCACCTGGCAGGGGAATTCGCGCCGGTCTGGCAGCATGTAACGGCCCAAAAGGTGGACGCGCACGCGCTGGAAGCGCCGGCGCTCCTCGCTGAGCGCCCGCATTGCCGACTTTGGTTGAGGTAACGACATCGTCGCTGTGCCCGCCATCGTGGGCGGGAAGCCTAGGCGGGCGGTGTTAAGGTTTCGTTAGTTGCGATTTTCACCCACTCCGCGGCTCGACCTCGGCGCAATCGTTTCAGATTTTTCGTTCGAGCATGATTCTTTCGGAAAACCAGCTCCCAGCCCGGATTATGTCCGAGGCAGGCTTTCTCCGGGATCATGCTCTACGCGGCGCCGGGCCCGTCTTCCTCGCGCCGACCTTTGTGCGCCCGCCTTCATAGACAACGAGACCGCGGCGGCCGCGGGGCGCCATGAAGCGGGGCAGCAGACGTTTTTCGAGCGCGGCCCCGATATGGCGGCGGCCTCCGAGCGTCAATGCGCCGATCGGGCTTGCGCCCAACCATTGCGGAATCTCGAGCGGGGCCAATACGCCGATGGTGCGGGCAAAACTCGGCCGCCGGACGTCGAGCGGCAGCAGCAAGAGTTCGAGGTCGATTGTTTCGCCATGTTGATTCTCGGCCGAGACGCCCGCAACCGTGCCCGTGCATTCCTCGGTTAGGATCGAGACGAGGCCCTCGACCACGCTCCGGCTCGGCGCATCCCAGAGATCGAGGAACGGTTCGCCTTTGATCTCGCGGCCGAACAGGGCGCAAACGCGCGTTCCGGCGAGACGGAGCGGATGACCGGCGCCGCGGTCGAGCGCGAGGATGAAAGTGTCGCCAAGCGCGCCGCGGATGGCGCCGGGGTCAATCTCGGCACGTTCGGGCGCTGGACGGCTCCCGCGTTTCCCTTCCCAATAGGCATAAAGCTCGCGGCTTGCGGCGTGTTTCATGGACGGACTCGCTTCCCGCACGCGCGCTTCCCCGCTGCACACACCTGTCCCCGATTGGGACAAGGACGGCAGGGTTTGGCCGTGCGGTCGCGGAGGGAGCAGGCGGTGTGCCGCATGCGCCGTTGGGCGCGCCGCCGCGGCGGCAACGTTCAATTAAGCCTAACGAAACGTTGACATGGCGGCGTTGGGCCAGCGCGCTTAAGCTGGTTTTATGGACGTTCGTTGCGCCGCCAATGGCTCCTGGGCGGCGCCTGCGGCTAAGGGAGGCGAGGGGACGTGACCGACGCCGATCGATCCGGGGAAACCCGGAATCCTCGGGGTCGGGTGCGGAACCCCGCGCAAGCTGCAAAAGGGAGGACTGTGTTCCTCCCTTTTGTTTTTGCCGCCGTCGCCGGCGCGCTCGCTACGCAAAACGCCGCTTGCCGCGGCCGCCGCCACGGCCTATCTCGGCGCCACGTCAGGTGCATCCGAAGTGAATCAGCGTTCAGAGCCGATGTTCAACGTGCCGCCGGTCGTGGTCGCGACGGTGGTCGTGCTGGTGCTCGTGCATGCGCTGCGCATGCTGTTTTTGACCGACGCCGAGGACTTGCGGGTCTTGCTGACGTTCGCCTTCATTTCGGCGCGTTACGATATCGATCTCGTCGCCGGCGGAGCTTTTCCCGGCGGCTTCGGTGCCGACATGTGGACGTTTTTCAGCTACGCCTTCCTGCATGCCGACCTCTTGCATATCGGTGTCAATGTGGCCTGGCTCCTGCCGTTCGGAACGGCGCTCGCGCGCCGCTTCGGCGCTGCGCGATACGTGGCCTTCATGCTCGTGGTCGCCGCAGCCGGCGCGTTCGCGCATCTCATCACCCATCCGGGCGCGATGCTGCCGATGATCGGCGCGTCAGCGGCGATCTCTGGAGCCATGGCCGCGGCGTTGCGCTTTGTCTTTCAGCCGGGCGGACCGCTCGGATTGTGGCGCGGCGGCATTAACGGCGAGGCGTATCGCGTGCCGGCCGCGTCGCTCGCGGCGACATTGCGCGATCCGCGTTTTCTGATTTTTCTCGCCGCCTGGATCGGCCTCAACGCGCTGTTCGGTCTCGGCTCCGTTTCGATCGGCGAAGAGACCGGCCAGCAGATAGCATGGCAGGCCCATATCGGCGGCTTTATCGCCGGGTTGCTCCTGTTCAACGCTTTCGATCCGGTCGTGCCCCGGCAAAATTTCGACGCCCGACGCAGCAGCTGATCACGCCCGAATAAAGCCAGGCGCGACGATCGTTTGTAAATTATGTCGACGAGCCGCCGTATCTCCGCGGCGATCGGAAGGAAGGCCGCCAAAAGGCAAAGCTGCTCTGATCTGCGATACTCGGCCGGCCCCTGCCGGTTGATCGCCGCGCTGGTTACGCTCTCGCCGTCGCTGCATTTTTGCGCTATATGACGACATCAGAGTCAGCGCCGGATTTATAGGCGACCCACGCGAGACTCGATGCTGCACCGCAATGCGGCGCAGGCAGCCGGGGACGGGCCGGCCGATCGATAAACGGCCCGCCGATTTAGATGCCCGCCGATGGAACGCGGCGCCGACCCAAAACATAGCCTTCATTGGCCGTGCGTTCCGTTGCGCGCGGGCCGCGCGTGCCGATGAAGCAAGGGAGGCTACGATGACCGTTGGCATCATCCTCGCCGGCAAGGGCCGCGAGATTTTCACCATCGAACCGAACGCAACTCTTGCCGAAGCGGTGCGGCTTCTGGCCGAGAAGCGCATCGGCGCGGCGCCGATCCTCGGCGCCGACCGCCGCATCGCAGGCATCATCTCCGAGCGCGACGTGGTCCGCGCCTTGGCCGAACGCGGCGCGGCCGCGCTCGACGAGCCGGTGAGCCGAACGATGACGCGTAAGGTCGAGACCTGTGGCGAGGGCGAAACGGTCGCCAACCTCATGGAGCGCATGACCGCCGGCAAATTTCGCCACATGCCGGTCGTCGATCAGGGACGTCTGGTCGGCCTCGTGTCGATCGGAGACATCGTCAAGCATCGGGTCCAGGAGATGGAGCGCGAGTCGGTGGCGATGCGCGACTACATCATGACGGCATAGCACTGCAGTCGCGCATGATCCGCCAAAGCGGCTCCCGCTTGCTCGAAAAGATCATGCGCTGCCAGCATCCCCGCGCTATGATGCCTTGGATATCCGGGCAGTATCCGTCCCGTCACATGGAGGCGTCATGCGGGACCTTACGCTTCTGCTTGCCGCGACCGCGGTCTGCGTCGCGGCACACAATTCGCTGGCCGACGATAAAAAATCCGGCTGGCGCAGACCGGGAACGTTACGGCCTGCATGATGCTGTGCAACTCGCAGGCGGCCAACTGCCAGACAACCTGTCTCGTTCCTGGCACGCCGCCGACGACTGGCACGACCACCACACTGGCACGACGAACGCCGCGGTAAGCACGTCGTGCCTGATGACCTGCAGCTCGACGCAGATCTCATGTCAGACGACCTGCGCCCGCCAATCCGCCCCTGCGCAATAGCGTTTTCTCCCGGACCTTCAGCCGTGAGCCGCTCAGCCAAGAGCGGCGATGGTTTCGGCGATCGGCTCCAACGCGGTTTCCGTGGCCACCCTGCCGGCCTCGATTGCCTGCGCCGCGTGATGGAAATCGAGCCAGCCGATGTGCCCGATATGCGGCGTGATGTGAATATCCGGCGGATCGCCGGCAAGCCGCATGCGGGTGAGGCGGTCCTGCATGATGTTGAACGCCTCGATCATGACCGTGGAAAAGCCCGGCCGCGCGTCGCCGGTAAAAAGCTGCCGCTTGAGCGCCCGCTCGGCGCCGAACATGCCGCGCAATGCCGTGAACGCCTTGTGCGGCGTTCCGAGTGGCGGCGGTGCGGGCTCATCGTTGGCGTCGGAGCCGTGGCTGGCGATGGTGGCGCCGCGGGCGAAGCGATCGGCATCGAGATTGACCGCGATCACGACGCGCGCGCCGAAAGCGCGCGCCGCCGACACCGGGACTGGATTGACCAGCGCGCCGTCGACCAGCCAGCGACCGCCGAGTCGCACCGGCGGAAATACTCCGGGCAGCGCATAGGAGGCCCGCATCGCAAGCGACAGGGAGCCGCGCGTCAGCCAGATTTCGTGGCCGGTTCCGACCTCGGTTGCAATCGCTGCGAAACGGACCTGCAGATCCTCGATGGCCGTCGTGCCGATCGCTTCGGTCAGCCGTCGGGCCAGACGGCCGCCGCCGATCAGCCCGGAACTGCCGATCCTGATGTCGAGATAGCCGAGGATGCGCCGCAGCGTCAGTGAGCGCGCCCAGCTTTCCAGATCGTCGAGTTTGTTGACCGCATAGCAGCCGCCCACCAGCGCGCCGATCGAAGTGCCGACAATAATGTCCGGCCTGATGCCGTGCTCGATAAGCGCATGGATGACACCGATATGCGCAAAGCCGCGGGCCGCGCCGCTGCCGAGAACGAGCCCGATCAGGGGACGGCCGGTTTTCCCTTGAATCGGCTTCGTTCCAATGTCCGTGATCGTCACCGGGTCCTCAATTCCCCCGCAGCGAAAAACGCCCTGCAGCATCATATGATGAGCGGCAAAGCCAGACATAACAAGTCGTTGCTGTCATCGTGGTGAAAGCGGCCAATCGGCCGCACCGACCAACCCTGGGCGGCCCTGCGTGCGGCTTGAAATTGCCGCGATTGAGATCAAAAAAAAGGCATGCGAGGGTGGGGCGAGAGTAGGGTTCGGCGCGGCTCATTGCCGGCGGTGCTGCTTTTTGCCTTGATCCAAATCTTCTTCCCGAACAGCGCCGGGACACAGGGGCGTAATAATCTCGTTCCGCCGGAACTGACCGCTCCCGTGCCGGTCGCGCCGGGCACCGGCTCTCCCGGTGCGACGCTTGTTCCGCCGCCTTTCACGCCGCCGGCGGTGGTGCAGCCCGTGCCGATGATTCCGGCGGGGCACGTGGCGCTCGCCGTCTCGGCGCGCTATGGCCGCGAGGCGCCGGCGATCGGCGGCGGCCTGATCTGGCGCGTCTACGCGGGGAAGGCCGACGCCACGGGCATCTTCCGCCTGGTGAAAGAGGACCGGGGAGCGGCGCCGACATTCGCGCTGCCGCCCGGAAACTACGTCGTCCATGCTAGCCTCGGTCTGGCCAGCGCCGCCAAGGCCGTGCAGCTACGCGGGGAAATCGTTCGCGAGGTTTTCGAAATTCCGGCCGGCGCCATCCGGCTCGAAGGCCGCGTTGGCGACGTGCGCATCCCCGCGGGACAAATATCGTTCGATATTTTCACCGGCAGTCAGTTCAACACCAGCGAGCGGCACCCCATAGCGCAGAACGTCATGACCGGCGACGTCGTGCTGCTGCCTGAAGGCACCTATTACATCGTCTCGAATTACGGGGACGGCAATTCCGTCGTGCGTTCCGACGTCCGCGTGCAGACAGCGAAGCTCACCGACATTATCGTCACCCATCGCGCCGCGGTCATCACGCTCAAGCTCGTCAACGATACCCGCGGCGAGGCGCTCGCCAACACGCAATGGACGGTGCTGACGCCGGGCGGCGACGTGATCAAGGAATCGATCGGCGCCTTCCCGCGCGTCGTGCTCGCCGAGGGCGATTATCACGTCATCGCGCGCAACGAAGGCAAAACCTTCCAGCGCGATTTCAAGGTGATCACCGGCGTAGACGGCGAGATCGAGGTGCTGGCGCGCTGAGCCTTCATCACGCCGCCTTTTTGAGCCGCTGTACGTCGGGCGGCACGGCCTCCCGCGCCAGGGCGGCAAGCGCGGCATCGAGCGCCATTACTTGCTGTCCCTCACTGCCCAAACGGCGGATGGAGACGGTGCGCTCGGCGGCCTCTTTCTTGCCGACGACGAGCAGGACGGGAATCTTAGCCAGCGAGTGCTCGCGGACCTTGTAGTTGATCTTCTCGTTGCGCAGGTCGCCCTCGACACGCAGGCCCGCGCGCTGCGCCGCCGCGATCGTCTCTTGCGCGTAATCATCGGCATCCGACGTGATGGTGGCGACCACCGCCTGGAGTGGAGAGAGCCACAGCGGCAGGTGTCCGGCATAATGCTCGATCATGATGCCGGTGAAGCGTTCGAGCGAGCCAAACATCGCACGGTGCAGCATCACCGGCGTCACTTTGTTGGAATGTTCGTCGATATAGAACGCGCCGAGCCGGCCGGGCATGTTGAGATCGACCTGCACGGTGCCGCACTGCCAGTTGCGGCCGATGGCGTCGCGCAGCACGTATTCGAGCTTGGGGCCGTAAAAAGCGCCTTCGCCTTGGTTCAGCGCCCACGGCCGGCCGGACGCTTCCAGCGCCTGCATCAGCGCGGCTTCAGCCTTGTCCCACACCGCGTCCTCGCCGATGCGCTTTTCCGGCCGGTCGGAGAATTTGATGTGCACGTCGTCGAAGCCGAAATCCTCATAGATCGACAGGATCAGATCGTTGACGGCAAGAACCTCCTGCGCGATTTGCTCCTCGGTGACGAAGATATGCGCATCGTCTTGGGTGAAGGCGCGCACGCGCATCAGCCCGTGCAGCGCGCCGGAAGGCTCGAAGCGGTGCACCTTGCCGAACTCGGCGATCTTGAACGGCAGGTCGCGATAGGATTTCAGCCCGTTCTTGAAAATCTGGATGTGGCCCGGGCAATTCATCGGCTTGATGACGAAGGTGCGTTCGTCCTCTTCGCGCGGCTGTACGAGGAACATGCCGTCGCGGAACGTAGCCATGTGGCCGGAAGCGACCCACAACGATGCATCGATGAGCTGCGGCGCATTGACCTCGGCATAGCCGGCATCCGTCTGACGGCGCCGCATGTAGTTCTCCAGCGTCTGGAACAGAGTCCAGCCCTTGGGGTGCCAGAACACCGAGCCGGGCGCTTCCTCCTGGAAATGAAACAGGTCCATCTCGCGGCCGAGTTTGCGGTGGTCGCGCCTTTCCGCTTCCTCGACCTGCTTGAGATAGGCGTCGAGCTCTTCCTGCTTGGCGAAGGCGGTGCCGTAGATGCGCGAGAGCATTTCGCGGTTGGAATCGCCGCGCCAATAGGCGCCGGCGACTTTCATCAGCTTGAACGCGTTGCCGACCTTGCTGGTCGAGGTCATGTGCGGCCCGCGGCAGAGATCGAACCAGTCGCCCTGTTTGTAGATCTTGATCTCTTGGTCTTCCGGTATGGCGTCGATCAGCTCGACCTTGAAATCCTCGCCCTTGTCGCGAAATACCTTCTTCGCCTGGTCGCGCGACCACACGTCCTTGGCGAAGGGTTTGTCGCGCGCGACGATCTCGCGCATCTTCTTTTCGATGGCGTCGAAGTCCTCTGGCGTGAACGGCTGGTTGCGGAAGAAATCGTAGTAGAAGCCGTTATCGATCACCGGCCCGATGGTGACCTGCGTGCCGGGCCAGAGCGTCTGCACCGCTTCGGCGAGCACGTGCGCGGCATCGTGGCGAATGAGTTCCAGCGCGCGCGGATCGTCGCGGGTGAGGAACTCGATCTTGGCGTCGCGATCGATCGGATCGGAAAGGTCCGCGACCTTTCCGTCGAGCGCCACGGCGACCGTGCGCTTGGCAAGCGACGGCGAAATACCCTTCGCGATGTCGAGGCCGGTTACGTTTGGCGGATACTCCCGACGGGCGCCGTCGGGGAAGGTCAGCGCGACCATTTTTCGCTCCTTTGCTCACTCCTGCGAACGAGCGCAGGTAAGCGTATTGTCTGGCTCGGTGAGCCGCGGCGTCGGTTCGGGATTGGTTCCACGCCAGCGGCCGTAGCGCCACGGCATATACCAGCGCGATTTTGCCGACAACGCCGCCGGCACGAAATCAAGGCCCGACGTGCCGAAGGGCTGGCAGCGCAGGAGGCGTGACAGGGTCATCCAGCCGCCGGCCCATAGGCCGAAGCGCTCGATCGCCTGGTCGGCATAATCCGAGCAGGTCGGCAGGTGCCGGCAATCGAAGCCGACGAGCGGCGAGAGCGCATAGCTGTAGGCTTTGATCAAGCCTCGGCCGACGAGGCGCGGTGCGCGGCGGGAGGCATTGAACAGAGGGTCGAGCGACATGGTTTTCCTAAACCGTCGTTCCGGGGCGCGCGAAGCGTTGAGCCCGGAATCCATCATCACAATCGGTACAGCATCCGCGCGGAGGCCGGTGGTTATGGATTCCGGGGCAACGCTTCGCGGTTTCGGGAATAATAAATCACTCGGCCGCGGTCTTGGTCACGTCTTTGGCCGCGCGCTTGGTTTCGATCTGGCCGATGGCGTCGACCACGGCATCGAAGGTGAGCAGCGTCGAGGCGTGCCGCGCCTTGTAGTCCCGCACCGGCTCGAGCACGGCAATATCGGCCCACTTGCCCTCCGCCGGCGCCGCGCCGTTCTCCTTGAGCATCTGGCGCACGCCTTCGCGTAGCGCGCGCAGCTCGTCGGCGCTTGAGCCGACGACGTGGCTGGCCATGATCGAGGACGATGCCTGGCCGAGCGCGCAAGCTTTCACTTCGTGGGCAAAGTCGGTCACCTTGTTGCCATCCATCTTCAGATCGACGGTGACCGTCGAGCCGCAGAGCCGCGAATGGGCAGTCGCCGTCGCGTCCGGATTGGCCAGCCGTCCGATCCGGGGGATATTGCCCGCCAGCTCGATGATGCGGCGATTGTAGACGTCGTTGAGCATTACGGATCGCGAAACGGACGACTGTGTTCAAGTACTATGAATTATATAGGTACTGTCCGGCCGCCGCGAGAGTCTCGGCCGGCGCGTCACGAGGCAACGAAGCATCGCCATGTCGGACAAGACAGCATTCGCGCCCCCGGGCAGCGCCGCCGACCTCGAAGAGGGCGTGGCGCTGACGCCAAAATTCGACGCCGACGGGCTTGTGACCTGCGTCACGACCGACGCCAGCTCGGGCGCGGTGTTGATGGTCGCGCACATGAATGCCGAGGCGCTGGCGAAAACGATCGCGAGCGGGGAGGCCTGGTATTACAGCCGTTCGCGCGGCGCGTTGTGGCGAAAGGGCGAAACGTCCGGCCACACACAGCGCGTCGTCGAGATGCGCATCGACTGCGACCAGGATGCCGTCTTGATCAGGGTCGAACAGGCCGGCGGCGCTTGCCATACTGGCCGTCGCTCGTGCTTCTATCGGGTGGTGCCGTTCGGCAAGGCGGGCGCGGTCACGCTGGAATTCCACGACGAACGCGTGTTCGATCCGAACACGGTCTATCCAACGCGATAACACCCCTCGCCGGCTTCGCTGCATTTGATGCCCAGCCGGGTGTAGGGCAGGACTTCCAGCCGGCGGAGGGGATGGGGTTACCGCATCTTTCGCAGTCTCGTTCCTCGCTCATCAGAGGCTCCCTTCTGCGAGTTGCGGCCGCTCTTCTTCTCAGGCGGCGTGATGACGCGCAGCTTCCTTTTGACTTTCCAGCTGCCGAAATTCTTTTTCAGGCTGCTGGGCTTTCCGGTGCCTTCCGGGATCACGGAGGTTTTGTAATCTCCGCCGATCGTCCCTGGTGAGCGGCTTCCCAAAAGATGGGGTACCGCATCTTTCGCAGCTCGTTCCGCCAAATGACCCCGGTTTTCACCGGAGCCATCGAACCGCTAGGGAAATCCCTGCGCCATTTGCACCCAGATCGAGCGTCCGTCCGGGGTTTGTCAAGAGGAGTGCTTCGATTTTAGTTGCGCCCGTTGCAGCACGCGTCTGGCGCGGGCGAGGTGCGGCTGATCGGCCATGACCCCGCCGATGCCGATGGTGCCGGCGTGCAGATTGGCGGCAAATGCATCGACGATGGCCTGCGCGTGCGCGATCGCCTCCGGCGTCGGCTTGAACACCTCGTTGATGATCGGCACCTGTGCGGGATGAATGGCCATCTTTGCCGAAAAGCCGTCTCGGCGCGCCTCTTCGCATTCGAGGCGGAAGCCTGCGCTGTCGTGGAAGTCGACATAGACGGTATCGATCGCCGGCACGTGGGCGGCGGCGGCGCCGGCGAGGCACAGCACGCGCGCCAGCCGATAGGGGTCGAGGAAGCGGCCGTCCGCGCCGCGGTTGGTCTCGGCGCCGAGCTCGGCGGAAAGATCCTCGGCGCCCCAGGTTAGTGCGTTCAGCCGCGGGCTGCATCCCGCGTAAGTGCCCGCCAGAAAAAAAGCCGCCGCGGTTTCGGTCGCCAGCGCGACGATCTTGATATGGCCGTCGGGCAATCCGTTCGTCGCCTCGCGCACCGCGAGCTTGGCGTCGGCGTGCACGACGGACGCACCGCCTTCCGCCTTCGGCAGCATGATGGCGTCGGGCGCCGCCCGCGCGACGGCATCGAGATCGGCGTCGGTCAGGCCGGTCTGCAGGCTATTGACGCGCACTAGGAGAAGCGGCCGCGCCGCGCTCGCTAACGCCTCCTTGAGGAACGCCGCCGCGCTTTGCCGCGCGCGCGCCTTATTATCGGGCGCGATCGAATC
Organism: uncultured Alphaproteobacteria bacterium; assembly: GCA_963847785.1. GTDB lineage: Bacteria > Pseudomonadota > Alphaproteobacteria > Rhizobiales > Xanthobacteraceae > BOG-931. The sequence continues at coordinate 15,305 of CAWKBE010000033.1, forward strand.
TTCGAGATCGACGATCAGGGCATCGGCGCCGCTCGTCATCGCCTTTTCGAGTTTTTTCGCGCTATCGGCCGGGACAAACAGCAGCGAGCGTATTGAGTCCATGGTTTCTTTCTCGCCCCCGAAAAGCATGGCCCCGAAAAGCCTGCCCCGGACCTCTGATCTGCGGTGGATGCCGCTTGTTGGAAAAGACCAGGCTCCAACTGGAGCGGGGCATAGCAGAATCCACGTGGTCCAAGCGTGCCCGTCAATGGGAATGATGGTGTGCATGCGATCTCATCTCCATCATGTGGCCCGGTGGGCTCACGCCCAGAACGGCAACGATTGCGATAATGAGGGCGCCGGCTGCGACTTCCACCAATGTATTGCGGCGTAACCGGCGCAACACGTCCCGCGCTGCAGCGTTCGCATCCTGAACGAGCCGCGGCGTGAGCCAAAGCCGGTTGATCGTCGCAATCACGACCATGCCGAAGAACAACGCGATCTTTATCACCAGGAGGCGCCCATAATCCGTCTCGGTCAGCGCGGCAATACTGACCGCGAGATACAGCGTGTTTATGGTGCCGGTGAGGAGAAGCGCACCGACGCAGACGATGCCGAGCGTCGAAAAGCGCAACGTCGCCGCTCGTGCAATGTCGACCGATGCCGCTTCATGTCCCGCCGCCCGAAGCAGCAGCGCGAGCGGAAGGAGCGTGCCGACCCAGGCCGCCGCCGCGACGAGATGCAGGGCATCGGCGGCCGGATGGATGAGGCCTTCACTGCCCGACGCGCCGACCGCGTGCCCAGCAAAGGCCAAGGCGCCGGCAAGGCCCGCGGCCGCCGCCCCCGCCACAATTTTGAGCCACATGGACCTGCCCCCCTGCGCCGACAGGAATGGCACGAACAATCCGGCAAGAAGGCACGCCAGCGCAAATCGCGCCAGCCAGACATGGCCAAAACCCGTGTTTGACAGCACCGTCCAAGGGATGCCTTCCGAGAACACATCGGCCAACACGCGATCGCTCATGGACTGCGCGACCAGTACGAACCAAGCGGCGCCCGAAAGAACGGTGAGCAGCAGACCGAGCCAGGCGATCCACTTGAACGTCGCGCGGACGATAATGGGCACCGTCGAGTTAGCGCCCACTTGCCGAAAGGCAGGCGCGGCGACCAAGACGATAAAGAAAACGACGCCCGCCGCTGTCAATGTCGCGGCGAAATGAATGGCGCGCACGTAGATCAGCGGGTCGTCCAAACCCTGCTCCCGATTGCTCCCGTCATGCTTTGTCAGACGTGGCTTAAGGGTGACCGACGTGGAAAGAGAAACTTCCTTCCGTGGTGTGCGTATCGACGGAAAGCGCACGCCAGCGCACCTTGTAGGTGCCTGGCGCCAGCGATTTCAGGCCGATCCGGGTCGCGCTCACATTCACGCAAAAGCTCGAGCCGGCTTTCCGTGCGGCGCCGAGGGCACCGTGCTGCCGACCAGCGGGCTTGCGTGATCGAGGAAAGCATGTGCCTGCGCCGGAGCGCTTCCCAGCGCAACGAGCAGGAGGGATACGACGACGCTTGTTTGCATGGTCTGTGCCTCAAAAGCTGAGCTTGCCGGGAGCGGCCGACGTGGCGCCGATGAGCGGCTGGCCGAACGTCCTCGGAAACATGTCGTCAAGGCAAAGATGCACTTGCCCGAGGAACCCGACGCCGCTGCCGCTGGCGCCGTTGACTGGGATTACGGCCTCGACGCCGACCTGAAAATAGCTCCCGACCCAGATCACGCCCAGGTTAATCGTGGCGATCGTGAGATTGCTATTGCCGAAATTGTTGGCGACCGGCGTCGTGAACTGCATTTCGGCAATCGGGATCAGGTGATTGATAAAGTCGGGAAGCTGAAGGTCTTTCACCTCCGACTTCAGGTAGGGCATGCTGTATTGCAGCGTCGCCCCGTAAAAGAGCGCCTGCGGGACGTTGACGCCCTGCGAGAAGGAGGTGGTCGGAATCTGATAACCGATCTGCCCGGTCACTGCGAGCGGCCGCGCAAACTCGAGCTCGTCGCGGAGCCCACCGAATCCTCGGCCGAAATAGTAGCTCGGCGTGATCAGACTATAAGGCGTCCCAATTCCGGCATTGGTCACGCCGGTGCCGCCCCAATCGATGATCAAGTTCGTGCGATCCATCCTTGAGCAATTGATATTGTAGCGTGGTTTCAAGGTCGCCGAACCCTGCCATTGTAGGTCCACCAGGCTGCCGGATCTGCGTCCAACCCTCGCCGATCGAGATACCGAGATCAGGGGTGATGCGCTTGGATATCTCTGCCGACAGGTTCCACTCGGTCTCCGGAGGGACGTCGCCGGTCTTCGACCAGCCCACCGTCGGCAGCGACAACTCGTCGGCGACACAGGGATCGTCGATCGCCAGCGTGGCCGGGAAAAAGCGAGCGCCGACAAAGCAATGTGCCGAAACATTAGACAAGGATAGCAAGAAAAATGCGACGCCAAGCGCAAATGCGCGCTGGCACTTTGAATGGCGAGACATAAAGACTTCTCCGAACGGGCGTGGCGATTACTGCGACGGCCCGGGCGGGCCGCGAGCCATCACGCGCCGAAGCGGAGGACCTCGGGGGCTTGCTATCGAATGCGCCGGAAAATGCGGTAGGGCGTGCTTGTCGGGCGCCCATGGCGCTTCGACGATGCCGGCATAGACGCGTTGGAAGACGACGGGTGGAGCCCCGATCAAAGCAGGATGCGATCCGGCAAAACAGAAGATGCAATGCGTGCAGCCGGAATGAGCGGGATTGCCGGCCGACAGTTCCGGGGCGGCTTGGCCGTCGTGGAGACAAAGCTCGAAAGCCGCCGCGCCCTCGTTGGCCTGCGCCGGCAGCGAGAACCCGCCAAGCACGAATAACAGGCTTTGCGCGGCCACCGCATAAGCGATGGGTGCGGCGTCATCGATTGTGGCGGGCTATCGCGCCGGAGCAACATCAAAGGGGCCGACAGAACCGCTTGGACTTCATGGCAAATTTGAACATGCCGCCGCTCACAGCCGCATTCGAAGCTAAGAACGGTCAAGCCGAAAAGTCAACGCCAATTGGCGGGCTATGGCGCGAGCAACATCAACAACTTTATCCGCCTTCATCGCCGCGTCGAGCGTCCGGGGGATCGGTCGGATCGAAAGGCTATTTGGGCCGCATGCGCATAAAGGCTGAGCGGCGACATTCGGCCACGAGCTTGTCGTTCTGATTGTAGGCGCGGTGATGGAATTCGACGATGCCGGCGCCGAGCCGCGACTTCGATTCGCGCTTACCCACGATCTCGGTGGTGGCGTGCAGCGTGTCGCCCTCGAAGACGGGATGCGGAAACTTGACATCCGACATGCCGAGATTGGCGATCGTGGTGCCGACGGTGAGATCGCTGACCGACATGCCGATCATCAGCCCGAGCGTGAACAGCGAGTTCATCAGCGGCTGGCCCCATTCCGTTTCCTGCTCGCAGAAATGCCGGTCGATATGCAGCGGCTGCGGATTGAGCGTCATGTTGGAGAACAGCATGTTGTCCATCTGCGTGACGGTCCGCGTGTAGCGGTGCTCGACCAGCTCGCCGGCGACGAAATCCTCGTAGAAAACCCCACCGCGCTTGTGCCGCGCCGCCGTCTGCACCGTCATGACAACCTCCCTGACCGGCCCGTTAAGTACCCGTTTACCATAATCGTTAATGCTTCCTAACGCCCGATACGAGTCCGGTGGGAGCCGGACGGGGGAGACCTTCATGCTGATCGAGTCCACCGGCGCTATTCAGCAAGCGTCGCAGGCCACCGGTACGAGCTTTAATTACCTCTTGGTCGAGTCGAGTCTCAACCCGCATGCCGCGCGTCGACATCGTGGGCGCGCGGGCTATTCAAGTTCGCAGCGATCCGACCGCCAATTCGGCCATGGCCGGAGCCTTCACCAAGGCCAACGCTCGGTGTTAAGCGAGCGGCTCGGCCGTCAACCCAGCGAGGGCGAACTCTATATTGCGCACTTTCTCGGTGCCGGCGGTGCCGCACGGTCGATCACGCTGGCCTCGGCCCATCCCAACGCCAAAGCCGCGGATTTTTTCGCGAGCGCCGCCCAGGTCAATTCCCCGATCTCTTACGACCGGGCCACTGGCGCCGCCCGCAGCGTCGCGCAGGTGCGCAATGTCCTCACTGCCCGCTACGACGTCGCGCGCTGCAGTCAGGATCGCCAAACGTTGACGGCGCAGGCGGTGACGGCGCCGACGCCCGCGTCCTGCCGCTCTGGATACCGCAGGCATTGCCAACGCCTTCACTGCCGCGGCTCCCACGCTCAAGCCGAGCGACACAGCGGTGTTTCACGGACTGTTTTGCCGACGCCAACCGCACCGCGCCGCTTGCACGGGTGGTGAACGCGCTTTGGCGCGTACCCAACGCGGAGCCTGGCACAGGCGCGACGGCGAGGCGCACGCCGGTCGCCAACGGCGTGCTCGATCTCTTCAAGGACACTCCGGTGAAAGGGTCGTGAGGTTGGATTTTTGCGAGGAATTATGGTGAACGGTTTGTTAACGTCGCGGCGCTTAGGATCGCATCGCTTCGAACTCACACGGCGCGAGCGGAAACAATGATCGTCCGCCATTTTCTCGATTGGATCCGCACGGCGCCGGCCGGCAAGCGAGCGGAAGCAACCGGGGCGCTCGCGCGCGCCTATCTTTATTCCGATCTGTCGCCCGACGATGCCGCCGCCGCCGAAGGCGTGATGCTGATGCTGCTCGACGACGCCTCGCCGCTGGTGCGCCGAGCGCTGGCCGACGCGCTGGCGGCAAGCCCGAGCGCGCCGCCGGCGATCGTGCTGGCGCTGGCTGCCGACCAGCCGCAGATCGCCGCGCCGGTCCTGGCGCTGTCGCCGCTGTTCGTCGACGCCGATCTGGTCGATGCGGTGGCGACCGGAAACGGCGCCGTGCAGGTGGCGATCGCAAGCCGCGCCGGGCTACCACGGCCGGTCGCCGCCGCTATCGCCGAAGTTGGCACGGCAGAGGCATGTCTTGTGCTGGCGGAGAATAGCGCGGCCGAGATCGCGCCGATCTCCATCGATCGGATCGTCGAGCGGTTCGGCCATCTTGCCGCGATCCGCGAAGCGATGCTGGCGCGCGAGGATATCGCGGCGGCGACGCGGCTCACGCTGGTCGCCAAGGTGTCGGAGACGCTGGTCGGTTTTGTCGCCGCACGGCAATGGCTCGACGCCGATTACGCGCAGCGCGTCGGCCGCGAGGCGTGCGAGAAGGCGACGGTGACGCTTGCGGCCGCAACGCCGTCGACGCAAATGCGCGCGCTCGTTCATCACTTGCGCGTTGGCGGCCAACTTACCGGCGGCCTCATTTTGCGCGCGCTGTTGTCGGGCAACGTCGTGCTGTTCGAAGAAGCTTTAGCCGAGCTCACCGAGATGCCGGTCGAGCGTGTTTCGGGTCTCGTCCACGACAGTGGCAATGCGGGTCTGCGGGCGCTGCTCGAGCAGGCCAAGCTGCCGCCTTCGACCCACCCGGCTTTCAAGGAGGCGATCGAGGCGATGCGCGAGGGGAGCCTCGGCAGCGAGCCGGGCGGCATTGCGCGATTGAAGCGGCGAACGATCGAGCGGGTCCTTACCCGCTGCGAAAACGAGGAACTGGGCGACTTGGCGCCGTTGCTCACGCTGTTGCGCCGGTTCGCCACCGAGGCGGCGCGTGACGAGGCGCGGCTGTTCTGCGACGAGCTCGTTGCCGATCAGCAACGATCCGAGGCGGCTTAGAGCATGATCCGAAAAAGTGGAAACCGGTTTTTTGAAAAGATCATGCTCCAGGAATATGTTAGAGTCACAATCGATTCAAGCGATCGGCACTGGCCGCCTGGCGCAAGCGGCGGCGCAAAAATATTTTCCAGATAATCCGGCCGGTCGGCATTTTCGGCGCGCAAGAATTCGTCAGTAACCTCGCGCAGCCGCTGCGTCAGGGAGTTAGCGATGGCAGCAAGGTCGGGCCGCGCATATTCGGGGCGATCGCCCCACCGGGTCGACGTGCTGCTCGACGAGCGTCAGCGGTATGCGGCTCACGTCGGGGGTGTGCTCGATTAGCCGGCACAGACTGTGGGTCGACGGTGCCGACCGTCGGGTAGCCGAAAGTCGCGGCTTCGCCTTTGATGTCGTGCGCGGCGCGAAACAGTTCATCGTACGTTTTCTTGGTGAAGCCGCGGCTTGCCACCTCGCCGCTTCTGCGCGCGCTACCGGATCGTCATCGGGATCGGCCGTATGGACGACCGCTTTGCGCAGTTCGTGCGCCGCCATGATCACTTCGTGGTCGGCGAAGGTTGCCCGACGGCGTATTGTCCTTGTGAAGGGCCATTTGCTGTTTTGCTCCGGGGCGCCGTTCCGCCCCGACATAATTCGGGTTGACGTGCGGCGCCGATCGGGCCCGAAATACGTCTTGGTCTTGATGAACGGACGCGGGTTGGCGACGACGTTGAGAATGCGCTCATAGAGTGCCTTGGCGGAAATCGGCTTGGCGAGCATTGATCCCGATTTTCGACGGCCTGGAACTGGCGCAGATGATCCGGCAGGCGGGCGCCAACGCCAATCCGTACCGTCTTCGGATTCGTGGACGTCGCGCGCGCCGAAGCCTTGCAGCAGCGAGCGCAGATGCGACGCACACGGGCGTTGTCGTCGACGACTCAGAAAGGGCAGGCGGGTGAAATCGATGTGGACCATGCAGCCCCCACGGCGAGCGCTGCCGCGCCCGTCACCTCGGCGCCGAAGGGTAGTATTTCGCCCGTTAACGCACGGGTTGAGCATAACGGCGGCGGGCCGCCGACGGCTGTCGTCCTCAATAGCCGAATTGCTCGCGCAAAATGCGCTCGTCGAGGCTGTGGCCGGGGTCGAACAGCATATGCATCGAAATGTCGTGGTCCATGCGGATCTCGACGGAGCGGACCGAACGCACCTCATTATGGTCGGCGACGGCGGCGACCGGACGCTTGGCCGCCTCGCGGACTTCGACGGTGACCCGCGCGCGATCGGGCAGGAGGGCGCCGCGCCAGCGCCGCGGCCGGAACGGACTGATCGGCGTCAGCGCCAGCAGCGGTGCGCCGATGGGAATGATCGGGCCCTGGACGGACAGATTGTAGGCGGTCGAGCCGGCGGGCGTCGCCAGTAGCACGCCGTCGGCAACTAGCTCCGCGAGCCGTTCCTCGCCGTCGACGAGAATGCGCAGTCGCGCCGCCTGATAGCTCTGGCGGAACAGCGAGACTTCATTGATGGCGTGGTGACGGTGTACGCGTCCGGCGGCGTCGCGCGCGCGCATAAGCAGCGGATGGAGCACCGTGACCTGCGCGGCCGCAAGCCGCTCCAGGAGGTTGCGCTCGGAAAACTCGTTCATGAGAAAGCCGACCGTGCCGCGATGCATGCCGTAGATCAGCTTGCGGGAGTTCATGAGCCGTTGGAGGGTCGCCAGCATCAGGCCGTCGCCGCCCAGCGCGACGATGACGTCGGCGGTCTCGGGAGGGGCATCGCCGTAACGGCGGACAAGCTGCTGCCGAGCCTTTTGCGCCGGCGGTGTGTCGCTGGCGACGAAGGCGATGCGCTTGAAACGGGATGCGGAGCGGCGCGGCGGCATGGTTCAGTCGTCTTCGGACGCGTTAAGCTTGGTGGCGCTGTTTTGGCCGTTTTTGGTTCGTGAGCCCTGGTTCGTGAGCCCTGGTTCGTGAGCCCTGGTTCGTGAGCCCTGGTTCGTGAGCCTTGGTTCCTTGGCTCGTAGAGCCTTGGCGAGTTCGGCGGCGGCGCGGCGCGCCGCGGGGGGGGTCAGACATGGAACGCGCGGTGTTCGTCTATACGACCTATCCCTCGATTGTCGAGGCGGAGCGGGCAGGGCGGGTCCTGGTCGAGCGCCGGCTGTGCGCTTGCGTCAACATCCTACCGGGCATGATCTCGATCTATCGGTGGCAGGACGCGGTCGAGCGCGGGGAAGAAGCGGTGATGATTGTCAAGACCCGCGCCAGCCTCGCCGAAAAGGTCGGCGCCGCCGTCAAGGAGATGCACTCCTACACCACGCCCGCCATCCTCGTCATTCCGGTCGAAAGCGTCGATCCCGATTACCACGCCTGGATCGTCAAGGAGACGAAAGAGGGCTAGATAAGATATCCGGTATATCTAACCGCGCTTCACCGGCTCCTTTTTTTGGCGGTTAGGAGACCACAGGCAACGGCGAAATCTATTGGACTGTTTTCAAGAAAGATAGAATAGCATCCGCCACCTAATTGGGTGCTTCCAACTGCCGGGAAATGGCCGACGCCGTCCAGTTCGACAAATGTGTATGGCCCAGCAAAGGCGGGGCGGGCTCTTGCAAACCGCGACGCATCGATGCTCCCATCGGCCGATCCGGCGAGGACAAGAGCGGGCACTGTGACGAAACTGTCAGACGCGACTCCTGAAGCCGCAAAACCCCTTCTGAAGAACGACTAGTAACAATCGAGCGCGCCCTCCACGACGCCGGGCGTCTTCAATGTCGATTCAATGTCTTCCATCTGGTCCGCCGAGGGATCAAAGTTAGGTGCCCAAAGTGGTAGATCCTGTTGATATGCGCAAAGTCGTGGCTCCATACAATCCGTTGCGACCACGGCAGTCGGTAATAGAGGAAATGGTTCGCTTTCAGTAAGGCTTGCGGATCGCCGGCGATCCGAGCGATGCGGGATGGAGATGCGACAAGGCCTTTGATTTTCTGAAGCTTCCCCGATCGTGACTAACGACTACAGCACTCGTGGCTCCTAACGCGTTGATCAACGCCACCCCTTTTAATCTAATACGTCGCGGTGCCGTCGATAACTTCCTTGAGCATTCGGTAGGGGCGGCAATCGGTGTTGCCGCAGATCAGGCGCACCTTTTCCAGATCGTCCCTGGCCTTGAGGACGTTGCCCTGTTCGGCGTGCCACATGCCGTAATACGACCAAGTCGCTGCATGGTTGGGATCGGCCCGGAGCGCGCGCTCGTACCAGATCTTGGCATCGTCGTAGCGGCCGAGCTTGCGGCTGGCATAGCCGATCAGCGTCGCCACATCGGGGTGGTCGTCGTAGCCCAGCGCGCGCAACGCGGCGATGCCGCCGACATAGTCTGCTTTGTCGTAGATGAGTGCGTAGGCGGCATGATAGCCGCGCAGGAAATCATCGGCCGAGCTGCTTTTATCGGTCTTCGGCTTCTTGGTCTGGGTGCCCTTCGTCGATTTGTCCTGGCTTGGCGGCGGCGGCGGAGCCGGGCTCTCCTCGCCCGCTGCAGCGGCGATTTCGGGAGCGACGAGGACTGCGGACAAGAGCAAAGCGGTGGCGAGCGAAAGCAATGGCTTCATGGCGGCCTCCTCCAGGGTCAGGGGTGCGAAGCTACAACATCGCCCGGCCTTTGGCGTGGCGCTTCGGCGTCATCGAGAAAAAGTGATCTCTGATAAAAAGCACGCGGCGCCAGGAATAAAATTATTCGACGACCCTACAAATCGGGTTGCCATTCGACCGGTACGTGCTCGTAGCCGCTCGCGGTCTTGATGAGATGGCCGCAAGCCGGGAAGGGGAAGTGATACCCGGTCACCAGCATACGGTCCGCGGCGGCGCGGTCGAAAAGCCGCTTGCGCGTCGCAACCGCCGCGTCGCCGTCGATGTCGAACGCCGCCTGCCAGTCGGGGTGGCGCGCGAACACCGCCGGATGCTGCGCCGTGTCGCCGAGCACCAGAAGCGATTGATCGCCCGAGTGGACGACGATGACGGTGTGCCCGGGCGTATGGCCGGGCGCGGCCAGGGTGGCAAGGCCGGGCGCGACCTCTTTTCCCGGCTCAAAGCGGCTTACGTTTTTCGCGATATCCGCAAATATGCGGTGCTGATTGCGAAAGACGAGTTTCAGATCCGCCGTCGCGGCGTTGAGATTGGCTTCGTCGGTCCAAAATTTCCATTCCGCCGCCGGCACAGTGATCTCGGCATTGGGGAAGATGAGGTTATTGTCTTTGTCCTTGATGCCGTTGATGTGATCGGGATGGAAATGCGAGACGACGATAAGATCAATCGCGTGCGGATCGATTCCGGCGGCAAGAAGATTGGCGCGCAGCACGCCGGCGCTGGGCGCGATCTGGCCGCCCGTGCCGGTGTCGATCAGAACCAGTTTTTTGCCGGTGTTGACGATCAGCGTGGTGAACGGTGTCGCCAGTTTGTCGGCGGGCATGAACGCGTCGGCGAGCGCGGTTTCGACTTCGGCGAACGGAGCGTTGCGGATGAATTTTTCGGTGATCGGGCGGTACCAGATGCCGTCGTAAAGCGCGGTCAGCTCGAATGTCCCGATTCGGTAGCGATAAATCCCTGGCGCTTCCCGGCCGGCCGGCGGTGCGGCGGCTTCGGCAACGTCCGCGCCCGCAGCGAGGGCCATCATTGCCGAGCCGGCGATGAGCGCGCGGCGCGTGACGATCGGCATGGCCTGAATCTCTTTCTTGAGCCGCCGCTATGAGCCCCCGGGGGCGCGTTTTCTTCGCACCCGACAGCGCCGCTCAGTTTCACGCTGAATCTTTGGCGCTCTCAAGGCCGCTTGGTTAGCGGCATCGGATTTCAGCGTAGGCCGACCGGATGCTCGCCAGCCACAAGGTCGGCGACATGACCTATAAGGTGCATATCGACGGCGATAACCTCGTTCCGTACCTGACCGGGCAGGAGGCGAAAAGTCCGCGAGAATCCTTTTTCTACATCAACGACGACCAGCGGCTGACCGGCCTGCGCAACGACAACTGGAAGGTGTGTTCCTCGAGCAGCCGGCACCCGGGCACATTGCGCGCTTGGTCGGAGCCGTTCACCGGCTTGCGCGTGCCGAAAATATTCAATCTGCGGACCGACCCGTACGAGCGCGCCGACATCACGTCAAACGCGTATTACGATTGGCTTCTCGATCACGCCTTCCTGCTCGTTCCCGTGCAGGACTATGTCGGCCAGTTCCTGCTGACGTTCAGGGATTATTCGCAGCGCCAGAGGGCGGCCACCTTCAACATGGATGAAATCTTATCGAAGCTGAAGGACGCGACCAATTAGAGCATGATCCGAAAAAGTGGAAACCAGTTTCGAAAAGATCATGCTCCAGGAATATGTTAGAGCGACAATCGATTCAATCTGAAGCGATTGCGCTCTAAATTTCGCAACGCTCCGCTGCAAAAACCGCAGCCCGCATCCGTCGCGTGGCCGGGCCGCGATTGCTAGACCGCCTCGATGAGCTTGGCGCCAATGTCCTGGCCGCGGCGCCACACAACCTTGTAATTGCCGCTCCGGGCGGCCCCGCCGGGGGAAAACAGCAGGGAGAACTCATCCGGGACGTTGAGCTCCTTGACGTGAAGGCGGACGCCGCCCTCGGAAAAATCGGTGACGAGGCAATAGTGCTGCACGGCGCCCGGACCGAAAGTGATCGCCGCCACGCGCCCGAGGTGATGGCGCGGCGCTCGGCGTCTCTCCTCAGGCTTCAACGAAAGCACGATGCAGGAATCCCACGGTTGGCTGCGGCTGCGCGCGCCGGGAGCCTCGTTCAGTGGAAACCACCTAACCGAATAGAATTTGCGCGAAGCCTAAGCGGCGACCTCAAATTGTCTTCGTATTTGTACTAAATGGTAGCCGGCCGCGTTCTTGATGGGGCTCCTCTGGCGCAAAAATTCCGGCAATCCGGCGGCACCGCATCTTGTCTGCGCGCTGCTCGGACGGCAGCCGCGCCTCTTAGCGAACTGCTGGAGCTTCGATCGCAGCGAAGGCCTGCGCTTGCTTGCTGACGACGTGGGGCTGCATCAGAGCGATGTAGCGATCCGGATATAGGCCACATAATGCTTTGAAAAGACGCCGGGCGACCTCTCGCCGGTGATCGTCGTCGGCTTGTTTCTGGTCCATGTTCGACTCCCATCCCAAGGCCCGCATAACATGATTCCTTAGGATAGTCCATAATTCGTCACGATTTTGCCCAATTCCTGCGGCCAACGGCGAACGCTCATAGCCACATCAAAACCGGCCTCCTTGCGCGGTTCCCGGCCGGGTGCTCTTGGGCTGAAAGACCGTGCTCTTGAGCCAAAAGATCAACGCAATTGTTCGCCGCCGCCAACCCGCCAATGCGAAGGCAACCCGGCGTCCAAGAAAAAGACATCTCCAAACGCTGTCGCCCGGATGGTGGTCTACCGGAACATAATGTGAACGACACTCGCGGCGTACGACTGATCTGTCAAAAGACAAACGCCAGAGCGGCCACCAGCAGCACGCCAAACCCCATCATCGCAATGCCGAGGGGATCGTACGCGGACAATTTGAACATAGCGAGGCTCTCCAGATCGCGAACCATCCTATTTGGTCCCCGAACTGGCGTGCGGAACGCAGCAGACCCGTCCCTGCGCGCGCTCCGCACGCCTCCCCTTCTCACCCCACCAATCTTCATGTTCCGCACAGAAAGTGGCATCAAATGGGCACAAATCATGGAATCCGTAGGCATTCTCTGAAAGCCGACGTTGTTTGATGGCTGCCTGGCCGGCGCTCACATCGGCGTTTTGCTATTCGCTGCCGCATTTATCGATGCGATCGCAGCGGCACGACTTTGGATGCCGGCTGCTCACCTGCTTGAACCCGGTGCTGGGTGAGAGGATAAACTGCGGTCGTGATCGGATCGTGGGATTGGGAAGCATAATCGCAAGCGCGGTCCAACAAGCAATGATGTTTGGGAGTAACGGACATGGACACTCGGCTTTATCTGACGATTGCCGCCATTGTCGCGATCGTTTACGCGCTTGGCTTTCTGCTAATTCCGACACCACTATCCCTGCTGTTCAGCGACTTCGCGGAGCCGCGCGCGGTTTTAAATTTGCGGTTTTGCGGGGCGGCAATCTTGGCATGGGGCGTGATCCTTTGGTTCGCCAGGGACTTTCAGGATTGGGCGGCCGTGCGCGCCATCCTGATCGGCAGCGTGGTGGGCCTTGCGGTCAATCTCATCATAAACGTCTGGGCCACGATTCAAGGCTGGCTCAACGCCAACGCGTGGGGGACCACGGTCGTGCTCGCGCTCTTGTTGCTCGGGGGTGTGTACCGCCTCGTGAGCGGCCGGCAAAAGGCGGCGTGAGAGGAGCGCCTGCCGCGCGCATCGCAGTACATTCGCGTCGCACGCACGGTGGGGAAGCCTAGCCTGGCGAATAGTGCGTGGCGAATAGTCTGATTGTTGGCGTCGGCGCGGGCTGGGCTTGCGCGACTTGCGGCGGCGGCGTTGCGCACTGCGTTAACTTCTCATAGAGCGTCAGCGCCCGCGCGGCGCAAAGCTGCCTGGGCCAGTGATCGCGCGTTGGAGCTTTCAGGGCATTTCGTGACATTTGCACAGTCAAACCGCTTGTGCCGCAGGCTTTGGCGCGCTGTGCGTTAGTCTTAAGTCTTGCACAAAGCAGCTCTGCGCTCGTTTGCCGAAGAACCCCTCCGCCCGCCAGCGCTCGATCGTCTCCGCCGCTTCGTTGATGAGCTCGGCCCCGTGCCGCTTCGCGTACGCCGTCGCCAGCAGGCTCAGCTCTCGGTGCGAGTAGTTGCTGACCCTCAGCCCCCGAGCTCGCAGTGCTTCCTTTGTCGCCTTGATTGCGCGCTGATGCGCAAGCGTGCAGGCCGCTGTGATCATCCTCGCGCGCAGTGCTGCTTCATAGGCAGTCAGCGGAGCTTTGGTCATTGCATCACCTCGTTGTTAGGACGAGCGCAGAGTTTACCACGTCGCCGCTAACGTTCCTAACAAATGCCCACTGGCGCTGCGCATTTATTTGTTTGATCGTTGTTTGCTCCGTGTTTGTTTGCTCCGCAGCTTTGTCGTTGGCCGCGCTCGCGGCCGAGCCCGCGCCATTGCCACGCTGGCGAGCGAGGGGTGGGGGTGCCCCCCAAAAGCGCTCCGCCCGATCGCCGCACTACCCCCGCGCATATCTGCTCGAATTTTGAAGGGTATGGGCCTCGCGCTTCGAGCAAAGGAGTGTTGAGCTAGATCAAGGCGCGGCGGTTCGCCTCGGCCATCCTGATTTGCTCGAAAATCTTGGCAAGTCCCCGCTTCCCGCGTAAGTTGCTGGACGACTTTTAGGAATGCGCGGGGAGGTAACTCATGAAGGTTTTCATTAGCTGGTCTGGCGAACTAAGTAAGCAACTGGCCGAAGCCCTTCGAAAATGGCTACCGAGCACTCTTCAATACGTGAAGCCTTATTATACGCCGGCTGACATTGAAAAGGGGGCTAAGTGGAACGATGAAATCAGCAAGGAACTTAACGAGGCGAGTGTTTGTATAATCGCCTTAACGCGCGAAAGTTTAGACAGCAAATGGATCATGTTCGAAGCGGGAGCGATTTCGCGGGGAAACGCTCCGGTATGTGCAATCCTTTTTGATATCGAGCCGACAGACATTCAGGGTCCGCTTGAGGCATTCCAGGCAACCAAGTTTTCCAAGAAGGAGATTAATCAGTTACTCACAACCGTTAACTCAAAGGCGGGCGACAGGGCGCTGGATCAATCTGTTTTGGAGAACGTTTTTGAAAAATGGTGGCCCGAACTGGAAGAGAAAATTGGGCAAATAATCAAAGAGGCTAAATCTGTTCAACAATCACAACAAGTGCGTGACGATCGTAGCCTCCTCGAAGAGTCGGTTACCTTGGCCAGAGCGATTGCCGCTGAACAAAGAGAGATTATTCATCGTCTTGTCGCTCTTGGCGCGGCTGGGACCTCCGAAAATACTATTCGCATGGCAAAAGCCCTGGCCGCTGGGAGTGCACCCCTTTGGGACAATGCAAATCTCCGGGGCGCTGCTCAGCCGCCCCTGGGCCCTACAGGCTACGCAGCGCCCCTTGACTGGGCACTAGGCTACGGCTCAGCGGGTTCGAATATTACGACAGGTTCAGCGAGAACAGCTCCGAGCAGCGGGCCGCACGTCCAACGCTTTGAAACGGTATCAGACGCATATAAGGGGCCCCCCGAGGTCGCAGGAGATCTGCCGCGCAAAAAGGAAAGAAAAAATAGGAAATGATCGCGCGATGTCTTTCCGAGCTGGTGTTGCACCGGCGGCTCTCGGCGCTAACGCGATGACAGACGATCAGACTGGCTTTCTTATCCCAGCGCTTAAAAGCATTTCCGAGGGTATGAAGTGCATCTCGCCGATGCGCTGGCTTGCGTATGTTGTTCCAAATTTCAAAAGTCCGAGTGCAAGTGCTACTGAGAAGTATGTGCTTATCTGCTTGATGATCGAGGTGGTGATCGGTCTCGCGTTTTTAGTCCCGATCAGTCGTCCACCATTTGTGGGCTGGGTGATCGGTGCCCTTGCAGTCATACGAATTGTAGAAATCTTAGGGAGAACCGTGGACGTCACCTATGTAATTGACCCGCGCCGAACGCTTGTATTGGCCGGAATAAACTACGTCGAATTAGCCCTATGCTTTGGAGTGATCTATGCTTTGAATTATCAGTGCCTTCACGAGGCCAGCCGACCGATTGCGCGACCGATTACGGCATTCTATTTTAGCATTATTACCCTATTAACGATCGGCTACGGCGACGTATACCCGAGGGGCTTGTTGCGCGTAGTTGTGGCGGCGCAAGGGCTGATAGCGGCCCTCTTTCTCATTTTAGTTTTTGCACGAGCTATAGGGGCGTTGCCGATCGAGAAAAGCAAGTAATGGCTTGCTGATCAGTGAGGGGCGTCAGGTTCTAAGGTCGTCGCAACAGCTCCGGCAGCTTGGCAAAGTTGGCCGCCAACCGCCGCGTCTGGTTTGCCGGTTGTATTTGTCACAGTAGCTGATTGCGAAAATATTTTTTACTCTGCGATCAGCAGTGATGGAGGCCATTGTGCGGCGCTTCGTTACTCCATCCATCCTCGTTGCAACGATCCTCGCGGCCCCCAGTGGAGCATTAGCCAAGGGCGGCTATGTGCGGCGACCGGAGCCAGTGCCGATTTCGCGTGCCGGAGTTCCAACCCCTCAACTATCGCCTAGCGATTTTTTGGGTGGTTGCGGACGCGGCCGTTACCGCGACCCCGGCACTCAAAAATGCCGTGGCCCGGCGGATGTCGGTAACTGACGCCGCAGGCGCGCGGACGATGAAGCAGGCGTTGTTCATCTCCTCGACGGACCAGGGCGGCGGAAAGCGGGGAATTGATAGATAGTCTCGCCCGCTTCATTCCTGACCATGATGACCGGTCGGGGTTGCCCGGGCCCGCTACCCTCTAGAAGGTCATCTATGATTGTACGAGCGGTCCCGACGGCGACCTCGTCGCTCGGCAACACCGTACCGCGAGGATCGCTGATTATCCTATCTGGGTAGACCAGTATGAAGAAATAGCGCGGCATGGGCCGAGCATCTGCGCGACGGCCTGAAAAGAAAAGAGCCCCGACAGGATTGCGAAGCTGGCGAGGCTCAAGTTGCTCAATAGGGGCGGGCTGATCGCCCACCATCGTCAGTCTGGCATGTTTGCCGTGGCAGTCAAAGCGAGGTTTCGGGTGCCGTGGCGCAAACCCAGGTGCAACCGGAGCCGCTCGGGGTTCTCAATTTTGCCCCCAGGCCACACTAGCATCGCCTTCATGGCAACCAGCAACAGCGTCATTTTCGAGCGCAAGGCGGTCAAGATACAGCGAGTGTGGAGCGTTGTCGCGACGCACCCCAGCGGACAGCAAGAGCACATCGCCGGCTTCCACACCGAAGCAGAGGCGATGGAGTGGCGCGTTAGTCAAGGATGCGGAGCGTGGCTAAGAACGAGAGGCTATGTCGGGTGGAAGCTGCCGCCCCAGGATGCGGGCTAAGAAGCAGCCTCGCTGCATGGGGCGAAGGGGCGCACAAGTTCCTGCCGCGCGCCGGGAACCAACGCCTCGGCTCTGGTTTTTCTAAAGTGGCCAGGACATCAGCCCCCCAGCCCCGCCCAGTCCTGGTTTACGCGGCTCCGGCGGTTCCCCCCTGCCGCCGGGGCCGCTCAATCATCGCATGCACATGTATAATTAACTAGTTGCAAGCGCTGGGACATCGGGGGCACGCACGCGGAACGGCCAGCGAACGCGTGTTTAATTGAAGCTTCAAGCGATGTGAATTTTGCTGAACGGGGTGAGAACGGCGTGGGCCTCACATGGTTAAAGGAATTTTAGTGTTGACACCTTAAAGTGACCGACCGTGTTGAATTGTAGCGTCGAGGGTATCCGTGCAGTATTCACATCTGACCGATGACGATCTGTGGCGCGTTGTAGTTCAAAATACAAATGCAATGTCAGTGCTTTTCGATCAGCAGCATGAGGCAGGAATTAGGGGGCTGCCCGACTTTGAGACAAGCGCGATGCTCTCGATTTCAAGGGCGATCGACAGGCTGGAGCGGGAATATCAGGACTACGCTTACGAGCTTCGCCGTCGCTGTTCCCTAATTTTGAATTCGCAAACGCCGTGTAGCGTCGGATCAAATCAGGCAGCTTAACGATATTCGCCGCGATCCGCCGCGCTTCTTCGGTCAGAAAGTTGAGTGTTCCTAGCCGTGCATGGTCCTTACGTGGTGCCGCATATCGGAAACCGGAGCGCACCATGCGTGTTTGCTGCTCTTACAGGCGTTATTCATAACCGCCATGCCGCTGCCTGTAATAACAAGCACAACCGCCGCGAGGACGATCAATAGGGGGCTCTTCATTCTGAACCTCGCTAGTGCCTGCCCCCTACAGTCACGCAGACAAATCACCGTACCCCTCAACTGAGGAAATGTCTGCCCGACTTTCCTAAAGCGTTAAAACGGCCAGGACCGGAGCCGCATAGGTGCCTAGGAGCTATTTTGGTTCGGTCCTGACCGTCCTGGCTCAAGTGCCACTTGAACCGAGCGTGACTTTGCGCACTGCCGGGTGTCTGGGTCCTTGACGCAGATCAATAGCAGGGGAACGTCCCGCGAACCCCCTCAGGTTTTAGCAGCTGCCGCAGTTGCCGTCTGTCGAAGCCGCTTGCGTATCGAGGACCACGGTTGCCGCAGTGCCGGTAGCGAGTGCGAGGCCAAGGATGGCGAGAGCGATGAACTTCGTCATGGCCGTACTCCCTCTTTCGATGCCTTAAGTTTGCCCCAGCTGCGGCCAGGCAGGATGTGACCTGCGGCACAGCATCGACATTGCAGAGCGGCCGCATTCGCGGCGATCACGCTGGGGTGGAGGAGGGGAGAGAACTTCCTGCTCTTCAAGTAGCCGGGCCGGGGGGCCAAGTCAGCGCGCCTGCAAGTGGGCTCCGTACCTATGCCGTACCTGTTAGCTCTCTCCCTCGGATGTCTAGCCTATTAAAGCATTGAGCCACTTGGCTTTGTTGGCCGTACTCGAACCAGCAACTAACTGGGAAGTTGCCGGTTTCGCCGCCGGCATCTTGTTTACAGCGGCGGCAGGGGTGCTGCCGATGAAGAAACGAATAGATGA
>CAWKBE010000034.1:0-79806 GCA_963847785.1 uncultured Alphaproteobacteria bacterium
CATCATCGCTGCCGCCCCACGGTTAAAGTCGCCGGCGGCTCCCAAACTTTCCGTTACCGCACTGCACCCTTTCGCGCCTCGGCCTCGCGGATCAGTGCGCGCAGCCGCGACGGCGTGACCGGCAGCGTGTCGATGCGCACGCCGAGCGGGCGTAGCGCATCCTCGATCGCGCTGGCGACGGCCGGCGGGGCGACCATGCGGCCGCCTTCGCCCGCTCCCTTGACGCCGTATTCGGTGTAGGGCGAAGGCGTGACCAGGTGACCGATACGCACCTGCGGCGGCAGGTTGCCGATCCGCGGCATCAGATAGTCCTGGAACGAGGTCTGCAGCGGCTGCCCGTTCTTGTCGTACTGAAACTGCTCGAGCAACGCCGTGCCGATGCCTTGTGCCGTGCCGCCGCGCACATGACCGTCGACGGTCATCGGGTTAATCATGGTGCCGCAATCGTGCACCGCGACGTAATCCAGGAACTTCACCTCCCCGGTCTTGGCGTCGACTTCGACCACGGGCATGTGGCACATGTGACCCATGATCGGATAGAAAATGCCGAAATCGCTGTCGCTTTGGGGCAAGGTGGCGAGCGGATGATCGTAGGTGTAGGCCGCATCCAGCCCGCTGGTCAGGTCAGGATCGTCGGGTAGCGACAGGCGGAAGAAGTGCGCTTGCGTAGCGACTTCGGCGATCGACACTTCCAGACCGGACGCGCCGATGACGCCGATCTTGCCGTTGCGGAACTCCAAATCGCGCGGGCCGACCTCGAGCATGTGGCCGGCCACGCGCTTGAGCTTTTCCTTGATGATCGTGGCGGCGCCGGTGACCGCGCCGGTGACCATAACGGTGTAGCGGCTGCCGCCCGGCCCGGTTCCTGGCAGCCCGTGATCGGTGTCCGAATAGGTGATGCTGATATCGGCCGGGTCCATGGTCAGCTGCTCGGCAAGCACCATGGCGGCGACCGTCTCCGGACTGTTGCCCCAGCATGGCGCATGCAGCGAGATGACGGCCTTGCCGGTCGCGTCGATCTTGACCGAGGCGCTTTCCGGCGAACTCGTCAGGGCAAATCCCGGCGCGCGGTTGAGCATCCAGAATTCGGTGGCGCTGAACACTCCCTTTTCCTGGCAGCTCGCGACGCCGATGCCGACATAGCGTCCCTGCGTGCGCGCCAATTGCTGCTTCTCGCGCCAAGCGTCGTAGTCGAGCATTTGCAGCGCCATGTCGAGCGCACCGGGATAGTTGCCGCTGTCGTAGAGATTGCCGGTCGGTATCTGATACGGAAATTCCTCCGGCTGGATGAAATTGTCCCGGCGAAACCCGATCGGATCGAGGTTGAGCTCCTCGACGGCCGCGTCGACGATGCGCTCGATCATGAAGTTGGTGACCTCGGAGCCGAAGCCGCGGCAGGCGCCCTGCTGACATTTGTTGGTGAAGACGGCATAAATCTCGGCGCCGACCGCGCGGATCTTGTAGGGACCCACCGTTTGCGAGAAACCGTTGCCGTGGGTGCCCAGCCCGAACTGAAAATAGGCGCCGTAATCGTCGACGACCTTGTAGCGCAGGGCCGTCATCCGGTGGATGGCGTCGAGCGCCAGCTCGACGTCGTAGGTGCGGTCCGATCCGTGACCGTCGCAGGCGGTGATGTTGTCGATCCGGTCCTCGATATACTTGACCGGGCGCCCGGTCGCGCGCGAACCCAAAGCGGCAAGCACGGCCACTTTGTGCAGGAACAGTTTGCTGCCGAAGCTGCCGCCAGCGTCCACCGGCACGATATTGACCTGGTGGCTCGCGACCTTGAGCGCGGCAGCGATCGTAAAGCCGATGTAATTGTACATCGAAGAGTTGACGTGGATCGTGAACTTGCCCGCTCCCTCGTCGAAACTGGCGACGGCGCCGCAGGTCTCGATCGGCTGTCCGCCGGAACGCGCCCAGCGCAGGTGGCGCTTGATCACGTGGGCGGCTTGCGCGAATTCCTGCTCGACCGGCCCGAATGTATAGTTGCGATGCTCGGCGACATTGTCGGGGCCGCGCTCGGGATGCAGCACCGCGTCGCCCTTGGAATTGATCGCGTCCATCATGTCGGACACGGCCGGCAGCGGCTCGTAGTCGACGCGGACGAGTCCCGCGGCGTCTTCGGCGATGTAGCGCGTATCGGCGACGACCAGCACTACCGGCTCGCCCACATGACGCACCTTGCCGAGCGCGATGCATCGCTGTTCGACCGGCGGATTGGCGAAGCACGGCAGCGGCTGAGTTTCCTTCGCCGCATCCTCACCGCTAATCACGACGACGACGCCGGGCAAAGCCAGCGCCGCGGTCTTGTCGATCGATTTGATCCGCGCGTGGGCGTGCGGGCTGCGCAGCACTGCGGCATGCGCCTGGTTGGGTAGCGAAATGTCGTCGATGAAGCGGCCGCGCCCGGTCAGGAAGCGCGGGTCTTCCTTGCGCAACATGCGCGTGCCAATGATATTGAGCCGCTGATCCGGCCGTTCCTTCTGCCGGCCCGGCGGCGGCGAAAGGATCTTGCCCGCCTCCGCCATCAGCGCGTCGCCTTTTCGGTCCGCATCAGTTCAATTGCGCGTTCCACCGAACTGACGATGTCCTCGTAGCCGGTGCAGCGGCAAATATTGTCGTTGAGGCGCAGCCGGATAGTTTCCCTGTCGGGATTGGGGTTTTCGCGCAGAAGTTCGGTGATGAGCATCAACATGCCCGGCGTGCAGTAGCCGCATTGCAGGCCATGCTTCTCCCAAAAGGCGCGCTGGAGCGGGTTCAGATTGTTGAGCCGGCCAAGCCCTTCGACCGTCTCGATGCTGCGGCCATCTGCCTGAATTGCGAGCGTGCAACACGATCGTGTTGCCAGCCCGTCGAGCAGAATGGTACAGGCGCCGCACACGCCGCTTTCGCAACCGACATGCGTGCCGGTCAAGCCGATCTCGTGGCGGATGAAGTCGGACAACAACAGCCGCGGCTCGATGCGCCGGCGAAAGGCGCGGCCGTTCACGGTCAGGTTGACGTCCACGTCGCTCATCACGCGGTCACCCGTCGATCGTCAAGCCGGCGCGGCCGCAGGCGGCGCGCAGCATCTGCCGAGTCAACGTTGCCGTCACGTCGTGGCGGTACGCCTCGTCGGCATGCAGGTCGCCGGCGGCAGGGATGTTGTTTGCGGCGGCTACCGCCGCCGCCTCGATGGCGGCGGCGGAAACGGCTTTGCCCTCGAGCACGGCTTCCGCGGCCGGAATCCGAAACACGTTATGGACCGCATTGCGGAAGCCGATGCGGACGTCGCGGCATGTTCCGTAGCGGAGGGTCAGGAGACAGCCGCCAGCCACGAGCGCGCGATCGCCGAAACGCTGACTAACTTCGAGGAACGAATAGCCGTGGCCGGGCGGCAAACGCGGAACGCGCACCTCGACCAGCATCTCGTCCGCCGCCAGGTCGGTGGCGAATGGCGCCTTGAAAAACCGCTCGGCCGTGATCGTTCGCGACGAACGCGTGCTGCGCGCGACCATGCTCGCGCCGAGAAGCGCGACGACCAGCGGCATCTCGAATGCGGGATCGTTGTGGCAGAGATTGCCGCCGAGCGTGCCGCGATTGCGAATGGAGTGGTTGGCGACGTGCTGGTAGGCCTCGATCATGATCGGGCACCCGGCCGCAACCACCGACGAGCGCAGGATGGTGTTGTGCGTCGTCAGCGCGCCGATGCGCAGCTGGCTGTATTCCTCGACGATGTACTGAAGCTCCGTCAGCCGGCTGACGTCGATCAGGCGGCCGGGCGCGAGAAGCCGCAGATTGAGCATCGGGATGAGGCTGTGGCCGCCGGCCAAGAGCTTGGCTTTGCCGCCATGCTTGGACAAGGCGTCAAGCGCGGCACGCAAATTCGCCGGCCTCTCGTAGTCGAATACGGGAGGCTTCATCGGCCTTCCCCTCGCCCTGGCGGTCATCGGCGCGAATGGCCGAAACCCCGCTGTTCTTCAGTCTTATTGACGATTGTTTCCGATCGACCTCGCTCTGGCAAGGGAAGTCCGCCGCGTCAGATCGCTTGGCGCGGTCGCGTCGAGGTCAAGACGGCGAACGGACGCCACCGTCAGTTGCGCTAGAGCGTTCGCAGTTGAGCCGTTGCGTCCCTTATGGTCCAGTCGGCGCGCCGCCGCTTCCGCCATCGAGGAGAAAATCGATGCCGTTCTCGCTGCCTGAACTTCCCTACGCTTACGACGCGCTCGCCCCCTACATGTCGCGCGAGACGCTGGAATTCCATCACGACAAGCATCACCTCGCCTATGTCAATAACGGCAACAACCTGATGAAAGGCACCGAGTTCGATAGCAAGCCGATCGAGGACGTGGTCAAGAGTTCGTACTTCGGCAATTCCGCCCTCTTCAACAATGCCGGGCAACATTACAATCACCTGCACTTCTGGAAATGGATGAAGCCGGGAGGCGGCGGGCGAATGCCCGGCGTTTTGGAAAAGCAGATCGTCGCCGATCTCGGATCGGTGGCGAAGATGAAGGATGATTTCATCCAGGCCGGCGTTACGCAGTTCGGGTCCGGCTGGTGCTGGCTCGCGGTCAAATTCGGCAGGATCGAGGTGATGAAGACGGCGAACGGCGAAAGCCCGCTGGTCCACGGCGCCAAGCCGATCCTCGGCTGCGACATCTGGGAGCACTCTTATTATATCGACTACCGCAACCGGCGCCCCGATTACCTCAAGGCGTTCGTCGACAGTCTTGTCAATTGGGAATACGTCGCCGAAATGTTCAAAGCGGCGGCGAAATAGCCACCGGCGCTAGCCACCACGAAATCGAGGCGGCGCGATCACCCGCGTAAATACGCGGGATTTACGCGGACTCGGTAGTTGTATCAACAAGAGTGAATAGACGCGTCACTCCCGGTAAAGGCTCCGTTTGTACAACTCGGGCAAGCCACGCTCCATACGGTCGCACGCGTCACAAATTGCATCCCAGTCATCATTCGTGCTTACGCCAAATTTTGCGAACAGTCGCGTGTTAGCCAGGGCGTACCGCTCGCTAAGGCCTGCATCATGGCTTCCCAGCCCATTTCGAAATTCAAACGGGCGCGCATATCCAAGCCCCCGCGCACAGGCCGAGGCGATCGAGTCGTTTTCTGTCGGTTCGCCCAAATAATAGGCGATACAGCGCATGAGCAAGCGTTGGAGAAATTGGCCAGCCATATCTTGCTCACTTGGTTGACGCGGTATCTGCGACTCGAGCTTTTGAATCCGCTTTCGAAGGTCGCGCGTCATGAGGTTCCCTCTTTCATCTGCAATTCAAGCGCCTCGACCCGAACGGCGAGGTCATGCGTCGTTAAGACTTTCACGTAGCCGTCGAGCACATGCACGAGGTGATCGGCCTCCTCGGCGGTCAGGCCGCCGTCATTGACCGCATTAGTGAAGCCGCGGCCATGGCGGCCACGACTCGCGTCGCATCGCGTTGCCATCCACAGGATATTTGGCATGTGTCCGCCCATTCGACACAAGCTGCTCGATTCGATTTTGAGCGGTGTCGGCCGTTTCCGGTCGACGCAAATACTCTTTTTTCCTCAGCTACATCTCGTTGTTTCGAGGCCTCACCCGTCCGAGCCCAGGCTCCATCGAGTTGATGCCTCACGCGGTGGGAGACAGGACGCCGTTGTCATTTGCACCTTCTGACAGAGACCAAACGCGCACAAGCGAGCCCGCCTCATGTCCGGCATTTTGCACGGCGACGAGGAAGCTGCGCTTCGATCAAGAGTACGACGGTGGAACTCGAAGCACACTCAGGCCAGCGTCCGGGCTAGCTTTCCTGATGAGCCGCTTGCGTCGTCGGCACATCGCGGAGCCACTCCCGTTCTCGTCGATGAACTCATCGCCGGCCGGTTCGAGAGACTGGCTATGGATGAATCGTCGCGGCGCCGACCCGGGAAATGGCGTGGCTAACCTTTTCTTGAAGCGTATTGCCGCTTTCGTAGCCGCACCCCGGGGCCACCGCCGTTCTCGTCGATGAACTCGACGCCGGCCGCTTCAAGTGCCTGCTGCAGCCTGTCCATCGTGGATTGCTTCGCATCTGCCCCATTCTCGATACGCGTGACGGTATTGGCCGTGACCCCTGCTTTTTTAGCGAGCTCCCGGACGCCCCAGCCAACCGCGGCGCGTGCCATCCGAACTTGAATAGCCTTCATTGGGTACAATGTCCCAGTTGGAGTTGACACTGTATCAATTCTGTCGTAATATATTTGTACACTGTACCAACGCCATTCAGAATGGAACCATCCGGGTGGTCCGGATGCCCCAACGGTACGCGAAGCTTGGAGGAACACAATGCCACGTAAGTCAGCGGAGGCTTGGACCCCTAGTGGTCGCCGCTACTTCATCGGCGGCTCGGACGCGCGGATCATCATGGGCGACGACGAGGCGGCCCTACTCCGCCTGTGGCGCGGAAAGCGCGGGGAGGTCGAGCCGGAAGACCTTTCCGGCAACCTCATCGTCCGGCTCGGGGTCGTCACCGAACCCCTCAACCGAGACATGATTCAAACGCTACACCGGCCGGACCCCAGAGAGGTTCGGTCGCCCCGTAAACCAGCGTGCGGGAGCCGCGCTCGTCAATCCGAGAAAAGTCACTGGTTGCCTCAGATGGACTCAAGCCCCCCACTCCGCCTGCGGATGAAGAAAACGCGGCGCGCCTATTTTCGCCTTGGAACCCGAGGCCTTCGACGTCTAAGGCCTTCCCCGCCCCCGTTTTCGTCGATGAATACGACCCCGGCGCGCTCCAGAGCGGCTCGGATTGCTTCGACAGCTTCCACCGAAACTTGCCGCCGTTCTTTCTCGAAGTCGACGACCGTCGAGAGCCCAAGCTTGGCCGCGTGCGCAAGCTGCGATTGCGTGATTTCCAGGAGCCCGCGAGCAGCTCGACATTGCGCCGGCGTCATTTTATCAACAATTTTTGTTGACATGCCATCGAGCATTTCGTATCAACAATTTTTATTGATGACGGACCAGTTAAGACAGGCACTACAATATCCTCAAGAGGGGAAAGATCGATGAACGCAGAAAGGATAACCGATTCAATACAAAGGCGCAGCTTCATCGGCGGCTCGGACGCCCGGACCATCATGGGCGACGACGAGGCGGCGCTGGTTCGCCTCTGGCGCGAGAAGCGGGGCGAAGTCGAGCCGGAGGACCTGTCCGGCAACCTCATCGTCCAGCTTGGCCTCGTGACCGAGCCCCTAAATCGGTCCTGGTATGAGCGCAATAGCGGCCAGGTGCTCACCGATGTGCAGCGTCATGTGAAGCATCCAGTCGTGCGGTGGATGGCCGCCACCCTCGACGGCATGGTCGAAGCTACCGGCGCGGTGTTCGAGGCGAAGTTCATGCTGCCGTGGTCGTTCACCGAAGAGGGAGCGGCCGAAAAATACATGCCCCAGCTGCAGCACAATATGTGGGTCACCAATGCCAAGCTCTCGGTGCTTTCGATCATCACCGGCGGCGGCAAATGGGTTGAGATCGGTATTTCGGCCGACCCGCTCTATCAGCACCTCCTGCTGACCGCGGAAAAGAAATTCTGGCGCTGCGTCGAAAGCGGCGAGCCCCCTCGCCTCTTCGGCGTCGAGCCGCCGCGACCGCGGATCGAGGCCGTCCGGATTGTCGATATGAGCGCCTCGAATTCGTGGGCGGAATTTGCGGCCGTGTTCCGCACCACCCGCTCGGCCTTCCTCTACCACGAGAAGGCCAAGGCTGAATTGAAGACGCTGATGCCGGAAGATGCCAAGGAAGCGATCGGCCACGGCGTTCGCGCC
Organism: uncultured Alphaproteobacteria bacterium; assembly: GCA_963847785.1. GTDB lineage: Bacteria > Pseudomonadota > Alphaproteobacteria > Rhizobiales > Xanthobacteraceae > BOG-931. The sequence goes on from CAWKBE010000034.1 coordinate 7,780, forward strand.
AAGCGCTCGAAGTCGGGTGCCGTGAGCTTCGACCTTCTCGATGCCGAGGTCAGTCATGCATCGGTTTAGTGAATCGATCGGGGCGATTGCAGGGGCGCTCTCGAAGGCACAGGCCGAACTCACCAATCCGGAGAAATCGCTGACGGCGACGATGCGGCCGGATGGCCCTGGCGCGGCCGAACGGTCGTTCCGCTATGCCCCGCTATCGAGTGGACTAGACATCGTGCGCAAGACCTTGGGCCAGCATGAGATTGCCACCGTGCAGACCACGTCCATTGACCAAGAGGCTGGGCTTATTCGCCTGACCACGGTGCTGGCACATTCTTCCGGGGAATGGGTGTCGTCCGACTGGCCGGTTTGTCCGGTCACTGAGACCGCAGCGCCGCACCGAATGGGAGCAGCGCTGACCTATGCCCGGCGTTATGCCCTATTCACCCTGGTCGGCATCGCCGGAGAGGACGATCTCGACGCTCCGGATCTTAAGGCGCCGACGGCCCAAAACGTTGGCCTCGTCACGCCATCAGCCGATACGAATAGTCGGCTGAACGGCCGCCAAGGGCCTTCAGCCTATAAGCGCGCCAGGGCTTCAAGTGACAGGCCCCCAATTCTCGAACCTGAGGCATCGGCGGTGCTGCGCGAGCAACTATTGGCCAAACTCGAGGACATTGCCTCAGCTGATGACGCTGCAATCTGGGCGCACCGTATTTTGGGCACTAAGAACAGCCTGACGGCCACCGATGCGCGCATGATCGAAGACGCGTTTCGAGCCAGGCTGAGAATCCTCGGAGAAACTGCCAACACGGAAGTTATCGATGCGCCGTCACCGCCTGTCGCATCCAAATCTCAGGCGATTTCGGTGCTGGCAGAACCCGGCGAGCGATCGGCTTCCAACAATGTCGACAAGAGCCGCTTGGCCCATCCGGAACCGCGTCGCTTTCGTGACAAGGATCACGTCAAGTTTGTCGCTAAGCAGCCGTGTCTCATTTGCGGACGACGACCTTCGGATGGGCATCATCTTCGCTTTGCCCAGCACCGCGCACTCGGCCGCAAGGTGAGCGATGAGTTCACCGTGCCGTTATGTCGAGGACATCATCGCGAGGCTCACCGCTGCGGCGATGAAGCCGCATGGTGGATAAAGGCTGGCATCGATCCAAACATGGCCGCTCGCGCGCTTTGGCTGGAAACGCATCCACTGCCGCCAGTCGGTATCGCGACCTCTCCAGCCGACATCGGCAACGCTCAGAATAACGCCAAGCGTGACCGAACGGTCAGCAGACCAGGCCCGAATAAGACAACGAAGCCAGTTATCGCGGCGGATCCTCAATGACTTCCTTCAGGCAGATCGAGGCCAACCGTCGCAATGCGCGCAAAAGCACCGGGCCAATTACGCAAGAAGGCAAAGATCGATCCCGCTGCAATGCGGTTCGCCATGGCCTCACGGCGGGGACAGTGATTGGTGCGCTGGAGGATGCAGAAGATTACAGAACGTTCGAAGCAGCCATCATTGCGGACTACGATGCACAGTCAGCCGTCGAGCGGGAACTGATTCTGCGGTTAGCCAGTCTGCTATGGCGGCTGCGCCGCGCCACGACGATGGAAACGGGTCTGTTCGAGATTCAGGCTGAACATCTGAATGAGTTTAGGTGGGCCCGCCGAGCTCATCCGGCCACTCGAGAAGTTGTCGATGCGATGTTGGGACGGGCTGCTGACGCAGTCACTTTCGGCCGCGCTCCGACATCGCACGGCGACAGCGTCGCAAATCGAAATGAACTCGTACCTAGCTCCGGGCCGAAGGCCGTCGACGTTGCCGTCGATCGTTCCGCGAATCTCGCGCGTTGCTTTTTGCGCCTCGCCAATTTGCCCAACTACGCGCTCGATCGCCTCAGCCGATACGAAGCAACCCTTTGGCGCCAAGCCGGCCAGATCCTGTTTGCGCTCGATGCCTTGAACCGCCGCAAACCACAAGAGAGAGGGCACCGCTTCCGCGTCGGCAGCCGGCAAGTACTACCCGCGGACGAGTGCGACGAGTGTTAACCTTCGAACACCCCGCTCCTTGATCGACAAGGAGGCAGATGCGGCCGACCTCGAGCATATCCGCATCCCACTGGGGGCCGCCACCAATATAAGCCGGGCGTCAGCATTGCTCTGCGGAGGCAAAAAACCGGGCTTACTCTTCCTCGTCGCCGACATCAGCATCCGGCTCGGGCTGGCTCTCCGGCGGCGTGAGACCTTCGAGCCCCTTGAGCAACTCTTCCTCGCTCATGCGGTCGGTCGTCACCTCCGTATCGTCGGCATCGACGCCAGTGCCTGGCGTGCCGATCAGCGGAATCCCCTCGGGTTCCGGCTCGTCGACCTCGACGTATTTCTGCAGCGCGTGGACGAGTTCCTCTTTGAGGTCTTCCGGCGACACCGCCTTGTCCGCGATCTCGCGGAGCGCCACGACCGGGTTCTTGTCGTTATCGCGTTCGACTGCGATCTGCCCGCCGGAGGAGATCATGCGCGCGCGGTGGCTCGCCAGCAGCACGAGATCGAAGCGGTTTTCGACCTTGTCGATGCAATCTTCGACGGTAACACGGGCCATAATCGCTGCTCCTCGCGGGACTTTGCGGCGGGACCCCGGGTCCCGACCGGGCGTTAGGTATCGCTCCGCGGGGGGAAGTGCAAGGGCGATTTCCGGGATTATCCTGCGGAATCATTTAACTTGGCGCACGCTCACGGCTCTGTTAGCAAATTTTCCGGAACCCGGCCGCGGCACCCCGGTTTTTCTTTTTCACGGTTTGCCGCGACGGCGTGCCGCAGTGATCGCGCATGCGCGCCGGCGCCATATGGCCGGAGCGGCGCTTGCGAATATTGCGCGCACGCCCCGAGTACCAGACTACCGCGTTTTTGCCATCCTGCCCGCGTAGTTCGGACTCGGCGGCGACGAACTTGTTTTAAACGACGCCGGAACGTCGAGTTTATTGCGGCTCATCCGGTTTCATAACCAGAAACACATCGAGAGACATCATGTCGGCACAGATGGAGAAAATCGCGCTATTCATTGATGGCGCCAATCTTTACGCGACGGCGAAGTCACTGGGTTTCGATATCGATTACAAGCGCCTGCTGCGCGAGTTCCAGTCGCGCGGCTATCTGGTGCGGGCGTTCTATTACACCGCCGTGATCGAGGATCAGGAATATTCGTCGATCCGGCCGCTGATCGATTGGCTCGACTACAATGGCTACACCGTCGTCACCAAGGCGACGAAGGAATTCGTCGATCAGACCGGGCGGCGCAAGGTCAAGGGCAACATGGACATCGAGCTTGCCGTGGATGCCATGGAGCTCGCGCCGCATATCGATCAGATGGTGCTGTTTTCCGGCGACGGCGACTTCCGCTCGCTGGTCGAGGCGGTACAGCGGCGCGGCGTGCGCGTCGTTGTCGTTTCCACCATCTCCACGCAGCCACCCATGGTCGCCGACGAACTGCGCCGCCAGGCCGATGAGTTCGTCGATATAATCGCGCTGCAGAATAAGATCGGCCGCGATCCAGGGGACCGTCCGGCGCGCGAGCCGCGAGAAATGCGGGAGGGCCGCGAGCCGCGCCATACGCCGCAATTCCTCCAGCGCAGCACCGGCGCCCCGCGCACCGAGACCCCGGTCGAGGAAGACGAGTTCGACGAGGAATAAGCCGGCCCGATGGCCGCGTTAGCCCGCCCGAGCGGCAAACCCGGCCGCGATTGCCCGCGCTGTTCGCGCCTCGTCGCCTTCCGCAACAGCTGGCGCAAGGAGGAGCCGGACTGGTTCAACGCACCGGTCCCCTCGTTCGGCCCGATCGACGCTCGCCTTCTGATCGTCGGGCTGGCTCCTGGCCTGCGCGGCGCCAACCGCACCGGACGGCCGTTCACCGGCGACTATGCCGGCGATCTTCTCTACGCCACGCTGAAGGACTTCGGCTTCGCGCAAGGAAGCTACGAGGCGCGCCCCGACGACGGGCTCGCACTGGTCGATTGCCGCATCACCAACGCTGTGCGGTGCGTGCCGCCGGAAAACAAGCCGACGCCCTTGGAGATAACGACCTGCCGCGACTTTCTCGCTGCGACCCTCAACGAAATGCCCAAGCTTCGCGCCATCGTCGCGCTTGGCCGCGTCGCCCACGAAACATTGGTAACGGTGCGATCGGCGCGGCGGCGCGATCATCCGTTCAAGCATGGCGGCGTGCGAGCCATGGGCGAGATCGCGTTGTTCGACAGCTATCACTGCTCGCGTTACAACACCAACACTGGCGTGCTCACGCCGCAGATGTTCCGCGACGTTTTCGCTTCGGTGCGCAAGTACCTCGATGCAACGTCCTGACGCCTTTACCCGCCCTACGCAAAGATCGAGGCTTCGTATTTGCCAGTGCCCATCTCCCCCGGCGGGAAGATGCCGTGCTGCTCGATCCACCGGAACGATTCGTCGAAGGTTTGTTTCGAGTACGGCTCGAATACCAGCCGCTCGCCGGGACCCCAGCGCCGCGTATCCATCTGGTCGTGGAAGCGCACCGGGAACTCCTTCTTGTAATAGTGGGTGTAGAGTTCGGGGCGCAGATCGATGTCGCGTTGGGCGCGGCGTAAGGCGCGGAAATATCGGCGCACATCCTCCGGGTCCGGCGTGCCGGTCACCATCGAGGCGATCATGAACGTGGTGTCGATGATTTTGCGGAACCCGAGCTGCTCAACGAAATAGTACGGCCCGCTGAACAGCGAAGCCGCCGGCACCTTGCGGTCGATCAATAGTTCCATGCGGTTGAACAGGAGGCCGTCGCTGAACGACAGCTTGATGTCCTCCGGTTTGAGATACTGCTCGAGACCCTGAATCGCCGAATAATGACTGCCCGACTGATAGCCGACCGAAATCGGCACGCCGGCGAGATCGGCGGGCGTTTTCAGCAGCGATTCCGGCGGCACGAATATCCCGCAGGGCGAAACCGAGTAGCAATCGGCGTAGAGCTTGCCGTGGCCGTTGGAGGCCGCCACATTCACGGTCCAGTGGCAGGCACCGCTGACGTTGCAGGTGCGGCCGGCCTCGAAGGTCTGATAGGCGCCGACCTTGTCGCCGAGTTGATGGCCGCCCGGTGCGCTCGAAGGCAAAGCCTCGCGAAACTCGTAGTCGAGCCCCTCGTCGCCGAAATACCCCTTGTCCTCCGCGACCCATTCTTGCAGGCGGAAGTGCGGAGAGACGATGAACTTCGACATGATAAACGTCCTTCTTGCCTTGCTGCGCGGATTCGCAATCGGTCGCCTCTGAACCTGACACTACCTGCGGATAGCCTCATGGGTTCGTTTTGCCAACCTACCCGCTTTAGTTGCATGTCTAAAATATGCCCGTCACCTGGCGAAAATAATAGCAAAACGAGCTAATCAACTAGCAATCATTCGTCCCGTAATGGGCGTGAAGCGTCGGTGAAGACCGTGTCCAACGGTGATTAACGATTGCTAACCACTCGACTTCGACAAGTAGCAAAGTAGCAAACGACTGGCAAAGAGACAGCAATGCCGCAATGCCGCGGGGATCCAAACCCGGTGAACGGCGCGGTGCCGCAAGCTTGCCACACCCTACCGATTTCTTCGTGGGCCTGGGCGGGACCCAAATCTGGACCTCGACACACCGCGCTTGGCATCAGCGTGTCGGCGGTATGAACGGTCTCCTTTCCCAGAATTTTCGCGCACATGGTACCGCGTTTTTAGCTTCGATTCAAATCGGGCCTTCGCAGCCACGCCACGACTTCGGCGGCGCTCTTGTCGGGCGGGAATACCGGGTAAAAGACCTTGCTAATCACGCCGTCGTCGACGATCAGCACCATGCGCTTGAGTAAAGTCATGCCAGCGGCCGTGAATGTCGGCAGCTTCAGCGCGCGGGTAAACTTCAATTCCGCGTCGGAGAGAATAGGGAACGGCAGGTGGAGCCGCTCGGCGGCCTCGCGCTGATAATCGTTGTCCTGGGTCGACAGGCCGAACACGTGGGCGACACCCAGCGCTTTGAGCTCGGCGAAATGATCGCGGAAGCCGCAAGATTGCGGCGTGCAGCCCCGCGCGCCGGGGATGTCGTCCCAGCCCGGCGGCAGATCGACGCCGGGCACGCCGGTGCGCGGATAAATGTAGAGAACGGTGCGGCCGCCCAGAACCGACGGATTGAAAGCGCCACCGCGAGTCGCAAGCAGGGGAAGATCGGGGAGCGCCATGCCGACGAGGTGCCGCGCGGCGCCATCGTCCTGCGGAACCGGAATACCGGCAGGCAGGACGGTCGGATCGTGCTTGCCGGGCGCTTCGCGCATGACCTGGCCTCCAGGCGTCAGGTGGGTATTTTCATAAGCATACGACATGAATTCCATCAGTGAGCCGTCCGGATCGCGAAAGTAGACGCTCGTGCCCGCGCCCTTGGCGCCGAAGCGCTGCATCGGACCGGCCTCGATCGCGACGCCGCAGCGTTGCAGATGGCTCAGGGCGTCCGCGATCGGCCCATGCCATTCGAAGCACAAATCGCTGTTGCCGGGAGCGACCGGCAGGCGGGCGACCTCGGCCGGCGCCACGCCCGGCCCATGGACGTTGAGCTGCCGGTCGCCGAAGCGATAGGCGTAGCCGACCGGACGCGCGATCAGCTCCGCGCCCATCACCTTCGTGTAGAAGGCGTTCGAACGCTCCCAGTCGGTGACATGGATGACGCAATGATCGAGCGTCACTAACGGCCCGTTTTTCGATGGGCCTTTCTCCGTCCGCACTAAAATCCTCTTATACCATTGTATCTTTCGCTACAATTTCTCGTCGACACTTGCATGCCATTTGGCGTGCAGACAAGTGCAGCCATGCAGGGTCCACGTGACCACCATTAACGAGAAGATTGCAGCCGGGCTTCCGGTCCCGAAGGAAAACAAGTTCCTACTTTAGCGGGGCAAGCCCGACGGCAAGCTGGCGCCGTCCAGCTTTGCCGTGTGCTGCACCGCCGCTGCCATAAAGTCATTGTTTGGTACCATCGCTTCGATGGCAAGCCGTTCCTTGAAACCATTTGCCGGTGCGCCGGAAATGAGAACCGCGGCAGCCTGAAAGTCATCACCGACACTCCAAACGAAAGAACCCCAAGCACTGATGCATTTGGGGTCCCCGTGCCCCAAGCTCAGCGCGATGGTGCCGCCGCTAGCGGCCGCCTAATCGTTAAAAGTCGGGCCAGGCCGCGATCCGTGGTAGTTTGGATCGCCCGCAGGCCACGTCGACATACATGGTGGAAACTGGTTCCGATACGGCCACGCGCACCGATTTTCTTCCCAGGTCTGTGCCCGCCCAAGTAGCTCCTTATGAGCACTTCCGGGTTGCCGCCGATGGGTTATTGTGGCGTGGGTTCGTTCCGCTTGCTGATCAGCCTTCGCAACCGACACCATAGGCACCGCAAGTGATGCCAGGGCAATCGCGGCGAGGGCCGCGCGGCGCCGCGACGTTGCACAATGCTGCATGGTTATTCTCCTCTAACTGCGATCGCAGGCTTATAACGCTGCAATCTTTCTGTGACGTGCCTAGAGAATTAACTTTTGATAATAGATACAGCCGTCCGCTGTGTCGTACATCGCCCACCGTTTTCATCCTTTTTGCCGCAACAGACGGCCGCGCTCGCGCTCCCACGAGCGCTTCTTTTCGGTGTCGCGCTTGTCGTAGAGCTTTTTACCACGGGCCAGGGCCAGCTCGACCTTGGCACGACCCTTCTCGTTGAAATAAAGCTTGAGCGGCACGAGCGTCATGCCCTCGCGCTCGACCGCACCGATCAGTTTGTTGATCTGCCGGCGATGCAGCAAAAGTTTGCGCGCCCGTTTCGGTGCATGGTTGAAGCGGTTGGCCTGCTGATATTCGGGAATGTTGGAGTTGATCAGCCAAATCTCGCCGCCGCGCGCGTCGGCGTAAGACTCGGCGATCGTCGCCTTGCCCGAACGGAGCGATTTCACCTCGGTACCAGTTAGCGCGACACCGGCTTCCATAGTTTCATCGATGAAATAGTTGAAACGCGCTTTGCGGTTGTCGGCTACGACACGTAGCTTTCTTTCCGTCTTCGCCGCCATACGATGTCCTAAGCCTCAACGGGCCTTCAGCGCGTCGCGGATTTCGGTCAGCAACTGCACTTCAGGAGATGGGCCGGCGGGCGCCGGCGCCTCCGGCGCCTTCAACTTGTTGATACCCTTGATGCAAAGAAATAGCACCCAGGCGATGATCAAAAAATTGATGAGGATGGTGAGAAAACTCCCCCAGGCAAACACCGCACCCTGCTTCTTCGCGTCGGCCAGAGATACCGCGGTCACTTTAGACGAAAGCGGAACGAAGTAATTGGAGAAATCGAGGCCGCCGGTGGCTGCGCCGATCAGTGGCATGATGATGTCGGCAACCAGCGAATTGACGATCGCGCCGAACGCCGCCCCGATGATCACGCCGACGGCGAGATCGACGACGTTGCCGCGCATGGCGAACTTCTTGAACTCCTCGAGCATGAACATCCTCCGCTTCAATCCGTTCGAGTTCTGCGCACGCCCGTGCGCATCCAAAAAAGCTCTTTCCGCCTGGTCCCGATTTCGCGGGGATTAAGCGGGCAATTAATTGATCAAGCCGGCATGCACCATGGCTTCGCGCACGGCGGCGCGCGTCTTCTCGGCGACCGGCACCATGGGCAGCCGAACGATGTCCGCACATTTGCCAAGAAGCGACAGCGCGTACTTGGCCGGCGCCGGATTTGTCTCGATGAACAGCGCCGTATGCAGCGGCATCAGCTGGTCGTGGACCTTGAGCGCGGCGGCGTAATCACCCCTGAGACAGGAATCCTGGAATTCCGCGCACAATCGCGGCGCGACGTTCGACGTCACCGAAATGCAGCCATGGCCGCCATGCGCCATGAAGCCGAGCGCGGTCGCATCCTCGCCCGAGAGCTGATTGAAGTCTGGCCCCATGGCGGCGCGCTGCTGCGACACCCGCACGACGTTGGCGGTCGCGTCCTTGACGCCGGCGATGTTCTTGAGCTCGGACAGGCGCCGCATCGTGTCGACGGACATGTCGATCACCGAGCGCGGCGGGATATTGTAGATGATGATCGGAATGCCGATCGCATCGTTGATCGCCTTGAAGTGCTGATAGAGCCCTTCCTGCGTCGGCTTGTTGTAGTAAGGGGTGACGACCAGCACGGCGTCGGCGCCAGCTTCTTCGGCGTGGCGGGCAAGGTCGATCGCCTCCTTGGTGGAGTTCGAACCGGCGCCGGCGACGACGGGCACACGGCCCTGCGCTTGATCGATGCACCATTCGACCACGTGGCGATGTTCTTCGTGCGACAGTGTGGGGCTTTCCCCGGTCGTGCCCACTGGTACGAGCCCCTTGGTGCCCTCGGCGATCTGCCAGTCGACCAGGCCACGAAACGATTTCTCGTCGACGGAACCGTTTTTGAACGGAGTGACCAGCGCAGTGAAGGAGCCTCGAAAGCTCGTCTTGGCGGTCATGGCACGATCCTTGGGTTCCGGCGGCAGGCGCGCCGCTTAAGGCGATCCGTCTTGCCGTCAGGATAAATATCGGGTTGCAATGGGCCTTGAAAGCCCCTTTGCACGATCACCGCCGCAATATGCCGTAGGACGCGGAGAGCCGAGGCGTTAGACTTAAGCTGCCTCGAATCGACGAGACGCGGCCGATGCCCCGTTTTCGCCGCGAAATTTCCCGATTACCGCGCCCGTGCGCGCGTCTTAGTAGTTTGTTCAATCTTGCAGGCCGAAGAGGTATTGCGGAAACGCCGGCCGGGGGCGCTGCGGCAGAAAGGTCCGTGCCTGTGACGGCTATTCGGCTCATACTCGCGTTTGCCGCCTTCGGCCTGCTGACGGCCGACGCGCGCGCGGCGCCTCCGTCCGATGCCAACCCGCCGCCGCAGGCACAACCCGCGAGCCAGGCCGATCAATCCGCAAAGCCGGCGCACAAAACCGACAAATCGGTGAAGCCGGAGACCAAATCGGAAAAATCCGTCAAATCCGAGCGCGACAAGTCCGAGCGTAACAAGTCAGAGCAGGCCAAGTCTGAGCATGCCAAGTCCGCGCATAAACCGGACAAAACCGCAAAACCGGCGGCTCACGCCGCCGCGAAAGGCACGCCCGGGCCGAAGTCGCTCACGGTGCCCACGCCTCAAGTGACCGCAAGGGGCTCGGTTCCACCGTCCCGTGTCGTCGGCACCAACCCACCCGACATACCGCGAAGCGCGCCGCCCTTCACACCGTCAACATTGCCGCTGCGGTCGGCCGAAGCCGGGGCGTCTCCGCCGCCCCGATTGAAACCCTTGCCGGCGCTGGCGCTCGCGGCAACGTCGAGCACACCGCCGCTCGATATTGCGGCGGTCAAGCAAGCCATCGATCTTGTGCACAAGGGCCGCACCGACGAAGCCACGGGCGTCGAGGGCACGATCTCCGATCCCGTCGCCCGCAAGCTCGTCGAGTGGGTGATCCTGCGCAGCGACGAGACCGACCTCGATTTCCCGCGCTATGCTGCGTTCATCGCCGCCAATCCGAGCTGGCCGTCAATTTCGGCACTGCGCCGGCGCGCCGAGGCGGCGCTCTGGCAGCAGCAGGCCGATCCACGCACGGTCATCGAGTTTTTCCGGAGCGATCCGCCACGCACGGCCAAAGGGCGATTCGCGCTGGCGCGCGCGCAGCTCGCCACGGGAGATCGCGCTGGCGCGCAGGCGGCGGTGCGCGATGCGTGGCGCAAGGACGGCTTCTCCGCCGACCTTGAAGCGCAAGCGCGCGACATGTTTGCCGGCCTGATCGCGCCCGCCGACGACAAGGCGCGCATGGATGCACGCTTCGACCTCGAGGACGACGATGCGGGGACGCGGGCGGCGCGCCATCTCGGCGCCGTCGAAACAGCAATCGCCAAGGCGCGCAGTGCGGTCATCAACAAATCGAGCAAGGCCAAGGCACTGCTCGAGGAAGTGCCGGCGGAGGGCCGGCGCGATCCCGGTTATATCTTCAGCCGCGTCCAATGGCTGCGCCGCGCCGACAAGATCGCGGAAGCCGGACAGTGGATGGCGTCCGCGCCGCACGAGGCGGAAAGGCTCGGCGATCTCGATCAGTGGTGGGTCGAACGGCGGCTGATCGCGCGCAAACTGCTCGACCTCGGCGATTACAAGCTCGCCTACGCCGTTGCCGCCAACGCCGCTGCACCGATCAATGAAAACCACCGCGCCGAGCAGCAATTCACTGCCGGATGGATTGCGTTGCGCTTCCTGCGCGAGCCCGCGGTCGCGCAGGCCCACTTTGCCCGCATCGCCGAGGGCATCACCAACCCGATCACGCTCGGACGCTCGTATTATTGGCAGGGCCGCGCTGAGGAAGCGCTCGGGCACGGACGGGAGGCGCGCACCTATTACGAAGCGGCGGCGCGCTATCCGACCGGCTATTACGGGCAGCTCGCGCGCGCGCGGCTAGGCATCGGCACCGTCACTCTGCGCAATCCGCCGGAGCCGTCCGCCGAACATTACCGGCTCGAGGTCGCCCGCGCCTTCGAGATTCTCTACGCCATCAATGAGAGCGACCTCGTTGCCGTCATGGCCGCCGATCTCGGCGACAAGTCGACCGACGTCGCCGCGCTGACGGCGCTCGCCGAGATCGCTACGCGCCACAACGACGCGCGGGCGACGCTACTCATCGGCAAGACCGCGGTGAGCCACGGCCTGCCTTTAGAGCGCTACGCGTTCCCCGACTTCGGCGTGCCGGACTATCAGCAGATCGGCCCGCAGGTGGAACGCTGCGTGGTCTATTCGATCGTGCGCCAGGAGAGCGCTTTCAACAGCCGGGTGGTTTCCAGCGCCAACGCCATCGGCCTGATGCAGGTCACGCCGGCGGCGGGCCGCGACACCGCCACGCGGTTTAGCGTCTCGTTCGATCAGCATCGGCTGATGTCGGACGTCGCCTACAATGCGCAACTTGGCACCGCCGAGCTCGGCAACGACATCGCGACCTGGCGCGGCTCCTATATCCTTGCCTTCGTCGCCTACAATGCCGGGCCGCGGCGGGCGAAGGAATGGATCGAGCAATACGGCGATCCGCGCAGTCCGAAGGTGGATCCGATTGATTGGGTCGAGCGCATTCCCATCTCGGAGACGCGCAATTACGTGCAACGCGTCATTGAAAACATGCAGGTTTACCGCGCCCGCCTGGGCAACGACCCGCGGCTACTGATCGAGGCCGATCTGCACCGCGGGGGTTAATCCACCGCTAAGTCCTCCGGCATTTTTCTTTGGCGAGACGCCTTTTCGTCGTTGCCCTCGCGCCCGCCCGGCAGTTAATGTCCGTTTTGTGACCTCTCACAATTTTGTGACTCCTGCCTAAATAAAATGTAGCGAGGTCGGGCGACAGGGACAGGCGATGAACAAGCCCTCCCCTCATCTGGCGCCGGACCTGGGACACGGCGCCTACGATCAGGGCAAAAGCCTCTTCGTTTCCGCGCAAGATGGGCTGCGGCTCCACGTGCGCGAATATGGGAGCCGTACCTCTCCAGGATTGCCCGTGGTCTGCCTGCCTGGCCTGGCGCGCACCGCCGCTGACTTCGACGCGCTGGCGCCGGCGCTGGCCGCCGGCCCCCCGGGGCGGCATGTCATCGCCATCGATTCACGCGGTCGCGGTCATTCCGAACATGACGTCGATCACACCAATTACAATTGCATGACCGAGCTCGGCGATATCGTCAGCATCCTGTTTGCGCTCGGCGTCGGACCCGCGGTGTTTGTCGGCAGCTCGCGCGGCGGCATCCTCACCATGCTGCTCGGCGCGGCGCATCCGATTTCGATCGCCGCGGTCGTGCTGCACGATGTCGGCCCGGTGCACGAAGCCAAGGGCATGGCGCGCATCAAGGGCTACCTCGGCAAATTGCCGCATCCGCGCACCTACGAGGAAGGCGCCGAAGTCCTGCGCAGCCTGATGAGCGCACAGTTCCCGAATTTGACGACGGATCAATGGCTCGGCTCCGCGCAACGGACCTGGCATCGCAAGCATGGCGGCCTGACACCCGCCTACGATCTCGGCATTGCCCGCGCGCTCTCCGGCATCGACATCGAACGCCCGATGCCCGCTTTGTGGAACGAATTCGATGCGCTTGCGGGCGTGCCGATGCTGGTCATTCGCGGCGCCAATTCTGATCTGCTTTCCGCGGAGACGGTTGCGGCCATGCGCGCGCGGCGTAATGACATGGACATCATCGAAGTCCCCGACCAAGGCCACGCGCCGCTGCTCGAAGGCCGCCTGGTGCGCCAGATCGTCGAGTTCGTGGAGAGATGCGAAGCCGCACGCGGCAACGCGGCCGCGACTTAGAGCGCGCAATCGCGCTTTACCAGCCCGCTTTGTAGTTGAGCCGACCCAGAAAACTTTGCGTCTTGAGCGCGGTCGAGTACATTTCAGGCGCGCCGGAAATCGGCGCGCTGCCGAACGAACCCGGCGGACCGTTCGCAGCGCCATTGCCGAGATCGGTGTAGAGATATTCAACCCCCAGAGACCATTTCGGCGAGAGTTGGTATTCGAAGCCGAGGCCGGCGGTCCAGCCGCCTGTCGTCGTCCCTTGCGTGAACGAGCCAAGCGGTCCGGCGCCCTGCAACGGCGAACCGACGTCGGCGGCAGCGAAACCGGCCTTGGCATAGGGGAGCCACTGACCAAACGAATAACCGATGCGGCCGGTTACGGTGCCGAGCCAATTCATATTCGGCGACCAGCCGCCGGCCGTCATCCCCGGCAGATACGGAGCCGTGAATCTGCCGTCGAAGTTGGCCGCCGCGAGCGAGCCTTCCAGGCCGAACACGAAATTTCCGGACTGGAAGTTGACGCCAACATTTTCGTTGGTTGCCGACGTCACCGCCGTCGGCGACGAGAATCCGATCGAGGGCGCAATCGCCGTCCACGGATCACCGTTGCTAGAGTTGTTGCGGAAATAGTAGCCAGCCCAATCCGGTTTTTGCTGCGGCGCCGGCGCTGGCGTCACCGTAGACAAATCCAGCGCGGCGGCTGCTTGCGCTAAGCAAGTCCCCACGCAGGCGGCGACCAAAAGCGTGCAAGCCTTTTTGACCAGCACCAACATCACCTCGCTCGCAGGTTCGGCTATCGGCGATTGACTTACGGCTTCGACCAACATTGCCCAAAGGCCCGCGCTTGCAAATCCCCGATACCACGGCCCGTCGCAATCATATACCCGCGGGACTCGCCGGTCGATGCTTTGGGCAAATGAGGTGAAGAGATAAGCCATTTATTTTACAAGATTTTTTCTTTTCCGGCAGTTTGTCGCCGAGTGTTGCAAATATGGCTCATGAGAAAATCTCGCCGCGCAGACAATTCGGCGACGTAAAGGGGCCCAAATCGAAAGCGCCGCCGGCTTTCGCCGGCGGCGTCATCGAAGGTCTTAGATCGCGCCTGCTGTTAGAACCGGAAGCGAACGCCGCCCGTTGTGGAGTAGTTGTTGCGAGCAAGGTAACCGTTCACCAAGCCGCCGTTGACCCGCGAGAAGAACTCGCCGATCGTCCAACAGAAAAGCCACCCGGAATCGGTCGGGTGGCTTTGCAAGTTGCAGAAGCGGGATTTTGCGAGCAACGAACCGGCGAAACCCCGCTTGCCGTTTTGTTAGAACCGGAAGCGGACACCTGCGGTGGTGGCAAGGTTGTTGCGGGAAATATCGCCGTTGGCGTAGCCGCCAAACGCTGCCGAGTACATGGTGCCGATGTAGGCATCCCACTTCGGCAGGAACCGCCAGTCGAGAACCGCCGAGTACATCGTCAAACCAGCCTTGGCACCGCGAGTTGTCTAGGCGCATTCGCGAGACTGCAATTAACCCCGTTAACATAGGAGTTCTGGATGTAGTGATAGTAGGCGCCGATGAGATCCAGATCTTTGGTGATGCCGTATTTGGCGCCGGTCCACATGACCTGGGTAATCTCGTCTTTGCAACCGGTGCCCGATCCGCACGCGGCGTTGAAAGCGTTGTTGGCGATCGTCGTGCCGTTACTGCTTCCTATGAAATTACTACCGGCGGCGTTGGTGGGGTTGAACAGGAAGCCATCAATGTGGACCACGCCCTGCGGGTCGCTTGGATTAGACTGCTGGATCCACTCATAGCCGGCGTAAAGGGTGAGCGGTGATTCCGAGAGCGGCCCCAGGGGAAGGCGGTGCCGCGGGATTCCCCCAAGAACCGAAGCTATATTTGGCCACCGCCATGAAGGACAAACTGTCGGAAATCGTCACCTTGAGTTCCACTGCCGAGGGGCGCCACTGGGGAACGAGGTCGGCCAGCCAAGGACGAGTTTTTGGCCGGGGAATAACGTCGACCAATTAGACGCGTCTTTCTCCCACGCGCCGAGCACGTCTAAAGAGAGAACGCCGGTACCGAGATTTTTGATGTCCCCGCCGATGCCGCCTTCAATTGCGCCGTTATTCGGGTTATAGGTTCGAAAGCCGCCAGAATTACTGAATAGTCCGACCGGCTGCAGCATGGCGACCAGCCGGAAGTCGCCGATATTTTCGCGATACTTGATCGCCGTCGTCCAGCGACACGTTTCGGTGTCGCCGTCACCGCAGGTCTTGCCGGAATTCCCGATCAGCGAAAACGCGTATGAGCCGCCCATCGGATCGTAGGCATTGACCGCGTCGAGGAGCGGTGTGTTCTGCCGGCCGAAGGTCAAGGTGCCATAAATCGGCGAACTGACACCGGCATAGATTTGCCCCGCCAGCCAGCCCCAGCGGCTGGAGTCGTACGGTACGAGCTGCTGATTCTCCGGCACGCCGATCGCATTAAACATCGCCTGCGGCGCATTGGCCAACAGCGCGGAATAAGGATCGAACGCCAGCTCCGCCTGCCCAACGACAGACCATCCTCCGCCGACAGGTTCGGCCCATTTGACGCCGATGTTCGACTGGCTCAGGCCGTTGGGACCAAGACCAAATCCCGCCACCCGGCCAACCGCGTTCGTGGCACTATTACCAAGAAGGTAACTGGCGCCGGTGTTAGGGTTTGGGTCGAGTGACGGCGTGCCATGCGTCTGATAAGTCCCGCCCACGTCTATGGTGCCGTAGACAGTGACGCCGTACCAGCTCAGCGGGCAGGCCGTGAAGAAGAAGTCGTAAGCGCTGCCGCATGCCGTCGGCGCGGCGGCTGGTAGGACACTGGCGACACTATGGTTGGTCATGGCGTCCATATCGGCCGCACTCGCTGCGCAGGCGAACCCGGCAACCCCTACGACAACGGCAAGCGCCGTAGCCAGGCCAAATTTTTTGCCGTCCCTTACCGATGCCGCTGCGTAGTCCTGCTTGACGGCGTATCCGGCTGCCGCCCAGTGGCGCGCAGCCTTCACGCGATCTTCGATCGACCACCATTGCCCCCTCCAACCCGTGCCAGTGCTGAAATTTAAGAAAAACTTACCCCCCAGCGGTCTAAGATTCGGGCATGACGGTCGCATGACATCTGGTTCCTTCGCTCACAGTTCGGCCGCCTGCTCGCAGCATTTCCACCGCGCGGGTGGCAAATCAGCAACAATGTTGTATTACGCCCAGAATATCGCGAAGCCCGTCGCCGGCTGCTCCTTAAGGAGAGCCCGGTGCGAGAAGGTTGCGGAACGCCGCCGCGACCGCCGGCAGCGGCGGCGGAATCGGCGGGAAGATCTGATAATCCTCCCAGCCGCCGCCCAGTGACTTGTACAAAATCACGAACTGCGCCGCGGCGCTTTGCTGGGTCAACACATATTCTTGCTCGATTGCGAATTCCTGCCGCTGCGCGTCGATGACGTTGAGCGAGTCCGTCAATCCCCGATCAAACCGCTCGGTTGCGAGCGTCACGGCGCGGCGCGCCGCCACCAGCGCGTCGGCGAGATGGTGCAGGCGATCCTGCTGCGCCGCATAAGCGTCGACCGCGGTATCCACCTCACGCACCGCATTGAGCACCGTCTGCCTGTAGTTAGCCAGCAATTCGCGGGCGCGGAAATCGGCTTTCTCGACGACCGCATCGAGTCGCCCAAAATCGAGCATAGGCACGGCGATGGCCGGCCCCACCGACCATATCGGACTGATGGTCAGTGGCGTGATTCCCGCCTGGCGGCCGGCAGCGGCCGTCACGGCAACTTGAGGGAAGAGATCCGCAGTAACAACGCCGATCTGGGCGGTGGCGCTCGCCAATTGGCGCTCGGCTTCTTGGATATCGGGGCGGCGGCGCAGGAGATCGATCGGCAAACCGGGGCGGATGCGGCCAGGCAGGGCCGGAAGCATCGCCGGTTTCTTTAGTTCGTTGCCGAGGTTTTCCGGGAATTCGCCGATCAGAAGGGCGATGACGTATCGCGCGGCGTTGATCTGGGCAATTAGCGGCGCGACCTGGGCCTGCAATTGCGCCAGCTCGCGTTGCGCCAGCGTCACGTCGAGCTCGTTGGTGATGCCGCGGTTGAAGCGCTCCTGCACGAAGTCGACGTATTTCTTCGCTACCTCGATGTCCTTGTGCAAAACCATCAGCTGCATTTGTAGTGCGCGTAAGTCGAGGTAGGCGCGCGTGACGTCGGCGATCAGCGAAATTAACACGACGTTGCGAACCGCAATTGCAGTGTCCACGTCGTACTGCGCGGCCTCGATGGCGCGCCGGAACTTACCAAAAACGTCGATCTCCCACGCCGCGTCGAAGCCAGTGAGATTCGTGACCTGTGTCAGACCCGCGCCGTTTTCGCCCGACCGAAGCGTTTGCGAAGCTCGGCCGCGGGAGAGATCGCTTCCCGTCCCCCAGCCTCCCCCGAGGCTTGCCTCCGTCGCCGGCAAGGCCGCGCCGACGACAACGGCTTCCTGCGCGCGCGCCTGTTGGAGCCGGTCCAGGGCGATCTCCAAAGACGGGCTCGCCACAATGGCGCGGTCGATTAGGGAATTGAGCTCCCGATCGTGAAGGCTCCGCCACCACTTCGCGGTTTCGACGGCGCGATCGGAGCGATGATCGCTTGACGCCGAAATCGATGACGCCGGAACAAAGTTCGCCGGCATCGACGCTTCCGGAGGATGATAGTCGGGGCCGACAGCGCAGGACGCCAAAACGGCACCGGCCAACGCGCCGAGAAACGCGAGGCAAAGCCGCTTCGCGCCGCCACCGACACGGCCCCCGCAGTCATGCAAAAGCTTGGCTGACGCCGGCACGTACGGGTGCACTCCACTCAACGGAAGCGACGACGGCTTAGTGCAATGATCTTCGGCCCCACCAGCGCCGACGCGACACGCACACCCGCCTGCGGATGCTGTCTCGCCGCTGCCGAGAATGAGTAGTTTTTACAAGGCAGGCAAGCGACCGTTCCCCCGCTGTCCCCGCTAAAGCGACTTTCAGCCCTGCGCTGTGGCGCGCCGCCGTATCGGCTTAAGGACGAACAGCGCCAGCGTCGCCACGATCAGATTCATGATAGATGCGGTCGCGAACACCCAATGCCAGTGGCCGCTGTAGTTTTTCAGGAGACTCGTCAGCGGCACAACCCAGGCTGAGACGCCTTTCGCGGTATAAAGGAGGCCGGCATTGGTGGTAGCGTATTTCACACCGAAAGTGTCGGTGCAGGTCGACGGGAATAGGCTGAAGATTTCGCCCCAGGTGAAGAAGATCAGGCCGGCCATGACAATGAACATGTACGGCGTATGCCCGAACTCGCCGAGGCCCCAATAGGCCAGCGCGCCGAGCGTAAACACGATCGCCATGGTATTCTCGCGACCGATCAGGTCGGAGATCCAACCAAAAAACGGCCGCGCCAGGCCGTTGAAGATATTGTCGATGACCAGCGCCGTGCTCAGCGTCGTGGCGGTGAAGAACAGGATCGTCACCTCATCGCTGGCGAGGTTGAAGTCTTTGGCGATCGGCGCGATCTGCGCGGTCGCCATCAGGCCCGAGGCCGCGACCATGACGAACATCATGTAAAGTAACCAAAAGACCGGCGATTTCAGCATTTCAGGCGGCGTGGAATCTCGCAACGCCTGCATCAACCGCGCGTCCGGTTTCGCCGTCTCCCCCGGTTGTGGCGCGCGCAAAAACCCGGACAGCATCAAAACCACGAGTCCCTGCACCAATCCGAAATACAGGAAGGCGGCCTCATAACCGTAGGCAAGGATCAGGTCACGGATGGGGACGACGGTCGCGGCCGTGCCTGCGCCGAATCCTCCCGCGGCCAAACCGGCGGCAAGGCCGCGCCGATCCGGGAACCATTTGAGCGCATTGCCGACGCAAGTGCCGTAGACGGCACCGGCGCCGACACCACCAATGGCCGCGGCGACGTATAGTTGCAGCAGGGAGCTGGCGACCGAATCCAATGTCCAGGCAAAAGCAACGAGGATACCGCCGAAGGCGACAACTAGGCGCGGCCCGAAGCGGTCAACGAACCAGCCTTCGACCGGCACGAGCCAGGTCTCGGTGGCGATGAACACGCTGAATGCGACCTGAATCGCCGCATTGCCCCAGTGATATTTCTGATCGATCGGATTGACGAACAGCGTCCAGCCATACTGCATGTTGGCGATCATCACCATGCAGCGAATGCCGTACAGGAGCTGGCCCAGCGTGCAGCCGGTACAGCCGACGGCGCTGCAGCGCCCGATTGGACTGCCGGCGATTCAACAGTCATCGTTTTCGTCCCCAAAAAATCTTCCGCTTCTGTCAGAACCTCGGTTTCTTCAGGAGCTTGTTGAATCCTAATATTTTTCCTTACCATTGTGCCATACCGGCCGGCGGCGCAATGACGCACGCCGCGGTCGAACACCGCGACCAAAAGCTGGTCCCTCGTCGACAATTCAGCGAACAAGTGGCCTCAGCATTTACACTGTTTCCAGAAGCAAAGCGTGCGAAGTTGTCACGAGCGTGTTGGCCGATCGCCCGATGCGCCCCCGCGGGCGGTTTATCGCCGCGCGCGAAAGTCTCAGACAGCCTGGCCTTGGGCGCCGTCGGGGCCCGCCAAGGAAACGGCGGCCGTCAGAAGGTGACCCGGAGGGTAGCCACCACGTTGTTTTGAATTACCGGGTTAGGCGTCACCGCGACCTGGTAACCGACGCCGAAGATCAGATTTACCGGCCGAGTCGGGCTGTCCTGGCCGATCTTGAAGCGTCCGAAAATGATACCGGGCGTCAGCAAGACTTGGCTCAGACCTTGATGCTCGCCGTTCGGCCAGTATTCGTAGTTCACTTCCAACTCCGGCCAGAAATATTCCAGGAAGTGATATTGGAAGGTGGTGTTCCAAAGGATCGGATCGCCGAAGTTCGTCTTATTCATGTCGGCCGTGTTGCCAGGCGAAGCGAGCGCAGCAACTGGATATTGCTGGCTGATCGTCATCTGAAAATCGAAATCGCCCCAACCCTTGCCGAACGCGAGGGTCGGCTGGGCGGTTAGAACATTGTTCGAGATTTTTGCTGGAGTTCCGAGCGGGCCCGACATCTGAAAGAAGCCGGTCACGATATAGTCGCCGTTCTGCGCGTTCGCGGAAATGAAGCGGTATTTGACCAGAAATGCCGGCCAATCGCCCGGGCCCTCTGCACTGCCCTTGGGGCCAGAGGCCGTCACGTATGGCGGAGGTGCCAGAATGAGTTCGGTATTGTAGTAGGGGATCAACTCCACTCTTGCGCCGCCAGGTCCGCCGTAGTTGTAGAAGTGTTGGCCGTTCCCGTTAGGACTGTTTGCGGCCGCATTTTGCTGGTCGTAGAAGTCAAAGCGAAATTCTTGCTCGAGGCGTGGCGTGACCGTCACAAGCGGTGTCATCCAATTTGGTTGCTGCGCCTGAATGGCCGAGACCATGTCGAGCCAGGATGCAATCGGACCGGCAGATAGATATGTGCCTGCAGGCGGTGCCGTCACCGGCGCCTTGGTCACCAAGGCGCCCATATCGGCCGCACCCGCAGCACCAGCCCATACAAACACTATCACCGCGGCCAACGGCGCGGACCGAGCAAATATTTTCATTACCGCCCCCTGCCCCATCGTATGCAGCATTACGCTGTATACGTCTTACTATAACGCCAATCTCTGGGGACTATGGTCGCTTGTCAATGCAGTTGGCGGGATGACCGACGAACTACTCTTTGTGTGTGGTACGTCAGCAACAGTAAATCGACGCTTGGCGCGCGCTATTGGCTACGGCTCGGCGGTGCCATCCGGGGCGAGCGCCGGCGTGTAGCCCGGCGGCACCTCGAAAACCTCGGGCCGCTGCTGGCCATAACTCACCGAGCGCGCCTCCTTCACCGTCTTGCCGTCGACAATGAGTCGGAGCAGCACGCCGTCGGCGGTGGCGCACGCAGTGTGGGTTTCCACGTCTTCGGTCCATGACCAGTCGACGCAACGCAATCCCGCGACGGTCGCCTCATCGCCGCGCTTGAGCGCCGTCCCGGGCTCCGGATCCAGCGGCCGCCGCGGCGCGCCGGCCAACTTGCTGTAGGTCCGTCTTGCCGGTGTCAGCAGCGTAACCTCGTTGGCGTTGTGGTCGAGAATCGTCGTCGATCTATCCGGACCGTCGATGCGCTCCAAATGACCGCCGGCGAGCCAGCGCACGCGCTCGCGGATCTTTTTCGCCTGCAGCGGCCGGGTCACGTCATAGGTGATGTCCACGTCGCGTGTGGGCAGAAGTTGCGGGTGTTCCTCGGCCCGGGGGGTGGGACCGGCGAGCAAAATGGCGAGGAGGGCCAAGGGTGGCAAGGTACGCAGATTGCTCACAAACAGTGCCTCCCGTCCCTAAGCTTTCCGCGACCTAGGTGGGACGCGTCGCGCACCAATTGCACCTTGAGATTGCCGTCTTCGGCCAACTATAATGAGAAATACTCGAAGCGGATGTCGGCGATGAATTTAAATGCTCGTTTAGTCTTGAAAAGACGCAAGCAAATTGGCGGTGGGCGCCGACAAGCGCTGTTATTCGCGTCGGTTGTAATCTTGCCGGTTCTGGCCGGATGTTCCGCATCGACCAATTCCGTGTTCGGCTCCTCGCGAAGCGCTACGGCCCCGGCTGTGGGAACACCTCCCCCGTCAAACGTGTCTGCGGAAATTGCCGGCCAACCCGGCACCACGGTTCCACCCGCGCCGGCAACCTATGCCTCAAATGCTTCAGTTTCTCCAGTTCCACCCGCGCCGGCACCCTACGGCGCAAATGCTTCTGTTTCTCCAGTTCCACCCGCGCCGGCACCCTATGGCGCAAATGCTCCCGTTGCCGCGCCCGCGACTTATGGCGCAAATGCGTCCGTTCCTCCGGATATGTCCCCGGATCGGCCTGCTGCGCCGCCAGCTGAGAACCCCTTTTACTCTCTCTTCAAATCTTTGAAGGACGGCACGGAGGAGTGCTCGTTGCCGAGCGAGCCTTGTGATAACAACCACCGCGTTCAAAATTGATAAGTCGGTTGCTGCCGTCACTTCGTATTCTGTTCTTTCCGTAAGTCTAGTCTAAATGAATTCGCTCAAACGCTCTCCATCGGGTCAGCGGAGGCAGTCGCCCGCCTCCGGTTCCCACAGAACGTGGCGTGCGGATTTCCCGCACCACGCTCTTCGGCGGTTGATTCACAGTTGCACCGCGAGAGCCTGCAGCGCCCGGTAGGGAAGCTGCAGTTTTGGTCGCTGTAGAGGTGTCCGCTCTTTGATCTGGTGGAAAGTGTCCCGGCTGAGGTGAGCGCTGGCCCAACTACGGCTGCATAACATTCTACGCCAGTAACGCTCGATGGCCCGGTACACCTTCAACAAAGCGCGGAAATTTCCGGCAATGCCGTAATAGGCATAATGGCCTCGCAGGGCGGCGTTTAATTCGCCGACCTGGTTTCTGATCGCAACTTCGTCTTGGTCGGTTCAAGAGTGAGGCCAAACTTCCCCAACCGTCGGCGCAAGGCGTCCTGCACGCGGAGGGCGTCCGAGCGATATTGGAAACAGATCACAAAGTCATCGATATAGCGATCCAGATAGGCTTCGCCACGCAACCGATGTTTGACCACGCGCTCGAACCAAAGATCGAGCACGTAGTGCAGGTAAACGTTGCTCAGCAGCACGCTGATCGATCCACCTTGTGGAGTTCCTTCTTCATTCGGATGGACCTCTCCATCTTCCACAACGCCCGCTTTCAACCAGCGCCGGATCAAGCTGATCAGGCGCGGGTCTCCAACTCGATGTTCAACAAACCGGAGCAATCAATCGTGATTGAGACTCCCGAAGAAGTTCTTCAAGTCCGCCTCCAGATCTGTGGATAGCTCGCACCTTGGAAAGCCGCGCGCGCAATGGCGAGCGACCGGCTTGAAGGACAGCGGAGGCAAACCGCTAGAGCCTTGCGGGCGCGCCCCACGCGCGTTGCTCGCCGCGGCGTGCCGAAAACGATGTTGACGCCAAATCCGAAGGACTTTTTGGTGCGTTTGAGCACGACGATATAAATTGCGTCCGGGCACTTTGGACGATTCTGTTTTGATGGCCAGAGGCCGGTATGGGTATCAGCACCTGGGATATGACTGCGGAACCGCCGATGCGCGCGGACAACTCCTGCGAAATTTCAGCTCTTGGGCTCCTTGTCGGACCCACTGCTGGCCCGATGCTGTGCGGGCGCAAGGGAGCGCCATCCGCCCGCGTGACCACAAAGTCATCGTCGGATAAGCGCCTGCCGACCCGCAGAAGCTCCTCTGCCCGTTGGATCCGATATACACTCAACTCTGTCACCAAGGTCGCGGACAGGGCTATGGTGCGCGCCCGGCCGCGCTTTCTCGGCCGCCAAGCGCCCCCTGCCTCCTATTCGCTTTCATGACTTGCGATACGCCCACGCCACGCATCTGCTTTCGAGCGGGTAGATGCGAAGGTGGCGAGCGAGCGGCTCGGGCATTCCAAGGTCGGCGTTTGACCTCTACAGCATTTGTTGCCCGGGATGCAGGAAGATGCGGTTGCAAAAGTCGACGCACGGCATTGCGGGCAGTACTAAGACACGCATGCGGGCAGTACTAACCAGGCTCGGAGCGAAAAGGTAGCAAAAGGTAGCAAAAGGTAGCAAACACGCCACTTCATGCTATAGCCCTTTGCAAAACCTTTAGCGATTTCAACTGGATGGCGGCGTAGCTTAGCTGGTTAGAGCAACGGAATCATAGTCTGGCGGTTTCCGTTTGGGCGTAAATCAGTTCTGCACGCGGCGATTGTTATCGCAGGGCTCGCTTGGTAAATAGCAGAACTCCCTGCTGCCCTTTAGACGAGTGTAAAGCTCGTAGAGAGACGGCGGACGAGTAATCGTGTTGGCGGGTCGCCTCCCTGTGGGAACGGCCTTCCCCGCGCCAAGAGCAGCGCTTATCGTAGCGACGAGGATGCCCGAGACAATCGCGGTCTTGAGTTTCGCCGACATGATATCGCTCTCAAGGGCGGTGCAACCTCAGGCGACCGTGATCTTCCATCCTAATTGCATCACGCGGCCTGTCATAGTGCGCGCCCGCGTGAGCTACGGTGCGGCCGTCGAACGGCGCGCCTTTGCTCCATCGAGTGCGATGCGGTTCAATACACCTATCCAAAGCTTGCGCCAAAAACTTGTCCCGCCTCAATGTATTGGTCTTCTCCAACATCTTAGCCGGCACCACGACTGCGTCAGCAAGTCCATTACGGCGCTCACCCAAGTTCGGATAGATTAGCACTCGCGGCGCGAGGTCCGGCCCGATTCTCCGGTGACCGGGTCCTGTTGACGGGAGATTGCGAACGTGTGGATCGTGCAAATCGCGTTGCGGCGGCCCTACACCTTTGTGGTGTTCGCCTTCCTCATTGCGATCTTCGGAACGCTGTCCGGCTTGCGGACGCCGGTCGACATATTCCCCAACATCAACATTCCCGTCGTCAGTGTGGTGTGGACCTATAACGGGCTTTTGCCTAACGAAATGTCCGGCCGAGTCATCTATTACTACGAACGTTACATGACCGCTCAGGTCTCGGATATCGAGCATCTGGAGTCGCAGTCGCTCAACGGCTACGGCGTCGTCAAGATCTTCTTCCAGAAGAACGTCAATATCTCCGCCGCCTTGGCCCAGGTGACGGCGGCATCGCAGACGGTACTTAAGCTTCTGCCACCGGGAATCACGCCCCCTTACGTGCTAAGCTACAATGCGTCGAGCGTGCCGATCCTTCAGCTCGCTCTGTCGAGCAAGAAGCTGCCCCAGATGCAGTTGTTCGATCTGGGGCAAAACTTCATTCGACCGCAACTTTCCACGGTGGCGGGCGCCGCGATCCCCTCCCCCTATGGCGGCAAGATTTTGCAGGTCCAGGTCGATCTCGACCAGAACGCCATGCAGGCGCACAACGTGTCGGCTGACGACGTGGTCAACACCATAACCGTGCAAAACCTGATTCTACCGGCCGGCGACCAGAAGCTGGGCAAGTTCGACTGGAACGTGGCTCTGAACGCGAGCCCGGTGGTGCTGGAAAAAATCAACGATCTGCCGGTGAAGAAAGTCAACGGCACCATCATCTACATGCACGACGTCGCCTACGTGCATGCCGGCTCGCCGCCGCAGACAAACATCGTGCGCGTGAACGGTTCGCGCGCGGTGCTGATGACGATCCTCAAGGCCGGCGCAGCGTCGACGCTGAGCGTCATCGAGGGTATCAAAACGCTGCTGCCCCGGGTGGAAGAGAGCCTGCCGTCGAGCCTCATTCTGCATGCCGTCGGCGATCAATCGATCTTCGTCAAGGCGGCTGTATTCGGTGTCGTTCGGGAGGCCGCGCTCGCCGCCGCGCTGGTCGGCGTGATGATCCTCTTGTTCCTCGGCAGCTGGCGCTCGACCGTGATCATCCTCATCGAGATTCCGCTCGCCATCCTGTTCTCGCTGACCTTGCTGTCCTGGCTTGGAGAGACGATCAACGTGATGACGCTCGGCGGGCTTGCGCTTGCGGTTGGCATTCTGGTGGACGACGGTACCGTCACCATCGAGAACATCAACTACCATCTGGAGCTCGGCAAGCCGATCGAGCCGGCGATCATGGACGGCGCGCAGCAGATCGTCATTCCGGCGTTTGTGACGCTTCTGTGCCTGTGCATCGTGTTTGTACCGATGTTCCAGCTTGGCGGCGTCGCCGGTTACTTGTTCCGGCCACTCGCCGAAGCCGTAGTCTTTGCCCTCATCGGTTCGTTCCTGCTGTCGCGCACGCTTGTTCCGACGATGGCCAACTATCTGATGCGCGGCCATCATGGCGGGCACGCGCATAGCGATGCTGCAACGGCGTTACAGCATTCGCGTAATCCGTTCCGGCGCTTTCCACAGATGTTCGACCGCCGCTTCCTGCAAGTGCGCGAACGGTACCGGTCGCTGCTCCTGCTTGCGCTCGGTTCACCGCGGATTTTCATCGCCGGCTTCTTGGCCTGTGTCGTGATCTCCTTCGGCCTGTGGCCATTCCTCGGCAGGAACTTCTTCCCGGCGGTTGATTCCGGGCAGATCCTAATGCACGTTCGCGCGCAGCCAGGTACGCGCATCGAGGAGACGGCGCGGCTGTTTGACCTCATCGAGCAAACGGTGCGCCAGACTATTCCGCCGGATCAGCTCACCAACATCGTCGACAATATCGGACTGCCGTTCTCCGGCATCAACATGGCCTACCAGAATACCGGGACCATCGGGCCGGAGGACGGCGATGCTTTGATCAGCCTTAATGAGGATCACGACTCGACCGAAAGCTACATCAAACAGCTGCGGACCCTGTTGCCGCAAAAGTTTCCGGGAACGACATTTTCGTTCTTGCCAGCCGACATCGTCTCGCAAATTCTCAATTTCGGTTTGCCGGCGCCAATCGACGTGCAGGTTATTGGCAACGATCAGAAGAGCAATTACGTCTATGCCACTGATTTGCTGAAACGCATCCGCACGGTCCCCGGCATCGCCGATGCCCGCATCCAGCAGGTTTTCAACTATCCGCAAATCAACGTGGAGGTCGACCGGACGTTGGCCGGCGAGGTCGGACTGACCCAGCGCGACATCGCCAACAGCCTTTTGGTGACACTCTCGGGGAGCGCACAGGTTCATCCGAATTTCTGGTTGAACCCGGCGAACGGTGTTTCCTATCCGATCGTTGCGCAGATGCCGCAATACCGGATTGATACGATGTCGGATCTGGTCAACGTTCCCATCAACTCGACGGAGACGAGAGCGCCGCAATATCTGGGCGGATTGGCACAGATTACGCCCGGGCCGAGCCCGGGCGTCGTCTCTCATTACAACGTGCAACCGGTTATCGATATTTTTGGCGCCGTCCAGCAACGCGACCTCGGCGCGGTCGCGAGCGATATCGACCGCATCATACAAGATACAAGAAAAAGTGTGCCGCGCGGCTCCTACGTGGTGCTACGCGGGCAGGTGCGCACCATGACGGATGCGTACAGCCAGCTCTATTTCGGGCTCGCCGGCGCCATCGTGCTCATCTATTTGGTGATTGTAGTCAACTTCCAATCGTGGCTTGACCCTTTCATCATCATCACCGCGCTGCCGGGCGCGCTGGCCGGGATCGTTTGGATGCTGTTCATGACTGGAACGACGCTGTCGGTGCCAGCCCTGACCGGCGCCATCATGTGTATGGGGATCGCTACGGCCAACAGCATCTTGCTGGTGAGCTTCGCACGCGAGGGCTTGACTCAGGGACTCGATTCGGCGGCTGCTGCACTCGAAGCCGGCTTCACGCGCTTTCGCCCGGTACTGATGACGGCGCTGGCGATGGTGATCGGCATGCTGCCGATGGCCTTTGCCCTCGGCGAAGGTGGCGAGCAAAATGCGCCGCTCGGCCGGGCGGTGATCGGCGGCCTCCTGATTGCGACCGTGGCGACGCTGTTCTTCGTGCCGACGGTGTTCAGCCTGTTGCACGCGCAGCGCGGCGGGCCGCACGCGTCGCCGGAATCGAGCCCACTGCCCGAACCAAACGCCTGACCGGAGAATTTAATGGCCTCGGAAGATCACCGGCCTCCGCACGCGACGGCACCGCCGCCGCGAAACCTGCGTCGGGTCGGGCTCATCGCGGTCGTAGCGGCGATCGTCATTGCGGTGTTCGGAATTTTGCAGCGGCGGGGCCACGAGGCAGAAGTAGCCCAGTGGACGCAGGACCAGGCGATCCCGACCGTCGCCGTGATCACGCCGAAGGTAGGCGCTGCGACGCAGCGCCTTGTGCTACCTGGCACCGTCCAAGCATGGTACGAGGCACCGATTTATGCCCGCGTCCCCGGATATCTCAAAGATTGGAACTTCGATTACGGCGCGCACGTGAAAAAGGGCGATGTCCTCGCCGAGATCGAAACACCGGATCTCGATGCGCAGCTCTCAGCCGCGCAAGCCAAGCTCAACTCGGCGCGAGCGGTGGTCAACGTCAGGCAAGCGGAAAAGCAGTTCGCCGAAACGACCTTTCAGCGTTGGCGAGACTCACCTAAAGGTGTCGTCTCCGTGCAGGAGCAGGAGAGCAAGGAAGCCGACTACAACAGCGCCATCGCCCGCTTTAACTCCGCGACCGCGGAAGTCGCCGCCGACCAGGGCGAGGTCGATCGGCTGCAAGCGCTGGAAAGCTTCAAAAGCATCAGCGCGCCGTTCGACGGCGTCGTGACCGCGCGCGAAACCGACATCGGCGCCCTGATCAACGCCGGCAGCGGAGGTAACAACCAGCCAGAACTCTTTCGCGTCGCCGACATTCACATGATGCGGATTTACGTACAAGTGCCACAGCAATTATCGGCGGGCATTCGAGCCGGGCTCACCGCCGAAGTGCACTTGCCGCAATATCCCGACAAGACCTTCAAGGCAACCGTCGCCACGACCTCGAATGCCATCAACACCAGCGCCCGCACCCTGCTCGTGGAACTCCATGCCGACAATCCCGACGGCCTGCTTCAGCCAGGTGCCTACGCCCAGGTCGATTTCGAACTGCCGAGCAATCCCAACGTCGTGCGCATCCCGACCAGTGCGCTCGTGTTTCGCGAGCACGGAACGGAAGTCGCCATCATCGGCCCGGGCGACAAAATCGAGCTAAAGCCGATTACGCTCGGACGCAATCTCGGCACCGAGATTGAAGTTCTCAAAGGACTGACGGTGTCGGATCGGCTGGTGAATAGCCCTCCGGATTCGCTTGCGACCGGCGACACGGTGCGAATTGCTGGCCAACCGGCTGCCGGCAGCGCGACCGTAAGACAACCCGGTAATGGTGGCGGGGCGGACATCGCCGCGGCACCTGAATCGAAGCCGCATTAAGCGCGAGCAACCGGCAAAAGAAAACAGCGCCCGGCGGCTTCTCCTCGCCCGGCCTAGGCTTGTGGAGTCTTTCATGGCGTTGACGGATTTGCTGGTCTACGTCGATCAAACCGAAAATTCGCTCGTGAGTTTGCGTTTGGCCGCCGATCTCGCCATTCGCCATGGCAGCCGCTTGACCGCGCTCTACGCAACAGAATGGAGCCGCGCGCAACTCGACCGGCGGAAGTCGGCAGAGCTTGGACTGGTCTCGGTCCAAGGATTGAAAAATCTCGACCGGCGCATTGAAGCCTCGATCGACGCCATGGCGCAACGACTACGATCGACGCTAGACGAACTGACGCGCGGTCACGGCGTGGAAGCCGAATTGCGCAGCATCGACGGCGTGGCCGCGGAGGTCGTTCCCCAATACGCGCGTTACGCCGATCTCTGCATCTTGGGCCGCGACGAGCCTGGGGCTTCGGCTTCCGTTAGCTACACCTTTTCCGAACAGCTCCTGTTCGTGACTGGACGCCCCGTCGTATTCGTCCCACCCGAGGGGTCATTCACAACGCTTGGTCGCCATATTGTCGTGGCCTGGAATTCGAGCCGGCCTGCGACCCGGTCGCTCAACGACGCGCTACCGTTGATCGAACGCGCGGAGCGGACGACGATCCTAATGGTCAATCCATCGGGCTTCATCGATTCCCACCGGGGTCCGCCGGGCGAGCAGTTGGTCGATCATCTCAATCGGCACGGCGCCACGGTAGACGCCGTTCGAATCGAGAATATCGCCCATGGCGCGATCGCCGACCGGTTGCAAGCTGAAGCGCATGCGCTCGGCGCCGATTTGATCGTTGCCGGCGCCTTCGGCTATCCGCGGCTGTGGGAAAAGATACTGGGCGGTGTCACCCACGATCTGATCGCGCGGATGAGCCTGCCAGTTTTCATGTCGCACTGATTGCCGAGCGTCAGTGACGCGGGGATATTGACGCGGTACAAATGCATCCGCGGCCCGACCCCGAAGGACGCACTGTCTACGGATTGACCGAGTTCCGTGACATTGCCGTTCGCGTCAGCGGTGCCTACGGCATTGAATGTCGTTGTCCAAGCGACACCCGAATTGACGGGTTCTAGTTTGGAATTGAATCCCTCCGGCGATGCAAGACAAGTGCCCGAGTCGACATAGGCGAATGCAGACGTTTTGGCGCTGGCCGAATCTGGCAAAATAGCGATTCCGATCATTAAGACGGAGCAGAATGCGTTTCTCATCTGCACCTCCGCGGTGTTCCAGCCCGGCGGTCCGAAGTTGCTGCGGCAGCGTCGAAAAGACCCGTGGCTTCTCACTTGTCCAAAACAAAAGCCATCGAAGCATGCAAAACCCTCGGACAAAAATTGTGACTTGGCCGTTCCGGAAAGCGCCTTGATACATTCAACGATAAGCTGACTTCCGAAGCCTTGTTGGCTCAGAGGTTCGACCTTCGGACCCCCCTTCTCCTGCCAATGCAATGTAACGATGGTCCGCTGCCGGCCGTCGCATAGGCCAACAAGCAGCGGGGCGACGGCGACCCGAACACCTCGGCTAGCAGGCCCAAACCCAACCATAGGACGTCGGTATGTAGCAATTGCCGTAGCC
The DNA here is from genome assembly GCA_963847785.1 of uncultured Alphaproteobacteria bacterium. Taxonomy (GTDB): domain Bacteria; phylum Pseudomonadota; class Alphaproteobacteria; order Rhizobiales; family Xanthobacteraceae; genus BOG-931. The sequence goes on from CAWKBE010000034.1 coordinate 38,559, forward strand.
GTAATAGGGATAACCAGCCCCATAGAGGCCAAGCCCTAAGCCAAGCCCTAAGCCATATCCGCCATACCCGCAGCCTCTGGCGAAGCCACCGTAGGCGCAGCCTCTACCGAAGCCACCGCCGCCTCCGCAGCCTCTGCAGCCGCCGCCGCCTCCGCAGCCTCTGCAGCCGCCGCCACCTCCGCAGCCTCTGCAGCCGCCGCCTCCGCAGCCGCCGCCTCTAACAAGTTGCACGTTGGGCCGGAATGTTCCGGCGTTTTCTTTGTCGAAGACATAGAACGTCGCCAAGCTAACGTCAGAGATTTCCTCCTCGGCGAGAGTGATTTCGTGACTCGCTCCAGTATTCGGCGTCGGCAAATTCACCGTTGGCCCACCGGATGCCCCGCTCACCAGCGAAAACGACAATCCAGCGGCCCCCAACACCGGCAGGGCTTTGCTCCTGCGCTTTCGCTTCGAAGCTTGCTTCGCGTGCGACATGGCACACACCTCTCACACCTTTCGCTAACATTCGGACCAATCGTTTGCATAACAGCAATGCGCAAGCCTGTCCTCGGTTCCATCTACAGATGTCATAGTTCAGCTGTACCGGGAACCTTGGCTTAAACAACTCGACGTTCTCAGAAGCATCAACGCTCAAATCGGCAATGAAATTGGCGCCGGGTTTGTAGGGATATCGAACCTCAGATTTGAGTGCCTGTTGCGCCGCTCAACTGACGTTGGCGACGGACCTCATTTGCTGCGATGCAATCATTGCAGAAATTTAATCTGCGGAGTGCGAAACTTCCATCTGCTTAAAGATGTTTGGCGTTTTGGCAGCGGCGTACACGAGAAAAAGGTCAAGCTATGCCACCCGGAGAAATCGCCTCCGCCTGCTGCAGCTGCACAACGCGACCAAGATATGGCTGTCGCGGCGCATCGTCCGGGCTGGCAGGCGACCGATCTTCTCGCTCGGTTAAATTTTAGCGAGCAAGCTCCTAACCACAAATCGGGGTATCGAACTCAATATAGAAGCGACTTTAGGTCGTGCGGCATCAGTTCAAAGCTTCAAGTCTTGTGCTTTGCGCGTTCCTGCTGGGTTCGACTTCAGCGGGATACGCCGATAACATTCCCCAGCTCCATCCAACTCCGTGGCCAATTCGGCACTGTCATCAGCCGAGACGCAGCGATATTACACCCGAGCAATCACGAAAGATCGATCGCCTTTACACGCAGATTGAGAAGGACGATCCTCAACTCATCGCGCCCGATTTTAGACCTCGGTGACCCAATCACCAAGCCGCCAGTTACCGGCCGGTAGAGGTTCAGCAGTTCTCACGGTTGCGGATTTCTTTCACTGAATTGCCGCGTGCGGCATACGAGCGCAGAGGTCTTTTGTAATTTGTCTCGGCAGGTGACGAAAAATACCTTATCGACGTTGACTGGCGACGCCCTGCGCCGCTGTCAATGAACCCCCAGAAAGATCAACTCGTTCATCCACACTTTCTGGGGGTTCTCTCTGTGTCGTCAGGGCTCAACAAAGGCCAGACAACAGCTGCTGGCGGGCGCGGTTTCCCTGATCTGCGGCAACACCGATTGCCGCCCTTACCGGATGCTCAAGGAAGTTATCGAGGGCACCGCGACGTATTAGGAAAGCCCGCGACGTGCCCGACCTCACATCATTTCCGGTTCTCCGCGAGAAGTGTGGCGGGGCCGAATTAAGGGCGTGGGCGATGCGCCGCACCTGTAGTGCGAGGCCAAAGCTCCCGTGAACCAACCGCCCGCTGAAGCGTTCGTGCCCTCGGAAGGCATGAAGCGTGTGCGGCAGACATGAGGAAGACGATATTGGTTGACGCGCTGCTCTTGGCGGCGTCGCCGGCCATAGCGCAAGTCGGTACGACGAACGGCCAGCAACAACTAGGCGTTCAAGTGCCATCACATCGTCGCAACCACCAACGACCGGCGTTATCTGCGACGAGGAGGCCGCGGCGACGTTCTGCACTGTTCTCACCGGCCCGAACACCGGTGGCTACCAATCGAGTGGCGGATCAGGATCGAGCGGCGGCGCCGGAAGCACCACGCCGACGCCGTCCATCCCGCCTTGCGGGGCGGAATGGCCGGCCGGCGAACTATGACTTACCGAGCGGGTGTGTCTCGCGCCATAAAGCAGTTGCCACCCCAAGTGGCTCGACGCCGACTTTTGCCCACTCCCCGCCGACGAACACATCGTTGCTCAGATCGGCGACGATCAGACAATCACGATTGTAGGTTTGATCAATCGTCGCCAGCGCGTTTGCCAGTTCGCTGCCGTACAGCCCAACGGGCAGCTCCCGAAATTCTTTAATTCCCAGCAATCGCGCACCTAGGGTGAAAGGACAATTGCCGCCGACCACCGCGGTCGAACGATCACTGCTGCGTCCGACATCATGAGCGATGATGGGGACCTTCAAGGGCCAAGTTCTCGGATCATCGGGAATAGCGCATAGGGCTGGATGCGCTGGTTGACCGCTGCGACGATGCCGGGACCTCGACGCGCCTGACCTCAATACACCCGACCCGGTAGAAGCTGAAGCCGAGAAGCCACCGCCGAACCGACGGGGCCAATCGAACGACGGTCGAAGAGATTTCGGGCGGAAGATCTCGGCCGCTCGCGTTAGAAACGAGCCTGTTGATTCTGACAACGCACGCCTCAAAAGCCAATTGTCGGCTGTGTTGCGTGACCAACTCCTAGGCCAACTCAGAGAGGTTGGCTCCGTTGACGATGCCGCCATTTGGGCTCGTCGTAGTCTACCGGCTAAGAACTCGTTGAACGTCACAGATGCGCGGCAGGTGGAGAATGCGTTCCAGGCGAGGGTGGCAGAGATAGAACTTGGGGTTGACGATACAGAGCCGCCGTCATCGCCCTTTGGATCTGTTCGCAAGTCCACTGAGTGGAAAGGACTGGAGACGACCAGAACTTCCACTATCGAGCCAATCGAACAAAACCGTCCTGCGCATCCTGTTCGGCTCACCGGACCGAACAGGCTCCAGCGCAAAAGCCGCAGAAATTCCTCTTGCCATGCCGCCGGCTTAACACCGACAACGTTGCGCACCCACAGCGCCCGGTCGATCCGATAAGCGGTCTCACGCAGATTGCTCATCAGCAATCTCCAATAGCGCTTGCGCAATGCGTGCTTTCAGTTCCGGCTCGTGGTCGAAGCGCTTGATGACGCGCTCGGCGATCTGCGTGAGATCGACGTTGACATTCGTTTGCACGGACGGTCATTTTTGGCAAGAGTTCGCCGTCACATTTCGCGATCACGCCGGCTATTTTGAGGAAGCACAAGCGTGGCGCGCCTGGATGCAACGAGCGCGAGGACGCTCATGCCATTCTCCGCTCGCTGGCGCTCTCTCAGATCTTAGATTATGCGGCATCGGTCGGCGCACAGACTGAATAAGCTGCACACTGTTTGCTCCGGGGTTCCTGGAGCAAGAGCGTCGCGCGCTGGGTGAGTTCGTTTTCAATCGGGAATATCTCGGCATTCCTGGCGGTGGACAGGCAAGTCCGTTCACCTGGGACTTGTACGAGCGCGCGACCCATATTCACGTGCCGAAGGCGCCGGGCGGTCCTGCCTTTGCGCCGCCGCCCGAGCCGCCGGCCATACCGTTGAAGAACCCATTCAAAGATTCGCGAGCCTTCGCTAGAGAAGCCGCCAGCGTGCCGATCGAAGGACTAGACCGCTGCATGGCCACTCCCCTCGGCATTGACCTAGGTTCCGAGATTGCGTCCAAGCGTTATCGGCTTGAATGAAAGACGCTGGCCCCACAGATGCCGGCGCTGACGAATGGCGTAGATGGTCGCTTGGCTTCCGAACACCAGGGCTATAAACGCGAGCGTTCGTAATGCATCAATCCTGAGATCAAGATCAAACTTGCGGACGGCGAGGACCCCGCTGCAGAAGGCCAGCAAAGCTGCCAATGCGCCAGGCGTTTGGCATTGGGGACGGTCGCACGTTGTCCGTCGTCAATGACATCGAGAGGAAATCGCCGGCGATCATAACAATGACCATCAGTAGCGGGGTTAGAATTGCATGCCGGTCATGATCAGGCCGACGATCAGGAAGAGCACCGTAACGAAGGCCCCGTCGCCGCACATACCGACAGTATGGCCGCCCTTACGTAGGGCCTCAACGTAAGTGTCCATTAAACTCCGACCGGCTGGTGAACAGCCCGCCGGATTCGCTGTCGACCGGAGACATCGTGCGCATTGCCGGCTAGTCGGCCGCCGACAACGCGAATGTCGGACGACGGAGCGATAGCGGCGCGCCGGACCTGGCGGCGGCCCCGGAATCGAAGCCGCATTGAGGGGCGAGCAATCAGCAATAAGCAACGGCCGATCGCGGGCCTTCCTCGCGCAGCCGTCATGACGAAGCCGGCTCACTGATCAGCCCGGCATCATCACCGCGGTCGAGGATTTCTGCGGAGCAGGTTCGCGCCGAATTTTCTGATCTTCCGCCATCAAAGAAAATTTCATGGCGCTGGAATAAATCGCCGCGTCGCCCGGTCTTGTCCTCAGAAGCCGCTGAAGATCGACATGGCGGCCCGGATGGCTTGGCGCCACGATTACATCAAGAGGAGAATGAAAAATGTTCAACGTGCAAAGTGACGTCATCGCAAAGACAATAATGTTGGCAAAGAAAGGTCGTTGGCGTCATGCGGCCATCGCCGCGATCGCCGTCGCCTCGCTTTCGCTGTCCGTTATGTCTGTGGCGCAGGCCCAGGGCGGCGAGGGTACGCCGAAGCTTGAGGGGATTTATAACACTACTCGGAATCCCGCTACGATAAACCGTGAGACACCGAAGCCGGACGCGGCCTTCCGTAACTACCCGACTTGGCCGAAGGGAGGGCCGGATTATCACGGCTCCAACGGCGGTTAAGCTGCCGTCAACACGCACGAATGAACCCTGGATCGTCAGGATGTCCCTCGCGCAGTAAGCGCGAGGAACTCTCTCCCAGAATGTTCGCGGTGAATGGCGCACGACAGCGCATCCGTCCCTCCTAGGAAGGTAGTCGACAAATGTCATTAGTGTCACCTGCGGCAAATTATTTCATTCGAGCGGGAATAAACGGCAGGCAGCGAAAGTCTCATTGGTAACGGAGACATTGCTTAGCGGTGTTGTCCGGTCTGCCCGATCAACTCAATTCAAGGAGAACGTCAATGCTAACCGTGTCTCGCCGGGGTCTTCTGGCATCTGCAGCCGTGACCGCCGCCTTTGGGCTGAACAAGCGGCTGGCTTTCGTCGGTCCGGCTCATGCGGAGACACCGCTTGAGCCTACGACCGGCTTCTACAAATACAAGGTCGGATCCATCGAGGTTACGGCCGTTTATGATGGCATTTGGCGCAAGCCCCACGATCCCACTTTCATCAAGAATGCCTCGGTCGAGGAAACGAAGGCCGCGCTTGCCAATGCAGGTCTGACTACAGAATTCATGCCGATCCCGCTGACGGTGATCGTGCTCAAGATCGGCAACAAGCATGTCATGGTCGACGCAGGCTCAGGTGTAGGCCAGTGGCAGGCCAACGCCACGCACCTGCCGGCCAATATGCAGGCTGCCGGTATCGACCGCAGCCAGATCAGCACCATCCTGGTCTCGCATTTTCATCCCGATCACGTCTGGGGACTGATGGAGAAAGGCACCAACGCGGCCGTCTTCCCCAATGCCGAACTGATCGTCAACGGCACGGAGTACAAGTGGTGGACGGAGCCTGGTCGGGTCGAGAAACTGGCGGAAGGCCGCCGGGCCGCAGGCAAGCGCATCGCAGACGTCTTCCCGACGTGGAAGAACTGGAAGCTCGTCGAGGATAATGCCGAAGTGGCTCCTGGTGTCAGGATCCTCGCAGCGGTCGGCCACACTCCGGGTCACTCGGCCTTCCTGGTGACCTCGGGCAAGGATCAACTGATGGTGTCGAACGACACCATGTACGTGCCTGCTCTGCTGGCGCCGCACCCGGAATGGCAAGGGGTTTACGATCAGGACGGCCCCACGGCTGTCGCCACGCGCCGCAAGCTGATCGACCGCGTCATCGCCGACAAGATGATGATCTGCGGCGCGCATTTCCCGTTCCCTGGCGCCGGCGTGTTCGCCAAGGACGGCGATGCCTACACCTTCACGCCAGTCGTCCAATCCTAATCACCCCACGGAGAATCATCATGAAAGCCCTGCAATCTATCCTAGCGAGCACAGCGCTCGTTGTTGGTCTCGGTCTCGCGCCGGCACTTCTGCCGACCCCGGCCTTTGCGGTCGACAACATGGAATCGACCGACGCGCCCGACCTGAGCTCGGTCCGCGCCAAGATCAAGGCCAACGACTATGCCGCCGCTCTCGCGGAACTGAGGGACTTGGCCGAAGATACTCAACAGGCCGATGTCTACAATTTGCTCGGTTTCACCCTACGCAAGACCGGCGACTTCAAGACCTCGCTGACCTACTACACCAAGGCGCTGGAATTGCAGCCAGACCACAAGGCTGCCCGCGAGTACCTTGGCGAGCTTTATGTCGAAACCGGCAATGTAGAAAAGGCCAAGGAACAGCTCGCCATCCTGGCGAAACTCTGCCCTGGCGGCTGCGAAGAGCGCGAGGACCTTCAGAAGGCAATCAGTGCCAAATCGGCGCGCAATTGAAGACTGAAGCGGGCGAGCAACTCGCCCGCTTCTATCTAGCTGAGAGCAACGGAGTAGTTCGATGAGCAAAGCCCTCGAAATGCAAAACACAACGCCCGAGAATGTTGTCTTGCTCGCCAGCCGCCTGTTGCTCGCATGGATCTTTATCCACGAGGGAGTGTTTCTGGCCACGAACTTTGCAGCGGCGTCTGCTGGCATGGCCAAAACCGGCGTTCCCGCGCCCGCCCTCGTCGCGACTATCGGTCTACAGCTTGTCGCCGGCATCGCAATTGCGGTGGGGTGGCATGCACGCTTAGGTGCGGCAGCGCTGGGTTTGTTTTGTCTAGCAACTGCTATTTTGTTTCACACAAACTTCGCCGTTCGAAACGAGCTGCTGCATTTCGAGAAGGACCTCGCCATTGCCGGCGGCATGTTTATACTGACGTTGCGCGGCGTCGGCGGATATTCCCTCCAAGCGTTCGCTAGGCAAAGAGAGAATGATGACAGTGGTTGGCAATGGCGCTTCCGGCCTTTTTGAATTGGCGGGCAATGTCGATGCAAGAAGGACTAACTGACCGGCATGCACGGTATAAATCATATGCGCCCGAGCTCGGCAGCGGAGAACCGGACCTCAAACTACCAAGGGTGCCCAAATGATGTTCGGACCAATAGAAAGCAGTCATGACCCCTTCAAAGTCTGATAATAATTCGGTGCTGCTGGTCCATGCCTATCTGGACGGCGAACTCGATCCTGCTAATGCGCTGGAAATCGAGCAGCGGATGAGCACGGATCCCGCGCTCGCCGCCGAGGGCGAGCGGGTCAAGGCGTTGCAGCAACTGATCTATGAGCGGCTTCCGCGCGAGGTGGCGCCCCCCGGTCTGCGGGCCCGCATCGAGGCATCGGTCGGTAGCGATCGACGTTTACGCGAGCGACCGTCGTGGCGCGCGCTTGCTGCATCGATCGCACTGACCGCCATGGTCGCCAGCAGCTCCACTTGGCTACTAGTCGGCTCCCAACCGGAAAACACAATCGCGGACTCGCTCGTCTCAGACCACATCCGTGCGCTGATGGCGCCGCAGCCGACCGATGTGGTCTCGTCGGATCGCCATACCGTCAAGCCATGGTTTAACGGCCGCATCCCGGAATCACCGCGTGTTGTCGACCTTGCCAAGGTAGATTTTCCACTGGTTGGCGGACGCCTCGACGTCATTGGTCAAACACCAGTCCCGACGCTGGTCTATCGCCATGAGAAGCATCTAATCAGCCTCACCGAGGTGCCTGCAGGAAGTCGTTTGGACTTGGCCAAAACGCCCCGCACGGTCGATGGCTATAACGTCGTGCACTGGTCTGAGGATGGGGTGAGTTACTGGGCGATCTCCGACCTTGCCGCTCCGAAATTGGAGGATTTCGCACGGCTATTCCGGTCCACACCGCCCGAACTCGTGAACGGACCGACCCGGCAGGTCGTTAGTTTCCCCGCTCGCGGAAGCTATTTTGAAATGAACGCCGAGGACCTGCGCGGCCGGTTTGTTCTGTGCAAGGCGGGACGCAATGTTTCACAACACGGCAACGGAATTGGCCGACGATCAACCCGCAAAAGTCGCCACAGATGAAATCTGAGAAGCCATTATTGCGTCTGGCTGCCTCCGCCGCTCCAGATAGGATGGGGGGCGCCCTCGACGACAACGCGCGCTTCGCCAACGTCGTGATGCCGCACATCGATGACGCGTACCGGCTGGCGCACTGGCTGACGGGCAACAGTACTGACGCCGAAGACGTGGTGCAGGATGCGTCGTTGCGCGCGTTCCGTGCTATCCGGGGCTTCGCCGGCGGCAGTGCCCGCGCATGGCTGCTCAGCATCGTCCGCAACACCGCCTATTCCTGGCTGCGCAAGAACCGTCCTGCTGCGGTCGTTACAGTCGAGGATCTTGAGGCGATCGAGCTTGCACAGGCCAATCCAGGCGATCCGGATTCGCAAACGCCGGAAGCGACGCTACTCGCTCAGATTGACGCCGAACAGCTGCGCGCGGCAATAGCAGCGCTGCCGGCGCCGTTTCGGGAAACGCTTGTGTTGCGCGATATTGAGGGCCTTGATTACCGCGAGATTGCGCAGGCGACCGAAGTGCCTGTCGGCACCGTGATGTCGAGGCTCGCTAGAGCTCGCCGCCGGCTGACGGTGACGCTCGGTGGAAAAAGCCAAGACTGAGCCGCCCCCGGGCTGCAAGAAAATTTTCTACGGCACAGGAATAAATCGCGCCGGAAAGTAATCAATCGCTCGATTGAGGGCCTCCTCACTCAAGGGTCGTGTGGACTGTCTGCTCTCGGACACCTATTGGGCGAGTGACAGGAGGCTTTCGCGCAGAACGCTCAATTGCTGGGCCGTCGGCGTTTGGCCATAGACAATCGCATTGAACGTCGAGGCCAAAGCTACAGCCCCGCCGCCGCGCGCACTCAGCACAGCCAAACCAAGGAGCCGATTGATCGAGGGTGGTTCGTCCAACCAGCCGAAAGGCACGTCGGGCGCTATATAGGCGCGGTGCTGTTGCACGGCCCGTAGCGCGCCATTCCGGCGAGTTTGCAACAATCTGACGCATTCCGGCATTTTGGAAAATGAACACGTCCGGATCAAATGCCCGGATCGCATCGATACTCGTGTGGTGTGACGCACCGGCGCCCTCAGGAGCCAGCGACTGCCAACCAAGCAGCGCAAATACCTCCGCCGCGCCCGCGCCAGCCGTCGCCAGGTCGAGGCCGTCTGGTCCTCGACCGTAGACAACGCGCAGTGCGGCGCCTGCTGTGGCGGAACTGCGGCAAGAATCGCCTCGGCCTCCCGCGCTAGCAGTTCCGCGCGATCTCCCGGTGCAGTGCAACGCCAAGTGCGCGCAGCACTTGCGGCGTCTTGAACAAAGCGCCGTCCATAAGCACCGCAGGAATCCCCGTCTTTGTCTAGCTATTTGGTCCGTTACATTCTCTGCATCCAGATCTGATCCTCGATTTCGGCACAGTCATCAGCCCGCGGTACGTCCAATTGGGCGAAACCGTTCAGAAAAACCAAATTAGGCTACCGGCTGGGAAAGGTTCGCACTTCTCTCTGGTGCAGTATTCCATAGGAAAAGACGAAACGTCAGCGCTTTTTCAATCATAGGAATTGCACCGATCCCTCCCGTGGCCGCGCCGATCACCCGCAGGAATCCTCAGCGCCAGGATCGAATTGATGCAGCAAGATAACGATCGGTACAGGATAAATTGTACGGCTATGTTCGCATTGATCGAGAGTGTTCACTTCAGAAGTCTATCAATCCAGGCGCGTCATTCAATTGAACTTGACGCGGCCGGAAGCGATCGCTTCGCCATCAACCTCTTTTGCTTCGCTGGCCTCTTCGGCACCGTGCAGCAGGTGCCAGCCTAAAGCTCGGCAATCCTCGAATGGAATGCCGAACGACACCTCAAAACCATCCGTGGTTTTCAACGTGGCAATCAGGCAATCTTGCTTCTTGGTGCTCTCGACGAACCATCCACCGAGGTCAAAGACGTAGCGCGAGTCTTCACTTCCAGTGCTCTGTCTGACCGCACGGGTTAACAGGTGGGGCAATGTCATAACGACAGCCTTCGCCTGATCAAGTGGAAGTTGCACGGTAACTGCAGTCCCGGAGTGGTCGAGGAATTCAAGCCCCACGTTCGTACCGTCCGCTGCGACAGTGCAAGTTGTTAGTCTACTGCTGCGAATTTTCATTGGGTATCTCGATGCCGCCCAACCATTATACAACGATGTATATCAATAAATATAGCGCTGATGCAACCACATACATCTATCGGCGTCAGGCGTCTATCAATTTCGAGACCGCCAAGACGCTCAGCCTCACCTCCCATCCGGGGTGCTTGCGATCGCCGACGAGGTTATCGGATGAACCTTTCGCAATGCGTCAACTGACGGTGGCGAAGCGACGTGATGGGTCACGAACGGCCGCGCCGATGACTGACTGGCGCGACCGTTATTCCCCCGATAGCTGCCGCCCGGGCGGGTTCCGTGTGCATGATTTTGCCTCGGCAGAACACCGTTTGAGGCTTAGCAGAGTTTCTGGCGCCTCTGTCTCTGCCTGCAAAATTCCCTTTCCCGGAAATCGAGACCGGGTTCGCAGAGAATCAGGTTCGAATCTGCGATTAAGCGGCAGGAGCGCCGAGTCCAGCGAATATCAGACCATCATCCCCATAGTGTCGAAGAAGTCTTCCATCTCCGGCGGACAATCATGCAACTGGAATATGATGCCCCCGGTCTTTTTTGGATCAAGAAAAGCCATGCGTACTCCATTCTTATATTCGGACCGCCCAACGATTCCGATCCCTTTCTTCTCCATCTCAGCGATGGTCGCATCGAACTGCGCTCTATTTACGGAGTAGCCGAAGTGCCAGATACCTTCCCCGCGGCTCTCCAGGAACTTCTCAACGATCGGAAACGAAATTGGCTCGAACAGCTCGATGACGATCGGTCCCCACTTGGCCAACGCAATTTTACACCTGTTGGCCATGCCCCCCTCATATTCCCTCATTAGGAAGTCATGTCCGCCATCCTCTTCTCCAAGGATATAACGGCGCCACGGCCCCAATCCCATGTCCTCAAAATTCTTTATGGTGGTGTCTATATCTCTGACAGCCCAACCCAAATGTGCTATGTTAGCAAACGGCAATCCCGGGTTCATTCTGGCATCCATCCTTTGTGGAAGTGAGAAAGTCTTGGAAGGGATATCGCTCCTATTACCCCCCGGAAACAACGGAGTTTTTTTAGGGTCTTATTCTCCAGAGGGCCAATTTATCTTAGCGTTACGCACGCCGAACAACAAATCAAATCCAAGGCGTTTCGGTCGCGGTCAATTCGACACGTTAGATATGTTTTCGGCGTTGCCTCGTCATAGACCTCATCTTCGCCGCGCTGAGTTTCCGCAAACGTCGCGTCCTAATTGTCCACCGGTATCTTGACTTGACGGAGCGCTATTATCGAGAACGCGGCAAGGCCGACCGGGCACGCGCCGACGATGACGGTGTCGGCTTACCCATCTTCAATTTCGGCACGCGGACCACGCGGCGAGATTATCGGGTCACGCGCTCGTCGAAGTTCCGCAGACAGGATTTCAGGCTCAACGGCCCCAACAATGTTCTCCGAGATCTCATCTCGAAGATCAAAGATGTCTGCGAGCGGACGATCAAACCGTTCCGTCCAGATACGCCTACCCGTTTCGGCCTCAATCAACTGGCAACTGATGCGCACTCGGTTGTCTGCTTTACGGACGCTGCCTTCGCAGCACATAGCGAACGCCAAGCTCACGCGCGACCTGCTTGATGTCGACCGACCGACCGCGATAGGTGAAGCTGGAATTGCTGGCGATGACGAACAGATTCTTAAAGCGTGCCAGTGCCGTAATGATTTCTTCCGTCATCCCGTCGGCAAAGTAATCCTGTTCCGGATCGCCGCTCATATTCATAAACGGCAGGACAGCGATCGACGGCTGATTGGAAAGCGACGGCAGTGGACGCGACGGCTCGACCAGGCCATTAGCAGGCCTTGTCGCGACTGAGCGCCGTCAGCGCCAATTCCGAAATGAACCGCCCGTGCCAGATCGCGGCCAGTAAATCGTCCCTGCTGACGACCCGCTCGCGGTGGCGGATTAGAAACTCCAGAAACGATCCCAAGGTGAATGTATCGTGCGCGTCCAGTCCAGAGCAGTGTGCTCGCTTTCCAGCGCGAGATTGATGCGTCCGCCGCGACCGTTGAAAGCGAGCTTTTCTCAGTAAGCTCCAGACCGATGTCCGGGCGCCAAAGCGGCACTTTTCACTTGTGCGTAGACCAGTTGCCCTTCGGCCAAACCGAGTTTATCCCAGGAGCGCTGCGTGACGCGGGCCAATATCCGTGCACCCTTTCCGCCAGCGCCAAGCGCCAGCACCGCGACCAGCTCATGAGCGTCGACGGCTGTCTTTGACAGGATACGAGCCGGCAACGAATTAAGAATGGTACTGGACGATGACGGCTCAAGCGCGAGACTGACGTCTGCGCCAATAACACGCACGCGGCGCGGTTCACCAGGATTTCCTGGAGGAGCGGGAAAGATGAACTGTCCGCCCCTGACTGCCAACGTTATGAGTCCGTAGCCGGCGTCGTAGGATTGGACCGTCGCGTCGAGACTCACGGCGGCGTCGCGGGTCTTGACGAGCGGTAAGGCAGGGTCGCTCTGGAGTGCAGTTAGCGGTCCCGAAGCGACCACACGACCGGCCTCCATAAGAACGAGATGGTCGGCGAAGCGTTCGATTTCAGTCATGTCGTGGCTAATGTAGATCATGGGGAGCGAGAGCTTCTCATGGAGACGTTCGAGGAACGGCAGGATTTCGTCCTTCGTCAGCCTATCCAAAGCAGACAAGGGCTCATCCATCAAAAGAAGCTTTGGTTGCGAGAGCAACGCGCGGCCGATCGCAACACGCTGGCGTTCCCCCCCGGAGAGATTCTGCGTCGAGCGGTCGAACAGCGTATCGAGGCCAAGAAGCTCAATGACCTCATCGAACGCGATGTTGTTCGATCCCACGACCTGCACGCCTCGCGGCGCGCCATAGAGCAGGTTGCGTCTTACGGAAAGATGCGGAAACAGGCTCGCTTCTTGAAAAACGTAGCCAACCGGCCGTTCGTGAGGGCGACGGAACGATGTCCGATCCTGCCAGACGTCGCCGTCAATGGCAAAGTAGCCTTCGGGCAGATGCTGCAGCCCCGCGATACAACGCAGCACCGTCGTCTTGCCGCATGCAGAAGGGCCAAACAGCGCCGTGACGCCGGTTGCGGGAACGTCGAAGGATGCATCGAGCGAAAACCGCCCAAGCACGCCGCGAAAGGCGGCTTGGATTGTGTTGGGCTCACTCACGCGCCGGCGCGCGCAAGGCGCTTCTCGATCAGGGTCATGGTGAGGACGACGGCAAAGGCGAAGATAACCAAACCCGCAGCCAGAATATTCGCCTCGCGCCACTGCGACGTTTCGACATAGTCGTAGATCGCAACCGATAACACTTTCGTGCGGCCCGGAATATTACCGCCTATCATCAGAACGACGCCGAATTCGCCAACTGTATGAGCGAATCCCAGCACGGCTCCGGTGAGAAAGCCCGGCCGTGCCAGGGGCACAGCAACAGTCCAGAACGCTCGGCTCGGAGACGCCCGCAACGTCGCCGCGACGTCAAGCGGCCGATCGCCGATCGCTGCGAACGCGTTGCGGATCGGCTGCACTACAAAGGGCATCGAGTAGACTACAGATCCGACAATGAGGCCCTCAAAAGTAAAGGCCAATGTCCGCCCGCCCCAGAGCCCCGCGATCAAACCGCCGGGCCCATTCGGACCGAGCATCACCAGCAGATAAAAACCGAGAACGGTCGGAGGAAGCACGAGGGGCATGGCGACGAATGCCGCCACGGCTTCCTTCCACCAGGCCTTCGAGCGGGCGAGCCACCACGCCACCGGCGTCCCGACGAGAAGCAAGATAATCGTCGTGATGGTCGCAAGTTCGAGCGTCAGGCGGATCGGCTGCCAGATATCAGCAGACAAGCTTCCCATGCCGATTCAACTCATTCGTCGACCGCGTAACCGTATTTTTCGATGATGGCGCGGGTTTCCGCTCCCCTAAGGAAGGTGACAAAGCCGGTGGCGGCCTCGTTAGAGGCGCCCTTCTTTAGAAGCACCGCGTCCTGTCGGATTGGCGCGTATAACTCCTGAGGTACAAGCCAGCGCGACCCACTCGTATTGCCGGCGAGCTGCGACAAGGCAATGAAGCCGAGCTCAGCATTACCGGTATCGATGAACTGAAAGGCTTGAGCAATGCTCTCGCCCTGAACGATCTTCGGCTGAAGCGCTTCGTAGATTTTGAGCGCCTTCAGCGTCTCCACGGCTGCGACGCCGTAAGGCGCCGCCGTCGGATTGGCGATCGACAGCTTGGAGAAAGCACCCATCTTCAGGGTCTCTGCGCCTTTTACAAGGTTTGGTGTCTTACTCCAAAGCACAAGCTTGCCGATGGCATAGGTGAAAAGACTTTCGGCTACTCCCAGGCCGACGTTCACCAGCTGTTTCGGCCGTCTGTCATCGGCCGACAGAAGAATCTGAAATGGCGCATCCTGTGTGATTTGCAGATAGAGTTGACCACTTGAGCCGAAGCTCAGCACCACCTCATGACCTGTCTTCTGCTTGAACGCAGCAGCGACTTCCTTGGCAGCATCAGTGAAGTTGGCTGCGACGGCGACGTTGGTCTGGGCTGCGAAGGCATTGTTGCCGGCAAAGGCCGCAAGGACGATACTGGTCAGGAGACTCAGAATTCTGGCGCCTTTCAAAAGATTCTCCTGTAGATCAATCGATTGCGACGACCACATACTTGGCATCGAACGGTGCGCAGGCTGGTTTCCCGAGTGAGAGGCAGAGGGCAGCGTAGTGATGGCTTCGATCATTAGGGCCTCGCCACGTCATATAGTCAGCCTAGATAAGAACCTGTATAGAAGCATATATAACGCCTCTTCGCTAATGCACAAATATTGGAGCATCCGAACATGAGGATCAGCGCGCGCAATCACCTCAAAGGCAAAGTAGTCGATGTTGTTAAGGGGGCGACCACTGCCCATGTGCGAATTGATGTTGGCGGCACGATCGTAACCGCGTCGATTACCAACGAGGCGGTCGATGAGCTGAAGCTTGCCAAAGGGCAGTCGGCCAGCGCTATTATCAAGGCATCGGATGTGATGGTTGGCGTCGACTGAATTCGCACTCACGCCGTCGCCGAACAGCTTTGCGACCATGCGGCCGTGCGCACGGCCGCATGCTACGCTGTGATTTTCACCCGGAATGGTTGTCTCAAGGTTTTCGCCTTGCACGCCCGATCAAGAGCGACTTATCTTTTTTCGCCAGCATTATCGGAGGCAGGGATGGGCGCAAAAATGACACGCGAGCGGGCAGAGGAATTTGGAGCCGCGTGGAATAGCGGCGATGCCGATTTAGTTGCGAGTTTCTTCACCGATGACGGCGCGTATCATGCTTCGGTCGGTCCGGAGCCACTCGGAAAAAGCTACTTCGGAAAAGATAATATCCGTCGCGGGGTGCAGGCTTTTTTTGACCGGTTTCCCGACGGAAAATTCGAAAACCTGAAAGTGGTAGTAGCTGGCGACATCGGGACTTTCGAGTGGGATTTTGTTGCCACCGACGCCGGCGGCAACAGACTGCGAACGGCCGGTTGCGATCTGTTGCAATTTGTCGGCGACAAGGTGGCGACCAAGAACGCGTTTCGAAAACAGCGCGGATAGCCGATCGTATTGTTCGTGCCGGTGACACCTTCGCAGGCCAGCAGCTCAGGAACACCCGCCTGTCGCCGGCCCAGGCAAGGCGGCAGACGCGACACCGTTTCACTGAGCATAGCCGTCGCCCGCCGCGCACCGAACTGAATAGCGGTCAGACGCCCCATTTAAGGGGATCGCGGAAGGAGGTCAGATCAGAACTCGGCCGGCAGGTAGCCGTTGATCTCGAGGCCGATGCAGATTTCGACAAGGGTCGGGGTTGTCCAAGTCATGTTAATTTTCCTTTGAATACACCGGGCCGCTCTCAAGGACTCGCCCTAATGCGGTTCCCTGCGCGCCGGGGCAGTATCCGTACGTAAGCCGAGTGCTTTTTTGAACAAGTGGACTTCCACCGGAACAAGGCTCTCGTTTCGTTGGGTCGGCTGGCTCTGGAACTTACTTGCTGAGCTTTCCGGTAGTGTGCCAAAATTGTGCGAACTAGAATGGGCGGCAAAATCTGGTCTGGCCCGGGCCAGTACCCAAAATCTTTACGCCAGGGAGGGATTCTGATGCGCAAGAGTATGTTGCTGGCCATTCCGGCCGCTGTGCTGCTGGTATCCGCTGCGACATTGGCACAGGATAATCCAAGCAACCTCGAAAAACTTGGACAGTTCAAGACGACCGGCGCGTCTCCGAACATCCCGACGATCCCGCAAGGCGGCACCAAAGCTGCGGCCCTGAAAAAGAATTTGGAAAAGATCAAGTTGCCGCACGGTTTCCATATTGGGCTCTATGCGCTCGTCCCCGATGCACGCCACATGGCGGTCGGGCCGCAAGGCATCGTGACCTTTGTCGGCACCCGTAAGGGACAGGTCTATGCAGTGACCGATCGGTCAAAATCGGGTGTGGCCGAGGAAGTAAAGCCGTTCGCTTCGACGATTGATCTCGTCATCCCGAACGGTCCATGTTTCTCCAAAGACGGCTTTCTGTTCATTGTCGAACAGAACCGAGTGTTGATGTATCCTGCGGCAGAGTTCTTCTATGAAAGCCCAGACGTTGTGGCGGTTCCAATCGTGCCACAGGGCGACCTGATCCCGAAGGACGACGAGAGCTACAATCACACGGCGCGGACCTGCCGCGTCGGACCGGACAACAAGCTCTACATAACGCTTGGTCAGCCCTTCAACGTGCCGGCTCCGGAGAAACTCGACGCCTTCAAGAAATTGGGAATCGGCGGCATCATCCGCATGGACCGCGACGGTAAGAACCGCGAGGTCTATGCCTGGGGCGTACGCAACTCCGTCGGCCAGGACTTTAATCCGAAGGACAAGACCCTTTGGTTCACGGACAACCAGGTTGACGGCATGGGCGACGATCAACCGCCTGGCGAACTCAACCGTGCCACCAAGGCCGGTCAGAATTTCGGTTTCCCGTATTACGGCGGCGGCCACGTCCGCACGGAGGAATACAAGAACGAAACCCCACCGGCCGATGTAGTCTTTCCGCAAGTGGAAATGGCTCCGCACGCGGCTGATCTCGGAATGACTTTCTACAGCGGAAAGGCGTTCCCGAAGAAATATCAGGGCGCCATCTTCTCCGCACAGCATGGCTCCTGGAACCGCACCGTTCCAGTCGGTGCCCGCGTCATGGTCACTTATCTCAAGGAGGACGGCACCGCGGATAAGAGCGAACCTTTTGCGGAAGGTTGGCTCGATGAGAATGGTGAGTATCTGGGACGGCCGGTGGATGTCGCGCAACTTCGCGACGGCTCGATCCTGGTGTCCGACGATTTCGCCGGCGCGCTCTATCGGATCTGGTACGACGGCAAATAGAGTAGTTTACCCCATCGACGTCGCGCTCGATTAGCTCGACGCTACGCGTGGTTATGTCATGGCCATGTGGATCCGGGTGACGGCGTCGATGGCTGTTGCCACATTCGTCGTGAGCCAAGGCCTGGCGGCCGGTAACGTAACCGCCGGGCGGCAAAAGGCGCTGATGTGCCAGACCTGCCATGGCCTCGACGGCAAGGCGAAGATCCCGGAGGCACCGAACCTCGCCGGACAAAGCGAAATTTATCTGGTGAAAGCCCTGAAAGACTATCGTTCTGGCGCGCGCAAGAATGACATGATGTCGCTAGTGGCACCGACTCTTAAAGACAACGACATCGACGATTTGGCCGCCTTTTACTCAGCGATCGAGGGTACTGCGGCACCCCCACCAAAATAATTCAAGTCGCATGCCTACAGTGTCGGAATTTCAACAGCGCGAACCTAAGCGTGCAGTGGTGCAGGTGCTTGCGGCTCAGGCCCCTGTCGATCGCTTGACGTCGGTTCTTCCTGGCCCGCCTGCAGCAGAGGACTTTTGAGCCACAGCGAGCGAGCCGCTAACGACGGATCGATCCCGGCATCGCTCCACATCGTCGCTTCGCGCTTCGGGTAAGCAAATAACAGGCGAAGCGTCGTCGCAGAAAGCTACCGACCGCGTCGCGAACCCCGCTTCACAGGCTGCGAGCGAACGCGGCGCCCGGCCTCTTTCACGCGCGCGGCCGCGCGAGCAATCGCAGCCCGACGAGGCCCCCGCGGCTGCGGGCAAAAAGCCCGATGCAGTGCGCCGATCACCTCGCGGACCTCGGGACGCGCCAGCGAATAGAAAACGTTCTTGCCTTCGCGCCGCGTCTCGACGAGACCGTCGGCGCGCAGACGCGCCAGCTGCTGCGAAATAGCCGGCTGACGCAGGCTGAGTATCTCCTCGATCGCCGTAACCGATTTTTCCTCCTCGATCAGCATGCACAGAATCAGAAGTCGCGCTTCATGCGCCAGCGCCTTGAGGAATCCGCTGGCCTCATGCGCGCTGGCAATCAGCGCGTCGACGTCCAGATTTTCTTCGCCTTGTCTAGATTTGAATTGCGGCTTCATCGGTATTGGTCTCATGGGTCATTAAGTTGCTGCGATACACCATCCAGCGGCATAAATGCAATCATTGCAGACAGTAAAGTAGGTAAGGCGGTAAACCGCCGCTGCCGAAAGCGCCGTGCCACCCGTCCTCGCACGGAGCGATGCATCAAGCTCGCGTCACGCTGCGCATTGATCTAGGACATGCGCTTGATGACGAAGCTGAAGATCTTGCCGTCCACTTTCGACTCCAGGAGGTCGTTGCCGGTCGCCCGACAGAAAGGCTTCGAAGTCCTTTACCGCACCGGGATCGGTCGCGAGCACTTCGAGCGTTCCTCCCATCGCCACATCCTTGAGCGCCTTCTTGGCGCGCAAAATCGGCAGCGGGCAGTTCAGTCCTTTCGCGTCCAGAAGCTGGTCGGCCATGTGTTCTCTCGTTCCCTAGATGAACAAATTGATCTCGCTTTTCGTCGCCGTCTCGATGTAGGTCGCTGCCCCGCCCAGGACCGGACCTTCGATCATGTCGTCGAGGCTATATTCGAACAGATCCATGGTCATTTGGCAGGCGATCATCTTGACGTCCGATTCCACCGCCGCGGTGCGCAACTCTTCGATCGAGGCGACGCCTTTCTTCTTGATCAGGTTCTTCATCATCGCCGTCGCCGCGGCGTCGACGCCGGGAATGGCCGACACCAGATTGGGCATGCCAACATGCATGCCCAGCATCGGCATCGCCATCGCCGGGTTGCCCAGCGTCGAGACTTTCAGGTCAAGCTTTTTCTTCAACAGCGTGAGGCCGTAAAAGGTGAAGAACATCGTCACCTCAAGGCCCATGGCCGCCGCCGTGGTGGCCAGGATGAAGGGCGGATAGGCCCAATCCAGCGAACCCTTGGTGACGATCATCGACATGCGCTTGGCGTTGCTTTCGTTGCCCATCGTTTATCCTCTTTTTGGTTTGCGCGGCCGCAGCGGCGCCATTTCCTCCGCTCAAAACCTCCACACCACAATCACCAACACGAGAATCGCCAGAAACACCGTCTCGGCGACGATCAAGGCGATCGCGCTCCCACCCACCTCGGCCATCGCCTTGAGCGACGTTTTCATTCCGAGCGCAGCGATTGCCGTGACCAGGCACCAGCGCGATACAATTTTGAGCGCAGCGAGCGCCGGCGCTGGAATTATTCCCAGGCTGTTTGACCACCACCAGGACGGCAAAGACGACGAGAAAGCCGGGCAATTGCCGGCCGGCCTTGGTGGTGTTGTGGGCATGGAACACGAATGACAATGTCACCACCACGGGCAGGAGCATCGCCACGCGCAGGAGCTTTGTGAAGGTAGCGACGTTGCCTGTCTCCTCGGAGACGCTGAACCCGGCGCCGACCACCTGCGCCACGTCGTGGATGGTGCCGCCGAGGAACACGCCTATCGCCGCGTGATCGAGATGGAAAAAGGCAATGATCACCGGATAGACAATCATGGCGATCGTGCTCAGCGCCGTGACACCGATCACCGTGAACACGGTATCGCGCTCATGGTTTTCGCCCTTCGGTAGGACCGAGGAGATCGCAAGCGCCGCGGACGCGCCGCAGATCGCCACCGCCCCCGAAGTTAAAATTCCAAACGGCCGGCTTAAGCCGGCGACGCGGGCGCCCACCACACCGAACAGGATTGTAGCCGTGACCGCACCTATCACCATGATCACCGGCGTCGGGCCGAGTTTCATGATCTCGGAAATGGTAATCTGCGCTCCCAGAAGCCCGACAGCGACGCGCAGGATGCTTTTGGACGCAAATTCAATGCCGGCGACGCAAGGCCCTTCCTGCGACAGAAAATAAAACGCCATACCGAGCAGCAGCGCGAACAGCATCACCGGCCCGCCGTAATGCTCCGACAAAAAGGTGGCGGCGACGGCGATGATCAAACTCACCAGCACACCAGGAAAATAGGCCTGCAACGCGGCGACCGCTCCGAGACCGCGACTCGCCAAAGTCGGCTTTGTTTCTACGATCTCGCTCACCGCAAATTCGTCCTGCCCGCTCACGCGCATCCGACAAAATTGTCCGCGGTCATCTTTACTTCGTACGGCGCAGCAACCGCAGTTCCGGGAACGAGACCGGCTTTGGCGGCGGCCCAGTCGGTCGGCCGCACCTTGACCATCCAGCCCTGACCGTAGGGGTCGGCGTTGGCGATTTTGGGCGTTCCGGTCAAAGCAGGGTTGACCTCGACC
Organism: uncultured Alphaproteobacteria bacterium; assembly: GCA_963847785.1. Classification (GTDB taxonomy): domain Bacteria; phylum Pseudomonadota; class Alphaproteobacteria; order Rhizobiales; family Xanthobacteraceae; genus BOG-931. The sequence continues at coordinate 59,572 of CAWKBE010000034.1, forward strand.
ACTTCGGCGTCGAACGCGATTTTCGCCGGCCCGACCCATTTGCCTGACTCAATAGTGGCGCACGATTTTCCGGCCTGGACCGCGCGACCCACTTTTTTCGCAGTGAAGGCCACGAGCTGACCGGCCATGGCGGCGGCCACCGCGGTCATGCCGAGCGTCACGGTGCCGTCGGAATTGTCGCGGTACCAGATGTTATTCTCGACATCGTAGAGGAGTTCGTCGGGAAGTTGGCAACCACGGACGGTCGGCATTTGGCTCTCCTTAAATGTCACGCAATTTCGGCGGGCTGCGTGTTTGCTTCTTGCGAACGAAGCGGTCGCGATGCGCAGCAGAATTCGCCGAGGCCCGCCACTTCAAGCTTGCCACCGATAAAGAGCGCCAAGTGTCTCGCCACCATGGCGCCAAGACGGAGCCTGCGCGCAGTGTCCGGATGAGCGGGATCGAGGCGCACGAGATTGTGGTGGTAGACGAGCTCGCGACAGGTCTCGCGGCAGGCGTTGAAGCTTGCGTCGCCGCGGGCGCCCTGGCGCTGCAGAGCCAGCAAGCGAAAGCCTTCGGCCTTGCGCGTCGTTGGCGTCGCGTCGTGTGCCGTCAGCCAAATCTCGAGGATCGCGTCGCCTAGTGCCAATAGTTCAGCGGCGAACGCCGGCGCAGCCGCGCCAAGCGCTGCGTCCGGCGACGCAATCAAGGCCTCGAGCCGCGCCACAATATCGTCAATTCGTTGGCTGGGTATCCCGGTCATCGGCCAAGCCCCCGTGCGCGCAGGAAAGCGGAAGATGCTGAAAAATTTTCATGGACGCCGACCTTGCGCGCCGACAATCCAAGCGCCATGCCGAGAAGCTGAGTGAAGTAGAGGATCTTCACCGATGTCTTGCGGCCGAGCACTTTTTCGGCGCGGACTTGATGTATCTCCAGTCCGGTGTGACAGGTCGGACATTCGGTGGCGATGACTTCGGCCCCGCAAACCTCCGCCGTCGTCAAAAGATTCAGGACCAGCTTCGTTGAAGTGTCGCTGTCCGAAAGCGTATGAGCGCCGCCACAGCACGCAGTCTTGAGCGGATATTCAACATTCTCGGCGCCGGCGGCCGCCAGGAGATCGTCCATGAAGTGCGGCTTTGCCGTTGACTCCGATGCTGGTCCCTTGTCCTTCTCTGGAAAGATGTGGCGGGGACGCGTGTACATGCAGCCATAATAATTGGCGACCTTGAGGCCCTTGAGCGAGTTCTTCACGCGTACTCTCAGGCCCTCCTCGCCGATCTCCTCCTTAATCCAGTCAAGCGCGTGGATGGTCTCGACCTTGCCGGCCTCGTAGGTCTCATGCCCGGCCTTGCGCGACAGACGGTCGGTCACTTCGCGCGAGTTTGCATCATTGGCGAGGTCGTACTCCGCCTTTTTCAGATTGTGATAGCAGCCGTTGCATGGCGCCATGACGGTGTCGAAACCCATCTTTTTCGCAATCGAAAGATTGCGGGCCGAAAGATAGGTCTGCAGCTTGGGATCGACGTTCTTGACCTCCATCGCGCCGCAACAATTCCAGTTCTCAAGCTCGGTGATCTGAAGGCCCAGTACCTTGCCCAATTCCTTGGTAGAACGGTTGTAAGCGTGGCCGGTGCCTTCGAGCGCACAGCCCGGATAGTAAGCGACGTTTTTGTACTTGCCGCTCATCACTCCGCTCCTTGCACGTGAATACCTAGTGCACGACGATCGGCCGTCTCGCGCTCGTCAACGTACTCCGCGATCGCTGCGCTCGCCCGTTTCCAGCCGCGCGTGCGCGGACGAAACAGCGTGGCAAGGCCAAGCTTCATCAGCAGTCCGACCGGCAGCCGCATCACCAAGCCGCGGACCAGCACGATCAGCCAGTCCTGGAACAACGACTGTTTGGTGCGCTTGAAGAACTGGCGCAGCACGAGGCCATCCTCGATTTTGCCGGTGGCGAAAACCTGGTCTGAGAAGATTTCATCGAATGTCATCGATGGCTTCCGCTCGGTATGGCCCTTGAGTTCGAGCCAATGCGCGGTTGCCTTCATCACGCCTTCCGGATTGACGTCGCGCGGACAGGCGTAGGTGCATTTGTTGCACGAGACGCACTGCCAGATGATGTCCTTGTCGCGCAGCAGCTCATCTTCAAACCCCATGCGGATCAGGTAGATCCAATAGCGCGGGTTGAAGTCCGGGTTGATGGCGTTGACCGTACAGGAATTGGTGCACGAGCCGCATTGCCAGCAACGGTGGATGAACTCGCCGCCCGGCAGTGCCGCGATCTCTTCCTCCATCTGCTCGTTGTAGTCGGTCACGGCGCGCGAGTTGATGAACGTGCTCCAGTGCCCAGAGACGTCGACGCCTTCGATCTCCAAGTGCTCGTGCGTGACGAGGTTCTCGGGGCGGATCAGCGATTTTTCGTGAATCGGCATCGTCGCTCCTTCACGAGCTCAGCTGGCGCGTCTCGCCGAGTACATAGGCTTCGCCGTCGATTAGCTTGAGGCGGGTACGGCCGGACTCGGTATCCACCGCGTCCAGTCCCAGCAGACGGCGCGTATGCGCCATCGCGTCGGCCTTTCCGCCACCGCAGAAATCCGCGTGCAGATATTGCCCACCCCGGTCGTTGATGTAGGCGGCATAGATGTGGGCGCAGAGCAGGTCGTTATAGAGCGCTAGGTCGCGAAACACGCCGTTCGCCTGTAGGAACCCTTCCAATTCTTCGCGTAGCGTCGCGAAGGTGGCATAGCCATCGCCCACTGCGATGGTGCCGGGTTCGGCGCTATTGTCGCTGTGCCAAATTTGGCGCAGCACGCCGGTATTGACGCGGGCATCCCACATCCACCGCGTCATCAGCGGATAGCGGTCGGGCGCGGTAAAGTGTAAGACCTCGGCGGCGAGATCGCGCGACCACCGGTGCTCGCGATCGGCGGGAAAGCTGGCCACGAATGCGCCGATACGTTGATCCGCGGTGGCGACATCGGACCAGCCGTCAAGCAGCGCGACAAGCCGAGAGCGCATCGCGGGGAAACCGTTGCGGCCAAGCCAGACACCGATGCGCCGGCGCACCGGCGTGGTGAAGGCGGCGAGATCGTAGAACTCGGGCTCGGTCAACTCGCCGACCTGGCCCTTGCCGAGCACCTCCTCGAACAGGGAGGCCTTGAGCGCCAGCGCGCCGACATAGCGTTCGACACCACCGGTGTCTTCGGCGCTTTCGACAAGATTCTCGAAGGCCCGCCGCAGCTTGGGACCGGACAGATCGAGCACCGGCCGTGCCGGCCCGGGCGCCACTTTGGCTTTATTGCTGCCGACTGGCCACATCACTCAGCGGCCTCAAGCAAGGCGCTACGGACCAGAGTCAGCGCCGCCATCGCCGCGGATTGGCCTTGGGCGATCGAGTCATCGATGGTCTCAGGTCCCGTCGCCGCGCCGGCGACGAAGACGCCGGGTCGCGAGGTCGCCGACATGTTGGAATAGGTCGACGCTTTCTGGACGTGGCCGTACTTTTCCAGCTTGACGTCGAACACGGCGGACAACGTCATGTTGTCAACATTGGGGTCCATGCCGATGGCGTGCACGACCATATCAAAGGGAATGGTGATGGGACGCTTCACCAGCGTGTCCTCGCCCTTCACGATCAGGCGCTTCCCGTCGGAGGTTACCTCGGCAATGCGCGCCTTGATGTACTTGACCTTATATTTCTCCTGACTTTCCCAGTAGTATTGGCCCTCGTACAGGCCGAAGGTGCGGATATCCATGTAGTAGATGTAGACGCTGCACTTCGGCAGTGCTTCGCGGATCTCCATCGCCAGGTTCGAAGACACCGTGCAGCAGATTTTGGAGCACCACTCGCGGCCGATCTGGCGGTCGCGCGAGCCGACACAGAGGAGGATAGCGACCCGGTCGGGCTCGCGCCCGTCAGATGGGCAGCGCACGCCTTTGCCCGACGAGAACATCTGCTCGACCTGCGTGGTGGTGACCACGTCGGGATAGGTGCCGAAGCCCCATTCCGGTTTGTTGATCGAGTCGAAATGGGTGAAACCGGTGCAAAGGATGGTGGCACCCGCTTCCACCTGCGTCCCGTCGGATAGCGTCGCGTGGAAATCGCCGGGGCCGCCGGTGAAGATCTTGACCGTCGCATGCTTCCTGACATCAACGAGCTTATTGCTCTCGATCCGCTTGACCATGCCGCCGATCGCATCCTTGGCCCATTCACCGCTCGGCACCAATTTGGCGTACCCAGACAAGATCGGCGCGCCGCCGAGTTGGTCGGCCTTATCGACCAGCACGACGCGCTGCCCCGCCGCGGCCAACGCATGGGCGGCCGACAACCCGGACGGACCGCCACCGACGATGAGGACTGGGCGGTTCATTCCGCCGCTCCCGGAAGCGCGGCGACAGCCTTGGGCTTGACGTAGCCCGGGCCTGAGGTGATCGCGCGTTTGGGGTCATAGAGTGTTTCGATGCGGCCGGCCTTGACCTCGTCGAGGTACTGCTCGAACTCGAGCTTGGCCTTCTGCCAATCGATACCGAGCTTCTCCAGCAGCCCCTCAAACGGCGAGGCGTGCCAGTGCAGTTGCGCGAGTTTGTAGGGATGGGCGCCGAGCGCGAGCGCGGCAAATTGACAATCGGCCAGAATCGGCAGCGCATAGACTTTGTCCACCGCCTTGCCGATCCACTGGTTTTTGTCGAGCGTGGTGATGCAGCCTGTGTCGTGGCCGACCATCACGTCGGCCCTCGCCTCCTCCACCGCCACCTTGATCTTGCGGTCGATGGCGAAGGAGCGGGTGAACTCGCGCTCGCCGATGATGTGGCGGAAGCCGAAGCCGCAGCAATCGTACCAGGTGGAATAGTCAATCACCTGCGCACCGAGCGTCTGCATCAGACCGGTGGAGACCGCGACGCGGTTGCCGTCCATCACCGTGTCGTCGTAGATCACGTCCTCCGGCACCATCTTGTATACGTGGCAGGCCGGATGGATGGTGGCGCGGATATTGCTGACGTCGACCACCTGATGCTGCTTGATGCGGTCGCGCATCACATGCAGCCATTCGGAATAGTGCACCACCTCTTCGGGGATCAGCAACTTGCCGTCAACCAGACGGCCGAGCTTGCCGAGAATCTTCTTCACCTGCTCCCGCAGCTCGGCTGAGTGCATGAGGAAGATGCGCATCTCCTTATAATTGCCGAAGGAGGTGCCGCAATGAACGAGCGGATAATAGGTACCGATCGGCAGGCCCTGCGCCTTCGCCGAAACGTAGGCCTGGTGGAAGTTGCGCAGGAACACGGCGGCGAGGCTGACGACATTGCCAATGCCCGAGCCATGGTAGTTCCAGGCCGTACACGAGGTCTGGTCAGTCTCGTCGATATAGCGCGTGCCTAGCTTGTTCATCAGCCACATTACGCTGGACGGATAGCCGGGGATGTTGCCGCATTGGCCGCACGATTTGTGATGCCACAAGTTGGTGGTTGGGATGCGCTTCTCCCAGCCGTAGAGGGTGCGCGCGACTACCGGCTCGTGCCGCTCATCGAGCCGGTGGACGAGGATCTCGCCCTCCTTCTCGAGCTGCCACATGGCATCGCGAACGTCGGCGACGCGATCCTTGTTGGTCAGCATCGAGCGGCGGTCGATCTTCGCCTCCACCCAAGAGGTGGCCGCCTTCGCCTCGGTTGGCGTCAGGTTGGACGGTCGCCATTCGGCGCCAAAGCCGGTAAAAGCCGATACGCCTTCGTTACGCTTATCGTCCATAGATCCCTCCGTTGCACGGAGATCGAGCGTGTCTCGTCTCACTCATCCGCGTCCGCTTCTTCTTCTTTCTGTTCCTCAAGCCACTCGTTGTACTCATCGCGCTTCTCGTCCATCACGTCATTGACGACATCGAACAGGTTTTCGTCGACCATCTCCAACTGATCGAGCACGCCGGTCGCTTCCCAGATCGTGTAGAGCTCGATCGAGGTTTTCAAGATTCACCTCCCAAGCCGTGTCCATGGTGTGCATGGTCGGCACCGGAATGGCCTTGCGCAGGATGTTAAGCGGGGCGTCGATCTTGGTAACATTTGGGCCCCAATCCGGGAACGCGTCCCGGGTGATCATATTGGGCGCCAGCTGGTTGCCGGTGGAGATAACTTTGAGCAGGACGCGCGAGAACGGCCGCAGCACGTCCTTGGCCGACTGCATGCCGTGCTTGATAGCGACCTCGCGCATGATCATGACCAGACCGCCGGGCGAGTTCTGGAACGGACAACGGGCGGCGCAGGTGTAGCACTGCGCGCAGGACCAGATCTTCTCCTGCATCGCGTCATAGATGCCTTCGAGATTCTCGGTCCAAAGGAGCTGAACGATCTCGCGTGGCGAGTAGTCGTAATAGTGCGCCGACGGGCAGGTCGCGGTGCAGATGCCGCAGTTGAGGCAGCCGTGCAGTTCATGGTCGTAAAGAACGTGCGAGCGGATATCATCGAAGACTTCTTCGAGTTTTTCGTAAGGAACGACAGGGGTCGGCGATACCGGATCGCCGATCAGGTCGCTATGCTCGGCCGTGTGGACTATGTTCGCGCTCATCAATAGGTCAGCACCCTGGCATCATCGTCTTCCATAACTTCCTCGATGACCTTGGCGCCGCCCACGATGCCTTCGCATTCGGGGATAAGGTCTGCTTCGGTCATGTCGAAGAGGTCGAGGTTCGGCGAACAGCAATAGAATTTCACGCCGGCGCCATGCGCGTCTTTGATGAAGTCGTACACGGTCTTTGGCGAGCCGGGCTTGACGACCAGCTTTTCGGCGACGCCCTTCTTCATGAGCTGTCCCGCCGTTGCCGTGCAAACCACCTCGACCTCGTAGTCCATCGCCGCGGCGACCGTCGCCTGAAAGAACGGCGCACCGAGTTCTTCGCCGTTTCGCGGGTCGGTGTTGACCATGATGATGATCAGCTTTTTCGCCATTGCCGGGCGTCCTTCCCACAAACTATACGCGTTGCGCGACCGTGCCCATTGATCTCGGTCAATGTCGCCGGCTAAAGAAGACATATTCCAAAACGTGAATGAATGCCATAGGGTCAATTAGAAAAAATCGAATGTGTGCGCGACCGCGCGTTAGGCGCTCTGCTCCATCAAATGGGTTACCTGGATCAGTCCGACCATGATCGGACCCAAATTGGCCGCGATTTCACCTTGCACGGCGCGCAGGTCGGCGAGTGTTTCCGCCGTTCCGTCAGGCACTTCCTCGAACTCCATAATCAAGTCCTCGATCAGGGCCGACTTGATTCCCGGATGGCCGACGAAGCCGAAGCAATTGTTCCGCAATTGAAAAACCACCGGTTCGTCGTGCTGGTTGACCGCCAGTACCCTGGCGGTGCCGGGCAATACCGGACGGTCGCGCATATAGACCGCGACCGGAAACGTCGGCGGCACATGCCCGCCCAGCGCGTCGGGGACGAGGCGGCGGGCGTTATCGAGTGTGAAGCGCAGCGGTGCCTCCTCGGCTCCACCGCCAGCCGCGGTAGTAAGGATACAGGCCCCGATACCGATGCCTATAACCGGCAATCCGCGATCGAGAAAGTCTCGGGTCAGGCGCAATTCCGCACCGAGGCTCGGAATCAAATCACCGCTGACAATGCCCTTTGGGCCGGCGCCGAGAAGAATCAGACCGTCATATTCCTCGGCGCTCGTCGGAAGCGAGGCGCCTGGCGTAAACGGCCGGCAATAGCGGAAGCGGATATTGCGACCTTCGAAATGATCCTCCAGCAACCCGAGGTATTCCGCTTCGACGTGCTGGAGGACGCACAGCGTCTTCATGCTTGGACATCGATGCATTGAACCAAGTGCCGCAAGACACTAGCGCCGATTGCGGAAAACATATAGAAGTTTCTGAATGTGATAACCTGGCGAAGAAAATTAAACGGGGAGATGATGACCTGGTTCGAGGCGTTACGGGAGATCGAACCGTTCGACGAGCTGCCTTTCGACGCGGCGCTCGTCGAATCGCTGGAAGTCGCGGCGCGCGAGCAACCGCTTGGCGTGCTGCGGTTTTTTACCCCCACATTCCGTTCCTATGCCAACGATGAGTTGAAGGGTTGCGGCAAGGCGAGCTTTCCGGCCTTCTCGATCACTGGCGGGGCCTGCGCCCTTAATTGCGACCATTGTCAGGCGAAAATTCTCGAACCGATGATTGCGGCGACGAGCCCGGCGGAACTCGACCGCAAGGTGCGCGATCTGGTCCTGCTCAGGGATTTGCGCGGCTTTCTCCTGTCAGGCGGTTCCAATCGCCGCAACGAGGTACCCTACGAGCGCTATTATCCGACGATCGAGAAGCTCAAGCGCGATTTTCCCCACCTGCGCATTGCCGCGCATTCGGCGTTGCTCGACGAAGCACGGGCCAAGCGCATGGAGGCGGCAGGGATCGACGTCGCCATGACGGACGTGATCGGCGCGCAGGAGACGATTCGCGATGTCTACCACCTCGACCGCCCGGTCGCTGACTTCGAAGCAACGCTCGCCGCGCTGACTGCGACCTCAATGGAGGTCGTGCCGCATATCGTGATCGGGCTCCACTACGGGCGTCTGCTTGGCGAGGAAACCGCGCTCGATATCGTCGCGCGTTATCCGGTCGCCGCGTTGGTGCTGGTCGTGGTCACGCCGATCTATGCGCCGGCGGAGAAGCCGTTTGCGACGGTCTCGACCGACGAGGTGGCCAAGGTCTTCGTCGCCGCGCGCAATCGTGTCCGCCATGCGCCCGTGCAGCTCGGCTGCATTCGCCCGCCCGGCCGTCACAAAATGATCACCGACGCCTATGCGGTCATGGCCGGATTCGACGGTATCGCCTATCCCGCCGAAGGAATAGTGGCACTCGCCCGCGCCATTGGCCGGTCAATCGAGCAGGATCATGCCTGCTGCTCGATTGCCCTCGATGGCCTTGCCGGACGGCGCGCCTGCGCCGCATGAGGAGTGCGATGCCGATTGAAACACCGGACTTGCTTGTGGTTGGACTCGGCCCGGCAGGAAGCCGAGCCGCCGCGACGGCAGCTGCCGCAGGTCTGGAGGTCGTCGCGCTGGAACGGCGGAAGACCGCCGGTGCGCCGGTGCAATGCGCGGAATTCGTGCCGAGCTTGATCGAGCACGACGTTCCCCGCGTGCGCAGGGTGACCGAGCAGAAGGTCACACGCATGTTGACCTTCGTCGGAGCGCACCGGCCGGAGGTGACTGACCATTTTCACGGCCTCATGATCGACCGCGGCGCCTTCGACCGAATGCTGGCGCATGAAGCGGCGTGGAACGGAGCCGAGTGCCGGTACAGTGAGACCGTCATGTCGGTCGCCGTCGACGGCACAGTAACAACGTCCACCGGCGCCCGGTTGCGGCCCCGGGTACTGATTGGCGCCGATGGTCCGCACTCGCGGGTCGGCATGGCGATCGTGGAGATTAACCGCGACCTGGTCGATACGCGGCAGGTCACGGTACCTCTCGTCCTGCCGCATGACGCGACCGACATTTTTTTGAGCCCCGATTACCACGGCGGCTACGCATGGCTGTTTCCCAAGGGAGCCGTGGCCAATATTGGTCTCGGCGTCGCTGTCGAATTGAGAAAGTCGCTCAAGCCGATGCTCGCGGCGCTGTGCGAGAAGCTTGCGGACGAGCGCCGCATTGGGACCAAAACGTTTGCTCTCACAGGCGGCGCAATACCGGTCGGCGGGCGTTTGCGATCGGTCGGACGTCTCGGGGGCACCGCCGTGCTGCTGGCAGGCGACGCCGCAGGTCTGACCAACCCGGTAACGGGCGCCGGCATCGCCTCGGCCGTGCAATCGGGTGCGCTCGCCGGGCGAGCGGCCGCGGATTTCCTTGGCGATTGCGCCCGTGCGATCAAAGATTACGAGGAAGAGCTCGGTGACATTTTCGACGCGGCGCTGAACCGCGCGGTGCGGCGGCGGCGCGAAGTGCTGGCCTGCTATAGGGGCGGTGGCGCGCCCGACGCGCGCGCACTGAGTGAAGGCTGGATCGCATCGCCGCAGTATTGGGCCGCGTGAAAACGTCAACACACTTCAAGGAGGCGTGATGAGCTGTCTCGAAATGCCCCGCAGCCCGGTTCCCGATTTCCTTGGCGAGTCGCGGCGCGCGTCCAATGATGCCGAGACGATGCTGCCGCGGGTTCCGGGGGTGGTGCCGGTGGACGCGCGCAACGGCGCACGGGTGAAGACGCAGGACTTGCAGCCCGAAGGGGTCTATCGGCCGAACTACAATGTTCTCACGCCCAACATGCGTTCGCCCGAATACGTGCAAATGTCGACGGCTGCGGCGATTACACTCGGCGTGATGGGCGGCTACATGCATCGCACCAGCTGCACCCGGTGTTTGAACCTGCTGCTCACCTATCCCGAAGGCTGCCGCGCCAACTGCGCCTATTGCGGGCTGGCACGTCATCGCGAAGCGGAGCGCAACTATGCCGACCGCAACTTCATCCGCGTCGACTGGCCGGCGGTGCCCTACGACCAGGTGATCGACATCGTCGCCGCAGGCGGCGACGGCGGTCGCTTCCACCGCATGTGCATCAGCATGATTACGCATCCGCGCTCCGACGAGGACACCCGCGTGGTGCTGAGAAAATGGGTCGAGTGCGTCAAGCATGTGCCGGTGTCCATCTTGTCCAATCCGACGACGATGACGCGGCTGGACGTGCAGGAGCTAAAGGACATCGGCGCCGATATCTTCACCGTCGCGCTCGACGCCTGTAATCCCGAAGTCTTCGACCGAACACGCGGATCCGGCGTGCAGTCACCGCACAGCTGGGACAAATATTGGGAAATTCTCCATGCCGCAGCCGAAATTTTCGGACCGGAGCACTTCGGCGCTCATCTGATTGTCGGCATGGGCGAAAGCGATCACGACGTGCTGGCCCAAGTGCAGAAGATTCGCGACCTTGGCGGCCATAGCCATATGTTCGCGTTTTTTCCTGAGCGAGGTTCGCTTATGGACCATCTGCCGCCGGCACCGCGACCGCAGTGGCGGCGTATCCAACTTGCGCGCTACCTCATCGATTATCGCAATCATCGCCTTGAACGGATGCGCTTCGACACGAACGGCACGCTGACCGATTTCGGCCTGCCGCAGGATGAGATCGACGCCGTGATCGAAGCCGGCACAGCCTTCCGCACCTCGGGTTGTCCGGGCAAGGAGGCGGACGATATTTCGGCTTGCGACCGGCCCTACGGCGATTCTCCTCCGCGTGACATCGCCTCCTATCCGTTCAAGCTGAACCGCAATGATATTCGCAAGGCCCGCCGTCAGATCGATGCCGGTATGGGCGGCAGCTCCGCGCGCCGCTGTAGCCGATAGGAAAAGCAGGAAAGGGCACGAATATGGCCACGTCGCCAAGCAAGCCGTTTCGCGTCATTGCAACCGGCCTACGCGGCGGGCGCGCCAATATCGCTTTCGACCAAGCGCTGATCGAAGCACGCCGGGAATCCAGAATTCCCGACACGATCCGCTTCCTGCGCTTTCGCCCCTCCGCACTGATTGGCATCCATCAATTCCTCAGCCACGAGATCAAGCTCGATTACTGCAAGGCGCATGGTATCGAGACCGTGCGGCGGATTACCGGGGGCGGGGGCCTTTACTTCGACGAAGGGCAGATCGGCTGGGAGTTGGTGTTCGATCGCGCGAGTTTGGGGCGCATGGATCTTGCCGAAGTGACCCGACGCATCTGCGAAGCCGCCGCGCTCGGCCTGCAAAAGCTGGGTGTGCCGGCGCGATACCGACCGCGCAACGATATCGAGGTCGATGGCCGCAAGATCAGCGGCACCGGCGGCTTTTTCGACGGCAACCTCATTTTCTATCAGGGCACTTTGCTGATCGATTTCGATCCAGCCAAGATGCTGGCTTGCCTCAACGTCCCTGCGGAGAAGCTGGCCAAGCGCGCAATCAATTCGGCAGCGCAGCGCGTCATCACGATGCGCGAAATCATGGGCGACGCTCTGCCAGATCTCGAATCCATTTATGACGGCCTGGTCGCGGGCTTCGCTGAGGGCCTCGGTATCATCCCGCAATGGGGACCGGTCACAGCTTATGAGGAAGAACTCGCCGAGCGTGCGTTTCGCGAGGAGATCGGCACGGATGCATATGTGACCATGCTCGATACGCCGCCGGCGGACGATGCGCTGGTCAGCGCATCGCTCACCGGCCGCGGCGGCACCGTACGCGCCGATATCCGCCTGGAAGGACTGCACCGCGACCGGATCCGCGAAGCGCTGATCACCGGCGATTTCTTCGTTACGCCACCGCGACTCGTATTCGATCTCGAGGCCGCACTGCGCGGCGTCAATGTCGCCGAAGCCGGCCGGTCGATTGAGAGCTTCTTCGCCCGCACCGCGGCCGACTTTCTCAGCTTGAGCGCAGGCGATTTTCGCCAAGTGATCGAGATGGCGCTTGGCCAGCGCGGCGTGACCGCGGCTGCAAGTTGAATATGCCGCCGGCGCACGCTTCGCGCTTGCGGACCACATCATCATATTCTAGCTTTTGCATATAACCCAAAAGGGGAGGAAACGATGATCAGTCGTCGCGCAATGGTCGCCGGCGGTGGCGTGCTCGCGGTGGCAACCGGAACTGCTCAGGCGGCTGTGACCACGGATCTGGCCCCGTCGGAAGCCGGAAAGCTGAAAGCTTTGGCCGAGCGTTTGAGCAAGGCTCCGCGCCGCAGGGACTTCAAGTCCGTGCCGATGATCCTGACCAGCCCTGACCAATGGGATCACGAGGCGTTGTCGGAAGTCTTGGCCTATAGCGGCGGGCCGAAGCAGGTGTGGGATCCCGTCGATATCAACAGTCCTTGGCTCAATCTGATGCGCAATTCGCTCAACGCGCAAATCTGGTCGTACAAGAACGCTGACTTTCTGTGCGTGTCGGGCACTCACGGTACGGCCCATTTGGCGCTTTACGATCAAGCCATGTGGGACAAATATCAGCTTGCCAGCCAAGCCGGCGACAAATTCAAGACCAACACGCTCATCGAGCAACCGAAGCTTGCGTCCAACGATCCCGCGAACTTCGAAGATCCGGAAGGGGTGTTTTCGGCGGCGGATAACGCCATTCCGACGCTGATGCGGCGGGGTGTGGTTTTCCTCGCCTGCCACAATGCCATCGCGGAACTGGCCGACAGGCTGATCAAGAAGGGCGTCAATCCCGATAAGTTGTCGTTTGAAGCGCTGACGGCCGAGCTGACCAATCATCTGATCCCGGATACCGTCCTTACCCCCGGCGTTGTCGCCACGTTGCCTTTGTTGCAGGAGGCGGGCTTCCATTACGCCAAATAACCTCCCCCAGCGCCAATTCAGGAGGAAAGATCCGATGCGGTCCACTCAGCGCCGTTTTCTGTTGGGTTGCATTGCCTGCGTCCTATTGGCGGGACCTGCGCTGGCCGAGGAACAGGCCGGCAAGGCGTCGCCGACCATGTGCAAGCAACCTCCGCGCTTTGAGGAAAACACGTTGCCGCCTTGGCAAGGAGGATCCAACAACGATGCGACCGACCGCGGCCTCGTCTTCACTATCCCCGAGATCGACGTTCTCGCCGACTTCCATGGCGATCTAACCGATCCCAAGCTGGTTCTCTTCTTCGGCGGCAACTATTTCTTCGCCACCAAGCTTCTGGTGCTGGCTTTCGAGGCGTCTCACCCGGAATTCAAGGGCCGCATCTTCTGGGAGACGATTCCCCCCGGACGCCTGATCGAACAGATTGAGAAAGGCGGACGCATCACCGTCGGCAACATGACGTGGACGGCGAAGGCCGATGTTTATTTCGGCGGTCTGAAGAAGGTGAACGAAAACATCGACAAGGGAATTCTGGTCGGACCGGCGCTACCTTACGTTACCAACAACCTGACGATCATGGTGCCCAAGGGCAATCCCGGCCATATCAAAGGCTTGGCCGATCTGGGCAGGCCGGACATTCGCTTGGCGATGCCGAACCCCGCTTACGAAGGAATCGGGCGTCAGATCAAGGCGGCGTTGGCAAATGCGGGCGGCGATGACTTGGTGACCAGCGTTTACGACACCAAGGTCAAGGACGGCAGCACCTATTTGACGCTCATTCATCATCGCCAGACTCCACTGGCCATCATGCAAGGCTGCGCCGATGCGGGGGTGACCTGGCAATCTGAGGCGATTTTCCAGGAAGAGGTGGGCAATCCGCTTGGGCATGTCGCGATCCCCGATAACGTCAATGTCACAGCGACCTATGCCGGCGCGCAGGTGAAAGACGCCCCGCATGCGGCCGCGGCAAAGGCGTGGCTCGACTTCATTCACTCGTCCGAGGCGCTAAAGATATTCGAGCGCTACGGTTTCAAGCCCTACACTCAATGATCAGCAGACGTTGGATGCGAACAGACAATTTCTTGGTGGTTAAGTTTTGGTCTTGCTCGTTTCTCATCCTGGCGGCGACGACTGCATGGGCCGAGACGGCATCAACTGCCAATTCGACAGTGGAACGCGGCCGCTATTTGGCCCGGGCGGCCGGTTGTGTCGCTTGCCACACGGCTTCCGATGGCGAGAAGTTCGCCGGGGGTCTTTCGATGATGACCCCCATTGGACGGATCTATACCACCAACATCACGCCCGACCGGACAACCGGGATCGGTGCTTACAGCCTTGAAGACTTTGCCCGCGCGGTGCGTGAGGGCGTCGCCAAGGACGGACATCGTCTCTATCCGGCCATGCCATTTCCGTCCTACGCCAAGATCAGCGACGCCGATATTCAGAACCTGTATGCCTATTTCCAGCACGGGGTCGCTGCAGTCCAGCATGACAATCGTCCCAGCGACATTCCTTTTCCGCTGAATTTCCGTTTCCCTTTGATTTTCTGGGACACTATGTTCCTCCACCGAGGAAGTTTCCTGCCCGATCCCACCCGCGACGCGCAATGGAATCGCGGCGCCTACCTGGTGCAGGCCATTGGCCATTGCGGAGCTTGCCACACTCCGCGCGCCGTCACCCTGCAGGAAAAGTCGTTGAGCGAGCGCGACGGGGCCGACTTTTTGGCCGGGGCCGTTATCGAGGGCTGGCACGCGAAAAACTTGCGCGGCGACAAAGACGGCCTCGGTCAGTGGAGCGAAGCCGATATCGTCACCTTTCTTCGGACCGGCAGCACCGACCACACCGCCGCTTTCGGCAACATGGCCGAGGTGGTGGAGCATGGCACCCAGCATCTGACCGACGACGATCTGACCGCGATTGCCCGCTATCTGAAGTCGCTTCCGGCGCGTCAGCAACAGCCGACCGTTTCCGCCAGCGCCCAAGCCGCCTTGTCTTCGGACGGTCACGCCACCCATGGGAGCGCCACGTACGAAGAATTCTGCGTTACCTGTCACCGCAGGGATGGAAGTGGCGTGACACGTATATTCCCGGCGTTGGCGAGTAATGACGTGATCGAAACGGCGGACGCCACCTCGTTGATCCACATCGTTTTGAGCGGCGGACGGAAGCCGAGCACAACGACTCGTCCCACCGCATTCGCCATGCCCGCCTTCAAGACGCTGGACGACCGCGAAGTGGCCGAGATCGTCACTTACATGCGAAGCGCTTGGGGCAACTCGGCTGGCCCCGTTACAACCGAACAGGTGGCCGAACTCAGGGCCGCCTTTCCTGCATCGGAGGCGACTGCGCCCGCGCCGCAGGAACTGCAAACGGTCACAACGGTCAAGTTGGCCCGCCCTCACATCGCCGATATTCCGGATAACACCGACGGCAAACAAATCTTGCTGGGCCGGCACCTGTTGGCCGAAAGCAAAAAGTTGCTGCCCAACAACGTCGGTGCCGCGCTGAACTGCGACAGTTGCCATTTAAACGGCGGCAACGTCGCGTTTGCCTCTCCTTACCTCGGCATGTCGGTCAATTACCCGCGGGACAATCCGCGCGCCGGACGACAGGTGACACTGGAGGAACGCGTCAACGGTTGTTTGCTGCGGTCGATGAATGGCAAGGCTCTGGCCGCCGATTCCCCAGAAATGAAGGCCATGATCGCTTATTTCAATTGGCTGTCCGCCGGACTGCCGCGAAACGCCAAAGTCGAGGGCGCCGGTATCGGAAAGGTCAACACTAATCTCGTTCCCGATCCACTTCACGGCAAGGAGATCTATGAAGCGAAATGCGCCGAATGCCACGGAGCTCAGGGCGAAGGGCTTAAGAACGCTCGCAACGAGTTCGTCTTTCCACCGCTCTGGGGTGACGAGTCATTCAATATTGGCGCCGGCATGGCGAGGACCTATACCGCCGCCGCGTTCATCAAGAACAACATGCCAATCGCGTACGGCCTGAACGCGCCGTTGGGCCAGGGCGGCGCCTTATCGGATCAGGATGCAGTTGATGTGGCGGAATATTTCACCCATCAGCCTCGTCCCGATTTTCCCGGAAAGGTCAAAGACTGGCCCAACGGCGGCAAGCCGAAGGATGCGCGGTATTGATTTTTTCTGCCTACGCGGCAACGGCAACGAAACGATCGAGCGGGCTGCATCTGAAAGATGTCCGCTCCGGCTTCGGCAAAAAACGCCGGTCAGACACGGTGCACGCAAGATTGGAAAACCGATGATCAAAAACTGGACGCGCCGGCAGCTCATCGCCTCCGCAAGTTTGTCGGCGATTGGCTCCAGCCTTGCGGTCCCCGGTTTCGCCGCGGAGGCCGCGCGCACCGATCCGATTGCCGATGCCAAGCGCCTGACGCTGCTGCACTTCACCGACACGCATGCGCAACTCGAAACGCACCCGGAATACCTGCCGGGGGCGACTCCGGAAATTCAGATGATGGGCGGCTATGCCCGCCTCAAGACGGCCATCGAACGTGAGCGAGCGCATTGCGAAGGGGCCTGCTTCCTGCTTGACGGAGGTGATGAGTTCCAAGGTTCGGGTCCAGCTGCATGGTCCGAAGGTGAAGTGATTCTCGAGCCTCTCAAGGCCCTCGGGATCGATGTGTTCACCCCCGGCAATTGGGAGCCCGTGTACGGACCGGAGCGGTTCAAACAGACCATGGCCCGGCTCGACTGTCCGGTCGTTTGCTACAATTTTCACGACACAGCGACCGGCAACCGCTTGTTCCCCGCCTCCATCACGCTCCAACGACAAGGCGTAAAGATTGCGGTCGTCGGCGCGACCGATATCGGCGCCAGCGGACGTCAACCACCTGCGGAGTTCCGCGGCATGGATACGACCCGCATCGAGGGCTTGCGCGATTTCGTCAAGGAGCTGCGCGGCCGCGAACGACCGGATGTCGTGGTTGCCCTCACCCATACCGGCCTATCGATCGCCCGCGAAATCGCCCGCCGGACGCCGGAGCTCGACGTGGTGCTGTCCGGCCACACGCATGAGCGGACCGCTTGGCCAATCCTTGAAGGTGATGTCATCGTCGTCGAACCGGGCTGCTTCGGTTCATTCCTGGGCAGGCTCGATCTCGTCATCAAACCCGGCGGAGGTGTCGCGGCCCACGAATTCCGGCTCATCCCGATCCTGGCAAACCGTTACGACGAAGACGCCGAGGTGAAGGCGCTGGTCGACCGGTCATTGATGCCGTATCGCACGCGCATGGCCAGGCAGACTGGACGAACCGAAACCGTTCTGATGCGCTACGATCTCCTCGAAACCACGGCCGACGATTTCATTGCCGACGCGGTGCGCGAAACCGCGAAAGCCGATATCGGCTTCACCAACGGCTTTCGCTTCGGCGTACCCGTTCCGCCGGAAGTAATCACCGAAGCCGACTTGTGGAACCTGCTGCCGATGGACGCGCGAATGAAGCGCGGCTGGGTAACCGGAAAGGAACTCAAGGACTACCTGGAAAGCGAACTCGAGACGGTCTATTCAAAAAGCCCGTTTAAGCTCAATGGCGGATGGGGACCACGCGCCTCTGGAATGACATTTGTCTTCGATGCGTTCGCCGGATACGGGCGACGGGTCGTGTCCATCAAGGTCAACGGTCGCGAATGCGAGGATGATGGGCACTACATCATTGCCGGGTGCGAACGCGAAGGCGAGCCCATCGACGTGATCTGCCGGCACCGCGGCACGCATGAGGCGCAAGTTCTCCTATTGTCCATCCATGAAGCGCTGCAACAATATTTGAAGGAGCATCCTGTCATTGCGCCAAAGCGAGACGGCCGTGAGATCGCACTCGACCTGCCGTCCACTGTTTTCAGTCAAGACGCCGTGCTTGCCGAAAGCGATTTGACCAAGGCACCGACCACGCCCTTTGGGATTCCGCCCGGGTAGGATTCTCGACGAGCTTTAGGCGGGACCGAAGCCGGCCGATGAAATGGCGCGGGAATTCCCGTCCGCGCACACGAGGATCATCGTCGGGATCGCCTGGATGTGATGGGGACAGATTTGCCGGAGATCATGGATTGATCTTTTCGGTTTTGAACATCGCTTCGGCATCGTTGACATGGATCAATGCGTCGGTCAGCCGCCCGCGTTTGAGATAACTAAAGCGTATTTTCATAAATGAAGAAAAAAAGCCCGGCCGTGCGGCCCGGCGCGCAGGAGGAGAAAATGTCACACATTGTCGTGCTTGGCGGTGGTATCGGTGGCGTATCGTGCGCCTATGAGTTGAAGAAAACGGTGCGCAAGCAAGATCGCGTCACGCTTGTTTCCAATAAGCCGTTCTTTCAATTCACACCATCGAATCCATGGGTTGCGGTGAAGTGGCGCGCCAAAGATGACATTATCGTCGACTTGCCGTCGGTTCTTTCACGACACGGCGTCGGCTTCAGTGCCGCCGGCGCTCAGCGTGTCCATCCGGCGGAAAACCGGGTTGAGCTCGGTGACGGTTCGTCGGTCAATTACGACTATCTGGTCGTGGCCACCGGGCCGGAGCTTGCCTTCGATGAGATCGAGGGTTTCGGGCCCGAACGCAACACCAATTCGATCTGTGACGTCGACCATGCGACGGCGGCCAACAAACGCTGGGAGGATTTCTGCAAGGATCCCGGCCCGATCGTGGTCGGTGGCGTACAGGGCGCGTCCTGCTTCGGCCCCGCCTACGAATTCGCCATGATCATGGACACGGATCTTCGCCGTCGGCGCATTCGCGACAAGGTGCCGATGACTTTCGTCACCGCCGAGCCCTATATCGGCCATCTCGGCGTTGGCGGTGTTGGCGATACCAAGGGTGTGCTCGAATCAGAAATGCGCCAGCGGCACATCAAATGGATCGTCAACGCCAAGGTCGACAAGATCGAAGCGGACAAGGTGCATGTGAATGAAGTCGACGAGGACGGCAAGCCCAAAAAGACACACGTGTTGCCGTTCAAGTTCTCGATGATGATTCCCGCGTTCCGCGGCATTGCGGCGTTGCGCGGAATCGAGGGCTTGACCAACCCACGCGGATTCATCGTCGTCGACAAATATCAACGCAATCCCAAATTCCGCAACGTATTCGGCGTCGGTGTTTGCATCGCCATCGCGCCGCTGGAGCAGACGGCAGTGCCCGTCGGCGTACCTAAAACGGGCTATATGATCGAATCGATGGTCACGGCATCGGCGCTCAACATCGGCCAGCTCGTTCGCGGTCAGGAAGCCACGCACGAAGCGACGTGGAACGCGATTTGTCTGGCCGATTTTGGCGACAACGGCGTGGCGTTCGTCGCCATGCCGCAAAATCCGCCGCGCAACGTCAATTGGGCCTCGAGCGGCCGTTGGGTCCATGTTGCCAAGGTGGCCTTTGAGAAATATTTCCTGCACAAGGTTCGCGCCGGCACGACGGAGCCATATTACGAAAGGGTCGTGATGAAGATCCTCGATATCGGCAAGATCAAGCTGCCGGCGGCCTAACGCCGGCGTCCCGACCATCTAAGTGGGGAGATGGTGCTCGATCCAGGCGCGAAGCGCACCTGCCGGCATGGCGCCGCTATGGCGCGCCAATTCCCGTCCGCCGCGCAGGAGGATCGTCGTTGGGATCGCCTGGATATGATAGCGGGCCGCAAGGTTCGGTTCGGCTTCGGTATCGACCTTGCCAAAGCGCAGACGCGGCTCGAACTCTTTTGCCGCTCCTTCGAACACCGGAGCCATGGCGCGGCATGGCCCGCACCAGGCGGCCCAGAAATCGACGAGCAGCGGCAAATCCGCGGTGCCGGCGTGGCGGTCGAAATGCGCGGTATCGAGATTGATCGGATGTCCAGTAAAAAGCGACTGATGGCACTGGCCGCATCGGCCGCCCTCCCCACGGCGCTCGGATGGCACGCGGTTGAGCGTATGGCAATGCGGACATGGAATCGTGACTGAGTTAGCCATTGTCGTTCTCAT
>CAWKBE010000035.1:0-35621 GCA_963847785.1 uncultured Alphaproteobacteria bacterium
CCTCTCCGCGGCACCAGCGTTTTCATGCCACCCTTCACCGGCGGAATTTCGTCATTCCGGCTTTACCCCAGCGGTTCGCCGGCGGAGTTCTGTCGCCTCGCTTGTCATGTGGAGGTCAGAGGTTCGAACCTCCTCCGTGGCGCCAATTCGATTCAAGCGGCAGTGCGCGTACTCGCAATCGGCATATCGGCGTAGATTTTGTACGTCTGCGTCTTTGGCTTGGCCTTGTCTTCCTCGTTGAGATACTCGACCGAGCTTCTCGCCAGATAGGTCATCGGCAGGATCATGACGCGAACGAAGCGGGTCGGTCGGTCGGCGGCTTGAGCGAATACAGGCTCTGGCCCGCTCTCGTACCAGGCGCCGCCCGGACCGTACGAGGTTGAGTGGCCACGCGTGTCGATGCGGATGCCGCCCTCGACCAGGCAGCGGATGCCCGGCCCCTGATGCCGGTGCAGATACGCGCAGCCGCCGGGCGGAAACGCGACGCTGTCACCGCGCAGGAGCACCGGGCCTTCCGGCAAGGTATCGAGCGGCGCGGCAAGCTTTTCGCGCGAAACAAAGCCGGCTCCCTCCGTCACGCCCGCCGCGTCGCCCGCCGTTAGTTCCCAACGCCAGACCGTCGCTCCCTCGCGGCCGGCTTTGAGGCGCCCGGCACTTTCGCTGCCCATCGCCTCGTCGTCATGCAACACGCGGTCCGCCTTAGTGATTGAGCCATGCACGACGAAAATCATGCGTGCGCCTGCGGTCAGCAACAGTTCGGCATCGTTCGCAAACAGGTCTTCGTAGAGCCGGAGCATGGGAGGCATCGATTACTCCTGGAGGGCACCATCTGCGTCTCACGCAGAGTGTCTGTGCGGTTTTGCACCGGCGTGACGGGATTTACACCCGCTCGCGCCGCTTGCTAAATCGCATTTGGCCTGCCGATAGCTTCACCCTTATCACGAAGAACACAAGGTGGAGCTTGCCCAACCGGAGGAAACCAATGCAACGGACTGCGCCGCCATTCCGCGCCGACCATGTCGGCAGCCTGTTACGGCCGGCGGTGGTGAAGGATGCGCGGGCCAAACTCCAGCGCGGTGAGATCACGGCCGACGCGTTGCGCGTGGTCGAAGACTGCGAAATCGATAGGGTGATCGGAAAACAGGAGGAAATCGGACTAAAACTCGCAACCGACGGCGAGCTTCGCCGCTCGTGGTATCAGTTCGACTTCCTCAAGGGTCTGAAAGGCGTCGAGCTTTACCAGGTTGACGAGGGCATCACTTTTCATGGCGCGAAAACCAAGGCCGAGAGTGTACGTACCGTCGGCCGCGTCGATTTTTCATCGCATCCTCACGTCGACGATTTTCGCTTTCTCAAAGCGCATACCCGCGTCACGCCGAAAATGACCATTCCCGCGCCCAACATGCTGCATTTCCGCCCCGGCCGAAGCTCGATCAGCAAGGACGTCTATCCCGATCTCGAGCCCTTCTTCGAGGATGTGGCGAACGCCTCCCACAAGGCAGTGCGCGCGTTCTACGACGCAGGCTGCCGCTATCTGCAATTCGACGACACCACCTGGTCGATGATGTGCGACGAGCGCGAGCTTGCGCACTCGCGCGAACGCGGTGACGAGCCGGAGAGACTCCCCGCCGCCTATGCGCGCATGATCAACCGCGCGCTCGAAGGCAAACCCGCGGACATGACGGTCACCATGCATTCGTGCCGCGGCAATTTCCGCTCGACCTGGATCGCGGAGGGCGGCTACGAGCCTTTCGCGGAGCGGTTGTTCAATGAAATAAACATCGACGGCTATTTCCTCGAATACGACAACGAGCGTTCCGGCGGTTTCGAGCCGCTACGGTTTTTCCCGAAGGGAAAGAAGCAGCTCGTGCTCGGCCTCGTCACCTCAAAAAGCGGCGCCCTGGAAAAGAAGGGCGACATCAAGCGCCGCCTCGACGAGGCGACCAGGTACGTCGCGCTGGATCAGCTTTGTCTCTCGCCGCAATGTGGGTTTGCCTCGACGGAAGAAGGCAACGTTCTTACCGAGGACGAGCAGTGGGCGAAGCTTCGCTTGGTCGTGGAGATCGCCGCGGAAGTGTGGGGCTGAGGATGCGGGACAGCGCACCGCCGTTTAGCGCCGATAACGTCGGCAGCCTGTTGCGGACGGCTACGCTCAAAGAGGCGCGGAAGAAGCGGGCGCGCGGAGACATCTCCGCCCAGGCGCTGGTTGAGGTCGAAGATTGCGAGATCGAAACCGTGATCCGCAGACAGGAGGACGTGGGGCTCAAATCCATCACCGACGGCGAGTTTCGCCGCGTCTCGTGGAATTACGATTTTCTCGAGCGGCTCGAGGGCGTCGAGTCCTACGTCGGCGAGCGCAAGATCAAATTCAACGCGCAAGGCCCGCAGCCCCGCTCGGTGCTGCTGCGCGTCGCCGGCAAGCTCGGCGGCTACGCGCCGCACCCGATGATCGAGTATTTCAGGTTCCTCAAGACGCACACGCGACAAACACCGAAGGTGACGATCCCGTCGCCGTCTTCGCTGCATTTCCGCTACGGCCGCGATGCGGTGCCGGAATCCATCTATCCGGCGATGGAGGATTTCTATCGCGACCTCGGCCGGTCCTACGCCAAGGCGGTGCGGGCCTTCGCCGATGCCGGCTGCCGCTATCTTCAGCTCGACGAGGTCAACCTCGCCTATCTGTGCGATCCGTCATTGCGCGAGCACGTCATCGCCCGCGGGGAAGATCCGGCGACGCTGCCGGCCATCTATGCCGGTATGATCAATGCCGCGATTGCCGATATCACGGCCGATATGACCATCACCATGCATCTGTGCCGCGGCAATTTCCGCTCGAGTTTCGTCGCCGGGGGCGGTTATGAGCCGGTCGCTGAAAGCTGTTCAACGCAATCAATGTGCACGGCTACTTCATGGAGTACGACAGCGACCCCGCCGGCGGTTTCGAGCCGCTGCGCCTCGTGCCGAAGGGTAAGAAGGTCGTGCTCGGCCTCGTCACCTCCAAGTCCGGAAAACTCGAAAGCCGCGACGAGATCAAGCGTCGGATCGAGCAGGCGGCGAAACACGTCGCGCGCGATCAGCTTTGCCTGTCGCCGCAACGCGGGTTTGCTTCGACCGAGGAGGGCAACGTCCTGTCCGAGGACGAGCAATGGGCGAAGCTGCGCATGATCGTAGAAATCGCCGAGGAAGTATGGGGATAGCCATGCGACGAGCCAAGCCTCCGTTCCGCGCCGATCACGTCGGCAGTCTGTTGCGGCCGCAAGCGCTAAAAGCTGCACGCGAGCGCCGCGCCAAAAGCGAGATCACTGCCGAGGCCCTCAGGGCGGTCGAGGATCGCGAGATCGAAGACATCATCAGAAAACAGGAGGCGGTCGGCCTGCAATCCATCAGCGACGGGGAATTCCGCCGTTCCTGGTGGCACCTCGATTTTCTCTGGGGCCTCGACGGCGTCGAACGCCACGTCATGAACGCCGGGATCGCTTTCGCGGCGGTCACGACGCGCAACGAAGGAGTACGCGTGACCGGAAAGCTTGGCTTTTCTGGCCATCCGATGCTCGAGCATTTCAAGTTTCTCAAAGCGCACACGCAGCGGACGCCGAAAATGACCATTCCGGCGCCGTCGGCGCTCTACGGCCGTCCGATGCCGACGCCGATCGACAAGGCGGTGTATCCAACGCTCGATAAATTCTTCGACGATCTCGGGCAGGCCTACAAAAAGGCGGTGCGCGCGTTCGCCGACGCGGGCTGCCGCTACTTACAGCTCGACGAAGTGTTCATCGCTATGCTATGCGATCAGGGTTACCGCCAGCGCATGCGGGACCGCGGCGACGATCCGGATTTTCTCGGCGCGCTCTACGGCGACCTCATCAACACCGCGATTTCGGACATACCGGCTGACATGACGGTCACCATGCATTTGTGCCGCGGCAACTACAAATCCACCCATATGGGTTCGGGCACAAGCAGCTATGACGCCGTGCAGGAGGTCCTGTTCGACCGGATCAAGGTGCACGGCTACTTCATGGAGTATGATTCTGTCCGGGCTGGCGGGTTCGAGCCGCTAAAGCGCCTGCCGAAGGGCCGCATCGCGGTCCTCGGGCTGGTGACCACGAAAACCGGTGCGCTCGAGTCCCGGGACACCATCAAGCGCGGCATCGAGGAGGCGGTCAAGTTCACCGATCTCGACCAGCTGTGCCTGTCGCCGCAATGCGGCTTCGCCTCGACCGAAGAAGGCAATATCCTTGCCGAGGATGAAGAATGGGCAAAGCTCCGCATGATTGTGGAAATCGCTCAAGAGGTGTGGGGCTAAGGGGATGGCTGGCATCGTCGACGGCAAGGTCGCCATTGTCACCGGAGCGGGGCGGGGCATCGGGCGCGGCATCGCTTTGCTGATGGCGGCGGAGGGCGCTCGTGTCGTCGTCTGCGACATCGGTGCCAGTCTCGAGGGAACCGGCATCGATTCCGGACCGGCGCAGTCGGTCGTCGACGAGATCAAGACAGCCGGCGGCCAGGCTATCGCCTCGACCTTGTCGATCGCCGAACCCGCCAACGCCGAGAAGATTGTGAAATCGGCGCTCGACGCTTTCGGCCGGGTTGACATTCTCGTCAACAACGCCGGCATCCTGCGCGACCGCATTTTTCATCGGATGAGCTGGTCCGACTGGTCGGACGTGATTAACGTCCACCTCAACGGCAGCTTCAACATGAGCCGCGCGTGCGCCGCGCTTTTCCGCGAACAAAATTCCGGCAGCTACGTGCACATGACCTCGACGTCCGGCCTCATCGGCAATTTCGGCCAGGCCAATTACATGGCGGCCAAACTGGGCATCGTCGGGCTCTCGCGCGGCATCGCGCTCGACATGGCACGTTTCAACATACGCTCGAATTGCGTGTCGCCGTTCGGCTGGACGCGCATGGTGCAATCGATTCCGGCCGAGACCGAGGACGAGAAGGCGCGCGTCGCCCGAGCCAGCCAGATGTCGCCGGAGAAAGTTGCGCCGCTTGTGGTCTATCTTGCATCCGACCGGGCCGACGGCATCAGCGGCCAAATTCTTTCGGCACGCAACAATGAAATCTATCTGTTCAATCAGAACCGGCCAATCCGCACGTTGCATCGTTCCGACGGCTGGACGCCGGAAAAGCTCGCCGAGCAGCTCAAGGGCGCGTTCGCCACGTCGTTCACGCCGCTCGAACGATCGCCCGACGTTTTCTCGTGGGATCCGGTGTGACGGATGACCATTGTCTACGACAAGCTGATGGCGCTCGAGATTGAGCCCGCCGAGCAAACCTACCAAGCGAAAGACTGCATGCTCTACGCGCTCGGTGTCGGGCTCGGCCACGATCCGATGAACGAGGAGGAGCTCGCCTTCGTCTACGAAAAGAAGCTGAAGGTGCTGCCGACGATGGTCACCGTCATCGGCCACAGCGGTTCGCTCACCCGCAACCCCGACAGCGGCATCGATTGGCTCATGGTGGTCAACGGGGAGCAGGGTTTTACCCTTCGCCGGCCACTCAAGGGACAAGACGTCGTGCTCGGCCGCACGCGGATCGTCGAAGTGATCGACAAGGGCCCGGGCAAAGGCGCGCTTCTTCTGACCGAACGGAAAATAACCGACAAAGCGACCGGCGAATTGATCGGGACCGTCACGCAGACGATCTTCTGCCGCGGCGACGGCGGTTTCGGCGGGCCGCCACGCGAGGCGCCGGCACCGCACGCGCTCCCGGCACGTGCACCCGATGCCGTCTGCGATTTCTGCACCCGTCCCGAAATGGCGCTGATCTACCGGCTCAGCGGCGACTACAATCCGCTGCATGCCGATCCCGCTTTTGCGAAGGCCGCCGGGTTTCCGCGCCCGATCCTGCACGGTCTCGGCACGTTCGGGGTCTCCGGCCACGCTCTGCTCAAGACCATGTGCGGCTACGATCCGGCGCGGCTGACATCGTTCTCCTGCCGGTTTTCCGCGCCGGTCTTTCCAGGAGAGACCATCCGCACCGAGATGTGGCGTGACGCCGATGTCGTCAGCTTTCGCGCCCGCGCCGTCGAGCGCGACGTCATCGCCATCAACAACGGCCGCGCCGAGGTGAGGTCGTGACCGATACTGCCGATCTCGCTCCTATCCGCCGGGCGGTGCGGGCGTTGTGCGCGAATTTTCCCGGAGAGTATTGGCGCCGTCTTGATCGCGAGCGTGGCTATCCTGAAGAATTCGTCGCCGCCCTGACCAAGGCGGGCTTTCTCGCCGCGCTCATCCCCGAGGAGTTCGGCGGCAGTGGGCTGACCATGAATGCAGCCGCAGCCATCATGGAGGAAATCCAGGCGTCGGGCTGCAACGGCGCGGCGTGTCACGCGCAGATGTATACAATGGGCACGCTGCTGCGGCATGGCAGCGCCGAGCAAAAGGGGCGCTATTTGCCGGCGATCGCGCGCGGCGAGCTTCGCCTGCAGGCATTCGGCGTCACCGAGCCGACGTCGGGCACCGATACGCTCAGTCTGCGCACCACCGCGACCCGCAACGGCGATCATTACATCATCGACGGACAGAAAATCTGGACGTCGCGCGCCGAGCATTCCGATCTCATGCTGCTGCTTGCGCGCACGACGCCGCGGGAAGAGGCAAAATCGCGGACCGCAGGCCTGTCGGTGTTTCTTGTCGACATGCGGCAAGCCAAAGACAACGGGCTGATCATCCGGCCGATCCGCACCATGATGAATCACGCCACGACCGAGGTTTTTTTCGAAGGCGTGCCGGTCCCGGCCGACAATCTCGTCGGCGTGGAGGGTGAGGGCTTTCGTTACATCCTTTCCGGCATGAACGCCGAACGCATTCTCATTGCTGCGGAGTGCATTGGCGACGCAAAATGGTTTATCGGCAAGGCCGCGGCGTACGCGCGCGAGCGCGTCGTATTCGGCCGGCCGATCGGACAGAATCAGGGCGTGCAATTTCCCATCGCGCGCTCCTACGTCGGCATGCGCGCGGCCGAATTGATGGTGCGCGAAGCGGCGGCGCTTTACGAAGCGGGTGAGGATTGCGGCGCCGAAGCGAACATGGCGAAGCATCTCGCCGCCGAAACCTCATGGGCGGCGGCGGATATGTGCGTGCAAACCCACGGCGGTTTCGGTTTCGCCGAAGAATTCGACATCGAGCGCAAGTTCCGCGAGACCAGGCTCTATATGGTGGCGCCGATCTCGACCAATCTGATCCTGTCTTATATTGCCGAGCACGTGCTCGGTTTACCGAGGTCTTATTAGAGTGGCGCTCCCCCTCACCGGACTTCTCATCGTTTCGCTCGAGCAGGCGGTCGCCGCGCCGACGTGCACCTGCCGCCTCGCCGACTCCGGTGCGCGCGTGCTCAAGATCGAGCGCCCGGAGGGCGATTTCGCGCGCTTCTACGACGAATTCGCCCACGGCGAGTGCAGCTACTTCGTCTGGCTCAACCGCGGTAAGGAATTGGTGGTGCTCGATCTTGTCAAAGCCGAGGACAAGGCACTGCTCGAAGCAATGCTCAAGCGCGCCGACGTGTTCGTGCAGAACCTAAAACCGGGCACAGTAACCAAGCTCGGATTTTCCATTGCACGGCTGCGGCGCGATTATCCGCGGCTCATCTGCTGCTCGATCTCCGGTTTCGGCGAGACTGGGCCTTGCGCATCGCGCAAGGCCTACGATTTGCTGATTCAAGCGGAAGTCGGATTGGCCTCGATCACCGGCACAACGGAGCCGTCGCGCGTTGGCGTATCGGTGGTCGATGTTGCAACCGGAATGAACGCGTATGAGGCGATCCTGGAGGCATTGATCGCACGGCAGCGCACCGGCGAAGGCGCCGAGCTTTCGATTTCGATGTTCGACGCCATGGCCGACTGGATGGCGGTTCCGCTTATGCAGCATGAAGCCGGCAAGCCGCCGCAGCGTGTCGGGCTCGCTCATTCCGCCATCGCGCCCTACGGAGTGTTCCCGACACGCGACGGTAAGGGCGTCCTCATAGCGGTGCAGAACGACCGCGAATGGCGCGTGCTGGCGGAAAAGGTCTTGGGCGACGCTGATCTCGCCGCCGATCCCGGCTTCGCAACCAACCTCGCCCGCGTGCAGCGCCGCGCCGAGACGGATGGCAAAGTCGCCGCCGTTTCCAGCGTGCTCGATGCCGAGTCGCTAATGCAAAAACTCACCGATGCCGACATAGCCTTCGCGCGCGTCAACGACGTGGCGGCGCTCGCGCGCCATCCTCATCTGCGGCGCATTACGGTCGGCACGCCGAGCGGTCCTGTGTCTTATCCGGCGCCAGCGGCGCGGCGCGGATCCACGTCGCCCCATTACGGTCCCGTGCCGGCGCTCGGCGAGCATACCGTGAAGGTGCGGGCGGAATTCATGCCGGCGACCTTGGACGCGGACTGATCCTGGGAGAGTGTGATGGACATCGGCTTCATCGGTCTCGGCAACATGGGCGCGCACATGGCGCGACGACTGATCGAGGCCGGCCATCGTGTCGTCGTCTTTGACACGCGCCAGGAAGCGATCGGCAATCTCGCGGTCCTTGGAGCGGTTGCGGCGCGTTCGCCGGCCGAGGTCGCCGACGCCGCGGATACCGTCATGGCGAGCCTGCCGACGCCGGATGTCGTACTCAAGGTTGCGACCGGCCCCAACGGCGTCATCGAAGGCAAACGGGTCCGCCGCTTCGTCGATCTGTCGACCACCGGGGCGACGATGGCGCAGCGCATCTTCACGCTGTTGGCCGCACGCAACATCGTTCAGATCGATAGTCCCGTGAGCGGCGGTGTCGTCGGCGCGGAAAAAGGCGCGCTGGCGGTCATGGCCTCGGGACCGCTCGCTGAGATCGCGGCGATCGAGCCGGCGCTCGCAGTCTTCGGCAAGATTTTCATTCTCGGGGAACGTCCGGGCGCAGGGCAGACGATGAAGCTCGTCAACAACGCGCTGGCGGCTTCGGCGACGGCGGCGACGGCGGAGGTGATGGTGACGGGGGTGAAAGCGGGCCTTGATCCGCGCCTGATGCTCGACGTGATCAACGCGGGCACCGGGCGCAACACGGCGACCGAAATCAGATTCCCCAAATTCGTTCTACCGGGCAGCTTCGATTCCGGTTTTACCGCCGGGCTGTTGCTGAAAGACGTGAACCTCTTTCTCGCCGAGCGCGAAAAGCTTGGCGTGCCGACGCCGGTGATCGAGGCGACCGCTCAGCTGCTTGCGCTTACCTGCGACGAACTCGGACCGACGGCCGACAATACTGCGGTGGTGCAGCCAATCGAAAAACGTGCCGGTGTAAAGGTCCGGGCGCCCTGATTTTATGGCCGCTCATCTCCATTCGCGCGGGGTCGCGCGAAACGGTAACGTTCCCTAGAGAAATGAGCTTGGTTCGCCGCGCGGAGCTGCGCATCCCCCCGACCCCCCGATGGCCGGGGGCGACCCCAAGGGGGGTGGTATCTCGGTCCCCAACCCCCACCCGCGACCCTTCCAGGGTCGAATGGGCCCGCCCGGACCTCGCGTCCGGGCGGGTCTTTTATTTGCCGGCTGCTGCGCTGCGTGCTTTTCTGGCGAGCGCCAAGCCGAGGGGGCCAAGGGGCTTATGCTGAAGAAGAGCACGCGTCCGGGCCCGAGTCTGCTCGCGGGTTTGCCGGGAAGTCTCGCCACTGACCTGTTTATCGGTGCCAAGCCGGTGCGGCTCGCAGCCGACGAGGTGCTTTTTCTCGCCAGCGATCCCGGTGACGGTTGCTACCGCATCGATGAGGGACTGCTCAAGGTGACGATGGTCTCCCGCACCGGGAGTGAGCGGATTCTCTCGTTCCTCGGCCCGGGTGCCATCGTCGGCGAACTTTCGATGATCGACGGTTTACCGCGGTCGGCGGCGGTTGTGGCCGTGCGCGATGCCACGTTGAGCTTTCTCAGCCGCGCCGCATTTGAGGCGTTCGCGCAAAAACATCCCGAGGTCTACAAAACACTCGTCACGCTTCTCGCAATGCGTTTGCGCGAAACCGATACGGTAGTCGCGGCCGGGAGTTTTTTGCCGCTCAAGGGCCGTGTCGCCGCCACCCTGCTCGAACTCGCCGAGCATTTCGGCCAGGATGTCGGTTCCGGTCGCATCGTTATTCGACAGAAGATCGGGCAGAGCGACATCGCTGCTATGGCCGGCATCGCGCGCGAGAATGTCAGCCGCATCCTCAACGATTGGAAGCGTCGCAAGCTGGTGAGCCGGTTGTCCGGCTATTATTGCCTTGAGAACAGGGCGCAATTGGAGCACGAAGCGGAGCTATAAAACGGTCCGTTCGAAATGTGCTCCGTCCCGCCATGAAAATACCTGCGCTCGCCGACTTCCGCCGTGTTGTCGTTAAAGTCGGTTCCTCGCTCCTCGTCGACGCGCGGGCCGGCCGGCTTCGGGAATCCTGGCTGGCGTCGCTGGCGGCCGATCTTTCCGAATTCCATCGCGGCCAACGTGATGTCCTTGTCGTCTCCTCCGGAGCAATTGCGCTCGGCCGTGCCGTGCTCAAGCTCGCAAGCGGTCCGCTCAAACTCGAGGACAGCCAGGCGGCGGCTGCGGTTGGTCAGATCGCGTTAGCGCGAACCTGGACCGAGGCGCTCTCGCGCCACGATATCATCGCCGGTCAGATACTGGTGACGCTCGGCGATACCGAGGAGCGGCGGCGTTACCTCAACGCGCGCTCCACGATCAACTCACTGCTGCAATGGCGCGCCATACCCGTCATCAATGAAAACGACACGGTCGCGACTAACGAGATACGCTACGGCGATAATGATCGGCTCGCAGCGCGCGTCGCCACGATGGTGAGCGCGGATCTGCTGGTGCTCCTGTCGGACGTCGACGGCCTCTATGACGCGCCGCCCGATACCAACGCCGCGGCGCGACACATCCCGTGCGTTCCGCGCATCACGCCCGACATCGAGGCGATGGCCGGCACGGCGGGCTCCGAGCTTTCACGGGGCGGCATGCAGACCAAGATCGAAGCGGCGCGGATCGCCACCAATGCCGGCACGCACCTGGTCATCGCCTCGGGCGGCGTCGAGCATCCGTTGCGTGCCGTCGCCGACGGTGCTCGATGCACTTGGTTTCTCACGGCGGCGAATCCGGTGACGGCGCGCAAGAAGTGGATCGCGGGCGCGCTCGAATCGAAGGGTACGCTTACGATCGATGCCGGCGCCGTCGCCGCCCTGCGGCGGGGAAAGAGTCTGCTGCCCGCTGGCGTCATCGCCGTCGACGGCAGTTTCGCCCGCGGCGATGCGGTGATTATTCGCGGCCCCAATGGCGCGGAAATCGCACGCGGTCTTTGTGCCTATGATGTCGAGGATGCGCAGAAAATCAAAGGATGCTCGTCGGCGGATATTGCTTCAATTCTGGGGTTCGGCGGGCGTGCGGAGATGGTTCATCGCGACGATCTGGTCGTCGGCCCGGAATAACGATCTGATCGACTGAACCGGTACGCCCCGCTCATCATGCAGGCAAAAATGGGAACCCCGGCCGCGTGAGGCGGCCGGGGGCCAACGCCGGGTGTCTGAGGGTGAGGGGCTGGGGGGCTTCGCCCGGCGGTGCTTAATCAACGTTTGGTGCGCTAGCCGGTTCCCCGCCGGGCCGCAAATTTCTTGCCGCTCCTCACGGGCCGGTTCTTGGGCGGAGATTGCTTGGTGCTGGCTCGCCGGCCGAAAGCCGGCGCGCGGGGCGCCGCCGGTGTACAAACGTCTGTGGGCACATTGATCCGCCGCCCACCGGGCAGAACTACATAGCGCGCAATCACACGCAAGTCCCCTTCTTCGCCGCCATATCCCTCGACCACATACGCGGCTCCCACCGGGAACCGGCGGGGCAATCGGCCTGGCGTGCGGTTCATCGAAATTCCCATGGCGCCCTCCTTCGCGCAGCCGAGGAACAAAATCCGCTCCGCTTTTGTAGGTTCGCCAGTTTCTGTGACCGTGCCGCGAAGCCGCGTGGAAGGTTGTGGACAACCATAGGCGCCGAGCCGCCTCGCCGGGCCTGGCCGAACATGGTAGGAAGCCTTGAATGCACGACGGATCAAGCCATGAATGCTCCGCTCAAGGCATCGGGGAACGCGGGCAAGCTCGAAGCGATGATGCGCGATATCGGCCGCGCGGCGCGCGAGGCCGCCCATGCGCTCGCGCTGGCGCCGGCGGCGCGCAAGAACCGGGCGCTTGCCGCCATGGCCGTGGCCATCCGGCAGTCGCGATCGACTGTTCTTGCGGCCAACGCAGAAGATGTTGCCGAAGCGAGGTCCGCAGGCGCTATCCCCGCTTTCCTCGATCGGCTGACGCTCGACGCCAAGCGGATCGAGGGAATGGCAGCGGGGCTCGATGCGATCCGCAAGCTCAAGGATCCAGTCGGCACCGTCCTGAAATCTTGGCGGCGCCCGAACGGTCTGCGCATCGAGCGTGTGCGTGTGCCGCTTGGCGTTGTTGGCGTAATTTACGAAAGCCGGCCCAACGTCACAGCCGATGCCGGTGCGCTCTGCCTGAAGGCCGGCAATGCCGTGATCCTGCGCGGCGGATCCGAAGGCTTCCGCTCCGCCCGCGCCATCCATGCCGCGCTGGTCGAAGGCCTTGTGCAAGCCGAGTTGCCGGCTGCCGCCATTTCGCTCGTGCCGACGCGGGAGCGTGCGGCCGTTGGCATGATGCTCGCCGGCCTCGATGGCACGATCGACGTGATCGTACCGCGCGGCGGCAAGGATTTGGTCGAGCGCGTGCAGACGGAGGCGCGTGTGCCGGTGTTCGCGCATCTTGAGGGCATCTGTCATGTCTATGTCGATGGGGCGGCCAAGCTTGCGATGGCCAAAGCGATCGTGCTCAACGCCAAAATGCGCCGCACCGGGGTTTGCGGAGCGGCTGAAACCCTGCTCATCGATCGCGCGGGGGCGGCGAAATTGCTCAAGCCGCTTATTGGCATGCTCATCGATGCCGGTTGCGAGGTGCGTGGCGACGCCACCGTGCAAGCGGCCGACGGCCGCGTGACGCCGGCCGACGAAGCCGATTGGGGAACCGAATATCTCGACGCCATTCTCACCGCAGGCGTCGTTGACGGCGTCGATGCAGCGATCGCCCATATCGAGCGCTACGGCTCGCACCATACCGATGCGATCGTTACCGAGAATCGAGCGGCGGCGGAAAAGTTCCTGCGCGAAGTCGATTCTGCGATCGTGTTGCACAACGCCTCGACACAATTCGCGGACGGCGGCGAATTCGGCTTCGGCGGCGAGATCGGCATCGCCACGGGCAGGCTGCACGCGCGTGGCCCTGTCGGCGTCGAACAGCTTACGAGTTTCAATTATCGAATCCGCGGCAACGGGCAGACGCGGGCATAAATTTTGTCACCTCCGCCGCGGATTTCACAAACAATGGCGGCGGACGGTGAGAGGGGGTGCTTCTAAGTGTCATGAACTGCGAGTTCCCCCTTCCGCTTGCGGCCAACGCACTGGCCGTGCATAGGCCCCGCGTCGTCCTGCCGCCAAACGCGCCCGGCATGCGCATTGGGCTCTTTGGCGGCACCTTCGATCCGCCGCATGCGGCGCATCGCAGCGCCTGTCTGCTCGCCATGAAGCGGATCGGTCTCGATAGGGTGTGGTGGCTGGTCACGCCTGGCAATCCGCTGAAGGATACGCACGGTTTGGCGCCGCTTGCCGCGCGGGTCGTCGTGGCGCGGGCGCTCGCGCATCATCCGCGAATCGACGTTACCGATCTCGAGGCCCAGATCGGCACGCGCTACACTTACGAGACGGTGAGCTATCTCGTACGGCACTGCCCGCAGGCACACTTCGTCTGGATCATGGGTGCCGACAATCTGCGCAGCTTTCACCGCTGGCAACGCTGGCGCGGCATTGCGAAACTGGTGCCGATCGCCGTCGTCGACCGGCTTGGCCCGAGCCTCTACGCTTCGGCCGGGGTGGCCGGCGAGGCACTCGGCTATGCGCGAATCCCGGAGGCGGCGGCCAAGACGCTGCCATTGCGAAAGCCCCCGGCATGGATTTATCTACATGGCCTCAAATCGCCGTTGTCCTCGACGGCGTTGCGCGCGGCACGGGCTTTGCACGACCACTGACGAAAGGCCGTTGATTGCAGGACGATGACGGCAAAACAGTTGAAACTGTTAACCCCGCGTGCCTATCTTAGTGACGGCTTCGGACTCGATGGCCGGGGCCGGAAAATGGAGCGAAAGGATAAGGACCCCTGTCCACATCTGTAACTCTTCGGGCCGGACGTCGCGCGCCCGAACCGGTCTCCAGAATGCGTCCTGACGCCGAGGAGATCCTTGGTTTAGTCCTTGCCCGCCTCGACGATATGAAGGCGGAGGACACCCTCACCATCGATCTGCGTGACAAATCTTCGATCGGCGACTACATGGTCGTTGCTTCCGGCCGGTCGCAGCGTCATGTCGGCTCGGTCGCCGACAGGATCGTCGAAGATTTGCACAAAGTCGGCGTTGCCGCGCGGGTCGAAGGCGTTCCGCATTGCGATTGGGTGCTGATCGACGCGATCGACGTGATCGTTCACGTCTTCCGCCCCGAGGTTCGGACCTTCTACAATCTGGAGAAAATGTGGATGGCCAGCCGGCCGGAACGGCGCGCGAGCTGACTTCTCGCGATCGGTCGCCCTACGGGCTTGGGCAGGGCGAGCCTCGAAGGATGAACGGACGAGGCACCTGGACCGTCGTCCTTTAGGCGCGCCGGCTGCGCTTAAACCGGACGGCGGGAAGAGTGGTCATGCGCCTCCTGATCGCTGCCATCGGCCATCTCAAACAAGGACCGGAGCGCGAGCTCGCCGCGTCGTATTTGAAGCGCGCCGAAGCGACCGGCCGCTCGCTCGGCCTCCGCGGCATCGAAATCGTGGAGATCCGCGAAAGCCGCGCGCAAGACGCCGAACGGCGGCGCGTCGAGGAGTCGATTGCGCTCGCCAATATCATTCCCGATGGTGCGATTGTCGTCGTTCTCGACCAGCACGGTGAAAGCCTCGACAGCGCCGCGTTTGCGGGCTTGCTGCATGCGTGGCGAGCGGAGGACCGCGCGGCGGTGTGCTTTGTCATCGGCGGTGCCGATGGTCTCCCGCGAAGCTTCATCGAGCGCGCCAAGGTCCGCCTCGCGTTCGGCAAGGCGACCTGGCCGCACCAGCTGGTCCGGGCGATGCTGCTGGAACAGCTTTACCGCGCCTGTACGATCCTTGCCGGGCACCCCTATCATCGGGCCTGAACGGCCTTAGCTATTCTTAATCTTGCCTCACCGATATGTGACGGATAGCGCCGTCAAGCGTCTTAATCCGGACGCATCGTGCTCGCTTTGACTTGCGTTCCTGAGGTTGGCATCTACCCTTGGAAACTATGATTCCCCGATGGTCGCGCTGTTCCGATCCGCGCTTTGTGCTCGGCTCGGCGTTGGCTCTTGTATTGCCGTTTGGCAGCAATTTGGTCGCATTCGCCCAATCCGCGCCGGGTCAAATCCCGGCGGGCGCGGCGTCAACGTCTAGTCCGGTTCCATCGACGCCGCCGGCCGCCGCCGCGCACGAGGCGCCGGTCGCCCCGGCCCAAGGCAACGTCGACGCCCTCAAGCAGCACGATCAAGAACTCGATGTGGTCCGAGCCCGGGAGCGCGCGTCTGCGGAGAGCCAGGCGAAGCTTCGGCGCGAGATCGACGCTATTGGGGACGACCGCCGCGCGCTCAACCAGCAGCTTATCGACACCGCCGCCCGCGTGCGCGACGTGGAGGCGACCATCGAGGCGACGCAGGCGCGGCTCAAGCCGCTTGACGACCAGGAGAGCGCCATTCGCAAGTCGCTCGAGGAGCGTCGTACCACGATCGTTGAAATCCTCGCCGCCCTCCAGCGCATCGGGCGTCAACCGCCGCCGGCGCTGCTGGTTCGGCCTGAAGATGCGCTGCAAGCGGTGCGCACTGCGATTACGCTCGGCGCGGTGCTCCCCGACATGCGCGCGCAGGCTGACGCGCTAGCCGGTGACCTCGCCGATCTCCTGACCATGCGCAGGGATATTGCCGGCGAACGCGACCGGCTCGCCCGCGATCTCGATTTGCTTGGGCGCGAGCAGCTGCGCATGAACGTGCTGATCGACGAACGGCAGAAGAAGCAAGCGACCACCGAGCAGGCGCTCGACGCCGAACGGGCACGCGCCGCCGACTTGGCGCACCAGGCCGATGGTCTTAAGGACCTCATCGCCAAGCTCGAATCGGGTCTCGATCTCGCCACGCGCACGGCGCGCGCCGACGCGCGCTTCATCGAGGAGGACGCCACTCGGCCCGATCTTGCCGCGCTCAAGGATCCGGGCCGTCTTGCCCCCGCGGTTGCATTTGCATCCACACGCGGGCACCTTCGCTTGCCGGTGAACGGCGTGAAAATCCGCGATTTCGGCGGGTCCGACGGTCTGGGCGGAACTCAGAGGGGGCAATCGATCGCCGCCCATGCCGGCGCGCAGATCACCTCGCCCTGCGACGGTTGGGTGGTTTACGCCGGCGCGTTTCGCAGCTATGGCCAACTCTTGATCCTGAATGCCGGCGGCGGGTATCATGTGCTGCTGGCGGGGATGGAGCATATTTCAGTCGATCTTGGCCAGTTTGTGCTAACTGGTGAACCCGTAGCAGTGATGGGCGGCGGAGCGGAGGTATCAGCGGCCGCGGCGACCAAGTCCAAACAGCCTGTACTCTATGTGGAGTTCCGCAAAGACGGCGCTCCCATCGATCCCAGCCCGTGGTGGGCAACAAACGAAGGTGAAAAGGTTCGCGGATGATGCGCAAAACTTCTCTCATTTTCCTGGGCGCGATCGCAGGTGCCGGGCTCACACTCCTGGCGACGCAGCCACACACCGTCTTCGTCGGATCAAGCGCAAAAGCGGCTTCCTCGGACACCTACCGGCAGCTCAACCTGTTCGGCGACGTGTTCGAACGGGTTCGCGCCGATTACGTCGAGAAGCCTGATGACAGCAAGCTCGTCGAATCGGCGATCAACGGCATGCTCGCCGGGCTCGATCCGCATTCGAGCTACATGGACCCGAAGAGTTTCCGCGACATGCAGGTGCAGACCCGCGGCGAGTTCGGCGGCCTTGGCATCGAGGTCACCATGGAGGATGGGCTGGTAAAGGTGGTGGCGCCAATCGATGATACGCCGGCAGCCAAAGCCGGCGTCATGGCCAACGACATCATCACCAAGCTCGACGACGAGCAGGTACAGGGCCTCACGCTCAACCAGGCTGTGGAAAAGATGCGCGGCCCGGTGAACACCAAGATCAAGCTTAGCATCATGCGCAAGGGCGCGGACAAGCCGATCGACGTCACCATCGTGCGCGACGTGATCCGCGTGAAGTCGGTGCGTTCGCACAACGAGGGCGATGATGTCGGTTATATCCGCGTTACGCAATTCAACGAGCAGACTACCGACGGTCTGAAGAAGGCGATCGCCGATCTCACCAGTCAGCTCGGCGCCGATAAGATCAAGGGCTTCGTGATCGATCTGCGCAACAATCCGGGCGGCCTGCTCGATCAGGCGATCTCGGTGTCGGATGCGTTCTTGGACAAGGGTGAGATCGTCTCCACCCGCGGCCGCAACGCCGAAGAAACGCAGCGCTTCAACGCCCGGCCCGGCGATCTGACCAAGGGCAAGCCGGTCATCGTGCTGATCAACGGCGGCTCGGCCTCGGCTTCGGAAATCGTTGCCGGCGCGCTTCAGGACCACAAGCGGGCGACGCTCGTCGGTACTCGCTCGTTCGGCAAGGGCTCGGTGCAGACCATCATTCCGCTTGGCGCGGGTAATGGTGCGTTACGTCTGACCACGGCGCGATACTTCACGCCCTCGGGCCGCTCCATCCAGGCCAAGGGCATCACGCCCGACATCGAGGTCCTCCAAGAGGTGCCTGACGACCTCAAGGCACGGACCGACGCAAAAGGTGAGGCGTCGCTGCGAGGTCACCTCAAGGCAGAGGGTAGCGAAGAGTCCGGCTCGCAGTCCTACGTGCCGCCCGACGAAAAGGATGATCGCGCGCTCAAGGAGGCGCTTGATCTCCTGCGGGGCACGATCACTGATGCGGCATTCCCGCCCAACCCCAAGGCCGCC
Source organism: uncultured Alphaproteobacteria bacterium (assembly GCA_963847785.1). Taxonomy (GTDB): domain Bacteria; phylum Pseudomonadota; class Alphaproteobacteria; order Rhizobiales; family Xanthobacteraceae; genus BOG-931. The sequence continues at coordinate 18,063 of CAWKBE010000035.1, forward strand.
GTTCCAAATTGAACGGGACTCTGTTGACGGCGAAAGGGCGGCCGTGAGCCGCCCCGCTTGTTTTTTGGGCCGTTCACGGGGCCAGGAGCCCTTGCGGACGGGGTATTCGCCGCCCGTGTTAGACTTAGGCGATTGATTCGCCATGGTGAGGACTGCCCAGAATTGCCGCCTGATGGCCCAGGGACGGATTGATGACGGTCGATGACCTAAGCAAGCCGCTTGGCCAGGAGCCGCCTAAGCATCGCCGCAAATTCCCGGTGGCGATACCCCATGTCGTTGCCGCAGCGCTTTCGATCTTTCTTGGTGTGTTCGTGCTGTGGGCCGTCGTCGGCGACGATCCGTTCGGCGGCGAACCGATGGTCGCCGTGCCGATCGATCCTCATGCCGCCATGATGCCAAAAAAATCCGAGGTGGCCTCCGCGCCGGAAACGACCAATCCCGCCGCACAAGCTTTGGGCCGACACGACGGTCCGTCCAACGGTCCGGCAGTGATTGCGGTCCCGGCAACCCCGGGGGTCACCGGGAATATCAAGACCGTCACCATCATCGATGGGAAGACCGGGGAGCGGCAGGAGGTGATGATTCCGGCTGCGGGCAACGGCGCCGGTTCGGCGGATGGCCCCGCTGTCGAGCAAAAACTCGTCGAGATGACCTCGCATGGACCGCTTCCGAAGATAGCGGCGGACGGCACGAGGCCCGCGGAGGCGTTTGCACGCCCGGTGAAGCCCATCCCCTACAAACCCGACGCGCCGCGCGTCGCGCTCATCGTCGGCGGCCTCGGCGTTAGCGCGAGCGCCACGGCGGACGCGATCGCCAAGTTGCCCGGCGCCGTCACGCTCGCCTTCATGCCCTACAGCTCCGATGTCGTGCGTCTGGCTGCGCGCGCCCGCGACGAAGGCCACGAGATCCTTTTGCAAGCGCCGATGGAGCCGTTTGGTTATCCGGACAACGATTCCGGCCCACAGACGCTTTTGACCTCGCTGACGCCCGAGCAGAATCTGGATCGGCTCTATTGGATGATGAGCCGGTTCCAAGGCTATGTCGGCATCGCCGGCGCCATGGGCGCGCGGTTCACGGCTTCCGAACAGGCATTCTCCCCGGTTTTGCGCGAAACCGCCAAGCGCGGGCTGATCTTTGTTGACGATGGCTCCAATCCAAGAAGCGTTGCCGGCCGGATAGCCGGCGCCAATAACTGGCCGATCGTCAAGGCCGACATGATTGTCGATTCGGTTCCCACGCCTGCCGAGATCGACCACGCGCTCGGCCGCCTGGAAATGGCGGCGCGCGAGCGCGGCGTTGCCGTCGGCATATCTTCGGCGCTGCCTGTATCCGTCGAGCATATCGCCAAGTGGGCGAAGGCCGCGGAAAGCCGCGGCCTCCTGCTGGTGCCGATGACCGCTGTGGCGCTGAAGCCGAAACAGAGCTAGCTCAGCTCAAATGCGGCCCCCCTCCGTGCGCGGCTTCAAGCACGGCCGTTCGCCATTCGCGCTTGATCGGCAGGATCGGAGGCATCGGCGCCGTATCGGGAGCGTCGGTCGGCGCGGCGATCGCGTCAATACGTTCCGTTTTCGCGCCCCGGCGCATGAACAGATTGTAAATCAGCCACTGCGCGCGATGGCGTGAGCCGTAAAAGGGAAACCGGCCGGCGATCGAAGGCAGCGAATAGAAATCCGTATACGCTTGCGCCTGCCCAAGACGAAGATCATCGCCGGACATCTGCGCCGGACGGTAGACGACGTGGCTTTGATCGTATTTGTCCCATTGATAGGAAACGATGCGGTCCGCCTTCTTCATTTCGTACCAGGTCAAGGTGCCGGGATAGGGCGTCAGCACCGAATAGGCGCACGCATCGTAATCCGCATCGCGGTTGAACCGAACGGTCTCCTCGAACACCGACCGGTCATCGCCGTCGAAGCCAAACATGAACAAACCGAAAACCATAATGCCGTAGGAGTGCAGCTTCTCCACCAGCGCCGCAAATGTCTCCGGCCTGTTGACGTGCTTATGCACGCTCTTGAGCGTCGAGCGCGAAATCGATTCAAAGCCGATGCTCAGCATGGTGCAGCCGCTCTCGGCGGCGAGTTCGAGCATGCGGTCGTCCTGGGCAAGTTTCGAGGTTACGCCGGCCTGCCAATGGAGTCCGCGACCTTTGAGGGCGCGCATGACCTCTTTCGGCCGGTCCGGCGTGCCGAAGAAATCGGCGTCGTTGATTGAGATCGTCCGCGAGCCGCAGTTCTCCATTTCCCGGATCACCTCGTCGGTCGGCCGATAGCGGAACTTCAAGCCGTTCATCAACGGCTCCGCGCAGAACGTGCAACCCTGGTGGCAGCCGCGCGAGGTTTGCACGAACGTGCGGTTGACGTAGCGGTTCTTCTTGAGCAGGTCGTAACGCGGCATCCGAACGCCGACCATGGAATGCAGCGTCTCCGATCGGTAGGTTCCGCGTATCGACCCCTGTTCGAGATCGTCGAGCAGCTTGTCGATGACGAGCTCGACCTCGCCGATCACGACGGCATCGCAATGCTTGAGCGCCTCCTGCGGCATGAAGCTTGGATGCACGCCGCCCATGACGACGGGCACGCCTTTGGCGCGGAATTGATCGGCAATCTCGTAGCCGCGGTTGACGTAACTCGTCATCGCGGAAATTCCGACGAGGTCCGCCTTCAGATCGAAATCGATGGTTTCTATGTTCTCGTCCGTGAGCACGACCTCATATCGGTCGCGGGGAATGCAGGCTGCGACCGCAAGCAGACCGGCGAGCGGCGAATACAGCGCCCGATTCATGTAAAGCGGGCGGGTGGTAAGCGAATCGGTTTTCGGATTGATCAGATGAATGATGCGACTTCGCATCGGCTTCTCCTCGCTTGACCGGCCTGCACACGTGCCGACATCGAACGATAATGTTTTACAAGATCGAAGGAAGAACTTGCCGCGTACGGGCCTCTAACCGGTTGCCGACCGTTCGACTGAACCCCGGCGCGGCGATGTTAGCGAGGTTCCGGCTCGGCGAGAAGCCCGAGGCCGGATCGTGCGGGATCGCGCGGGCGGCGAATGGGAAACTGGCGCATAACGAACGGATTAGGTAAACGCTATGCGGCATCGGCACTCGCCACCCGCCCTTCGCATGTCATTGAAAGATCGTCCGTATCGCCCGTGCGCCGGCCTCTTGGTGCTTAATCGCGCCGGCCACGCTTTTATTGGCCGCCGCATCGGCGGTCCCGAGCACGTCGACAATACGCACGTTTGGCAGATGCCGCAAGGCGGCATCGATGCGGGCGAGGACCCCTGGCCGGCAGCTTTGCGCGAATTGCGCGAAGAGACGAGCATGACGTCGGTGGAGCGCCTCGGCGAGATTTCCGAATGGCTCAAATACGATATCCCGGAGGAGATCGCCGGTTACGCGTGGAGCGGCAAATACCGCGGCCAGACCCAGAAATGGTTCGCGCTACGCTTCACCGGCAACGAAAGCGAAATCAATATCGAGCATCCGGCCGGCGGACACGCACCGGAATTCGTCGAGTGGCGCTGGGAGAAGCTGCAAAACCTTCCCGACCTCGTGGTGCCGTTCAAGCGCGCGGTTTACGTGCGGGTGGTCCACGAATTCCAGCATCTGGCGAAAGCGTAGTCCGCCGCTAACGGCTGTCGACGTTGCTTCGCGCCTCGATCGCTCAGGTCTAGTGTGCGGCGTCCGCTGCTCCAAGCGCGCTCTGCAGCGACTTTAGCTGGGCGAGATGGCGGGCGAGCTTGTCGCGGACTGCCTCGTCGGTGGCGTCTGCAACGTCCTCCTCTGCATTCTTTATTTCAGCGCTGAGTACCGCAAGATCGAAGCTTTCGCGCGCCACGGCGCGGTCGGCGAGTACGGTCAGGCCGGCGGGGCCGACTTCGGCAAAGCCGCCGGTAATCACGATCGGCTCGCGAGCGCCGCCGCGAAAAATGGTCACGATGCCCGGCCGCAATGTTGTCACCAGCGGCGCGTGGCCGCCGAGAATGCCCATATCGCCTTCGGCGCCGGGCAGGTCCACCTGATCCACGTCGCCGGAGAACAGAATGCTTTCCGGCGAGACGAATTCGAAATGAAGTGCGGCCATGATTTACGCCTCGGTCGCCAGCTTCTTGCCCTTCTCGACGGCTTCTTCGATGGTTCCGACCATGTAGAACGCCGCTTCCGGGAGATGGTCGTACTTGCCTTCGACGAGGCCTTTGAAGCCCTTAATCGTATCCTGCAAGTCGACGAGCTTGCCGGGCGAGCCGGTGAAGACTTCGGCGACGAAGAACGGCTGCGACAGGAAGCGCTCGATTTTGCGCGCGCGCGCAACCGTGAGCTTGTCCTCTTCGGACAATTCGTCCATGCCCAGGATGGCGATGATGTCCTGCAGTGCCTTGTAGCGTTGCAGCACCTGCTGCACCTGCCGGGCGACGGCATAATGCTCCTCGCCGACAATGATCGGCGAGAGCATGCGCGAGGTGGAGTCGAGCGGATCGACCGCCGGATAGATCCCCTTCGCGGCGATGTCGCGCGACAACACCGTGGTGGCGTCCAGATGCGCGAATGAAGTCGCCGGTGCCGGGTCGGTGAGGTCGTCGGCCGGCACGTAGATCGCCTGCACCGATGTCACCGAACCCTTCGTCGTCGTGGTGATGCGTTCTTGCAGCGCCCCCATGTCGGTCGCGAGCGTCGGCTGATAGCCGACCGCCGACGGAATGCGGCCGAGCAGCGCCGACACCTCCGAGCCTGCCTGCGTGAACCGGAAGATGTTGTCGACGAAGAACAACACGTCCTGGCCCTGATCGCGGAAATGCTCGGCGACGGTCAACCCGGTGAGGCCGACGCGCGCGCGGGCGCCGGGCGGCTCGTTCATCTGGCCGTAGACCAGCGCGCACTTGGAGCCTTCGACCGAGCCCTTGTGCGGGTCTTTGTTGACGCCCGACTCGATCATTTCGTGATAGAGGTCGTTGCCTTCGCGGGTGCGTTCGCCGACGCCGGCAAACACCGAATAGCCGCCATGCGCCTTGGCGACGTTGTTGATCAGTTCCATGATCAACACGGTCTTGCCGACGCCGGCGCCGCCGAACAAGCCAATCTTGCCGCCCTTGGCGTAAGGCGCGAGCAGGTCGACGACCTTGATGCCGGTGACGAGGATCGCGGCCTCGGTCGACTGGTCGGTAAAGGCCGGCGCCTCCTGGTGGATCGCCCGCACCGCTTCACCCTTGACCGGACCGGCCTCGTCGACCGGATCGCCGATCACGTTGATGATGCGTCCAAGCAGTCCCTGTCCGACCGGAACCGAGATCGGCGCCCCGGTGTCGGTGACTTCTTGCCCGCGCACCAGCCCTTCGCTGGTGTCCATCGCAACCGTGCGCACGGTCGATTCGCCGAGATGCTGCGCCACCTCGAGCACCAGGCGATGGCCCTGGTTCGTCGTCTCCAGCGCGTTGAGGATCGCCGGCAAATGATCGTCGAAGTGCACGTCGACGACGGCGCCGATGACCTGGGTGACGCGTCCGACTGTGTTCGCCATCATGGCCCTCTTCAAAAAGTCTTATAGCGCCTCGGCGCCGGAGATGATCTCGATCAGTTCCTTGGTGATCATCGCCTGGCGCGTGCGGTTGTAGGTGAGCGTCTGCCGCCGGATCATATCGCCGGCGTTGCGGGTCGCGTTGTCCATCGCCGACATCTGTGCGCCGTAGAACGAGGCGGCGTTCTCCAGCAATGCCCGGAATACCTGCACGGCGACGTTGCGCGGCAAGAGATCGTGCAGGATGTCCTCGGCGTCCGGCTCGTATTCGTAGGCGCCGCCAAGCGCGTCAGGGGTTTTTTCATCGAACACCGGCGGGATGATCTGCTGCGCGATCGGAATTTGCGCGATCACCGAACGGAAGCGCGAGAAGAATAGCGTACAGACATCGAACTCGAAATTGTTGAAGCGCGCGATGACTTTCTCCGCGATCAACTCGGCGTTCTCGAAACGCAGCGTACGCACGCCGCGCAAATCGACCATCTCGATGATCTGGTTGCCATAAAGCCGACGCAACTGATCGTAGCCTTTGCGGCCGACGCAAAAGAATTTGACTTCCTTGCCCTCGCGCATGAGCGCATTTGCCCGGTCGCGCGCCAGCCGCACGATGGCGGTGTTGAACGGACCGCAGAGGCCGCGTTCGGCCGTGCAGACGAGGAGAAGATGCACGCCGTCGCTGCCGGTGCCGCGCAGAAGCCGCGGTGCACTATCGAGGCCGGACACCGACGCGGCGATGTTGCCGAGCACCTTGTCCATTTGCGTCGCATAAGGGCGCGCCGCCTCGGCGGCCGCCTGCGCGCGGCGCAGCTTCGACGCCGCGACCATCTGCATGGCCTTGGTGATCTTCTGCGTCGCCTTGGTGGCGGCGATGCGGTTGCGCAGGTCTTTGAGCGACGGCATCGGAGTTCAGTGGTTTCCCGCTCAGGCCGCAAACGTCTTGGCGTAGCTCTCGACCGCCGCCTTGAGCTTCCCGGTTGTGGCGTCGTCGAGATCGCGGGAATCGCGGATGGTACCGAGAATTTCAGGGTGCTGCTGCCGCAGCGCGCTGAGCAGGCCGCCCTCGAAAGCGCGGATCCGGTTGAGCGGCAGCGGATCGAGATAGCCGTTGACGCCGGCATAGATGACGCAGACCTGTTCTTCCATCTTCAGCGGCGAGAATTGCGGCTGCTTGAGCAGTTCGGTCAGTCGCGAGCCGCGGCTGAGCAGTCGTTGCGTGGTGGCGTCGAGATCGGAACCGAATTGCGCGAATGCCGCCATTTCGCGGTATTGCGCGAGCTCGCCCTTAATGCGGCCGGCGACCTTCTTCATCGCCTTGGTTTGCGCGGACGAGCCGACGCGCGAAACCGACAGACCGACATTCACCGCCGGCCGGATGCCCTGATAGAACAAGTCGGTTTCGAGGAAGATCTGGCCGTCGGTGATCGAAATGACGTTGGTAGGAATATAGGCTGACACGTCGTTTGCCTGCGTTTCGATCACCGGCAAGGCCGTGAGCGAGCCGGCCTTGTGATCGTCGTTCATCTTTGCCGCGCGCTCCAGAAGTCGAGAGTGCAGATAGAACACGTCGCCGGGATAAGCCTCGCGCCCGGGCGGCCGGCGCAGCAGGAGCGACATCTGCCGGTAGGCGACCGCCTGCTTCGAGAGATCGTCATAAATGATCACCGCGTGCATGCCGTTGTCGCGGAAATATTCGCCCATGGCGCAGCCGGAGAACGGCGCCAGGAACTGCATCGGCGCCGGATCGGAGGCTGTCGCTGCGATCACGATCGAATAATCGAGCGCGCCTTGTTCCTCCAGAACCTTGACGAACTGCGCCACCGTCGAGCGCTTCTGCCCAATCGCAACATAGACGCAATAGAGTTTGATCTTTTCGTCGCCCGAAGCATTGAGCGGCTTCTGGTTCAATATCGTGTCGAGAGCGATCGCGGTCTTGCCGGTCTGGCGATCGCCGATGATGAGCTCGCGCTGGCCGCGTCCGATCGGGATCAACGCGTCGATCGCCTTCAGTCCCGTCGCCATCGGCTCGTGCACCGACTTGCGCGGTATGATACCGGGCGCCTTGACGTCCACGCGCGCCTTGTGGTCGGCCTTGATCGGTCCCTTGCCGTCGATCGGATCGCCCAGCGCGTCGACGACGCGGCCAAGAAGGCCCTTGCCGACCGGTACCTCGACGATGGCGCGCGTGCGCTTGACGGTCTGGCCTTCCTTGATCTCGCGGTCGGAGCCGAAGATGACGATACCGACATTGTCGATTTCGAGATTGAGCGCCATGCCGCGGACGCCGCTCTCGAATTCCACCATCTCGCCGGCCTGTACGTTGTCGAGGCCGTAGACGCGGGCGATGCCGTCGCCGACCGACAATACCTGGCCCACTTCCGAAACCTCGGCCTCCTGGCCGAAATTCTTGATCTGCTCCTTGAGGATGGCGGAGATTTCCGCGGCGCGGATATCCATTATCGAGCCTCTTTCATCGCGTGCTTGATCGAATTGAGTTTGGTGCGCAGTGAGCTGTCCACCATGCGGCTGCCGAGCTTGATCACGAGCCCGCCGATGATGGCGGGATCCACCGTAATATTGAGATCGACGTCCTTGCCGCTGACCGCCTTGAGCGCGCTGCGCAAGGCGGCGACATGGTCGTCTTTGAGTGCTTCGGCGACGGTGACTTCCGCCGTGGCCTCGCCTTTGTGCTCCGCGACCAACTCCCGGTAGCCGCGCACGATGTCGCGTACCGCGAATAGCCGGCGGTTCGACGTCACCAGCTTGATGAATTGTGCCGTCAGGCCGCCGATACCGGCGCGGTCGAGCACTCCGGAAAGCGCGTGCAATTGCTCGTCGGCGGAAAAGACCGGGCTGCGGACCAGCCGCTCGAGGTCGGCGACTTCGGCGACGAGCGTGTCGAATCGCTCCAGGTCCGTCTTCACTGCGTCGATTGCGTTGGTGTCGCGCGCCAATTCGAACAGCGCGGTCGCGTAACGGCCGGCCATGCCGGACACGAGGGGTTCTTCGCGGGCCAAGTGCGTTCTCTGTGCTCGCGTGCTCTCTGGCGCGTGCGTTTCGGGAATTTTTCCGTAAGGCCCGCAACGGGTGCGAATGTTCGGAGCAAGCCTTTGGGATTTAGGCGGGACTCGGCATGTGGAGGCGGCGGAGATGCCCCCGCGGCCCCGCGAAAATCGCAGGTTTGCTAACATACCAAACGCTGCGGTGCAACACGCGGAAGTGCATGGAAAACCACCAAAACTGACCGCTCGCATTGCTTGCGCCGCGGGCCAGGCTCATACACGTTGGCGCGCCATTTCGGGTTATCTTTCGATGTCCACGTGCATACGTTGAGCCGCCCCTTGGCCGGCGGCCTCGCCCGATCACTTTGTCTGCTTTGTCTGGCTGGCATCGCCATGCGCATGACGCTGCTGGTCATGCCGCCGGTCATTCCGCTCGTGCACGACGAGTTGCGCATGTCGGAGACTCAAGTTGGGCTCCTGGTGGGGCTGCCGCTCGCGGTCTTCGCCTTCGCCGCCGTGCCGGGATCGCTGTTGATTGCCCGCGTCGGAACCACGCTTGCTGTAACGTTGGGCATGACGATTGCGGCCATCGCCGGCGCCGCGCGCGCCGCCGCGGTCGACACGTGGACGCTGTATGCAGCGGCGATCGTGTCCGGATTCGGCGTCGCCATTATGCAACCCGGAATGCCGACGTTGGTGCGTGAATGGCTGCCGCACAGTATCGCCGTCGGCACCATCGGCTATTCCGCCGGCATGCTGCTTGGCGCAATGTTCCCGGCGGTTTTCACCATTGCCTACGTCCTGCCGGCCGTCGGTGGCAGCTGGCGGCTCGATGTCGTCGTCTGGGCGGTCCCGGCACTGCTCATGGCGCCGGTATTTTTTTTGCTCAGCCCGAAAACCCGCGGTATCAGCGGCACCAACGCCATGAGCAAGGGGCTTTGGTGGCCGGACTGGAAGAATCCGGTGGTCTGGCTCCTCGGCTTCACCTTTGCGTGCAATAACAGTCCGTATTTCGTGACCAGCGCCTTTCTCGGCGACTATCTGGCGACGCTTGGCAAGCCGGAACTGCTCGGTGCGTCTTTGGGCTGGCTCAATGGATCGCAGATTGTCGCGCTCGCAGTGCTTTTCCTCACCGCCAACCGCCTGCAAATGCGTGCCTGGCCCTTCCTGGTTTTCGGGCCCATCCTGCTCGCCGCATTTCTTGTGCTGATCATTTTTACGCGATCCTCGTTCGCAATCGTCGCGGCCACCGCGGTGATCGGTATTGCCGCCGCGGTCACGATGACTGCCATCCTGGCGATGCCCGCGTTTCTGAGCCGGCCCGGCGACGTGCCGCGCACGGCGGCCGGCATGTTCACCGTCGCCTATACCTGCGCGATCATCATTCCGACCATTTGCGGCGCACTTTGGGATTTTACCGGCAGGCCGTGGACGGCCTTCGTGCCGCTCTGCATTTGCGCGGTGGTGCTGACGGTGCTGGGCGCCGTCGTGACCCGGCTTCGACTGCCGGCGGAAATATCGCCCGGCCGATGAAGCATCGGCCGGGTATTGCGCACCTATCGGCCGGCGCCGTTTCGCTTCCGCCGCCGGGCTTGCTCCGCCGCTTCTCGCTTGAGCCAGCGGGATTTCTCCAATTCCTGCTGCATGCGGCGGCCGAGCTGGTCGTTCCAGTAGAACCGGCCGAACTCGGTGCTTGCCGTTTGCTCGGCGAACCGCGCCCGCCGATCCTTGTCCGCCAGGACCGGCCGGTGCAGCGGTTCCGCCTTCCGTTCCTGCGCGGGCTTGCGCCGGCCTTTGCGGTATTCCGGGTTCTTCAGATCATCGATATGCACCTTCTCCCTCGTCGGCTCGAGCCAACGACCGCCGGCCGGCGGCCGCCCGCGCGCAGACGTGCGAACGCAATCGCACGCTGGGTGTCGGCGCGGGTCGGTGGGAGAGGTGATTACGAGGTCATGGAAGGCCGCGTGCATGGCTGCAAATCGCGGCGGATTGTTGACGGCCATTGTCCCGCCCGGCAGGAGTAGTTCCACAATGAGCACGCGGCCGGGAAAATCCGCGCCAACGGGAGGGCGGTCGAAGCAGCACATGCTGCCGACTGACCGTATCGACTATTCGGCTATCGGTGAGCGTCCGCCGCTCAAGCTGCCGGACGGCGCCCGAATGGGAGTGTGGGTCATCGTCAATGTCGAGGAATGGGACCCGACGCAGCCGATGCCGCGCACGGTGCTGACGCCGCCGGCCGGCGGCTCGCCGATGCCGGACATACCCAACTGGGCCTGGCACGAATACGGCAACCGTGTCGGCTTTTGGCGACTAGTGGAGGTGTTCGACGCGCTTGCGGTCCCGGCCGTCCTCGCCATCAACGGTTCGGCGCTTGCGGCTTATCCACCGATCGTGCGCGCGGCGGTCGAGCGCAAGTGGGAATTCATCGGCCACGGTTTTACTCAGCGCAATATGCAGAAGGTGAAGAACGAGCGCGCCGATATCCGCAAAACGCGCGAGGTTATACTCGAGGCAACCGGCAAGCGGCCGCGCGGCTGGCTCGGCCCCGGGCTTACCGAAACTTGGGAAACGCCTGATCTTTTGGTCGAGGAGGGCTACGACTACGTCGCCGACTGGGTGCTCGACGACCAGCCGGTCTGGCTCAAGACCCGCACCAGGCCGCTCCTCAACATCCCCTACACACAGGAATGCAACGACGTCGCCATGATGCTGATCCAGCATCACAAAGCGTCGGAATATAGCGACCGCGCGCTCGACCAGTTCGAGCAGATCTATGCCGACGCTGCCCACTCTGCGCGCATCATGGCGCTCGTCGTGCATCCTTACATCATGGGCGCGCCGCACAGGCCGAAATATTTCCGCCGCGTGCTTGAGGTCATCCGCAACAAGAGCGACGTGAAGTTCTGGACCGGCGGGCAGATTGCCGACTGGTATTTCGCCGCCGGCCCGAAAGCGCCCTGAAAGTGTCGGCCGGTCCCGAGAGTACGCGTGTGACAACCGACGCCGGCGACATCCAGTCGCGGCTGATGCTCATCATTCTCTGCGTGATCTGGGGCCTCACCTGGCCGGCTATGAAGATCGCGCTGAACGAAATTCCGCCGCTCAGCATGCGGGCGATAACCGCCGGCGTCGGTGCGTTGACCATGCTGGTGATTTGTCGGGTCATGCGGCGCAGTCTGCGCGTTCCGTTCGGGAAAACGTGGCTGCATCTCTTGGCCGCCTCGATTCTCAATCTTGTCGGCTTCAGCCTGTTCAGCGCTTTCGCACAGATTTCCGCCGCGACCTCGCGTGTGGCCATTCTGTCTTACGCCATGCCGATTTGGACGATGTTGCTCGCCTGGGCAATCCTCGGCGAGCGCCCCACGCGCGTGCAAGCGGTCGCGGTCGGGCTCTGTGCGTTGGGACTGGCCGTGCTTATTCGTCCGCTCGCAACGACGGGGATTCCGCTTGGTCTACTGTTGGCGCTGGGCAGCGGCCTCAGTTGGGCGGCGGGCACCGTTTACGTCAAATGGGCGCGGATCGCGGCCGATCCGATCGGCGCGGCAAGCTGGCAGATCGGGATCGCTTTCTTCATCATCGCGGCGAGCCTTTTTATCTTCGACGGCCGTTTCGACCTCGACACCGCCCACGCCGACGGCTTGCTCGCCGCGACATTTACCGGCGTCTTCGGCAACGCGATTGCCTACGCCATGTGGTTCGAGGTCGTGCGCCGGGTGAGCGCGGTGACCGCGACGCTCGGCATCCTCGGCATTCCGGTGATCGGTGTGCTGTCAACCGTCCTTATCATCGGCGATCGGCCAACAGCCTCGGACCTGATCGGATTCGCGCTGATCCTCGCCGCATCCGCTTGCGTCCTACTCGGTCCGTCGCTGTTCGCTGGAAAGGGGAAAATCGCTAACCGCTGACCCGCTGCCCCAGTACCGCAATCCGCCCGACCATGACGCTGGCCGGATCGGCCAGCGCGTCGATGACGGTGAAATGGTTGCCGGGGAATTCGGCGTAGCGGGTTTCCACCGCCCGCTGCCGCCATGTGTCGGCTATCGCTCGGCTCTGGCGCTTGAACTCGCTCGATTCCAGATCGCCGACCGCGGCATCAAGCGCGCGGCCAGACCCGACAGGCCAGAACAGCGGTGAAAGGTGGCGTGCCGCGTCGGCATCTAGTCGTAAATCCTGATTGATGGTCAAGCCGGTCAGTGGGGTGAGATCGAAGACACCGGAGATGGCATAGCCGGCCGGCACAAGATCGGCAGGCGCTCTTGGGTAGAGCGCATGCCAATCGGTCGCGACCATCGCTGCCGTGAGCTGTCCGCCGGCCGAGTGCCCGCACACCAGCACGCGGCGGCCAAACCGCTGCCACAGAAAAACGCAGGCGCGCCGGATTTGCTCAACAATGTCCGCGATGGTGACGATCGGACAGAGATCGTAGCCGGCCACCGCTACGGCAAAACCGCGCTCGTTCAGACCCCGCGCCATGTGGCTGTGGAAGGAGGGATCCATCGCGCGCCAGTAGCCGCCATGGATGAACATGGCGAGCGGTGCCGCCCCGCCCGCCTCCGGTAGGAACAGATCGATGAATTGCCGCGGTGTGTCGCCGTAGGATAGGCCAAGCTCGGCCTTGCCGTGCTTGAGCGTTTCGGCGCGATAGTCCTCCGCTGCGCGCCCCCAGCGGGCAAAAATCTCCGCATGGTCCGGCACAGTGATGCGCGGACTATACTCGGTCTCAAGATCGACGGCGGCCATCGGCTTCTCCGGCATTGGCGCGCGACCTTGCGGCAAGGACGGTGCGCGGGCAAGTGTTGCGGCAGCGTCGTCGCTGCGGGAGCCAACGGGTCCAGCCCGTGGCCGGCCTGATGACCGGCTAGGCCTCGAAGCAATGTAGAATGGTATGACTTGACGGATTGCTTCGCACGACTCGCAATGACGCGCATTTGGTGCATCGATGGCGCTCCGGAATCTGCTAGGTGAAACCGCATGAAAGTCGCCGGCAAATCGACACGCAGCATCTGGGTCGAGCCGGACGGCTGGTCGGTCGGCGTGATCGATCAGACGGCACTCCCGCATCGCTTCGTGACGGCGCGTCTCACTACGCTTGCAGAAGCAGCGCACGCGATCCGTGCCATGGTGATCCGTGGCGCGCCGCTGATCGGCGCCACCGCCGCCTACGCCATGTGTCTCGCGCTGCACGAGGACGCTTCCGATGAAGCGATCGAGCGCGCTTATGCAACCCTCCTCGCGACGCGCCCCACCGCGGTCAATCTCAAATGGGCGCTCGACGAGATGGTGGCCGTTGTGCGCAACCGGCCGCGCGCGGAGCGGGCCGCCGCTGCGTACCGCCGAGCCGCCGAGATCTGCGAGGAGGACGTCGCCATCAACACCGGAATTGCCCGCAGCGGTCTGCCGCTCATCGAGGCCATTGCGGCCAAGAAGAAGCCGGGCGAGCGGGTGAACGTGCTCACCCATTGCAACGCCGGGTGGCTGGCAGCGGTCGATGTCGGCACCGCCACCGCGGCGATTTATATGGCGCACGACAAGGGTGTGCCTATTCACGTGTTCGCCGATGAAACGCGCCCGCGCAATCAGGGCGCCTCGCTTACCGCCTGGGAGCTCGGACAACACGGCGTGCCGCATACGTTGATTGCCGACAATACCGGCGGCCATCTGATGCAGCACGGCCTCGTCGATCTGGTCATCGTCGGTACCGACCGCGTCACCGCTAACGGCGACGTGTGCAACAAAATCGGAACTTATTTGAAGGCGCTCGCCGCGCGCGACAACAACGTGCCGTTCTATGTGGCGCTGCCGTCGCCGACCATCGACTTCACCGTCGCCGACGGTGTCGCCGAAATCCCGATCGAGGAGCGCAGCCCCGATGAACTCGCGACAATGACCGGTCGCGCAGCCGATGGGCGGATCGAGACCGTGCATATCGCGCCGCCCGGCACGCCGGTCGCCAATTACGCTTTCGACGTGACGCCGGCGCGTCTGGTGACCGGTCTTATTACCGAGCGCGGCGTCATTGCGGCGTCCCGCGCGGCGCTGGCAGGGGCTTTTCCGGAGCGCGCCGGCGCGGCACAATGACCGGTCTTGCCGAGACGATTGCGCAGTCGGAGCGTGTGGTGTGCGTAAACTCCAGCCGCGGCCTTCGCCGAAACCGCTTCCTGGAATCCTGACGATGAGCGTCAACCTGCTGCCGGCGGCTCTGCTGGTCGATAGACGACAGTCGCCGACGGCACTGGCGATTGCGCGCGGCACGGCGCGGTTTCTTCACGCGCTGGGTTATTGCGTCGTGAACGAACTGCCGCTGCCTTCGGGCCGCCGCGCCGATCTTGTCGCCCTCGGGGACGACGGCGAAATTTTGATCGTGGAGATCAAGTCATCGGTCGCCGATTTCCGCGCCGACCAGAAATGGATGGATTATCGCCTGCACTGCGACCGGTTGTTTTTCGCCACCATCGTCGATGTCCCCTGCGAGATTTTTCCGGCGGACGTGGGGTTGATCGTCGCGGACGCCTTCGGTGCTTCGATCGTGGCCGAAGCGCCGGAGCATCGATTGACGGCGGCGCGGCGCAAAACCGTCATGCTGCGTTTTGCCCATGCGGCGGCACTGCGCCTGCAATCACTGGCCGATCCGCAGGGGCCCTATAGCGGGGAAATCTAGAGCCCGAGTGCGGACGGTGCGGCCGCGGCACCGTCGACCGGCGCCTGCGTGCGTCGCGCTACCGCGGTCGGCGGCGTGAATCGCTTGACCCCGCCGCGATCGAAGACGAAGAGCGGCCGCACGCGCGGCATGTCGGTGTCCACGACCAGCGTCAGGCGACGATTGTCGAGCACGATCCACCTTTCGTCGAGGCGCGCGGTGACGATGGCGTGATCCTCGCCGTTGGCAAGATCGCGAACGATGACGAGCCGCACATTGTCTTCGGCAACGCCCGCTTCCCGCGTCGTTGCCGAAATCGGCGTGAGCATCCTTGAACGCTGCTCGCGAATGTCGCCGCGCCCGGCTGCCCGTTTTAACGCGGCGGCAGTAGCGGCCGAGTTCCCGTGAAGCGAAAGAACCGGGCGAGCGCTCCCTGAACGCAAAGCCCGCACCATCGGGGACGTCGGCATGCTCAATAGAATCGCGGCGCGCAGCTTTGCAATATTGATGGTCTTGTCCCCGTTCATCTTTGGTAGTCCTGTGACCGCGCTTGCGCAATATCAAGTGCAATACGAGGTGACTGTCGCCCCACTGGCGCCGATGAGACCGTTGAGCCAGGCGTCGGTCGCGACCGAGCCGTTCGGACTTCCCGTCGAGCCAGTAATGTACGGCGACATGCTGAGCAAGTGAATGGCGGTTCTGACAGACAATTTTAATGAACGTGCGGCGGAACGACCGCCGCTGTACAGGCTGCTGCTTTTACGATTAGATGAAACAGATCAAATTGTAATCAATCAATCAATTGGGAGGACACCATGCGCCCGGTGCGGCCACTGAAGCTGTGCGCAGCTGCGTTTCTCGGCTTGGCGTTTGGGATCGGCGCGGCGTCGGCGCAAGAAGCGACCAAGGACAAGACCATCGAGTTGAAGCTCTCGCACTGGGTGCCGCCGACGCATCCCTTGCAGAGGGCAATCGAGGAATGGGGCGCCGACGTCGAGAAGGCCTCGGGCGGCACGATTACCTATAAGGTCTTCCCATCGCAGCAGCTCGGCAAGGCGTTCGATCATTACGATATGGCGCGCGACGGCATCGCCGATTTCACCTACGTCAATCCGGGCTATCAGCCCGGCCGCTTCCCGATCATTGCGGCCGCGGAGCTGCCGTTTCTGATCGGCGACGCCCACGGCGGCATCCGCGCGATCGACAACTGGTATCGCAAATACGCCGCGAGCGAGATGAAGGATGTTAAGTACTGCTTCTCGTTCATCCTCGACCCGCTGACGTGGCATTCCAAAACCAAGAAGATCGTGGTGCCGGGAGACATCAAGGGCATGAAGATCAGGCCGTCGCAGGCCACCGTCGCCGCCTGGGTGACGCTGCTCGGCGGCACCAACGTGCAGGCCAGCGCCACCGAAGTCCGCGATGTGATCGAAAAAGGTGTGGCCGAGGCGGTGAACTTCCCGTGGGGATCGCTGCCGTTGCTCGGTGTGGACAAGGTTACGAAGTATCACATGGACGCGCCGCTCAACACGGTGACGTTCCAGTGGCTGATGAATCCCAAGGTCTACGCCGCTATGTCGGCGTCGCAGAAGAAAGTGATCGACGACCATTGCACGACCGATTGGGCCGGCAAGTTTGCCGATCCGTGGGCGGATTTCGAACACGCCGGACTGGAAAAGGTCCGGGCGGAGCCTGGCCACGAAGTCTACACGATCGCGGACGAGCAGCTTACCGAGTGGAAGAAGTCGGCCGAGCCGCTGCACAAGAAGTGGGTCGATAACGTGCGCGCGGCCGGCGGCGATCCCGATACGATCATGAACGAATTGAAGGCGTCGCTGGCACAGTACAAAGCGGCTTATTGATGCAATCGGCTACGCACTCGGCCGAACCGTCGGCCGGCGGGCCAGCGGTCTCGCGCGGTCCGTCGCGCGGGAGCCCGCGGGGTCCGATGAATTGGCTCATCGATTTCATCGAGCTCGTCGCAGCAACCTTCATCGGCATCGTTGCCGCCGACATCTTTATTTCGGTCATGCTGCGATATTTTTTGAGCGTGCAGATTCCGGATGCCTACGATTTCGGGCGGCTGTTGCTCGGCATCTTGATTTTTTGGGGCATAGCGGCGACCAGCTACCGCGGCACTCATATCACCGTGGACCTTCTCTACGCCAACGTCGGACGGAGATTCCAGCGGTTCATCGACATCTTCGCCACGCTGGTCCTGCTGTTCGTCGTCACCGTGCAGACCTACACGCTCTACGACAAGGTCTGGACCACGCGTGCCGATCACGTGCTGACTTTTGATCTACGCCTGCCGGTGTGGCCGTTTTTCCTTGTAGCCTGGCTCGGCGACGTGTCGGCTGTGCTGCTGATCGCCATCCGCACCTACCGGCTGATCTTCCTGCCC
>CAWKBE010000036.1:0-38513 GCA_963847785.1 uncultured Alphaproteobacteria bacterium
GCTTGTGTTCCTCCGCCTCGACCCCCTTATTCCCCTGCCGCGGTACTTGCTGCTCCGATCGCTTCGTTTCAGCCGTCGAGCCGTGCTTGTGTTCCTCCGCCTCGACCCCCTTATTCCCGTGCCGTGGTATTTGCTGTTCCGATCGCTTCGTTTCAGCCGTCGAGCCGTGCTTGTGTTCCTCCGCCTCGACCCCCTTATTCCCGTGCCGTGGTATTTGCTGTTCCGATCGCTTCGTTTCAGCCGTCGAGCCGTGCTTGCGGTGCTCCGCCTCGACCCCCTTATTCCCGTGCCGCGGTACTTGCTGTTCCGATCGCTTCGTTTCAGCCGTCGAGCCGTGCTTGTGGTGCGCCGCCTCGACCCCCTCATTCCCGTGCGGCGGTACTTGCTTGTGGCGGGGAGCGGAGAACGCATCAGTGCAGCCGAGCGCGGCCATTGCGGGAGCGAGCAGCCACACGAGGGCATGCCGGCGCCATCGCGCTAGCCACCGTAGACTCGCGGTATCCGCATTCGCACGACATAGGGCCGCAACGCGGACTATGCAGACATCCGAGGCAGGAATGGTCTCGGTCCTCCCCCTTCGACAACGTCAAGCGTAACATGAAGCATGCGACAAAAAAGAGGCGCCGGTGATCCGAATAATTCCTACGACCCGTTCAGGGGCGATCGCCGATCTTCCTATCCGAATAATTTCTACGATCCGTAAATCCCCCTTATCGGCGGCCGCAGGGGAACCCCGGCCTCAGGCACGTGCATCGCCAGACCGTTGATATCGTTGATAATGCGGGAACGGATGCCGAGCGGTAACGTAGAGTTGCCCTAGAGGGGAAGGCTAGCTTCATCGATGCGAATGTCGGCCGCGCCATCTGGGATTTTTTCTACGTTAAACCGCACTCCTCGTGCCTCCTATTGCCATCGACGACCTAGTCGCTGCGGCACTTTTCATTCGTGCCAGACCTAGAAGTCACGACGCTAACTCGTCGCCGCCGCCTTCGTACGTTCCGAATGGCTTCCGGCTCGCGCTCCGCGACCGCGGCCAAAATATGGATCGTGCGGATTGTCGATAGCGAGGAATTCCACACAGGGCAAACCGATCAACGCCAAATGCGAGACCTAACGTACACCCACTGCCCTCACGGTAGCGCACTGGCAGTGCTGTCGGGTTTTCTTTTCCGGTTCACGTGCTGCGGCATTTTTGGTGTCGCCATTGCGAGCAAGGCCGCGAAAAACTGTGCCTCGCTAAAGGGTTTCGACAGAGTGGCCGCAACGTTCCTTGGTGCCGACGGAAGGTCCGTGTAGCCGGAGGTCACCACTACGCGAACCCCTTGGTCACGCAACCGATCAATCAAGCCATCAGAGCGCTCACCCCCTCGAAGATTAATGTCTACGAGGGCTGCGTCGGGGAGATTCTCGGAGATCAGGCGATCGGCCTCGGCCGCACTCGCGACGGGTCCGATGACGTCTGCTCGGCAGGCTTGGAGCAGACTCTTCATGGCTTCGCCGAGGCTCAATGAATCCTCTACCAAAAGGATGCGCACGCCATTCAAATCCGGGCATCCGGCTTCGGGCGGGTCATGAACGTCGGATGTAAGCAACAACTTTTTCGTGACGGCCCCCTTAGGCGAGAATTTGACCACGACTTCTTACTTCTTGAACAGAGCCTAGCAGAAAGGATCGAATCACAGTGTCACCCTAAAGACGCACTCAAGGGAAATCTGACGGCGCGGTCAATCAGTTCGGGCATCACCATTTTATATAGGCCCACGGGCGCGCCCGATCCACCCCATATGCTCCGGCATTCTACAGGCAATAAGCTCGCCAACGACGGACACGATAACCCGGGCGCTACGACACATGGGTCACCGAACATCATGCACACGGTTCGTACACCGAAATGGCGCCTAATCGGCTCAAGAATTTCTGGAAGATCGGCAAATGATCCCGAACGGACGCTGCGGGATCTAGGCCGTCGCCACGCCAGGGCGACCGCCTTCGACGGCAAACGTCCGCAGCGTCGTTATGTCGGCTTTGGGGTCTTTTACGTCTGAAACGTTTTTCATGCGCGCCTGCATGCCCGCGCGTGCGATGTCGACGCTGACATAACCGCGTCGTCGGCTTTCAAAGAAATGGACGTGCGGATTATCTGGCAATGCCTGAGAGATCAGGTCGTAGGGCGGCCCGTAGGAGGAAATCGAAGTGCCGACAAACTCTGTCGCTACGATTGGGGAAGTTTGGTCGTCGAAATCAAGCCTGAGGTCGTTCGCAAAAAACGAATGTATATCGCCGCTAAGGACGACTGGATTTGACACTTTCGTGTCGAGGATACGCCTGAGAAGCCTGGTCCGGTTTGCGGGATATCCGTCCCAATCGTCGGTAGAAAAACCATAATCGTTGTTTTGCTTAACCCGGACCTGCGCCATTAGCACATCCTGGGCGATTAGATTCCACTGCGCCTTTGAGTGCGCGAGCGTAGAATAGAGCCACGCTTCCTGAGCGAAGCCCATCATAGTGCGCCCGGCATCACGCCGCTCTGGACAAGCTGCGTCAGTTTCCAGATGGGTGCCGCCCTTGTTCGGCGGCGCATAGCAGGCTTCGCGCGACCGGTACTGGCGGCCGTCGATCATTGAGATCTGGACGAGATCGCCGTAGGCGAAGCGATCGTAAATCCGCATCACCGGCCCTTCGGGTCGGGATAGCATTGGCCGCACCGGCATGTGCTCGTAGAACGCCCGGTAAGCCGCGGCGCGGCGAAGCAGGAACCGCTCCGGGTCGTCGAAAGTTTCCGACCATTTGTCAGCGTAGTCGTTCTGCACCTCATGATCGTCCCAGGTAACTAGTGCCGGCACCTCGGCGTGCAGACGCTGCAAATCTGGATCGAGCCGATACTGTGCATAGCGATTACGGTAGGTCGGCAGCGTCGCCGCCACGATGCCATCGGAGTGACGGCGTACGATCGCCCGCTTCTCCTCGATGGTCTCGTAAATATAGTCTCCGAGAAACACTACGAATTCGGGATTTTCATCGGCAAGATGCCGATAGGCAGAGAAATAGCCGTGCTCGTAATTTGAACAGGAGACGAAACCGAAACGCAGTCGATCGGGCGACGTTTCGGGGGCGGGCAACGTCGCTGTGCGCCCAACGCGGCTCGTAGCGCTGCCGCTCGTGAACCGATACCAATAGGGCCGGCCGGATTCTAAGCCTCTGACGTCAACATGCACCGAATAAGCGAACGCTTCCTCCGCAGTGGCTTCCCCGCGACGAGTGATCTGACGCATGGTGGAGTCGGTAGCGATTTCATAGCTGATCGGCACGTCTCCACCCTGCATACCTCCAGGGGCCGCCGGATCTATCGATAGTGGCTCGGGGGCAAGCCGCGTCCATAGCACAAACCCGTCGTCGCGCGGCGCGCCGGACGCGACTCCGAGGCTGAACGGATCTGCGCCCCAGCTTTGTGCCGCGGCGCAGCGCAAAAGCCTAGGCGCGGTAGCGAGAGTGAGGCTGGCCCCGGCTACGCCTTGCAGTAATCGGCGGCGCGTTGGGTGACGTTCGAGTAATTGGGTAGCCATCATCGATGTCGTTGCTTCCGAGGCGCCTGTGACGGACGCCCAGCGACAGTCTGTCACGATGAATATGACGATCGCGCGACAGGCGAAGGCTACTACAGGGCCGTCCAGGAATGTCGCCAAGAAAAGAGCCCCTTACCTGCGGCCAACCTGGAAAATCGTAGCGAAACTCAAATAAAACGTCGTCGTGGAGGGTATCGAAATAGTGTTCACCGTCTACGAACTTCGAGAGACCCTCCATGACAACCGCGAAGAAGGGGTCGAGCGCGCGAAAAGCTGCGTAGTCGCCTTTGGACATCTCTTACTCCTGAGGGCTTCGACCTGAATGCGGCCACTGCGGCCCGGGTTAACTTTCGAACAATCAGCTCGTAGCTGCTACTTATGGAGTAACTTCGCCATCCCGTAAGTACACCATTAAGGTGAGGGACGGAGAGTTGCCACGACAAGGACGGCGAGCTGTCAATGCCGGGGATTTTGCGTCATTGTTGAAGCAGAGCCTGAGATTGTTTCCATTTGTCGCTGCCAGATTTGTCAGCGGCGCACGGGTGTGCCGCTAACCTGTAACGCCTATTTCCCGAAGTCGAAGGTTCGGCTGGGGGGCGCACAAAATCTATAGCAGGGATTGCTCCGAGGGACGCAAACTGCACAACTACTTTTGCCCAACCTGCGGCTCGACAGTCGGCAGGACTTCTTGATCTGCGTTCACATCATTTTGGTGTTGCGGTTGGGTGCTTCAACGACCGCAATTTCCCGCCACCCGTTCAGTCGGTCTGGGAGGAGGAGATGCACCCTTGGCCGGTGCTGCCGGCGGACATTCAGCATTTCCCGCGCGCTCGGCCGGTTCCGAGCGCAAGCTAAAGCGCTTTCACACTGAACCCCTGTTGAGCCTCTAGATATTGCCGCCCCAGCGAGGACCCACGTTCTCGAGCGCGTGGAGCCAGTCAACTTTGCGTGTGATCCACCCACGCGAGCATCGTTAGTTAGCTACTCCTATCGGATTAGGGGCGAGATCGCAGAGTGGATTTCATTCGCGTGCCCTGGACAATAGCGACAAAAAACGGGCGAACGATACCCCGCCTGATGAGCTTCCTTTTGGCAGACATATGCCCCGCTCTGTGTGTTGCCGTACCATCGCATCCCTTTTAGGTGGTAGATGCCCGTCGCGGTATTTACCCAGACGACGACATCAGCCGGGCAGTGTCTCCTGGCTGCCATTTCAGTTGCAAAAAGTTCGGCGCTTTCCGCCAAAGCAGACATGATGCTCGGGCTCGGCACCGAAAGCATGACGATCAGCAAGGTCATCAACTTTCGCATATCACTTCAAAGCATGAAGTTTACCCAAAAACATACGCAATCTGCGACGTAGGAGGTGTAGGAGCGAAAATTGGTTGGTCGTGACTAACCACCGGCGCTCAAAAGCACAAAGAGGGCGGCGTTGCTGCGAATATCGCAAAGCCGATCACGGCATTATGGCAAGGGGAGCGCACAAGCGAAATCTAGGCGACCTTCTCAGCGAGGTGCCGGAACATGGCCCTGCGCGCTTCATCGTCCATTTCCGCTTTGAATTTGTACTTGTCTTTAAGCGCTACGGCCCGTTGGGCAGCCGGGCGCGCGCTGATTTCGTCAACTAGGCGTTTGAGGTTCGGGAACTTCACCCACGCGGCTTCGCCGAGAACGATCGGTATCAGGCGCGCCCAGCCCCATACGTCCATGTCGACGATAGTGTAAACATCGCCGAGCATATATTTCTGCTTGGCTAGGCGTGAATCTAGAATGCCGAAGTGGCGTTGTGCCTCGAAGGCGTAACGGTTGATGGCATATGCGATCTTGTCCGGGGCGTAGTTACGGAAATGAACCGACTGGCCGGAATAAGGACCAACGCCGGACGCTACGAACATCAGCCACGACAAAAGCTCGCCCCGCGCTTTGTCGCCCTTCGCCGGCAGAAACTTACCAGTCTTCTCGGCGAGATAAAGTAGGATAGCATTGCTGTCGAACACGGTGACATCGCCGTCGACGATCGCCGGGACCTTGGCATTGGGATTGACGGCCAGAAATTGCGGCTTGTGCTGCTCGCCCTTGCGGGTATCGATCGGAAGCGGCTCATAGGGAAGCCCGGATTCCTCGAGAAAGAGCGCAATCTTGGTCGGATTTGGCGCGCCGCTAAAAAAAACTTCAACATTTCACTTCCTTTCAAATCCGTGCCCCTCCTACATGCTATCCGCTGCGCCGGACACGGCCAAGGTCTGCTAGGTTCTCGCTTCAACCACGAGGGTGCTTTAGTCAGCAGCGGGGGTGGCGAAGATTAAGCGGCGGGCGCTGCCGGCGACAGATCGAACGTCAGCCACATATTCAAGCCATCTGGGCGGACATTTTTATCGAAACTCGCCGGCTTGAAGAAGGATACACTCTTAATTCATTCGTTTGACCGGCGACGGCAACCATGATCCATCGAGCATTTCCGCTTTGGGCCAGTAGACCCGCAAGTTCAAGGTGAACGAACCACTTTTGGGTGTCGGCAGCCAGTTCGACTCTTTATCTGCTCCCGGCGTATCCCGCTGCACAAAGAGATCAAGTGAACCATCGGCGTTGAAAGCGAGTTTGTCGCGATCACCGATGGCGTAGCGATTGATAGGATTTGGCGTGAAGAGTTGGCGCTCGTTCGTACATCGTGAGCGCCCAGAAGGCATTCGCAGGCGGCAGCTTGCCCCTGTCGAAGTGAACGACGTATTGCTTGTCGCTGCCGAACGGTTGGCCGTCGGCGTCGCAAAGACGGTGGGATAAAGCGCATGTTCGGGTACGTGGGCACCAAGTCCTTCATAGGCGACGCCCGCCCGATGGAGGTAGTGCGCGCCGTATGTGCCAATCGCGGTCATGTTCGTCCGCCAGCCATTGGCAAGCACACCGGCTGTTTGCCATGCCTGCTTGATCTGCGGGATGGCCGCGGCAGGCGCGGCGTTGAGCGCTTTCGGATTTGCAGACCGCTGCGTAACCACTCCGCCGCGTGGCCTTATGTGGTTGATATCGATGGCGTTCCCGGTGGGGCCTCGACGGATTTGCCTCAATTCTACGGAATTGCTACCGACGCCATACTGGCCCAGCTAAGCGGCTTTTGGCAATCTGCATCGCCGAGTCAAACTTAAGGGACCGCCTCGCTTTGCATCGTGTCCGTGACGTGGGGCGGTACACGTCAAACGTGATCCCGGCCGATGCGTGACCAAGCCATTCCGATGCGTTCTTTGCACACCGTCGTTGAGCAGCTGTGTGCGTGGCTGTGGCGAAGACGATGCGGCTCTCACGCTCGCCGAATTGTTCGTCGGGCCGCCGGAAGGGCCGGCAGATTGCTTGCTGGAACTCGAGAATCAGAGCCTATTAGCGATCAGAGAACCACCTGATCGCGGCCCGAATAGACTGGAGGTCTTAGCAAACATGCCATCAGAAAATGGGGAACAAATGCCCGCCGCTCGCATCGTCGTTATTGGCAACGAAAAGGGCGGATCGGGCAAATCCACTGTTGCAATGCATCTTGCAATTGCGCTGATGAAGTCGGATCAGCGCGTGTCAACTATAGACCTCGATTCAAGGCAAAAGACATTTACGCACTACATTGAAAACAGACACGATTGGGCTTTGCATACTTCGCGCGAGCTTGAAATTCCCAATCATGTTTATTTCATCGAGAATATGAACAATCCGACACCGGAAGATGACATCGCGGACGGTAAGGCCCTTTCCGACCAAATCAATACGCTATCCCGTAGCTCCAACTTTATCGTAATCGATACTCCTGGTCGCAATAGCTATCTGGGTCGGCTGGTACTTTCACTGGCTGACATTCTAATTACGCCACTCAACGATAGCTTGGTTGACTTGGATGTGCTTGGTACCATTGATCGTCAGACACTGTGCGTTACCGGCACCAGCCATTACTCTCAAATAGTCGAAGAAGCGCGACTGCAGCGTCATCTTCGCGACAACATACTCCCTGATTGGATTGTGCTGAGGAATCGTCTTTCCACGCTTGGTTCACGCAACACACGTTGTGTTGGTGAGGCGCTCGGCGATCTGTCACGAAGGCTTAATTTTCGCCGCGTTGAAGGCTTGGCCGAGCGGGTGATTTTCCGAGAATTTTATCACCGCGGACTGACCGCACTCGATGCGCTCGATGGGACGACCCTTGGTACGCGGCCGACCATGTCGCATCTTGCGGCTCGCCTCGAAATAGAGAATCTCGTCAACGCCATCGGCTTGCGAGACTCGGCAACAAGCGGCGGATTGACCCTACGCAACCGCGACGCGGCGTGAATTAGGCTACTGCCGCCGCGACGTAACGCCTGTGCACACCGTGTTTGCCGTGCGGCCTCATCCACGCCTACGGCGGCGGATACTCAGAAGCCCGCAAGGCGCGGTTTTTTCGGCAGTAAATAAGGGATTCGGGGAGAGTGCGGGACCGGCGGGGCGGCCCGCACGGAATTCGACGTGCGCCCACGGTACTTAAGTTGACGGCTTGCGCAGGAACACTTGGCCTTATAGGAACACTTGACCGTATAATAGGAATACTTGGCCGTATAGGAACACCTGATCCTGAGGAACACTTGGCATGTTCGACGCCGCCAACGCGCGACGGCTGATGGTGGAAGGCCAGGTCCGTACCGCCGACGTAACCGATGCCGACTTGCTGGATGCGATGCTGACATTGCCGCGCGAGCGGTTCCTGCCGCCGCCGCTCGCGCCGCTCGCTTACCTGGATGGCGATATTCCGATTGCCAAAGACCGCGCATTGCTCAGACCGATGGTGCTCGCGAAACTCATTCAGGCGGCGCAGGTTTCACCCACCGACCGTGTCCTCGATGTAGGCTGCGCGACCGGTTACTCTTCGGCGGTGTTGGCGGCTCTCGCGGGTTCGGTGGTTGGGCTGGAGCAAGACCCGGATTTGGCGCGCCAAGCCAAGGATGCGCTCGCGGCCGTAGGCGCTACCGCCGTTGAGGTGGTGACCGGACCCCTGACAGCCGGATGGGCCTCCGCCGCACCCTACGACGTGATCCTCCTCAACGGGGCGACCGAAGTCGCACCCGAGGACCTTGGCCAGCAGCTCAAGCCGGAAGGGCGGCTCGTCGGCGTCCACGGACACTCGCCAGCGTCCAGCGCTATGATTTATCACTTCAGCGAAGGTCATATGGTTGGCCGGCCTATCTTTCCTGCCGCCGCCAAGCTCCTTCCGGGTTTTGCGGCGCCCGTGGAATTCGTTTTCTAGGCGGCTTTCTTGGAACTGATTAGGGCCAGTCGTCGCCACTGTGGCTGTCAGGTCACAATCTGTGACTCTCATGTGCCATTTCTCAGAAATTTGCGAATATTCTCAATGCCGGGGTTTCACCGGGTAGAGTAGCCGCTTACAGTTCGAATCGGGGTGTGTCGGCTGACCCAATTGGCCGCCGGAGTGTTGTCGTGACGACAATCCCGCAGGGGATGCGGGGGCGAGGCAGCGTCGTCTGATGGGCGGGGTACGAGCGCATATTTTGGCGGTTGCTAGTCTCTGTCTGGCCGGTGCCGGTGTCGGTATGGGCTGTTCAGGGGCGGCAGCCGATACGCTTGAGTGGGCCTTGGTGCAGGCCTACCAGAACAATCCGTCGCTTAACGCTCAGCGCGCCTCGTTACGGGCGATCGACGAAAACGTGCCTCAGGCACTGTCCGGCTATAGGCCGAAGGTCAGCGCCACCGCCGGCGGAGGCTACAATTACACCAACGCGGTGCAGCAATTTCCGTTGGGCGGGGTGGAAACCACCGTGCCGTTCGCCCAGACATTCTATTCACGCACCGTCGGCGCCACAGGCACATACACGCTGTTCAACGGCTACCAGACCGCCAATCGCACGCGCCAGGCGGAAAGCCAGGTCGACGCCGCCCGCGAGACTTTGCGCGTCACCGAGCAGCAGGTCCTGCTCGATGCCGCAACCGCCTACATGAACTTGTTGCGCGATTCCGCGATCCTCGATCTCAATCGCCGCAACGTTGAGGTGCTGACCGAGCAGCTCAAGCAGACACGCGACCGCTTCAATGTCGGCGAGGTCACGCGCACCGACGTCGCGCAGGCGGAGTCGCGGTTGGCCGCCGGGCGGTCGGCTCTCTTGGGCGCGCAATCGAATTACGTGACGTCGCAGGCCGTTTATCGGCGAGTGATCGGCGTCGATGCGGGCCGGCTTGCGCCCGGCACGCCGGTGGACCGGCTTTCGCCCAACGTGCTGGCGAAGGCGATCGCGCAGGGGCAGGCGCTCAGTCCGTCCGTTCTCGCGGCCAAATACGGCGTCGACGTCGCCACGCTTGCTGTCAAGATCAGCGAAGGCTCGCTCTATCCGAACCTGACGCTCAACGCGAGCGTATTGCAGGGCCAGGATCCGGCCTTCGAAATTCTAAAGCAGACGGCGGTTTCCGTCGTCGGTCAATTGACCATTCCGCTCTACCAGGGCGGAGCCGAATATTCCGCTATCCGCCAATCCAAGGAGACGCTGGGCCAACAGCGGCTCAGTCTCGATATCAACCGCGATCAGGCCCGGGCTACGGTGGTGCAAAGCTGGGGCCAGCTCGATGCCGCCAAGGCGCAAATCGAGGCGACGACGGCGCAGGTCAATGCCGCCGAGATCGCGCTCAACGGCGTGCGCGAGGAGGCGCGCGTCGGTCAGCGCACCACGCTCGACGTCCTCAACGCCCAACAGGAACTGGTCAACGCCCGCGTGGCGCTGGTCACGGCGCAGCACGATCGTGTGGTAGCCTCATACACCTTGCTGGCGGCGGTCGGCGCATTGTCAATGCAGAGATTGGGCCTCAATGTTCTGATCTACGATCCTATGGTGCACTATCAGCAGGTCCGTGACGCCTGGATCGGCGTGCGCAATCCCGACGGCAGATAGGCGTTAAGAGGCAGCCGGCGACCGCCAGCGGTCCGGAAATTTGCCAGTCCACAGATCGGGTTGCCATCGACGTTTGCCATGACATACTCGTTACGGACGTTGCATATTTGCGCGACGTGATTCGCGGTCATGCGGCCGCGGCGGGACATGCACCGACTGAGGCGAGGAAGTGCGCATGACGCAACCGGCGAAGTCGCAAGAACCGTCGATGGAGGAGATTCTCGCCTCCATTCGCCGCATCATTGCCGACGATGATGCCAGCAAAACGGCGCAGGTTGCCGTCGAGCCGGCGCCGCGGCCGGCGGCGCAGGTGCGAGCGTTCGCTCCACCGCCGCCGCCACCACCCGAGCCGGCCGCAGCCCCCGAGGAAGAACACGCTGCTCCAGCCGCCACGGGCGCTGGGGCCGTTGAAGACAACGCCTCCGATGTTCTCGCTCTCACCGAGTCGATGGCCGCGCCGTCATTCAATCAAGCCGCGCCGAGCCCGACGCCGGGTCCGACACCGCAATTTCGCAAAATCGAGGCTCTTTCCGACGTGAGCTTCGACGAAGCGGAGCAGAAACCGGCCATGCAACGAAGCGAAGAACCGCCCGCGCGCTTAACGCGCGAAGGCAGCGAGCAACGGCTCTTGTCCACCGAGACAAGCGCGGCCGTCGATTCCGCGTTCAACACGCTCGCGCAAACAGTGCTGGTGCAGAACGCACGCACGCTCGAGGATTTGGTGCGCGAGATGCTGCGCCCCTTGCTGAAGTCGTGGCTCGACGACAATCTGCCGGGCATGGTTGAACGCTTGGTGCGTGCCGAAATCGAGCGCGTCGCGCGTGGGCGCTGACGGTTCGTCATTCCGGAGCGGCGCGCAGCGTCAAGCCCGGAATCCATAGCCACCGATCGTGCGGAACGTGCGCTGAGCCATTCGGCAAACGCGGCGGTTATGGATTCGGGGTTCCTCGCCGAGCTTGTCCTCGCGCCAGCCGCTTCGAGCCGGACCCGTTGGCTTGGCCACGGAACGACGCGTAGTCTCACGCGCCCTTGATCGCGGCGGCGATCCTCTGCGCGTGCTCGGCAAGCACCGACGCCACTTCCTTGAAACTCGCCGGCGGCTTGAGCGATACGCCGATCTTGCGCGGAATGACGTGGACGTGCAGGTGGAGGACCACCTGACCGCCCGCGGGCTCGTTGAACTGCTGAATGGTTAGGCCATCGGCGGAAAACGCCTTCACCGCAGCGCGCGCAATGGTCTGCGTCGTCTTGATCAGATGCGCCAGATCGTCCGGTTCGATGTCGAGAATGTTGCGAGCCGGCGCCTTCGGGATCACCAGCGTGTGGCCGGGGGCGCGCGGCATGATGTCGAGAAAGGCGAAGGCTTTGTCGTCCTCATGGACCTTGTATGCCGGCAGTTCGCCGCGCAGGATTTTGGCAAAAACGTTATTTGGATCGTAGCTGGTCATGTTGTCCTCCGGTGCATGCTCCGGAACGGTTAAAACGGATTTCGCCAAAAGATTGTGCTCGATCGACATTCGCCCGCGACCGCGGTTAATCCGTCTTCAGTGAGGCATGGTGCCGGTAGGGCCCGGCGGCCGCAAGCTCGGCGCCTGCGGCCGCGACGTAGGCGCGCTCGCGCTTGAGATAGTCGGCGATCCCTCGCCGCAACGCCGGATCGGCGATGTAATGGGCGGAGTAGGTGGTTGTCGGCATGTAGCCGCGAGCGATCTTGTGCTCGCCCTGTGCCCCGGCTTCTACGCGCGGAAGCTTGCGGGCGATGGCGAAATCGATGGCTTGGTAGTAGCAGAGTTCGAAATGCAGGAACGGGTGATGCTCGATCGCTCCCCAATGGCGGCCGAACAGCGTGCGCGAGCCGATGAAATTGATGGCGCCGGCGATCCAGCGCCCGGAGCGCTTGGCCATCACAAGCAGGATGCGGTCGCGCATCGTTTCGCCGACCAGAGAGAAGAACGGTCGGGTGAGATAGGGCCGGCCCCATTTGCGCGAACCGGTCTCCATGTAGAACGTGAAAAAGTGATCCCAAACGTCTTCGGTGAGGTCGCTGCCCGTGAGCCAGTGCACGCTGACGCTGTTGGCAAGCGCGTCGTGGCGTTCGCGGCGGATGGTCTTGCGCTTGCGCGCCGCGAGCGTGCCGAGAAAATCGTCAAAGGTGGCGTAGCCGGGATTTTCCCAGTGGAACTGCTGGTCCGTCCGCTGCAGGAAGCCGAGCTCGCCGAGGAAGCGGTATTCAGCTTTCGGTGGGGAAGGTGACGTGAACGCCGGACGCGCCGTCGATGCGGCAAAGCTCCATCAATCCGCCGGCGAGCGTCCTGCGGGCCTCGTCCGCATCGGGACCCGGGCGCACCAGGAGCCGATGGCCGGCCGCCGGCGTAAAGGGCACGGCGACCTGCAATTTCGGGTAATAACTGCCGCCGGCCTGCGCATAGGCCTCG
Source organism: uncultured Alphaproteobacteria bacterium (assembly GCA_963847785.1). Taxonomy (GTDB): domain Bacteria; phylum Pseudomonadota; class Alphaproteobacteria; order Rhizobiales; family Xanthobacteraceae; genus BOG-931. The sequence goes on from CAWKBE010000036.1 coordinate 12,901, forward strand.
GCCCAGCCATAGTCGAACACGTATTCACCGCGCGAATGAGTCTTGAGGTAGCAGGGCGCGGCGCCGACGAGCGTGCCATCGGCCGCCTGCACGAGGACGTGCTGGACGTGCCAGCCGCAATGCCCGCCGACCGATTTCGAGGTTTCAAGCGCCGAAAGAAAATCGTGCGATAGGAAGGGGTTGAATTCTTCCTCCTGAGCTATCGATTGAGCTGTGCCGCCGGCCTTTTCACAGCCCTGGCCGGGCGTTGGATTGGCGCACGCATCCCAAGCCACGGCGCCGGCCTCGGCGATCGCATTCACGGCAACGACCCGCAGGGCTCCTGGTGCCTGCGGCGCGCGTTTCGCCGGCCTCTCGTTCCCGGCTTGGTTGTCACCGGCTTTAGTCATGTCTTTCGTCAGTCACGTCTTTCGTCACGGCCGAAAACTTTCGAAAATAATCTGGTCCGCGGAGCGGGCGGCGCGTCGGTGCTCGCTCTCGGTACGCACCACCCACGTCAGGAGCGGTAGGCACAAAGCCTGCCGCGCGAACCACGGCGCGAATGCCGGCAAGTCGTCGATCGCATAAGCCACGAAATGCGGCTGCGCCGTCAAGGCTGCTGGGAGCAGGGAGCCCATGCCGTAACGCAGCCATGCCGGCATCTGATCCCAATAAGGGTGCGGCCGATACTTCGCCGCGACCAAACCGCGCGGCAGACGAGGGGCCCTTTGCCGCAGCGTTGCCAGCTGCCGCGGATCGAAGGACATCGGCGCGACCGGGCCGCCGTATCCGCCGAGCACGGCCGCCAGGCGCGCGGGCAGGCGGGCATCGCCGTCGAAACGGCTTTTCATTTCCAGCAGTATTGTGGCGCGCCCGCCAACGAGGTCGCAAAGCTCGCCCAGGGTCATCATGCGCTCGTCGCTGTTGCGGAACGCCACGCACTTGAGTGCAGCAGCGCTCAGACGATCGAGCCGATCTTCGCCCTCGGTAAGGCGGCCCAGAACCGCGTCGTGATACACCATGGCCTCGCCGTCGCTACTGATTTGCAGATCGACCTCGATGCCATAGCCGCCGGCGACCGCGGCGCGCACGGCGCCGGCGGTGTTCTCGATGAGGCCGTGCGCAGCGTCGTGCAAGCCGCGATGGGCGATCGGATGCGCGACCAGCCAATCGAGTGTGGCTCGCACCGCCACGCTGTCACGACACTTCAAATATGCCGTCGACTTCCATCGCCGCATTTTGCGGCAGCGCCGCGACGCCGACCGTCGTGCGCGAATGCTTGCCCTTTTCGCCGAAGGCGGCGACCATCAGGTCGGAGGCGCCGTTCATCACCTTCGGACCGTCGGTATATCCGGCGACCGAATTCACGTAGCCGCAAAGCCGCACGACGCGCGCTACCTTGTCGAGGTCGCCGACCGCGGCTTTGACCTGCGCGAGCATGTTGACGGCGCAAGCGCGCGCCGCTTTTTGGCCATCCTCGATCGATACGCCGCCGCCGAGTTGCCCCTTGGCGACGAGCTTGCCTTCGCCATCGAGGCAGATCTGGCCGGACACCATAAGCAGATCGCCGGTGCGCACAAACGGGATGTAGTTGGCAACCGGAGCGGCCGGCTCTTTCAGGACTACGCCGAGTTCGTTTAACTTCTTTTCCACAATACCGGCCATGCCTTCCTCCAAATTGCTTCAAAGCTGCCGTTCTTCGCCGATCGTAGCCTATCATGCAAGACAAGCGTCGGACGTCGTGCGCAGTTGCGGCCCAGCAGCAAGATCCGTACTCTCCGCCGCCATCCGGACGACAAAATGACATTGGATTTTCAGGGAAACTCCGCCTCGGAGCAAAGCGAAAGAGTTACATGGCCCTAGCCCACATCGTGGTCGCGCGCAGCGCTCCGATCGCCTGCATGCTCGTTTTCGCCGCGGCGACGTCGGCGGTCGCGCAAGAGGGCCCTCCCATCGCGCTGGTGCCGCATCGCGCTGTGTACGACCTTACGCTTGGGCAGACGCGCGAGAACGCGCACATCGCCAGTGTCCGCGGGCGCATTCTTTATGACTTCGACGGGAACGCCTGTGATGGCTATACCCTGCAGTTCCGCCAGGTCTCCGAGCTCGACACCGGCGAGGGCAAGAAATCGACCAGCGATCTTCGCTCGACGACCTGGGAAGGCGGCGACGCCAAGCAATTTAATTTCGCGTCGCAAAATTTTGTCGACCAGAACCTCGTCGATTCCGTCGATGGCCATGCTGAGCACGGCGCGACCACGTCAGGTCGATCTCAACAAGCCCGAACACAAGGTGTTCGATATCGATGCCGCGGTGGTGTTCCCTACCCAACACATGGTGCGCGCGATCGAAGCGGCGCGCGCTGGAAAGACCATCCTCGACTTTCCCGTCTTTGACGGTTCGGACACCGGCGACAAGGTCTACGATACGCTCACAGTGATCGGCCGCAAGCTGGCGACCGACGAGCGCAAGCACGAAGACGCCGCAGCGACCGATCTGAAGCTTCTCGGGGTGGCGCGCTGGCCGGTCACGATCAGCTATTTTGAGAAAGGCAAAAAGCAGAAAAACTCAGAGCAAACACCGGTTTACGCGATCAGTTTCGAGCTTTACGAGAACGGCATTTCGCGCGCACTTTCGCTCGATTACAACGAGTTCGTCGTCACCGGCAAACTCTCGTCGCTGGAGATCAGCGACATAAAGCCGTGCAAGTAGAGCAGGTGCCGCTTGGAGCCGGACCGGCCGGAGCCCGGCCATCCGTGGAAGAAGTCAAAGGAAGGGTCTCATGAGCCAGCCATTTCCCGCCCAGCCGTTCTTTTCAGGAAACTTTGCACCGGTATCGTTCGAGGCCGACGCGCCTGATCTGATTGTGCGCGGCGAACTGCCGAAGGACCTGGCCGGAACGCTCTATCGCAACGGTCCCAATCCCCAATTCGCGCCGCGCGACCCCAATCATCATTGGTTCATCGGCGACGGCATGATCCACGCCTTTCACATCGAGGACGGCCATGTGGCCTACCGGAATCGCTGGGTGCGCACACCCAAATGGGAGCTTGAACACGCGGCGCATCGGTCGCTGTTCGGCGCCTGGGGCAATCCGGCGACCACCGACCCTTCGGTTCAGGGCATGGATAACGGCGTCGCCAATACGAACATCGTCTGGCATGCCGGCAAATTGTTTGCGCTCGAGGAAGGACATCGCCCGTTCGCCCTCGATCCCGAAACGCTGGCGGCCCAAGGCTATTGGGATTTCGGCGGCGCGTTTACCGGCGCGCGCTTTACAGCACATCCGAAGATCGATCCCGAGACCGGAGAAATGGTGTTCTTTGCTTACTCCGCCGCCGGCCGCTTCTCGCCGACGTTGGCCTATGGCGTGATTGACAAGACCGGCAAGCTCAGGCGTTTCGACACGTTCCAGGCGCCGTATGCGAGCATGGTCCACGATTTCATGGTGACGCGGAACTACGTGCTGTTCCCCGTCCTGCCGCTCACCGGCAGCATGCAGCGCGCGATGTCGGGCAAACCGGCTTATGCCTGGGACGCCGACAAGCGCTCCTATGTCGGCGTGATTCGACGCGACGCCGACGTGTCGTCGGTGCGCTGGTTCGAATGCGATCCTTGCTATGTTTTCCATCCCATGAACGCTTATGAGGATGGCGATAAGATCGTCGGCGATGTCATGCAATACGAGGCGGCGCCGTTGTTTCCCGATCCCGACGGCCGGGCGGGCAATCCCGCCAAGGTGGTTGCCAACCTCACGCGCTGGACGTTCGATCTGACGGCAAACACCAACGGCTTCAAGCGCGAGCAGATCGACGAGCTGGCCGCCGAATTTCCGCGGTTCGATGAACGTCTTGCCGGTCTCGACTATCGCGACGGTTATTTTGCGGCGAGTGGCGACCGCAAGGCGCTGGATACTTTCGACACGCTGGCTCACATCGATCTCAAGATCAACAAACGAACCGCCTACCAACTACCCAAGGGCGACTGCGTATCGGAACCGATTTTCGTGTCGCGCACCGCGCAATCGGATGAGGGCGACGGCTATCTGCTCGCCACGATCTATCGCGGAGCGGAGAACCGCAGCGATCTCGCGGTGTTCGATGCAGCCGCGGTGGAACGCGGACCGATCGCGGTCGCGGAACTGTCGCATCGCGTACCGTTCGGTTTCCACGGCAACTGGCGACCGGCGGCGTAATTCAGGTCTTTTCCGGCGGCTCGAAAGCCAGCCCGCGGACCATGGCGTCTTCGCCGAAGCGGGCGCGAACGCGGTCAACTGCGTGCTCGGCCTCGGCGGCGCGGCCGTCGACAAAATCCGCCGGATCGGCCTGATCGGCGGTGGTGAGCGCGCTCAAGCCGACGCCGAGGAGGCGGAATTTCGTACCGTCGGCTTCGCGTTCGAGGAGGTCGCGCGCGGCGGCAAAAATCTTGCCGGCGAGCTGGGTCGAGGAGTCGAACGAGCGCGCCCGGGTGCGTATCTTGAAGTCTGCGGTCTTGAGCTTCAGCGTCACGGTCGCGCCGGCAAGTGCCTTTTCCTTCAGTCGCGCCGAGACCTCCTCCGTCTGCGACCAAAGAATACGTTCGAGCGCGCGGAAGGCGGAGATATCGCGATCGAAGGTCGTCTCCGCTGAAACGCTCTTGGTTTCGCGATCGGCACTGACCTTGCGCTGATCGATGCCGCGGGCAAGCCGCGCGAGGCGCCAGCCCTCCTCGCCGTAGCGGCGCATCATCTCCACTCCGCTAGTCTCTTGCAGATCGCCGATGCGATGAAATCCGTCGCGGGCAAATCGCGCGGCGCTCACCTTGCCGACCCCGAAGATGAAACTCACCGGCTTCGGTGCGAGGAAGGCCGGCGCCTCGGCCGCTCCGAGCACTGCGAAGCCGCGCGGCTTGTCGAGGTCGGACGCTATTTTCGCCAGGAATTTGTTGCAGGAGAGCCCGATCGACACGGTGATGGCGAGCTTGCTTTCGACATCGGCTGCAAAACGCGCGAGCACTTTGGCTGGGATAAGTCCGTGTAGCCGCTCGGTGCCGGAGAGATCGAGGAACGCCTCGTCAATCGACAGCGGCTCGACCAACGGCGTCAATGCCAGCATCATCTGCCGAACCTCGCGGCCGACCCGCGAATATTTTTCCATATTGGGCCGCACGACGCGGGCAGCCGGGCATAGCCGCAACGCCTCGAACATCGGCATGGCCGATTTTACGCCGTAGGTGCGCGCAACGTAGCACGCCGCCGCAACGACGCCGCGGCGGCCGCCGCCGACGATCACCGGTTCGGCTGAAAGCGACGGATCGTCGCGTTTTTCGATCGTGGCGTAGAAAGCGTCGCAGTCGATATGGGCGATGGCGAGCTTGCCGAATTCGTCGTGGCGCACAATCCTCGGCGAGCCGCAGGCGCGGCAGCGTGCCGACGCGGCGGCGTCGGCGAAACAGTCGCGGCAGAATGCGCTCACGGCATGTCGTATCCTAGCTTCCGCCAAGCGTGCTGCGGGCGCGCGCAATCCCGGCCGGATCGATCCCGGCACTCCCGGCAAACGCGATCAGGAGACTCTCGTCGGCGAGCATATGCTCCAGCACGCCGGCGAGGAAGCCGGGCTCGCGCGCCACGTCGCGGATTTGGGAGAGATCGATCCCGGTCAGACCGAGAAAACGGTTGAGCCGTTCGGGTTCCTCCGCGATGAATGCAAGCGCCTGAATCGCCAGTATTTCGGCTGTTTCCGGCGTTGGTCGCAAGGGCGCTTTCATGAGGTTCCATTTGCCTTTCCGTAATATATCCGCGTTAGCTTCGACACCGCTCCGGGCACTTGCGCCGGGATTGGCTGGTGCAGGTAAGGGATTGGGTGGATGGCCAAGACCGTCCTGATCGTGGAGGACAACGAGCTCAATATGAAGCTCTTCCACGATCTGTTGGAAGCCCACGGCTACAACACGGTGACGACACGCAACGGCATTGAAGCGCTCGACCTCGCGCGCAAGCACAGGCCCGATTTGATCCTCATGGATATCCAGCTTCCCGAAGTCTCCGGCCTTGAGGTCACCAAATGGCTCAAGGACGATCAGGACCTGAGAGCAATCCCCGTCGTTGCCGTCACCGCGTTTGCCATGAAGGGCGACGAGGAGCGTATCCGCGAGGGCGGCTGCGAGGCCTATCTCTCAAAGCCCATCTCGGTGGGCAAGTTCATCGAAACCATACGCCACTTCCTCGGCAATCCGTAAGGCGCAAGAAGGTGCAAGTAAATGACCGCCCGCGTTCTCGTCGTTGACGACATCCCGGCCAACGTCAGGCTCCTGGAAGCGCGGCTGTCGGCGGAGTATTTCGACGTCGTTACCACGATGAGCGGCCAAGAGGCGCTGAGGATCTGCGAGCGAGCCGAATGCGATCTCGTCCTCCTCGACGTGATGATGCCCGACATGGACGGGTTCGAAGTGTGCAGGCGGCTGAAGACCAACCCAGTCACGCATCACATTCCCGTAGTCATGGTCACAGCGCTCGACCAGCCGTCCGACAGGGTGCGCGGGCTCGAAGCCGGCGCCGACGACTTTCTGACCAAGCCGATCCCCGAACTGGCCCTGATCGCGCGGGTGCGTTCGCTGGCGCGGCTCAAGATGGTCACCGACGAACTGCGCATGCGCGCGTTGACCTCGCGCGATATCGGCATTGAATCGCCGGAGCGCGAAGCCGTCGCCGATGCCGGCCGCGGCGGGCGCGTCTTGATCGTCGACGACCGGGCGGCGTCCTACGAGCGGATCGCCGTCACGCTCGCGGTGGAACACGGCGTCGAAGTCGAGTCCAATCCGAGCGAAGCATTGTTTCACGTTGCCGACGGCAACTTCGATCTGGTCATCGTATCGCTCGGGCTGGAGAATTTCGACGCGCTGCGCTTATGCAGCCAGATCCGTTCGCTGGAACGGACCCGCACGGTGCCGATCCTCGCCATCATCGACCCCGACAGCGACGCACGTATGGTGCGCGGCCTCGAAATCGGCGTGAACGACTATCTGATGCGCCCGGTCGACAAGAACGAGCTGTTGGCGCGCGTGCGCAGCCAGGTGCGCAAGCGCCGCTATACCGAGCGGTTGCGCGACAACGTCCAGATCTCGATCGAGTTGGCGATCACCGATGCGCTGACCGGCCTGTTCAATCGCCGCTACATGGAAAATCATCTGGCGACGCTGATCGAGCAGGCAAGCGCGCGCGGCAAGCCGTTGGCGGTACTTGAACTCGACATCGATTATTTCAAATCGATCAACGACAGTTACGGCCACGATGCCGGCGACGACGTGCTACGCGACTTCGCGCTGCGCATCAAGCGATCGATCCGCGGTATCGACCTCGCCTGCCGCTGCGGCGGCGAAGAGTTCGTCATCGTCATGCCGGAAACCGACATGGCGGTCGCCGCCATGGTCGCCGAACGACTGCGTCGGCGGATCGCCGCCGAGCCGTTCGTCATCAGCCAGGGTCAACGCAGCATTCCGGTCACGCTCTCCATCGGGATCGCCGCGCTCCGCGGTCCGGGCGAAAGCGCTGCAAGCCTGATCAAGCGCGCCGACCAGGCGCTCTATCGCGCCAAACGCGACGGCCGAAACCGCGTGGTGCCGGACGCCGCGTAACCTGGGCGCGGAGGGAAACCGTCGAATCGGATTTATACCTTCGTATCGGCTTTCAATCCGTTTCGACATTGCACACTAACCTAGGTGCAATGGAGCGGCCGTTCCGGGCCTCTTAGCCTACCAACGTGGGCACGCGCGGTACATCGGTGGGCAAGCGTCGGCATGGGGCTTGGCCGCGACATCCGTCGCGCGGCGGGCAAAGCCGCCAAACGTTCATCGCCTGCACGGCTATCGGCACGCTGTTCGTCGGGTTAATCCTCGTCGAGCTGACGCAGGACAGCGACCAGGTATTGCCGGTTGCGTCCATCGATCAGCCGTTGCCGCGCGCACATGCAATTGATCGTGACTCCGTCGCTAAGCTCGTAGCGAACGAGCCGCGGGAACAGGGTTGCGGCGACTTCGCGTTCTTTTTCCTCAATTCGACTTGTGGGAAAACTCGCGTCAGGCACGTGACGCATGCCCATCGTGTGGCGACGCTAACGATAACGGCGAGCACATCGGCCGCGAACCGGCCGCCACCGATAACAAATAACAAGCCTAACATTGCGCGGCGCACCAACGGAAAGACAATCTCGGGCACGCCCGGCGACGGAGCGGCGGAGCAAATGAAGCTGCATACTGCGATGCGGGTCACTCCCGAATAACGCCGAGCCGGCGCGTTCCGCTCCCGGCAATGGCGCCCGTCTAACGCTTTGACGGATTTTGAGCTGTTGATTTTGTGATCCGATCCAATCTGATCGGATCTTGGTGCAGGGGTCGCAAAAATGCGAATGCCCGGCGCGAGGCCGGGCATGTCGGCGATCTTCAGGCCGCCCGCCTACTTGATCTTGCTCTCGCGAAACTCGACGTGCTTCTTCGCCACCGGATCGTATTTCTTCTTCACCAGCTTGTCGGTCATGGTGCGCGAGTTCTTGCGCGTGACGTAGTAAAAGCCGGTATCGGCGCTGGAAACCAGCTTGATCTTGATGTTGGTGTTCTTAGCCATGGTCGGACCCTCGAAATCGAGTTCGCGTGTTGGCCGACAACCTAGTGTCCAGCCCTCGAATGTCAAGAAATCATGACGCCGGCCTTTACAGCACTTCGCGCAGGAAGCGCTTGTGCAGCATGCGGTAGAGCGGCGCTGGATGGTCGTGGCTCATGCCGGTGGCGATGCGGTCTTGCAGCTCTTCGAGCACGATTGCGGTGATGCCGGGAATGTCGAGCCGCTGCGCCTCGGCGATCGGCATCCAGACGACTTCGACGAGCTCGGCGTCGGCGCCGACAAAGCCCTCGTCTTGCCGCGCGACCGCGGTGAAGTCGGCGGCAAAAAAGCGGCTGTCGAAACGGCGCGGCCGCTTCGGCGGGGTGATGGCCCGGCCGATGAAATGCATCACGCTGAGATCGGGGACAATGCCGGCCTTGGCGAAGGGCTGCCAAGCCTCGGGCAGATCGGCGATTGGGCGGGCTGACGGCACCCCGAGCATCAGGCCGGTCTCTTCATAGGTTTCGCGGATCGCGGCGAGCGCGAAGGCGGCCGCCTTGGCGATGCTCGGCCGCTTCACCCGCCGCATCAGGAGCTCGCTATCGCGGGCGTGCAGCGGCGCCGCGGTCGGTATCAGCCGGTCTCTGTTTTCGACGCGCCCGCCGGGAAAAACGAACTTGCCGGGCAGGAAACGATGGCGCTCGTGGCGCCGCCCGAGCAGCACTTTTGGCACCTTTTCGGATCGATCAATTAGAATGAGAGTGGCTGAATCGCGAGGCCGCAGATTGGGCGAAGTCTGAACGCGTATGGTACGGGTCAGCCGCTCGGCGCGGTCGTCTACCGAGCCGCGCCCGACCATCGGTTCGGGGTCGTCACCCATCAATTTTTGCCTCGATGTCCGGACTGCCGCGAGAGTTTGCGCTGGCGCGGCGCCTTGTTTCGAGTCCGCTCCGCGCCCGGTGCACGCGCGTTATGCAACAGCCGAAACCGCAACGCGCCGGCGACTGGCGCCGCCTCGACAAGCTCGACCGTCACCGGATCGCCAAGCCGATAGGTTGCCGAACTGCCGACGAAACAGCGGCCGGCCTCATTGTAGCGGAAATATTCATCGCCGATGAAACGCGCCGGGACCAGGCCATCGGCGCCGGTCTCGTCGAGCTCGACAAACAGACCGGCGCGGGTGACGCCGGAAATATGCCCGTCGAACGTGGCGCCGATGCGGTCGGCCAAAAAGTGGGCGATCAGCCGGTCCGCAGTCTCGCGCTCGGCCTTCATGGCCCGGCGCTCGGTCGCCGAGATGTTGGCGGCGACTTCGGCAAGCGCGCCCATGTCGGTTGCGTCGGCAAGGCCGTCGGCACCGAGCTTTTGCGAGCGGATCAAGGCGCGATGCACGACGAGATCGGCGTAGCGGCGGATCGGCGAGGTGAAGTGGGCGTAGCGCCGCAGGTTGAGGCCGAAATGGCCGAAATTCTCTGGCGAATATTCCGCTTGCGCCTGGCTGCGCAGCACCACCTCGTTGACGAGCCGCTCGACATCACGGCCTTTGACCCGTTGCAGAATGCGGTTGAATGCGTCGGGACGGAGCGTGCCGCCCTTAGGCAGGGAAATATCGAGCGTAGTCAGAAATTCCCGCAGCGCATTGAGTTTTTCCGGCGTCGGCTCGTCGTGCACGCGATAGATGAGAGGCACCCGCGCCCGTTCGCAGGTCTCCGCCGCCGCCACGTTGGCGAGGATCATGAACTCTTCGATCAGCCGGTGCGATTCCAGCCGTTGCGGCATGATCACGCGATCGACGATGCCGTCAGACCTGAGCAGGATCTTGCGCTCGGGCAGTTCGAGGTCGAGCGGACCGCGCTCGTCGCGGGCGTGGCGCACCGCCCGGTAGGCGGCGTAAAGCGGTTCGAGAATTTTGTCGGCGATCGGTTCGGTGACTTCGTCGGTCCGGCCGGAGACCGCGAGTTGGGCTTGCTCGTAGTGGAGCCGCGCCGCCGAGCGGATCATCACGCGATGGAAGCTGTGCGCACGCTTGCGGCCGTCGGCGCCGATCGCCATGCGCACCGCGAGCGCCGGACGATCCTCGTGCGGCCGCAGCGAACAAAGGTCGTTGGAGATGCGCTCCGGGAGCATCGGCACGACGCGGTCGGGAAAATACACCGAGTTGCCGCGTTCGAGCGCGGCCCGATCGAGCGCCGTGCCCGGGCGCACATAAAGTGCGACGTCGGCAATGGCGACGCTGACAACGTGCCCGCCGGAATTGCGGGTGTCGGGATCGGGCACGGCATGGACCGCATCGTCGTGATCCTTGGCGTCCGGCGGATCGATGGTGACAAAGGGCAGGTGGCGCCAATCTTCGCGGCCGTCCAACGTCGCGTGCCGCGCGGCGTCCGCTTCGTCAACAAGCGCGCGGCTGAAAGCGTGCGGGATACCATGGGCATGGATCGCGATCAGGCTGACCGCCCGCTCGCTCTTGAGCGAACCGAGACGCTCGACGACCGATCCCGCGGGCAGACCGAGCCTGCCCTGGCGTAACACTTCGACCGCGACAAGATCGCCGTCCTCTGCGTCGGCGGTGCGATCGCGCGCGATCGTGAGCTCGCGGCCAAGCTGTTTTTTGTCGACCGGCACGAGGCGCCCGCCGCCGCCGGGCAGGCCGCGAAAAATACCGAGCACGCGATGCTTGGCGCGGTCGATCAGCTTAATGACGCGCCCGCTCGTTTCTTCTTCGGCGCCTTTTTCGATGCGTAGAAGCGCGCGGTCGCCGATGCCGGCGACTTCTCCGGGCCGCGCGCGGCGCATCGTGGGAACGCGGATGATCGGTGGAGCGCCGTGAGATTCTTCGTCCCACTCGACCGGCCGCGCCAACAGGTCGCCGTCGCTGTCGCGGCCGGTAATGTCGGCGAGCACGACCGGAGGCAGGCTGCCGGCGCGATGCAGCCGCTTTCTGCGCCGCTCGATGTGTCCGCCTTCGGCGAGCTCGCGCAGCACGCGCTTGAGCGCCGCGCGGTCGGCATTCTTGGCGCCGAAAGCCTTGGCAATCTCCCGCGTGCCCACCTTGCCGGTGCGCTCGCGAATGAAGGCAAGGAGTTCCTCGCGCGAGGGGAGGGAGTTGCGTGTCATCGGCCGCCTATCGGCCATGTCGGTGGCCAAGGCCCGTAGTCAAGCCTCGTCCTCAAGGATCGTAGTCAAGAATCGCAGTCACGGGGCCGCGGCGGATTATTCGGCAGCTTGCGTCGTCTTGCGTGGAGGCTTGCCGGCGTTAGGGCGCTTGGTGCCGCGCGCGGGCGGCCGTTTCGAGGAAACCTTGATGTGTCTTGCGGTACCCGGCGACGGGCGCTTGACCTTGCGCGGCCGCGCATGTGGGGCAGGGCGGTTGCGTTCGGCGCGCGCGTCGATGAGGGCGGCTGCCTCTTCCAGCGTTACGCTCTCCGGCGTCTTGTCGGCCGGCAGCGTGGCGTTGACGCCGTCGTGACTAACAAAAGGACCGTAGCGGCCGTTCTTGGCCACGATCGGACCGCCCTTGGTCGGATGCGCACCGAGCGCGCGGCCCGGATCGGCGCCGAAGCGGCGGAAACGCGGACCCTTGGCGAGCTTTTCCGCGATCAAGGTGACGGCCCGGTTGAGCCCGATGTGAAACATGTCGTCGCCGGCTTCGAGGCTAGCGTAGGTCTTGCCGTGTTTCACGTACGGCCCGAAGCGGCCGAAGCTGGCAACGATCGGCTCGCCGTCCTCGGGATGACGACCGACTTCGCGCGGCAGTGACAAAAGCGCGAGCGCGCGCTGGAGATCGACATCGTCGGGAGCGGTGCCTTTCGGCAGGCCGGCGCGCCTGGGCTTTTCCTTTTCGACCGCCTCGCCTAGCTGCACGTAGGGCCCGAAGCGGCCGCTGCGCAGCGTCACTTCGAGCCCGGTCTTGGGATCCTCGCCGAGTTTTTTGGTGCCGATGTCGCCGGAGCCGTCGGCGGGCACCGACAGCGGGCGGGCGTAGCGGCATTCGGGATAGTTCGAGCAGCCGATGAAGGCGCCGAACTTTGAGAGCTTCAACGTCAGCCGGCCGCCGGTGCAGGTCGGGCATTGCCGCGGATCGCCGCCCTCGGCCCGCGGCGGGAACAGGTGCGGCGCCAGCAGCGCATCGAGGGCGTCGATGACGTTGGATATCTTGAGATCCTTGGTCTCGTCGATGGCGCCAATGAAATCGCGCCAGAAATCGCGCAGCACATCGCGCCACGCTAGCTCGTTGTTGGAGATGAGGTCGAGCTGTTCCTCCAGACCCGCGGTGAAATCGTATTCGACGTATTTGGCGAAAAAGCTCTCGAGGAAGGCGATGACGATGCGGCCGCGGTCCTCCGGATAAAGCCGGCGCTTGTCGAGCCGCACGTATTTGCGGTCCTTGAGCACCTGAAGAATTGACGCGTAGGTCGAAGGCCGGCCGATGCCGAGTTCTTCTAGGCGTTTGACCAGCGAGGCTTCGGAATAGCGCGGCGGCGGCTCGGTAAAATGCTGGTTGGCGGCGATCGCGCGCTTGGCAAGGCTTTCGCCCGCGCTCATCGCCGGCAGGCGCCGCGACTCTTCATCCTCCGCATCTTCGTCCTGGCCTTCTTGATAAAGCGTGAGGAAGCCGTCGAATTTCACCACCGTTCCGGTGGCGCGCAGTTCAAGCAGCCGGCCGGCAACCCTGGCGCCGATATCCGCGGTCGTGCGTTCGAGCTCGGCCGATTCCATCTGGCTTGCGATTGTGCGTAACCAGATCAGCTCGTAGAGTTTCGACTGATCGGCATCGAGAAACTTTTTGGCCTGGCCTGGCCGCAAGGTGAGACCGGTCGGGCGGATGGCCTCGTGCGCTTCCTGTGCGTTCTTTGCCTTGGTTTCGTAGCTCCGCGGAGCAGTCGGCACATATTTCGCGCCGTAATCGGCCTCGATCACGCGGCGGGCGGCGCTGACGGCTTCGCCGGCAATCTGCACGCCGTCGGTCCGCATATAGGTGATGAGACCGAGCGTCTCACCGCCGACATCGACGCCTTCATAGAGGCGTTGCGCCACTCGCATCGTGTGCGCCGGTGCAAAGCCGAGCTTGCGGCTGGCTTCCTGCTGGAGCGTCGATGTGGTGAAAGGCGGCTGCGGATGCCGCTTGACCGGTTTCGCCTCGACGGCGGCGACCGTGAAAGCGGCGGTCTCAAGCGCCCGCTTGAATGCTTCCGCATCGGCGCCCGAGCCGATATCGAGACGCTGGAGTTTCTTGCCGTCGGCGCCGACGAGGCGCGCTTCGAAGGTTTCGTCGCGCGGGGTCGCCAACGTCGCAATCAGCGACCAATATTCCCTGCGGACGAATTTCTCGATTTCGAGTTCGCGGTCGCAAACGAGCCGCAGCGCCACCGATTGGACACGGCCGGCCGAGCGCGCCCCCGGAAGCTTGCGCCACAGCACCGGCGAAAGCGTGAAGCCGACGAGATAATCGAGGGCGCGTCGCGCCAGATAGGCATCGACCAGGGCTTGGTCGATGCGGCGCGGATGGTTCATCGCCTCCGTCACCGCGGCCTTGGTGATGGCGTTGAACACCACCCGTTCGATCGCCTGACCTTTGAGCGCCTTTTTTTGCTTGAGCACTTGCAGAACGTGCCAAGAGATCGCCTCGCCCTCGCGGTCGGGGTCGGTCGCCAGAATGAGCTTGTCGGCGCCCGTGGCCGCCTGGGCGATGTCGTTGAGACGCCTCTGCGCCTTGGCATCGACCTCCCAGATCATCTTGAAATCGGCGTCGGGATCGACCGAGCCATTCTTGGCCGGCAGGTCGCGGACATGTCCAAAAGAGGCCAGCACCTCGTACCCGCGGCCGAGGTATTTATTGATCGTTTTCGCCTTGGCGGGCGATTCTACTACTACCAGATTCATCAATAACCCAATGATTTACCGGCTTTTTCGGCTATCTAGGACTTGTCCCGACGGCTTCCAGCCGCCGGAACATGGGTAATGCAACCCCGCCTGTCAAATCGTTACTGCGGGGGCGAGAAGTGGCCTTCACCGTAAAAACGTCGCCAAACATGTCGATTTGCGGTCAAGTGCGAGATAAAAATTGCATTGGCAATGTTACGCCTTGAGGTTGCTGTTCATAGTTTTGTAACAAAAAGAGGTATTGCCCGATTTCGGGCAGAGGGCCCGTGGGAAATCAAGGGCCTCATGACGTCCGAAACGCCAAGAGCCACGATCTCGATTCGCGTGCGGTTCGCATCGACATGGCGCGGATCGAGGCGGACCAGATATCCAAAAGTGGGGATGGGTCGGGATACGGCAGGCGCGAAGGCCCGGGCTAGGTGGTGACCTTCAGCGTGCCGCCGCGCCGACGCGGCCAAGAAAGGCACGGCCCGGATGGCCATCGGGTACCATGCCGAACTGCCCTTGCAGATCGCGCACCGCGTCGCGCAAGTCGAAGTCGAAGTGACCGTCGAAGTCCTGAATTTTATAGCCGAGCGCGGCGAGCTTGCGCTGGAGCGCGATGCGTTGCTCACGCGAGGGCTGGAAATCGTCGACCGGCCACGTTCCCCGGAATGGCGGATCGCCGCGCAGCCGGTCGGCAAGCTCGGCGACCGCGAGAGCATAAGCGTCCGAATTGTTGAATCGCTTGAGCACGACGAAGTTGTCGGTGACGAGAAAGGCTGGCCCTCCGGCGCCGCTCGGAAAAAACAGGATGGCGTTGCCGGTTTCGGGCAATGCAGCGCCGTCGGCGCGGCTTATGCCGCGCAAGCTCCACTCCGCAAACGTGCCACGGCTTTGGCGGTGGTCGAAGCCTTGCGGCACCGCCACCTCGAACCCCCAGGGCCGGCGCGGCTGCCAGCCCGACTTGCGCAGATAATTCGCGATCGAGGCGAGCACGTCGGGCACGCTGCGCCAGATGTCCACCTTGCCGTCGCCGTTGAAATCTACGGCGTATTTCAAGTAGCTCGATGGCAGGAACTGCGCCTGTCCCATCGCTCCGGCCCACGAGCCGACGAACTCGCGGCGCGGGATGCGATCGTTCTGCAAGATCTTCAGTGCGGCGAGGAGCTCGTCGTGGAATAGCGGATGCTGAAAGCCGGCTTGCGCCAGCGTCGCGATCGAGCGGAAAACGTCCCAGCGTTCCTCGCCGTCACCGAAGGAGGATTCGACGCCCCAGATGCTGACAAGAATGTATCGGTCGACGCCGAATTTCTCTTCCACGGCGCGCAATGTCGCCGCCCACTGAGCCGATTTGCGCAAACCGACCGAGATGCGGGATGGCGAAGCAAGGCTCGCAACATAAGGGCCGAAAGGCTTGCCGTATTCCGGCGCGCGCCGCGTGGCGGCGATAACGCCGGGATCCAGCGTAAGCCCGGCAAAGGCTGCGTCGAAGGTCGTGCGGCTGATGCCTTCCTTCGCGGCCTCGGGCCAAAGTGCTTCAAGATACGCGGAAAAGGAATTGCCGGTTTGGCCATCGGCGGATGCGCTCACGCAGAGCAGCGCCAGAACCAGCAACGCCCGCCGAACCATCGTCCCGCCTCGAAGCTCACGCTCATATTTCGTATTGTCGAGGCACCATTGAAGATGCGAGCGGGCGGGTCAATGCGTCCGGCTGCTCGCGCTTTGTTGATGAGGTAGGACACGAAGCCGCACACGCACCGATCATGAAAAGCGCATCGGTCTCGTCGACCTTCGCCTGCGGGTCATCAATAAGCGAATGTCTGATGCCATTCTCATCGCTCGAGGTGAATCCACTCTTTAACGCCCCATGAATTCCAAACTTGGTCTCAAGTATCGCAATCGCCTTCGAAAAATCCTTTTGTGGCTCGACGGCACGCACGGCTGATTCGACAGCGTGAATGCTCTCACGAATACTATCGGCGCTTGAGTGCGTGGGCTGCGTTGCGCAAATGCTTGTTTGCCCCATGAAATGTAGGTCCCCGAAAGCTCTATTGATCGCTTCACGCTCAGCATCGGAACCGACGGGGCATATCACGGGATTGTCGAAAACCCGGTAGGCTAATCGACAATGGGCCATGATGCTATCGACGTGTTGCGGAAACACCGGGGGGCAGCGGGGGTGTTTGAAGATCCATTCAAGCGAGCACGTCCGACCATTCTGCCATTTCGATTCGAGATTTCACTTTCCGAAAAACCGCATCATAGTTCGTCGGAAAATCATCGAGCTGGTGATCTCGGTAGATGTGAGCTTGAGCTAAGATCGTCGCCCAGGGTTCTTGTAAAAAGACAGTGCCGGGGGGCGTGTGGTCGCGATGCCTTTCGAGCATTTGCCGGACGTGCGACCAAAGCACCGCTCGAAATTCAGGCGAATTTTTCCGCGTTCGAGCTGACTTGGCATCGGTGCGAGTTTCTTCGAGCATTTGCCGGACGTGCGACCAAAGCACCGCTCGAAATTCAGGCGAATTTTTCCGCGTTCGAGCTGACTTGGCATCGGTGCGAGTCCTTCTGCCTGCTCGAACGACAGCTTTTTGCGCTGCTCCAACGGATCAGTCTTTGACATCTTTTGCGCGCCGTTTCTTGTTCGTGGCCCTCTGCTCGGCCTGCCATATGTTGCACGCGTGTCGCAGGGAATTGCCGTGCGTCCTTAACCATTGAAACACAATGGGAACGTTTGCGACATGGTGCAACATGCAAGGGAGCTGCTTTTACTCGTCACCATGTTGATCTTGCTTAGGAAATAGCTGTTCGCAGCAGCCACGAGTCGCGGATAGTCGATCCGCTGCTCGTCCATTCATTGGCTGCGCGCCCTCGCTTACCTCGCGCACCATGCTCCCACGCGCCCGGCCTCTCGCCGATGCGAGCATATTCAAGCCTTGCATGCGGGCAAAACGTGCGGTCCTAACGCGCAGCATTGCTGGCCGCGGCCCAAAGAAGGAGCCACTCGCTCGCGCTCTTGATACGATCTATAATCTGTCAGTGCGCCGCGGCGTGATGCTTCAAACGGCTTTAAAAGCCTTGGGAAAATCATGAAGAAAGCCATCGTGATTCTCGCCTATGCTGCCGCCTGCCTCTTGGCCCAGGACGTTTTCGCAGCGGTCAAATACAAGCGTTTCGCGCATTGCGGCGACGGTCTGGTGACGGCGAAAACCTGCGAGTGCCACAAGACCGGGTCGCACCAATTTCAGTATTGCCACGCCGGCCATTATTGCCACAGCCTTGACGGGACGTGCCGACAATAGCCTTGTTTCGTTCCTGCCAATCGGTGCGGGAACTCAGGGAAGCTATTGTAAAACGCACGGCTTAATCGCACAATCGAACGTCGCGCCGAGGATCCGTCGTCGTCACTAAGCAACGCATTTGGGGTGATGCTTTGTCCGTGCGCGCCTTCAGGGTCGTTCTGATCAAGCCGTCGCACTACGATCACGACGGCTACGTCATTCAGTGGCTGCGCTCGACGCTGCCGTCGAACAGTCTGGCGAGTGCCTACGGCCTGATCAAACAATGCGCGCGCGATCGCGTTCTCGGTCCCGATGTGGACGTCGAGATCGAAGCTTGCGACGAGTGCAACACCATCGTCGATGTCAAGGCCGCGGCGCGGCGCATCCGCGCCGCCGGCGGCGGCATGGTCGGCCTGGTCGGCGTTCAGTCGAATCAATATCCGCGCGCGCTCGATCTCGGGCGGCAATTTCGCGCTCTCGGCGTGCCGGTGATCATCGGCGGCTTTCATGTGAGCGGTTGCATCTCCATGCTGCCGACGCTGCCGGTCGATCTCCAGGAAGCGCTGGATCTCGGCATCCATCTGTTCGCGGGCGAGGCCGAAGGCCGCATGGCCGAAGTGGTGCGCGATGTCGCTTCCGGCAATGCCAAGCCGATCTACAATTATCTGAGCGACATGCCAGAGATGGCGGCCGCGGTCTATCCGATCCTGCCCCGTGAGGTCGTGACCCGGGTGGCCGGGCATTATTCGAGCTTCGATGCCGGCCGCGGCTGTCCGTTTCAATGCAGCTTCTGCACCATCATCAACGTCCAGGGCCGCAAGTCACGCTACCGCACGCCCGACGACGTCGAGGCGATCGTGCGCGCCAACGCGGCGCGCGATATCACCCGTTTTTTCATCACCGACGATAATTTTGCGCGTAATCGCAACTGGGAGCCGATCCTCGATCGGCTGATCGAGCTGCGCGAAAAAGAGCATTTTAGGATCCGCCTGATGCTGCAGGTCGACACGCTGTGTCACCGCATTCCGAATTTCATCGAGAAGGCTGCGCGCGCCGGCTGCAACGCCGTGTTCATCGGGCTGGAGAACATCAATCCCGAATCGCTGATGGGAACCAAGAAGCGCCAGAACAAGATCTGGGAATATCGCGAGATGCTGCTGGCATGGCGGCGCCACAAGGTGGTGACCTATGCCGGCTATATCCTCGGCTTCCCGACCGATACGCCCGAGACCATCGCGCGCGACATCGAAATCATAAAGAAGGAATTGCCGATCGACGTTCTGGAGTTCTTCTACCTGACGCCGCTGCCGGGTTCCGAAGATCACAAGAAGCTGTATCAGCGCGGGGTGCCGATGGACCCCGACATGAACAACTATGATCTGGAGCACGCCTGCACCGCGCATCCGATTATGTCCAAGGGTGAATGGATGGTCGCGTATGACGGAGCGTGGTCGCGCTATTACACCGACGCGCACGTCGAAACGATTATCCGCCGCGCGCTGGTCAGCGGGATCGCGCCGAAGAAAATTCTCGACCTGCTGATTATCTTTTCCGGCGCGGCCCGGATCGAACGCGTGCACCCGCTGCAATTCGGGTTTTTCCGACGCAAGGTGCGTACGCAGCGCCGCCACGGGATGCTGGTCGTCAATCCGCTCCTGTTCTATCCTTGGCGCGCTTTCGATATCTTGCAGACGGCGGCCCGATGGTTGCGGCTCCTCATGCGCTATCGGCGCATCATGGCCCGGGTCATAGCCGATCCAGCGACGGGTACCTATTCCGACGAAGCCTTGCGCCCGTCCGTCGCCGAAGGGGAGAACGATCACTTCGTCGAAGTGTTCGCCGACAAAATCCCGCACACCCACGGCGCGCCGGTCCGCGCCGCAATGGCGGGCTGATATAAGCGTTCAAGCCGCTGCCCTGCCGCCGATCTTGCCTTCGGTCCCACGCCAAAGCCGCACGATATTGTCGCGGTGCATGATCCATAGAAGGATCGAGAGCGTCGACAATACTCCCGCCTCGCGGATGTCGCCGTGCCAGCAGAGAAAGCCCGGCGCAGCGACGCTGGCAACAAGCGCCGCAAACGAGGAGTAGCGCGTTACGGCCGCGACCGCGAGCCAGACCACGCAGAAAACGACCGCCGCCTGCCAGACCAGGCCCAGCAGGATGCCGATATAGGTCGCCACGCCCTTGCCACCGTGAAAGCGAAGCCAGACCGGAAATAGATGGCCAAGGAATGCGCCGACCGCGGCCACGATTGCGAAGTCACGGCCGGTGACATGCTCGGTGACGAGGACAGCGACGGTGCCCTTGAGCATATCGCCGATCAGCGTTGCCACCGCGAGCCCCTTGCGGCCGCTGCGCAAGACGTTGGTGGCGCCGATATTGCCGGAGCCGATGCTGCGTAGATCCGGACCGCCGGTGAGCCGTGTCAGCACAACGCCGAAGGGGATCGAGCCGCAGAGATAACCGAAGACTAAGGCGGCGGCGTAATAGGGCAGTGCATCAGCCATGGGAGGCCCAGCCTTTCCTCCGTCAGACGGCGCGGACTTTCTTGCGACCCTCGCGCGGCCCAAACCCGGCGGCTTCCGCCTGGGCTTCGCTGTCGTGAATGATGAGATGCCTGAGCTTGTCCGGCGTCGCCCTTGCCAGCGTGCTCAGGCCCTGCGAATACGTCTTTCGCGTCACATCGCTGACCACGAAATGCGCGGCCGTCTGCGTCTCGATGTCAGTCTCGCAATAGAGGCAGCGCAGCCGGCAACGCTGCGCCGAGTGTCCCTCCACGACATAGAACTTGTTAGCGGCATATTGGCGCTCGGCGGGGTCGCGCGTGATGCAGTTGGCATTGACGCATTGGATGCCGGCTCCGATCGGCTGCACGTGCACCGGATGGTCGGGCTTGGCGAAGCCGCCGGTGAATTTGTGCAGCGACTTGTTCTTGTGCAGATGCAGCAGGAGCGAGATCAGCGCCATGCGAACGGGAACGCCATAGGCGGCCTGGCGGAAATAGATGGCCCGGCGATCGCTATCGAGCGAGGCGTCGAGCTCGTTGACGCGCGGCAGCGGGTGCATGACGCTCGCCTGCGAGTATTTGGCGTCGCCCAGGAACTTGGCGTCGACCTTCGGATAAGGCCGCTCTTTTTCCGTCCAGCGTTCCTTTTGGAACCGTGTGACGTAAACCGCGTCGGTCTTCTTCTGCAAAACGAGGCCATAATCGATTTCCGGCTCCGCGTAGAGCGAGAGCTGGTGCGGCTGGTCGGCGGTTACATAGAGCGCGTCGATCGAGCCGTCGGCCAGTCCAGGGGCCTTCGAGACCATCCGGCAGTGAAATTCCTCGCGCAACCGGCGGTCGACATGCCGCGGCAGCTCCATTCCGGGGGCGGGAAGGGGATCGATGGTGGCGCCGAAGCGGGCGAGCGCGTAGACGAACGAGTGAATGGTGCGGCTGCCCTTGAGGTCGCCGGAGATCGCGACCTTCATGTTGCGCAGGCCCTTGTTCTTCGAACGCAGCGTAAAGAGGTCGCAAAGCGTCTGCGTCGGGTGCTCGTGGCTGCCGTCGCCGCCGTTGATGACCGGAATCTGCGAATACTCGGCGGCAAGCCGCGCGGCGCCGTCGCGCGGATGGCGGATGACGACAATGTCGGCATAGTTGCCGATCACCCGGATGGTGTCGGCGAGGCTCTCGCCCTTGGCCGCCGAGCTCGCCGCCGGGTCGGCGCTCGTGATATTGGTGCCGCCGAGCCGCAGCATGGCGCTTTCGAACGACAGGCGGGTGCGGGTGGAAGGCTCGTAGAACAGGCTCGCGAGGATGAATTTGGAAGCGACATTGGTGCCGCGACCGATCCGGTAGGGGATGCTGCCGTCCGCGAGTTCCTTCAAAAACCCCCCCGCGACCTGGAAGATCGTCTCAATCTCCCTGTTGGTCAGATCATTGATCGAAACGAGGTGGCGCGTCAGCGGCTGGGGTTTCGTCATCAAAGCGGTGCTATAGGCCGAATTCGAGCGGTCCGGCAAGCCCGCCATCGCGCCGGGTGGCGAATATCGCCTCGGATGCACAGAAAGCCCGCCAGGCGGATCGTGCTATGATGGTTGCGCTTCCGAGAGGCTACGCGCCATGAACACGCTCGCCCGCTTCGATACGAACGAAGTCTTCAACCAGTCGCCGCCTTACGAAAACATCGATCTGTTTTCGAGCGATGTGCCGTTGCAGGAGGCGTTGCGGGCGAACGGCGCCAAGCGCGAGGCGCCGGCGCTCGCCGCCTTCGGACGGCAATGGGGCACGGCGGAGATGTTTGCGCTGGCGCGCCGCGCCAACGAGAACCCGCCGAAGCTCTACACCTTCGATCCGCGGGGTTTTCGTCGCGACGTGGTCGAATTTCATCCGGCCTATCACGATTTGATGCGCGCGAGCGTGGCCGCGGGCCTGCATACTTCGACCTGGACGGCCGCCGGTACGCGCGCCGCGCCGCCGGCGGAAGTGACGCGGGGCGCGCGTTATTACATGGCGGCCCAGATAGAGAGCGGGCATCTGTGTCCGATCACCATGACGCGCGCCGCGCTGGCGCCGCTCGCCGCCGCGCCGGCGCTGCTGAGCGAAGTGGCGCCGAAAGTCGTCACCGCGAGCTACGACCCGGTATTCCGGCCATGGTGGGAAAAGCCGGGAATAACGCTCGGCATGGGCATGACAGAAAAGCAGGGCGGCACCGACGTGCGCGCCAATATCACGACTGCGACGCCGGCCGGAGATTTCTACACCATCGTCGGGCACAAATGGTTTCTCTCGGCGCCGATGTGCGACGCCTTCCTGGTACTGGCGCAGGCGGCGGGCGGGCTTACCTGCTTCTTCGTGCCGCGGTTCCGTCCCGATGGCTCGGTCAATGCGTTGCGGTTGCAGCGGCTCAAGGACAAGCTCGGCAACCGCTCCAATGCCTCGAGCGAAGTCGAATTTGCGGGCGCCGTCGCGCTGCGGGTCGGCGACGAGGGCGCGGGCGTGCGCACCATCATCCAAATGGTGCAATTGACCCGGCTCGATTGTGCGCTCGCGTCGTCGGGCTTCATGCGCATGGCGCTGGCGCAAGCCGTTCATCATTGCCGCCATCGTTCCGTTTTCCAGAAGCATCTGTACGACCAGCCGATAATGCGCGCGGTGCTGGCGGACTTGGCGCTGGAGGTCGAAGGCGCGGTCGCGCTGGTAATGCGGCTCGCGCGCGCGTTCGACGGCGCCGCCACCGACCCGCGCGAAGCCGCCTATGCGCGTCTCGTCACGCCTGCGGCCAAATACTGGATCTGCAAGACCGCGCCGAGCTTCATCTATGAAGCCATGGAGTGTCTCGGCGGCAACGGTTACGTCGAGGAAAGCGTGCTGCCGCGGCTCTACCGCGAGGCTCCGGTCAATGCCATTTGGGAAGGTTCCGGCAATGTGATGTGTCTCGACGTCCTCCGCGCGCTGCGGCGCGACCTGGAAGCCGCCAATCTGTTCGGGGAACTGGCGCGGCAAGCCGCGCCGCTGACCGGCACGGATGCGACTGTCTTCGAGCCGACGAACGAATTCGAAGGCGAGGCCGCAGCGCGCATCACGGTCGGCAAACTCGCGACGCTTGCGGCAGCCGCCGCGCTCGAGGCGAGCGCGCCGCCCGAGGTGGCCACGGCGTTCGCCCGCACGCGGTTCGTCCAGCAACACGCCGCGCTCTATGGCGCAGGCGGCGTCGATGCGCGGGCCGCGGAGACGTTGTTGCAGCGCGCGCTGCCGGAAGAGTAAATTTCAGTTCCGCGCCAGCCGGTCGAGCGCGCCTTGCAGGATGTACGCGGCGGCGTGCTGATCGATCACGGCTTTGCGTTTGGCGCGGCTGACATCGGCATCGATGAGCGCGCGCTCGACGGCGGCGGTCGAGAGCCGCTCGTCCCATAACGCGATCGGAAGTTTGGTCAGCTTGGCGAGATTACGGGCGAAAGCGCGCGTCGCCTGCGCGCGCGGGCCCTCAGTCCCGTTCATGTTGACCGGCAATCCGAGCACGAAGCCAACGGCGCAGCGTTCGCTGGAAAGTTTAAAGACACGTTCGGCGTCGAGGGAAAAGCGCTTGCGCAAAATGGTCTCGACCGGTGTGGCCAAGCGCCGATCCGGATCGCTCACGGCGACGCCGATGGTCTTGCTGCCGAGATCGAGACCGACCAGCGCGCCGCGCGCCGGCAGCAGCGAAGCGATCTCGACAAGGGCAAGAACGGGCATGACGTTTGGTTAGCACGCAGGACCGAGCGCAGCCAACGCCGCGCCGCCGGCTTTCGCCCATTGCGACGCTTGTCTATCCTTGCCGCCGTCGCTCAGGCCAAAGACACGAGAAGGCTACGAGGGGAGACGAGACATGGCGTTTACGGTCATCAGCAACAGTTTCAAGGACGGCGACTACCTGCCGACCGAGTTCATTCTGTCGGCCGATTTCGGGTTTGGCTGCGCCGGCGACAACAAGTCACCGCATCTTAAGTGGTCGGGCGCGCCGGCGGGGACGAAAAGCTTCGCCGTCACCTGTTACGACCCCGACGCGCCGACCGGTTCGGGCTTCTGGCACTGGCTGGTGGTGAACATCGCCGCCGACATAAGCGAACTCGCCGAAGGCGCGGGCAGCGCGGGCGGCAGGCCGCCAGCGGGCGCGTTGCAGACGCGTACCGATTTCGGCGCACCCGGCTACGGCGGTCCGTGTCCGCCCGCGGGCGACCATCCGCACCGCTATCTGTTCACCGTGTTCGCCGTGAAGGCCGACAAGCTTGACGTGAAGGCCGACACGTCGGCCGCGGTCGTCGGCTTTAATTTGCATTTCAATACGCTGGCGAAGGCGGAGATCATGGGGTTGTTCAAACGGTAAGCGAAGACGTCAACACATCGTCGTTGCGAGGCCCCATCGTGCCGAAGCCAGAACGCAGCGCAGTCTGGACTCGATTACTTCGTAACTTCGTCGCGGAGCTTGTCATCGGGCCCGCCCCGTTGGCGTTCGCAATGATGGCGGCGATCGCTACACATCCGCCATTAAAAAGGCGCCCGCGAGACAGCGGTCGCCTTGTTGCGAGTACGCAGGTCAGTCAGTTATGCGGCTCTTCGCTGGCGATCCGGTCGATATCCGAACGGGTGATGCCGATATCCGCCAGTTCGCGGTCACTGAGGTGCGAGAGTTCGCGCCTCGCAGCCTCGTGGCGCTTCCAGGCCTGATAGAGGCGTGCGATCGATGTGAGCATGGCTCAAATCCTTTCCCCGGCTAACCCGGAATCATTCAACCAATTATAGGAGGCCGTGTGCACTGCACCATAGTTTTTGGTGCAGTGCAGCTAAGAGCTTGTCGCATGTCACGGCATTGTTTATTAAAGAGTTCTTAACCAACCGTGCCGCCGAGGCGACGGACGTCCGCGCGCTTCACGCGCCGGATTGAGCCAAATCCGATTGAGCCAAAGCAGATGCTGTCTGGCGCCCGCGGGAATGCGCGCCGCATTTCCTCTCAACAAGGCCGGCTTGTCACTGCCCGTGACTGGCAAGCACCTGGCCGCAGGGTTTGCTGATTCTGCTGCGGTGGGTTTGCAGGCAATTGAGGAGTAGCGAACACATCCGAGTTGTTGTCGTCCTGGATCAATTCCTTGCAGTATTTGACCACGTCGGGATGGCAGGCAGCGCGCTCCTGTTCGTTGCCTTGTCCGAGGCTGGGGCCGGCCACCGGCGGAGGCTGCGGCGGCACTTGCGCTGAACCAAGCGTCGCTGCGGTCAGGAGAAGCGCAGTCGAAAAGACGAACGATCGAAGCATGATTAATCCCCCAGGCGGCCGCGCGCCGCATCCGACTATCTCACAGCCAGTCCACGCGCGTAACTCTCGCATCCTCGCGGATCACTTTTTGACGCGCTGTGTGGCAATCGGGTGTCGAATGGAACCCACCCTTGCGTACCG
>CAWKBE010000037.1:0-15201 GCA_963847785.1 uncultured Alphaproteobacteria bacterium
ATCAGTCGCGTGTTCAGCGGCCGCGCGGGCCGCAGCATTGCCACCGACTATGTGCGCGCCGCGACTGCGGCGGATGCGCCGCCGCCCGCGCCTTATCCGATCCAGCGCGGGTTGACCGCGGCGATGCGCAGCGAAGCTCAGAAAGCCGGCGACGCCAACCGCATGCAGGTCTGGTCGGGACAATCTGCCCGCCTGGCGCGGGCGGAGCCCGCCGGACAAGTGGTGCGGGAAATCTGGGCCGGCGCGCGCAAGCTGCTCGGCTGGAGTTCGGCCAGCTAGGCCAGTGCGGCGTAGACGAGCGTGCGGAACAGCTGGCGGAAATAATCCCGCTGTCGCGGCGCCTGCATCATCATCAGCGCGAACATGTCCTCCTTCGGCGCGACCCAAAAATAGGTGCCGGCCACGCCGCCCCAGAAAAACTCGCCCGTTGTGCCCGGTGTTGGCGCCATCCCGGCGTCGCGCCGAACCGCGAAGCCGAGCCCGAAGCCGTGTCCCGGCTGAAGCAGGGAAGGGGTGCCGATGCGGACATTCGGTCCGAGGTGATCGGAAGTCATCCATTCCAATGTTTTGCGGCCGACGATGCGGGTGTCGCCGAGTGTGCCCCCGAGATAGAGCATCTGCACGAAGCGGGCGTAGTCATCCATCGTCGAGACCAGCCCGCCGCCGCCGGATTCGAAACGGGGTGGCGTTCGCACGTCGACGAGTTGCACCGGCGGACCGCCGTCGGGGTCCGCTGGGAACGCGTCGGCCAGACGTTCATATTTTGCTGCGGGCACGTAGAAGGCGGTATCGTTCATGCCGAGCGGTCGCAAAATTCGCTCGTCGAGAACCGTGCCCAAGGTCTTGCCGGAGACGATCTCGATGACGCGGCCGATGACGTCGGTGGAATGGCTGTAATCCCACGACACGCCCGGCTGGGCGATCAACGGCAGTTTGGCAAGCTCGACGACGAATTCAGCATTGCTGAGGTCGCGTGTCAGGAATTGTCTGGCGTAAGTGGGATCGCCGGCAAACAATTTTGCGTCCCCATAACGGCGCTGCACAGGCGAATTGCCGGTGAACGCGTATGTCAGCCCCGAGGTGTGCCGCAGAAGATCCTGGATGGTGATCGCCCGTTCGGCCGGGATCAGTTCGAGGCCGCCGTCTTTTGCAACCCCGACCTTCGCGGCGGCAAATTCGGGCACGTATTTCGCGATTGGATCGGCGATGAAGAGTTTTCCCTCTTCGACGAGCGTCATCAGCGCGATCGAGACGATCGGCTTGGTCATGGAGAAAATGCGGAATATGGCGTTACCGGGTATCGGCGGTCCGCCGGGCCGCAGTGCGCCGAAATCGCGTCGGTAGCCGACCTCGCCGCCGCGCGCGATCAGCATGGAGACACCCGGTACGTGACCGGTGTCGACTTCGCGCTGCATTACCGCAGAGAGCCGATCGAGGCCGGCGGTGGAAAGTCCGGCGTCTTGGGGATCAGTGTCTTGGGGATTGGCGGCGGACGTACGCAGCCGCGGGTGCTCGTTCATGCGCGGTCCTCGAAGGTGCCGTCGGCAAAACGAAACCCTGCCTCAGTCTGGACCATCACGCAATGCCGGCGAGCGGCGGATTTCGGCGCGCTCACTCGCTGCGGCCCTGCCGTTCGCGGCGGACTGATTTGATCAGAACGTCGCCGGGATAAAATGGTTGAGGATCGCCAGTCCGACGAGAAGAACCACACCGACCGTCAGGCTCCAGCCGATCAGTTTCTTTTCAATCGGCAACAGCGGCTCAACCGCCGCTCGGTTCACTTCCTCGCGAATATCCACCTGCGTCACGATGCACTCCGTTTCGACGGCGCGGCGTTGGCCTCGCGCTCAAGCACTCAACTCGCCAGCGGCGGCGTTATGCCGCCAAAGAAGAGCCACGAGATCAATAGTCCGACCCAGACGACAAATCCGAACAGGCTGAGGAGATAGACGGCCGCAAGCTTGCCGAAGCCCTCCTGCCACAGCGTCTTGAAGTTCGACAGGACGCCAATCGAGAAGAAGGTGAGGATGAAGAAGATGACACGGAATGTGTTGGCCTCGCCGATCGCCGCTGGGACCTTCTTGGCGATATCCGCCGAGGTGCCGAGCGCAAGATAGAGGCCGACCGCGAAGGTGATCAAAAATCCGATGATGAATTTGGGAAATCGCTCCCAGATTTCTTTGAACTTCGCCTTATCCTGGTCGCGCGTGACGTTGATGTGGTTGGTCCAGATGTAGCCGAGGACGAAGGCCCAGATGCCGATGAAAACATCGATGAACACCTTGATCGTCGCTGCGGTGCCGAGAATCCAGCCCGGCTGGTAGTTGACGCCTTCGGCCGCGTTCTTTGCCAGGATCAGCGACTTGGTAATGCCGCCAGCGGCAACGGCGGCGCCGTCGGTCTTGACGGCAAGGCCCATCCACGCTCCGGCGACCAGCGGCTCGTGCGCCAGGAACGCCTGCGCGATGAACGGCAGAATGAGCACCTCCACCACCGCGAAAATGACGACCAGCGACGACACCAGCACCGGGATCACCGGCCGCGCGCGGATGGCGCCACCGACGGCGATCGCCGCGGACACGCCGCATATCGAGATGCCCGACGCCAGCGGCGCCGCCCATTCGCGATTGAAGCCGAACCACTTGCGGGCGACGAAATACACCACCGCCCAGTAGATCAGATACGCCTCGACGATGGCGGCGACGCCGCGCAGGATCAGCGAACTCGCGAGACCAAGTTTTCCCGCCGCGGTCACCGCGAACACGCCGCCAAGAATGACGATGGCCACTTTGATATAGAGTTCCGGCCGCACCGCTTCCTTGACCGCTTCGGCAAAGCGTGGAAAGAAATTGGCGATGATGAGCCCGGCGATTAGCGCAAAAATGTAACCGCCTTCATTGGTAAGTTTCAGCGACCAGCTGATGCCGAATTTTTGTTGCTCGGCCGACGTCACCGCCGCGAAATGTGCGAAATTGCCGATCACCCAGCTTGCATAGGCGATCCAGAATACGGCGGTGAACGCCAGCGCGAACTTGGTCACGCCGGTCTTAAGCGCAACAGCGCTGGCGCTGAGCACGATAAGCAATGCTGCGTAGGTCGCGAACAGCGCCCCGATCCCGCCGAGCGAGGAGAAGTCCTTCGACGTCGCTTTGAGCGCTTGACCGAGATTGCTCCAGACCGAGGTGGTGACCACCCAGCCGATCAGGTCGACGTTAGCGAGTGCGGCCAGGGCGAGAACAAAAATCGCCAAGCCGAGCACGACCGCGAGCCAGTCCTCGTTGACCGGCGCAGCGACCGAGTTTGCGCGTCGCGAACCGAAATCGTTGAGCGTTGCGTCGGACATGCCATCGTGCCGCCGGCAGATCCGGCACTTCACGGAAGTCACATCAAGGAGCGTCGTGCGAGAGTCAATGCGGCTTAAAAAAATAAGAAGTTCTCAGTTGACTCATAGCGCCTCAGGCAAATGAACCTATCTTGAAGCGATCGCTATTTGGAAGAACATTCCGCGGCGTGTCGCTCGCCCAGTAAATGTTTGCGGGGGGTTCCACGGTATTCCGTGCGAAAACGTTCGCGACGCTGCAGCTCGGGAACTACGGAATCCACGAATTTTTCGAAACAACCGGGCGTGCAGGTGGCGAGCAGTATGAAGCCATCCGCGCCGCCACATGAGACAGGCGGTGCGCGCTGTTTTGGCCTGTTTACACCGGCGGACGATCACCTTGTCACAAATCTTTAGCAAAGCCATACTGCGCAAGGTTTCGCAGGCTGAAGCATCACGGCCGGGTCGATGAATCGAATGACGGCTGAATTGACGGCGGTCGCGTCGGATGCCGAACCGCTGGCGGCCGGACGCTGGGGCCAGCTCGTCTGCGGTGTGTTCTGCATGGTGATGATCGCCAACCTGCAATATGGCTGGACGCTCTTCGTCAATCCGATCGATCAGAAATATCACACTGGGGTACGGCCGCGATTCAGGTCGCCTTCAGCGTCTTTATCGCCACCGAGACCTGGCTGGTGCCGATCGAAGGCTGGTTCGTCGACCGCTTCGGTCCGCGCATCGTCGTCGCCTTTGGCGGCATTGTCGTTGCCGGCGCCTGGGCTCTCAATTCGGTCGCCAGTTCGCTTTGGCAATTGTACATCGCGGCCGCGATATCCGGTGTTGGCGCCGGCGCGGTCTACGGCACCTGCGTCGGCAACGCGCTCAAATGGTTTCCCGACCTGCGCGGTCTCGCCGCGGGCCTGACCGCAGCCGGGTTCGGCGCCGGCACGGCTGCAACCGTCGTCCCAATCCGCGAAGTGATCCTCGGCTATGGCTACGAGCACGCTTTTCTGTGGTTTGGGCTGGGGCAAGGGCTCGTCATCCTACTGCTGTCGCGGCTCCTGCGCGCACCGCGGGCGGGTGAAACGCCGAAGCCGTCAATGCGGCTGACGCATTCGCTGCGCGATTACTCGCCCTTGGAAATGTTGAAATCGCCGGTGTTCTGGGTTCTCTACCTGATGTTCGTCATGGTCGCGGCATCGGGGCTGATGGCGACGGCGCAAATTGCTCCCATCGCCAAGGATTTCGGGCTCGCCGACCAAAAGGTGGATATGCTGTTCGTCACCGCCACGACGCTGAGCGCGGCGCTTGTCATCGATAATATCTTGAACGGCTTGGCGCGGCCTTGCTTCGGCTGGCTCTCCGACATCATCGGACGCGAGATCACGATGGGGATCGTGTTCACGCTCGGCGCTGTTGCTTATTGGGGTCTCGGCGCTCTGGGACACACGCCGTATACGTTCATCCTCTTGGCCGGGCTTATTTTCTTCACGTGAGGCGAGATCTTCAGTCTCTTCCCCGCGATCGCGACCGACACCTACGGCGTTAAATACGCCACGGCCAATGCCGGCCTTCTCTATACCGCGAAAGGCACCGCCGTCTGGGTCGTACCGCTGGCGAACGTCATCAGAGATTATAGCGGCAGTTGGCACTGGGTTTTCGTTATCGCCGCGATCATGAACCTAACCGTCGCCGCGCTGGCGTTGTTCGTCCTCAGGCCGATGCGGTGGCGGATCACCAAGCACGGTTGACAGCCGCCCTGACACTTACGGGCTCGGTGGTTAGGGTCCCTATGCGCCCCTTTGAACGTTCGAAGATCTGGAATAATGTATGCCAGCGACAACGAAATAAATGCAGAAAACAGCGATGGAAACCGGGATGGCCGAGCTGCCGGAGCGGGTTTCGGTCGACCCGTTGGGCAGCCCGGCAAGCTTCAAGGAGCAGGCCTACGCGGCGATCCGCGGCGCAATCGCCGCCATGGACGTCTACCGTAGCCGCGCCGAGATCCGGCTCGACGAGCGGCGCCTGGCGCAGGATTTCGGCATCAGCCGCACTCCCGTGCGCGAGGCCATGGCGCAACTCGAACGCGAGGGCTTCGTGCGTTCCGAGCCGCGCCGCGGCGTGTACGTGGTGCGCAAGACCAGACGCGAAGTGATCGAACTCATCACCGCTTGGGCCGCGCTCGAAAGTATGGCGGCGCGACTGATTACCGAAAATGCCGCTGACGAGGAGATCGCGGCGCTGCGGCGCATGTTCGCGACATTCGAGAACGGAACGGTGCGCGCGCACCTCGACGAATATTCCGACGTCAACATCGAGTTCCACCAGACGATCATCCGGATGAGCGGCAACGATGCGCTCATCAATCTTGCCGCGAACCTGTTCACCCATATGCGCATGATCCGCCGAAAGACGATCGGCGAAAAGGATCGCGCCGACCGCTCGATCCGCGATCACATGCACATCATCGAAGCATTGGAAGCTCGCGATACGGTGCGCGCCGAGACGCTGGTGCGCGATCATGCGCTCGGCCTTGCCGAGCACGTCGCGAAGTACGCGGATTATCTGGACTGAGTGACGAGTAGACCCTCGACACGTCGACACAGGAAGTATCCGATGGCCGACCGAGCAGTGAAAGAAAAACCGGAAACCGCCGGCATGGATTCGAGCGCGGCCGAAGCGCGGGAACTGACGGACGGTTTTCACCTCGTCATCGACGCGCTCAAGCTCAACGGCCTCAACACGATTTACGGTGTGCCCGGCATTCCGATCACTGACCTTGGCCGCATGGCGCAAGCCGCAGGCATGCGCGTCTTCTCGTTCCGGCACGAGCAGAATGCCGGCAACGCGGCTGCGATCGCCGGCTTCCTGACGAAAAAGCCCGGCGTTTGCCTCACGGTGTCGGCTCCCGGCTTTCTTAACGCCCTGACGGCGCTCGCCAATGCCACGACCAACTGTTTTCCGATGATCCTGATCAGTGGCTCATCCGAGCGCCAGGTCGTTGATCTGCAGCAAGGCGATTACGAAGAGATGGATCAGCTGGCTATTGCCAAGCCGCTCTGCAAGGCGGCTTTCCGCGTGCTGCACGCGGCCGACATCGGCATCGGCGTGGCGCGCGCAATCCGCGCGGCTTTGTCCGGCCGACCGGGCGGCGTCTACCTTGATCTGCCGGCCAAGCTTTTCTCGCAAGTGATGCACGCGGAAGCTGGAGCCCAGTCACTTATTAAAGTTATCGACCCGGCGCCGGCCCAACTCCCCGCTCCGGCAGCCGTCAAGCGTGCGCTCGATGTCCTTAAGAGCGCCAAGCGCCCTCTCATTATCCTCGGCAAGGGCGCCGCGTACGCGCAGGACGATGACGCGATCCGCGCCTTGGTCGAGAAGAGCGGCATTCCTTTCCTGCCGATGAGCATGGCCAAGGGCCTGTTGCCTGATACGCATCCGCAATCGGCCGGTGCGGCGCGCTCGACCGTGTTGAAAGACGCCGACGTCGTCGTGATGATCGGCGCCCGCCTCAATTGGCTCCTCTCGCACGGCAAGGGCAAGAATTGGGGCGAGCCGGGATCGAAGAAATTCATCCAGATCGACATCGAGCCGAGGGAGATGGACTCGAACGTCGAGATCGCCGCTCCCTTGGTCGGCGATATCGGCTCCTGCGTGTCGGCTCTGCTCGACGGTATTGGCGACAAGTGGCCGCGCCCGGCGGCCGAGTGGGTCGGCGCCATCAATTCGCGCAAGGAAGCCAATATCGCCAAGATGGCGTCGAGATTGATGAAGAATTCGGCGCCGATGGATTACCACACTGCGCTTGGCGCGTTGCGCGCCGTCATCAAACAGCGGCCGGATGCCATCCTCGTCAACGAAGGCGCCAACACGCTCGATCAAGCGCGCGGCATCATCGACATGTATCAGCCGCGCAAACGCCTCGACGTCGGCACTTGGGGCGTCATGGGCATCGGCATGGGCTTTGCCGTTGCGGCCGCCGTGGAGACCGGCAAACCCGTGCTCGCGGTCGAAGGCGACAGCGCCTTCGGCTTCTCCGGCATGGAAGTGGAAACGATTTGCCGGTACAACCTGCCGGTCTGCATCGTCGTTTTCAACAACAACGGCATCTATCGTGGAACCGACGTCAATCCCGGCGGCGGCTCCGACGTTGCGACCACCGTCTTCGTCAAGGACGCGCGCTACGACAAGATGATGGAAGCATTCGGCGGCGTTGGCGTCCATGTGACGACGCCCGACGAACTGAGCCACGCCGTCAACAAAGCCATGGACTCCGGCAAGCCAACACTCATCAACGCTGTGATCGATCCGGCGGCCGGCAGCGAGAGCGGCAACATCGGCAGCCTCAACCCGCAAAGCGTGGTTGGCAAGAAATGACCCGAATGGTCATCCCGGGGCCATAACCAAGAGATCGTGAATATCGATTCCGACCGTCTCGCTTCGCTCGGCCCCCGGAATGACGAGGAGAGAAATTGATGGCAACGCGAAAGAAAATCGCCAAGGCGAAAGCCAAGCCGGCGGCAAAGAAATCCGCCAAAAAATTTACCAGGAAGGTCATGAAGCTTCCGGCAAAAAAGTCGCCGCAAGAGGCGACAGCGAAGAACGACTTGCCACGGCCGTCGTCAAAGGCATGGGGGCAGGCGGGCAGGGCGCTCGACGGCGTACGCATCCTCGACTTCACCCACGTGCAATCGGGGCCCACCTGCACCCAGCTTCTCGCCTATATGGGCGCCGATGTGATCAAAGTCGAACGGCCCGGCATTGGCGACATCACGCGCGGCCAGCTTCGCGACGTGAAGGGCGCCGACAGCCTCTATTTCACCATGCTCAACGGCAGCAAGCGTTCGATCACGATCGACAGCAAACACCCCAGGGGCAGGGAAATCCTCGATCGGCTCGTCAAGGCGTGCGACGTTCTCGTCGAGAATTTTGCGCCCGGCGCGCTCGATCGCATGGGGCTTACCTTCGACCACATCCACAAGCTCAATCCGCGGATGATCGTGGCCTCGGTGAAAGGCTTTGGTCCGGGACCCTATGAAGACTGCAAGGTCTACGAGAACGTCGCACAATGCGCCGGCGGTGCGGCGTCGACGACCGGCTTTCGCGATGGGCCGCCGCTGGTGACCGGCGCGCAGATCGGCGACTCGGGCACCGGGCTGCATCTCGCGCTCGGCATTGTCGCGGCGCTTTACCAGCGAACCCGCACCGGCCGGGGGCAAAAGGTGCTCTGCGCCATGCAGGACGGCGTGCTCAATCTCGCGCGCGTCAAACTGCGCGACCAGCAACGGCTCCAGCATGGCCCGCTCACCGAATACAGCCAGTACGGCGAAGGCGTGCCGTTCGGCAAAGCGACGCCGCGCGCCGGAAACGATTCCGGCGGTGGTCAGCCGGGCTGGATCCTCAAGTGCAAGGGTTGGGAAGATGATCCCGACGCTTACGTTTATTTCATTACCCAGGCGCCGGTATGGGGAGCAATTTGCGATCTCATCGGCAAGCCGGAATGGAAGACCGTACCGGATTACGCGACACCGGCGGCGCGGCTGCCGCGCCTGCGCCGGATTTTCGACACCATCGAAGAGTGGACCATGACCAAAACCAAATTCGAGGTCATGGACATCTGCAACAAGCAGGACATTCCGGTGGGCCCGATCCTGTCGATGAAGGAGATCGCTGAGGAACGATCGCTGCGCGCGACCGGCACAGTGGTCGAGGTGGATCATCCCACGCGTGGGCGGTACCTCACGGTGGGCAACCCGATCAAAATGTCGGACTCGATCGCCGACGTGCGGCGATCGCCGCTTCTTGGCGAACATACCGACGAAGTGCTACGCGAGGTGCTGCGCTATTCGGACAGGGAGATCGGTGAGATCAAGCGGTCCGGTGCGATCAATGCTCCGGAGAAGAAAGCCGAAGCGGCGTAGTTGTTTCCGATACGGAAATTCAGCGGTCAGGCGTATTTGCCATGCGTATTGTCGTTCACGGTCAGCAGGCGTTCGGCAAGGCGGTGCTCGAAGCGCTGATCAAGCGCGGCGAGGATGTCGTCGGAGTTTATGTCGCACCCGAGAAGCAAGGCGCGAAGCCCGATCCGCTGAAGGACGCGGCGCTCGCCGCCAAGCTACCGGTTTATCAACCGACGTCCTATCGTAAGCCGGGGGTGTGGGAGGAGTTCCGCGCGTTAAAACCGGATTTGCAGGTCATGGCATTCGTGACGCTGTTCGTCCCCGAGGAATTTCTCAACATCCCGACCCACGGCTCGATCCAGTATCACCCGTCGCTTCTTCCCGCTTATCGCGGGCCGAGCGCCATCAACTGGCCAATCATCAAGGGCGAGACCGAAACCGGCCTGTCGATCTTCTGGCCCGACAACGGCCTCGATACCGGCGACGTGCTGCTTCAGAAAAAGACGCCGATATCGGCAACCGACACGCTCGGCACGGTGTATTTCGACCGTCTCTTTCCCATGGGCGTCGAGGCCATGCTCGAAGCGGTCGATCTCGTCAAAGCCGGCAAAGCGCCGCGCATCAAGCAGGATGAGGCGAAAGCGACCTACGAAGGCCGTTGCGGTCCCGACAATGCGCACATCGACTGGGGCCGGCCGTGGCAGGAGATCGATCGTCTGATCCGCGGCTGTAATCCCGCGCCCGGCGCCTGGTCGACACTCGACGGCACGATCGTCAAAATCTTCGAGGCGAAACAGCTGCCGGCCAAGGACCCGAAGGGCATCGCCGGCAAAATGGGCGAGATTGTCGCCATCGATAGCGAAGGATTTTCCGTCGTCTGCGCCGACGGCCGTTTCAAGATCACACGCCTGCAGGCGGACGGTCCGAAAGTCGCCGCCGGCGAATTTGCGACCAACACAAAACTCAACCCCGGTACGAGGTTTTCATGACTCCGCCCCAAGCGAGTGCGGCCAAGGCTTCCGCTGCCACCTCGCAGCACGCTCAGCCGAAATCCGACATCGAAATCTCGCAGGCCGCCAAGAAGCGGCCGATCCTCGACATCGCGCGCGAAAGGCTGGGTATCGCGCCACAAGATCTCGAGCCCTACGGTCATTACAAAGCCAAGCTGTCGATGGATTTCGTAAAATCGCTGCAAGGCAAGCCGAACGGCAAACTCATTCTTGTTTCCGCCATCACGCCGACACCGGCAGGCGAGGGCAAGACGACGACGACGGTCGGCCTCACAGACGCGCTAAATTACATTGGCAAGAAGGCGATGCTGTGCTTGCGCGAGCCGTCGCTCGGACCGTCGTTCGGCATGAAGGGCGGTGCGGCCGGCGGCGGCTACGCCCAGGTCGTGCCGATGGAGGACATCAATCTGCACTTCACCGGTGACTTCCACGCCATCACGTCGGCGAACAATCTTCTGGCCGCGATGCTCGACAATCACATCTATTGGGGCAACGCGCTTGGCATCGACCAGCGCCGGGTCGCGTGGCGCCGCGTCCTCGATATGAACGACCGCGCGCTGCGCTCGATCGTCTCTTCGCTCGGCGGAGTCGCCAACGGCTTTCCGCGCGAGGACGGTTTCGACATCACGGTGGCCTCCGAGGTGATGGCGATCTTCTGCCTCGCGCGCGACCTCGACGATTTGAAGAAGCGGCTCGGCAACATCGTCGTCGCCTATACCCGCGACCGCAAGCCGGTTCGCGCCGCCGACCTCAAGTCGCACGGCGCCATGACCGTGCTGCTCAAGGAGGCGTTGTCGCCCAACCTGGTGCAGACGCTCGAAGGCACGCCCGCCTTCATTCATGGCGGCCCCTTCGCCAATATCGCCCATGGCTGCAATTCGGTGCTGGCGACGACGACCGCGCTCAAGCTCGCCGACTATGTGGTGACGGAAGCCGGCTTTGGCGCCGACCTCGGCGGCGAGAAATTTCTCGACATCAAGTGCCGCAAGGCAGGGCTGTCACCCGACTGCGCGGTCTTGGTCGCCACCATCCGCGCGCTGAAGATGCATGGCGACGTCAAGAAAGAAGACCTCAAGATCGAGAACCTGAAAGCGTTGGAAGCCGGGATGAGCAATCTCCTGCGTCACGTCGAGAACATGCAGAAATTCGGCATCGTGCCGGTGATCTCGATCAACCGCTTCTCCGCCGATACCGACGCTGAGATCAGGCTGGTCGAGGACAAGTGCAGGGCGCTCGGGGTCGAGGCCCTGATGGCCGATCATTGGGCGGAGGGCGGCGCCGGCGCAGCCAATGTCGCGCGCGCGGTCGTCAAAATCTGCGACAGCGGCAAGAGCAAGCTCAAGCTCCTTTATCCAGACGACATGCCGCTCCTCGAGAAGATCCGCACTATCGCCAGGGAAATCTATCGGGCCAAGGATATCTCCGCCGACAAATCGGTGCGCGACCAGCTCGCGACTTTTGAGGCGATGGGCTACGGCAAGTTTCCGATCTGCGTCGCCAAGACGCAATACAGCTTCTCGACCAATCCCGACGCCAAGGGCGCTCCGACCGACCACGTCATCCCGGTGCGCGAAGTGCGGCTCTCGGCCGGCGCCGAGTTCGTGGTCGCGATCTGCGGAGAGATCATGACCATGCCCGGCCTGGCAAAAGTGCCCGCTGCCGACTCGATCGATATCGCGCCCGACGGCAGGATCGTAGGCCTGTTCTAGATTTTCGTTAGCTGATCCGTTCCGCCGACGATGGCGGCCAAGTGGAGGACCGACGATGTTGAAGTTTTATTACAGCGGCGCACCCAACCCGACCAAGGTGGCGCTTTTTCTGGAAGAAGCCGGGATCCCGTACGAGGCAATTCCGGTCGATACCCGCAAGGGCGAGCAGCACAAGCCGGAATACCTCGCCATCAACCCGAATGCGAAGTTGCCGGCGATCGTCGATGGCGACGTCACGGTTTTCGACTCAAATGCCATCCTGCTCTATCTCGCCGAGAAGACTGGAAAGTTCCTGCCGGCGAAGGGCGACAAAGCGCGTGGCGAGCTGTTGTCGTGGCTGATGTTCGTCGCGTCAGGCGTCGGTCCCTATTCGGGCCAGTCGGTGCATTTCCGCGTTTATGCCCCTGAGAAGATCGAGTACGCGCTCAACCGCTATGCATTCGAGGCGCAGCGCCACTTCGGCATTCTCGACGCGCGGCTCGCCAAGCAGAAATACCTGCTCGGCGACACTTACACGATCGTCGATATGGATGCGTGGGGCTGGGCGCGGATCATACCGACCGTCCTCGGCGAGCCGGCGTGGGCGAAATTCCCGAATCTCAAGCGGCTGGTCGACGAAATCAGCGCGCGGCCGGCGGCGCAGCGCGCGGTAGCGCTCAAGGACAGGCATAAATTCAAGACCGAGATGGACGATGAAGCGCGCAAGGCGCTGTTCCGGCATTTGACCGAGAAAGTCGCCTAGATCAGAACATCCCCATGCGCTCGCTCGCGAGCGTGCCGGTGAGCAACAGCAAGCCGAACAGTATGATGACCGTCGCCGCGCCGACCTCGACGCCGCGGAGGAGCAGCGTGCCGTAGCCGGGGCGTGACGCGGCAAGTCGTCTTGCCGCGGCTTTCGCGCCAATGGCGAGCGTGGCGATGGCCGCGACGGTGATGGCCGTGCCGATGCCCATGACGAAGGTCGAGGCGACGCCGGCCCAGAACAATCCCTGCGCAAGCGCGAAGACGAGGACGATGATCGCGCCCGAGCAGGGGCGCAAGCCTACGGCGACGATGGCCGACAGACCGCGCCGCCAGCCACCCGGTCCGGCCAATTCCTCCGGTTCGGGTCCGTGCGCGTGGCCCCAGGGCAGGACATCGTCCTCCTCGTGGTCGTGATCGTGATTGTGATCGTGGTCGGCGTGATAGCCGTGCCGGTGTCCGTGATCGTCGTGGGATTGCCCGTGCGCGTGATCGTGATGACGGCATCGGCCGCTTCCGTCGTGATTATGTTGGACGTGATCGATTGCGGCAGCCGCTGCGGTCGACGGCTCGGCTTCGGCCCCCGACCTAACAGCATGCAGTGTGTTGAGAAATGAGCGTCCCTTCACCCAGAACAGCCGAATGCCCAACGCTATGATGAGTGCGTAACTGACGATCTCGATGACGCGGACCGTGTCGCCCATCATTTTCGCGGTCGCGTCCATGACGAGCGCGGCGATGGCGACGAGAATGACAGCGGTCAGGGATTGCAGCAGCGCCGATGCGAACGACAGGGCGATGCCGCGCCGCCAAGTCTCCTCATTGGCGAGAAGGTACGACGAGATCACCGCCTTGCCATGACCGGGGCCGGCGGCGTGGAAAATCCCGTAGATGAACGAGATGCCCATCAATCCCCAAAGG
This sequence comes from uncultured Alphaproteobacteria bacterium, assembly GCA_963847785.1. GTDB lineage: Bacteria > Pseudomonadota > Alphaproteobacteria > Rhizobiales > Xanthobacteraceae > BOG-931. Next base: position 13,601 of record CAWKBE010000037.1, read on the forward strand.
GCCGAGCCGTCGGTTTTTGCGGCGCGGATGAGACCGGATAGTTCGCGGTAGAAGGCCGACTGCTTGGAGATGATCCAGCCGACGATGCCGGTCGCGGCCGGTTGACGCACGGCATCGAGCGGCCCGACTTGCGCGGAAACACGCACGAGCACGCATGCTGCGACCAGTGCCGCGAGCGCGACCATCGTCGTCAGCGCAAAACGGCGTATCGATCTTGCCGCCGCAGCAGCCGTCACGGGCACTTCACCGAAATCTTGTTGGCGAAGCTCGCGCCCATCCCGGCATTGGCCTCCGACGTCTGAAAGGCCTGATCGAGCCGAAGCGAGGAGGGAAAGTTGCCGTCATGCGGTTTTTCGACTGCGGTGGTACATTGCGCCGGCGCGCTGACCAGCCGCACCGGGTCCTTCTCGGCGAAACCGAAGTCAATGAAAAATTCCGGATCGTAGACTTCCACATCGAGCGCCCTGGCCTTGACCGGCGTCTTGAACGGCAACGTGAAATGCAGCGTCAGGACGGTTTCCCTCGGATCGTATTCGAGAAAATAATCGATCGGATCGAGAAATGCGTCCCGCTGCCGTTTGCCATCCACCTTGGCGTAAGTGAAGTAGGCATATTCTTTAAGCGACTCCACGTTGACCTTCGCCAACGGCTCAAGCTCTTCGCGCGTGAACTCGCCTTTGGTTTTTTGCTCCAGCCCCTGCGTGGCGAAGGCGGAGAACATATCGTCGAAGGTCCAGTGGTGGCGCACGCCGGTGACCGAACCGTCCGCCGCGTACAGAAGCTCTTCGGTCATCGTCACCCAGACATGCGGATGCGCATCGGCGCCATCCGCCGCGAGCAGACAGGCCAACACGGCGATGAAAAAGACAAAACGATGCATCATCTACTCGCCAGATGCGCCGTCTCTGAGAGCACCCCGACGAGCGCTATGGCACCTGCGTTTCTGCGCGCGGCCCGGCACCCTCGGCACATTCCAGCGGGAGTGAGGCGGAAAGGAGGCTTGCCGATTATCAGGCCCACGAAGCGGCGGAACGCTATAGGATAGGTCGCGCGCCGGGGAAAAGCCCGTCATCTTATTGGTGAATACGGCCGGTAGGTTTCGCAGCGACAACTGATGCTACGGCGGCCACCACGGCATCACGCTGCCGCTTCTTCGCGCGCTGGCAAGGCGACGCGGTGCGCTCGCGATGATTTATCTCGATGCCCATGTCGACACCTGGCCCGAGAATTTCGGGCAGACCTGCCCCACGGCACGGTTTTACGAGCTCGGGGTCAGGGCGTCACGATGATTACCGCGCAAGACGTGCATGAGCACGGTCCCGCTGCAATCGCTGGACGAAATCCGCCAGGTGATCGGCGACGCTCCCGTTTACGTCAGCTTCGATATCGATGTGCTCGATCGTGCATTCGCGCCGGGTACCGGCACACCTGAAAGGCGGTCTGGCAAGTTGGCAAGCGCAGGCGATCATTGCAGCGGCTGCACAGGCTGCAATTAATCGGAATGAACTTGGTCGAGGTAAGTCCGGCCTACGATGTTGCGGAGATCACCGCGCTCGCCGCCGCGACGATGGTCTGGGAATATTTTTGTTTGCTTGGCGATC
>CAWKBE010000038.1:0-74350 GCA_963847785.1 uncultured Alphaproteobacteria bacterium
CTTCCGCCCTGGCTCTCCATTCGATGAGAACGGCTAAAGAATTCTGGCAACGCGAGTCACAGGGTCCAAATGGCTACCGGGCGGAGTGTAAGCTTGTAGACGTGCACGCGCATTAAAAAATGCCCCGCCGACCATTATTGGCGGGGCCAGATCTCGCTGATAGCAATTAAACTGCGAGCTTCAGTTCCTTGGACGGTCGGAACGCGACTTTTTTACTCGCCTTGATCTTGATGGCCTCGCCTGTTGCCGGATTGCGACCCATCCGGGCTGCGCGCTTCCTGACTTGCAGGATACCAAAACCGGAAATCCGGATGCGCTCGCCCTTCTTAAGATGTTTTGTAATCAGTTCGACGAGATCGCCAAGGAGAGCCTCACCCGCGCGTTTGGTCATTTGATGCTCTTCGGCCAAAGTCGCCGCAAGATGTTTGAGCGTGACGGGGCGGTTGTTCTTCGTCGAGGCGGTCGCCTTGTTCGCTTTAGCTGCCATGATATTGAGCCCTTGGGTTGCGCGAAATACGCCGCACAGGAGGATGTGATTCGGGGTCGGAAGAAAAGGGGATTTAGCATCCTGACACGCAATGAGTTGCAGCCCGCCGCCCCGCCTTGCGATCGGCTGGCCGGATGGACTTCCCCTACCGCCGCCCCGTTCTCGTAAATCAACTGCCTCTTGTCGGTTTCAACCGCCTGGGTGCAGGTCATCGGCATATCGGTCGCCGCGGGCACTGGAGCAAAAGAAAAACGCGCAACCCGAGGAAATCACTCACGACATCTTCGGAACCGCGCGATGTGCGATACGGGCAGCGTCGATGCCGGGCGTAAGATCGCCAAAGTGTCCACCCCAGCCGCCGGCCAAACGCGTGGCGATAAAGGCGTCCGCCACATCATGCGACGCATGCCGCAGAAGGAGCGATGCCGAGATCGCGAGAGCCAACCGCTCGACCATGCGTCTTGCCTGGCCTTCGTATTTTCTGAGATCCGAAAGCTCATTTTTCAGGGATTCGACGCACGCATCGTATTTTCGGTCCGCTCCGCGGGCGGAATCCATCTCATCGAATAGCGCCGGAACGCAATCCGGTTCCCGCGTCATGGAGCGGAGCACGTCGAGGCAGATCACGTTCCCGGTGCCCTCCCAGATACCGTTGAGCGGTGCTTCACGGTAGAGCCGCGCCATGAGATGATCTTCGATAAAGCCATTGCCGCCGTGGCATTCGACTGCTTCAACGACTACCGCCGGAGCGCGCTTGCAGATCCAGTACTTGGCGATGGGCGCACCGATGCGGCCGAGGAGACGCTCGGCATCGCTCTCCTTTTCGCGGTCGACGGCGGCGACGAAACGGAACGCGAGCCACGTTGCAGCCTCGACTTCAAGCGCCATGTCGGCGATGACGTTTGCCATGATCGGCTGATCGATGAGCGCGCGCTGAAATGCACGACGGTGTGCCGCGTGATGGGCGGCTTGTGACAACGCCTGCCGCATCAGGCCGGCCGAGCCGACGGCAAAGTCGAGCCGCGTGTAGTGGTTCATCTCTATTCCGGTGCGAATCCCGTGCCCCGGTTCACCGATTACTTGCGCGATCGCGCCGCGGAACTCGACTTCCGAGGAGGCGTTGGATTTGTTGCCGCACTTATCCTTCAGGCGCTGAATCTGCAGGCGGTTTCGTGATCCATCCGGAAGCCAGCCGGGAACGACGAAGCACGAAACGCCGGCATCGGTGTGAGCCAATGTCAGGAACACATCCGAGTGCGGCACCGAAAAGAACCACTTGTGTCCGACGATCGACCAGGTGCCGTCACCGTTGTGGCTCGCCCTGGTCTGCGTCTGACGAAGATCCGATCCCCCCTGTTTCTCCGTCATCGCCATGCCGACCGTCACGCCGGTCTTGTCCGCCGCGCGCGTCTGGCGCCGGTCATAGCGCGACGAGGTCACTAGACCGCCCCACTCGCGCCAATGCGCGCGATCGCGCCGCAGGATCGGGACGGCGGAGTACGTCATGCCAATCGGGCAGCAGATACCGTTCTCCCCTTGGTTCCATAGGTAGGAAAGTCCGGCGCGGGCGACCTGAGCGCCGGGGCGCGGATCGGTCCAAGACAGCGCATGGGTCTCTTGGCCGATAGCAAGCGTCATCAGTTCGTGCCAGGCCGGGTGAAAGTCTATCCGGTCCACCCGATTGCCGAAGCGGTCATGGGTGCGCAACTCGGGCAGGTTGCGATTAGCCTGCCGGGCCAGTTCTTGGACGTGAGCGGAACCGACCGTCCGGCCCGCTTCGTGCAATCTTTCTTCCGCCCAGTCGGCACCGAGCGTTTTCACGACGCGTTGCACGACCGGATCGGCCGCGTAGGCGTCGTAGTCAGCAAGCGCCGGCGGTTGGTTGAGCACCTCGTGCGTCGCATAGGCATGGGGGTCCAGGGACGACATTATATGTAACCTCCTGCGAGCCGCGCCCGATGATGAGCCGAGCAAGCGTGCGGAATTCATTCCCGCGCGTCAACCGCTGGCGGCGACGCGTACGGTGCGCGGCTCGGCTCGTTGCGAGCTGCGGAACGCCGGTAAGCGATGTCCGGCAAGAGGCGAAGTTGGCGCGGCATTTCGAAGTTGCTATTGATGTTTAAGGCGATTTGCAGCCCACCTGTATGACGATGCACCGAGGAGAAGCTTGTCTGGCGCAAAGCGACGAAGAATTTTTCAAGTCGCGGGGATTCGGTCTGAAGATGGGGTTCGGACAGCGTCCCGCGTTGATGGTCATCGACTTGATAAAGGCTTTCACCGATTCCAATCGCCCGCTCGGTGCGAACCTTGACGCCCAGATCGAGGCGACGCAGGCGTTGCTTCAAGTCGCGCGTGCGCGGGACATCCCGATTTTCTTTTCGACGGTTCGCTACGACGATGCCGATATCGGCGATGCGGGCATTTGGAAGCTTAAGCAGAAAGGAGCTGTCGATCTCGCGGCCGACACCAACGGTCATGAAATCGACGAGCGGCTTGATAAGCGTAAGACGGACAGCATCCTTTTGAAGAAATACGCCTCGTGCTTCTTCGGCACCGACTTGGTGCCCCGCCTGATGAGCCGCGGGGTCGATACCTTGATCATTGCCGGCTGCACGACCAGCGGATGCGTGCGCGCGACCGCGGTGGATTCGGTGCAAAACGGCTTCCGGCCGATGGTCGTGCGCGAGGCGGTCGGCGACCGCTCGCAAGCGGCGCATGATCAGAGCCTGTTCGACCTGAATGCCAAGTACGCGGACGTCGTATCGCTTGAGGAGACGCTGCATTATCTCGCCAGCGGCCTCGGCCACAACAGTCGGAGCCTGAGTCAATGAGACGAGGTTTCTTTGCGCGAATTCTCCGTTTCGGATTGGGGTGAATGTTGCCTAAGCCCCGCGGCAACGCTGCGCGGCGACATACAGCTGGGTGTCACACAAACGAAATTAACTCAGCCGCGAGGTGGCTGCTTCCCCTCGGGTATCACGACCATGGGTGGCGGCGCGAAACGTTCCGCCGCGACAGCGAGAAAAAGTCCATGTCGACCGTTCCAAGCTTTTGCATCTGGCTCGGCATGATCGCCTGCGTGGTGTCCAATCCGCGCTGTTTGCCGGCCTTAATGTCGTCTACTGAGAGGCATCGCAACGGTCGAAATAAGAAAATAGGGCACCCCGACATGGGCGGTTGTCAGTCCGCGGCCGGCCCGTTGCGGCCGGTTTCCACTTTGTTGCCGCGCGTCATCGAAGCATAGGCTGTTTCAACAAGATGTCTTTCACTCGTGTCTACTTCTATCCCATGAAGCATCGAGGTCCAGAGTTCGCGGATCTGCCTATGGCGCCGTTCCACCGCGATGGCCACGACGTCGCGCAGCGAGGATAGCTGCAGACCCTTCAGGAAGGCGATCTGCATCTGAATCAACTGTCCGCTTTCGAGCTCAATGTGCCGCATCGCCTGGACGAAAGGGTCGGTATGCGCGGCAGCTTCGGGCAGCAGTGCCGCCGGCCGCAGTCCTGCGTGCAGTGCGTGGCCAAAGGCCGCGAGGTCGATCAATAGCGCTTGATGCTGATCGGCCGACCCCGCGGCTGGTCTCGGCAACCAGGCGGCCTCCCATTGCCAGGCCAGGAATGGCAGCATCAGATCCGGAACCCATGACGTTACGCGGGCCAGCAACGATAGAATTTGCATTTCCCGGGAATACTGGTCGTGCAATTCCACCTGCACGCCGTCGCGCAATCGGCCCGGCAACGCCGCGGCGAGCAGGCGGGCCTGCGCGCCATGCGCAGACAGCAAAAAAGACGAGACGCGAGTTTGCTGATTCGCCGGAATGCGGCCGTCCTTATCGAGCGGGCCGAGGAATGGATTCATGGAGGAGTTACTTGCTGAGGCGTCGCAGGTTCGGGCGCGTCTTTCCGCACGGGAAGTGCACGCAAGTGATCGTAGCCGGCGGGGAAGGGGACGATTTCACCGCCGGCTTCTTCCGGTGCGATCCAGATTGTTCCCTTGCCGTGCCACCGGCCCGCCAGCACGTCTTTGGCGAACCGCTCCAACAGGTCGGCCGCCAAAGCGGGCTTCTCCAGCGTGAACGCATGATAGGCGCGTGGAACGATGACCAGCGCGCTATCCGGGATATTTGCGCGCAGCGTCTCGTGGAGCGTGCGCGGTGTGAGGAAATCAAACTCGCCGTTCAAGATCATCGTCGGGACGACGGATCAACGACAATTGCGGGGTCAGGGGCTCGAAGTCGAAAAACGACTCCATCAGATTTTGCAACGCGTAGACGTCGTTCAGCAGCCATCCCCGCCGCTTGGCGGCTTCGAGCGTGTGGAGCCGCGGCCCGATCCAAGCATCCGAGAGGTTCATCGGAAATAACAAGTCCATGAGATAATCTGTGCCGCCCTGGATCAGTCCGGTGCGCATGGCCTTGCCAAGCAGAAACAGTTGCGGCGAAAGCTCGGAAAAGGCGCTTATCGGCACCAGCCCAGCGATGGTGTCGCCATGGGCGATGGCGTATCGCAATGCGATGACTCCTCCGAAGCTGACGCCGGCCAGGAAAATAGGCCCCTGTCCCAATTCTGCAATCAACTCGCGGAGCACCGCCACCTGATCGTCCTGGTCGATGAACAAACTGGGCTTATCGGATACGCCCTGTCCCAGCAGATCGAAGACCGCCACCCGAAACCCTTTAGCCACCAGGGCGTCCCGATACGGCTCCCAAATCTCGACATATTGCGTCAGGCCGTTGACCAGAACGTATGCCGGCCCCTCCGCCGGACCGTGCAGTTCGTAGCGTATCCGCCGAGGGCCGTTCTCAAGCGAGACCATGTGCAGTTTCTCTGTGCCGTGTGCAGACCCGTCTGATCGCGCCGCAGGCTGCGGTGCCATTCAATATACAACGCTAAGCCTTCAAGCGGGCAAGGCGATCCGAAGAATTCATCGCCTACGCGACTCTAGAATCCCGCTCAGCAGGATTGCGGCGCTGCTTGATCACTCGGAGGTGGGTGCATTCACTCGCGCCTTCGTGCGATGGTTCGGTATGCCACCGGCGGAGTGGCGGAAAGGCCGTAGTCGTGCTTACAGTAGACCGAAACAGTACATCTCGCTGTATCCTGCGTGCTGGAGGCTCGGGTCGACATCACGCGAAATGTATACCGTGAGCATTTTCTGCCTGTCGTGATTGATTCGGAAATACCGTGAGCCCGTTATTTTTGTCGTGCATTATATTCGCGTTGGTGCTCGCGGGCATTCTCCTGGGCATCTTACTTCGCCGGTTGGTGCCGGACCATATCTCAGCAAGGAGTCACAGGACGTCGTGCGGCTGGGCGTGGGGCTGATCGCAACGATCGCTGCGCTCGTGCTAAGTTTGCTTATTGCGGCTGCAAAGAGTTCGTTCGATACGCAGAGCAGTCAAATCAAGCAGTTCACCGCCGACCTCATTCTGCTCGACGACCTTTTGGGGCAGTACGGGCCGGAAACCACCCCTATCCGCGCACGGATGCGGAGCGCGGTTGCGCCTCTTGCCGATCGAATCTGGCGCGAAAAATCGGCACGAAAGGGACGTTTGAGATCAACGCCAAGTCGGAGGCGCTTCTGCTGGAGATTCAAGTGCTCTCGCCGCGCAACGACGTGCAGCGGTCGCTCCAGGCCCGCGCAGTGCAGATCAGCACCAGTCTGGCTCGGACGCGGCTGCTGCTGTTTGTGGAATTGGATAGCTCAATTCCGATGCCGTTTTTAGCGGTGCTGGTCTTATGGCTCGTCATCATATTCGCAAGCTTCAGCCTGTTCGCGGACATCAATGCAACGGTCTTCGCGCTTCTTTCGCTCCTTGCGTTGTCCGCGTCATGCGCGATTTTTCTGATTTTGGAGCTTAGCGAGCCTTTCGCCGACCTGATGATGATCTCCAGCGAGCCGCTGCGTAACGCTCTCGCGCCGCTCGGTTGGTAGTGCGGCGAAGTTCGTTCTGACAAACGGCGGCGCTTTTATCGCCGTGCGCGGTCCGGGGCTGACGCTGCCAGTCATGCTACCGTCACGAGCGTCAGTGTATTCACTTTATGGGATTGGACCTCGGCGTGACAATAGTGACGGCAATCGCGGCGATTTGGGCGCTCGGCTTACTCAGCCTCGCGTTTACATTGCCGGCCGAATTTATTTTGCCGGCCGACCCGGAGGTTGAAGCGGCAAAGAAAAACTAAGAATAGCGCGTGAGCTCGGAAAAGTTTCGAGGGGAGCGCGCCGAAAAGACTCATCCTCGTGGTAAGGACGGACCGGGGTCGCCGCTCCAAAAAACTCACTTTCATCTCAAAGCGCACAACTTCAAGAAAAGCGCCGCGCGCTCATTGTGCCGCGCCAAGCCTTCGCGAGCCAAGGCATCGAGGCGCGGTGTTGGCGCACCGTGAGTAATACCGCAACGTACGAGCCGAGTTCGCCGTAGCCGAAGTTGTCGGCACACAGGAGCACGATGTTGGGCTTATCCTCCGCGTGCGACGCGCTGGTGGCAGCCACCAAAAGAAAAACGATCCACGCGTTCACCGCGGTTTTCCTCTACCCATTGTGTGTCAAACGCGGACGGGCGTTTCTTTGACTTTGGCACGATCGATCGCGCCCGCCGCCGTTTTCGGCATCGTGCCGACGAATTCCACATATTTCGGACGCTTGTAGCGGGCGATCCTTCCGCCGACGAAATCGATGATTTGTTGCGCCGTGGCCGTCTGTCCAGGTTTGCACGTACAGACCGCCTTGATCGCTTCCCCCCATTGGGCATCGGGGACGCCGAACACGACGACCTCGGCGATGGCCGGATGTGCGGCGATTTCGCGCTCGACTTCCGCCGGGTATACGTTTTCCCCGCCGGGCTTGATCAACTCCTTCGCCGGTGAGCGGCCTTTGTACCAAAGAATGCCCTCAGCATCGAAGGCGCCTTGATCGCCGGTATGGTGCCAGCCGTTTCGAAATGCGAAGGCCGTATCCGCGTCGCATTTCCAGTAGCCTTTGAAGACGTTCGGGCCGCGCACCGCGATCTCGCCGACTTCGCCGGCGGCAACCGGCTTATCGTCTTCATTGAGCACGCTGACGGTTGCAAGGAAGGTAGGCTTTCCCGCCGCGCCCGGCTTGTCGCGAAATCGGCCCATGGTGACGAAGCCCGAGGTTTCGGTTTGCCCGAATACCGACCAAAAGCGCGCTTGCGAGCACCGGCGTTCGAAGCGGGCGATCGTCTCCGGACTGTCGAGGCCGGTCGCTATTCGCAAGCGAGAAAGACCGGCAGGCCGCGTCTCGGCGGCGTCAAGTAGCGTCGTCAGGATCGGAGGAAATTCCGCCAGCATGGTGACACGCTCGTCTTGAATCACGGACAGCGCGGTCTCAGCATCGAACTTCGGCATCACGATACTGGCGCCGCCGGCATGTTGGGCCGCGAGCAGCATGCCGAGACCGGCAACATGGAACAGCGGCAGCGCACCGAGGTTCACGTCATCGGGCCTAAGCGACCAATGATGCAGGAGCTGGACGCTGGCGGCGATGAGATTGCCATGCGAAAGCAGCGCACCACGCGGGCGGCCGCCGACCGCCGCGGTATGAATCATCACGAAGCCCGCATCGGCGTCGGAGTGCGGCGCGGCCGAAGGACCGGCGCGCGCAGCGCCTGTCCGCAATAGTTCCGCATAGGGTGCGAACGGAGCGATATTGCCGCCGATCCCGTACCAGCTTTTGACCGTTGGCAGTGCCGACTGTGCACTTTGCAAGACTTGCTGGTTGCCGGCGTCGGCTATGACGACCTTCGGTGCGGCATCGCCGGCGACATAGGCGATTTCTTCCGCGCTCAAGCGCCAGTTGATCGGAACGACGATGGCGCCAAGGCGCGCGGCCGCGCCGTAAAGATTGACAAACTCGAGATTGTTCTGCGACGAGAGCGCGATGCGGTCACCGGGCTCGATGCCTGCTTGGGCGAGACCGTCGGCTAAGCGTTCGACCCGCGCCAGATATTCGGCATGCGTGACGCGATCGTTCGCGGACACAAATGCCAACCGGTCCGGATAAAGCCGTGCATTGCGCTCCACGACGTCGAATAGCGTGAAGTCACGCAGCCCCATTTGCGCATTCTCCCTGGCAGGCTCTGCTTTATCACCCCGCCCTCGGCACGACCAGCTTTTCAGGCCCACCGACGTTTCCCCTCATGAGCGTCCGGTGGGAGTTGTTCAGCGCGCGAATACCGGCACGCTGGTCGGCCGCCGGCTTGCCGTCCGGTCCATGTACACGATCTTGTCACCGGCGAGACGATAGTCCGGGAAGCGCGCCAAGAAGCTGCCGACAGCGATCTGCAGTTCGAGCCGCGCCAGGGCAGCGCCTAGACAATAGTGCACGCCGTGTCCGAGCGTGACGTGGCGGTTGGGATCGCGGGCGATGTCGATACGGTCGGGGTCTTCGAATTGGTCCGGGTCGCGGTTGGCTGCGCCGATCATAATGTGGAGGATCTGGCCCTTGCGGATTTCTCGGCCGCCGATCGTAAAGTCTTCGCGTGCGGTACGGATGCCGCGCTGGGTCGGAGCGTCGTAGCGGAGGAATTCTTCGGCGGCGAGGTTGATGAGCGCGGGGTTGGCCTTGAGCTTGGCCAGCTGACCGGGAAATTGGTGCAACCACCACAACGACATCGCGATCGCGCTGCGCGAGGTGCCGCCGCCCGCGGTCGCCATCATGTTGCAGGTTGCAAGTATTTCGAGGTCGGTCAGCCGTTCGCCCCCGACCTCGGCCCGCGCCATCGCCGAGATCATGTCCTCGCCGGGATTGCGGCGGCGTTCCTGGATCAGCGGCATGAAATAGGCCTGTTGGGCATCGAGGATCTCGCGTTGCTCCAGCGCCATCGCTTCCTTGTCCGGGGCGACGGGTTGGAACAGGAAATTGGAGCAGCGGTCGCTCCAGTGGCGCATCATCGGCTCGTCGAAATCGGGCAAGCCCAGCAGGTCGAGCATCACTTGCGTCGGCAGGCGGGCGGCGAAGTCGAGATAGGCATCGAACCTGTCGAGGCCTTCCAAGGCATCGAGGATCGCGTCGATGCGGCGTTGCATCATCGGCCGCAAACGCTCGACCGCGCGCGGCGTCATCGCCTTGAGAAACAGCCCCTTGAGGCGATCGTGGTATGCGTCGTCACGGTAAAGCAGCCAGCGGTGATAATGGTCGACAATGTCGCTGAAACGCTCGGGATTGGTGCGCGGCAAGTAGGAATAGAGCGTTTCGATCCGGTCGACGCTGAGGTCGGGCCGATCCTGTAATTCGAACACGTCGCGGTAACGGGTGAAATACCAGGCCCGCGCTCGCTCCGACCAGTGGACCGGCTCGCGTTCGCGCAGCTTCTTGTAGTACGGGTAGGGGTCCTGAACCGCCTCGGCAGTGAATAATCCAAAGCTATCCGGCTCGGCGAGCACCTCGGTCATACCTGTCCCCAGGCGCGGCGGCCGACTTCCACAAGGCGCTGAATCTTGAGCGTCTGAATTTCGGTCGTCACCTTGCTCGGCAGAACCGCAAACTTCGACATGGCGGCGCTGGCGAAGCCGCATTGGGGACAGATACCGAGCCGGTCCATCGGCGCGTAGCGGGCCGCCTGCTCGATCCGGCGCATGAGATCGTCCGCGGACTCCAGTTCGGGATTTTTTGTGCTGACGATGCCGAGATAGGCGCGCGTGCCCGCCAGCAGATGACGCAGCGGCGCGAAATCTCCCGCGCGCCGCGAATCATACTCGAGCAGAAAAGCGTCGACGTCGCAGCGAGTGAATAACGCCTCGGCAATCGGCGCGTAGCCGCCGTCCCCCATCCACAGGCCTTCCATGTTGCCGCGGCACAGATGCATCCCGATCGTCATGTCCGCCGGACGGCCGGCAACGGCGCGGTTGAGCACGTCGATATAGAGTGAGACGAGCTTGTCCGGATCGTCGCCTTCACTCTTCGCCAGCGCGCGGATCTTGTCATCGCACAATAGCGCCAGCGGAACCTCGTCGAGCTGGAGATAACGGCAGCCCGCGGCGTGAAGGTCTTTGATCTCCTGCTGAAACACGGCGACCATGTCGTTCCAGTACATCTCGACGTCGGGATAAACATTGCGGTCGACCGCGTCCTTGAATTGGCCGAAGTGCATGTGCGACGGCGTCGGCATCGTGACTTTGATGCGGTTTTTCGCCACCGATTGGAGAAACTTGAAATCTTCCGTGACGATGGGTCGTACGCGCCGCACCGGCCCGGTGGCAAGAGGCGCCGGCGATGATGTCGAGAATCCGTCGTCGTTTTGAAACGTCAGCTTCGACGCGCGGAACTCGAAACCGTCGACGGCACTGAGAAATCCGCGCGACCAGCCGCCGCGGCGAAACTCACCATCGGTGACGATAGGAAGGCCAAGCGCCTCCTGCATCTTGACGGCGTCGCGGATGGCGCGGTCTTGCACGCCGCGAAGGACATCGGGGGAAAGCTTGCCGCTTTCACAGTCCCGCCAGGCTGCCACAAGATCCGGCGGACGCTTCAGGCTGCCGACATGATCGACGGAATTGGACGGAACACGCGACGTTTCCACACGAGCCTCCCGTGCCTAGCCGGCAGTGACGGATTGCGGCAGCGGCCGTGAAACGCTTTTGGGAGCCGCCCGCGGCCGCCGGCGCGTCAGGATCGTGTTGAGCTCGGCCGGGGTCGAAGCGACACCGAGAATGTAGCGGTCGGGCCGGATGACGACGGCGTCGACCCGCAGGTTGGCGAGATATTCGGCAGCCTCGCCTGTCGCTATGACCAGTACGACATCCGTGTCGTCGAGGGTCGCGCGCGTCTCCGCTGGCAGCGCGTCGGCCAGGCGGCGGCTCGCCAAGACGGCGAAGCGATACCCGACCCTGTCATCGAGCTGCGTGCCGTCCTCCAGCCTGGGCTGGGCTGCGCGCGTCGCGGCCGGTGGCGGGGCGTCGCCGTGCAGGCCGTGGCCAAGCGGCGGCGCCAGCGGCCGCAGCATCGTCGGATTGGCGATGAGGTCGCGGTCGCGTTGCCGCGCCTTTTCCGGATCGGTGGTCTGAATCACGCTGCCGAGTTCGACGGCAAGCTCAATGTAGGCCCGCACGTGTTCCGTCCGTTCCGTTTCGTAGGTGTCGAGCAGAGCGTCGGGCGCGCGCCCGGCGATCACGTCGCGCAGCTTCCATGCCAAGTTGGCGGCGTCGCGCATGCCGGAGCACATCCCCTGCCCAAGGAAAGGCGGCATCTGATGCGCTGAATCGCCGGCGAGCAACAACCGGTCGCGCCGCCATTTCGTCGAAAGCGCGGAATGGAAGGTATAAACGACGGCGCGTTCGATCGTGGACTTGGCCGGATCGATATTCCAGGGCTTCAGCAGCGCATAGACGCTATCGCGGCTCGTAATCGTTGCCGGGTCGTCCCCCGGCATCAGCATGAATTCCCAGCGATGGCGCTTGCCCGGCATGGGTACGAAGGTCGTGGGCCGCGCCGGATCGCAATACTGGATCGCATCGATGACCCTGCCGGTTTCGTCGGCGGCTTCCGGCACTCCGCTCGGCGGCTGCTCCAGGATCATGTCGAGCACGATCCAACGTTCGTGCGAGCGCAGGTCTTGCAGCGCGGCGCCCATGAAGCGTCGCACCGTCGAGCGGGCGCCATCGCAGCCGATGACGTAGCGTGCGGTGACTTCGGTAAGCGCGCCGGCCGCGAGATTTTCGTAGCGGATGCGAACGTGATCGCCGTGCTCGTCGATCGCGAATGCCTCGCACCGCAGCCTGACGTCAACCGACGGATGGCGCGCTGCGCCGGCGCGCAGCACGGCTTCGAGTTCGGGTTGATAAAACCGATAGGCGTTGTTCCAGCCTTCGGGACCGACGCCGCTGCGCGCGATCAAAAGCAACAGCTTGCCGTCGGCGCTGACGTGGCGGATGTTGCGGCTGACGTTAAGCAGCGGCAACAGTTCGCCGGCGAGGCCCATTGTCTGAAGGAGCCGCATACCTTCGCCGTCGAGCGCCACCGCGCGCGGCAGATGGTAGACTGATGGTTCGCGCTCAAGCACAACGGCGCGCAGACCGCTCTGCCCGAGCAGGTTCGCCAGGCTCGCACCGACCGGCCCGTAGCCGATGATGCAGACGTCGAATTCAGGCGACGCCATGGCGGCTCGCCTCGCCATCAGGATTTTTTCAGGCCCATTTTCGCGGCGATTTCCGCCTGGTATTCCGCGATCGGCCGAAAGCCGGGCGCGTTACGGCAGAAGGCATCGGATTTGGCGCGAATCTGGTCAGCCGGCAGTGACAGATCGAGATCCTCGAGGCACGGCTGCTCGATATACCATTGGGTGTCGCAGAACACTTCGAGACGATTGCCTTCGGGATCGTGAAAATAAAGCGACCAGGCGTTGCCGTGGTCTATCGGCCGCATGTCGGTCACGAGCGGCTCGGTCTTTAGCCGCTGCCAGATCACCTGCAGATCCTCGACTGTCGCGACGCGGAAGGAAATCTGATTGATGTGATTGAAAGCGAGCTCGTTCGGACGTCCGCTCACCAGCGCGACCTGATGATGGTCCTTTGGATCCCAGCTGGTGAAAACGATATCGGCGCCGCGAACCTTGCCGCGGTCGGTGACCGTGAAACCGAGCACGCGGGTGTAAAAGTCCTCCATCTTCGGCAGGTCGTAAACATAGAGCCCGATATGGCTCATGCTCAGCGGCACCCGGCGGGTTGTATCGTGACGAGATGCCAATGCCGCGTCGGACATGATGAGTGCCTCCCTCGTGTTCTGCCACAAACGCTAAAGCAACGGCCACCGCGGCAACCAGCAGTCTTGACTCGATGTCCGCACAGTGGACAAATCGGCCAAGCGGGACGGTAGACGATGAGGCAAAGCGGCGGCAAAACGCGAGGTGGCAGGGGCGTGCGCTCGCTCGAACGCGGCCTTGCTTTGTTGGTCGCCATCAACCGGCGCAAGCTTCCATCCGTCGTCGAACTTTCCCGTGATACGCGCTTGCCGCGGCCGACGGTGTACCGCCTCCTAGAAACGCTGAGCCGGGCGGGATTTGTGACGCGCAGCAGCCCGCACGACCGCTATTGCCTGACGAGCCAAGTGCGAGCCTTGAGCGACGGCTTTGCCGAGGATGATTGGATCGCGGAAATTGCGGCGCCGCTGATGATTCAATTGACGCGTCAGCTTGTCTGGCCGGTTGCGTTGATGACGTTCGACGAAGGCCGCATGCTGGTGCGCGAGACGACGCACGAAGCCAGTACGCTGTCGGTCGATCACGGCATGGTCGGACGGTCGTTGCCGATACTGCGAACGGCGGCCGGCCGTTGCTATCTCGCCTTTTGCCCCAACCGGGAACGGCGCACGATCCTCGACATGCTATCGCGGTCGAAAGCGCCGGAGGATCGGGGAGCGCGCGAGACCGAGCGCTTGACCAGGCTTCTCGACGCCATCCGGGAGAAGGGCTACGCGATTCAGGATCGCGAGATTAACCCGAAAACGACGGGAATCGCCGTGCCCATCCGTCTCAGCACGAAGATGCTGGGAGCCATGTCGTTGATCTGGATATCGTCCGCTCTTACGATCGAAGGGGCCGAGCGTGAGTTTCTGCCGCAGCTTACGGCCACCGCCGGACGTATTGCCGACGGCGTTCGCGATCGTGCGAACAGCGGCGCAAACCTGATGACAAACAAGACCGAGGCCACCGTCGCCCGAAGGTGATCGATCAGTGAAGCGTGTGCGGCAGCCAGAGAACTACTCCCGGTAACAGAATCAGTATGATCAGCACGGCGAAGTCGGCGACCAGAAACGGAACCACGCCGCGATAAATCGTGCCCATCGGGATTTTTGGCGCAATCGCGTGCAACAGGAAGACGATGATCCCCAGAGGCGGATGGATCAACGCCATCTCCACCTGAATCAGGCAGATCACTCCCCACCACAGCGGGTCGTATCCGATATCGACCACGATCGGAAGAACGAGCGGCAGAGTGATGAGGATCGAAGACATCTCCTCGAAAAACGTTCCAAGCAGGATGTAAACGGCGGTCAGCGTGAAGATCACGCCAAGCGGCGGGAAGTGATGCCCTTCGATCCAACGAACGAGCGTCTCGGGAACATGAGCGAGATTGATGAAATAAGTGAAGATCGGAGCGGCCATCAGGATCAGGTAAAGCATCGCGGTGACCGAAGCGGCCTCGTACATGCCGCGCCTGAACGCCAGCCATGTCATGCGGCGTCGCGCCAACGCGAACAGCAGCGCGAGGATGGCCGCCGCCGAGGCGGCCTCGTTGACAGTGAATACGCCGCTATAGATGCCGGCGAACACGCCAAGAAGCAGCGCCAATGACGGCGCGGCCCGCCGCGTCGCATCGCTCCGCTCGTTCCAGGATGCGCGCAGACTGACCGGCGCAATCTGCGGCCGTCGCCTGACCACGACGGCGATCGCGATCAGGTTGAACGCGATCGTGATGAGGGCGGGCACGATCGCGGCAACAAACATATCGAGGATGAACGTCTTTGCGACTACGCAATAGATGATCATCACCAGCGAAGGGGGAATAAGGGACTTTAGCGTTCCGCCGGCGGCGATCACGCCGGTGGAGAAAGCCGGCGAATAGCCGCGATCGAGCATCTGCGGCAACGCCACCTTGGCGAACGTCGCAGCCGTCGCCGTACTCGAGCCGCAGATCGCGCCGAACGCAGCGGAACCGCTGATCGTGGCGTAAGCGAGCCCGCCACGGCGATGACCCAAAAACGCGGCGGCGGCGCGATACACGTCCTCGGAAAAGCCGGCCATGCTCGCGAAGACACCCATCAGAAGAAACAGCGGCACGGCCGCGAGGTCGGTGCTTGCGAGCACATAGGACGGTTCCTGGGCGAGAAATGAGAAAGCTGGCATCCAGCCGCCGCCCTGCAAGGCGAAGCCGACGACTCCGACCGTCATCATCGCGAAGCCGACCGGAACCTGGAACAGGATCAGGACGAACAACGCCGCGATCCCCAAAG
The DNA here is from genome assembly GCA_963847785.1 of uncultured Alphaproteobacteria bacterium. Taxonomy (GTDB): domain Bacteria; phylum Pseudomonadota; class Alphaproteobacteria; order Rhizobiales; family Xanthobacteraceae; genus BOG-931. Next base: position 15,455 of record CAWKBE010000038.1, read on the forward strand.
CGCCAATCACTGCGGGTGCCAACTACCTCCCCCTCGGCTTTTTATTCAGGCATTTCGGAGTCCGGAAAATAACCGCGCAGAATTTTAAAGCCCACGACGATCTGCAACACGGCGCTGATCGCAAGAACGAGCGCAACCGCCGCCCAGACCGGAGCGCTCGGAATGCGCAGCATCCACGTCGCCATACCGGTCAGCCGCGCCTGGTTGGCAAAGAGCACGAACTGCCACGTCATCAGGATCAGGATGATTTCGACCAGAACAGCCGCAAGAAGGTCGGCAATTCGTCCGGCACGCGGGCCGACGACGGCGGAAATAAAGCGGATCGTGATATTGCTGCGTTCGACGATGGCAACGGGGATGCAGCAGGCGACCGCGAAGGCTGCGACCAATCCGCCGACATCACGGACGGCGTCGATTGGCCGCGCGAAGAAGAACCGCAGCAGTCCGTCCGCCATCGTCATGACGGCGAAGCACAGAAGCGCGCCAAGCCCGAGAACGGCAAGCCCCTGCGCCAGCAATCTTGTCACCCGTTCGATCCGCGCCATCGCCGTGAACGTCCAGCCGTCTCTAATTATGGGGCGGCACAATCATGCACAAAAAAGGCCGGCGTGCCGCAAGGACACGCCGGCGCTCGTTAGATTGTGAACGGACCGCACGGTCCCCCGGGATTCAGCTCTTGGTGTCTGCGCGCACCTTGGCAAGTTCGGTGTCGAGCGCGGCCTTCAACTCCTTGTGCCGGTCGCTCGCCGCGACCCATTCTTCGCGAACCGGCGCAAGCAGCTTTTGCGCCTCGTCGAGTTCGGCCTGGGACGGGAAGACCACCTTGTGCTTCGGATTGCTTTTCAGCTTCTCGAGATTGGCTGCGTTGTACGCCGTGATCGAATCGATCCACTGCTTGGTCAGGGCGTCTCCCGCATTCTTCTGAATCGCGGCGCGACCGGCTTCCGGCAGCGCTTCGTATTTCTTCTTGTTCATGAGAATCGTCAGCGGAACGACTCCGAGGCCAATGAAGAAATGGTTGTTGGTGACCCGATCGAGCCCGAAATCGAAGAATGGCGACATGTGCGACGTCGTGCCGCTGATGGTGCCGCGGCTGATCGCCTCCGGGATTTCGGTCACCGGCATCCCGATCGGTACCGCGCCGAAGGCGCGCAACGCCGCGCTTTCGTTTTTGCTCGACGCGCGGATGGTCTTGCCTTTGAGATCGGCGATCGAATTGACCGGAAAGTTGGTGTGAATCGAGTATGGGGCCGTGCCCCATAGTCCGATGATATAGAAGTCGCCGTAATCCTTGAGCACGTTGTGTGCGGCCAGCCGCGAGGCGACGAGAGACGCCTCGCGCAGGTCCTTGAACATGCCGGGAAGCTCGAGCACTTCCGTGTCGGGAAATCGGCCGGGCGAATACGACGGGATGATCCAGGCCACATCGGCGACGCCGTCGAGCACCATTTGCGGCTGTTGACCGGGATTGCGGCCAAGCGCGCCATTCGGAAACAGGTCGAATACGACCGCGTCCTTGGCATCGCGCTGGACAGCTTCGGCAAAGGGCTTCATCACCGTGCGGAACGTCACTTCACTGTCCGGCGTGAACACGGCCCATTTCAGGTGATCGTCCGCCTGTGCGGATTGGCCGCCGAACATCGCGGCCGCGGGCATTGCCGCGGTGGTGGCAAGAAACCTGCGCCGGTCCATTCTAGCCTCCTGTCGGTGATGTTCTTCGCGCACCGAGGTCATGCCTCGGCGCGCGCCTTCTCCCAGGTGATCGGAAATACGCCATCGAGAATCAAGGGATCGCCGGTATGCAGCGTTTTTTCCGGCTCGCCTTCGATCCGCATAACGTTGGGGCGCGGATCCCAGTGCGCGTCGGGGCCGGCGTAACGCACGGAAATCGCCGCGCGGCGTGTCGTCGACGCATTACCGCTGGCTCCGTGCACCGTCAAAGGATGATGGCAGATGACGTCGCCGGCATTGCACTCCCACGACAGGAACCGGTACTGCGGATCGCCTTTGAGCTTCGAAAAGTCGGGGCACTCTTCCAGCTTCGAGTTGCTGAACCGCGCATCCTTGTCCGGGGTGACGGCGCGGTAGAATTTGCCCCATTTGTGCGAGCCGGCGACGTATTCCACGCCGCTGCCCTCGACCGTGACCGGCGTCAGCGCGACCCAGAGCGATATGATGTCATTGCCAAGCGCCGGCCAGAACGGCAAATCCTGATGCCAATCCGTCGGCGAGCGCGTGCCGGGCTCCTTGATGAAGGCTTGATCGTAGAACAGCGAAATGCGGTCGGATCCGAGCAGGCTTGCGCCAAGTTCCGGCAGCGGAGAGTACAGGGCGAAATCGCGAAAATCAGGGTCCCAGCGCCACATGAACACGTTCATGTGGAACCGGCCCGGATCGCCGGCCTTCGTCGCCTCGCGGGCGCGCTTGCCGGGATTGAGCAGCAGCCGCTCGATTGCGGCATTCATGCGCTCGCACCACTCGCGGTCGAGCACGTTGCGGATACAGATGGCCCCGTCTTCTTTGAAGCGAGCAACATCGTCGCGCGTGATCGGGCGCAAGGGCTGCTTGTTCACGACGTTTTCTCCCATTCGAGCTTTTGTTAAAATTGCTCGTTGACGGCAGATTGCCGCGGCGGATGCCGGGGGCACAATGTCGGCGGCACCGGAGTCCGAGGAGCGGACAACTGCACGATCGGCCTTGAAATGCGGAAGCAACCAGTGACCGCGCTCGCTTCCGGTCGGCGTTTCTACAGATCGGTCGTCGCCGCTTTCTCACCTTGATTCCGAAGTTCGCATCACAGGTTCGACGAACACTTGCGAACATTCGGAATCGGGGCGCTGGCTTAAATTTTGTTCCAAGGCGGATTTAGCGTTTATAATTAGATGTGCGGATGCCTGCGGATACGGCCGAGGGAAATCGATGCCCGTCTATGACTACCTCTGCGCCCGGTGCGGACCTTTCACGGACACGAGGCCCATGGCCGAATCCGACATGCCGCTTGGGTGTCCGACTTGTGGAAAGAAGGCGCCGCGGGCCTTTCTGACCGCGCCGTATCTTGCAACGCCGTCAACCGATCGCCGCTTGGGCTACGGGGCCGGTGAGCAAAACACGCCGCGGCCTGGGTCGTATTCCGACTGGCAACGGGCGCACGGCGGCGGTTGTAGCTGCTGTTCCGGCAAGTCGCTTCGCTACGGCAAGAAGCGTCCGCGCTAGACGCTCGCGCGACCGACCCGCCATGCCGATCATCGAAAGCCGCGTCGATCACAGCTCAGAGAGCTTCCGCGCGAATCGCGAGCAGATGCTGGCGCTGATCGGCGAATTCCGTGCGCTCGAGCAGAAGGTGCGGGACTTCTCCAACTCGAGGCGCGACCGCTTCCGCGCACGCAAACAATTGCTGCCGCGCGAGCGCGTCGCGCTGCTGCTCGACCCGGGCACACCTTGGCTCGAACTTTCGACGCTGGCCGGCTTTCGCATGCACGACGACGACGGCGCCGAAGGCATCCAGGGCGGCGGCGGAATATCTGGCGTTGGCTACGTGTCTGGCATCCGCTGCATCGTGTCCGCCAACGACAGCGCCATCAAGGGCGGCACCTCGACGCCGATGGGAGTGAAGAAGCACCTGCGCATCCAGCAGATCGCACTGCAGAACAAGCTGCCGATGGTGCGGCTCGTCGAGTCCGGTGGCGCCAATCTGCTCTACCAGGCGGAAATGTTCGTCGAGGGCGGCCGCGGCTTTGCCAATCAGGCGCGCATGTCGGCGGCAGGCATTCCGCAGGTCACCGTCGTTCACGGCTCCTCGACCGCCGGCGGCGCGTATCTGCCCGGCCTTTCCGACTATGCGATTCTTGTGCGCGGCCGGGCGAAAGTATTTTTGGCCGGTCCGCCATTGTTGCGGGCAGCGACCGGCGAGGTCGCGACCGACGAGGAGCTCGGGGGCGCCGAGATGCACGCCACCGTCTCCGGACTCGGCGAATATCTGGCCGAGGACGATGCCGATGGCATTCGCATTGCGCGTGAGATCATGGCCAAGCTGCCGTGGAATGCACAGCTTCCGCTCCGGCAGCAGAAATCGTTCAAGGAGCCGCGCTATCCGGCCGACGAGCTCGCGGGTGCGGTGCCGACCGATTACCGCAAGCCCTACGATGTGCGCGAGATCATCGCCCGTATCGTCGACGATTCCGACTATCTCGATTTCAAGACCCGCTATGGTCCGCACACCGTCTGCGGCCAGGCCGAAATCGAGGGGCACGCGGTCGGGCTCATCGGCAACAACGGTCCGATCGATGCCGACGGGGCGAGTAAGGCGGCACAGTTCATTCAACTCTGCTGTCAAGCCGCCATGCCGATCGTCTATCTGCAAAATACGACCGGCTATATGGTCGGCCGTGAGGCCGAACAGGCCGGCATCATCAAGCACGGCTCGAAGATGATCCAGGCCGTTGCCAACGCCACCGTGCCGCAATTGACCGTGCATGTCGGCGCGTCGTTCGGGGCCGGCAATTACGGCATGTGCGGCCGCGCCTACGATCCGCGCTTCATATTCGCCTGGCCGACCAACCGCATCGCCGTCATGGGCGGCGAGCAGGCCGCGAAGGTCATGGCGATCGTCACCGAGGAAAAGCTCAAACGCGAGGGCAAGCCGGTCGACAAGGCCAAGCTCGACGTGATGGAGCAATCGATCGTCAAGCGCATGGAAGGGGAGTCCACGGCCCTCTATGCTACCGCCAGGCTATGGGATGACGGACTGATCGATCCGCGGGACACCCGCAAAGTGCTAGGCTTCTGCCTATCGATCTGCCGCGAAGCGGAGCTGCGCCCGCTCAAGCCCAACACGTTCGGCGTCGGGCGCATGTAAGAAAAAAGGAAACGTCATGCTGTTCACGCCCGAACACGAGGAGCTGCGCCGCAGCCTGCAAAAATTCATCGCCGCAGAAGTCAACCCTCGCGTCGATGAATGGGAAGAGGCCGGTATTTTCCCCGCGCACGATCTGTTCAAGAAAATGGGCGATCTGGGTTTCCTCGGCTTGACCAAGCCGGTCGAATATGGCGGGGCGGGCCTCGATTATTCATACGCCATGGTGATGGCCGAGGAACTCGGCAACATCGCCTGCGGCAGCGTTCCCATGGCCATCGGCGTGCAGACCGACATGGCGACGCCGGCGCTCGCCCGCTTCGGCTCGGGTGAGGTCAAACGCGAATTCCTGACGCCGTCGATCGCCGGCGATTTTGTTGCTTGCCTCGGCGTATCGGAGGTCGGCGCCGGATCGGACGTCGCCTCGATCAAGACCACCGCGCGCAAGGACGGCGCGGATTACGTCATCAATGGCGGCAAGATGTGGACCACGAACGGCACGCAGGCGGACTGGATGTGCCTTCTCGCCAACACCTCCGAGGGTGCGGTGCACAAGAACAAATCGCTGATCTGCCTGCCGATGAAGACCAAGGGCGTCGAGATCGCCCGCAAGCTCGACAAGCTCGGCATGCGCTCTTCCGATACCGCGCAGATTTTCTTCGACAACGTCCGGGTGCCGCAGCGTTATCTGATCGGCGAGGAGGGCAAAGGCTTCACCTATCAGATGCTGCAATTCCAGGAAGAGCGGCTGTGGGCCGCCGCCGCCAACCTCAAGTCAATGGAACGCCTGATCGAACAAACCATCGAATATACCCGCAACCGCAAAGCCTTCGGCAAGTCGATCCTCGACAATCAGGTCGTGCATTTCCGGCTGGCCGAATTGTCGACCGAGATCGAGTTGTTGCGCGCTCTGGTTTACCGCGCCTGCGAGCTTTACCTCGCCGGCACCGACGTGACGCGGCTTGCCTCCATGACCAAACTCAAGGCCGGGCGATTGCGCCGCGAGGTCGCCAATTCCTGCCTGCAATACTGGGGCGGCATGGGTTACATGAATGAGACGCCGGTGAGTCGGGCGTACCGGGACGGGCGGTTGGGCTCGATCGGCGGTGGCGCCGACGAAATCATGCTGACCATCATCTGCAAGCTGATGGGCACGCTTCCCGGCACATCCAACGCGCCGGAGCGCGAGGCCGTTCATGCCTGATCTGCCGCAGACGTCGCACATCCGGCTCGATTTGCGCGGCTCGGTCCTGCATCTGTGGCTCGACCGGCCGGAGCTGCGCAACGCGTTGAGTCAGCAAATGGTGCGCGAGATCGCGGCGACATTCGCGGCGATTGCCGACGAACGGTCGGTGCGAGTTGTTGTCGTGCGCGGCGCCGGAAGCGCGTTCTGCGCCGGCGGCGATATCAAGAGCATGTCGGTCGCGCACGCGGCGCAGCCGCCGGGCGCAACGGACGAGCTCAAAGACAACAACCGGCGGTTCGGCGCAATGCTCGAGACCGTGAATAGTGCGCCGCAGGTGGTGATCGCCGCGGTGGACGGCGCGGCGATGGGCGGCGGCTTTGGCTTGGCCTGCGTCGCCGACATAACGATTGCGACAGCGGACGCCCGCTTTGCCATGTCGGAGGTGACGATCGGCGTAGTCGCGGCGGCGATCGCGCCGTTCGTCGTTCAACGTATCGGCCTGACCGCCGCGCGGCGCCTGGCGGTAACGGGCGCGCGTCTTACCGGGCGCGAGGCCGCCGCAACGGGCATCGCGCATTTTGCGGTCGCCGACGCCGCCGCGCTTGAAGCGGCCGTGCGCGAGGCCTGCAACCAGATTCTCAAGTGTGCCCCCGGTGCGGTCGCGGCGACCAAACGGCTGATGGTGCGCGCTGCCGGTCCAAGCTCCTTGGCGGAATTGCTCGACGACGCGGCAGAGCGCTTTGCGGCTGCCGTACGGAGCCCGGAGGGCAGGGAAGGCACCAGCGCATTCGTCGAGAAACGCAAGCCCTCCTGGCTCGTGCAGGTGGAGTGAGCGCACGCGGCTCCGGGCATGGCCAATTTCAGCAAAGTCCTGATCGCCAACCGTGGCGAAATCGCGTGTCGCGTCATCCGCACAGCGAAGGAACTCGGCTATCGGACGGTGGCTGTTTTCAGCGACGCGGACGCCGGCGCGCTGCACGTGCGGCAGGCGGATGAGGCGGTCCGTATCGGGCCGCCGGCGGCGCGTGACAGCTACCTCAACATCGATGCGCTCCTCGCCGCCGCAAAGCTCGCGGGCGCCGACGCGGTTCACCCCGGCTACGGCTTTCTCTCGGAGAACGCCGCGTTTGCGGACGCGTGCCTGCGGTCGAGCATCGTCTTTATCGGTCCGCCGGCGGCGGCGATCGAAGCCATGGGCAACAAGGCGCGCGCCAAGCATTTGATGGCGGCCGCCGGCATTCCCTGCGTGCCGGGATATCAAGGGCAGGATCAATCCGACGAGACGTTGACGGCGGAAGGCCTTCGCGTCGGCTTTCCGCTGATGGTCAAGGCTGCCGCCGGCGGCGGCGGGCGCGGCATGCGGCTGGTGACAACGGCCGGCGACCTCGCCAACGCGCTCGTTCGCGCGCGGTCGGAGGCGGCAAGTGCGTTCGGTTCGGACGATCTGCTCCTGGAGCGGGCGGTCGCCGACGCCCGCCATATCGAATTTCAGGTCTTTGCCGACCGGCACGGCAATATCGTCCATCTCGGCGAGCGCGACTGCTCGATCCAGCGCCGGCACCAGAAAGTCATCGAGGAGTCGCCGTCGCCGGCAGTCTCCACCGAGCTACGGCTGAAAATGGGTGAGGCGGCGGTCGCCGCCGCACGCGCCATCGCCTATGTCGGCGCCGGCACCGTAGAGTTCCTGCTCGACCGGTCGGGAGAATTCTATTTTCTCGAAATGAATACCCGGCTTCAGGTTGAGCACCCGGTGACCGAGGCGGTAACCGGCCTCGATCTGGTGGCGTGGCAGCTGCGCGTGGCGGCCGGCGAGAGCCTGCCGCTGGAGCAGCATCAAGTGCGGTTTCACGGCCACGCTATCGAGGCGCGTCTCTATGCTGAAGACCCATGCGAAAATTTTCTACCGCAAAGCGGCACGTTGATCGACTGGCGGCCGGCGTTGGGACCTGGCGTGCGTGTCGATCACGGGCTGGCGCCCGGTTGCGCCGTAAGTCCGTTTTACGATCCGATGCTGGCGAAGGTGATCGCTCATGGGGCGACGCGCGAAGAGGCTCGCCGCCGGCTGATCGTCGCGCTTGAGGATACGGTCGCGTTCGGACCGACGACCAATTGCGGCTTCCTCGTCTTGCTGCTCAAGCATCCGGCGTTCGTGGCCGGCCAGGCGACGACGACATTCATCGACCGGTATTTCGCTCCGGGAAGCGACGCCATGCAGCGCTCGAAGCCCGACATACGCAGGCTTGCGCTGGCGGCGGTGCTTTTGTTCGAGGCCCACTCGAACGAACCGGCCAACCCGCGGGTTGGGTCGCGATCTTGGTCCTCCACCGGCGTTGCTGTCTGGCCGCTACGACTGACTCTGGGGGACGTCCATCAGCGGGCGAGTATCAGGGCCATCGGCGGCGATCGTTATGTGGTCGCCCTCGGCAACGACAAGGTCGAAGTTTCCATTGAGGATCGCGGAGAGCGCGAGATCCGCTTCACGACGCTCGGTCTGCAGCGGACTGTGCGCTTCGCCCTGCAGGAAGGCGTGCTCTATCTCGACCTGAACGGCAGCGCCGTTGCTGTGCGCGAAACCACGCACGACGTCGGCGGCGCGGGGCGCCGCGACGGCTCTTCCCAGCTTTTCGCGCCGATGAACGGCGCCATCGTCAGCGTGCTCGCCAAACCAGGCGATTCCGTTGCCAGGGGACAGCCCGTCGTCGTGCTCGAAGCCATGAAGATGCAGCACGAAATCGGCGCGGAACGCGACGGGATCGTCGGCAAGATATTGGTCAAGCCCGGCGATCAGGTCGCGACGCGTCAAGTTCTGGTCGAACTCGAGCCGGAAGCAAACGCCGCGCACGGTCGGACGGAGGAGACGCCATGAACGACAAGGTCGTGATCACCTGCGCGCTCACCGGCGTGCTTACCGATCCGAAACAGCATCCGGTCCCGGTCACGCCGGAAGAAATTGCACGCGAGGCGAAAGCCGCTTTCGACGCCGGCGCCGCGGTAATGCACGTTCACTTTCGCCAGCAGGCGCCCGGCAAAGGTCACTTGCCGTCGTGGGAGCCGGAATTGGCGACCGCCGTCATGCAGGCAATCCGCGACGCGTGTTCCGGCGTGATTCTTAACGAGAGCACGGGCACGATCGGTGCAAACATTGCCGGCCCGCTCGCTTGCCTGCGCGCGGTGCGGCCGGAGATCGCCGCCTGCAATGCCGGTTCGCTGAATTATCTGAAAGTGCGTGCCGACGGATCGTGGGCGTGGCCGCCGCATGTGTTCGACAATCCGGTTGAAAAGGTCAAAGCCTATCTTGATGTCATGCGCGAGACGGGTACGCAGCCGGAATTCGAATGTTTCGACGTCGGCATCGTGCGCTGCGTCGGCATGTACGCGAAGAACGGCATGTTCGCCGGCCGGCCGAAATATAATTTCGTCATGGGCGTGGAGTCGGGCATGCCGGCGGATCCCGATCTGCTTCCGATCCTGCAAAAGCTCATCGTCGCAGCATCGCCCTGGCAGGTCACCGCGGTCGGCCGCGCGGGGATTTGGCCGCTGCACCGGCGCGCGGCGGAATTGGGCGGACATTTGCGCACCGGTCTCGAAGACACGTTCTACTTGCCCGACGGCAGCAAAGTCGCGTCGAACGGCGCGCTGGTGGAAATGCTCGCGCGCTACGCGCGCGAAGCTGGCCGCGCCGTCGCCGGTCCGGCAGAGGCGCGCGGTTTGATGGGCCTCTGACATATTCCTGGAGCACGATCTTTTCGAAAAACCGGTCTCCACTTTTTCGGATCACGCTCTAATGAACCTGCCGGTCCTGGCCGACCCAGAACGGCTTACGCAGTTCACGTTTGAGGATCTTGCCCGTCGGCGTACGCGGCAGCGTGTCGACGAAATCAACTGATCGCGGCGCCTTGTAGTGAGCGATCCGCTCGCGGGCGAAGGCGATCAATTCGTCGGGCGTAACGGTAGCCCCCGGCCTTTTGACCACGATCGCCTTCACGGCCTCGCCCCATTTGTCGTCCGGGATGCCGACGACGGCCACGTCGGCGACCGCTGGATGGCCGAACAACGCGTTTTCGACTTCGGCGGGGTAGATGTTCTCGCCGCCCGAGATGATCATGTCTTTCACGCGGTCGTAGATATAGATGTAGCCGTCCTCGTCGAGGTAGCCGGCATCGCCGGTGAAAAACCAGTCGCCGCGGATTGCTCGGCGCGTCGCTTCCGGCTGGTTCCAGTAGCCGAGCATATTCTGCGGCGAACGGGTGATGATCTCGCCGACGGCGCCGGTGGCGACTTCGTTGCCGTCTGCGTCGACCACACAAATGTCGATTCCGGTCATCGCTTTCCCGCACGATTTAAGCCGCGTTGCATTTTTTTCGTCGTGGTCTTCGCGCGGTAGATACGTGATGGCGCCGGTCGTCTCGGTCAGTCCGTAGACTTGCGCCAGCCCGCAGCCGAATACCTTGAGCACGTTGCGCACAAGATCGACCGGCGCCGGCGATGCCCCGTAGACGATCAGTTCGAGCGAGGAAAAATCCGTCGTCTTGCACTGCGGGTTCTGCATCAGGAACAACAGCAGCGCCGGAACCATGAATGCCTTGGTAATGCGATACTCCGGGATCAATCGGAGGATGGCGGCCGGATCGGGGTCGCGCATCAACACGGTCGGGACGCCGCAATAAAAGCCGACCAAGGCCCAGGCGCTGCCGCCGATGTGAAATAGAGGCATGCAAACAAGATTGACGTCGTTATCGTGCCAGACGCCGAACTGCTTGAGCGCGCCCGACAGCAAGGTCAGGAGATTGGCATGGCTGAGCTGCGCGCCTTTGGGATAGCCGGTCGTGCCGCTTGTGTACATTTGTATGGCGCAATGCTCCCGCGCGATCGGTAGCGCGAGGTCGCGCTCCGATTGGCCGGCAAGCCAATCCGCGTAGCTCGTCCAGGAACCGTGCGCGCCGTCGAGTGCGATGATCCGGCGAACCGTTTTCAGATCGTGCGCCACCTTTTCGATAACGGGATAGAAATCGGGGCTGACAAACAGCAATTCTGCGCCCGCGTCCTCGACGACGTAGGCCACCTCCTGCGGCGCGAGCCGGAAATTGACCGGCACCAGCACCACATCGGCCTTGGCGGCGCCGAACCAGAGATCGAAAAAAGCCGGCGTGTTTTTTGACAGGATCGCAATGCGCGATTGCGGCCGCACGCCCTCGGTGATCAGGCCGTTGGCGACCCGATTGGCACGGCGGTCGAGCTCGGCGAAGGTCGTGCGCTGCCCCTCGAAATGGATGGCGACGCGATCCGGGCGTGCCCGCGAGTTATGGCGCGTGATATCTGCGACCGAGCGAATGTCCGCAAGGCTATCCGCCTCGGGCATGACGACCCTCCCCAATAGTTTTTTCACATCATTGCCGCGACATGCGCGGGTGTGTCATTCGGTAATTATTTGTAAGCAGTTCCTGACCCGACTGGAAGCCCAACTGCCGTTCGCTGCCGGCCAGAAAACGTCGGCGCTCGTTACCGGTCCCAGATTGGCACGATAACCCCGGTAGGCTAGCGGCCGGCAACGCGGCCATTTCTCCTTGTGGCGATTGCCGCCAATGGGTGTTAATGCTTGGCCGAAAAGCCAGATACGCGACGTAAAATTACGCGCAGTTCGAACGGAGAAGAAAATATGCGCATCGTTTGCATCGGCGGCGGCGCAGCCGGGCTCTATTTCGGTCTGCTGATGAAGAAGGAAAACCCGGCGCACCACGTGACGGTGATCGAGCGCAACAAGCCCTACGATACCTTTGGCTGGGGGGTCGTGTTTTCCGACGCTACCATGGACAACATGCGGGCGTGGGACGCCGAGACCGCGCAGGCGATCGAGACTGCCTTCAATCATTGGGACGACATCGAGGTCCTGATCAAGGGCCGGCGCATGCGCACCACCGGGCATGGCTTCGTCGGCATTGGCCGCAAGAAGCTCCTCAATATCCTGCAAGCCCGCTGCGAGGAGTTGGGAGTCGAGCTAGTGTTCGAGCGCGAGGTTGATTCCGATCTCGAATTTCCCGAAGCCGACCTCATCATCGCCTCGGACGGAATCAATTCGAAAATTCGCAACCTCCATGCCGACGCATTCAAGCCCGACCTGGTCGTGCGGCCGAACCGTTTCATCTGGCTCGGTACCGAAAAGCTTTATGATGCTTTCACATTCGATTTTCGCCGCACCGAGCACGGCTGGTTCCAGGCGCATATCTACAAGTTCGACGAAAAGACATCGACCTTTATCATCGAGACGACGGAGGACATCTTCCGAGCGCATGGCCTCGACAAAGCCGACGAGACGAAGTCGATCGCCTTCTGCGAGGAGCTTTTCAGCGAAGTCCTCGACGGTGCAAAGCTTATGAGCAACGCCCGGCACCTGCGCGGCTCGGCTTGGCTTAATTTCAACCGGCTGATCTGCGGCAAGTGGAGCCATTTCAACGGGCAAAGCCACGTCGTGCTCATGGGGGACGCGGCCCACACTGCGCATTTCGCGATTGGTTCTGGCACCAAGCTCGCGTTTGAGGACGCGATCGAGCTCACCCGGCAATTCCGCAACCTCGGCGGGACAACGGACAAGATCCCGGCGGTACTCGCCGCCTACGAAGAAGTGCGCGCAGTCGACGTCGCCCGTATTCAGAATGCGGCCCGCAACGCCATGGAATGGTTCGAAGTGGTTGGCAGCCGCTACGCCGACACGCTCGAGCCCGAGCAGTTCATGTACTCACTGTTGACGCGTTCGCAACGCATCAGTCACGAGAATCTGCGCCTTCGCGACAAAACATGGCTCGAAGACTATGAGCGGTGGTTCGCGGCGCGGGCCGGCATCAATATCGATCCCGACGGGCCGCCGGTGCCGCCGATGTTCACGCCCTACCGGGTGCGTGGGCTAACGCTGGAGAACCGCATCGTCATGTCGCCGATGGCGATGTACTCGGCCAAGGACGGGGCACCCAACGACTTCCATCTCGTCCATTTCGGCAGCCGGGCGCTCGGCGGCGCCGGCCTTTTGTTTAGCGAAATGACCTGCGTGTCGCCGGACGCGCGCATCACGCCTGGCTGTCTCGGTCTGTGGAACGACGAACAGGCGGCGGCCTGGAAGCGCATCGTCGAATTCGTCCATGGGGCGACGTCGGCAAAATTCGGCCTCCAGCTCGGCCATGCCGGACGCAAGGGTTCGACGCGCGTGGCCTGGGAGGGTATCGACCAGCCGCTCGACGCGGGCAACTGGCCGCTGATCTCCGCCTCGGCGCTGCCGTACACGGGCAACAGCCAGATGCCGCGCGCCATGACGCGTGCCGACATGGAGCGTGTCAAGGCGGATTTCGTTGCAGCCGCGAAACGCGGCATCGAAGTCGGCTTCGACATCATCGAGCTCCACTGCGCCCACGGCTATCTGCTATCGAGCTTCCTTTCGCCGCTGACGAACAATCGCACCGACGAATACGGCGGCTCGCACGAGAACAATGCGCGTTATCCGCTGGAGGTGTTCCGAGCCATCCGCGAGGTTTGGCCGCAGGACAAGCCGATCTCGATCCGCATCTCGTGTCACGATTGGACCGAGGGGGGCAACACGCCCGCCGATGCCGCGATCTACGCCAGAATGTTCAAGGAGGCCGGAGCCGATCTCATCGACTGCTCTTCCGGCCAGGTGTCGAAAGAGGAAAAACCGGTTTACGGGCGCCTCTTCCAAACACCGTTCTCGGACAAGCTCCGCAATGAGGTCGGCATCGCGACAGTCGCCGTCGGCGCCATTTCCGAAGCCGATCATGCGAATTCGATCATCGCGGCCGGCCGCGCCGATCTTTGCGCCATCGCCCGGCCGCATCTCGCCGACACCGCCTGGACCTTGCACGAGGCCGCCAAGATCGGCGTAAAATCCATCGCCTGGCCCAAGCAGTATCTATCCGCCAAGGCGCAATACGAAACCAATCTCGCTCGCGCGGCTGCTGGTCCCTCGCTGCGCTGAGAAGGCCACAACGATCGTGACGGACCGAACACTCAACTATCAGCACGCGCTCGTGACCGGCGCCGGGACCGGCATCGGCGCGGCGATCGCGGCGGCGTGCGCGCGCGCCGGCGCTCGCGTGAGTTTGGTCGGTCGCCGTCACGAGCCGCTTGCCGCGTTGCAGGCCTCGCTGCCGAACGCTCAAACCCATGTCGTGGCGGATTTCGACGTGACCGACGCGGGCAAAGTCCGCGCCGGTGTTGCTTCGGCTCGCGCAAAATTCGGTCCGATTGATATCGTGGTCAACAATGCCGGTGAAGCGCCGAGCGCGCCGTTCGCCAAGACCGAGTTGGCGACCTGGAATAAAGTGCTGGCCGTGAACCTCACCGGCACGTTCCTGGTGACCAGGGAGGTCGTATCCGACATGATCGCGAAGCGCGCCGGTCGGGTGATCAATATCGCCTCGACGGCGGGACTGACGGGTTACGCCTACGTGTCCGCCTATGTGGCCGCCAAGCACGGCGTGGTCGGGCTTACGCGCAGTCTTGCGCTCGAATTTGCCCGCACCGGGATCACGGTCAACGTGGTCTGCCCGGGCTATACGGAGACTCCAATGTTCGAGCGCGCCATCGACAACATCGTCGCCAAGACCAAGCGCGGCCGCGACGATGCGCGCGCGGCGCTTGCGACATCGAATCCTCAGGGGCGGTTGGTGACGCCGGAGGAAGTCGCCGGCACCGTTCTGTGGCTGGCATCGGCCGGAGCGCAGTCGATCACCGGACAAGCGATCGCCATTGCCGGCGGCGAAGTCATGGTTGGCTAAAACGGCATAAGCCCGGGGCTACTTGAAGCCTATAAATTTGAACCTTAAAGTGATTCCTCCGAGGAATTGGCCAAGAGTATGAGGCGCAATGCTACGCCGCTGACACGAGAGGTACCGCGTGCAGGAAACGCCGAGCGTCCCGCTGGACGCCGAAACCAAGGTCGCCGAGCGACCCGGTGACCACGAGAGCGAGTTGCGGCTTTGGCTGCGGCTCTTGACCTGTACGACCTTGATCGAGGGTGAAGTCCGCCGCCGGCTGCGACAGGAATTCGACGTTACCTTGCCGAGATTTCGACCTCATGGCGCAGCTCGACAAGGCGCCCGGCGGCATGACGCTGGGCGAGTTGTCGCAGCGCATGATGGTGTCCAATGGCAATGTTACCGGGCTCACCGAGCGGCTAGTGGCGTTGGGACTTTTGGACCGCCGTCAGTCGCGCAGCGATCGTCGGGCGCAGCTCGTAAGCCTCACGCCCGAAGGCCGGCGCGTGTTCCGCGCCATGGCCCGCGCGCATGAGGGGTGGATCGCCGAGATATTCTCGCAGCTTTCCCCCGCCGACATCGATGCTTTGATGCGCCTCCTCGCCAGGACCAAAGCGTCGGCGCGCGGAGCGATCTCGGGAGAGCAGCAGCGATGACCAGCGCCAATCCGGTGACGCTACCGCTCTCAGGCTACAGTGCGCAGCATGCGTGCCTTTCTGTTGCCGGCGCTGTCGCGACGATCACGCTCAACCGTCCGGAACGAAAAAATCCGCTGACGTCCGAAAGCTGCGCCGAGCTTGCGAATATCTTTCGTGCCGCCGCACGCGACAAAGGCATCAAGGCGATCGTGATGACCGGCGCCGGCGGAAACTGCTGTTCCAGCGGCGACGTGTTCGAGATCATCAGACCACTCACCCAGATGGACACGAGCGGCCTTCTTGATTTCACGCGTATGACCGGCAAGCTCGTCACGGCGATGCGGGCCGCCCCGCAGCCGATGGGGTTTTTTCAACCCGGAAAACGTGCTCGCCGCGGCGCAAACCCTGGCCGCGGAACTCGCGGCCGGACCGATTTTCTGCAATGCGATGACCAAGCGAATGTTGGAAATGGAATGGGCCATGTCGGTGGAGAGCGCAACCGAGGCGGAGGCTGTGGCTTAGGCTTTGTGCATGGAGACCGAGGATTTTGTCCGCGCTTACCGGGCGTTCGCGGACAAGTGTTGGCCGGTGTTCGAGGGCAACTGAATTTGCCGGTCGTGTTCCGATCGGCGGCATGAGGATGACGAGCCATGATCCGCACCGCACACACTGATACTTTTGCGCGCGATCACTTGCCGCCGCCCGAGCAGTTACCGGAGTTCTTGTTCAAACTGCCGGAGCTGCACTATCCGGAGCGGCTGAACTGCGTCACCGCGTTCGTCGATGACTGGGTGGCTTCCGGCGACGGCGGCCGGGACTGCCTCGTCTCGCCGACCGAACGCTGGTCTTATGCCGATCTCGCCGAGAGCGTGAATCGCATCGCCAACGTTCTGACCCGCGATCTCGGGGTCGTCCCGGGAAACCGGGTGCTGCTGCGCGGGCCGAACAGTCCGATGATGGTGGCGGCGTATTTCGCGGTCATCAAGGCGGGCGCCATCGTGATCGCGACCATGCCGCTGTTGCGCGCCAAGGAGATCGCGTTTCCGGTGACCAAGGCCGAAATCCGGCTTGCGCTCTGCGATTCGCGTCTTGCCGACGAGATGGAGAAGACGCGGCCGCTCGCGCCCGTGCTCGAACGCGTGGTCTATTGGGGTTCCGCCGCCGGCGACAGTCTCGAAGTGCAGATGATGAAGGAGGGTTACGAGCGTTTCGAGCCTTGCGATACCGCAAGCGATGACGTGTGTTTGATCGCGTTTACCTCGGGCACGACCGGCGTGCCCAAGGGCACCATGCATTTCCACCGCGATATGCTCGCCATTTGCGACACGTTCGGCAAATACGTGCTGCGCGCCAATCGTGACGACCGCTTCGTCGGCTCGCCGCCGATCGCATTCACCTTCGGTCTCGGCGGTCTCGTGCTGTTCCCGCTGCGCGTCGGCGCCGCCGCGATCTTGCTGGAAAAAGCCTCCCCCGACGACCTCCTGCCGGCGATCGGCAAGCTCCGCGCCACGATCTGCTTCACGGCGCCGACGGCCTTTCGCAACATGCTCGGCAAGGTCGCCGGCCACGACCTGTCGTCGCTGCGCAAATGCGTTTCCGCCGGCGAGACCTTACCCGCGGCCACATTCGAGGCCTGGCTTGCAGCGACCGGCATTCGCATCATCGACGGTCTCGGTTCGACCGAAATGCTGCACATCTTCATCGGCAGCAGGGAGGAAGACGTGCGTCCGGGGGCGACCGGAAAGCCGGTTCCCGGATACGAAGCCCGTGTCGTCGATGAGTCCGGCAGTGATTGTCCCGCCGGAACCGCCGGGCGTCTTGCGGTGCGCGGCCCAACCGGCTGCCGTTATCTCGGCGACAAGCGTCAGCTTGAGTACGTGCAGCAAGGCTGGAACATTACCGGCGACACCTATATCAAGGACGCCGACGGCTATTTCAGGTATCAGGCCCGATCCGACGACATGATCATCTCAGCGGGCTACAACATTGCCGGGCCGGAAGTGGAAACGGTTCTGCTCACGCACCCGGCCGTCGCCGAATGCGGAGTCGTCGGCCAGCCCGATGTGGAGCGCGGCCAGATCGTGAAGGCTTACGTGGTGCTCAATCAAGGTTATGCGGCCGACGTGACGATGACCCGCGCGCTGCAAGACTACGTCAAGGCTACGGTGGCGCCGTTCAAGTATCCGCGCGCGATCGAATACGTGACCAGTCTGCCGCGTACCGAGACCGGCAAATTGCAGCGCTTTGAATTGCGACGCCGAGCGGTAGAATCGACCGCATCGAGCGCCAACAAGCTTGCATCCTAGGGAGAATTGAAGTGGCCGACAGCCCGATCGACACCCTGCCGCCGCGCGCGTCGTCGAATGTCGTGCTGCAGCCTACCGGCTGGCCGCAGCCCAAGGGCTATGCCAACGGCATCAAGGCCCGCGGCGATCTGTTGTTCATCGGCGGCATGGTCGGCTGGGATGAGCGCGGCCGCTTCCCCGCGGATTTCGTTGGGCAGACGCGTCAGCTGCTGGCCAACATCCTGGCGGTCATGGCAGAGGGAGGCGCTTCGGCGCAGCACATCGTGCGCATGACCTGGTACGTCCGCGACATGGACGAGTATCTGCGGGCGCGGCCGGCGCTTGGCGAAGTCTACCGGGAGGTGATGGGCGACCACTATCCGGCGATGGCGCTTGTCGCCGTCACGCGCCTCGTCGAGCCGGAAGCGCGGCTCGAGATCGAGACCACGGCAGTGGTGCCGGAGAACTAGAGCATTTTCAGGGTTGACGGAATCGGCGGGTTTCTCGCTGTGCTGGATTTGTGATTCAACTTTCGTGTCGAATCGATACGGAGGCCGTAATGGGCAAGCCATATTCTCAGGACTTGCGTGAGCGTGTGATTGCGGCAGTTGATACGGTGCGTATGTGGCCGCGCCGCTGTTTCGGGGCATGATCCGAAAATGCCTGCCCGGACTTGAATCCGGGGGTGGAAACCCGTTTTTCGAAAAGTTGATGCTCCAGGAATATGTTAGAGCGACGATCAATTCAATCTGAAGCGATTGCGCTCTAAAGGCTCACACCTGCAAATAGCGCTGCCGCACCGCCGGATCGTTCGTGAGCGCAGCGGAAGTGCCCGACCAGACCACGTAGCCCTTTTCGATCACCACGTGGCGATCGGCGAGCTTGAGCAGCGCGTCGATGTGCTTGTCGACGAGCAGAATAGCCTGGCCCTCGGTCTTCAACCGCTTGAGGCTTGCCCAGATTTCGCCGCGCACGAGCGGCGCCAGTCCCTCCGTCGCCTCATCGAGGATAATGAGCTTCGGATTGGTCATCAGGCTGCGCCCGATCGCCAGCATTTGTTGCTCGCCGCCGGAAAGCTGATTGCCCATGTTGCGGCGGCGTTCGGCGAGGCTCGGGAACATTTGATAGACATCCTTGAGCCGCCAGCGCGGCGGGCCGAAGCGCGCCGCCGCGGTTGCGATCAGGTTCTCCTCGACACTGAGCGTCGGAAAAATCTGGCGGCCTTCGGGCACGAGGCCGAGGCCTGCTTGCGCGATGCGGTATGGCGGCACGCCTCCAAGCGGCGCGCCGTCGAACGTGATCCGCCCGCGGGTGGCCGGCATCAGCCCCATGATGGTCGAGATCGTGGTGGTCTTGCCCATGCCGTTGCGGCCAAGGAGCGTGACCATTTCGCCTTCGCCGACGGTGAAGCTCACGTCGAACAGCACCTGTGCGGCACCGTAGGCGGCCTGGAGCGCTTCGACGCTGAGCACGTTTCGCCTCACTCCATCTGTTCGCCGAGATAGGCGGTCACGACCTGCGGGTCGGCGCGCACCTTATCCGGCGATCCGGTTATGAGCAGGCGGCCGCGGATGAGCACCGAGATGCGATCGGCAAGGGCAAACACCGCGGCCATGTCGTGCTCGACAAGCACCATCGTCAATTGCCCCTTGAGCCGCAGCAGCAGGTCGACCTGCCACTCGGTCTCATCGCGCCCGATACCGGCCATCGGTTCGTCGAGAAGAAGCAGCGTTGGCTTCATGGCCAGTGCAATGGCAAGCTCGAGCGCGCGCTTTTCGCCGTGCGAAAGGTCGCCGGCGCGAACATGCGCGCGGTCGGCGATGGCCACTTGTTCGAGCGCCGCCACGGCCGCAGCGTTGAGGGTTTCCTCCTTGGCGGCGCGGCCGATGAACCGCAAACTCGACCCGTCGCGCGCCTGAACGGCAAGCGCGACGTTTTCCAGCACCGAGAATCCCGGAAGGATCGATGTAATCTGAAAGCTGCGCGCCAATCCGCGGAGCGCGCGCGCTTGCGGCGGCAGCGCGGTGACGTCGGCGCCCGCGAACAGGATTTGTCCGCCGTCCGGCGCGATGAGGCCGGACACCTGGTCGATCAACGTGGTCTTTCCCGCGCCGTTCGGCCCGATAATGGCGTGGATCTCGCCCGGCATGACGTCGAGCGTCACATCGTCGGTCACGATCAGGCTGCCGAAGTTCTTGCAAAGACCTTCGAGGCGAAGCAGCGGCTCAGGCATGGCCGGACAACCGCCAAAGACGGTTACCGAGCCCGATTAGTCCGCCGCGCGCGAACAATACGACGAGCACCAGAATCGGTCCGAAAATGACCTTCCAGCTCTCGGTGAAACCCGACAGCCATTCTTCGGCGAGGAGATAGGTCGCGGTGCCGATGATGGCGCCGTCGAGTGTGCCGACACCGCCGAGGATGACCATAACGATGAGCTCGCCGGATTCCTGCCATGACATGTAGGCTGGACTGACGAACTCGGTGAGGTTTGCCAACAGGAATCCGGCGAAACCGCCAAGCCCGCCGGCGATCACATAGGCGACGAGCTGGAATCGCCGCGCATTGAAGCCGATCGTCGCCATCCTGGTCGCGTTCTCCTTGGTGCCTCGCAGCACCCGGCCGAAGCGCGAAACGACCAGCCCGCGGCAGAAAAGATACGTCGCCAGCAGACAGATGAGAGTAAAACAATAAAACGCGCGGTCGCTCTTGAGCAGCGGCCAGCCGGCGACGGTATTGCGCGCCGCGATGGTCAGCCCGTTGTCCCCACCGTAGGGCGCAAGGGACGTGGCGATGAAATAGACCATCTGCCCGAAGGCGAGCGTGATCATGATGAAATACGCGCCCTTGGTCCGCAGGCACACAATTCCGGTGAGCCACGCGAATAGCATCGACACGGCGATGGCGGCCGGCAGCGCGACGAGCGCGTCGTTGATGCCATGAGCAGCCAGAATGCCGACGGCGTAGGCGCCGAGCCCGATGAATGCCGCATGACCGAAGGAAATCAGCCCCGCGTAGCCGACCAGGAGATCGAGCGCGACTGCGGCGACCGCAAACACCATCATGCGCGCGCCAACGTCGAGCAGATATTGCCTCGCGGTCAGCGAGGCGACGACCGGCAGCAGCGCGAATACTAGAAAAATCAGCATGGGTAGGATGTCGCGCGCCGGACGCAGCGCGCGCGCTCCGCTTGCGGTGGCGAGTGCGGCGCCGGTCATTGTCAGCGGCCACGCGCCGGAAACAGGCCGGACGGCCGAACGTAGAGTACCACCGCCATCAGCACGTAGATCAGCATGGAAGCGATCGCCGGACCGGCCATGCGCGCGGGCGAGGGGCCCATGACGAGGCGAAGAATATCGATCGAGAACGAGCGGCCGAGCGTATCGACGAGGCCGATCAGCAAGGCTGCGACGAAGGCGCCGCGAATCGAACCGATGCCACCAATCACGATGACGACGAAGGCGAGGATCAGGATGTTGTCGCCCATGCCGGGCTCGACCGAGATGACGGGCGCGATCATGATGCCAGCGAAACCCGCCAGCATCGTGCCGAAGCCGAATACGATCATGAAAAGCCGCTCGATGTTGACCCCGAGCGCCGAGACCATGCGCGCGTTGGTGGCTCCGGCCCGCACCAGCATGCCGATGCGCGTGGACGACACCAGAGCGTAGAGACCGGCGGCGACGCCGAGGCCGGAAGCAATGATGACCAGACGCCAAACCGGGTAGAGCAAGCCGGCTTTGAGCACGACCGAGCCAGTGAAGAAATCCGGCACCGGCAGCGTCAAGGGCGCGGCGCCCCAGATCATCCGGACCGCATGATTGAGGAACAGAATAATGCCGAACGTGGCGATGACCTGGTCGAGATGGTCGCGCGCATAGAGATGGCGGAAGACGAGGAATTCCAGCAGCAGGCCAAAGGCGAGGGCCGCTAGCAATGCCAGGATGAGCGCTGCGAGAAAGTTGCCGACGATTCCGTAGAACGCCACGGCGAGGTAGGCCCCGAGCATGTATTGGACGCCGTGAGCCAGATTGATGAAGTCCATCACGCCGAAGACCAGCGTCAAGCCGGCTGCGATCAGGAATAAAAGGACGCCTAACTGCAATCCATTCAGGATTTGGACGAGGAAGAGCGTGCCTGACATGGAACCGCAATGGTATCGGGACTTCAGTCCCGCGGTTGCGCCGCCGCGAATGGCAGGCGAGGGCCTCTTCCTTCGGCAGGATCGGCCGCGCCGCGGCGTGATTGCAGCGCGGCTGACCGCTACTTCATCGTGCAGTCCTTGGCGTACGAGTCGCCGTAATTTGTGAAGACGGTCTTGACGATCTCGGTTTGGTATTTGCCGTCCGGACGTTGGGCGACTTTGGTCAGATAAAAGTTCTGGATCGGGTAGTGGTTATTGTTGAAGGCGAAGTCGCCGCGCAGCGACTTGATGTCGGCCTTCTTGAGCGCCGCGCGCAGCGCGTCCTTGTCGACGAGATTGCCTTTGACGGCTTTGACTGCGCTGTCGATCAGCATTGCCGCGTCATAGGCCTGGAATGCGTATGTCGCCGGAACGGCGTTGTATGCCTGCACATAGGCTTCGACAAACGCCTTGTTTTGCGGGTTATCGAGATTGGGCGCCCAGTTGGAGCCCGCAAGCATACCGAGCGCCGCCTCCTTCTGAGCCGGCAGCGTCGATTCGTCGACCGTGAACGCGGACAGGAACTGAATCTTGTCGGCAAGACCGGCTTGCCGGAACTGTTTGACGAAATTCACGCCCATGCCCCCTGGGATGAAGGCAAAGATCGCGTCGGGACTTGCGGCCGCGATCCGCGACAGCTCGGCCGAGTAATCAAGCTGGCCGAGCGGTACGTAGATTTCGTCGAGAACTTCGCCCGTGAACTTGTGCTTGAAACCGGCAGCGGCGTCTTTGCCAGCCTGATAATTCGGCACGATGATGATCACTTTTTTCATGCCCAACTCTTGGGCGTATTGGCCAAGCACCTCGTGTATCTGATCGTTCTGATAAGAGGTGACGAAGAAGTTCGGATTGCAGTCCTTGCCGGCAAAGCTCGACGATCCGGCATTAGGACTGATGAGAAACACGTTTGCCTCGGTCACCGGCTTCTCGATGGCGCCCAGAATGTTGGAGAATATGGGCCCAACGACGAAGTCGACCTTGTCGCGGTCGATGAGCGCCTTCACCTTGGTGACAGCCACGTCGGGTTTGAGCTCGTCGTCGGCCACCAGGATCTCGGTATCACGGCCGCCGAGCTTGCCGCCCAACGTCTTGACCGCAAGCTCGAAGCCGTTGCGCAATTGCTGGCCGAGCACGGCGGGCGGGCCGGACAGGGTCGCGATGACGCCGACCTTAAGGTTGTCCTGGGCATAAGCAGCCGACGTCCACAATGTGAGCACGGCCGCAACCGCAACGAGCGACTTCGGAGCGGACGCCTTCCAAAAGAACGCCTTGGACCTAATCATTCCAGTCTCCTGACAAAGGTCGGTCGGTCAACACGCATGTCATGTGCCGGCTCAAGGAGGCAGTTACGCCGTCGAGCGGGTAGCCGGATACTTTAAGTTTAAATCAGTAGGCTTGTGAAGCCGCCTGCGCGGTAATAATAACGACAGCGGCTGAGGCAAATTTACGCTGTTCGTCGATTGCGCGCGCCCGAACATTGGCGGTCCGCCGTGTACGTGCTTGAATGGATGTGATCCGCAGGGAAAATGGACCGAGTGAGGGCGCGATGACAATGACGCCGGGCATCACCAAGGCCGGGACGGGCATCGACGGTATCGTCTGGAATATTCTCGGCCAGACCTATGTTCCAAAGCAGGTCTCGGAAAATTCATTTTCCTGGCACGCGACGTTTCCGCCCGGCACGTTCGTCCCGCCGCATATTCATCCGACCCAGGACGAATTCATCTACATGCTCGACGGCAAATTCGATCTCATTCTCGAGGGCCGCGAGTTTACCGCCACCACCGGCGATCTAATTCGGCTGCCGATGCAAATCCCGCATGGCATCTTCAACAAGACCGACCAGGCGGTGAAATGCTTTTTCTGGGTAACACCGACGCGCAAGCTTTACGATCTGTTCTGGGCAATCCACGGCATGAAAGAGCAATCGCCGCCCGAGGTCGTGGCGCTTGCAGCCAAGCACGAAGTGGTGTTCCTGCCGCCGCCGGAATAGGCGCAGCCGATTGCCGTCGTTTTCCTTGAGATCTCCCGATGCAAGGCGGCCGTCTCAGGCGGCCTTGTTCACTTGTTCGCGCGCATAGCCCGCCGCGGAGGCGTAGCCGCGCACGATGGCCTTGCGCTGCTCGAACGAGAGCACGTCGTCGATGTTGCTGAAGCCATCCGGCGCCCGCGCTTCGACCGCGTCGATAACGCCTTCCGGACCGCCGCGGCGGTTCATGCGCACGATCTCGGCCGTCAATGGCAGCCGCGTTTGCTCGTAGGCCCAGAGCGCCTGGACCGGATGCTCGGAATCACGCAGTAGGTCTGCGAGGCAGCGTGCGTCGAGAATGGCCTGCGATGCGCCGTTCGAGCCCACCGGATACATCGGATGGGCGGCGTCGCCCAACAGGGTGACGCGGCCGTGGCTCCAGCGCGGCAACGGATCGCGATCGCACATCGGATATTCCCAGAATTCGTTGGTCGCCTCGATCAGGGCGCGCGCGTCCACATACGGGATGCGGAAGCGCTGCAGATGTGGCATCAGATCCTCGAAGCGGCCGGGCCGCGACCAATCCTGCTTTTGCGGCAGCGTCGCCGATCCGTCCCCGACGCGGCCGACGACGGCCCAATTGGTCAGCCGCTTGTCGGGACGCGAGCCTTCCGCAATCGGATAAACGACGAGCTTCGCGGTAAGGCCACCGGCCACGACCATCGAACGGCCGGTCAGGAAAGCCGGCCAGTCGATCGCGCCGCGCCAGAGCATGAGTCCGTTCCAGCTCGGCGGGCCTTCGTTGGGAAAAAGCTTGTCGCGCACGACCGAGTGGATACCGTCGGCGCCGATCAATACATCGCCGCGCGCGGTATGCCGATGCGTGCCGCCACGGTCGAAGAAATAGGCGGTCACGCCGCCCTCATCCTGAGTGAACGAACCGAGGCGGCGATTGAGATGAATGCGCGACTCGCCGAGCCGAGCGCGGACCGCTTGGTAGATGACGGTCTGGAGCCGGCCACGATGAATGGAGAATTGCGGGATTTCGTAGCCGGCATCGAGTCCGCGCGGCTCGCGCCAGATCTCCTGCCCGAACCGGTTGGTATAGAAAAGCTCGTAGGTCCGGATCGCCAAGGCGTCGAGGCGCTCGAGCAGGCCGAGTTCGGCCAATTCCTTGATGGCGTGGGGCAACGTGTTGATGCCGACGCCAAGTTCGCGGATGGCGTCCGCCTGCTCGAATATCTCGCAGTCGATCCCGCGCGCGTGCAACATCAGCGCCGTCACCAGACCACCGACGCCGCCCCCTGCGATGATCACCTTCATGACTTTACTCCTACCAACAGTCCTACCGGCACGCGTCGATTAACCGATGCCCAGTCTGCCGTCGGCAATTAAAAAAGCAACGATTTGGCCTCGACATGGTTATGACGACGTGGCCAAGGCTCCTGCCTTCAGCGCCCGCTTGTCGATTTTACCGACGCTGGTGCGCGGCAGGGCGTCGACGATGGCGATCTGCTTTGGCCATTTGTATTTGACAAGATTCTCTTTGCAGTAGGCGAGGAGCTTGTCGGCGTCGAGGTTTGCGCCCGGCTTGCGGACCACAAAGACCTTCACCGCCTCGCCGCTAAAAGAATCGGGCACACCAACGGTGGCGGCTTCGAGAATGGCAGGGTGTTTGAACAGGAGTTCGTCGATCTCGCGCGGATAGACGTTGTAGCCGCCGACAATGATCATCTCTTTCTTGCGGTCGACGAGAAACATATAACCGTCCTCGTCGTAGTAACCGATGTCGCCGGTATAGAGCCAGCCGTCGCGGATTTGCCTTGCATTCTCCTCCGGCCGATTGCGGTATCCCCTGGTGAATTGCGGTCCGCGGACCCGGACCTCGCCGCGCTCGCCGACCGGCATCACCCGCGATCCGGTTTCGAGATCGACCACCTCGGCTTCGTAGTCCGCCGTCGCGATACCGACCGAGCCGATCTTGCGCACACCGTTGAGCGGGTTGTGGTGGATGGGGGCGCCCTCGGACATGCCCCAGCCTTCGAGCAGCACCGAGGCGGTGGCGCTCTCCCAGAAGCGGATCAGCTCGACCGGGCAGGCCGCGCCCCCGGAAAGACAGACGCGAAGGCTCGTGAAATCGGTTTTGGAGAAATTTTCGTTGCCGCGAAGCCCCATATAGAGCGCCGCCGGCCCGCCGGCGAACGTTGTAATACGACGTTTCTGAAATTCCTCCAGCACGGCGGCCGGCTTGTAGGCCGGGAGAAGATCCATGAAAGCGCGCACATAGACGGGGAAGACTAGGGTGTAGCAAAAGCCCCAGATGTGGAATAGCGGTGCGACATTGAGAATGCGCTCGGCGTCGAGCGGCAAAGGCCATAGCGCCGCCGTGGCGTAGCAGAACGCCATCAAGTTGCTGTGACGATGATCGGCGCCCTTGGGAAAGCCGGTGGTGCCGCCGGTGAAGAAAATGGCGCCGAGATCGTCGGGCTGCGGCAGCGGCAAGGCTGCGGGCGGTGCGGACAGCAATTGCTCGACGGTCACGCCGTCCGCACCGAGCACGATGATTTTCGCTCCGCCGCCCAGTTGCGCGAGGCGCTTCGCTCGCTCGGCGAACTCGATGTCGCAAACGATCAGCCGCGGATCGATGTCGCGCACCTGCGGCTCGATCTCGCGGTCGGTATAGGCGGGATTGAGCGGCGCCACCTGCGCGCCGGCGGCCATGCCGGCATAGAGCCCGATCACCATCTCCAGACTGTTGCGCATCACATAAACGACGCGCTCGCCGCCGCCGCCGAGTTCGATAAGCGTTCTCGCCAGCGCCGCCCCGGCTTGCCCGTATTGACCGTAGGTCAGTTCGCGATCGAGACAGGCGATGCCCGGCGCATTCGCCCGATGCTCGGCCGCGTAAGCGAGCGCGTGGACGATCGTCGGAAAATCCGGATAGCGCGGATCGCGCTTAGGCGGCGTCGTGCGCGGCATGCGCGGTCTTATTCCTCGCCGGCGGTCAAAATGCAATGATTTGCCGGAGGACGGTTGCGCCCGCAAAACTTGCTGATTCCTCCCGAAAGCTCTTAAGTCGCGAGCGTCTGGAAGGAGAACAATTATGAGCCGGACCGCACATCTGCGCATCCCATTTTTCGACGCACAGCACCGCGCCTTCGCCGACGAGCTCGACCAATGGGCGCGCGAAAAAGTGACCGCAGTGGAAGGCGAGCACGTCGCTCATAGCGACGTCGACGCGGCCTGCATGCGTTGGGTTCGCGCACTCGGCGCTGCCGGATGGCTCCGGCATTGCGTTCCTGCCGGCTATGGCGGTGCTCACGACCCGCTCCGATCGCTTTATCTGGTCGTCGCGCGCGAAACGCTGGCACGCCACAGCGGGCTGGCGGATTTCGCTTTCGTGATGCAGGGCCTTGGCAGCGGTCCGATCGGACTCGCAGGATCGGACGATCTTAAGAAGCGCTATCTGCCCAAGGTCGGGAGCGGCGATGCCATTGCCGCCTTTGCGCTGACCGAGCCGGATGCCGGCTCCGACGTTGCTGCCGTGGCGATGTCGGCGCAGCGTGTGGGCGATGAATACGTGCTCGACGGCGAGAAGATCTGGATTTCGAACGGCGGTATTGCGGATTTCTACGTGGTATTCGCGCGGACCGGCGAGGCGCCGGGCGCGCGCGGCCTCTCCGCCTTTGTCGTCGACGCCGGAACGCCCGGCTTCGAGATCGCCGAGCGGTTGCAAGTCACCGCACCGCATCCGCTGGCGCGGCTCCGCTTTCAATCCTGCCGCGTTCCGGTCGCGAACCGCATCGGACCGTCCGGCGAAGGGTTCAAGATCGCCATGCGCAATCTCGACATCTTTCGCTCTTCCGTGGCTGCCGCCGCCCTCGGCTTCGCGCGCCGCGCGCTCGATGAAGCGCTGGCGCGGGCGACGTCGCGGAAAATGTTCGGCCAAACACTCGGCGACTTTCAGTTGACGCAGGCAGCCCTCGCCGACATGGCGACCGAGATCGACGGCGCGGCTTTGCTCACCTATCGGGCGGCCTGGCTGCGCGACGTCGAAGGGGTGGCGACAACGCGGGAAGCGGCGATGGCCAAGATGGCTGCGACCGAAGGCGCGCAGCGCGTGATCGACCGCGCGGTGCAAATGTTCGGCGGCCTCGGCGTCGGCACCGGCTCCGTGGTCGAACACCTCTACCGCGAGATTCGCCCATTGCGCATCTACGAGGGTGCGACCGAGGTGCAGAAGCTCATCATCGGGCGCGACTTGCTCAAAGCGCGAAATTAAGCGACGCCCGATCGTGCGCTCATGCGCCGGCGAGACTTTTCGCCAGCATGAAGCCGGAACCGGCGCCGGTGCCCGCACCCGGCCAGGTCGATGCTCCGACCATGTACAAACGATCGACCGGCGTGCGGTATCGCGACCAGCCGAAGGTCGGGCGGAACAGGAAATTCTGGTCGAGGTGGTGACTGCCGCCGAGGCTGTCGCCGCCGACCAGATTGGGATTGTCGCGCTCGAGATCGGCGGGAGAGAGCACGGCACGGGCAAGAATGCTTGCGGAAAAGCCCGGCGCGTAGCGCGCAATAATATCGATGACGCGGTTGGCGTAGACCTCTTTGACAACGTCCCATTGCGTGCCGGCAATGATGCCCAATGCATCGCCGCGGATTTGCGACGGCAACACCCGGACCTGCACCCAGAGCACGTGTTGTCCGGCCGGAGCGCGCGACGGGTCGATGGCGGTCGGCTGCCCGACGACGAGTCCCGGTTCGGCGGGCAGGAGTCCGTCGAGCGCCTCGGTATAGGCTTTCGCCATCGCCGCAAGCGAGGGCGCAAGATGCACGTAGGCAAACTGCCGCAGCTCGGCGCCGGCGCTCCAGGCCGGCAGGTCGCTCAGCGCAAGATGGATCATCATCGTTGCCGGCCCGGGACGGAACTTGGCGAGCCGCTGCGTCGCCGGCGAAGAGTCGCGGACAAGATCTCCGAACAATACGCGCGGATGAAGATTGGCGATCACAGCGCGCTTAGCATCGATCCGCTCGCCATTGGCAAGCACCACGCCCTTGGCGGCACCGTTCTGCATCGTGACATTTTTCACCGGCGCGCCGAGCCGCACCTCGCCGCCGGCCGCTTCGATGGCGCCGACCATCGCGGTGACGATCGCAGCCGCTCCGCCTTGCCCGAGCGCCATGCCAAAGCTCTGGTTCGCCATCGACTCCAAATACGGAAACAGCGCGCCGCCGGCGCAATCGGGGGAGAAATCGAGGTGCATGCCCCAGATCGCCATCATGGCCTTGAGCTTCTCGCTTGCGAAATTCTCATCGAGCCATTCCCGCGGCGAGGCGATCAGGAGACGCGCCGTGTCGGCGACCCACGCGGTGCCGCGCGACCGCCACGCGTTATAGACCGCGCGCACTGCCGGGAACGACGGCATCGGCGAAGCGAACAGCGCGAAGATGTGCGGCGCGTCCTGGCTGAAGGCGGCGACCATGGCCCGCCAGCGTTCCGCATCTTTCGGATCGAAGGCGGCAATGCGGGTTGCGGTGGCCTCAAGATTTTTATCGACGCCGAGCCAGCTTCCGTCGGGAAACGCCGTTGCGAAGCAATGCTCCGCGCTGAGGAAATTGAGGCCGTGCGCGAGGAGGCGGTCCTTGTGTGCGGCGAAAAACGGCGAGCCGGCGAAAAGGCTCAAATTCATGGCGTAGAGGTCGTGGCGAAAGCCCGGCCGCGTCATTGCGCCGGTCTTGACCGCGCCTCCGGCAATGGCGGCGCGCTCGACGACGATGACCTTCCAGCCCTTGGCGGCAAGATGCAGAGCGGCCGCCAGCCCATTGACGCCGGCGCCGATCACGATCGCATCGTAAGGCATCCGCTCGCTCCTGCGTTTTGCCGCTCAAGTCAGCTATGATCGTCACCAAGGTCGTTATGAGGGTCGCTTGCCAGCGCAGATATTTCATATCTAAAATGTTCGCGCTAGGCTTCCGGCCGCAACGCGCTTCATTCAACGATTGTCCACGAGCCCGACGGAGAGACCGTATGACCAGCACACAAGTTCTCGGCGATTTTGCCTCGGCGCTCGCTTCCGGCGCCGTCGAGGTGGTGGACCTGAGCGCGCCGCTCGGCCCCGACACGCCACTGATCAAGCTACCGCCGCAGATCGGCAAGAACACACCCGCCATCGAGGTTCACGCCATCTCGAATTACGACAAGGACGGGCCGTTCTGGGCGTGGAACTGGCTCAAGCTTGGGGAGCATTCCGGCACGCATTTTGACGCGCCGGTGCACTGGATCAGCGGCAGGGACTACAAGGACGGCAGCACCGACACGATCCCGGTGAAAAACTTCGTCGCGCCGGCCTGCGTGATCGACTGCTCGGCCGAGGCCGCAAAGAACAGCGATTTCCTTCTCACCGTTGATGGCGTGAAGGCTTGGGAAAGGACCCACGGCGATATCCCGGCCGGCTGCTGGGTGCTGATGCGCACCGACTGGTACAAGCGCAACGACAGCGAAGCGAAATTCCTCAACGCCGACGACAAGGGACCGCATTCGCCCGGTCCGACGGCCGACACGATCCATTATCTGATCTCGAAGGGCGTGATCGGCTGGGGATCGGAGACCGTCGGGACCGACGCCGGCTCGGCGGGCGGGATGGATCCGCCATTCCCGGCGCACACGTTCATGCACAAGAACAACCGTTACGGCCTGGCCAGCCTCTGCCATCTCGACAAGCTGCCGCCCAAGGGAGCGATCCTGATCGCAGCGCCACTGAAGATCGTCAAAGGCACCGGCAGCCCGCTGCGCGCGCTCGCGCTCGTGCCGCGCAAGTAGGCCGGGCGGGGCAACGATGGCGGCCGCCGACTACGTTATCGTCGGAAGCGGAATCAATGCGCTCGTAGCGGCGGCCCAGCTGGGCCGCAAAGGCCACAAGGTCTTGGTGCTCGAGCGCGGCGACCGCATCGGCGGCTGCATCCGCACTGAGGAGATCACGGCGCCGGGTTTCGTCCACGATGTGATGGCGACGACGTTCGTCCTCTTCATCACCTCGCCGGCATTCGCGGAGCTCGGCCCCGAATTGGAGAAGCGCGGGCTTTCTTTCGCGCATACGCCGACGCCGACGGCGGTTCTGCTGCCGGATGGACGGCATGCGATTCTCACCATGGATCGCAAAGCGAACGTCGCCGCCTTCGATCAATTCGCCGCCGGCGACGGCGCGCGCTTTGCCGCAGATATCGACCGCGTCGGAGCGAACGCGCCGTTCCTGTTCTCGCTCCTCGGCGGTTCGCTGTGGTCGCGCGCCATGCTCAAAATCATCGCGCGCGAAGCCTGGCGGCAGGGGCTGCGCGGCCTCGCCGCGTTCTTCGGCGAGGCGCTCGGAACCGCGCGCGGCTGGCTCGAAACGCGCTTTCAGTCCGAGGTCGTGCGCGCGCTGTTTGCGCCGTGGGTGCTCCACACCGGCCTTGGTCCCGAAAGCGCCTATTCGGGCCAGATGGCGAAGGTCATCGCGTTCGCGCTCGAGGTCGCCGGCGCGCCGGTCGTCAGGGGCGGGGCGCAGAACGCGCTGACCGCGTTTGAGCGTTTGATCCGCGATAACGGCGGCGACATCGTCGTCGGCGCCGACGTGGAGCGTGTGCTCGTCGATGCAAACGGCGCTGCGCGCGGCGTCCGCCTCGCCGGCGGCCGCGAAATCGAAGCCGCCAAGGGCGTGATCTGCTCGGTGACGCCCGATCAGCTGTACGGACGATTGCTCGCGGATGTCGCCCTGCCGGCGAGTGTGACCGATGCGGTGGCCCAGTATCGTTACGGCAAAGGCAACATGCAGGTGCACTATGCACTCAAGGCGCCGCCGAAGTGGAAAGCGCCGGCGCTGGGTTCGGTGGCGCTGACCCATTTGTCGCCGGGGCTTGACGGCGTGTCCAAGGCGGCGAATGAAGCCGAGCGCGGCATGCTGCCGGCGGTGCCGACAATCTGCGTCGGTCAGCCGGGCGCGCTCGATCCGTCGCGCTGTCCGCTAGGCGCGTCGATCCTATGGCTGCAACTTCCGGAAGCGCCGCGCTTCATCAAGGGCGACGCCGCGGGCCAAATCGCCGTGCCGGCGGATGGCCGCTGGACGGAAGCCGTGCGGGAAAAATACGCCGACCGCGTCGAGGCGATCCTTGCTTCGCACATCGAGAATTTCCGCGACAATGTGATTGCACGAAAATCCTATTCGCCGGCGGACCTCGAGGCGCTCAACGTCAACTTGGTGGGCGGCGATCCGTACGGCGGTTTCTGCGGCATCGACCAGTTTTTCCTCTGGCGTCCCTTCCACGGCTCGGTCAATCACCGCACGCCGGTGGCGCGGCTGCACCACATCGGCGCTTCGACCCATCCGGGCCCCGGTCTCGGCGGCGGCTCGGGATATTTGGTGGCAAAGGAACTTGGCTAAGTCGCGTCGGCATGACTTCGGCCGCATCAAGTTCTATAGTGCCGGCGTCGGGATGGGCATGCCGTTGCCGCGAATGCGCGAGCCGACAAGCCAGATCAGCGCGGGACATAGCGCTCAAATATGAACAGCACCCCGGACATCGATCCCGTCGCAGCCAAGCAAGCAATCCTGAGTTATTGCCTGCGCAAGGGCGCGCTGGTTGCCGGCATCGCGGATCTCACCACAGTCGAACGCATAGCGCCAGCCGGCCATCGGCCGAGCGATTTGATGCCGCGCGTGAAGTCGGTCATTGCGGTCGGCGTCGGTGGTTCGACCCAAGGCGCCTGGCGCGTGCCGGCCAAGGCGCTCAGCTATTTCGGCAGCACCGAGAGCCGCGCCTACAAGATCGTCTATGGCCTTGCGTTTTTTATCGAGCAAAAATTCGGCGTCCAGGCAATCTATTGCCCTCCCGATATGGACCCGGAGCTGGGCGCGCGTTATCCGCTGCAAAGCCTGAAACTCCATGCCGAATTGGCCGGCCTCGGCGCGCGCAGCCTTGCCGGCGACATCCTGCTGCATCCCGAGTACGGCTACATGTACTACGCGTCGTGCTTTACCGAGCTCGCGCTGCCACCCGACAAGCCGCTTGCCGAAAATCCGTGTCCGGCGCCGAGTTGCGTAAGCATGTTTCGGCGCGAGGGCCGAACGCCGTGCATGAAGTTTTGCCCGGCTCAGTGTCTGTCCGGCGAAATCGACGCCGCTGGCAAGCAAGCGTCGATGCACTACGACATGGCCGCGTGCGCCGAACTTACCCAGCAGTTCGAGACCGTTCCTCAGGTGCTGCGTGAGGCGATCGCGACCGACGATCCGGAGGAGCGGGAAGCGCTGCTGCTTGGGGAGCGCAACAAGGTGCTGTGGTACCGGATGTCCGTGGGCAATGGCGGCCTGTTAGCCCAATGTTTCGAATGCATGCGGGTTTGTCCGGTCGCGACCAATGCACCGCTCGCGGATCCGCTGAAACGCGGCGTCGCGCAACGCGCCGAGCAGTCGCGGAAGGCGCAGAATGACGACGCCAACGCGACGTGAGCGGCTCGGCGTCACGCCGGAGATGATTGAGGCATTCGGTCCGATCATTTTTGACCTCAGCACCAACGTTCAAGACCGCCGCGGCGATCCGGTCCGGCTTCTGGATTTCGACGAAATCGAACGGCAGCGAACGGGCGCCGGCCTGGCCGACGCCGAGATCGCGGCTCGGCTCGGCCTTGCCGCGGATCAGGTGACTTTCATCCGAGTCTTGCTCGAGCAGCGCCGGTTCAAGCCTGAGCGCTATTATCGCTTGTTTCAGTTGGGCGGCGGGCGGCGCTTCCGCACCGAGCGAGGCATGGAACGCGATCCTTTCGAGGAGGCGCAATTCAGCACCGACGCGCTCGCGGTGCGCGACGCCATGCGTTTTCGCCCCGAGCACGTACGGCGCGAAGTGGAGGCTGGCCGCTGGACCGCCGACACCACCGCGACGTGGCTACGGCATTGGGCACACGTGACGCCGGAAGCGACAGCCATTGCGGCGCCGGGTCACGAACCGATCAGTTATGCCGCAGCGCTGGGGCGCGCCGAGCGTCTCGCTGCCGCGCTGGTGGCGCTTGGCCTGCGCCGCGGTGATGTCGTCTCGGTCCAGCTGCCGAGCACGCCCGAATTCGTGATCATCTACGACGCGGTCGCCCGCCTGGGCGGCGTCCTCTCGACGCTGCATACTCCCTACGGCGTTGGTGAAGCCGAACCTATTCTGCGGCACGCGCGTGCGCGGGCAGTATTTTGCGGCGCAGCTACCGAAAAATCCGATCCGCCCGGCATGTTCGCTGCGCTAGCGCAACGCCTGCCTAATCTTCGGCACATTATTTCCGTCGGGGCGGCGCGAGAGGGCATCCAGTCGCTCAATACGCTGATCGCGGGCGCCGATCGCGCCGGATTGCCGCCGCTGCCGGTCGCAACCGACGCCGCGCTGATGTGCTACACGTCCGGGACGTCGACCGCGCCAAAGGCCGTTCCGCACAGTTTCCATTCGCTTCTCGCCAATCCGCGACAATGTCTGCCGGTATTCGGTGTCAGGCCCGGCGACCGCGTGCTGAGCGCGGCGCCGCTGACGCACGCTTTCGGTCTTTTCGTCGCCAATGTCGCGCTCATGGCCGGCGCGACGTTTATTCCGCTGCCGCTCTTCACGCCGCCGGCGCTGGCGTCGGCTTTGGAGCAAGAACGCCCGTCGCACGCTTTCGTCGCGCCGGCGCACGTTGCGGCACTGTTGCAAGCGGGGCTGTTTGACGGGCGCGACTTCGGCGCGCTCCGGCAAGTCATCGTCTCCGGCTCATATTGCGCGCCGGAGCTGAAGCGCTCGCTGGAGGAGAAGCTTGACGGCGGTTGCGTGTTCGAGCTGTGGGGCATGACCGAGACATTCGCGGTGCTGCTGGGCGATCCACAGGATCCGGCGCATGAGCGTCACAACTGGATCGGCCGGGCCACGGCCGGCAGCGAGGCACGCGTCGTCGACCCCGACGGAAGGCCTGCGCCGCCCGATCTCGAGGGCGAACTGCAAGTGCGCGGCTGCTCGGTGTTCGCCGGTTATTTCGACAACGCGGCCGCCAATAGCGGCGTCTTTAGCGAGGACGGCTGGCTGCGCACCGGCGATCTCGCCGTGATGAGCGGAACCGGTTACGTCCGCATCACCGGGCGTAGCAAAGACATCATCAATCGCGGCGGTGTGAAGCTCAATCCCTCCGATGTTGAGGCGCTCATCGACCGCCACGAGGCCGTCGTACAGAGCGCGATTGTACCGATCCGGGATCCTATCCTGGGCGAGCGCGCCTGCTGCTGCGTGGTGCTCAAGCCGGAAAAGACGCTGAGCCTCGAAGCTCTGTGCGCGTGGCTGGAGCGGCACGAGGTCGCCAAACTCAAATGGCCAGAACGACTGGTGCTAGTGGAAGCAATGCCGATGACCCCGACGCGAAAGATCATCAAGAGCAAGCTGGTACAGCTGATCGCCGCCGGTAGTCGGCCGTAAAGTTACTTTTCCCGCCTGCCAAGGCGATCGCGGGGGGGAAATGCTTAGAGCGTCGCGATGGTCTTGAGCGCGCCGTCAAGCGCGATGCCGTTCTCGTCGAGCAGCGCGGCGTCGCGCAGTCGGCGCATCCAGTCGGCCCCGTCGGCGCGCGGCGCCAGCACCGGCACCGCGCCGATCACGCGATCGAATTTCAATTCGCCGCGCGAATGCGTGTCGGAATAGCCTTTGACCAGCCTGCGCGCGTTGAGCACCTCGACGGCGACATCGTAGTTCTCGGCAATGTGCGCGGCCGCCACCGCCAGCCATTTCTCGAGATGCGCCGTCTCGCGCTTGTGGCGCAGCGTCGTGCGCCGGATCGGCTTGAAGGCCGCCAGCACGTAGAGCATCAGGAACCAGTGGATCGTTCCCGAGCGCACGCGCCGGCCCTTGCGGAATGCCCAGCCGAAGATGGCTGGATTCGATTCGATGAAACGCCCGAGCGGCGCCGGCATTGTACCGGCCACTTCCTCAAGGCGCGGATGCATGTATTCGGTGGTGTAGACGATCTGTCCTTCGCCGACACTGTTCTCACGTTTGACGCGGTCGAACCGGCTCGCCCGGGTCTTCAGATCGGCGACGCGGATCACGTCGTCGTAGGTCATCGCCACGGCGACGTATTTCGCTGCCGCTGCGGTAAACGCATAGGCTTTTGCCGCCCCGCCGTTCGCGAGGTCGATCTGTTGGAGTTTGGCGACACGATCGAGATATTCGCCGGCGTAGGCCGGGTCCTGGAAATCGGTGAGGTGCTTGGCGCCGGCAAACAGCATGTTGTGCAGCAGTTCCGGATATTCGCGGATGCGCGCCAGAAGCTTGTCGAGCTCCGCACGTCCGGCAGAAGTGGGCAGCGGCGCAAAGTGCTTGCTCGGCCGCTTGAGCGCGGGATGGGCCGCGGCCTGCGGTTGCGTGGCCTCGTCGAGCGCCGCGCGAAAGGCCTTGAGGCTTGTCTCGATGCCTCGGCCGCCGGATTTGATGATGGCCTCGAACGCGTCGCGGGGAAACGGCAAGGTGCCTGATGCGGCCAGCGCGCCGAACAGGCAGGCCGAGATCATGCTGTTATTTTTCGTCGCTAGCGTTTCCATGTCGAATGCGATGACGCGCTTCGCTGCGACGCCGGCCGCGTCGACGACAACGGCCGGATCGGCGGTGGCGTCTCCCGGTTTTTCTTTCTCCGCGGTCGAATACAAACGGTGGGTCGACGCGATCAGGGTGGTGCGGTCGGGCGTCACCAGGCCGCGCAGGATGGAGCGGCCAGCCTCGATCAATTCGGCGGCAAGAACGATGTCGACTTCGCCGGGAGCCGGCATCAGCGACAGGATCGGCGGGCGGCCCCCCTTCGGCGGCAGCATCTCGACGTAATAGATCGTGGCGCCGGTGCGTTGCGCGACGCCGGGCACCGAGGTCGACTGCGCATGCCAGCCCTGCGACTCGGCGACCTCGACGATCCAATCGGCAAGTACGCCGCCGCCCTGGCCGCCCATGGCCATAACGGCAATACAAATTGGCCGTTCGGTCGTGTACCTGGTCGGCGTCGGCGTTCCCGATAGATCGTTCATGATGCCGGAACTTCCGCGTCAGTCCGCGAACACGATCCGGTGCGCTTCGCGGCGGCGTTGTAGAAAGCCGATCACTGAGCGGCGCAATCCGGACACATAGCGATCGAACCAGGTCGGGTTGTGGATGATGTCGGCGCGGTAGAAAGACGGGCACAGCACGGCTGCTTCCGACACGTCGCCACAATTGCCGCAGCCGACGCAGTTGTTATCGATGGCCGCGACCGGATCGTCCTTGAGCGGATCGTCGGTATGCTTGACGGAGAGCGACGGGCAGCCGGAAAGTCGGATGCAGGCGTGATCGCCGGTGCACACGTCCTCGTCGACGCCGAAGCGCTCGCGCACCTTGCGTTCGCCGTCGCGCACCGATTTCTGGAACAGCGGTTTCTCCCGGCGCTGCTTGTTGAGCATGCATTCCGAGGAGGCGACAATCACCTTCGGGCCGCCTTCCTTCGTCGTCAGCGCCTCGCGCAGCGTGTCGCGCATGCGCGTGACGTCGTAGGTACGGTCGATGTGGCGGACCCATTTGACCCCCACGCCCTTGACCGCGTCGACGATCGTGTTGTTGGTCGCGCGCGCCGGGTTGATGGCGCGCGACGACATGATGTCCTGGCCGCCGGTCGCGGCCGAATAGAAATTATCGACGACCATGATCACGCCGTCTTGCTTGTTGTAGACGGCGTTGGCGACGCTGGTGGAAAGGCCGTTGTGCCAGAAGCCGCCGTCGCCGATCACCGAGATTGGCTTCTTGTCGGCCTTCACGTTGAACGCCGACGACGATGCCGGACCAAGACCGTAGCCCATCGTGGTGCCGCCGATGTTGAACGGCGGCAAGCTCGCGAACAAATGACAGCCGATGTCGCCGGCGATCTGGTGCGGGCCGAGTTCCTGCTGGACGAGCTTCATCGCGGCAAAGATCGGCCGCTCCGGACAGCCGACACAGAAGGTGGGTGGCCGCGGCGGCACCGTCTTGGCCAGCTCCTTGATTTTCGGATCGGCGAGGACGGAGGAAGCGTCCGGCGGCGGCGGCGAATTGCCGAGAAGCGACTTGGCATGAAGCTCGAGAAAGCTTTTCACGCCTTTGAGGACGACCTGCGGCGTATATTCGCCCGCCATCGGCAGCACGTCCTTGCCGCAAATCTTGGTTTGAATGTCGCGGCGGCGCAGAATGGTGTTGAGCGCCTGTTCGATGAATTCCGGCTGGCCCTCCTCGACCATGAGGATTGCCTTCTTGCTGGCGGCGAAGGCGGCAACCTCGTCATCGATGAGCGGGTAGGTGACGTTGAGACAGTAGATCGGAACCGAAGTCTCGCCGTAGACATCGGCAAGGCCGAGCTGTTGCAGCGAGCGCAACACCGAGTTGTACATTCCGCCCTGAACGACGATGCCGACGTCGGCGGTATCGGGGCCGAAAAATTCGTTGAGTTTGCGTTCCTTGATGAATTTTACGGCGGCGGGCCATCGCTGCTCGACCTTTTCCCGCTCATGCAGATAGGAGGCGGGCGGCAGTACGATGCGATCAGTCTCGCGCCGCGGGTTTTCCAAGGCGTCGCGCAAGGTGAAGCTTGGCTTCTTGTTGTCCTTGGCGATAAAGCGGCCATGCACGTGACAGGCGCGGATGCGGACTTCGAGCATCACCGGCGTGTGCGAGACTTCGGAAAGCTCGAATCCGTCCTCCACGGCCTTGACGATCGTCGGCAAGTTCGGCCGCGGATCCAGCAGCCAGACTTGCGATTTCATAGCGAACGGATGTGAGCGCTCCTGCATGATCGAGGAGCCTTCGCCATAATCTTCGCCGATGATGATCAACGCGCCGCCGGTGACGCCGCCGGAGGCGAGGTTGGCGATGGCGTCGGAAGCGACGTTGATGCCGACCGGAGCCTTGAACGTCACCGCACCGCGGATCGGATACATCACCGATGCCGCTAGCGTTGCAGCGGCGGCCGCTTCGGAGGCCGAGTTCTCGAAGTGCACGCCGAGCTCGTCAAGCACGTCCTTGGCGTCGGCGAGCACGTCCATGAGATGCGAAATCGGCGCACCCTGATAGCCGCCCACATACGACACGCCCGATTGCAGAAGCGCCTTGGTGATGGCGAGAATTCCCTCGCCGCGAAACTCCTCGCCGTCGCTGAGCTTAAGATCCTGCACTTCGCGTCCGAACGACCGTTCCGCCATGAAAGCCTCCAAGCCGGCGTCGCGCAATTTAAAGCGCCGCTGGGCCGATCGAATACTTATGAAACCTTCCGAATTGTCTTGCAACGGCCTCCGCGGCACCGGTGCGCGCGCTCGACCGGCCGGCCGTGGTTGCGCCGGACGAATGGCGCGGCACCCGGCATGTGGTGCCTAAAATTACGGAAAAAAGCCCAATGCGTCAGCTTGTCCGGGGGTTGCTTTATGTTTAAAGTATCTTCTCGCACGTTGCCGACCAGCTATGCACTAAAGCGTAGCGTCGAGCGCATGAGTCACCGCCTGCGGCGGTCTTAATTGGGGGAGTGTCCAACATGTTCAACGTTACGCGTCGTCAGGCCCTCGCGGCTAGTGGTGGCCTCCTGACATCGCTACTTGTGCCTCAGCGCTTCGCCGGCGCGGCGGTCGGCAACACGCTCAACATCGCATACAACGTCAACGTTCCGTCGTTCGACCCGGCTATTGGGCCATCCTCGGTCAATCCGACCATCCAGGCGATCTACCGGTCGATCTTCGATCAGTATATCGGCCAAAAACCCAATCTGTCGTTCGAGCCCGGTCTGCTCACCGCTTGGGGCTGGAACGATGACAAGAGCAAGGTTTGGATGGACGTCAGAGAGAATGTCGTCTGGCATGACGGCACTCCGTTTACGCCCGAAGACGTCATTTGGTCGATCCAGCGCGCGGGCAAGCCCGACGGCGGCAACCCGGTCGCGTTTATCTGGGCCGGCATCGACAACTTCAAGGTCGACGGCAAGCGCATCACTGCCGACGTCAAGCAGTACGATCCCGTCATCTTCAAGTGGATGGCGTTCCTCACCGGCTACGTACTGCCGAAGGCCTATTACGAAAAGGTCGGCCCGGCGGGCTTCGAGAAGAAGCCGATCGGGACAGGCCCGTACATGGTCGACGCTTATGAGGGCAACGCCTACCTGCGGCTCAAGGCCAATCCGAAATACTGGGGCGGCAAGCCGGCCTTCGAAACCGTGGTGTTCAAGTTCGTTCCGGATGCGACGAGCCGCGTCGCCGAGATCGAAAGCGGATCGTCCGACGTCACCCTCGAAGTGCCGTATGAGGAATTCGACCGGCTCAAGGGCAAGGCTGGGCTGAAGGGTGTTTGCACGCCGATTTCGGACATCGGCATGATCTTCATCACCAATGGCGGAGTGATGGACGACAAGAATGTTCGTCTGGCCATGTGTCACGCCGTCGACAAGGAAACGATCGTCAAACGGCTGCTGCGCGGCTACGGCGTCCCCATCGCCACGCTCGAGGCTCCGGAATACGCGGCCTTCGATCCTTCGATCAAGGTGCCGTTCGATCCCGCGCTCGCGACGAAGCTGCTCGCGGCCAGCGGGTTCTCGAAAGAGAAGCCGGTTGAGTTCACCATCCAGACGACGCGCGGCTTCAAGCCGAAGGATTACGAGATGATCCAGGCGATCGTCGGGATGTGGCGCAATGTGGGCATCAACGCCAACATCGAGATTTACGAAATCGCCAAGCACTTCGAGCTGCGCATGTCGCACAAGCTGGCGCCGGCGGCGTTCTACAATTGGGGCAACGCGATCGGCGACCCGACCACGTCGACCGGCTTCGCGATGTTTTCGAAGTCGCCACACTCGGCGTGGCACTCCGACGATCTCGACGCTAAGATCGGCCCGCTCTGGGGCGAGAAGGACGAGAAGAAGCGCATTCAGGGCTGGAAGGACGTCGACCGCTACATCGCCGAACAAGGCTATGTGCTGCCGCTGCTGCAATACGCGCAGCCGATCCTTTATAAGTCCGACCTCAAGGTGACCGCCAACGTTTCCGGCGCCTTGCAGCCAGCAACGCTGGTCTCGAAGGCCTAAACTTCGTCGAAGCGGTCCGCCGCCGCGCCGGGGCGCGGCGGCCATCGACGCGGTCAGTTTCAAGGACCGTCCATGCTGTTTGCTGTCGTCGCCAATCGCGTGGCCATGGCGCTGCTGACGCTTGCAGGCGTCGCGGTCGTGGTATTCGTGCTGCTGCGCGTCGTTCCCGGCGATCCGGTGGCCATGATGATTTCACCGGGCGCGGGGCCGGATGACATTGCCGCGCTGAAGGCACATTACGGCCTCGATGCGCCGCTGCTCACGCAGTTCTGGATCTGGATCGGCGGGGTAGTCGCCGGCGACTTTGGCACCTCGATCACGCTTCATCTTCCGGTGACCGAGATCCTGGCGTCGCGGCTCCCCGCTACGGTTGAACTGGCGCTCACCGCGCTCCTCGTCGCGGTCGTCTTCGGCGGCAGCGTCGCCATTGCCGGGACGCTGATGCGGCGCAGCGTCGGGGAAACCATCATCGACGGGTTGAACAGCATTTTCCTCGCGGTCCCCGATTTCATCTGGGCGCTGGCGCTCGTTCTGCTCTTTGCCGTCGCGCTACCGGTATTGCCGCTCACCGGCCGCATCGATCCCGAACTCGCAGAGGGCTTTACCACCAGATTCTATCTGACCGAGAGCGTGCTCACCGGTCGCTTCGCGGTAGCAGGCAATATCGTAAGCCACATGATCATGCCGACGGTTGCACTCGCGTTGCCGCTTGCCGCCGTGATCGTGCGACTGCTCAAGCAATCGCTGAAAGAAGCGATGGTGCAGGATTACGTGCTGCTAGCGCGGATCAAGGGTTTCCGCGAGCTTCGCCTGGTGCTGCAGGAGGCGTTGCGCAACGCCGTCGGCCCGACGCTCGCCCTTACCGGCGTCCAGTTCACCTTCCTGATCGGCGGGACCGTGATCGTCGAACGCATCTTCTCCTATCCCGGCATCGGCAATCTGGCGATCGATGCCGTCATCAATCGCGATTTTCCCTTGATCCAGGGCTTGGTGCTGCTGTTCGGATTGATCTTTATCCTCATCAATATCGGGGTCGATCTCACCGTCGCGACGCTCAATCCGCGGCTGCGGCACGCCTGAGCGGCACGGACACGCGTGGAACACTGGGCACCAACAGTGACAACGGCGGCGCCGGACACCGGCCCACAACCGCCGTCGGTCGTCGTCCGGCTCGCCCGCGATCCGAAAGTCGTCTGCGCTGGCGGCTTCATTCTTCTTCTGATCGCCGTCGCCATTGCGGCGCCGCTGCTCGCACCGCAGGATCCGCTGGCGCAGAATCTTCTCATGGCGACGGTGCCGCCGGCCGGTTTCCCCGACGCCGAGCCGGGCTTTCTGCTCGGCACCGACGGGCTCGGGCGCGACGTGCTCTCCCGGGTGATATTCGGCACGCGGGTGTCGCTCACGGTGGCGTTCGTTGCCGCTGGCCTTGCCTGCCTGATCGGATCGCTGCTCGGGCTCCTCGCCGGGTTCCTCGGCGGCTGGGTCGAGGCTGTGATATCGCGGCTGGTGGACATTTGGATGTCGTTTCCTCCGGTATTGCTGTCGATCCTTCTTGTCGCCGTGCTCGGCACCGGGCTGCACTCGGTGATCGCCGCCATCGTCGTCATCGACTGGACGCGTTTCTGCCGGGTCGTGCGCACCGAGACGATGGGGCAGGCGCAGATGGATTACGTGGTTGCGGCCCGCACCATCGGCTTTTCGCGGCTTGCGATCCT
The DNA here is from genome assembly GCA_963847785.1 of uncultured Alphaproteobacteria bacterium. GTDB lineage: Bacteria > Pseudomonadota > Alphaproteobacteria > Rhizobiales > Xanthobacteraceae > BOG-931. The sequence goes on from CAWKBE010000038.1 coordinate 58,119, forward strand.
GTTCCGCGAAATCTTTCCCAACGTCGTGCCGGTGCTGATCGCGCTGCTGACCCTCGAAATGGGCATCGCCGTCGTGGTCGAGGCGATCCTTTCTTTCGTCGGCCTCTCGGTGTCGTCGGATACCCCGACCTGGGGCGGCATGGTCGCCGAGGGCCGCCAGATCGTGCATGAGGCCTGGTGGGTGCTGGCGGTGCCGCTGGCGGCCTTGTTCGCGACGGTGGTCGCCTTCAATCAGCTCGGGGACGGATTGGCCCGCAGCCTCGATCCGGTATTGCGCCGATGATGACGCCGACGCAGATCCTGACCAGGCTCTCCATCGAAATGCTAAGCGCGATTTCGCTGCGTGACGGCGACAAGCCGGTGCTGCGCCGGGTTTCGCTCACCGTCGATACCGGCGAGGTACACGGGCTTGTCGGCGAGAGCGGGGCGGGAAAATCCACGATCGCCAAGGCAATCCTCGGGATCATTCCGTCGCAGGTGAAGGTCACCGGCGGCCGGATAGTTTTCGAGGGTCGGGATCTTTTGGCGCTGGGGCCGGGTGAGTTGCGCGAAATTCTCGGCCGCGACATTGCGCTTATTCCGCAGGACCCGTCGACGGCGCTCAATCCGGCGCGGAGGATCGACGCGCAGATGACCGACGGATTGCGCCTCAAGCGCGGACTGTCGGCGAAGGAGGCCCGTATCCGCGCCCGCGTGTTGCTCGAAGAGGTGCAAATCCGCGATCCGGATCGCGTGCTGAAAAGCTATCCGCATCAGCTTTCCGGCGGCATGCGTCAGCGCGTGCTTATCGCCGCGGCGTTCGGGCTTGAACCGAAGCTGGTCATCGCCGACGAACCGACGACGGCGCTCGACGTAACGGTGCAAAAACAAATTCTGCGGCTCATCCGCTCGTTGCAGGAACGCCACGGCACCAGCGTGCTTTTCGTCTCTCACGATCTCGGCGTCGTGGCGAAAATCTGCGATCGCGTGACCGTCTTGTACATGGGCAAGGTGGTGGAACAGGGCGCTACCGCTGACGTTCTCAACGCCCCGCGACACGCCTATACCAAGGCGCTGCTCGCCGCCAATCCGCGCTACGACCGGCCGGACCTGGGGCTTGAACCCACGCCGCCTGAGGTCGTCGCCGCGTTGCGCGCCGAGATTGCCGCCTTCGATGCGAGCGTGACGGGGCCACAGAATGGCTGACGATCTCCTGGTCGCTCGCGGTCTTGTGGTCTCTTACGCCCAGCGGCGCCGATTGTTCGAGCGCGGCCAGTCGTCGGCGACCGTTCTGCACGGAGTCGATATCCGGGTCGGCAAAGGCGAAACGGTTGGCATTGTCGGCGAGTCCGGCTCCGGCAAGACGACGCTTGGGCGGGCGCTGCTCGGCTTGGTCAAACCGGCGGCCGGATCGGTCGTGTTCGACGGCAGAGACATCACAACACTCGACGAGCGCGAAAGGCAGCCGCTGCGCCGGCGCATGCAGATGATCTTCCAGGATCCGATGTCCTCCCTCAACCCGCGGCACACTATCGGGCGCATCCTGATCGAGCCGATCCTGCTTCACGGACTGGCGGACAGCCAGCAGGCGGCGCGCACGATGGTGCATGGCGTTCTCGATCGCGTCGGACTGTCCCGGGGCACGGTCGACCGCTATTCGTTCGAGGTTTCCGGCGGCCAACGGCAGCGCGTCGGCATCGCGCGCGCGGTGGTGTTGAGGCCGGATTTCGTGCTCGCCGACGAGATCGTGTCGGGGCTCGACGTCTCGACGCAGGCGCAGGTGCTGCGGCTTCTCAAGGAGCTGACCGGCGAGATGCATCTGGCGCTCGCCTTCATCAGTCATGACCTCTCGGTTGTGCGTTCGATCTGCCAGCGGGTCGTGGTCATGCGCGAGGGGCAGGTTGTCGAAGAAGGTTCGTGCGAACGAATCTTCGCCGCGCCTGCCGCCGCCTACACACGCATGTTGATCGACGCCATTCCGCTTCCAACAGTCGATCCCGGATGGCTCACCCGGGGCGCCGCGGCCGATATCGCCGCGACGGCCTGAAAACGCAAAATCGCGCTGCCGGCACCGGGCGGCCACGGCGCGATCCTTAAATCAGTCCCGACAGGAGAGAAACGTGTTTGGATTTAGCCGCACTATCGCCATCGCCGCCATCGGCGCCGCGATGCTGTCAACGGCATCCGTAGCTCACGCCGACGGAATTCCGAGCCTGCGCGGCCATGATCACACCGGCATAACCGTGCCGGACATCAAGCAGGCGGCCGACTTCTTCGTCAACGTGCTCGGCTGCAAGGAAGCCATGTCGTTCGGCCCCTTCGCCGACGAGAAGGGCACGTTCATGCACGATCTGCTCAACGTCAATCCGCGGGCGGTGATCCATCAAATAACGCTGCTGCGTTGCGGCTATGGCTCCAGCATCGAGCTGTTTCAATACAGCTCGCCCGATCAGAAGGATATGACGCCAAAAAACAGCGACATCGGCGGTTATCACATCGCTTTCTATGTCGATGACATCAAGGCGGCGAAAGCTTATCTCGACAGCAAGGGCGTGATGACCTTCTTTAACCTCTCGGTGAACGAGGGGCCGGCTGCAGGCCAAAGCATCGCCTATTTCCTCGCGCCCTGGGGTTTGCAGATGGAGATCATCAGCTATCCGCAGGGTATGGCCTACGAGAAGACCTCGCCGATCAAGCTGTGGTCGCCCAAAGATCCGGCACAGTGACGCTTGTATCGAGCTTGTGACAAACTGCTGCGGGTCCGGTTCGGACCCGCAGCAGGCTTGAATCGGCCGGCCTATGATTGTTCGCGAACGAGTTTGATGATCGCGGAGAAATCCATTCCGCTGTGGCCTTCTTGCGCGAAGTGCTCGTAAATGTCGGCCGCCTGCGCGCCGAGTGCGGTTTTCGCCTTCACGGATCGCGCGGCCTCCTTGGCGAGTTTGAGGTCCTTCAACATCAAGGCGGCGGCAAAGCCCGGCTTGTATTCGTTGTTCGCCGGGCTCGCGGGCACGGGTCCCGGCACCGGGCAATAGCTGGTCAGCGACCAGCACTGGCCTGACGACGCCGAAGCGACGTCGAACAGCGCCTGGTGCGAGAGACCGAGTTTTTCGCCGAGAACGAACGCTTCGCTGACGGCGATCATCGAGATGCCGAGGATCATGTTGTTGCAGATCTTCGCCACCTGACCGTTGCCGGCCTCGCCGCAATGCACGACACGCTTGCCCATGCGCTCGAGCACCGGCCGGCCGCGCGTGAACGCCGCATGCGAGCCGCCGACCATGAAAGTCAGCGTTGCGGCTTTGGCCCCACCGACGCCGCCCGAGACCGGGGCATCGAGCGTGGCGACGCCGCGCTCGGCCGCGGACGCGTGTGCCTTGCGCGCGCTCGCCACGTCGATGGTCGAGCAGTCGATGAAAAGTGCTCCCTGGTTGGCGACCGGCAGAATATCGTTCCAGACCGACAAGACGTGCTCGCCGGCGGGCAGCATGCTGATGACGACGTCGGCGTTTTCGACGCATCCCCTGGCGGTGGCGACGATTTGCACGCCGTCGCGGGCCGACGCCTGGCGCGATGCCTCGACAACATCAAACCCGAGAACCCGCTCGCCCGACTTGACCAAATTGGCGGCCATGGGCCCACCCATGTTGCCGAGACCGATGAAGCCGATGTTCGACATTGGGTTCGCCTTTTTTCAATCTGCGAAAGTCAGTTCCAGGTCGCCGACCGGCTTGAAGTGACGGTCGACAATGTCGGCCGTGACACCTTCGAGCTGATCCGGGCGCCAACGCGGAGTACGGTCCTTGTCGACGATTTGCGCGCGAATGCCTTCGATGAAATCGTGGCCGGCAATGCACGCAAGCGCGATGCGGTAATCCTGCTGGAAGCTTTCCTCCACCTTTTCGAACGATAGCGCCGCTCGGATGTTGCGCAACGTCACCTTGAGCGAAGTCGGCGACATTTTCCGCATGGTCGCCGGAGCCGCGCGTGCTGCTTCCACTTTGCTTTCACCCAATCGATCGACGATGGTCTCGACGTCGTCGGCGCCAAAGCAATCATCGATCCATGACTGCGCCGCGGGCAATTTCCCGGGTGCCGGCGCAACGGAGATCGCGCCGAGCCGGGCGCGCACTTCGCTGGCCGTGCGGCAATCGGCGAGCGCTTCCGCAAGCTCGGGAAGCTTTGCGGCGGCGACGTGAAAGTCGGCAAGTCCGCAATAAATGGCGTCCGCGGCGCCCAGGCGCTCTCCGGTCAGGGCTATGTAGGTGCCGGCAAATCCCGGCGATCGCGCTAGGAGGAACGATGCGCCGACATCGGGAAAGAATCCGATGCCGACTTCCGGCATCGCCACCGCGGAGCGTTCGGTCACGACTCGATGCGAGGCGTGGGTCGAGAGGCCGACGCCGCCGCCCATCACCATGCCGTCCATGATCGCGATCACGGGCTTCGGATAGCGCGCGATCAAAACGTTCAGATGGTATTCGGTCGACCAGAACGTCGCGGGAAGGGGATCGCCCGACTTTGCGGCATCGTACAGCGCGCGGATGTCGCCGCCGGCGCATAGGCCGCGTTCACCGGCCCCGTCGATGAGCACCGCGCCAACGGCGGGATCGGCCGCCCAAGAGCGCAACAGCGCTGTCATGGCGACCGCCATGTCGAGCGTGAGCGCGTTGAGCGCTTTCGGCCGGTTCAGCGTGATCCGCCGCAGCGCTTGCCGCTCGCGAACGATAATCTCGCTATCTTGCACGATCATTCCGCTCATCGGCCGACAAGGCTTCTCGCCACGATGAGGCGCATGATCTCGTTCGTTCCCTCGAGAATTTGGTGCACGCGCAAATCGCGCACGATCTTTTCGATGCCGAATTCCGACAGGTAGCCGTAACCGCCGTGCAGCTGCAGCGCCTGATTGGCGACGTCGAAACAGGCGTCGGTGACGAAACGTTTGGCCATGGCGCAAAGCTGCGTGGCGTTCGCGTCCTTGCGATCGAGCGCCGCCGCTGCCCGCCACAAAAAAGTGCGCGACGCTTCAAGCGCGATCGCCATGTCGGCAAGACGGAATTGCAGCGCCTGGAACTCGTCGAGGCGCTTGCCGAAGGCTTTGCGCTCTTTCATGTAGGCAAGCGATTTTTCCAGCGCGATCTGAGCGCCGCCGAGCGAACAGGCCGCAATGTTGAGCCTGCCCCCGTCCAGCCCTGCCATGGCGATTTTAAAGCCGATACCTTCTTCGCCCAGCCGGTTTTCGACCGGCACGCGCACATCCGCCAACACCACGGCGCGCGTCGGCTGGGCGTTCCAGCCCATCTTGCGTTCGTTGGCCCCGAGCGAAATTCCCGGCGTGTCGCCAGGAACAACGAGGGTCGAAATCCCGGCTGGACCTTCGCCGTCGGTTCGCGCCATCACCACGTAGAGATCGCCGGCGCCGGCTCCCGAGATGAATTGCTTCTGGCCATTGAGTACATAGTGGTTGCCGTCGCGCACGGCGCGCGTTGTCAGCGCCGCCGCATCCGACCCGGCCCCCGGCTCGGTCAGGCAATAACTGGCCAAAAGCTCCATCGAGCACAGTTTCGGCAGCCACCTTTGGCGCTGGGCGTCCGAACCGTATGCGTCGATCATCCAGGCGGCCATGTTGTGGATCGACATATAGGCCGAGACGGTGGGGCAGCCGGTGGCCAGCGCCTCGAAGATCAAGGTCGCGTCGAGTCGCGAGAGTGCCGATCCACCGACGTCGGCGGCAATATAGACGCCGCCCATGCCTAGCTCGGCGGCTTGGCGCATTTCGGCAATGGGGAAATGCTTGGCCTCGTCCCAGGCAACCGCGTGCGGTGCAAAAATTTCAGCGGCGAACGCGCGGGCCATGTCGCGAACCGCGATCTGGTCTTCTGCGAGGGAAAACTGCGGCGCACTGCCTGAGGTCGCATCGAGCATGGAGCGCCTGCTTAGACCTGGCTGGAAGCGGGCCCGGGGGCTTGAGGGGTCCTGAGGCTTATCGCGTCAAATTGCCTAAGCTTCACGCGTGAAATAGCATTGTCGTTTTCATCCAGCAATGCGAGAATTCGCGCGCACGTAAGGCGAAATCACAAAACGCCGACGGCCTTTATGTGGGGGATTGAGGGCTTGCGCGCCGCCTCGCGACGCGATGCCGGGCCCCTTCACGGCTCGGCGGCGTCTTTGGATAATAAGCAGGGGGTGCCGACCGATTGCGGACGGTGTACTTCTGCAAAAGACGCGACGCTGCGATAGCGGGCGGAGGACCCGGTGCCGTCAATCGATCCTGGTTTGGATACGCTCCCCAAACTCCTGATTCACAATGCCGCCACGCTCGGGGCACGGCCAGCCATGCGCCACAAGGATCTCGGCATCTGGCAGACGTGGACATGGACGCAAATGCTCGAGGAGATTCGCGCCTTCTCGGTGGGCCTTTCAGAACTCGGCCTCAAACGCGGCGACAAATTCACGATTATCGGCAACAATCGCCCGCGGCTTTATTGGGCCATGTGTGCCGGTCAGGCGCTCGGTGCCACACCGGTTCCGGTCTATGCCGACGCGGTGGCCGACGAGATGGCCTACGTGCTGGCGCACGCGGAAGTGACGCTGGCCGTGGTCCAGGACCAGGAGCAGGTCGACAAGATCATCGCGGTGTCCGACCGGCTGCCGCATCTTGGCCCGGTTATCTATGATGAGCCGCGAGGGCTGAAGGGTTACGACCACGCCCGCTTGACCGCCCTTACGGACGTGCAAAGCATCGGGCGCAAAAAGCTTGCCAGCGATCCCGAATGCCTGCGGCAATGGGAAGCCGGGGTCGCGGCAGGCAAAGGCGGCGATCTCAGCGTCATCCTGTACACGTCGGGAACGACCGGCCGCTCCAAGGGCGTCATGCTTACCTACGAGAATACGATCATCTCGGCACGCAATGCCAACGCCTTCGACCATCTCGACCAAAACGAAGAAGTGATCGCCTATCTGCCGCTGGCGTGGGTCGGCGACTACATTTTTTCTTACGTTCAGGCATACGCCGCAGGCTATTGCGTCAATTGCCCGGAAACTCCCGACACCGTTGTTCAAGATCGGCTCGAAATAGGCACCACGTATGCATTCGCGCCACCCCGCGTCTACGAGAACGTGCTGACACTGACCACCGTGCGGATGGCGGACGCCAGTGCGCTCAAGCGCAAGATGTTCGATTTCTTCATCGCGTTCGCTGGACGTTGGGGCGAGAAGATCCTTGACGGTGAAAAGGTGCCGCTGACCGTTCGCTTAATCTATCGCATCGGCAATCTCCTGGTGTACGGGCCGCTGATGAATCAGTTCGGGCTCTCGCGCATCCGGGTCGCTTATACGGCGGGCGAGGCGATAGGGCCTGAAATCTTCCGCTTCTGGCGCGGCGTCGGGCTGAATTTGAAACAGCTCTACGGGCAGACCGAAGCCTCCGTCTACGTATCCGCGCAGGCGGACGGCGAGATCCACCCCGAGAGTGTGGGCAAAGCCTCGCCCGATGTCGAAATCAAGATATCGGACAGCGGGGAAGTTTTATTCCGCTCGCCGGGGGTGTTCGCCGGATACTACAAAGACCCGGAGAAGACTGCGGAAGTGCTTACGCCCGACGGCTGGGTTCATACCGGCGATGCCGGGTTCTTCGACCGCAAGACCGGTCAATTGCGGATCATCGACCGCGCGAAAGATGTCAGCAATCTCGAAGACGGCACGGTGTTCGCGCCGAAATACATCGAGAACAAGCTCAAATTCTTTCCGAATATCCGGGAGGCCGTTGCGGTCGGCGCCGGCCGCGATTTCGTTTGCGCCATGATCAACATCGACCTGACGGCGGTTGGCAGCTGGGCCGAGCGGAACAACGTGGTGTACGCATCCTATCAGGAGCTCGCCGCCCATCCGCGCGTCTATGAGATGATCGCGCGGCATATCGACGAAGTGAACCGTTTGCTTTCGGAGGAGGAAGTGATGGCCGGTGCGCAGATCCGGCGCTTCCTCATACTGCACAAGGAACTCGATGCCGACGACGGCGAACTGACGCGCACGCAAAAGCTCCGTCGCGGCTACATCATCGATCGCTACTCCCCGCTCGTCGAGGCTTTCTACAACGGCTCGACCGAGGCGCAGATTGCGACCGAGGTTACTTTCGAGGACGGGCACAAGGGCGTCATCTCGGCGCGTCTGGCGATCCGCGACCTAAAGCCGTACCCGTCCCGCGCAACGACGATGGAGCGCGCGGCGTGAGGGCGCCGTCCTCGCGCGACGCCGCGCTTGGTGAGGTGTTGCTCGCCGTTGAAGATGTTTCACTCTCCTTCGGAGGTGTGCGCGCGCTGACCGGAGTGTCGTTCGACATCCGCAAGGGCGAGATTCGCGCCATCATCGGCCCGAACGGGGCCGGCAAAACCTCCATGCTCAATGTCGTCAACGGCTTTTACCAGCCGCAATCGGGGCGCATCACGTTCAAGGGGCAGGTGCGCAGGGGCATGCGGCCCTATGCCGCGGCGCAGGGCGGCATCGCCCGAACCTTCCAGAATCTGGCGCTGTTCCGCGGGATGACGACGCTGGACAACATTCTCGCCGGCCGTGCGCTGAAGATGCGCCGCGGATTCTTCTGGCAGCTTTTGCGCTACGGTCCGGCCCTGCGGGAAGAGGTCGAGCATCGGCGCCGCGTCGAGGAGATCATCGACTTTCTCGAGATTGCGGCCATCCGCAGAATTCCGGTCGGGCGTCTGCCTTACGGATTGCAGAAACGCGTCGAACTGGGTCGTGCGCTGGCGATGGAGCCGGATCTTCTCCTGCTCGACGAACCGATGGCCGGTATGAACCTCGAAGAGAAGGAGGACATGTCGCGATTCATCATCGACGTGAACCAGCAATACGGGACGACGATCGCCTTGATCGAACACGATATGGGCGTCGTCATGGATCTTTCCGATCGCGTCGTCGTGCTCGATTACGGCCGCAAGATCGCCGATGCCACGCCCGATGAAGTCAAGCGCGACGACAACGTGATTCGCGCCTATCTGGGCGAGCCGCACGGGGTGAGCGCATGAAGCCCCGCATCACCTCAGCACGGCATCACAGCGGCGGCGCAGCGCACGGAGCGCGGTAGGGTCGTGGATATCCTATACAAAATATTCATCGATCCGTTTATGCAGATGGGCGCGTCGCCCGATCTTCTGGTCCAGACATTGTGGGACGGTCTCGTCGCTGGCGTCCTCTATGCGCTGATTGCGCTTGGGTTTGTTCTCATCTTCAAGGCGTCGGGGGTATTCAATTTCGCCCAAGGGATCATGGTGGTGTTCGCCGCGCTTACCCTGGTCGGCTTGCACGAGCACGGCGTTCCGGCCTTTCTGGCGCTCGCACTGACCGTCGTCGTGATGTTCGTGCTAGCATTTGGGGTCGAGCGCCTGATGCTGCGGCCACTCGTCAATCAATCTGACATTATTTTGTTCATGGCCACGTTCGGCCTCACGTATTTCCTCATAGGGCTTGGCCAACTGGTATTCGGCGGCAATCCCAAGGTGATGATCGCATCGGAGCTCTACCTCCCAAAAGGCGCCTTCGAGTTCAAGACGCTGGGTGGGTTCGTGTCGCTACAGAAGATCGATATCGCCGCGGTGGTGATCGCCTCCATCATGGTGGCGGTGCTGGCGGTGTTCTTTCAGCGCACTCGCATCGGACGCGCTTTGCGCGCCGTCGCGGACAGCCATCAGGCGGCGTTGTCGGTCGGCATTTCGCTAGAGCAGATCTGGGTGATCGTGTGGTTCGCGGCCGGCATCGTCGCTCTCGCGACCGGCATTATGTGGGGTGCGCGTTCCGAGGTCTCTTTCTCGCTGCAGATCATCGCCCTGAAAGCCCTGCCGGTGCTCATTCTCGGGGGCCTTACCTCGATCCCGGGCGCGATCGTCGGCGGGCTGATTATCGGTGTCGGCGAGAAGCTCGGCGAGTTCTACTGGGGGCCGCTTCTTGGCGGCGGAATCGAAACCTGGTTCGCCTATGTGATTGCGCTAGCATTTCTGGTCTTTCGTCCGCAAGGCCTGTTCGGCGAAAAAATCATCGAGCGGATCTGACGATGCTTTACCGCGAGGCCGGTCAGTACAAATCGAACTACGCAGCCGACATGGCGGTGTTCCCGATTCTGCAAGACCGGATCGGCATCGTGGTTATTCTGCTGATCGCGTTTGTGGCCTTTCCCCTATTGGGCAACGGCTTCTTGCTCAATGCGGTGATGATTCCATTCCTAGTTTTTGCGCTCGCCGCGATCGGGCTCAATCTGCTCACCGGCTATACCGGGCTTCTCTCGCTCGGCACAGGCGGCTTTATGGGGGTCGGCGCCTACGCCTGTTTGAAGCTGACGACGTTCTTTCCGCAAGTGGACATCATCGTCTGGATCATTGCATCGGGATTTTTCTCCGCCGCGGTCGGCGTCCTGTTCGGACTGCCCTCGCTGCGCATCAAGGGTTTTTATCTCGCGGTGGCGACGCTGGCGGCGCAATTCTTCCTGGAATGGTGTTTCATCCGCATCCCGTGGCTTTACAACAACAGCGTTTCTGGGGCGATTGAGGTTCCGTTGTGTACGTTGTTTGGAATTCCGATCACGGGTCCGACAGCGACGCCTGTAACTCGATATCTGGTCGTGCTGAGCATCGTCGTCGTCATGACTTGGGTGGCGTCCAATCTGGTTCACGGCCGCGTCGGGCGCATGTGGATGTCGGTGCGCGATATGGACCTTGCCGCGGAGCTGATCGGGATCAGGCTTTTGCGCGCCAAGTTGCTCGCGTTCGCCGTTTCCTCGTTCTATTGCGGCGTCGCCGGGGCGATGATGGTGTTTCTTTGGTACGGCGGCGCCGAGGCGGATGTCTTTGCTATCGACCAAAGCTTTCTTGTGCTGTTCATGGTGATCATCGGCGGTCTGGGAACTCTCATCGGATCGTTTTTCGGCGCCGCCCTGATCTACATATTGCCGATCGCGCTGCGGGCGATCCCCGCTGAATTCGGCCTGCCGATCCGTCCGGCGGCCGCCGAGCAGCTGACTTTCGTGATTGTCGGCGCGTTGATCGTGGTGTTTCTTGTGCTCGAGCCGAACGGTCTGGCGCGGCTCTGGCAAATCGGTAAACAAAAGTTGAGGGTGTGGCCCTTTCCCTACTGATAGTGCACACTCCACCCCAATTCCCGCTCGGGCAGATGTCCGGCCGGGATCTCCTCGTTCCCACTGAGGCGATCGAGGGTCGTATGGGCGCTGGCGCAAGCCAGCGCAAATAAGGGAGATAACGGCCATGCGTTTGAAGCATCTTGCTCTGGGCTTGGCGGTGGTGACGGCGGTGCCAGCCGCGGTCGCTACGGCGCAGGCAGAGGATGGGCTCTACGTTCCATTCTTCACTTACCGGACCGGCCCGTTTGCCGGATCGGGGATTCCGATCGCCAACGGTCTGACGGATTATCTCAACATGCTTAACGAGCGCGACGGCGGCATCGGCGGCGTCAAGCTCATCATCGACGAGTGCGAAACGGGCTACGACACCAAAAAAGGCGTCGAGTGTTACGATACCGTGAAGGGCAAAAATCCGGTCGTCATCACGCCGTTTTCGACGGGCATCACGCTGCAAGTGATCCCCAAAGCGTCGGTCGACAAGCTTCCGGTTTTCTCGATGGCCTACGGCCTTTCGGCGTCCGCCGACGGCAACCTTTTCCCGTGGGTCTTTAACGCACCGGCGACCTATTGGGACGGCGCGTCGGCCTTCATTCGTCATGCTGCCGACGTTGAGGGCGGCTTCGACAAGCTCAAGGGCAAGAAGATCGGCCTCGTCCATCTCGACGCCCCTTATGGCAAGGAGCCGATCCCGTTGCTGCAAGCGCTGGCGCAGGATTACGGCTTCGAGCTTAAGCTCTATCCGGTCCCCGCGTCGCAGATGCAGAACCAGACTTCGCTCTGGCTCGACGTACGGCGCGATCGGCCCGATTGGATTTATATCCAGGGCTGGGGCGCCATGAACCCGACAGCCATCAAGGAAGCCACCAAGATCGGCTATCCGATGAACCGTTTGGTCGGCGTGTGGTGGTCGGGTGGCGACGACGATGCGCGTCCGGCGGGGCCGGAGGCAAAGGGCTATAGCTCGCTCGACATCAACGGGGTCGGCCAGAACTATCCGGCCATCCAAGACGTCATCAAATACGTGGTCGATAAGGGCAAGAGCCAGGTCGCGTCGAAGGACAGGGTCGGCGAGAACCTCTACAATCGCGCCGTCCTCAACTCGGCCCTTATCGCCGAGGCAATCCGCACGGCTCAGCAACTGACGGGTAAAAAGCAGGTCAACGGCGAAGATGTGCGTCGCGGCTTCGAGGGGCTCAACATCACCGACGCCCGCTGGAAGGAAATGGGTCTGCCGGGCTTTGCCTCTCCGATCCATCTGAGCTGCGCTGACCACAATGGTCATAGCGGCATCTCTCTCGTTACATGGGACGGGACAAAGTGGGAAACGACGGTCCCCTCGATCCAGCCGATCAAGGACAAGGTGCTGCCGCTGATCAACAGCACGGCCGAGGAATACGTGAAGGCCAACGCCGGTTGGCCGAAGCGCACCGAGTCTTGCGACAAGTCGTCGTGAGCTGACGCCCGAACCGCTTTGCTCAGGAACGGCAGACGCTATCGGGTGAGGGACCTCGGTCAATCGAGGGCCCCTCACCTTTATCGCCAACGGGAAGAAACATGGCCGCCGTCACGTCGATGAAGGCCGCGCCGAAAGCTGCGGCGGACGCCGAGGCAATTCTCTCGCTCAATAATATTGAAGTGGTCTATGACCGCGTTATCCTTGTGCTCAAGGGCGTGTCGCTAACGGTGCCGAACCGCGGGATCGTCGCGCTTCTGGGTGCGAACGGTGCCGGCAAGACCACCACGCTCAAGGCCATTTCCAATTTGCTGCATTCGGAGCGCGGTGAAGTGACCAAAGGGGCGATCGTGTTCGACGGCTCCGAAGTGCAGGCGCTTTCGCCCAACGAGGTGGTGCGGCGCGGCTGCATTCAGGTGATGCAGGGCCGTTACTGCTTCGGCCATCTCACGATCGAGGAAAATCTGCTCACCGGGGCGTTCACGCGCCGCGACGGCGTGGCCGCGATCCGCGCCGATCTCGAAAAGGTCTATGCGTATTTCCCGCGGTTGCGTGAACGGCGGCAGTCGCTGGCCGGCTACACCTCGGGAGGCGAGCAGCAGATGTGCGCGATCGGCCGCGCGTTGATGTCGAACCCGAAGATGATCTTGCTCGATGAGCCTTCGATGGGATTGGCGCCGCAGATCGTGGAGGAGATTTTCACGATCATGAAAAGCCTCAACGACAGCGAAGGCGTGTCGTTCCTGCTGGCGGAGCAGAACGCCAATCTGGCGCTCAAATATTCCGGCCACGGCTACATTCTCGAGAACGGACGCGTGGTCCTTGACGGCGCGGCTACCACGCTTGCCGAGAATGACGACGTCAAGGAATTTTATCTCGGCGTCGCCGAAGGCAAGCGCAAGTCGTTTCGTGAAGGCAAACACTACAAACGGCGCAAGCGCTGGCTCGCGTAAGCGGGCGCCGCAAGGCGAGCATTATCCGCTCGATCCACGCGTCGAGGTTGACGTTCTTCGGCGGCGGGATATCGGCCGGCACGAAGAAGTCCTGCACCAGCTTTTGCGACGGATCGACGCGGTAATGCTCGAAGTCGCTGACGCCGCTTTCGGCTAAAAACGTATCGTCGATGAGGAAGCGCCCGGTAAGTTCGCGCGACGGGCGGGAAAACACGGCATAGGCAGCATCGGCCACGATCTCCGGCTTGCGCGACGCGCGCATCAACGCGTCGCCGCCGAGCAGGTTGTTGACCGCCGCGGTGGCGATGACCGTGCGCGGCCAGAGGGCGTTGACGGCTATTCCCTTGTTGCGCAGCTCGCCGGCGAGCCCGAGTACGACCAGACTCATGCCGAACTTGGCGATGGTGTAGGCGGTGTGCGGCGCGAACCACTTCTCCTTCATGTCGAGCGGTGGCGAGATCATGAGAATATGCGGATTGGCCGCTTTTTGCAGGTGCGGAATTGCCCATTTCGAGACGACAAACGTGCCGCGCGTGTTGATCTGCTGCATGAGATCGTAGCGCTTCATGTCGGTGGCGACCGTCGGCGTGAGCGAAATGGCGCTGGCATTGTTGACGACGATATCGATGCCGCCGAAATGCGCCGCCGTCTTGTCGATAGCTTCCTTCACCGTCGGTTCGTCGCGGACATCGACGATGAGCGGCAACGCCTTGCCGCCCGCCTGCTCGATTGCTTCGGCCGCGGTGTAGATGGTGCCGGGAAGCTTCGGATGCGGTTCGACGGTTTTGGCTGCGATTGCAACATTGGCGCCGTCGCGGGCGGCCCGAAGCCCAATCGCCAGCCCGATGCCGCGCGAAGCGCCGGTGATGAACAGGGTTTTTCCAGCAAGCGACATCCCAAGCCTCACTTTCTGCGGGCGAGAAACGCAGCAAACGCGGCGCGCGCCTCGTCGGACTGCAACAGATCCCTGAAATGCATCGAACTCGGTGTCGATTTGCTTGATGATCTCGTCGAGATGGCTTCGCATCAGTCCCCGCGCCACGGCGACGGTCCGGGGCGGAAGCGCGGCGATCTCTCGCGCGGCGGCGAGCGCCACATCGTCGGCTTCGGCGCTGTCGACGACGGTATTGACGATGCCGGCGTCTTTTGCCTCGGTAGCCGATAACGGACGGCCCATGACGAGCATCGAGAACGCGCGCGCGTAACCCATGCGCATGGGCGCAAGCAGCGTTGACGCCGCTTCGGGAATGAGCCCGAGCTTGATGAACGGCGTCGACAGAACTGCCCCGGAACCGGCGACGACATGGTCGCAATGCAGCAGCATCGTCGTGCCGACGCCGATGGCGACGCCGTTGACCGCGGCGACCAGCGGCTTTTGGCGGCGCGCCAGTGCGTGGAGAAACTCGTGCGCGCGCGGATCGAGCCCGCCGCCCGCGGCGTTGAGAAAGTCGGTGATGTCGTTACCGGCACAGAACGCGCCGGGTACGCCCGCGATCATGATGCACCGGATCGCATCGTTTTCATCGCTCTCGCGCAACGCCCGGGTCATGTCGGCGTACATCGCGAGCGTCAGCGCATTCTTCTTTTCCGGACGATTCATCCGGATGGTGCGGACGGCGCCATCGTCCTTTACCTCGATAGCACCGCTCATGGTGAGCTCTCTCCCGGTTCAACGCGCCGGCCGAGGTGTCGAACGAGCTCGGCGCCGCTTATCGGCGCGTCCGCGCGAGCGAAATCCCGATGTGGCGTTTCCTCGGCCCAATATTATGGATTGCAGGGGGATACGCTAGGTTGAATTGGCGGGTAAACGACGCGCGGAAAGCCTTTTATACGGCGCCTTTGTCGGCATGGCGTACGAGCCTGCCGATGGCGCGAAACTCGCCGCCCGCCGCCGTCCGCGCCTGCGATTTCGATGGCGCGATAAAGCCCGATGACCTGCTTGCCGACCGGCGTCAGCATCGCGCCCCCGCCGCGGACACCGCCAGTTTCGGCGGTGACGGCCGGTTCGCGCAAAGTTCGATTGATCTCGTCAACCAACAGCCAAGCCCGGCGATACGACATGCCGATCGAGCGCGCCGCGGCCGAGATCGATCCGGTGGATTGGATTGCTTCCAGAAGCGCGATCTTGCCGGGGCCGATGCGGTCCCCGGATGCCAGATTAATGCGGATTGAGAGCTGCGTGCCGGCCATGGTCAACCCCCTGGAACGAGCCGGATGAGGTCACGCGGATCGCCGGCTTTCGTCAAGAGGCCTGTTGCTGGCCGGCACCGGCGGCGAAAGAGCAGGGAAGATGCCCAAAAATATGCGGCGGCCGAAGCCGCCGCACCGAGCACTGAGACCGCGCGGTTTCGCTATTGAAACAGCTTCAGCGCATTGGCGACTGTCTCAGCGACGCCCCACGCAAGCGGAATGCCGACGAAGCCCCAAGCCAGCACCAGCTGCAGAGCTGTCGTGCCGTTTTGATTTGCGCCTGTCATTGTCCTTCTCCCTTATGCGCCGGCCCGGCTCGCCTACGGCGCGAGCCGCCGCTGCTCTGCCGGCTTCCGCCGCCGCGGCAAGTGCCGTCGTTTCGCCGTCGGATTGCATGTGATAGCGCGCGTGCACGGCCTTGATGAACAGATTGCAGAAGAAGCCGATCACAAGCAGTACCGCCATGACATACATGGTGACGTTGTAGGCCTGTGCCTTCGGCACGCCGTGATCG
>CAWKBE010000039.1:0-16314 GCA_963847785.1 uncultured Alphaproteobacteria bacterium
TGGGGCTCGACTGCTTGGGGTAAGCGAGATGGTTTGGTTGCAACGATTGTTGTCGCGGAAGCTGATGAGGTCCCGTTAGATGGCTCCTCGCGTCGCGCCAGCAATTGGCATCATACTAATTGCATTGAATGCGTCTGCTCGATCGCAAGATCTCGATTTTGGCAAGACGGAGTTTTTGACAAAGTGTGTAGAGTGCCACGGTGCCGATGGCAAAGGCGCGGGTCCGCGCAGCACCGAGATGAAAAAGAAACCCGCCGATCTGACAATCCTCGCCAAACGCAACAATGGCGTCTTTGCAGCCGATGCTGTTTATAAGATGATTGATGGGCGAGAGGCGAGGACATCTCATAGCAGTAGCGAGATGCCAGTTTGGGGATGTCGACACCTGAGCCCACCTGTTTTGCGACCGAACGTTCACAGGTGGTTTTTTTCAACCCATCATGAACGGCTAAGAAAGGTCAAGAAGCCGACGGCTGACCCGTTTGACTCTTTGATTGACCTTTCTTGCGATCCCGAACCTGTCATCCAACAGCGCATAAAAGCAATCGTCGAATATCTGCGTCAAATCCAGGAAAGGTAATCATGACGGATTTCCCGCCAACTTTTTTTGCACTCGGACTCCGCTGGGACGTTAAAAAAGCATTGGTGGCTTCTCGTGGTGCTGGGACCTCGCTCCTGATAATCCTGGGGGTCCTTGCCATCGCGTACCCGTTGGTGGCCACGATTGTGGTCGACCTCTATGTTGCGTGGGTGTTCCTGATCGCCGGCGTAGACCCATAAGGCCATCTTTGAGGCAGGCGGCAAGTCACGTTGAATACGAAAAGACGTTAATTCAGATGGGCGCAACCATCATCGGAGCGCCGCATCGGCGCGACGCAAACGCTCATGCGTCCGCTCTAACATCTCGATTAACGCTATTGCGATCGCGTGCTATCGATCAACACGGCTTTCGGCGTTCAGTCATCTGCTGGTCTTCGTATAGCCGTTTTCTGGTCATGGCGCCGAGGTACTGCACTCAAGAGCCGGTCCTGAGCGTCATCGCCAGGCTACGTCAGTTTTTCTAGCACGAAGACAAGAAAACTCTTCGTCGTCGGTGAAAAATTGCGAGGCAGTTGAACGGAATGGATAATCAGAGGCGATGAAGTAATCGGATTTGCCGGTTTTGGCGGCTCGGACTCGGGTCGCTGCATCACCCCGTGCGAAATAAATCCGCCCGGATCAACGCGCCAGCTCGTAAACCGCTTGTTCGGTCACGACAAAGTCGATGCGGCCATCGGTCAACGCTTTCGCGCATTCGGCAGGGGAATTGACGATCGGCTCTTCGTGCACATTGAAGCTGGTATTGACTAGGACGGGCAGGCCGCTAGCCGCTTCGAACGCGCTGACGATGTCGTAGTAGAGCTTGTTGTCCTCGCGCCGGATGATCTGCGGACGCGCCGAACCGTCGACATGCACGACGGCGGGAATGCGGTCGCGCCATTGCGGGCGCACGCCGCAGGCAATGGTCATGTACTCGCAGGCGCGGGCGTTCACCGCATTGATGTCGAAGACTGCGGCCGCCCGTTCGGCGGCGACCACCGGCGCAAACGGCATGAATTCGGTGCGCGACAGACGTTGGTTGAGTAGATCGTGGGTCTCGCGCCGCGACGGATTGGCGAGGATCGAGCGCGCACCGAGCGCACGCGGCCCATATTCCATGCGGCCGGTATAGATCGCCCCGATGTCGCCGTTGACCAGGCGGCGCGCGGCCTCCGCAACCGGCGCCGCTTCGACGCGGCGCACATTCGCCATTGCCGCCAACGTGGAATCGATCGCGCTGGTGTAATCGCGGCCGAGAAAAATCGGACCAAGCGGCCGCCGGCGGTCGAGCCAGGATTTGAAGCCGTCGCGCTCTAACAAATAAATCAAGGCATTGCCCACCGGCAGCCCCTCGTCGCCCATCGCCGGAAAGATGAAAACCTCGTCCAAGTCCAGACACTCGGCCAACAAGCGGTTGAGCTTGACATTGGCAAACACGCCGCCGGCAAGCCCAAGATGTCTGCTTGGATGGTGCGCCAGCAGAATTTTGAGCGAGCCCAGCATCGTATCCTCGAGCACCTCTTGGATTGAAGCAGCGAGATCTTCGCGCCGGGTCGTTTCCGCCAATCGCCGCATGAAACGTTTCATGTGGCTGAAGCCGGAAAACTTCGAGTACACCCGTCCGTTCTCGTCGAGGCTGAAGTAGGCGCCGATCTCGGCCGCGCGCGTCGGTTTGCCCAAGGCGGCAAGGCCGGTGAGCTTGCCTTCATGCCTATTCATGCGAAATCCGAGCGCCAGCGTCGCGGCACTGTAGGCGCGGCCAAGACTGTCGACCGGCTGGTCGACGAACAAGCATTCCTCACCGCCATAGATCGTTTTGATCGCGCCGTCCCTGAAGCTGCGATGACTGTAATTGACGGTGTCGCCGCCGCCGTCGGCCGTAACCAGCAGCGCTTCGTCCCACGGGCTGTAGAACAGCGGCGGCACCGCATGCGCTTCGTGGTGATTGCTGAAATGCAAAACCGTGTTCGCCCGGAAACCGCCGTCGCGTCGGAACGCCGTGAGGTCGAACAGGTCGTCATAGTCTGTGGAGTGATAGCGACGCATTTCATGCGTCATGTATTGGAGCATCTTGCCGCGGGTGCGCCGGAAGGCCGTCTCTTGCAGCCAGCGCAGGCCGCGCATGTGGCGAAAATATTTGGTATTGAGCAGCGTCCGCGACATCGCAATCACATCGACATCGGCACGCGTGGCGCCGGCGATTTTCAGTACTTCGTCGATGCAGAGGTCCGGATGCTGTCGGCCGGCGCCTTTAACCCGCGTCAGGCGCTCAAGCTGGACGGCCGCTTTCAAATCATAATCGTCGAACAGCGCCGCAACGGAATCGTGAGGGCCGGAATGAAGTGCAAGAATAAGTTCCGACATGCATATCAATCCTGGCCACGATCGCGCGCGCCACGATAGCTAGGCCGGGCGGCTGATCAAGTAAAGCGCGGCTATCGGGAAATTTGTGTCAGAAATATTTTTCCGTGAGATCAACGGTCGAACTCGACGCCGATGCGATCAAAATTGGCCTGCAGCCACGCGTCGGCGCGTTCGCGGCCCATCTCGCAAAGGTGCATCAGGAAACGCCAATCCGAGTTCAGTCTGCTCGACCATGAAAACCCTCTGATCAGGTCCTCGGCTTCGATCAAGTGGACGAGCATGCGCTTACCGCCACCCATCTTGCCTTCGTCGATGAGCTTATTAAGAAACGCAATTGCCCGCATTTCCCGGATGGGCGAGGTATTGAAGCTGATCTCCTGCATGCGGTTCATAATCGCCGGCGACGTCTTCGGAAGCTCGGGCCGGTCGGCCGGCGTGATATGCACCATGAGGACGTCAGGCGCCTCGCATTCGAAGAGCAGCGGAAAGATCGCCGGATTTGATAAAAATGCCGTCCCAATAAGGTTCGCCGGGATCGAGCACGCCTCATGTGAACGCGCCATGGCTGCCTTCGCCTTGAAGTGCAAGGTTGACCACCTCCTGGTCGGCGACCTTGACGGCCTCGGTATCGACGGCCGCTGCCGGAGTATCGACCAATGTCATGACTTAGTGTTCAAAGTTTCACAGTTTACGAGCATCCCACGCCGCAAGGCTAAAAATATTTCTCTTCCAGATCAACGGTTGACTCTTTCCCGAGACGGTCAAAGTTGGTCTTGAGCCAGTCGTCGGCGCGTGCGCGCCCCATTTCGTAAAGGTGAGTCAGAAAATTCCAGTCGCCGTTCAGCCTGCTGGACCACGAGAACTCTCTGATCAAATCCTCGGCTTCGATCAAGTGGACCAACATGCGCTTGCCCTCGGCCATCTTGCCCTCTTCGATCCGCCTATTCACGAAGGCGACGGCACGCATCTCGCGGATGAGAGCGGTATTGAAGCTGATCTCTTGCATGCGATTCATGATCTCGAGCGACGTGGTCGGAACGCCCGGGCGCTCGGCCGGCGTGATGTGGACCAAAATGATGTCGCGCGCCTCACAATCGTAGACCAGCGGAAAGATCGCGGGATTCCCCGCATAACTGCCGTCCCAATAAAATTCGCCATCAACCTCGACGGCGTGCATCATCATTGGCAGGCATGCCGAAGCGAGAACCTGCTCGACGCCGATAGCTTTCCCGGAGAAGATCTTCACCTTGGCGGTCTGTAAGTTGGTCGCACAAATAAACAGTTTGACTGCCGTTTGCCGCCGCACGCGCTCGAAGTCGATCGCCTCCGCAAGCAGGTCCTTGATCGGATTGTAGTTGAACGGATTCATCTGATAGGGAGACGCGAAATACGTCAGCGATTCCATAAATAAGAAACCGGGCGAATGGTCGAGGCCGAAATCCGAATTCGCTTTGTCGATCGCCGAGGGCTTGAAAATACCGCGCGACGAAACGTCGGATACTTTCTTCCAATATAGTCGGAGTGCGTTCCTCGCTCCCTCGCGGCCACCGGCGGCCAAGCCGTCGGCGAGCACGACGGCATTGACGGCGCCGGCGCTGGTCCCGGTGATGCCGTCGAAAGCCAGTCGTTCCTCTTCGAGCAGCCGATCTAGCACACCCCAAGTAAAGGCGCCGTGGCTGCCTCCGCCTTGGAGCGCCAAATTGACCACTTTCTGCCCGGTGACTTGGGTGGGTTTGGAACTGGCGGTCATTGCGTCTGCGTCCATAAAGCCAATCGCCGCAATGAAGCAAAATTCGGCGCCGTCGGCACCGCTAGGCGTGCGCCTTGCGCTGCGGATCGATGACGCCCTCGAGCTTGGCGAGAACGTGCATGCAGGGGAGAAGCTGCGCCAGACTTGAATTCGGCTCGCGCTTTTCCTTGATCGCGGCGATGAACTCGCGGTCCTCAAGCTCGATGCCATCCATGGAGACATCGACTTTCGACAGGTCGATTTTGTTGTCTTTGCCGTCGACGAGATCGTCGTAATGGGCCTTGTAGGTGCCGTTGTCGCAGATGTAGCGGAAGAACGAGCCGATCGGACCGTCGTTGTTGAACGATAGCGACAGCGTCAGGATCGAACCCGACGGCACCTTGGCGACGATGCCCATGTCCATGGCGATGTTGAGCTGCGGGTGGATCGGCCCCTGCACCGCGTAGCAATCCGAGATCGTCTCGCCGGTCTGGTACTGGAACAGATCGATCGTGTGCGCCGCATGGTGCCACAGCAAATGGTCGGTCCAGCTCCGCGGCTGGCCCGCCGCGTTCATGTTCTTCCGGCGGAAGAAATAGGTCTGCACGTCCATCTGCTGGATTTTCAGTTCGCCCTTGACGATACGCTTGTGCACGAATTGGTGGCTGGGATTGAAGCGCCGCACGTGGCCGCCCATGGCGACGACGCCGGTCTCCTTGGCGATCTTCACCAGCGCCTCGGCGTCCTCGACACTGTCAGTGACCGGAATTTCCACGAGCACGTGCTTGCCGGCGCGCATCACCTGCTCGCCCTGGCGGAAATGCATCTTGGTCGGCGTGGTGAGGATGACCGCGTCGGCGCGCTTGATGCCCTCGGAGAGGTCGCCGGTGTAGTGGGCGATGCCGTACTTCTTCGCCACCTCGGCGGTCGCGTCCTGATTGCCGCCGACCAGTGAGGTGACCTCGACGTCCGGAATACGCTTGAGGGCGTCAAGATGCTTCTGGCCGAAAGCACCCTGACCGGCGACGCAAATCTTCATTACCGGCCCCTGACGATCGTCGCCTTGGCGCGCGCCGCCGCGCGCTTGTGCTTAGTGGCTGCACGCTTTGCGGTTTTGTGAGCGCCGGGATGACGACGAGCGGTGCGCGGCCGGTTCGCAAGAATGATGTGCCCGACGGCAGTGTTCGAAGCCGGCACGGTGTAGAAGCGGTAGACTTCGTCGACTTTGTCGTCGAGCGCGCCGCGCATGATCAGCCACATCACCATCTCGATTCCTTCGGCGCCGGCCTCGCGCATATAATCGACATGCGGAATCCTGACGAGCTTCTGCGGATCCTTCGACAGATTGTCGAGAAAGGCCTTGTCCCACTTGCTGTTGATCAAGCCGGCGCGCGGACCCGAGATCTGATGCGACAGTCCGCCGGTACCGAAGATCACGACCTTGAGATCTTCCGGATAGGACTCCACGGCCTTGCGGATCGCCCGGCCGAGCATGAAGCAGCGATGACCGGTCGGCGGCGGGTACATCACAACGTTGACCGCGAGCGGGATGACCGGACACGGCCAATGGGAATTCTTGTCGACCTTGCCGAACAGGAGGTTCATCGGCACGGTCATCCCGTGATCGACTTCCATCTTATTGCAGATGGTCAGGTCGAATTCATCGAGTATGACCGACTGCGCAATGTGCGAGGCGAGCTCCGGATAACCCTGCACCACCGGCACCGGGCGCGGCCCCCAGCCCTCGTCGGCCGGCGGAAATTCCGCGGCGCAGCCGAGCGCGAAGGTCGGAATGAGATCGACCGAAAACGCCGAGGCGTGATCGTTATAGACGATGATGGCGACGTCGGGCTTGGTCTCGCGCATCCACTCTTGCGATTTTTCGAAACCGGCGAACACGCGCTTCCAATACGGCTCTTCGGTCTTGCCGTTGTCGATGGCCGCGCCGATGGCGGGCACGTGCGACGAACCTATACCTGCGACGATCCTGGCCACGGTTCACTTCCGCTTTGCTGATTTTGATTTGGACTTGGGTTTGGGCTTGGACTTGGGTTTGGCTTTCGCCTTCGTCTTTGTCTTGGCGGCGGCTTTCTTTGCCGGCGCGCCGGAGACCAGTGGCGACGGCGCATTCTTGCCCGAGCGCGAGCGATTGCCTTCGACCGAACGGCCGCCGCTGAGCATCATGTCGGCATATTTGTCCTGCGTGTTGCCGGTCATCACTGCCGCGAGATGCTGGAACGAGTGCCCATCGGTCGCACCCAGCTTGGCCGTGAAGTAGATGTTGCCGCCGAGCTCGAGCATGCGGTTGTAATCGCGCTTGAGGACGGCCTCGGTCTGCTCCGGCGTCAGCCTGAACTTTTTCAGATATTCTGCTTCGTTGGCC
Organism: uncultured Alphaproteobacteria bacterium; assembly: GCA_963847785.1. Classification (GTDB taxonomy): domain Bacteria; phylum Pseudomonadota; class Alphaproteobacteria; order Rhizobiales; family Xanthobacteraceae; genus BOG-931. Next base: position 7,056 of record CAWKBE010000039.1, read on the forward strand.
TTGAAGGCCCGGCGGTTGTCCTCTTTCATCAGCGACATGCAGAACATGTTGATGCCGTAGCCCTGCCGTGACCGCTCGGCATCGAACACGAATGTGCCGGGAATGTCGTCGTAAACCTGCTCTTTGCGAGCCATGTTCGTTTCTCCGGGTATTCTCCCGTTTGGGTTCACATATATAGCGCGGCGCAACTTGGCAACGTAGTGAACTCGCGAACCGTTCTAACTCCAGTAAAGCCGCATCGGATTGTCGACCAAGAGCTTGCGCTGAAGCTCGGCCGTGGGCGCGATCTTGGGAATATAGTCGACTAGCAGGCCGTCGTCCGGCGCAACTCGCACGTTCGGATGCGGCCAATCCGTGCCCCAGATCACCCGGTCCGGGAAGCGCTCGACTAGCGCGCGCCCGAACGGAGCGACGTCGTCATAGGGCGGTCCCGCGACCGTCATACGCTCCGGGCAGGTGGCTTTGACCCAGAAATTCTTGCGCCGTTCCATGAGCCGGTGAAACCGCTGGTTTTCCGGGTGATCGACGCCCTTTTTGATGTCGGGCGTGCCCATGTGGTCGACGACGACCGCCGTCGGCAGCGAAGTAAAAAAATCCTCGAGTTCCGGCAAATCGTGCATTTCGAAATAAACCACGACGTGCCAGCCGAGCTTGTCCACACGCGCGGCGATGCGTTCGAGCACGTCGCGCGGCGTGAAATCGACCAGCCGCCGGAGAAAATTAAAACGCACGCCGCGCACGCCGGCCTTGTCCATCCATTTGAACTGGTCGTCGGTTACTTCTTCGCCGACAAAGGCGACGCCCTTGGCGCGGCCCTTGGAGGCTTCGAGCGCATCGACCATCGCGCGATTGTCCTTGGAGTGGCAGGACGCCTGCACGATCACGTTCTTGTCGAAGCCGAGGAAGTCGCGCAGCGCGAACAGTTTCTCCTTCGGTGCGTCGCAGGGCGTGTATTTGCGCTCCGGCGCGTAAGGAAATTTGCTCTCCGGACCGAACACATGACAATGCGCATCGACCGCACCCGGTGGCGCTTTGAATTTCGGCTTTGACGGATCGGGATGGAACGGAACGTACCCCGGACTCATCGGCACAGATCGGTCTCCATTTCTCCCGATCTGCGCATCAAACCAACTCTACCGCCAGCGACACGCCCTGCCCGACGCCGACGCACATGGTCGCGAGCGCACGCTTGCCGCCGCGCTTCTCGAGGCCGTGCACGGCGGTCAGCGCCAGCCGCGCGCCGGACATGCCGAGCGGATGACCGAGCGCAATCGCGCCGCCGTGCGGATTGACGTGTTCGGCATCGTCGGTAACGCCGAGCGCACGAAGGCAAGCTAGACCCTGCGACGCGAAAGCCTCGTTGAGCTCGATCAGATCGAAGTCGCCGATCTTCAGAGCGAGCCGCTCCATCAATTTGCGCGTCGACGGTACCGGGCCGATACCCATGATCCGCGGCGGCACCGCCGCCGACGCCATGCCGAGCACACGCGCGCGCGGCTTCAAACCATGGGCCTTCACGGCGTCTTCGCTGGCGAGGATGATGGCGGCCGCGCCGTCATTCACGCCGGAGGCGTTGCCGGCAGTGATGGTGCCGGGATTGCGCACGATCGGCTTGAGCTTGGTGAGATTGTCGAGCGTCGTATCGGGGCGAATGTGTTCGTCCTTGTCGACGGTGACCGGCCCGGCTTTACCGCCCGGTGCCTGCACCGGCACGATCTCCTCGGCAAAATAGCCGGAAACGACCGCCTTGCCAGCGCGCTGCTGCGAGCGCAGCGCAAAGGCGTCCTGGTCCTTGCGCGCCACCTGGAATTCTTCGGCGACGTTCTCGGCGGTCTCCGGCATCGAATCGACGCCGTATTGCGCCTTGAGCAGCGGATTGATGAAGCGCCAGCCGATGGTGGTGTCGTAGATTTCGGCCGTTCGCGAAAACGCCTCGCTCGCCTTGCCCATCACCATGGGCGCGCGCGTCATCGATTCAACGCCGCCGGCGATGGCGAAATCCATGTCGCCGGTGCGGATCGCCCGCGCCGCGTCGCCGACCGCATTGAGCCCGGAGGCGCAGAGCCGGTTGACGGTCAGCCCGGGCACCGTTTCGGGCAGCCCGGCCAGCAAGAGCGCCATGCGCGCCACGTTGCGGTTGTCCTCGCCGGCCTGATTGGCGCAGCCGAAGAAGACTTCATCGAGCCGCGACCAATCGGCCTGCGGGTTGCGCGCCACCAGCGCCCGGATCGGGACCGCCGCGAGATCGTCGGTGCGAACCCTGGCGAGAGCGCCGCCGTAGCGGCCGATCGCGGTGCGCGCTGCATCGCAAATGAAGACCTCCCGCATGGGTTCGCTCCTTGGGCCGCCGGTCGTGCAAATGTCACGCCGCGCCTTTCTGTGTCCGCTATTTAGGAGGCGGGGCCGATAGGGTCAAATCACCATGAATTGGGCGGATTGACCGCGCCTTGACGCGGTTCAGCAGAAATGTCACCGGAACGAGGTTCCGATCCCGACGAGCTTGCCGTGGACGATCGCGCCGGCGACTTTTGCGTTCTGCCACCTTCTCTTCGCGCCGAGCGGCGCGGTGAAGTCGCGGTGCTGCGGCTGCATCGCCAGCAGAAGCGTAACGCGCTTGATGACACGACGGTGGCGGGAATGGAGGCGTTCTTCACCTCCCTGCCCGACAGCATCCGCGCCGTTGTGCTGGCCGGCGACGGCGAGCACTTCAGCGCCGGGCTCGATCTCTCGGAACTACAAGAGCGCGACGTCATTGCCGGCATCGAGCACTCGCGGTTCTGGCATCGCGCCTTCGATCGCATTCAGTATGGAAAGGTGCCCGTCGTCGCCGTCCTCCACGGCGCGGTCGTCGGCGGTGGCCTTGAGCTCGCCGCCGCCGCCCATATCCGCGTGGCGGAACGCTCGGCGTTCTATGCACTGCCGGAGGGAAGCCGCGGCATCTTCGTCGGCGGCGGCGGATCGGTGCGCCTGCCGCCACTCATCGGCGTCGCGCGCATGATGGACATGATGCTGACCGGGCATACGCTCAGCGCCGAAGAAGGCCAGGCGATCGGGCTCACGCAATATCTCGTCGAGGACGGCGCCGGCTTAGCCAAGGGCATCGAACTTGCGGAGCGGATTGCGGCCAACGCGCCGTTCACCAATTTCGCCGTCACCCACATGCTGCCGCGCATCGCCCGCGGGGACCCGGCCGCCGGCTTCGCCACCGAGGCGTTGACTGCGGCCATCGCACAGAGCGATGGCGAGGCGAAGCGGCGGCTCAAGGATTTTCTGGAAAAGCGCGGCCCCAAGGTCGTGCGCGGTTAAGCGGCATGTCGCGTATGTCCGTACAAAAGCATTCCGGCCCAACGCGCGCTCCGCTGCGAAAGGCGCGGCTCGGCGCGCCAGAGGTTTTGGTCGAGCGCAGGACTGACGGCGCCATCCTCATGCGCTCGCCGAAGGCGCTGCAGCCTTATCCGAAGAATCTCACCGAGCGGCTTGCTTTTTGGGCCGATGCCGCGCCGGAGCGCGTATTCCTCGCGCAGCGCGACGGCGCAGGCCAGTGGCGCTCGATGACCTACGCGGCGACATTTGCAGCCGTGCGCGCGATCGCGGCAGCTTTGCTCGAGCGTGATCTCTTCGCCGATCGGCCGATCGCGATTTTATCGGGCAACGATATCGAGCACGCGCTTCTTGGCCTTGCCGCCATGCATGTCGGCATTCCCTATGCACCGATCTCCGTGCCCTATTCGCTGGTCTCGCAGGATTTCAAGAAGCTCAAGAGCATCATGGAAATTTTGACGCCCGGCCTCGTCTTTGCCGCGAGCGGGATCGCGTTTGCGCGCGCCGTTGCCGCGGCCGTGCCGGCGAATGCCGAAATGGTGGTCACCGAAAACCCTGCAAGCGACCGGCCCATGACGCCTTTCGCGAAACTTTCCGGCGCGCAGCCGACCGCAGCCGTCGACGCGGCGCATGCCAAGGTCGGTCCCGATACGGTTGCAAAAATCCTGTTCACCTCCGGCTCCACCGGCCAGCCGAAAGGCGTCATCAATCCGCAGCGCATGCTGTGCGCGAACCAGACGATGATGCGCGCCGGGCTCGAGTTTGTCGCGGACGAGCCTCCGGTTCTGCTCGATTGGCTGCCGTGGAACCACACGTTCGGCGGCAATCACAACTTTGGACTCGTGCTGCATAACGGCGGCTCGCTCTATATCGACGAGGGCAAGCCGATGCCGGGCGCCATCGAAACGACCGTGCGCAACCTCCGTGATGTAGCGCCGACGATCTACTTCAACGTGCCGAAGGGCTTCGAGATGCTCGTGCCTTATCTGCAGGCGGATCGGGCGATGCGCGATAAGTTCTTCAGTCGGCTCAAGGTGATGTTTTATGCCGGCGCCGGCCTGCCGCAGCATGTGCACGACGCGTTGCAGGATCTCGCGGTCGAGACCGTCGGCGAACGCGTTATCTTTCTGACGAGCCTCGGCTCGACGGAGACGGGCCCGGCCGCGCTTGTTTGCAGCTGGGAATGCGAGCGCGTCGGCAATATCGGCCTGCCGCTGCCGGGCCTCGAGGTCAAACTCGTTCCCCAGGAGGCCAAGTTCGAGACCCGGTTTAGAGGGCCCAACATCACGCCCGGCTATTGGCGTGCGCCCACCATCACCGCGGCCGCCTTCGACGAGGAGGGATTTTACAAAATCGGCGACGCGGTGCGGTTCGAGGACCCCGCCGATCCCGCCAAGGGCCTGCTTTTCGACGGACGAATTGCCGAGGATTTCAAGCTCGCGACCGGGACCTGGGTCAGCGTCGGACCGCTGCGCATGGCGCTGATCGCGCATTGCGCGCCGCTCGTGCGCGACGTCGTGCTGGCCGGACCGGATCGCGACGATGTCACGGCTCTGATCATTCCCGACGTCGATGCCTGCCGAAGGCTTGCGCCCGATCTGCCGCCGGACGCATCGGCCGCGGCCGTGCTCGACGACGCGCGCGTGAAAAAAGCGTTCGCGGGCTTTTTGCAGGCGTTGGCGGAGCCGGGCCGCGGCACGTCGGCACGGGTTTGCCGCGCCATTCTGCTCGCCGAGCCGCCGTCGCTTGACGTCGGCGAAGTGACCGACAAAGGATCGATCAACCAGCGCGCGGTGCTTGCCCATCGCGCCAATTTGGTCGAGGAACTCTACACCGACCCGCCGCCGCCCAGCGTCATCGTCGCGGGGCATTCGACAATTCCGACAGCACAAGCGAGTTGATCATGGATATTCGTGGACATGCGGCGCTCGTCAGCGGTGGCGGCTCCGGCCTCGGCGCCGCGACCGCGCGGATGCTGGCCGCGGCCGGCGCCAAGGTTGCCCTCCTCGACGTCAACACCAAGGCAGCCGCGGAGGTGGCAATCGACATCAACGGCATTTCCATCCATTGCGACGTAGCCGATAGCGCCAGCACCGAGGCGGCGATCGCCAAGGCCGCCGCCGATCACGGTCCGGCGCGCATCCTGGTCAATTGCGCCGGTATCGGGACGGCCAAGCGCATCGTCGGCAAAGAGGGGCCGATGCCGCTTGCCGATTACGAGCGCGTCATTCGCGTCAACCTGATCGGCACGTTCAATACGATGCGGCTTGCCGCCGCCGCCATGGCGCCGTTGGATCCGCTGACCGACGGCGAGCGCGGCGTCATCGTCTGCACCGCGTCGGTCGCGGCCTTCGACGGCCAGATCGGCCAGGCCGCCTATGCGTCATCGAAGGGCGGCATCGTCAGCCTGGTCCTGCCGGCGGCGCGCGAGTTCGCCCAGTTCGGAGTGCGCGTTAACGCCATCGCCCCCGGGATATTTCTGACGCCGATGCTGCTCGGGCTCTCGCAGCAAGCGCAGGACAGCCTCGCGGCCTCGCTGCCGTTTCCGAAGAAGCTCGGCGATCCGTCGCAATTCGCCGCGCTGGTGAAGCACATGATCGAAAACCGCTACCTCAACGGCGAAGTCGTCCGGCTCGATGCGGCGCTGCGCATGGCGCCGCGCTGAATTCGACGCCGGAATGCTTACCAACATCCGCAACGTACGCATCGAATGGTGCGATTGCGATCCCGCCGGAATCATCTTCTATCCGCGCTATTTCGAAATTTTCGACACCTGTACCACCGTTCTCATCGAGCGCGCCCTCGGCATGAACAAGATCGACTATCTCAAGGCCTACGACTTCGCCGGCCATCCGCTGGTCGAAACACGAGCGCGCTTCCGTCAGCCGACGCGGTTCGGCGACGAGGTGGCGGTCGAGACGGCGCTCGTGGAATGCGGCCGATCGAGCTTCAAGCTCGAGCACCGGATCACCAAGGCCGGCGCACTCGCGGTCGAAGGCTTCGAGACGCGCGTGTGGGTAGCCCGCGACTCAGCCGATCCGCAGCGCGTCAGATCGCAACCGATCCCCGCCGAGATTCTCACGCTGTTTGAGCACAAAAGCGCGTGAGCTTTTGTCGCCTATTGCCGCCGTCGCCGCCCGTGCTAGCAACCCGCAGTAAATACGGAGAAACATGTCCATGCGCATCGACGCATACACCCACTTTTTCCCGAAGCAATTCTTCGCCATGCTCGATGACGTCGCCGCCGACTTCAAGGACATGGGCAAGCGCGTGCGCTCGCTGCCGGCGCTGCACGACCTCGACGTGCGCAAAAGAATCGTCGACGGCCACAAGGACTATCAGCAGATCCTTTCCTACACGCAGCCGCCGATCGAACTCATCGCCAGAACTCCGGCGCAGATCGATGAGTTTTGTCGCATCATCAACGACGGCCTTGCCGAACTCATCGCCACGGAAAAGGATCACTTTCCCGGCTGGGTGGCGCAGGTCTCGCTCGCCGCAAAGGATGCCGGCGTCGCCGAAGCGAAACGCGCCGTCAAAGAGCTCGGCGCGCTCGGCGTGCAGATCTACACCAACGTCAACGGCAAGCCGCTCGACCGCCCCGAATATCTGCCGTTCTGGGACAAGATGAGCGAGCTTGGCATTCCGGTTTGGATGCATCCGGCGCGCGGCGCCGAGATGCCCGACTACCTCACCGAGGATAAATCGCTCTACGAGATCTGGTGGACCTTCGGCTGGTCCTACGAGACGGCCACCGCCATGATGCGCCTTGTGTACTCAAAGATCATGGACAATCATCCCGATCTGAAACTCATCACGCACCATTTCGGCGGCATCGTGCCGATGCTCGAAGGCCGCATCGGTCCGGGCAACGACGTGATGGGTTCGCGCACCTCGGACAAGGACTATGTTTCGCTGCGCAAGGGCCTCAAAAAACGCGTGCTCGACTACTTCAAGCAGGATTTCTGGGCGGATACGGCGGTCTTTACCGCCGAGCCGGCGACCAAGGCCGGCCTGGAATTCTTTCCGCGCGACAAGATCGTGTTCGCCTCCGATTGCCCCTACGATCCGGAGGGCGGGACGATGTATCCACGCGAAACCTTGAGGATTCTCGAGTCACTTGATTTGTCGAAGACCGACCGGGATAAGATTTACTTCAGGAACCTCGAAGCCGTCACCGGCCGCATGTTGGTTAAGTCGTAGCGGCGACCGACGTGCGCCCAACACCGAGGACAAGCGGCGGACGCGCCGCATATTATACCGGTTGAGACGGTGCCGGCCGGCGCCTATCTGATGGGAAGTGGAACTGCATGAGGCGTCAAATGAAACGGTTGCTGGCTGCGGCGATCCTTACGATATTAACCGCGGGTATGTTGGCCTCGGCGCAGGACGCGCCGCTGATTTCACCGGCGCAATTTCAGAAGCTACAGAAATTCATCGACACGATTGGCGCCAAGCAAGAGTTTCCGGCGCCGACGGCCCTCAGTCTGGGATTTTCAACCGACCCGACCCAACCACTTCCGGTCGTCGTGGTGGTGACGAACGACCATCAGGTTTATTTCTGTCGCAGCGAGCTCAATCCCAAGGATTACATTATTTGGGTCCGTACCCCGGATAACGACGCTTCTTACATGTTTTCGACCCACGCGGACTTCAAATTGGTCCGCGCCTTACACCTGCGCAACAACAAATTTCCCGACGTTGTCGATGGCAATTCCAGCAAAATCCAGACGATCTATAAGAACGCGCTCATGGCACTGGCCAAAGACGTCGACAGCTCGCCGTCGCAGTGAAATCCCGGACGGTGGGCACTGTTCCTTGCTTCGTCCCATCGCGCTCCCTATCATTCGACAATGACAGCTGCGGCATTTCATTCCGACGTAGACGGTGCGGTAACCGAGGATCTGTTTCGCCGGGTCATGGCCTCGTTTGTGACCGGCGTTACCGTCATCACCACGCAGGTACGTGGCGAAGTTCGCGGGATGACCGCAAATGCGTTCATGTCCGGCTCGCTCGAACCGCCGCTGTGCGTGATCTCGGTCGGCATGAAAGCGCGCATGCACGCCTTCCTCCTGGAAGCCGGCCATTTCGGCGTGAACATTCTTTCGCGCGGGCAGGAATCCCTGATCGGTCATTTCGCCGGTCGGCCGGTCGAAGGCATCGATCCGATATACCGATACGAAGCCGACACGCCCGTGTTCGCGCACGCCAACGCAACGGTCGCCGCCAAAGTGGTTGCGCGGCACGACTGCGGCGATCATTCGCTTTTTGTCGGTCATATCTTTGCGTTGCGGCACACCGACGGCGTCATTCCGATCGTGCTGCATGTCGGCAAACTCGCGTCGCTTCTGCATTCGCACGAGCAAACAATTTGGCCGACGCTCGATTTCTGGTGAGTAAATTCAATTTTCTCTGATGCGAAAAAATCGTCACGCTTGAGCGAAGAAAATGCGCCGCCGCCGGAGGTTCGAATCGGACAAACTGGCGTGCGGTATGCGCAGTGACTGCCCCTTACCGGGACCTTGCGTCGCCTCCGTGCGACCGTCGAAAAAGGCCAGCGCGATGCACTATAACTTATTGATTCCGATACTGAATCTGATGAAGGCGATGCAAGTTCGGGTGAGCGTTTTTTTCGTGATATTTTTGCAACTACTCCGATCTAAGTGACGTTTCCCCCCGCCGCCGCCGTCATAAAGCATTGCATTCTGAATTGGCATGAACGAACGTTCGGCCAGTTGGCATGTCGTGCCGACGAGACAAGCACCGTGCGGCATCGCCGGGGTCTTGGGGACAAACACGGAGGGGCAGATGACCCGACTTAAGAAATATCGTACTGGGCGGAATAGCGGCGCTCGCGATTGGCGGCGTTGCTGGTTCTGCCTCCGCAATGGAATCCGGTACCTTCCAAAACCGGTTGAACGGCGCCACCATCGGTTTG
>CAWKBE010000040.1:0-171927 GCA_963847785.1 uncultured Alphaproteobacteria bacterium
CCCGGAGAAACCACCTTGAACGAGCGTGCTCGCTCACCGACGGCGAGGCCTGTAACGATGGCGTAGATTGCCGCCGATAAAAGGTATGTGAAGCCGAAAACTATTGGCGCCATCCACACGACGGGAAGATTGTGGAACCAGTCGCTCATTTTCAGGACCGTGATGGCCGGTAGCTATTTCAAGTAACCCTTCTTTTTCAGGTAGTCGCTCACCACCCTTTCGATAAATGATGTTAGTGATCGTCCGTCCTCAGCGGCAGCGCTTTCCGTTGCTTCCTTGAATGACGGACGTACCCTAAGCTGGATTAAGACCGATTTCGTTTCTATCTTTGTCATGAATTGGAACTTTTTTGGACGTTCGCCGCGCCGGCGCCGACGCCGATGCCTTTGAAAACTCGGCGACGAGGAAGGCTAGCTTGCACATCGGACAAGCTACGCCCGATCAGGTCCGTGGGCTAGTTTATCACCCATTGATCACACGGAGATCGGCCTTCTCGATCAGCGCTGCCCGATCTGCTTCAGCCATCGCCAACTCTTTCGCCGCTTCCTTTGCGGTGCTGCCGTTTGAACCCCACACGACAATGCCGCCGAGTAACGCCGCGACCGCCGCCGCCATTGCGGCGGGATCGAACCGGATTGCGCCGAGGAGCATCGCGGCGAGCATAAAGCCGCCGCCCGCCATGGCGATCCGCGAGACAAGGATGAACTTGCGGCAACTTTCGATCTTGGCAGCAAGCTCTTCGATGTGCTCCTCGAGGCGCACAATCTCGCCGTGCGGGTCGTCGTTGCTTTTGTGGGCATGCAAGGTTCAACACTCCCGAAGGGATCACCGCACGCGCTCAAGGCCGATCGTCCCTAGCCAGGCGCGGACAACGCTCATACGGCGAGCTCCTCCAGCAGTGCCTTCGCTTCCTTGAGATCGAGCGTGTCGAAGCCCTCGGTGAACCAGCCGTAGACCGGCGCGAGAAGTTCACGAGCCTGCTGCGGCTTCCCCTGGTCACGCCAGAGCCGCGCCATGCTCATCGCTGCCCGCAGTTCCCAGGACTTGGCTTGTTGCTTGCGTGCAACCGTTAGGGCGCGTTCGAAATGGGCTTGCACTTTCGCCGCGTCAGCCTGCGGCGATTTCAGCGCGATTTCTCCCGCCATGCGATGAACCTCAGCCTCGAACCACCTTTCCCCGGTTGTTTCAACAGCCGTCATCGCTTCACTGAGGCAGCGCCAACAATCATTGAACTGGCCGAGTTCCGTGTAAGCCATCGCCAAATGCGGCAGGTATGTCGGCAGCCAATATGTTGATCCAATTGACCGGAATAAAGTGATCCCAGAAGCTATCAACGAGGCCGCGTCCGAGGCTTTGCCTGTTAGCGCTAGTAGCAATCCTTGTTCCATCATTCCGAACGCCTTCCACCACGAGGTGCCCTTGTCCTCCGCCAATGGAAGCAGTTCATCCAGGAGTGTTTTTGCTGTCGCATACCTTCCACATAAAGCAGGAGCAAAACTGGCGACGGCCAGCGCATACATCAGTGTTGCGGCTTGACCGATCTCGCGCGCATTACTGATTGCTTGCTCGGTGTCCGCGAGCGCGGCCATGGGGTAGCCAAGCATCCACGAGGCCAACGACCGAAACGCCAAAGTTGCCACGGCGACGTCTTGGCCAAACCGCGTCGCCAATTGACGATGCTCGGCAGGAGCATAGAGCGCGAGCGCGCGATCAAGATGCACGCGTCCCTCACCGATGTCTCCCGTGGTCAGTAAGGACATGCCCATGAGGCGATGCCCGATCATGACCGAGGCAGTGGCCTTCTGCTTCTCTGCGAGCGCTAGGAACTGAACTGCAAGTTCTCGCACTACAGAACCATTGAAGGCCGCTAAGTTCGCGACGCAAATGCCATAGAGGACCGAGAACAACGTCAGGGGGTCGTCGAGTCGCTCGCCCAGTGCCTCAGCTTGGTCAATCAAGAGGAGGGCCCGCTCCGAAGCGGCCTTGGTTTCCGGTGCGGCATATCCTTTGACATGGACTAGTGGCGTTATGAGCGCGACCTGAAGCTCGATCTGTTCGCGGCGCAGCGTCGGGGTGGCGGGCAACGCGGCGATTTGATCCAGGGCACGGGTAAGCTGCGCAACCGCCTCTAGGAGCGCAGATCGCGCCAGCGAGCGCCGCCCCGCCTTACCCCATAAGCTCGCTGCTTTCTCAATCAGCCCCGCCTCAGTGCAATGACGCGCAAGCAATTCAGGCTGGCTTTCGGCAATATCGCGGAATTGGCTCTCAAGGACTTCGGCAATGCGCGCGTGGAGTTCTCGTTTCGGCTCACGTAGCAACGTGCCATATGCAGCATCCTGCACCAGTGCATGCTTGAACAAATAGATCGCTTGGGGTGGCTTGCCCTCCCGAAACAGCAAGCCAGCCGCGACGAGACGATCGAGTGCGGACTGAAGTTCTGCCTCCGGTTGGGGCGCCACGGCAGTCAACAGAGCATAGGAGAACTCTCGCGCAATCGCAGCGCCGATTTGTGCCACTTGCTTCGCCGCGCCCAAATGATCAAGACGGGCCATAAGTGAGGCGTGTAACGTCGCCGGGACTTCGAAACTGGGGGGCGAAACGTTCGTGATGCGATCCGACACACTCTGGTGCTCAGCCTCTAAGGCGGCTTTTGTTACCTCCTCAACGAACAGCGGCACTCCATCGCTGCGCTCGATGATGTCTTGCCGAATGTTAGTTGGGATTACCTGCTCACCGGACAGGTTGTCGATCATGGCATTGATTTCGCGCCCAATAAGCCGATTGATAGTGACGGTCGTGACATGAGATTGCCCGAGCCAAGGCGGCTCAAACTCCGGTCGGAACGTCACGACAAATAGCACGCGTAGACTTTCGATGCGGTTCACTGTACGGCCAAGCATTTCTAACGTGCTGGGATCGATCCAGTGAGCGTCCTCAAGGATCATCAGCACCGGGTGCCGGGGGATCAACGACATCAATTGAACCGTGAGAGCGTTCAGTGTTCTTTCTCGGCGTTGCTGCGCAGTTAGGTTAAGGTCCGGATATCGCCCGTCATTCGGAAGCGACAACATCTCAGCCAGGAGGCTAGCGTCCTCCAATGAGGTTTCGTCCCGGGTCAGCATCGCGTCGAGCTTGTTGAGTTTGTCCTTCGGTGTGTCTTCAGGGGTGAATCCGGCGGCACCTGCTATCCGACCGATGATTGGATAAAACGCACTGTCGGTGTGCTGCGGCGAGCAGAAGTAGCGCAATCGCGTTTGCGGTTCGCCCGCAAGGCGTTCCAAGAGCGCAGCGATGAGTCGCGATTTGCCGATCCCAGCCTCGCCGGACATAAGTACAACCTGGCCTTCCCCGGATTTCGCCTTGGACCAGCGCCGAAGCAGCAGTTCGAGTTCTTTTTCTCGGCCGACGATGTCGGTCAGACCGCTCGCGTGGAGAGCCTCAAAGCGGCTTTCCACTGACGCCGGTCGCAGCGCTGCCCAGACGTGCACGGGCCCAGTGATGCCCTTGAGGTCCTTTGGCCCTAAATCCTCAAGCTCGAAGAGATTGCCGAGTAATTTTCGCGTACCTTCGGCGATGACGACCATGTTCGGCTCAGCGATGCTTTGGAGACGCGCCGCGAGGTTCGGAGCCTCGCCGACGATTGCTTGCTCCTGAGAAGCACCCGATCCGATCAGATCGCCGACCACGACCAACCCGGTCGCAATACCGACACGGGTTTGCAATGCTGCGTGCGTCTTCAGATCACCTACTGCAGCGACCAACTGGAGCCCTGCGCGCACTGCCCGCTCGGCTTCGTCCTCATGGGCCTGCGGATAGCCAAAATACACTAGCACGCCGTCGCCCATGTACTTCGCCACGAACCCGCCGAAGTGACCCACGGTGTCTGCAACGCACTTTTGATAGGTGGAAATAACCTCGCGAAGGTCTTCCGGGTCCATGCGTGCCGACAGTGCCATTGAACCGACCAAGTCTGAGAACATCACCGTGACCTGACGGCGTTCTGCGGCGTCCCTAGCGGATGTGTCGGTTGTGGAATGAGCATCGACTGGCGATGCCTTCGCCTTCGCGTCGGCACCCAGGGCAGCTATCGCATCAAGCAGCTTACGGCGGTGGCCAACAAGACCGACCCCAAGGTCCTTCAGGTCCTCCGCCGACAAGCTAGGCAGGAGTTTGTCGTCGATTTCGTTCTCGCGGAATGCCGCCTCATACCTTTCGAGGTCCAGGCTCCGCAGCCACCCTCCAACGTCCATGACAGGGCCTACTACGCCTCTAGACGCGTCCGTATCATTGTGCAGGGGACAGGCGCTGTCTAGGCGCTGGCTGAAGGCCCGTTTCGGGACTACTCGCTTGATCGGTCAGATTGGGGAAGTACTGACACATCAATCCCGTTCTCGGCAAAACGCTGCGCGTACTCGGACATGCCGAGATTTTCGAGCCATTCAGCAATCTGCTGCTGCATAGCGGCCTCCGCCCGCGCATATCGCGGGGCATTGGGATGGCGACGGCCTTTCCGGAGGAGCGGCTAACAGGCGTCAGCAGCCCGCGTGAGAACTGCTCGCGAAAAGGCCCAAGCGTCGTTCTTTCCTGTTTTAGCCTCGCGATATTGCAGCGCATTAGGCGGTTTCCTAAGCTTTGCGAAGGCGAATGTGAATGACTGGGCGTCCGCAATGCTTGACACGGCGTCCGGGAGTCGGGTGTGGCCTTTGACAGGGCGTCCAAATCGCATGCACGAGCGTCCGGTGGAGGCGGAATGGCTGCTGACGTGCTATCTGATTTATTGATAACTGTACGGCCGACTGGCGCGACGTCCTTTTACGTCGCCGCCAGGGAGCCGCGGGTCGCCGAGCAACCGCCCCGCGAGATGATTCTGTCGAAGACCTTGCCGGGTGCCGATCGTTTGATCGCTGGGGAATCCTATTTATTGCGGGGATCATCCCCCGGATTGACATAGGTAATCGCAAAAGGTCCTTGTCCGTGAACCTGAACCACGGTTTCGCTCGTCGACCAAGCATAATGGTTCATCTTCGCAGGTGCTTCGGCAAAGCCGCCCGCGCGTAACAGCTGCCCTTTTTGGGGGTCCAGCTTGTCTCCCATGCCAATATGAAAGTCGCCCGAAACCACGGTGACGTACTCTGATGTGGGATGATTATGAGCGGGAATTTTGTAGTTCACTGGCATCTTCAGCCGGAGGACATACAAGCCTTCGTGGAAGGGATCTCCGGAAATGACGGCGATCTGTGCTCCTGCAGGGAAAGCGTTGGGGGCTGGCCCCCACTGAAGGTCATGTGCGTTGATCGGCATCCGCATCTCTTCAGCGAACACCGTTCCAGCGATCCCTATAAGGAGCGCAGTGATCATCAGTTTGCGCATTGCAACCTCGTTCAATTCATACGATCCGCAAGGTTAGGATCCCTTTGTCGGCAGCGACGCATTGTCTGTCCGTAGCATCGAAATAAAAAGTATCGGAGTGTGGGCGCCCATGCTGCTAGTAGTCCGCTTAGTGTATCTCGGCAGATAGACGTCAAACCGAGATCAGCAACTTGTGCCGGCGCCTAGGCCCTCCGGCGCAACTGTGATGATCGCAACAGCTTCGTTCATAAGTTTTCGTCAGAGTGTGGCGACAAGCCGCCCTTACGAGCGCAACCGTAGTCTTCGCATAGATAGGCAAGGTCGCCCTCGCACGGATGCCTGGTGATAGGGCACAGAATTAGTGGCTCTCTACCATTGTAACTTGCGGGGCGACGCTGGATCGCGGAGCTGATTTTTTGCGTCATAGCCTCCTCCGGTCTATTGCGATCAGTGGAAATCGGGATGCGCAAGATGCCATGAGTACGACCGAAAGGCTTTGCCCGGCGCTTGATTTGTGCGTGAGATTGGCTTGATTATTCCTTGAGGGCGGCGTTTCTTGGTGGACCGACCATCGCCTACTTAACAAACTAGAGGATTAAGCTCGCCGCCGACCGCATTGCCAGCATCGCGGCTGATATTGGTTACGAATCGGAAGCAATCTTCGACGACTATAAGCGAATGCCAGGCATGCGCCGGGACGCTGGCGAGGTGGCTGCGGCGATAGTCCGCTAGTCATACATTGCAGATCAGTTTGCCGTTGAGCGGTTAAGTCCAATGACCCGTTGAATTGCCCACTGCGTTCGCCGCCACGGTGATTCCAACTGCGAAAAGAAAAAGCGACGCGACGACCATTCCGATATTCCGACCAATCTGAGCCGGCGACCGGTCCTACCTTCAGCGTCTTTCGGATGCGCAATCGCAACATTCTGGATCAGGAGGGCGACCACACTGCTACAGGCGGCCAACATCACCCCGATACCAAGCACACGAAGGCTTCTTTGAAGGTTACAAAGTTCCCTGCTAAACCCTTGGTTTGCTGGGCAATGGCGAGATTCCCCAGAAACGCGAGCAAGGCGACAGAAGCTGCCCCGTTTAGAAGAAGCGCTGCTTGGATAGCCGTCAGTCCGTAGCTGGCGCGGACATCGACATAGAGGCGAGACCACCGCTCTGCCGCAGTATCTTGGATTGAAACAGACTGCTTGGCATTCCTAATAGTGCTTGACATGGCACTTTCTCGCGCTTTGTCGGGTTGATTGCACGCGTTCAGGGACGGGATTGCCTCAAGCGTGATTTAGAACTCGTCCTCCTCCAACCTCGATCATTCCTTCGTTTTTTGCTGGCGCACCGAGGAATGAGGTGACCAGCGGATTGATCAGGTCCGGGCGCGTGAGCGGGGCCATGTGACCGGCTCCCGGCACCTCCTTGTACGCCCAACCGGGACAGGACCGACGCAGGACAGCGGTGATCTCGCGGATGGGCAAGACGGTGCGAGGATCGCATACTAACAGCGTCGCCGCCGGCAGTAGGGCGGCCCATTGCTCCACGGGTGTCGTTTCGTTCATCACCGCGTCCCACTCAAAAAAATTCGGCTTGAGGGCTTCCGCAAACGCCATGCGCCGATCCAACGACATCTCGCGCCACGTTCCGGCGCCACCCCAGTAGTCCGCGAATTTTTCGGCCGCAGTCGCCCATTGGCCAAGCGCTCCGAATTTCTTAATATAGTTGCGCAATTCCATGGCCTCAGCGAATGCATCGACGAGGCCGGATTGTGCGAGGAGATAAAATGGATTGGTCTCAAGCAGGACCAGCCTGGCGACGCGACCCACCAGTCGCGCCGCAACCTTCATGGCGACCGACCCGCCGAACGAGTGACCGACGAGATAAACCTGGTCGGCATTTGCCGGCAGCGCGGCTTCGACGAGACGCGCTTGATCGTCAAGCGACTGTATTGTTTCGGCCGGCCATGGCGGAGTCTTGCCGTATCCAAACAAGTTCACTGCACGAACGCGAAACTGACCCTCTAGATCACCCATCAGCCGCCGCCACTGGCGCGCGCCCGATACGCTGGAATGTACCAGCATGACCACAGGGCCGGACGAGCCCACTTCTAGATAATCGACTTTAATAGGCGTATTGTTGTTCGGCTCTTTACCTCGTGGCCCGCGCATTGCGGCTGCCGCACGCTGATCGGCGGCCTTGACCATGGGATGTGTTGCGGCGGTCATCGTTATTCCCTACCCGTAGCGGCATCGGTCCTTTGAATGTCCATGTGGGTCGTCTTTGTGGGTTTTGATGAACTAGCCCATAAGGCTTTTCCTCTGTTCCGTTGCAATGGCGGAGATTGCGATCAAAAGGAGGGATACCGGGAGCGCGAGGGAAAGACTTTGCCCAGAGCTTGATTTGTCCTTGAGATGGGCTTGATTATCCCGTGGGGACGGCGCTCGCAGGCCGACCGGAGCCACAACGTGCGGTTTTGCTTTGCCGATCACACCCTCGATACGGAGCGGCGCGAGCTTTACCGCGGTTCGGAACCTATTGCCGTCGAGCCGCAGGTGTTCGACCTGCTGATCTACCTCATGGAGAACCGCGACCGAGTCGTCAGCAAGGACGATCTCATCACTTCAGTCTGGGGTGGCCGGATCGTATCGGACTCAACTCTGACGAGTCGCATAAACGCCGCGCGAAAGGCGGTCGGCGATAGCGGCGAGGATCAAAGGCTGATCCGCACCATCGCGCGCAAGGGCCTCCGCTTCGTCGGTGAGGTGCGAACGCAGCCAACCGGCACAGAACCGGAAGATGCTGGTAGTCTGCAGCCAGATCAAGTTCACGAGCGGTCGCGCCCGGCCCTGCCGCTGCCTGACCGACCGGCCATCGCCGTGCTTCCCTTCATCAACATGAGCGGGGAAACGGAGCAGGAGTATTTCTCCGATGGCATCAGCGAGGACATCATCACCGCGTTGTCCAAGCTGCGTTGGTTCTTCGTGATCGCGCGCAACTCGTCCTTTATCTACAAGGGCAAGGCCGTCCACATGAAGCAGATCGCCGAGGAGCTGGGCGTCGGTTACGTGGTCGAGGGTAGCGTGCGCAAGAGTGGCGACCGCGTACGTATTACCGCCCAGCTCAACGATGTCGCCACCGGCAGCCACATCTGGGCGGAGCACTACGACCGCGATCTCGCCGACGTGTTTGCGGTGCAGGACGAGATCACCAACGCTATTGTTGCCGCGGTCGAGCCGCAGATCTATGCCGCGGAAAATTTTCACGCCCGGCGCAAACCGCCGGACAGCCTGGATGCCTGGGATCTGGTGATGCGGGCGCTCTCGCATTACTGGCGGGTGACGCGGCAAGACAACGTCGTGGCGCAAGCTTTATTGGAAAAGGCAATCAGCATCGATCCGAACTACGGCCAGGCGCTCGGTGTCCTTGCGACCAGCCATACATTCAGCGCCCACATGGGCTGGGAAGAGATGGCCGTATCCGCACCGATCGCCAAGCGCGCGGCACTAGCAGCCATCCGATCCGACAACGAAGACCCCTGGGCGCACCACGCGCTCGGCTATGTCTATCTGCTTGAACGACGATTCGACAATTCGTTGGCCGAGTATGAATTGGCATTGCGCCTCAATCCAAACTTCGCGCAGGCACAAGGGTTTTACAGCCTGTCGCTTTCATACAGCGGTCGTTGGCGACAGGCTGTGCAGGCCGCCCAACGTGCACTGCTCCTGAGCCCGCGCGATCCATTCGCGGCGGTATATAACGGCATCGCCGCCTACGCCCAGTTCGTCGGATGTAATTACGAGGAGGCGATAAATCTTTCGCGCGAAAGCGTCCGGCAACGCGGCGATTTCGTCGGCGCCCACCGCGTACTTGCGGCTGCTGCCGGCATGGCCGGGGAGGCCGAGGCCGCCACGACCGCACTCAGGGAGCTACGCCGCGCGCAACCCAATATTTCGCTCGCCTGGATCGCAAAAGAAATGCCGATCAAGGAGAAAGACCAACAGGAGCAGTATTTGGAAGGCTTCCGCCGCGCGGGTTTAAATTAGCCCTGTCCCAACGAGAGAGGAACTGATGTCGCCTGCGGGGCAAAAACAGAAGCCGGCCGCTTCCCTATTCAGAGCCAGCCAAAATCGCCTTAAAGATTTTCTAGGGGACGCATGGAGCGCAGTTTTTGGAAAGGCGCGAGTTGAACGTCACCTCGCGGCCGTTCTTGCGCTGATATTGCTGGATACTGCCGGCTGATGGCACCGACGAGAAAGGTATCGCTCGCCAATTAAGCGATCATCGAACAAGCTGGTATTCATCGATCAAGCGGCATCGCGGCCGCATCGCAACACCGCCGGAAAAACCGCGCCATCAACGAACAGCACCTCGACATCGGGTTCATCATCGACCACTGGAATGAAGGCTCACGCTCATCCTCCTGACTTGGCAAGGGTTGCTGCTGTGCGCGGCAGAGCGAGCTTGAATTCAGTGAATTCGCCGGGCTTGGTATCAACCTCTATAGACCCACCATGTTGCTTGACGATGATGTCGTGACTGATGGACAGACCTAGCCCAGTCCCTTCACCGGCAGGCTTGGTCGTGAAGAAGGGGTTGAACAGCTTCTCCCTCGCCTCCGGTGGAATGCCGGTGTTGCTGTCGCCGAGGTCCTTGGTCGCGGCGGCAAGCGTAGGCTCGTAGTCGCCTCCACTCGCCTCCGCTTTGCGCTTCGTGGCTGCGTAGAACCCGTTCGATATCAGGTTGATCTTTCGGCGCACCACCCTGCGACCCGACGAGAATATAGTTATCGCCCTCCTTGACGCGCATCAAAGGTGTCTTCCGAATTGCACCCGTCATACGGCCCCGGTGAGTCACGATGACGACAGGTAAACCGGTGTCGCGGAGAGTGGTGCCCTTGGTTCCGCTGCTGCTTTCATATAGCTCGACCTGCTCACGCACCCAGTCTCGAGGGCTCGGAACATACTTAGCCATCAGTCTCCTCCCTCCGATGAATTTCGTATCCTCGGCAGTATGATCCTGGCCCAGGGCGACATCTTATCACTCCCGCGCGAGCTGTTATGGTACACACCGACCGCGTGATCGATGTTCTGCACGTCGCGCCAGCGATCTGGTCTGCGATTTTTTAACCACCAGATCATGCTCGTTGGATCGGGCGGGTAATACTCGATGTATTGGTGCTCGACAGTTTTGCCATCGCGCGTCATGAAAATTTTCACCGCGGGATGCGAGTAGCCGTTCGCGCGCTGGTATAAAGACCTTTCAACCCTGTCATCGGCAGCCTGTTTGCCGACGTTTAAGGCCCCCCGAAATTCCGGATATTTTTCCTTCCACCGCTCGAGCGTCGTTATTCCAATATTTAATTCGTCTGCAATCTCTTCCTCGATCGCACCAAATCTCGCCGCGGCTTTTGCAATTAAAATGTATTCCTCGCGGAATAAAGATTTTCGCCCCCGTTTTTGTAACTGATCTTTCGGCTTCGGTTTGGTCATGAATGGCTCGCAGTCTTAGGCGCCGCTCGCAAAACGATTAGATTTCATCGTCCCGATATGCGGCGATTTCGTGAGGGATATTCGCGAACTTCGCGATTGGTCCAGCCTAAACGTGCAATTTAAGGAATTGGGCCGATATCTCGTATCTCGGGTTGAGGGGAATGGATGAGAGATACACCGCCAATCCGGCAAATGCACCAGTATTGGAGCTGAAGCAGTTTTTTATGCGGGGTTCACCCGACTTGAGCGTAATGCTAGGCGTAACTTGGTGCGGATCCCCTTAATGTAGCGCCGGTCGCGTAACCTTGTTGAGTCGTGAGGCGCTTGTTGAGTGGGTGCGGACGCTGCAAGAGCGCCTAAATCAACGGACTTTTGGTGTTTCCGATTGTCTTAAGCTGAGGTATAGGTGAGGCTGACATTGAGAGGATGCGACCATGAAGATGCTCGGCGGTCTCGCGGCTCTGGCCTTCGCGCTTGCTGCTAGCACAGTTTATTCTCAAGCGTGCGACTTTGGCATGCACGCGGCTAACGCGACGCCGTTTGTCGTGGCGTGTGATGGAAACGGTTGCACATCTGTGCCGACTACCCAACCGCCTGCCGCCAATCCCGATCCTGCTGCGCCGACGGTTGCGGACGGCTGCGGTCGTCCAAACTGCGCCACTGACGAGTCACCGGCTCCAGCACCGACTACCTTAGCCCTGCAGCGGTAGCGGCTGCTAAACAGCAATTTCCTGCCTACCGGCTTTCCCAATCGGGAACGAAGCTTCGTCTTTGGTGAGGACCGCTATTTAGCCGTGCTTAGCGTTGGGGGCGGGTCAGCTTGTGGTAGTTGCCCCTGCCTACAAACGGATACGAACGAAGCATGAAAGCACACACGGGCAGAGCTTCAGAATTGTACCGGGATTTGTGCCGGTACAGGCTTCGGTGTTCTCGCTATGTGCGCTATATGCGTTTGTCACTTGAATGCTAACAGCCTTTGAAATATCGAATATTTCGCGTTGGAGAGGTGGCCGAGTGGCTGAAGGCGGCGGTTTGCTAAACCGTTATACGGTCTAAAGCCGTATCAAGGGTTCGAATCCCTTCCTCTCCGCCAATTCCTTGGCGCAAGTTTGTGAGAAATAAGGATTATTTTCGCATCGCGCGCACCGAACTCGATGCGGCTCTTTATGGGCAGCCTCGCCGGTGGAGAACCGCTTCGGACTGCATCCCGCTGCAGTGACCGACGGATCACCTGCCCCGATTGAGGCCGAGAGCGCGCTTGATCACCTTCAGCTACTTCGTGGTGTTAGTGCCTTCAATCTTCACCCCCACTTGCCGCAGTTGGAACGTCTCCAAGACGCCGTCACCAAATTGGATGTCCTCGTTCGACAAAAGATGGATCTGACAGCTCCCCCCTCATCCCTTCACCCGCAATGGACGCACAACATTCGATGCCTTACTCCAATCGCGTTCCGGCATATTCGCAGGAAATCAGCTTGTGGGTGACGTAACTCTCTGGAGTTCAACCGCCGGCGGCGTCGACAGTTTGCGTCGATTTTGGACCAATGTTGTGGGACGGCCGGACCGATCATAATCTGCTTCGGCGAGGAACATCTGGTTGCGCCTCATCAAAAAATAGTACCGAACCTCGATGAACGATGCCTTCGCAGCCGGCTTGCAGGCGTGGTGGAATACAATCACACCCTCAACGTCGAAGTGTCCGTTGAAGGCGATACCAGGATGCGGGGCGCCGGGCAGCTTCTTGAGCGCCTGTTTCCGATCCTCGATCGGCCGTCGACGTAAGTCCTCGCCATCTACTTCGATTAGGTCGAACGCACAGAGCGTGACAGCATCACCGCGACGATAGCTGCGGATCAACTTGAAAACGGCAAGGCCGTCGTCATTACAAGCGATTGCTTCCCCTTCGATCAGGCACGAGCGCGCCGGCAACGCGGCGTTCGCTGCCGCGGCAAGTGGGAAGCGGTAGGTTAGGTCGTGACCGTTGCAACGATGAGACGCACCTTGTAGCCGTCACGCCGGGCCATGACGCGAAGCCATCGTGTTTGATCTCATGAATCAAGTTCTTTTGCGCTTCGCCTTCTCTGCAAGGTGAGACATGATTGTTGTTCCTGTGCTGGGCGCCGCTTAGAGCGCAACTAGGGCTCGCCGGCATTCACGTCTCGAGGTGCTGAATAGTCCGGTTGGCCGTGCGCAGCCGACCACTCAACTCTCGGCCAATCGCAGCCAGGAGCCGGAGGGCGACGCCCGGGAAGTTCGCCGCCATTGCCGCAAAATCCGACGTGGTCAAGGCGTAGCATACGAGGTCCGTATCCGCGACCACCGTCGCCGAGCGCGCCCCCGGGTCGAGCAGGGCAAGCTCTCCGAACATGGCGCCGGGAGCAAACGTCGCTAAGCGAATATTCGTGTTGGGCGAGTGCAAATAAGCGCTAGCGCTGCCCTTGGTAACGACGAAAAGTTCGTTGCCGGGATCGCCTTCGCGAAAGATCACGCTGCCCGCCTGATAGGATGCGCGTCGCAAGTGCTGCTCGATTGCCGCCAAATCAGTCGGATTGAATTTCGCGAACAGACCGACCGTGGCGAGCGGGATCTCGTCACGGTACATTCGCAGCGGTTGCGTGCGTAAGAGGCTGTCCTCAGCCCGTTCGATAGCGCGATCGACGTCCGGAAAGATGTATGCATCACCGATGGACGACGGCACGCCGAAATTCTTTAGGAACTTCATCGCCATCGTTTGCTCCGCCAAGACCAGCGATAATTCCTTACCTTGTTTGGCGAGCTTCGTTTTGAGCTCCAGCAGAGCATTCGCACCGGTGCTGTCGATCTCCGTGAGCCGGCGCAGGTCGAGGATTACGCACGATGTTTCACGGCGTAATGCGCTCTCGACGTCGCTCAGCATTTTTTCTCCGGTGCCGAAGAACAGAGCGCCCTGCAACTCCATAACCAGGATCGCGTCGCCGGCGCGCTCCAGAAATGCGCGCTCCGGCTCAGTTCGCGACGTACGCGAACGGATCACACTGCAGCGATAGGTGCGCCGGACAACGGACCGGCTCATGCGGAGCACAAAGAGCGCAATCGCAACGGCCACCCCGATGAAAACCGCCAGAACGATGTTGAGTGCGACCGAAAGCACCGCAACCACGATGACGACTGCGAGGTCGAGCCCGACGTTATAGCGATCGGAACGGGGTCCCTTTCGCAGTTCGCCCGCAAGCCGCAGGCTCCATAGGTCAAAATGCTGTACGGCGATGACCATGATCACGGCCGATAGGACGACCCGTGGCATCTGGCCGAGCCAGCGGAATCCTAGGGCGCCAGCGATCAGCAAAGCCGCTGCGTTGATCAGCACGGAAAGGGGTCTGCGCGCGCCGAACGCCCGGTTGGTAACGCTCGCACCGACGTTGATGCCGCTGGTGATGCCGCCGACGCACGCGGCGGCGACGTTGCCGATACCGAGGCGAACGAGAAGTCGGTCACCGTCGCGGCGTGGTTCGTCGGAAGAAGTGACGAGCTTAGTACACAAGAGCGCATCGATCGAAGCGATGATGGCCAGCGCGAGTGCGCCGAGGAGGATCCTCGGCACGAACGCCACAAAACCGTCGCCGGGCGCGACACCTTCGAAGTACTCTAAAGCCGTCACGCCCAAGGTCGGGCTCGACGCGCTGGTGATGACCGGGCCAAGATAGGCGCCGAAACCGAGTAGCTTGCAAAGAAAATAGAGAAGACAGCCAATGGCGATAGCGACGAGAATGGGTGGAATTTTCGGCAAGATTTTTCGCGCGTTCCACATCGTGGCAAATGTGATCGCTGCAATGACCAAACTGAGCGGCTTGATCGAAGCAAAATGCTGCGGCACCTGTGTGAATGGGATGCTGCGGTCGAAGCCACAAACGTTGCCCAACTGAACGAGGAACAGCAACGCCGCCGCGGCATTTTGGAACCCCGCCATCACGGGCTGTGGCGTGAATTTGATGAACGTTCCTAGCTTGATCAGGCCGAACAGCGCCTGCAACAAACCACCGAGGAGTATGACGGAGAATGCAATGGTGAAAATGAACGGAACGCCGCCCGAGACGATTGCCGGCTCGTCGGAATGAACGAGGCCAAAGATCAGGATGCCAAGGAAGAAAGTGCTGTTGACCCGAGGGGCGTAGACGGTCGTCGTTTTGTCACCGAGCAGCACGCAGACGAGGGCGACAACCGGCGCTGTTACAAGACCCGCCAACGCACCGTCGGCGAAATAATTCTCGCCCAACGAAGAGAACACGAACATGCCGAAGCCCATCGCCAGCGGAATGGCGACGGCGGCCGAAACCAAGCCACCGAGAACCTCATTGCGCGCTTGCGACAGTGGCTTCGGCTTCAACCGGGATTTCTCCGATCAAACCCAAATCGACATATATTGGCGCTTTACTCGGCCCTCTTGCAAGAACAGGTGCGGTGCGGCGGTCCACTATCAGCGCCGGTAACAGGGTCCCGCCGTTAGCGTCGCGCGGGCGATCGGAAGGCGCAGGCGGTGATCGGCTTCCTTCCATGCCCAGCGTTAGTCGCTGCGATCCGTCCGCGCGCGAGAGCCACCAAGTGGTTGGCGGTCTCAGCTTGTGTAACGGCGTTTCATTGGAGCGCAACGACGTTACAGTCACGTAACGACACGTGGCCCCCGACGGGAACACGTTTCGTTCGTCGTCGGTTCCAGGCGCCTCGACCTCCGGTCCGGGTTGCGCGGTTTCCGAAGGCGAGACACCTGCCCCCTCCCCGTTCCTCGTCGCCAATCACAGTACCTATTGGCATTACGCCTTGGATGTTTGATCTCGCTAAGTTTTTGATTTGTTGGCTCCCCTTCCTGGATGCGTATCGAACCATGTGGATCACGTCGTCTGCCAGCTCAAGGAGCGCGGCGACCCTTGGCATCTGGGCGATGAAGCCAAGCCCGGCGATGCGCCGATGACCTGACCGCGCGGCAGAGTGCCACGCCAAAGATAGCGATTATGGACAAACGTTATGTTTGCTACGACGCTGGCGGTTGCTATAGGCAGCAGTACATCGTTGTACTGAGAACAGGTTAAGTCGCCAAGCGGCCACACACAAAAGCCGGTGGTGCGACGTTGTGCTTGAGCGAAAACGTTGATTTGCTTAAAGGCCCGACCGGGCGGCACCCCATCCCCGACACCCCGCCGCCCGGTTAGAAGAGCGCCCGGCTTGCAGTTGATAGTTCCCGACGAGCCTGATCATCCCGCAAGTGTCGTGAGGCTTGAGCGTCGATTTCCGCCGCCCTGAACGATCGGATGAACTCGGGGCCGGGGACCGATGACCGCGAGGGCGCCCGATCGGTTTAAGGATTTCTGGCGCGCCTAATCATCGGGGTAAGCCGATAGTGTCGCTTGGTCCGTTTGCTTGGAACCGACCTCGCCTCAATCCGTTGATTTGCGTATTGACGTGATAAAAAGATGGGCGCCCTAAAAGATTACCAGCGATATGCGATGCGATGCCTTGAAGCGGCACGCGCAACTCCTGATTCCCGCCACAGGTCTTTATTTGTCGAAATGGCTCAAGCGTGGCGGAGGCTCGCTGAACAGGGCGCGAGCGCTCAGGGCGGTCAAGGCGGTCAAGGCGACACTAATCCGGTTTCAGAACCGGACCGAGGCGACTAAGGAAGCTGGAATAACTGGCGCCGATCGGCGGTTAAACTTGCCACGAGAGATGAAGCCGGCGGCTGGTCGTCAACTTCGCCAAGCTGCCGGAACCGTTGCGGAAGGAGTAGCGCCCGCTGGCGAGGAAAAATTCACGCTTTTACCAAAAGAACAAGCGCTGATTGATGACTTGTTCGATTTCGCCGGCATGAGATTTCGGACCTTGAAGGAGACCGGAAACCTTTTCTTATTGGAATATTCGGGACATTCTTGATGCCTGCTGGCTCGGAGTCTCATTCGAGAAGAAACGGACAAGGTATGGCATCATCCGCGCGGGGCCCACGCCAGCGCCTCAGCCACCGCTTTGCCGCAAATGGTGGTGTCGGCCGGGCCGCCGAGATCGCGCGTACGCAGCTTCTCAACAGCCAACACGTTCTCGACAGCCTTGACGATGGCGGCGGCCGCTTCGATCTCGCCGAGATGATGGAGCATCATCGCGCCCGACCAAATCTGACCGATCGGATTGGCGATGCCCTCGCCTGCAATATCCGGCGCCGAGCCATGCACCGGCTCGAACATGGAGGGAAATTTGCGCTCGGGATTGATGTTGCCCGACGGAGCGATACCGATAGTACCCGTACAGGCAGGGCCGAGGTCGGAGAGAATGTCGCCGAACAAGTTTGACCCGACCACCACGTTGAAGCGGTCGGGTTTGAGCACGAACAGCGCCGCCAGAATGTCGATGTGGTACTTGTCCCACCTGATGTCGGGATAGTTTTTCGACATCGCCTCGACCCGCTCGTCCCAGTACGGCATAGTGATGGCGATGCCGTTCGACTTGGTGGCCGAGGTCAAATGCTTCTTCGGCGTCCTACGGGCGAGCTCGAACGCATATTTCAAGACGCGGTCGACACCGATGCGGGTGAACACCGTCTCCTGCACCACCACCTCGCGCTCGGTCCCCGGAAAGATGCGGCCGCCAATCGCGGAATACTCACCTTCGGTGTTCTCCCTTACGACCCAAAAATCGATGTCACCGGGTCTGCGATTGGCTAACGGCGCCGGGACGCCGGGCATCAGCCGCACCGGCCGAAGACTCACATATTGGTCGAACTCGCGGCGGAACTGAATAAGCGAGCCCCACAGCGAGACGTGATCAGGAATTTTCGCCGGCCAGCCGACCGCGCCGAAAAAGATCGCGTCATGCCGGCCGATTTTATCCTTCCAATCCTCCGGCATCATGCGCCCGTGCCTGGCGTAATAGTCGTAGGACGCGAAGTCGAAATGATCATTGCGCAACTCGAAGCCGAATCTCTTCGACGCAGCCTCCAGAACGCGCAAGCCCTCCGGCACCACCTCCTTGCCAATGCCGTCGCCCGGGATCACGGCGATCCTATAGACGCGATTTGTGGTCATGAGGCGGCGTCCTCCCGACTGCGCTCTGTAACGCCATCGTAGCGCGAATAGCGCCTTCGCGAAAAGCTGGGCACAGCGCGGTTGACCGCACCCCCCGACGGTTCGAGTTATACCAACACGGATGGCTTGGACGATCATGGCCAGGGGTGAACGCTACAAACAACCCGCCGCATTCGCGGCATAAACGAGATCACACCGGGCAACAGGCGTGATGTGAAGGTTGGGAGGGCGAACAGCACGTAATGCAGAGCCGGTCGGTCCGCCGATCAGGACGACCCACTAGGGCCGGAGCATTGTCGAATGCGACCTATTGACCGGGACCTGATCCGCGGAGGGCATTATGGCCAGCGGTCATGCGAACCGCACTCCATAGGCCGAACACATGGCTGCACCGACCAATGCTGCTGCCCTCGTGAAAAAAAGCCTTGTCAACTCGGAGCCGTCCACACATGGCCCTTCGCGACAGATATTGCCGCGAGAGCAAATGTCAGCTTCTGGGGGGCAAAGCGGCCGTGACGCGGACATCGGGCGACGTCGCAGTTTGACCCAGGCTACGTAAAAACTCGAAAAGCTGAGAAGCGATGAGATTGACTTTTCTTAGTTCAGGTAAAATCAAACGCGCCCGTCTTGCGAAGCGGAACGATGCGGTGAGGACACACCTCTGTGGAGACGGTTCCGTCAAGGCTCTTTACGTCCCGGGTGCGAACAAATCGCTTGAGCGGTCCAAGCCACAATCAATGATCGTCCTTGTCACATTTCCCAGTGTCCTCACCTTGAACGGTCTTCTGGCATATATCTAACCAAACCGCTTTTGCTTCATCTTTGCTAATGGTCGTGTTGTCATGTCTCAAAGTAAAGACGAGATCATATTGATGGGAGATATGTCGGCTGACTGATGTCCAGCCGAAAACTGAGAACGTTTCCAAACCGCGTTCGACCGTGGCAGATGATGTGCTGACTTTAACATTCGATGAGTTCTTGGTTCCTTTGCGGATTGCTTTTAGTGCTTGATCGATCCGATCCTCTAAACCTTGAAGAACGAAGTGCACCGATTTGTCGCTATCATTTTTTGCCGATCCAGCAAGATTAAACTCAATCGCCTGCTTTTGAATCAGCGCTCGGAAGCCTACCTGTTGGACGTTGCCGGTCACGATTCCTGAAACAGCTATTATGTTCTGACCGGCGACGTTCGATTCCGCCGGAGCGGGCGCGATCCCAAAAAGAATCAAGGTTATTGACGATGCGATGAAGACCGAGATCCGGCGTAAAAGGCTTTGCATGCGCATTAGAAAGTCCCTCTTGCTTCGTTGGTGCGCGCATTTTTCACGCTCGCAGCACAACTAACATTTAAATGCATTTCTCATCAGTATCCCTGAGTTGAAGTGCACGCAAACATTTATGATCCCAGGGCGGCAGAAAGCGGCGCTTGGTCATTCGCGCGACTGCTCGTCACGCTCCTCTCTTTGCGAAAGGATGAGGAGCACAGGGGCAGCGCGGCAACCGCAATCAGCGCACCAAGCCGGGACTTCCTCCGTCTCAATCACCAGCCTTACCAATTCTGCCGCCGCCGCGCTGTAGGGACGCCGCAGGTCGATTCCCGGCCGGCAAAGCGCCTCGTCGGGTACGCCCCCACCGGGGTGTCTGTTTTTGGGCCGGCCAAGCTGTGAAGCGCGCGACCGAGGCCCAAATCCTCGCTTCCTGACATCGCCCTTCATTGCGAGAGGTATTCTGTTGTTGTCAACATGGCACGCTTCGGTCGACGTTCAATCGTTGGAGCAAAACAAGCAGGTTGCGCAACCGGCGCTACCGGGATGGGAGTCGGTTGAATTTTGGATCAAAGATTGCGGCTGATCGCAACGATCTTAGATCATGGTTCGGCGGCCTAGCTGCCCTGCCCACCTTCGCCGCCATAACCCCTGGTGAGCGTCTTCAAGGTCCCAACTCCGCCGGCGCGCCGCTGCACTTTTACAGTGGCGGTGAGGGTGACAGGGCATTACGCCTATCGCCATCGCTGGAGATACGCATTTCTGTCTGTCCGGCGTATTCGGTGAATCGAATCTTTACGCCCCACCGTGTCATTTTCGAGCGGATTTCCTTCTATCGACAAACCAGCCAACTGCGCCACCGACGATTGCCCAAGGAACCAGATACAACAAAACATGTGTAATCCACTCGACCGAAAACATGAATGCACCGATAAAAGTCGAATTGTAAATTATGCTAACGAACCCGATACCTACACCAATGAGCGCGCCGTTTAACATCTTCTTTTCACAGATTTAAACAGTAGCCCCTGGCCGCAACGTCGCCAATCATGTCGCGGCGGGTGACATTTGATTCGTCGACATGACGGTTTGGCGCTTCATGTCCGCTCTGCTCTTGATTGTGTTGCGAAACTCCCATTGAGACGACTCGCGAACGATGATTGCATTGGATTGAGACGGGCATCGGCGGGAGCCGCTCATGATGGGTCGGCGGGAAGGCGGACAAGGCCAGTTTTTTTATTCCTTCAATCTCGACCAGGTAGTGTCAGGCGATCATCTTGTCCGCCAGATTGACGGCGTTCTCGACCTTGCTTGGGTGCACAAGGAGCTCGCACCTTATTACTCGCATACTGGCCGACCCTCGATCGACCCCGCGCTGATGATCCGGATGCACGCCGCCACGTGATGCAGAGCGCCGCGCGCAGAACCTCGCGCCGGCCGGTTGAAGCCGTCCCGCGCTCCCTAGCGCTCGATGGATTATCCTGAGTGATGGCTCGAAGCCGTGGGGCAAACGCGCGGCAATCGACGAAATTTCGAGCGACATTTGTAGTCGTGCTTGTGGACAGAGCGGATGGCATTTCGCTAACCACGTGGTAAGCGGGGATATTTTTTGGTGGGCGTCGGACTTCCTTTCCGCCAATCCAATGTCGTTCATGCCGCAAGCGGCATCATGTGCGGCTCCGCCGTCGCACCCCGGCTCGACGAGCCGCACATTTGCTTCAAAGCGGGATCTATCTCAGAACGTCACCTTCTTGATGACATTCATCAGATTGTCGGCCTTGTGGCGCCCGCAATATTTTTCAACAAGTTTTTTATTGGTGGCGAATCGGCCGAAGTCCACCGTCGGCATGTTTCTCGCCGCGTTGAAGTAGCCGCTCATCCAGGCAGCGATCAGCTCCTGCCGGTCGGGCGGCGCCTCCATATAGTCTTTGCACTTGAGCACCGACATTTCGATGATGACCTGAGCGCCCGCGGGCGCGCACGCGCTCGCGATCAAAAAGGCGGCCGCAATCACCGAATAGCGCAATGTCTTCGCTCCCTTTGTCATGTCTCTCACTTGTTTGGTTTTCGCTCATTTCGCGGTGGCGCGCTGCAGACCGGTCATCACCAGTTCGTTCGGATTGGCGGCGCACCATGTCGTTACATTATCCACATTTCGCGCAAAGGCCTGAAGATTGACGTAGGTGTAGCCGGTTTTCTGATTGAACCACCCGCTCATCCAGGCAGAGAAAATGCGCGACTGTTCGGGCGGGAAAGCGAGATATTGCGAACACGTCACCAGTGACATATTGACCATCACCTGCGCCTGAGAAATCGACGGGCCCATCGCCCCGACGAAAGCCAGGCAGCAGATAAATTTGCCGATCGGAAGTTTCATGGCGCTGGAACACTCTTTAGTTGGCACGGCGCCGCCGCCGGAAGTTAACGCGAGGCCGTTGCTGGGTGAAGTTTTAGCCGCGCACGGTTTTGATAAGCGAGCTGTATTGAATTATACGTCGAAGAGCATGCAGCTGAATACTCCGATCCGCAGCAATTGTCATGCACGGATTTGTGCGCCGACAGCGATCGCCACAACTGACCGATTAGACCACGATCCGAAAAATGCCTGCCCCGGACTTGATCCGGAAAGGGCACCGGTTTTTCGAAAAGATCATGCTCCAGGAATGTGTTAGAGTGACAATCGATTCAGTCTGAAGCGATTGCACTCTAGCGTGCGCGAGGATGAGCTTATCCCGCGATGGCGAGGAATTGCGGCAACGCGGGCTGGATTTCGGACGAAAGCGCACGGCCGTGCGCTCGCCCACGTGCGGCCGCCGCACCTTTGAGCGTTCGCCGATAACGTCAGGCCGCGACAGCGGGCGCCGACGCAGGGCTTCCCTTGAGCCAATCGCGCGCGGCGCGCTGAGCGGCGGCAATCTCGCCGTCCGACATCTGGCCGGCGACTTCCCGCCGCAGCCGGATCGCTTCGAGGTTGCCCTTCATCGCCGCGAGATTGAACCATTTGTGCGCAGAGACGAGATCGATCGGCACATCGCGGCCGATCGAATACATCATTCCGAGCTCGAGAAGCATGACGCCGGCGGCGGGCCCTTCGCCGAGCGGCGCCGCGCTGCCATCGAGAATTTCAAAGCGAGCCATGATGCATTCCCCTATTCTACGCCTGTGTTCGCCTATTCGCTTTCGCGTTTTTCGCCGGCTGTCTTGCCGAACGGTACTGCGATAATCGTCAGAACATTTGAATGGTGCTTTAAGTAATGCGATGAATGAAAGCTGAACTCTCAGCCCAAGATCGCGCGCGAGAAGAAACGCCGCATTAAGTAACGGCGGTACGGGACCCGGATTCCGCCCGAATTTCGCTTGAACCGCGCGCGATACCGCCGGCGGCAAGATGCTTGCAATGCGGTACTCGTAAGCTATCCTTTTACCTTCACGAGAATGAAGGGTACCGGGAGACCGGCATGAAGATCATTTGCTCAACTGTGGCCGCCGCTGCTGCGGTGGCCACGCTGACGCTAATTTCGATCGTGCCCGCGGACGCCGCCGATCCGTTGGGGACTTGGTTGACGGGCGACAAAAAAGCCAAGGTCCACATCGTCAATTGCGGAGGCGCGATTTGCGGCTCGCTGTCTTGGCTTGCGGAACCGATCGATCCCGAGACGAAACAGCCGAAGACCGACAAGAACAATGCCGACGCGGGCAAGAAGGACCGGCCGCTCCTAGGCATCCCCATCGTGCTCAGCATGAAACCGGGCGGCGGCGGCAAATGGCAGGGCCAAGTCTACAATGCCGAGGACGGCGGCACTTATACCGGCTCCTTGACGCTGACCGGCGCCAACTCCGCCGAACTCAAAGGATGCGTGATGGGCGGCATCATCTGCAAGAGCCAGACCTGGACCCGGAGCAATTAGACTTTCGCGGCGCGATCGTGAAGCGGCGGCAAGGGTCAGGCGATGCCGTCGGTGGGCAGGTGGCTCGTCGCGGCCGATGGGGTGGTGTCGGATCGCGCCAACGCCAACTCGATATCGGCGTCGAACGTTTGCGCTCCGGCCGGGGCGCTCTGCCGGCCGGGACCGTTGAATCTCGCCTTCAAGATCGGCGACGGCGTCGCCACATCCCAGGCAAGGCCAAGCGACATCAGCAGGCGGACGACCATCCAGGTCACGTCGATCTCCCACCACTCATGGCCGTGGCGCGCGGAGCGGGAATCGGCGTGATGGTTGTTGTGCCAGCCTTCGCCGGCGGTAAAGAGCGCGATCAACGCGTTGTTGCGGCTTACGTCGGGCGTCGCGTAGTTGCGGTAGCCCCAGAAATGCGTAACGGAATTGACCGACCACGTAATGTGCCACGTGATCACCGTGCGCAGCGCTCCGCCCCAGACAAGAAGGCTCAATCCGAACTGCGCGGCGTCGGCGAGGCTATATCCAGCAAGCGTCGTGCCACCGAAACCGGCCGCAAAGAAGAAAAGCCAGGAGCCGAACGCGACCTTCATCCAATTGTTGCGGCGCTCGATCCAGGCATAGAACGGATCCCGAATGACGTCCTTGGCGTATCGCTCGATCAGCGGGCGCCGGGACATGTCTTCCTTTTTGACCAGCAGCCATCCCATATGCGCCCAGAAAAAGCCGGCGAGTGGGCTGTGCGGATCCTGGTCTTCATCGGAAAACTGATGATGGCGGCGATGCACTGCTACCCAATGGGGCGGTGAATCCTGCAAGGCGCACACGCCGAAGAACGCGATCGTATGTTCCAGCCAGAGCGGGCAGGAGAAACCGCGGTGGGTCAGGAGCCGATGGTAGCAAAGATTAACGCCGAGTATCCCGAAGACCAGTAGTCCCACGCCAAGCAAGGCGACACCGGTCCAACTGAAAAACCAAGGCAGAAACGCCAGCGCTGCGATCAAATGAATGAACACAAAGCCGATAATATTATCGCGCTTCCACCTCACCGGCTGCTTCCCTCTGTATGCAACGAGACCCGCGCAACTGCGGGCCACATCGCAGGTCCCGGAACCCGTCCCGTTGCGTATCACGGACCTCGCGGGGAGCCAAGCTTGGCAACGGCGCCGTTGGCGGCGACAAGCCTGCAGCAGCGACAAATTCTGCACCACACGTTTTGCGGCCACGGCTCGCGTGACGATCCGGCAGATCGATGCGGCTCAGCGCGCGCGCTGGCCGAACAAGATCGCGCGCACTTTCGGATCGTGCATGTCGACGGCAGCGGCTGCCTCGACCCGGATCCCGAATGCACGCTTGACTGCCGGCCTTGCGCGGATCGCTTCGAACCAGCGCTCGAGATGTGGAAACAGCGCGACGTCCTGACCCATGCGTTCGGCGAGCCGCACCCAGCCGACGCACGCCATGTCGGCGATCGAGTAGCGGCCGGCCAGGAATTCGTGGCGCGCAAGCCGCGTGTTCATGACACCGAACAGCCTGTTGACCTCGTTGGTGTAACGGTCGATGCCGTATTCGATTTTTTCCGGTGCGTAGCGGCGGAAGTGATTGGCCTGGCCCGCCATCGGACCTAATCCGCCCATTTGCCAGAACAGCCACTCCTCGACGGCGACGCGTGCACGTTCTTCGCGCGGATAGAATTTGCCGGTCTTGCGGCCGAGATATTGCAAGATGGCGCCCGACTCGAAGACCGAGATCGGCCTCCCGCCCGGGCCGGCCGGATCGACGATCGCCGGTATCCTGTTGTTCGGCGAGATCGCCAAAAAGTGCGGCGCGAACTGCTCGCCTCTGGAGATGTCGATCGGGTGCACGACGTATGGCAGGCCGCACTCCTCGAGCATGATCGAAATCTTCCAGCCGTTCGGCGTGGGCCAGTAATAAAGCTCGATCGGCGCCTGACGGCGCGGCGGCCGTTTCCCGGCCTTCGCCTTTGCCGCGCTGCGCTTGGCGGCGACGGCCGGCTTTGCTTTCGCGGATTTTCTGGCGATCATCGCCGCCGAAAAAGGGCGCCGCAGATTGGCTCCACGGCGCCGAAGGGACTTCCTGGGAGGAAATTCCAAACACACCGAGGGCGTCGGCGAGAGTCCTGAGACATAGATCCACTGGCAAGTCGCCAAGGGAAGTTCCGGACTGCCCGGCCCTTCTCTCCACTACCGCCCATATTGCGGACGATCGTGAAGCCTAAGCCTCCGTCTCGCCGACGCCCTCTGTCGTTCACCTGAGCCGGCGCGCCGTGGGTGATCATTGATCGTCCTCGGCGACAGCCGGCCCGTGTGACGCGATCTTCGACTCATGTGGTGTCGAAGACCGATAGCGACGTTGACTACTTCTTCTTCTTCCGGCGCGTGGTCTTCTTCGCCGTCTTCTTCGCCGCTGCTTTCGTCTTTCTCTTCTTCGCCATTGCTGCCCTCCTAGCCTGAGTGGATGGCGACATCGGTGCAGTGCAGTCGCGAATCGACATGCACTGTCATCCGATTACTACAGCAGGAAAAAAATAACAGTGACTCCACTTAATTTTGTGTGTAAGTGCCGCGCCCCGACGCCGCGGCGCAAAAGCGGAACGCGGTCCGGCAAATCGCGCATCGATAAAATTTTTCTCAGCGACTTCGCGCACGCAAAATTTCGACACGTTGCAGAAGTATCGATGGAATGCGGGTTTTCGCCGCGCGACGCGGCGCGCATTAGCGTCGTGAACGCGCGTCGTGCCCGTCTTTCGCCCGCGCTTTCGCGGATGCGATAACCGCCCCGGCGGCGGATTTACCAAGTCGAAATTATTTTGCGCTGGACCCTCCGCGGCAGTGTCGGCGGGCCCGTCGAGGCTGCAAAACGCGCGAATCAGTGCCAACGATTCGCCCCGGAGGGGCCCGCTGCGAAGGCGTGCAACGCGTTTGGTGTTGTCGCGCGGACGATCCGTGTCTCGGTTTCGGCCCGCGCGGAGAACGCGTGACGTCTTTTTTGCGCACCGCTCGCGGGCTCAGACGCCGAGGCGCTTTTTGAGAAGGTCGTTGATCGCTTGCGGGTTGGCCTTGCCGCCGGACGCCTTCATCACCTGGCCGACGAACCAGCCGACCGCCTTCGGATTGGTCTTGGCGTCGCCGACCTTGTCGAGATTCTTCGCGATTATGTTGTCCACGAGCTTTTCCAGCGCCGAAACGTCGGTCAACTGCTTTAAGCCCCGCGTTTCGACGATCGCGCGGGGGTCGCCGCCCTCGCTCCAGACGATTTCGAATACTTCCTTGGCGATTTTTCCCGAGATCGTCCCGTCGGCGAGAAGGTCGAGGATGGCGCCGAGCTGGCCTGCGTTCACCGGCGAAGCCGCAATGTCCTTGCCTTCCCTGTTGAGCCGGCCGGCAAGCTCGTTGATCACCCAATTGGCGGCTAGTTTCGGATCGCGCCTTGCGCCACCGGCTTCACGGCCGGCGACCGTTTCGAAGAACTCCGCGGTCGCGCGCTCGGCGACGAGTACGCCGGCGTCATAGGCCGAGAGCGTGAAATCGCGCATGAAGCGCGCCTTCTTGTCGTCCGGCAGCTCCGGCAGATGCGCTCGTAGATCCGCGACCAGCGAAGGTGAAAGCTCGAGCGGCAGCAGGTCCGGATCGGGAAAATACCGGTAATCGTGCGCCTCCTCCTTGGAGCGCATGGATCGCGTCTCGCCCCTGTCGGGATCGAACAGCCGCGTCTCCTGCACAATCGTCCCGCCATCCTCGACGATCTCGATCTGCCGCCACACCTCGTGCTCGATCGCCTGACCGATGAAGCGGAAGGAATTGAGATTCTTGATCTCACAGCGCGTGCCGAGCGGCGCGCCGGGCTTGCGCACGGAGACGTTGACGTCGGCGCGCAGATTACCTTTCTCCATGTCGCCGTCGCAGGTGCCGAGGTAGCGCAAGATCGACCGCAGCTTGGTCAGAAAGGCCTTGGCCTCGTCGGCCGAGCGCAGATCGGGCTTGGTCACGATCTCCATCAGCGCGACGCCAGAACGATTGAGGTCGACGAGCGACATTATCGCATGCTGGTCGTGCAGCGATTTGCCGGCGTCCTGCTCGAGATGAAGCCGCTCGATGCCCACGTGCACCGTTTCGCCGTCGGGCATGTCGACGATGACTTCGCCCTCGCCCACGATCGGCGATTTGTACTGGCTGATCTGGTAGCCCTGCGGCAGATCGGGATAGAAATAATTCTTGCGATCGAACACCGATCTTTCATTGATCCGCGCCTTGAGCCCGAGTCCGGTGCGCACCGCCTGGCGCACGCACTCCTCGTTGATGACCGGCAGCATGCCGGGCATGGCGGCGTCGACCAGCGACACGTGCGAATTCGGCTCGCCGCCGAAGGCGGTCGAGGCGCCGGAGAACAATTTCGCCTGCGAAGTGACCTGGGCATGCACCTCCATGCCGATGACCACTTCCCAGTCGCCGCTCGCGCCCTTGACCAGCTTTTGTCTCTTCTGCGCCGGTGCGTCCATGTCACTGCCATCTTTATTCATGGCTGGAACAACGTCAGCGCGTTAATGGTCGAACCAACCATCCAGACCCGGCCTTACTTTCCCTCGCGCCAGATCCCGAGCGCTTCCTGCGCCGGACGGTCGGAGATCGAGAACAGCACCGATTGCTGCGCGGCGCTGTGCGCGCAGCGCGTCCACGACGGCACGACAAAGACGTCGTTCTTGCCCCATTCGAACACCTTGCCGCCGACATCCGTCGAGCCCTTGCCTTCGGCGCAGGCGAAGATGGTGCCGTCGGTCGAACGGTAGGGTTCGCCGCGAAAATCCTTCGGCAACATGGCGAGATTGGCGCCCATGGTCGGCAGCACCGGGCCCCCGGTGATCGGATTGGCGTAACGCACGCGCGCGCCGTGGCGCTTGTCGATCTCGCCGGCTCGCAGCATCCGCTCGACGATCGGGCGGGTGCGGGCGTAGGTGTAGTTGATCACCGGCGTGCGGTTCATGGGCGCGGTGCCGTCGGGCAGCACGCCCGAGGCGTAAAAGTTCAACGAGTTGCCGTCCCGCTTTGCCGTCTCCTGAATCGGGCGGTCGAAATCCTCGCCAAACGACGTCTCGAAGAAATTGATCGTCGGCGCGTCGAGCACGTCGAGCCACAGCATCGGCTGATTTGAAGGATTGCCGTGATCGTGCGGCGCCCAATTGGCGGTGATGAGGAAGTCGCCGTGCGCCATGAAAGCCTTCTCGCCTTCGACCGCCGTATAGGCGCCCTCGCCGTCGAGCACGAAGCGGACGGCCGAGGAAACGTGACGGTGCGCCGGCGCGATCTCGCCCGGCATGATCATTTGGATGCCGGCATAGAGCGTGTTGGTGGCGCGCATCTCGCCGCGCAGAGCCGGGTTTTCAAGGATCAGCACGCGGCGCTTGGCCTCTTCGGCGGTGATCAGGCTCCCCGATTCCATGACCAGCGATTTCACGTCATCGTAATGCCAGATGACCGGCTTGCAGCGGGTCACCGGCTCGTCGGGGATGAGCGTGCTCATCACCGTCCAGAGCGGCGCCATGTCGCGCTTCGCGATGCGCTCGTAATAGTCTCTTCGCATCGCTTCGATGTTGTGTTTGCGGTCGGGTTTGCCGTCGTCCGGCTTCGTTGCGGTCGCGACCGCCATGGCGTCCTCCGTCGAGCCGAAATCGGCCGGTTGCAAAAGAATATAGTCAAGGCGGGCTGCGGCGGAAATAGCACCGAGGCCGCGCTCTGGCGGGCGGCCATGCGCATAGCTCTCAAAAAGACGCGCGTAAACGCTGGGGCCTTCAGGTATTCACGTTGCCGCCGTCGACAGCGAGTGTCTGTCCGGTGATGAAATCGCTGTCGGCGCTGGCGAGGAAGACGAGAGCGCCGAGCAGGTCTTGCGGATGCGCATCGCGGCGGATGGCGCGGCCGGCGACCGAGAGCTTGCCAGCCACTTCCACGTGCTGAGGATTTTCCGCGACCACGGTGTCGCTGAGCGTGAAGCCGGGCGAGAGCGTATTGACCCGAACGCCATGCTCGCCAAGCTCCCGTGACAGCGCGCGCGTAAAGGCCATGATGCCGCCCTTCGAGGTCACGTAATGCAGCATCCGCGGAATGCCCTTGAATGCCGTGCCGGAGCCGATGTTGATGATCTTGCCGTAGCCCTGCGCCATCATCACCGGGCTGACATGCTTCACCATGAGGAAGGGCCCGCGCAGATTGACCGCCATGACCCGATCCCACGTCGCCGCCGCGATGTCGGTGCACTTCTCCTCGTGCAGCTGCGCGTAAAGAGCAGCGTTGTTGACCAGAATGTCGATCCTGCCGAAACGCTCCATGGTTTTCGCGACCAGCACCCCGACCGCCGTTTCATCGCTGACGTCGGTCACCGCGCTCGCAACCGAATTGTCGCCGTGGGCGAGGGCGATCGTGTGCGCCAGCTCCGCGCCATCGGCGATGTCGGCAATCATCAGCCGCGCGCCCTCTGCGGCGAGCGCCAGCGAATAATGCCTGCCGATACCCTTGGCGCCGCCGGTGACGACAGCGACCCGGCCGTCCAGCCGCCCCATGACGGAAATCTCCCTTTCCCTAACCTCGTGGCGCCATAAGCTCGATGAATTTGGCGAAGGCCGCGAGCTGCTGGGTGATGAATCCGACCGTCTGTTGGTCGGTAATCTTTCCGGTCGCGGCATCGATCTTCTGCGAGCAATTGCCGATGAAGATTTCCGGCTTGTTGAGCGTCACGGCGTCGAGGAAGATCATCGAGCGGCGCAGGTCGTATTGCATGCGCCCGCCGCCGAGCGTTCCGTTCGCCGCCGACTGAACGGCGATCGGCTTGCCGGCAAACGGCTGATTTTTCACGCGCGACACCCAGTCGATCGCGTTTTTCAGGCCGCCGGGCATCGAGAAATTGTATTCGGGCGAATTGAAAATGACGCCGTCGGCGGCGCGGACGGCATCGGCGAGCTTTTGCACCGCCGGCGGGACGCCGCTCGTTTCCTGTATGTCGAAATTATAGAGCGGAAAGTCGGCGAATGGCGGCGCTTCCGTGAGGTGCAGATTTGGCGGTGCGAGCCCGGTAAGCGCATTCATCACCATCCGGTTGTAGGAAGCTTTGCGGAGGCTGCCGCAAATGCAGATGACGTGGAGTGTCCGATCGGGCATGAAGTCCTCTTGCGCTCACACTGAGATACGGTGGGTACGGCAGTCAAAACGACACAGGCTTGGCGCATTATCGGCAAATCCTGTCCGCGCCGCTACGTGTTCGGCGAATTCAAGAGCGCCGGTGCGAGGATATCCTTCCAGCTGCGTTTTGAGCTCGCCGTGGCGCCCATGAATTCGGCGAACGCCGCAACGCCCTGGAGCGTGCTGCCGACCGCCTCCTTGGTATCGCTAACGACTGCGACTGGCGCACGAGCGTCGAGTGTCTTCGACGGCTCGTGGGCGAGATAAATCGCGGCGGCGCGGCGCGGATCGTCGTTAATGATGCGGGCCGCCTCGTCCATCGCCTTGATGACCGCCTCGGGCACTGTGGGATGCGCGTCGACATAACCCTTGGTCGCACCGAGGATGAGGAACGTCGCCTTGCCGTCGACGATATCGGCACCGCCGAGCACTTTGTGGACACGGCCGTCGGCGAGCGCGATCTCGGTGAACGGCTCGGAAGAGAAATAGCCCGCCACCGGACCCTTACCGGAAAGAAGATCGGCGAGCGCATCCGGGTGCGGCATAACGACGACTTGGCCGCGCAATTTGTCGTATTGGCAGAAGACTTTTTCCGACTGCATCTGCAAGAAATAGAGCTGCGGCGCGGTCGCGGTTGGAATAGCGATGCGATCGGCGGCGCGAAAATCGCCAAGCGTGCGCACGTCCGGTCGCACGAGCGACAGCGTGGTCAGGCCGGACACAGCCATGTTCTGCTGCGGCGTATCCTTCGCCTTCTCCCAAGCAGCCAACAGCGGCGCCGTGCCAAACGGCGCGATATCGATGGCGTCCGCGGCGATCGCCTCCGCCTCCTGCGCCGGACCGGCGCCGAAGAAACGCTTGTAGGTCGCCTTCAGCTCGAGGTGAGCCGCCTTCCCCTGCTTCTCGACGAGCTTCAGATCTTCGCACATATAGGCCGGCAGGAGCGCAAGCCCGAAGCCAACGCCCACGCGCACCTCGTCCTGCGCCGAGGCCGCAGACGCGGGCACGCTTAGCGCCAGAAGCGCCGCAAAGATGCAGATCGACTTGCTCGGAGCTCTCCGGGCGTCATTCCGGCCGGGCGAGCAAAGTGAGGGAGAGCCGGAATCCATAACCGCCGCCGTTCGAGTGTCGCACCGTAGTGCAAATTGCCAATCCTGTGTGGTTATGGATTCCGGACTCGCGCCAGCGCGCACCCCGGAATGACGAAATGTCAGCCGGCTTTTTCGTCGGCGATCGGATTGCTCAGCACGCCGATGCGCTCGATATCGACCTCGCACACGTCGCCGTTCTTCATCCATACCGGCGGCTTGCGCGCAAAGCCGACGCCCGAAGGCGTGCCGCTGAAGATGATATCGCCGGGCTCAAGCGTGATCCCCTGGGTGAGGTAAACAAGCACCTCCGCGGCCGGGAACATCATGTTGTCGGTATTGTCCGACTGCATGACCCGGCCGTTCAGGCGGGTCTCGATCTTCAGTCCCTTGCCGCCGGGCGGCAATTCGTCGGCGGAGACGAACCACGGGCCGAAACCCCCAGTATGGTCGAAGTTCTTTCCCATGTCCCACTGCGTCGTCTTGCGCTGGAATTCGCGCACCGAGCCTTCGTTGCCGCAGGAATAGCCGGCAACACAGGACAGCGCGTTGCCCGCGGTTAAGTGCTTGGCGCGCTTGCCGACCACCAGGATCAACTCGGCTTCATAGTCGAGCGTCTCCGTCACGCTTGGGCGGACGATCGGTGACCCGTGCGCCACGAGCGAGGTGCCACCGCGCATGAAGATTGTCGGAAATTTCGGGATGTTGTCGCGCTGGGCGCCTTCCTTGACGTGCTCGAGATAGTTCAAGCCGAGGCAGATGATTTTTCCCGGTCGCGCCACCGGGAGTCCGTAGGTCAGCTCGGCAAGTGGCCTTCGCGCGCTCGCGGGCGCGCGCTTGGCAAGCTCGGCAAGTGGTTTGACGTCGCCGTTATTCTTCGCGAGCCACGCACCGAGATCGGTAGGCGCGTTGCCATCGGCTGCTTGCAGGTCGATGACCTGGTCGCCCTCGACGATGCCGAGCCGCCCGCCCCCCCGCCCTTCAAACGCAACAATTTTCATGATTTTGCCTTCCCTGATCGGGCCAGCCGGTTTTGCCGGGCGGCGACTATAACGGGCGGCAACGGATCGATCCACGCCCCTCGAAGTCGGATTTGTAGAGTATGTTCATGCGCCATCGTAAATAGAGAGTGCCGGTACATGACCAATGTTCCAGCTATCGAAATTGACAAGGCAGGCAAGTCTTTTGACGGTGGCCGCACTTTCGCCGTTCGCGATGCGTCACTTCGCGTTCAGTCGCGTTCGTTCTTAGCGTTGCTTGGAGCCACCGGCTCCGGCAAGACGACAATGCTGAAATTCATCAATCGTCTGCTTCGTCCCGACGGCGGAACCGTGAAAATCGACGGCGAGGATGTGGCAACGGCCGATGCGCCGCAGCTGCGTCGTCGCATCGGATACGTGTTTCAGGGTGCCGCTCTGTTTCCCAATATGAGTGTCGCGGAAAACATCGGCATTACGCCCCGGCTTCTGGGGTGGGAGGCGGCCGGTATTGCCGAACGCGTCAATGAACTTCTCGATCTGGTCGAGCTGCCGCGACGCTATTGTTCCCGCGACCCGGCGACGCTGTCGGGAGGCGAGCGGCAACGCGTGGCCATAGCCCGCTCGATCGCGGCGCGCCCGCGAATTGTGCTCATGGATGAACCATTCGGCGCCCTTGATCCGGTAACCCGCGACGCTGTCGGGGCGGCGTATCGAAAATTGCACGATCAGCTCCAGCTAACGACCATCATGGTCACCCATGACGTGCAGGAGGCGCTTCTCCTCGCCGACCGGATCGCCGTGATGAAGGCCGGAGAAGTGCTCGTCGACGATACGCCGCAGGCGCTGATGACGGCATCCGAGAATCCCGATGTCGCCGGTCTGATGGCGATGCCTAGGCGCTGGGCCGAGCGTATCCGCGTGATCGTGGATAAAAGATGAGCGTCTCTAATGCCGGCGACCGGATCGCCAATGCGGCCCAACTCCTGCCGGAGTACCTTGCGCAGCACGTGCTCTTGTGCGCCACCGCATTGGCGCTTGGGGTTATCCTCGCCCTGCCGACAGTGATCCTCGCCTCCCGTTATCCCCGTTTGCAATTTCAAGCTTTGACGGTCGCAAATCTGATTCAGCCGATCCCCGGCCTAGCGCTTTTAGCTTTATTTTATCCCCTGCTGCTCGGAATCTCCGCTGTCACAACATTTCTGTTCGGCTTCGGCATTCCAGCTCTTGGATTTCTGCCCTCCGTGCTAGCGCTTACGGCATATTCGGTACTACCGATTCTGCGAAACGGCATAGCCGCGTTCAACGGCATCAATCCGGTGGTCATCGAGGCGGCGGACGCCGTGGGCATGACGCCGCGACAGCGCCTCATTCGCGTTGAGGCGCCGTTGGCGGCGCCGGTCGTCATGGCCGGAATACGTACCGCGGCGGTCTGGACCATCGGGACCGCCACGCTGTCGACCGCGGTCGGCCAGACCAGCCTTGGCAACTATATCTTCTCCGGTCTCCAGACCGAAAACTGGATTTTCGTGCTTTTCGGGTGCGTGGCCGCGTCGGCATTGGCCTTTGTCACCGATCAGCTGCTCGGCCTGGTCGAAACGGGGCTGGCGCGACGGAAGCCCAAGCGCGTTTATCTTGGATTTGTCGGGATGGCGGCGGGCACCGCCGTTGCAATCGCATCGCTCGTCGCCCATCCGGCAACAGCCTATTTCGTCGGCGCCAAGAATTTCAGCGAGCAATTCATCCTTGCCGATCTGATTTCGCGGCAATTGGAACACGAGGGGGCTGCGACCAAGCATCGTGAGGGTCTCGGTTCGGCGATTATCTTTCGCGCGCTCGTCAACGGCGAGATAGATGTCTACGTGGATTACGTCGGGACCCTTTGGACGAACGTCCTAGGGCGTCGCGACGTGCAGCCACGCGCGGTGATGCTGCCCGAGCTGACCCGATGGATGGCGGACGAGTATGGCGTGCTGGTACTCGGTTCGCTTGGATTCGAAAACGCCTATTCGCTGGCGATGCGGCCGGATCGCGCTGAGGCGATGGGCGTGAGAACCATCGGCGACCTTGCGCGGCATGCGCCGGAGCTAAAATTAGGAGCCGATTTGGAATTCTTGTCGCGCCCGGAGTGGAGCCTGCTCAGGGACGCCTACGGCTTGCAGTTCGCAAGCGAGCGATCTTTCAATCCGACATTCATGTACCGGGCCGTTGCGGAAGGAGACGTCGACGTTATTTCCGCATTCACCAGCGACGGGCGCGTCGCTGCCGAAAGACTTGTCGTGCTCGACGACACGAAGCACGCAATCCCGGCTTACGACGCGGTCGTGCTGATCGCTCCGAAGAGATCATCGGATCAGACACTCATCCGCGCCATCACGCCGCTCCTCGGCAGGATTTCGATAGAGCTGATGCGGGAAGCAAACTTGATGGTCGATCGCGACGCCGACAAGGCAACACCCGAGCGCGCCGCCGATTTCCTCGCGCGCGCCATCGGCTTGCGGAATTAAAGAACGAGCGGCCTAATACAGTTGCGTTGGACAGCGGCTCGGTAGCCTACGCAACGGGCGCAACACTCGGAATCGGGCACCGGTCCGAGCGAAAGCGCCCGCCGAACTTAACGCACAACCTGATTTTTCCGGCGCCCGACGCGCGGTTGAATTCGCAAGGTAGCCTCCGCGAAATCAACTTTTACAAAAAAATCGTAAACGAATTGCGGACCGCGTGACCGCCGGCGCCATGACCGCACCACGACCGCCCCTGGCCGTGCCGCGTTCGGCGCAGGCTTCTTTGCGGCGGATCGTCAGCTCGACGTCATCCGCAACGCGTGGACGCTGAATAGGTCATCCGTCCAGACGGTTAGCGGCGACCAGCCGCTGCCCTGGGCCAACGCGCGGAGGGAGTTGATAGAATATTTATAGCTGTTCTCCGTATGGATGGTCTCGCCGGCACGGAACTCGATCGTCTGCTCGCCGAGCCGGACCTTCTGCCGCTTGGTGCTGGCGAGATGCATTTCGATGCGGTGACGCTCGTTGTTGTAAAGGGCGTGGTGCTCGAAGGCAGCGAGATCGAAATTGGCGCCCAGCTCGCGGTTGATCCGGGCGAGCAGATTGAGATTGAATTTCGCGGTTATGCCTTCGGCGTCGTTGTAGGCGCGGTAGAGAATGTCCGGTGACTTTTCCAGATCGACGCCGACCACGAGCACCGAGCCGGCGCCGAGAATGTGTCCGGCGCGGCGCAGGAACGCTGCGGCCTCATGCGGCTCGAAATTGCCGATGGTGGAGCCGGGAAAAAAGCCGGCGCGCGGCTTCGCCGGGACATCGGTCGGCAATTCGGTCAAGGCGGTGAAATCCGCCACCACCGGGCAGATCTCAAGATGCGGAAAATCGCGGCGCAGCCGCGCCGCGTCCTG
This sequence comes from uncultured Alphaproteobacteria bacterium, assembly GCA_963847785.1. Taxonomy (GTDB): domain Bacteria; phylum Pseudomonadota; class Alphaproteobacteria; order Rhizobiales; family Xanthobacteraceae; genus BOG-931. The sequence goes on from CAWKBE010000040.1 coordinate 35,707, forward strand.
CTGCAGGAAATCTCCGGAGATATCGACCGGCACGTAAGCTTCGACGCTCGCCGCGGCACGCAGCAGGATGCGCGCCTTGCGGCTCGAACCGCTGCCGAACTCGATCAGCGCCGCGCCGTGCGGAAACAGCGAGGCGATCGCCGGCGCGTTCCGTTGCAGAAGTCCAAGCTCGGCGCGCGTCGGGTAATATTCCGGCAATTCGGTAATGCGGTCGAACAGGCTCGAGCCGATCAGGTCGTAGAAGTATTTCGACGGCAGGCGTTTCGGCTTGGCACTGAGACCGGCAACGACATCGGCGGCGAATTCGCTCGCGGTGTCGATCGGTCGCGGCGCGCGGACTACGTTTTGGATGCTCATCGTGAACGCTCAGCGTTCGAATTCCGCCAAACGCAAACCGCTGAATTGCCAGCGCGCGGACGGATAAAAGAAATTACGGTAAGTCTTTCGCGAGTGACCGGCAGGCGTCGCCAGCGACGAGCCGCGCAGCACCATCTGATTGACCATGAACTTGCCATTGTATTCGCCGAGCGCGCCGGCCTCGGCCCGATATCCGGGATAGGGCGAATAGGCGCTGCGCGTCCACTGCCACACCGCGCCGAAAGCGTCGTCGAGCGCCTCGGCTTTTGCGGCAACCTCCCACTCGGCCTCGCTCGGCAGATGCTTGCCGGCCCAGCGCGCATACGCATCCGCCTCGTAATAGCTGACATGGCAGACCGGCAACGCCAGATCGATCGGACGCAAACCGCCGAGCGTCCTGGAGAACCAGGCGCCGTCGTTCTTTTGCCAATACCCCGGCGCGTTCCAGCCTTGCGCCTCAACCGTCGTCCAGCCGTCGGACAGCCACAGGCCCGGCGTCGCGTAACCGCCTTCGGCCATGAATTCGAGCCACTCGCCGTTGGTCACAAGCGCGCGCGACGCCCTCACCGGCGCCAACAGCACCTGGTGCGCCGGCCTCTCGTTGTCGAAGGAGAAGCTCGCACCGTCATGGCCGACAACATGAATGCCGGCGACGAGTTCATCTTCCGTCGCCCCGGTGCGCGTACCATGTGGCCAGCGCCAATGCGGATCGTAAGCCGGGTTGGTGGGATTCTGTGCAAAGGCATGCAGGAGGTCGGTCAGCATCAGCTCCTGATGCTGCTGTTCGTGATGCAGGCCGATTTCCACGATTGGAAAGACCCGTGCGGGCTCCAACGTGGTTTCGATCAACTCCGCCACGGCGGCATCGACGTGGGCGCGGTAGGCGGTCGTCTCGGCGACGCCCGGCCGCGTGATCAAGCCGCGCTGCGGCCGCGCTTGGCGCGGACCCGCCGCGACGTAATAGGAGTTGAAGAGAAAGCCAAAGCGCTCATCGAACGAACGATAGGACGGCGCAAAAGGGAGCAACAAAAACTGCTCGAAGAACCATGTGACATGCGCGCGGTGCCACTTCGTGGGACTCGCGTCCGGCATTGATTGCACGACCTGATCTTCGGCGGAGAGCGGCGCCGAGCGGCGCTCGGTCTCGGCGCGCACCGCGCGAAAAGCGTCGCGCCAAAATCCGCGCGATGCGCGTAGCGGCTCCGCAATCGCGGCGGCGTCACCGGCCGAATCGTGCAATCGAACCGCGTGGCGTGACATCAAGTGGAGTCCGGGAAACCCGATTGATGGAATAGCTCGACGTCAAAGGCTAGGAAGGTAATCAGCGTGGCACAAGATGGTTCCATATCGACACGGCCGCAAGTAGGGCAATGGCTGGGAAAGCGCCCTAACGGGGATTTGATCGCTACGAATTTCGCCGGCGGGGGATTGACGTTGCCGCAAAAGTACTTACCGACGTCCTCGCACGCGAGAGGGAGAAGATCGGATGGCGGAGCCAATGCTACCGCGCGAACGCTGCGACTATTCGGCCATTGTCGACCGGCCGGCGCTGAAGCTTCCGGGCGGCGCGCGCCTGGTATTCTGGACCATCGTCAATCTTGAAGTTTGGGACATCCGCAAGCCAATGGCGCGCCAGGTACTCGCGGCGCCGACCGGGCAAAGTCTGCTTCCCGATGTTCCCAACTGGAGCTGGCACGAATACGGCATGCGCGTCGGCGTCTGGCGTTTCTTCGATCTGTTCAAGCACCTGAATATCCGGCCAACGCTCGCGCTCAACGCCCGCGTCTGCGAGGACTATCCGCGTGTCGCCGAACAGGCGCGCGCCGACGGCTGGGAGTTCATGGGCCACTCCTACGAACAGGGCCCGATCCACGCCGAGCCGGATCAAAAAGCGATGGTCGAGCGCTCGCTCGGCATCATCGAGCGCTTCTGCGGCAAACGCCCGCTTGGCTGGATCGGCCCGGGGCTGACGCAGACTTTCGACACGCCCGAAATCCTCGCCGCCGCCGGCGTCAGGTATATCGGCGATTGGGTATACGACGACGAGCCGACGATCATCCGCACCGCCGCCGGACCGCTCCTCACCCTGCCCTACACGGTCGAACTCAACGACATCCCGATGATGATCATTCAGCATCACGAGAGCGACTATCTGATGCGCCGCGCCATCGATCAGTTCGACCGACTCTATGCCGAAGGCGAACACCGGGCAAAAATCATCGCGCTCGCCATTCACCCTTACATCAGCGGCCAACCGCACCGGATCAAATATCTCGAAGCCATCTACGCGCATGCCCGCCGCTTCGAAGGCGTCGCGTATTGGACCGGCGAGGAGATTTTGGACTGGTATCTGAAGTCCGGCGCCGTTCCCATCAGGTGACGGCCATCATGCGAAAGAGAAGCCTCATGTGTGAGTATCTCCCGGCAAGTGCCGGTGTTCTGCTGGCGGGTATCGCCGCGGCCAATGCCGCGCCGGCGACAAAGACCGCCCCTGCCGCAGCGCCGGCGCCGGCTACTGCAGCCGCGCCGTGCCGTGCCAGCGGCAGCTACGACGCGTGGCTTGTCGCGTTCGAACGCGAGGCTCTGGCGCAGGGGATTTCACAGCGCACCATCGCCGCCGCCGCGCCGAGCCTCACCTATGACCAGAGGATCGTCTACATCGACCGCGGGCAGCGCGTTTTCACCCAGACCTTTCTGGAATTCTCCGGCCGCATGGCAGCCGCCTATCGCATTCAGCGCGGGCAGGCCCTGATCCAAGCGAACGCCGCGACATTCGCGCGCATCGAGCAGCAATTCGGCGTGCCGGCGCCGGTCATCGTCTCGTTCTGGGGACTGGAAAGCGACTTCGGCGCCAATATGGGCAACTACCGATCGCTCAGCGCGATCGCGTCGCTCGCCTATGACTGCCGGCGCAGCGACAGGTTTCGCGCGCAGCTTCTCGACGCGCTCCGCCTGATCGAGCGCGGCGACCTGACGCCGGACGAAATGATCGGCTCCTGGGCTGGCGAGCTCGGCCAGACGCAGATGATGCCGTCGGAATACAATCAATACGGCGTCGATTACGACGGCGACGGCAAGCGCGATCTCCTGCGCAGCGTGCCCGACGTGCTCGCATCGACGGCCAATTATCTCAGCGGACTCGGCTGGAAGCATGGCGAGCCGTGGCTGACCGAAGTGCGCGTGCCGGAAAAAATGCCCTGGGATCAGGCCGATCTTTCGATCTCGCTGCCGCGATCCAAATGGTCCGCTTACGGCGTCACGTTCGCCGACGGACGGCCGCTCCCGGCCGACAATCTCCCCGCCTCGCTGCTCTTGCCGATGGGACGTTTGGGGCCCGCTTTCCTTGCCTACCAGAATTTCGAGGTTTACCTGCAGTGGAACAACTCGCTCGTCTATTCCACGACGGCGGCTTATCTCGCCACCCGGATCGGCGGTGCGCCTGCGCTGCGTCACGGCACGCCGCCGCCCGCCCTGCCCTTCAAAGACGTCAAGGACATGCAGACACTCTTGGCGCGTGCCGGCTTTGACGTCGGCAAGATCGACGGCTTCCTAGGCCTGAAAACACGGCAGGCGGTCAAGGCCATGCAGGTGAAATACGGCCTGCCCGCCGACTCTTACCCGACGGCGGAGCTGCTCGCCCGCATGCGCGGCGGGTAGCGGCCGCGCTCCGTTCAGTATCGCCAATTGGCTTTCAGGTAGACCGTGCGTTACGCCCGCCTCAAATTCGAGTCCGGATTCCGGAGCCTGGAGTCCGTTTTGCGACACTTCTGAATTGAAGTTGGTTAGGTAGCTTTTCGAGACGCCCGCGAAGGGAGCCACGCCCGGGAATACCTTGTAAAGCGTGCCCGCGCTCCAGCTCACCGGCGTGTCGAGCTCCGTCTGCGTGGTACCGGGCTCGAGCGGCGTGCCGTTTGCCTCGAAGCAGCCGGAACGCAGACCTGGGGCGTCAATTCTTCAGACCAATAATCCGGGCGCAGGCCGACGCGCACTTTCCACTTATCGGTGACGTCGATCTGGTCGATGGCATAGACACTGAGAAACAGCGCGCGCAGGTCGTCGACCATACCGCTATACGTTTGATCGCGCAGGAACGTCAGGCCGTTGGTCGACGTCTCCGGTATAACCGGCGCGAAGATATTACTGATGTTCGGAAGGCTCGCGGTCGCGCGATTGTCGTCGATGGTCTGATATTCGACTTGCGCGCCGGTCAGCAGCGAATGACCGATCGAACCGGTGTAAAACTTCCCCTACCAGCGCCGCGCAAAGCGAAAGTTGCGCGGACCTCCGCCGCATCACTGACCGTGGCACTACTGGCCCCCGACTGCTTTAGAATTGCTCAAAATACTGTATTTCATACAACAATTTATCGAATAACGAAGTCTTCGCAAGAAGTATAATACCAGTAAAACTATTCAAGAATTACAATAATTCAAAACTGCACCTAGTCTATACATGTTCTAAAGTGAATTGCTTGACGCGGCTGCCGGACTTGTCCGATAGCAGGGCCGTTCCCTATAAGCGAAGCTGGAAAATGCGCCCGTCGACCCGTAAAGCCGCACTCGTCGTCACCATCGCGCTGGCGATCTCGACCCTGTCGCCCCTTTGCGTCTTTGCCCAGGGCGACAACACGCCGGCGGCGGCCGCGGCACCGGCGCCAGCGGCCGCTCCCGAAACTGCGACAAGCCCGAACAACGCCGCATCCACCCCAAGTGCGGAGCCGCCATCCGTCGCCATCGCGGAGTTGCCGCAGGACCTTTCGCCCTGGGGCATGTTTGTGCACGCCGACCGGATCGTGCAAGCGGTGATGATCGGACTGGCGATTGCGTCGCTGATGACGTGGACAGTGTGGATCGCCAAAAGCCTGGAATTGCGCAGCGCGCGCGCGGCCGTCCGCAAGGCCGTACGCGTCCTTGGCAAATGCGCCACGCTGGCGCAGGCCAACGATCAACTCGGCGACGGCACCGACCCCGCCGCACAACTCTTGCAAGCGGCGGCAAGCGAGATCCGGTTCTCCGCCAATCTGCGCGCCGACGGGCTGAAGGAGCGCATCGCCTGGCAACTCGAGCGCATCGAGATGGCGGCCGGCCGCAAAATTTCGCGCGGAACCGGCGTCCTTGCCACCATCGGATCGACAGCCCCGTTCGTCGGGCTGTTCGGTACGGTATGGGGCATCATGGACAGCTTCATCGGCATCTCCAAGGCGCACACCACCAATCTCGCGGTGGTGGCGCCCGGCATCGCCGAAGCGTTGCTGGCAACCGCGCTCGGCCTCGTCGCCGCCATTCCCGCCGTCATGATCTACAACGTACTGGCCCGCTCGACCGCGCATTATCGAGGGTCGGTGGGCGATGTATCTGCGCAAGTGATGAAGCTCGTGAGCCGCGATCTCGATCGAGCCAAGCTGCCGCTGTCACACGCCGCCGAGTAAAACATCATGGCGATGCGTCTCGACCACGGGACGGACGAGCTTGAGGAGGTGCACGGCATCAACGTCACGCCGTTTATCGACGTGATGCTCGTGCTGTTGATCATCTTCATGGTCGCGGCGCCGCTCGCCACCGTCGACATCGCCGTCGATCTGCCTTCATCGAGCGCCGAACCGCAACAGCGGCCGGACAAGCCGGTCTATTTGACCCTTAAGTCCGACCTCACGCTCGCCATCGGCGACGACTTCATCGCCCACGATCAGCTGACGAGCGCGCTCGATGCGGCGACCGGCGGCAAGAAGGATGATCGCATTTTCCTGCGCGCCGACCGCAGCGTGCCCTATGGCGAGGTCATCCGGGTGATGAACGAGCTGCGCGCCGCGCGCTATCTCAAGGTCGCGCTGGTGGGGCTGGAAATACGGCAGGCAAAATGAGCTCGTTGACGCCGTCCTGGTTCGAGGAGGATAGCCCGCGCGACCTCATGCGTTGGGTCGTCGCCGCCGCTTTCGTCGTCGTCATTCACGCCAGCGCCGTCGGCTATTTCCTCACCTGGCATCAGCAGGAAGACATAGGCGGCGACACCGATGTCATGACCGTCGAACTCGCGCCGATCGACTCGACGCCCGACGCCGTTGCGCGCGACGTTGCGCCGGCGCCGGAGACGATGGTCGAAGCCAAGCCGCAGCCCGAACTGCAAAAGGAAAAACCGCGCGAGGAAACGAAGATCGAGCAGCCGCCGGATGAAGCTCCGTCGCTTGTGCCCACGCCGGTCGTCAAGCCCCCGGAGAAAGTCGAGAATTCGCCGCCGCCCGCTCCGCGAACGGCGCAGCAGGTAAAAGGCGGTGCGCCGCACATCGAGGCGAACTGGGAAACAAGCCTCGTGCGGCAGATTCAGCGCTACAAGCGCTATCCGCCGGGCGCCCAATCGCGCAACGAGCAGGGGGTCGTGCTACTGAGCTTCAGCCTGGACCGCACCGGCCACGTGCTCGCACACAGCATCGCCAAAAGCTCCGGCTACGCCGATCTCGACAACGAGGTGATGGCGATGATCATGCGTGCGGAACCGCTGCCGCCCTTCCCGGAGACCATGCCGCAGCCGCGGCTCGACCTCACCGTACCGATCCGCTTTTCTTTGCGCTGACAGCTTTTAGTTTGTTGTTGCCGCCCAGTGACGCGGGCGGCATATAGCGCGGGCCGAACGGCCGCGACATCGGCGATTGGCCGGTGTTCAACTGCATCGTCGAGCCATTGGGTCCGAACGGCTGGTAGCCCTGGCCTTGGCCGAAGTTCTTGACCTGGTTGTCGGGATCGGCATACCTCGAACTAGCGTCCGAGCCGGTGCGCAGGTTTTCCGTGGTGAACGCATGCGCAAATTGCCCGGTCAGCAAAACCACGCGAGTGCGAATAGGGTAAATGCCGCGAACCGGAGCTGCGTCAATCGAAGCATGATGATCCCCTAACCCGGGGTCCCCAGAGCACGGTCTGCAAGCTACGGGCGCAAGCCACTTGACGTCAAGCCATTTGGCGTCAAGCACTTGCTGTCAAGGACTTATAATTAGCGTCGAACACGTGGCGCCAAAGAGTGCCGCCGTGCCAAAATTTCGTCTCGCAAAGTTCCGTCATACCGAATCCGATCATCAGGAGCGACCATGCGCACCAAGCCATGTCTGACGTTGGCCGACGTAACCAAGATGCTGGCGGCCGCCGAAGCCGAAGCCGTCAAGAACAAGTGGGGTGTCGCAATCGCCATCGTCGACGAGGGCGCGCATCTCCTCGGCTTCCACCGTATGGACGGCGCTGGGCCGATTTCCGCCGAAGTGGCCGTCGGCAAGGCCCGCACTTCGGCCCTGACGCGGCGCCCGAGTAAAGTATTCGAGGATCGCGTCAAGGAGCGCCCGGCTTTCGTCAGTTTTCCCGCCGGTGTTTTGATTCAGGGCGCTTTGCCGATCATGCATCAGAATGAGTGCGTCGGCGCCATTGGGGTGTCGGGCGTGGCCTCGCATGAGGACGAACAGATCGCACTCGCGGGCATCAACGCGCTCGGATAGTGCGGTTTCGGCCTTGCTTGCCGGCAAACGGCGATCGAATGGGTTCAGCCGTCCAGCTCACGGTAGTGCCGAAAGATGCCCCACTCGTTGAATGCGATGCGCCGCTTCGAGGCGAGGTAGGCGTTGATGCGCGGGCGGTTTGCGACCCGATCGCGCAGCGCGATCATGCCGGGTATTTTTCGCTCGAAGCGCTTCATGCGTTTGGGGAAGGCGTAGCGCAAACCCTCGACGATTTGGAAGAGCGACAGATCGACGTAGCTCAACCGGCCGCCGATCAGGTATTTGCCGCCGTTCGCTTGCAGCACGCGCTCGAAATATCCGAGGACCTTCGGCGCCCTATAACGCCAAAAGTATTCCGCGCTCCGCTTCGCCGCCGGCCGCTGCTGCTCATAGTAAAGCGCAGAGCTGATCGGATGATGGGTGTCGTGAATCTGCACCAGGAGATCAGCGATGGTGAGTTGCAGCTGGTGCGCCCACAGCCGACCCGCCTCATCGCGCGGCGAAAGATTCAAGCGCGGCCCGAGATAGAAAAGGATATTCGCGGTTTGCGCGATGATGAGGTTTCCGGCCTTGAGGAACGGCGGCGCAAAAGGCGGACGCGCGGTGCGTTTGCCGTCGATGATTTTCATCATCGCTGCCGCTCCGCCCTTGCGGCGGGCGACATCGACATAGTCGGCGCTGGCCTCTTCGAGCGCCAGCCGAACGAACTCGCCGCGTCCCTGAATGCTCGGATGGTAGTAAAGCTGATAGCGCATAGTCACCTCTTGCACGCGAGGTAGCCCCGGCGCTGGCTACGGTCACGCTTTGCCGGCAAACGCAGCGATGGCGGCGGAGCCCGTCGCCGCCCGCGGCTTTACGACCGCGCCGCGCTCCAGGTGCCGCTGCAACGGCCCTCGGAGGTCCTGCCATACCAGGTGCCGCTGCCGTGCATCGTTGTCATGTGTCCAGAGGCGACGGCGAAGCTCTGGCCCGACGCCACCCGCAAAGAGGCGGCTCCGCTCGGCCGGACACGTCCGGCGACAGCGACAGAGCCAATTCCGCTATAGACAACCGCGCCGTTGAGGATTTGCCCGCTGAAGCGGTAGGCCGCATCGCACGGACCGTTTCTGGTGACGACAACGAGGCTCCAATTGCCGTCAAACTTTGTCGCCGCGCGGACATATGTCGCCTGCGTCAGCACCGCAGCGGTGACCGTTGCCGTGAGAAGAATGGTTGCGACCTTATTGCGGATCATGTTCGCCCCTTTGATTTGCGGCGCCACCGTCGGGCGCCCAATAGGTCAAACCGCTCGTCTCCATGGACGGCGCGCACTTTTCCACGACCGGCGTCCGGCTGTCCAGGCCGCGGAAAAAATCGCGGGGCCTGGGACCCGAAGCGGCCCCGATGGGTCCTAACCGGCGGCGGCTTGGTGTTGCGCATCCGTCACCTTCTCCAGCCACTCGACATACTTGCCGCCGAGCACCTCGGTAATGGCGATGTGGGCCATGGTCGTCGCCGGACCGGCGCCATGCCAATGTTTTTCGTTAGGCGCAAACCAGACGACGTCGCCGGCGCGGACTTCGCGTACTTTTCCGCCGAAGCTTTGCACCCGGCCGAAGCCGGAGACGATGTAGAGCGTTTGACCCGCCGGATGCGTGTGCCAGTTCGTGCGTGCTCCCGGCTCGAACTGCACGAGGCTGGCGCGTATGTTTCCCTCCGGCGTTTCCACGATCGGATCCTGCCAGACGGCGCCGGTGAAATATTCAGCTGGTGCCCGGCGCGTTGGCGTCGAGCCGGATGGGCGGATATCCATGGGCGTTTTCCTCCTCATTCGTGCCACAAAATCGTACAAGCGGTGCCTGCTGATAGCGGGTAAGATAATGGAAATCCCGGCGCGATACGCTCCCCCTCGCCGCGTCGGCCGCAACAAGGCCCAGCGGGCGGACAAGCGGATGCCCAAGCGGGGGCTCGCGTGGAGTATGATGCGATTGTAGGATGAATGGGACCAGGCCGAGGGCCTATGCGTAACATCGGACGGATGATGGCAGAGTACGCGCTACGGCTCCTCGCCGCCGGCGGCCTGGCGCTCACGCTCGCCGCCTGCTCGAAATGCGACGTGCCCAACTGGAACCGCGATTCCGCTCCGGCCCCGCAATCCTGCCACGACGACGCGGGCGTGAAGTAGTCTAGGCCGCCAGCGTTTCTTTCACGGCGGCGACGAGCTGCTTGAGCGTAAACGGCTTGGGCAGAAATCCGTACTGACCCTTCTCGTGCTCCGGAAGATGCTTTTGGAATGCGTCCTCGGCGTAGCCGGACACGAAGATGATTTTCAGGCTCGGATTGCGGTTACGCAGTTCGCGCGCCAACGTCGGCCCGTCCATTTCCGGCATGACCACGTCGGAGACGACGAGATCTACCGGCTTACCGGATTTCTCCAGCACGTCGATGGCCTCGATGCCGTTCCCGGCTTCGAGCACGGTATAGCCGCGCGAGGTGAGGCCGCGGGCGTTGAGCGCGCGCAAGCCTTCCTCGTCCTCGACCAGGAGGATTGTGCCCTCGCCGGTGAGGTCGGCGCCGGCGGCGCGCTTGACCTGATCGGCCGCGGCGAGCGCGCCCTCGATCGCCGGCGCCTGAATTTCCGCCGAGCGCTCCGCTGCCTCGCGAGCGCTGACAATGTGCCGCGGCAGGAAAATGCGGAAGGTGGTGCCTTCGTGCACGACGGAGTCGACATAGACGAAACCGCCGGTCTGCTTGATGATGCCGTAGACGGTGGAGAGACCGAGTCCGGTGCCCTTCCCCACTTCCTTGGTGGAGAAAAACGGATCGAAGATCTTGCCGACGATAAATTCCGGAATGCCGCTGCCGCTGTCGGTGACCTCGACCAGCACGTAGTCGGCGGCGGGCATGCCCTTGGCGTGATAACGCTCGCATTCCCTCGCCGTGACGTTGGTGGTGCGCAATTGCAGCCGGCCGCCCTCGGTCATGGCGTCGCGCGCATTGACGGCGAGGTTCACGATCACCTGCTCGAATTGCGAGATGTCGACCTTGACCGGCCACAGATCGCGGCCGTGCACCACGTCGAGCGCCACCTTCTCGCCGATCAGCCGCCGCAGCAGCATGGTGAGATCGCTCAAGACCTCGCCGAGATCGAGCACCTGCGGCCGCAGCGTCTGCTTGCGCGAGAAGGCGAGCAAATGCCGAACCAGGCTCGCGGCCCGATTGGCATTCTGCTTGATCTGCATGATATCGCCGAACGAGGGGTCGGTCGGCTTATGCGCGTTGAGCAGGAAATCCGTCGCCATGATGATGGCGGAGAGCACGTTATTGAAATCGTGCGCGATGCCGCCGGCGAGCTGGCCGACGAGCTCCATCTTCTGTTGCTGGGTGACCTTGGTTTCGAGCTCACGCTGCGCCGTGGTCTCCAGCGTATAGACAATGGCCGCTTCCTGATCGCGCTCCTCTTCCTCGACCGCGGTGACGAAAAAGCTGCCGAAGCGTTCCTCTTCTCCGGCCAGCGCCGCATCGACCGGGGCGATGTCGCTCTTGCCGCCGGCGGCCTGGGCGATGGCGGCCTCGATCGCCGCCCGATCGCGTTCGGCAACCACGGCACCGATCGAGCGGGCGCCACCTTCGACGTTGAGCACGTTGTGGAACAGCCGCACGAACAGCGGATTGGTGCGCACGATGCGGCCGTCGCGATCAACGGTGGCGATCGCCATCGGCGTATTGTGGAAAAAGCGCATGAAGCGGATTTCCGCCGCGCGCAGCGGATCGGGACCCTCGTCGCGGGCGCGATTGATGACGAGCGTGCGCGAAGCGCCCGCGGTACCGTCGGCGCCGAAGGCGACCTTGTGGAACAAGCGAACCGGCAACGGATGACCGCTGCGGATCTTCAGGTCGAGGTCGAGCACCTCGGTCTTGATCTTGCCGGGCGCGGCGCGCAGCGTCGTCAGCAGAGCCGCACCGTCGCCGGCGACGACGTCGGCAAGCTTGAGCCCGCCGGAGCCGACCTGGGCGAGATCCTGATCGAGCCAGTTGGCTAGCGTGGCGTTGAGATAGACGACGTCGCCCTTGGCATCGACGGAAAAGAAGCCGGCCGGCGCGTGATCGAGATAGTCGACGGCGTGCTGTAACTCCTGAAAGACATTCTCCTGCCGCTCGCGCTCGCGCGTTACGTCGCTCAATGACCAGACGGTCAGGCGCCGGTCGGGTCCGCTTTCGCCCAGCGGCCGCACGCGCAGCCGCAGCCAGCGCGCCGGCCGGGCTTTGATGCCGGCGACGCGCACCTCCTCCTGCAGGCGCTTGCCCTCGCGCGCCGCCCTCAGTAGCCGGTAGATCGCTTCGGATGCATCGGCGTCGCCGATGAATACCCGCTCCACGGGCCGCATATCGCTTGCGTCGGCGGCGTCGATAAGATCGAGATAGGCGGCGTTGGCGTAAATGACGCGCCCTTCGCCGTCGGTGACCAGGACGCCGTCGAAGGCATCGTCGACCAGCGATTTGATCAGCGGATTGACCGGCTCCGCCGTCGGCAGCCGCAGGATGCCCGCCGCAAGCGCAAACAGGGAAAAAACGCCGACGGTGGCCAGCACCGCGAGGAAGCCGAGGATATAAGGCTCGGCATTGCCGCGGCCGAGCACGACGAACCCGGTCGCGGCCGCGACGAGGATTGCGGCCACCAGCAGGATCAATATGACGCTGCCCGTGCGCGCTGCGCCGGCGCTGCGGTCGACCGCTTTGCGCGCCGTGCCGGCGGAACTCTCGGCGATGCCGTGTGTCGTCATCCCCTGACCCAACAGCAGCTATGCTTCCCCGCGGGGCGGAAAAGTACGGTGAGAACGCTTTCGTGCCTCTTACGCGACGGTCGCGCAAGAGGATTTGCGCCGCATTTCACAACGGCCGCGGCCGGCCCACGACGCGGCGAGCCGCGTGATGTAGCCGATGATCTCGGCCACCGCGCGGTAATGCTCGGGCGGAATTTCCTGGTCGATTTCCACGGTTCCGTGCAGCGCGCGCGGCGGCGGATTCTCGACCACCGGAATGTCGTGCTGCTCCGCGATCTCGCGGATCTTGCGGGCGATCAGGTCGACGCCTTTGGCGACGCAAACCGGCGCGTTCATCGTTCATGCCGCTCATATCTCGGCGCGATGGCAAAGTGGATCGGGTTGGTGATGACCACGGAGGCCTTCGGCACCGCGGCGCAATTGCCGGAGCTTGCCTTTGACGGCCTGATCGCCGTCAGTTGGCAGAACTTTTCTTTCAATTCCCGCATCGAAACCTTATGCTGAGCGTACCATTGCCGGTACTAAAATAGGTGGTCGACGGTCGCGACGATGGCGAGGATCGCCATCACCGCGCCCGGCATCTTTACGGCAAGCGCGCTGACGATCACCACCGGTGACGACGAGACCGTCGAGCAGGTGGCGCTGCGGCCACAACAGCGCCACCATGACCGGTGTTGCACGAAGTTGCCGGTAAACCGATCAAGCAGCAAATTTCGCGGGTCTCGCCGGGCCCCGGGCTTTCGTCGCAGCGGAATGCCGAGCGCAGCGGCGACGTCCGTGGCCAGCGTTTTCGCCAGCGCCATCAGTCCGGCACCGTCGGTGGGGATCAGGTAGGGTTTGGCGAGGAAGCCGTATGGTTAACGAGCGGTTAGGCCTGATATTGGCCGGCCTTTGCCATTAATCTGCCGTTTACCATAGAAATGCTGACTCTTCGGGGACCGGGCTTAAAAAACGCCCGTCGACCTTAATTCTTTGCTAATATTCCTGGCGGCAAATGTTACCGGCGCCATTAACCTTTGGCGAGCCGGCCACAACGACGACACGGGGAGTTGGGCGGATGTTCGATCTGTTCGGCGCGGAAATGCCACTCGCCGTGCGCTTTTTTTTGGCATTCCTTATCGTGCTGGGTTTGATCGGCGCGGCCGCCTGGGCGGTGCGCAGATTCGGCAGCGCGCGGTTGGGCGGGGCGGTGCGCGGACGCCAACCGCGGCTCGCCGTAATCGAATACGCCAGCGTCGATGCGCGCCGGCGATTGATCCTGGTCCGCCGCGACAACGTCGAGCACCTCGTGATGATCGGCGGGCCGACCGACGTCGTCGTTGAATCCAATATCGTCCGCGCCGTGCCGGCGTCGTCGCGCGAGCCGGCGATTCCGCGGAGCCCGGCTCCTGCGGAACCGTTGCCGCGCACGCTTCCGCTGCCGGAAGCCGCTTCGAACGGCTCCTGGCCGCTGCAGCCGGAACCGCCGCGTCGCGCCCCGCGGATTGATGCTTTTCCCGAGGAACACGGTGGCGTTCCGCCCCTTCGCACCGAACCGTCTCCGCGGCCGCAAAGCGGCGAAACTCCTCCACGGCCGCAGCGTGACGCCTTGAACGCGCTGGCTGAAGACATTGCGTCACACCCGGCTCCGCCGCCACCGCCGATTAACCCGCTTCCGCCGCGCCCGCGTCCAGCCGTTCCGCCGCGACCGCAACCGGCCGAACCGCGTGCCGAGGTCCGCATCGAGCCTCGCCCCGAGCCGCGCGTCCAGGCGCCGCCGGTCGCAAGCGAGCCTTCCGCGGCCGACCAAAGCCTCGCGGAAATGGCGCAACGCCTCGAAGCCGCGTTGCGTAAGCCAAAGGCGGCGCCGCCCGCTCCCGCACCTGAGAAATTAGACGAGGCGGAGCCCGCAGCTCCGCCCCCTTCCCCGCCACCCCGCGCCGTGCGCCCGGCTCCGCCCGAATCGAAACCCGCACGCACGGAAACGAAAGCCGGAGAAGGCGCCAAGGAAGGCACAGCCCTCTACGACACTCTCGAACAAGAGATGGCGAATTTGTTGGGCCGTCCGGCAGGCAAGACGTGATGAGCAAGAAGAACTGATGACATAAGCTTGGGGCCGCCGCGTCCGTGTGAAAACAGTGCGGCCTCAGTGCTCTCATTTTTTTGGCGACGCTGCTCGCCGCGCAGGACATCAGCATCAATCTCGGCAAAGGCACCACCTGAACGCGCGCATCATCCAGCTGATTGATCGCGCTATTGACGGTGCTGTCGCTGGCGCCATCGATCTAGTAATGATGACCTTGTTCACGCGCATGGTGGTGGTGCTGCCGCTGTTGCGCACCGCGCTAGGCACGCGACGTAACCGCCCAATTCCGTGGTCATCTCACGCACGTATGACGTAGGCGTCGCTCGTTGCGAACGAGATCAACGTCACCGAAGCGTTCGACCGCGCTTCCGGTCACTTGCGCCGGTTTCGGAAAAACGTCCGCGAGGAGGACTTACGTTTGTTTGTGGACAGGTCGGGCGAGAAAACGCGGCGAAAGCCCGAAGACTTGTCGATGCGCATCGTTATCCCGGCGTTCATGATCTCCGAGCTCAAGCGCAGCTTCGAAATCGGATTTCCGTTGTTCTTGCCGTTTCTCATCATCACCCTTGTGGCCCCTTCGATGCTGATGTCGATGGGCACGATAATGCTGCCGCCCATCGTGGTGTCGCCGCCGTTCAAGCTGATCTTCTCCGTCCTGGTCGACGGCTGAACACTGATACTTAAGACCGCAGGACCGCTTGCGGTTTTTCCCACAGCGCGCGCACGCGGCACCGCCGGACGTGTGGCCGGACCAGAATTTGCCGGCGCGACGGAGGAGACCGGACGCACGGCGCATTCGGCGGCTTCGACCGCCTGCAGATCATCCGAAGCCTTCAGTGATCCAGCCGTAAACCTCGCGCCCGTGAACCTCGAGCAGGCGCTCCAGCATGCACCGTCACCCATCGGTTTGTCGGCCCGTGGATGAACGGACATAGGCGCCGGAGGTTGCTCGCCCGGGTACCGCGTAAAGTGCTACGCGTGCTTCAGCGACTGGGGAGAGTTGTCGGCGACTGAGGCCGAGTGGATGATTCGGTTTCGGTAACGAATTACGCTGCTGAGTGGTTTGTCAGTGCTGCTATCGTTGGTACGTGAGCACACGCGATTTCGGCCATTCGCTTTGGCCAAGTAAAGCGCGACATCGGCACGCTTCAAAAGATCATCGATAGTGTCTCGCGGTAGCCGCTCGCTCACACCAAAGCTACATGTTACTGAAATAGCCCCGTACCCAGTCTCAAGGCGCAAGTTCGAGATACTCACTCGCAACGAGCCCGCAAGCTCAATGGCAGCAAGCATATCCTTCCCTTCAAGCAAGACTGAAAATTCATCGCCACCGAGACGCCCAACAGGCAGTCCGGTGGACTGAGCTACTGCCGCAACCTTTCTCAATACTTCATCGCCCACGTCATGCCCGAAGTCATCATTGATCTGCTTAAAACGATCGATATCAAACATGATTGCGGAAACTAGATCCGTTCGCGCCATAGTTATTTCTGCCCTCTCGATGAACGACCGGCGATTGCGCAGGCTCGTTAGCACATCCGTATCAGCCTGCTGGATCAACTCCCGCCTTTGACTCACAGACCGCTCCGCCGCCCGGAGTCGTGCGTACAGTTCGTCTTGGTTCGGGGGCTTGTGAATGATTTCATCGGCCCCGAGATCAAGTGCACGAATCAATTTCTTGTTGTCTGAGTTAGAAGACATGAGCAGTATATAAATAGGCCGCTTACAACTGAAGATTGTCCGAACCTCAGCGCACAACTGCGGGCCCGACATCGACGACGGTTCCCCTGCTGTGATTAGCGCATCAATAGTCAAATCAGATTTCAGGTACTCGAGTGCTTCTCGCGCGTCAGAAAACGGCCGAACTGTATGATCGGCTGCTTCGAGCATCTTACAAATGACTTTTGTAATAGTGCGGCTCGGTTCGACCAAAATAATGTTCATGTTCGGCCCTTTGACGTCTCTCAATGCTAATGGCCGGACTTCAGTTTTTTGTTCGCTTTATCGCCCGGGCTTTAATTATCGCCGGAGCATTTTGTTAACAAATTTACGCCGCTGCTGCGTAAATCCTCTTAATGAAGACATGGGCGTCGAATATTTCACCGTCATGACTCGTTACCATGTACCGGTAGATTTTTACGATTTAGCAATCCAGGCGTTCCAATGCCCCGTACCTGCCAGAATTACGTTTGTGCCTCAGCAGGTTACAGGAAGCTTCCAGCGCTGCGGCCGGAGCCCGCACAGGAAAAGCCACGGATATGAATGACCGCGGGGCTTGAAGGGAGAGCGCAGCGTTCAAGGCGTACGGCATCCGTCCGATGCATTCAAAATCTGCAACGGTCTCCGAAGTTCACTTGGGAGATCGGTCTCCGATCGAGACCTGGTGATCTGATCCTCGCATTCTGGCGGCTAACGTCTAATTAACGGCTTTTTCAATGTTTAGGTAAGTCATGAACAGACGCGAATGGTGGGTAGCGAGTAGCGAGTAGCTGTAAAACGTTGTCGCGATCCCTCGGATTCGCCCTTCGCCATTCCCAAGTTCCCTTATCGGAACCGGCTTCGCGGATAACGTTTCCCCGGTACGTCTCCCGTATTGCAAGAAGATCACGCAAAAGACACGGCCACTTTCACTCGATCCACATCGTTCCGAAAAGGGGTACCGTCGCGGCGCGGGACCATGTACATGCATGCGCCGGACCCAACCCGGACGATCCCGTATGCTCAGCGCCTACCCCACTCACCATGCCCAAGGCACGACGCTCAACAACGCCGTCTGGGTCGATCTTGTCGACCCGACCGAGGCGGAAAAATCCGCATTCCGGGACACGTTCGGGCTGCGCGTACCGACGAAGGAGCAGCTGGCCGAAATCGAAACGACAAGCCGGCTCCGCACCGAGCACGACGCTCTTTATATGACGGCGCCGCTGATCTTCGCCGGCAAAGACATACCCTGGGTGCTGCTGCCGACCGGTTTTGTTCTGGCCAAGAACATTCTTCTAACCGTTCGCTTCGCGAAATCGGCCGCGTTTGAGGCGGTGAGCGCCGAACTGGAGGCGGGCGAGCAATGCGATCCGGCGCATGCCTTCGTGCGCCTCCTTGAGGCTCTGGTCGGCAATATGGCCGACCTCCTCGAAGCTAGCGCCGGCGACCTCGACGACGCCTCGCACCTCATCTTCCGGCCGGAGAATCCGAAGCAGACGCCGCTGTCGCACGAGACAGCCAAGCTGCGCCGCCTGATGATCCGCACCGGCCGCACCAGCGAGCGGATGGCGCGCGTCCAATACGCGCTGGTCTGCCTCGACCGCATGGCGAAGTTCGCGGCCGAGCACTGCCGCGAATGGATCGATCAATCGCTCGCGAGCCGGCTGCAAATCGTCAGTTCCGACATCGCCTCGCTGATCCAGTTCATCGAGGGCCTGGTGAACCGCGTGCAGCTCTTGCAAGACGCCGCCAGCGGCATCATCAACATCGACCAGAATGAAGTGATGAAGGTTCTCACCATCGCCTCGGTCGTCGGTATCCCGCCAGTGCTCGTCGCGGGTATCTACGGCATGAATTTCAAAGGCATGCCGGAATACGATTGGGCTTGGGGCTATCCGTATGCGCTGGCGCTGATCGTCATTACCGGCCTGCTGCCGCTGATCTGGTTCAAATGGAAGGACTGGATTTGACCGGGTGGCGAGGCCACATCAATTCCGCCGGGAATTATGGGGCAGTTTTCACATGGATACGCGAGAGCTCGGACGCTCTGGTCTGAAGGTTTCCGCGCTTGGACTTGGATGCATGGGCATGTCGGAATTTTATTCCGGCCGCGACGACGATGAGGCGATTGCGACCATCCACCGCGCCATCGAGCGCGGCGTCACACTCATCGATACGGCCGACATGTACGCCGTCGGCCGCAATGAGGAACTGGTCGGCCGAGCAATCGGCGGCCGGCGCGACAAAGTCGTACTGGCGACGAAGTTCGGATGGTCGCGCAAGCCGGACGGTACGATGGTCGGCGTCAGGGGAGAGCCGGCCTACATTCGCGAGGCGTGCGAGGCAAGCCTCAAGCGGCTTGGGGTCGACGTGATCGATCTCTATTACCAGCACCGCGTCGACCCCAAGACGCCGATCGAGGAAACCGTCGGCGCCATGGCCGACCTCGTGCGCCAGGGCAAAGTCCGCTATCTAGGCCTATCGGAAGCCGCACCGGCGACCATAAGGCGCGCCGTCGCTATTCATGCGATTGCGGCCTTGCAAAGCGAATATTCGTTGTGGAGCCACGACCGCGAAGGCGAGCTGTTGGCGACGGTTCGCGGACTCGGCATCGGGTTTGTTGCCTATAGCCCGCTTGGCCGCGGTTTCCTCACCTGCCAATTCCGCAAGCCCGAGGATTTGCCGGGCGACGACGCGCGCGGGAACATGCCGCGTTTTCAAGTTGACAATTTTCAGCGCAATGTCGAACTGGTCGCCAAGATTGAAAAGATCGCGCGCGCCAAGAACTGCACGCTGGCGCAATTGGCGCTCGCCTGGGTACTGTCCAACGGCAAGGACATCGTCCCCATCCCCGGCACCAAGCGACGGCGCTATCTCGACCAGAATCTCGGGGCGCTTGATATCCGGCTGACAGCAGCGGACCAGGCGGCCCTCGACGACGTGATCCCGCCCGGAGCGCCGCCGGGCAGCGCTACCACGAGATGGGATGCGGACGCTGAATCTTTAGGGCGTCTCACGCTCTCGGCATCGAAAAAAGAGGAGGCCGCCCGAAGGTGGCCTCGATAGTTTCAGATTGGTATTGGGCCTTGACTAGCAGTGAACGCAGCGGGCGCCATTCCACACCCATCCCGGGCCGCAGCCGTGGCCGCCCGTTCTTCCGGTGCACGCCGCCTGCGTGATGATCGGCGTCGCGCTCTTCAATTGCGCAAGAAAGCCCGCCGCACTCTGCGACTGAGTTTGAGCGCTGACCGCAATCGCCGCCGCTCCGAGCGCTAGTGCAGCCGCCGTCAACGTCAGCGCAAATTTTCGCATGGTGTTCCTCCTCAATTATGCCGAACCGCAAACTGAATATCCCGGCGCGGCCGAGTTGCAGCAATTGCGGGGCCGGGATTATGAGTGCGTTCACTAGTCATCTGGAATCCAAGTTGGCCGCATTATAGAACAGCGCTCGGAGTTCCTGAGGATAGGCCGTATGGCGAATGCAGGCGTGAGAGGCCAACGGTGTGAGGCATTTGTAGAGCCAAATTCCGTTTTGCTTAGGCCGATAAAATAGACCAGATCCGTCGATCAAACCTTGCCTTCAGTAACGCTTCTACCACAAAACAAGTAGGCATTATGCGGCGAACTTTAGATTCACGTGACTAGCCCGTGACGCCATGCTTCCATCGCGTGTCGGGCCGACGCAGAATGCCGTCCCAGCGGACGGAGCGACGCCCATGAAGAATTTGTTCGGCGGCAAGATCGGCCTCCTGCTGCTTTTCCTCGTCGTGCTGCTGCTTGCCGGCCTGCCGGTTGCCGTTTGGATGGATCTGACCAATCTCACCGAGACGAACCTCAACCGGCAGGCGAGCGACCTGAACTCCATCATCAGCAGCGTGCGCGGCTATTATGCCACCAACGTGGTCGGCCGCATCCTCGCCGCCCCCGGCGTCGCCACCAAGGTGGTGCACAATTACGAGGATATCCCGGGCGCCATCCCTATTCCGGCGACGCTTTCCCTCGAACTCGGACGGGTCATCAGCGAACGGCAACACAACATTACCTACCGGTTTGTTTCCGATTACCCATTCGCCAACCGCGCGGCGCATCCGCTCGATCGATTCGAAACGGACGCGCTGCGGCGGCTGCGGGCAAATCCAAATCAGGTGCTCACCGCCAATGAGAACGCGCTGTTCGTCGATCGCGTTCGCCTGGCCGCGCCCGTGGTCATGGCGGCGGCCTGCGTTGCCTGCCACAACTCGCATCCGGACAGCCCCAAACGCGACTGGAAGGTCGGCGACGTTCGCGGCCTCCAGGAAGTGACCATCACCCAGCCGATCGGCCGCGATTTGTTCGCGGTCAAATATCTCTTGGCGTATTTCTTCCTCGTCGCCGCGGTCGGACTCCTGTTCATCGCCCTGCAACGGCGGCAGGCCGCGGTCATCCAGAGCATGAATGCGGAGCTGGAAACGGCCAACGACTTTCTCGCCTCGCTGTCGATGAAGATATCGCGCTACCTTTCGCCGCAAATCTACAAGAGCATCTTCAGCGGACAAAAAGACGTCACCATCCATACCGAACGCAAGAAGCTCACGATCTTTTTCTCCGACATCCAGAATTTCACGGCGACGACGGAACGGCTGCAACCGGAGACAATCACGCAGCTGCTCAACGAATATTTCACCGAGATGTCGAAGATCGCGCTGGCCCATGGCGGCACCATCGACAAGTTCGTCGGCGACGCCATGCTGATTTTCTTCGGCGATCCGGAAACCAAAGGCAACGCCGAGGACGCCAAGGCGTGCCTGCGCATGGCGATCGGTATGCAGGATCGGGTCGCCGGCCTCAACGCCAAATGGCGCAATTCCGGCATCGAATTTCCGTTCCGCGTGCGGATGGGAATCAACACCGGGTTCTGCAACGTGGGGAATTTCGGCAGCGACGACCGGATGGACTACACGATCATCGGCGCCGAAGCCAATCTCGCAGCCCGGCTGCAATCGGTGGCGGAGCCGGGCCACATCGTGGTCAGTTACGAAACATACGCGCTGGTCCGCGATATCGTCGTCGCGCACGAACTGCCGCCGCTGACGATGAAGGGGATCAGCCGCGAAGTCGTTCCCTATGCGGTCGACGGCATTGTCGGCGCCGAAGGCGAGACCATCGCCGTGTTCAGCGAGCACCTGACCGGGTTGGATTTTTATCTCAACGCCAACATGGTCGATGCCGACAGCGCCGGCCGCATCCGCAAAGTATTGCAGGACGCGCTCGAGGCGCTGGACAAGGGCGCGCCGGCCGATGCCGCCGGGAAATCTGCGGCGGCCGCGACAACGGGCGGCTAGCGCATCAGTGCGCCGCCATCGACGCTGATGGTCTGCCCGGTCACGAAGTTGCTTTCGTCGGAGCAGAGATAGATCAGTGTCGAGAGCAGATCGGCCGGCACCTGCTCGCGCTGGATGGCGCGGGCGGCGATGCCGGCGGTGCTCGCCTTGCCGGTCCAGTCGGGATGGACGGCGACGGCTTCGCTCATGGTCAGCCCGGGCGCGATGGCGTTGACGCAGATATTGTGCGGCCCAAGTTCGCGCGCGAGCGAGCGCGTCATCGACACCACTGCGCCCTTGGACGTGACGTAGTGCAGGAGGTTTGGCGTGCCTTTGAACGCCG
Organism: uncultured Alphaproteobacteria bacterium; assembly: GCA_963847785.1. GTDB lineage: Bacteria > Pseudomonadota > Alphaproteobacteria > Rhizobiales > Xanthobacteraceae > BOG-931. The sequence continues at coordinate 57,710 of CAWKBE010000040.1, forward strand.
TGCCGGACGCGATGTTGACGATGCGGCCCTGCTTCTTCTCCATCATGACCGGAGCGACGGCCTTGGCGCACTGAAACGTACCGCGCACGTTCACCTTCATGACCCGGTCCCACTCCTCCTCGTCGATGTCGAGGAACGGCTTGGTGTGGAGATCGGCGAAAAGGCCGGCATTGTTGACAAGAATGTCTACGGTGCCAAATTTCCTCACCGTATCCGCTACAAGACTCTCGACCGATTTCTTCGATGTGACATCCGTGCGCACGTAAATAGCGGGCCTTTGCGTCTCGCCGATACGCTCGGCCACCGGGTTGCCGTCGAGAACGTCGGAGACGACCACCTCGGCTCCGGCCGCGGCCAGACCCTCACAGAAAGCCGCACCGATGCCGCGCGCGCCGCCCGTGACGATTGCAACTTTATCCTTGAGCCGCATATCCATGTTTTGCTTCCCAAAAGCCTGCAATTCGCCAAACACAGCCTATGGCTGACCGTCGAACGTGTCTATCTCGACGAAAGTGTCGAGACCGGCGCGGCAAATTTCGTCCGGCCGTCGAGCCGCCCGCGCGGAAGTTGAACGTGCCCAAGACCGAGCAGCGCGTCGAAAATCGCCCGAGTCGGTTACCAGCTTTTTTTCCTCTTGGGTGCGTGTGTCAACGCCGCTCCGCCGACCTTTGCCCGAACGGCGTTCGTTCGGTCGCCTCTTAATCGCCATAGCGTTTCCTCCCAAAATCAATCGAGTATGTGGGTGTTCGGCGATTGAGGCGGGCGGAACAGTCGCCGCGACCTGCCGCGTTGAGAGAGCGATTTATTTTCTCCCACTTGATGAGGCCACGGCCGCCGATTTACCCGGCGTAGACGTGCGCCTTCCATTTCCCCAGCAGAAGACGGGCGCGAATGGTACCTCGCGTCCAAGGATTTGGATATCTAGTGGTTCACGAAGTTAGGCGTCGGATGCGCAACCGATTTAAATGCAACGGGGCCACACTGATCCCGCGCCGTAACTTCTACAAAACTCTCCAGGCGTCGATTTGCAAGGATTTGGTTCCGGATCGCTTCCTCGATACGAAGCACAGCATCCGCATTTTCCCTCGCTTGCGCCTCGGCCGTTCTTGCACGCATTTCAAGTTGACATAGCTTTCTATCAGCGGCTTCGAGACGTGATCTCTCGATTTTCGCAGCTTCGTCTGCCTCTTTAAGCTTGACACGGGTTTCGTTGATATAAGCTCTTGCCAATTCCAGCTCTGTTTCCAATCCTCGAACACGGTTTTCGGCGTCGCGCGCTTGCTTTTCTGCTTCAATCGCCTGATTCTCTAAGCCCTTAATTATCTCCGCTGCCTGATATACAAGGTCAAGCGCGGCGCCACAGACTCTCGTTGCCGCAGACGGGGGAGTACGCAGAAAACGCAAGACTCCTTCGCTCGGCTCGATTGGATCGGCCTCTAAAGGGCGTCCGCTCTGAAAAGCACAAGATCGGTCCAAATTTGACATCGGCGGTCCCCAGAGTGTTAGGAGCGCATTAACCCTCGCAGCAACATTGCTGCGAATGGTAAACAAAGTCTTTACAACCTCCTTCTTCGCGCCAGAGACTAACCAAAATATGCGGCACGCGCGGTTCGGCGACTGTCAGCTTCGGCAGGATCCTGTCATCGACCTCGTTCTCGCGGAACGCAGCCTCATACTGTCCGAGGCCAAGGCTCCGTAGCCAAACCACAACGTCCATGATGACGCCCCTGCGGGTCGCGACGGGCAGGTCTTTGACCCTCGCCAGTAAGGCTCACTCTGCAAAAAGAAATCATACTACAACAAGGAGGGCTTTGAGTCGTGATTGGCGCGGGCGCTGGCTACTCTCGTCGGCACTTACGACCCTTCTGGGCTGCTGGTACGCACAACCGCCTCGCGGCTTTGACGGCGCCGGCAGCTTCGCCACGTTGGCGGCGATGCGCTGAGCGTCGTCTCTGGTCAGCAGCTTCGCACTGCCGATCGTCGCCCCGGCTCCTCCTCGAAGTAGATGTAGGCCAGCGCCTGCCCGTTCTTGTCGCGGACGATGAAACAGGCGCCGGTCTCATCGATCTACCATGGCGGCGGGAAGCGGCGAGGCGCGCCATACTCATAGCCGTTCACGCTCCCGCTGGTGCGACGGCCAACTCTAAATTAACATTCCACCCGGACCACTCAGCGCGGGACGTTCCGACATTTTCAAGAACAAAGAAATAACGCGACTTGCCGCTGACGGGAATGAACTCATATGTTATCGGGGCCAGCAGTGAATAGCGCGATCATTTCGCGGACCGACGCGTGTGTAGGCGGAGCGCTGTGACGAATCGGTTGTTCGCTGCCGTGTTGCTACTTGCTTTATCTGCAGTGACGACCACGGCAGCAAAAGCGGAAAACCCGATATGCGGTGGCACGCGCATACCAATAGACACCTCTGTTCTCAGCGAGCCGTTTGCCAATCTGGCTCTAGGTGGCAATAAGGGCAATTTCCTGATCGACACGGGCGCAACCCAAAGCCAGGTCGATAGGCACCGATATGGTGTACCGGAAGGCTCGAAGATCTCCCTGTCTGGACTCCCTCTACCGTTGGTGCAGGGTGGCATGTTCGTTGCGGCCGATCTGCGCTCCTTTGCGGCCCCTCGCGGTGAAGAGCTGGGAGTTGTCGGAACCGATTTCTTGAGTTTGTTGTCAATCGAATTTCACTACGAACAGCCGCAACCATTCGCCGCGCTGGGGAGGAAAGCATGCGACCGGACCACACTGCGTCGCGCTGGTTTTATCGCGGTAGGTTTACCGGGCTACTATGAAGCGAATCTGAGCGGACTGAAGCGCGGCATGCCCAATGTTCCGGTCATTAGTCTGCGCATTGGTCAGGTCACATTCCCGGCCCAAGTAGACACCGGCTACGGCGATAACAACCCCCGAGGTGTCGTCCAAGTCAACGCGGCTCTGATGAGGACTCTCCGCGCAACAGGGGTGCTGGCGCACTCCGTGCCGGGCCCTGTTGTTACCGTCGACTGTTCCGGTACTTACAATTATGAGCGTTGGCAAATTGAGTATGAAGAACTTTCCATCGTTACCCCAGGCGGAAATGTCATTGCGAGCTACCCCCCGCCATTGCTCGAAGTGAAGACTGATGCACGCTGTGGCGGTATTTCCGCATTCGCTGAGGCGTTTGCCCAAATTGGCGCTTCCTGGCTATCGCGGTGGGGGAAGAGTGTGTTCGACGGATTGAACTCCGCTGTCTGGATTCCCAAAGGGCGCTAGCACGGCGTGCGTGTCGACCACGACATCGGTAAACTTCGAGGAGACGAACAAGCAAAAGGCCCTATTAATCAACATCGAAGATCTTTGCGACCCAGTCCATTCGACACACTTTCCGCCGAAGTCTGTGTGCTCAAAACTATACCTGGCTGAAAATTAGCAGAGCCCGCTCCCGGCAACAAAGTGTCATAGCAATAGCCTCGGCCAGAGCAGCCATGTTCCGGTGGTGCTCCTTATCTCCTGTCAGAATGAAAAGCAAATCAGAGCAAACCAAAGCATTTCAAAGCGAATTCGTCCAAACAAGATTTGCCAAAAAGCGTTGCCGTAATCGCGTTGAGCAGCGCCTATGCCTATGCATGACAAGGAAAGGGTGCAGCTTTGTGGTGCTCCCCCGCGAATTGCCCTATGCGATCAGCCGCGACGGCGAAGCATCGTCCGTCGTCGTCGCGTCTCCTGTCACCTTGGTGTAGACGACGGTCTCGAAATAGAAGTCGCACTTCCAGCGGCGCCAAACGTGGATCTGCCGCTCGTTCCGGTCTTCAGTCCATTCCGGGGCAATCAGCGCATTGTTACAGTGGGAGCAGCGCATCCCGAAGCTCGAACGACGTAAGGATGCTGCCGTCCCCATTGTTGCCTCCCCGCGTTTCGTTCCCACTAGCGCGGAGAAGTTAACAAAACAATGGCATCGTCGACTTCACTGTGAATTGCTGTGAGTTGTTGCCCGAGGCGAATGACCCGTCCGGCTAGAGAAAGATGGTACTCGAGATCAAACCGATTTTATACCCTTTCATCTAGCCGAGGTGTATTTTCAAATCATTGCCGGAAATGAAAAAAATGCCGTTTCTGACCTTACTCAAGAACCTGCCAATTTTTCTGAAAGTGATGGTAACCGCCACCTCACGTACCTTAACGAACATGCGTTGAAGAATCCGCATTTCAATCCTGCGGGGCATCACGTAGGTCGCGCCCAAATGATCCTTGGCCTGCTCTACAAGACGAGGAAGAAACGCGCCATAGCGGTCCAGCATTTGACCGAGGCGAAACGGATCATTCGATCCCAACAGCTAATCCCATGGAAAAGCGAAATCTGTGTTGCGCATCACTTCCATAGAGCAACCCGGCAGGTACTGCTAAGTGATATTTCACGAAGACCGGGAGCCAGCCATGAATCCGACGAAACCGAGCATCTTGACTGGTTCCATTAAATCCAAAGTGGCTGGGAGCAGAAAGAAAAAAACTGCGGGTCGGACCGCCAAGTTGAAATCAACCAAGTGGTATCACAGCGCCGCGCGATCAATCGGCATCACCACTGGGAGATCTCTGGAAAGTCGAGATGACAAACTCGGATAGAAGGCTGCGGCTTCCGCAACGGTTCATGAGCAGACGTGGAAGCTCTATTTCTTAGCGTCTGCTTGGCTCCAGACAGCGGATATTGGCGTCGCGTTTGGTCTGCAGGCATTCCGATATACGGCGGACGGACGTCAGACGACCGTGTTGAGCGCAAACGCTTGTTTGCGTTAGCCAGTTAACCGTCGCTGCTGCAATGTTGCCTTTGCCGTCGCCTGCAGTGAGGACATAAATCCTGCAGCGAATCATCTGCAAGACCGTTTTCTTATGTTCGGCGTTCACCATTTCCTCCCTGTTTCCGGCTACTGGGCTGGTGGTCCGTATGGCTATTTCTGGGTTCCTGGTACTTGGGTACAGCCGCCGGCCGTCGGGCTGTTATGGACGCCTGGTTATTGGGGCTGGCGGGATGGCATCTATGCATGGAACGCCGGTTACTGGGGGCCGCACATCGGCTTTTACGGCGGAGTCAATTACGGCTTTGGCTATGGCGGCGTCGGGTATGAAGGTGGGCGCTGGGAAAATGGCGTGTTCTCATATAATCGGACGGTCAACAATTTTGGCAGTGTTACGGGGGTCAGCTTCAATGGAGGCAGTGGCGGGACAACGGTTCGGCCTACGCCGGAACAAGAGGCTGCAGCCCATGAGCAACACGTGGCCGCCATTCCCGCGCAACTTCAGCACGAGCGAACGGCGAGCGCTAACAAAGCTCTCCTCGCCTCTGAAAACCACGGCCAACCAACTATCGCAGCAACCGCTAAGCCTAATGAGTTCGCCGGCAAGGGCGTGGTAGCGGCGCGGGAAGCAGTGCCAAGTGCAACGCCGCCGGTAGCAAAACCGACTGGCGCCGCGGCGATTGGCCCGAATCCAACCGTACCAAAGGCCCTCGAAAAACAGCAACCGGCAGGCAAAAACCAAACATTGTTAAATGATGGACCGCTGGCCAAGCCGCTGAACACCGAAACGAAGCCCCCGAACACAGCAATCCCGCAGCCTCCGCATTCCGAGCAACCCGAGCGCGCTGCGATTAAGTCGGCACCGCCGCCGAACCCGGAGCGTCCCGCGCAGGCCGCGATTAAGCCTTCCCCGTCTGCGGCACCGCCGTCGAATCCGGAGCATCCAACGCAGGCCGGGATTAAGCCTGCACCTTCTCCTCCACCTCCCTCTGCGGCACCCGCCGCAGCGAAGCCTGCGCCGCCGCAGAACAGGCCAGGCTGCCCGGCAGGGAAGACCCTTGCCGAAGTGAACGGGCATCCCGTCTGCAAATAGGTTCGCAGACAGACATTATAATTTTGACGTGCCGACAAATGGATTGCGTTCGAGAATGGATTGCTTTCCCTCAGGGAAGCAACCTGAGCCCGTTATGATGGGCGCAGCCGCTGGAACTAGATGACCTGGGTGCTGCGGACAGTATTACCATAACGGCCGATCGGCCGCCGGGAGACAAACTCAAAGTCAGATCAGCACTTCCACCATAGAAACCGTGACCCTGGCCGATCGGGTGCTCGCTGGTTCGGCCCGACGGGAGGCAGGCCGCGCCTCCTCCGTACCCCGGATCGAGCTCCCGGACCGGAGGTCGAGGCGCCCGAAACCGACGACGCGTGAAACGTGTTCCCAGCCTTTGTCGGCACCCTTGGCTGAAGCGTCGCTACACCTCACTGAGACGCCGTTACGTCGAGCCGTGACGTCGTCACATGTCACTGAAACGTCGTCACACGTCAGTGAAACGTGGATACGCCAGCCGTAATGTCGTTACGCCAAGTTGAGACCGCCATCCTACTTAGTGGCTCTGGCGCGACGGAGCTCAAGGATGCGATGAGGCGAAAGGTTCTGCGGCAGCTCTGCGATGGCGACGGATGTCGGCTCCGCACTCGGGGCGCGAGCGGCGTTGTTCGGGCTCGTCGCGGGATTGGGGGCGGGCGTTTGCGCTTCAGAAGGCGTAACCGTTGAGGTAGAAGGCGTCGGCGAAGAAGCGCTGTTCGAAGGCGCCGATGTGCTATCGTCCTGCGCAAACGTAGAACTGACCAGCGCAGCCGACATGGCCAGCACGACGGCAACGATGATTGCGAGGCTGCGGTGGAACGGGCGCGTGTTGCGAGTTCGGTTACCAGCGAACTCCCTTGCTATCGGACTGGTCTCGCAGCCGTCAAGGAATTCAGTTTAGAACAAGTACAGAGTGTAGTTTTGAGCTGTTATAATTCGAGTCTAGACCGTCTAACATTATCGTCGCTCCACTCACGCCCTAGCATAGGTTACACGGCGACTACAGCCTGTTGCGGTGGACTCGCCTTCACCCAATACTGAATCAGATCGGCGTTCGACGCAGATACCAAGCAAACCCAGCGAATTTATCATTCGTTACAATTTCTAACTCCGGGCCTTTTGTTGTCCCAAAAGCAGCACGTAACCAAACTTTTGTTGTTTGTAGTTCCTCTAATTAAAACATTCAAAGAAAAGTAGTTCTTCAGTGTTGCGCTAATGTCATTGCCGTCTTGCCCGATTATAGACAGGTTAGCTGAACCTGCGAAAATAACTTAAGAATATTTCTAAAGTGGTGGGGCGAATGTTGAGTGTAACGACGTTGAAGGACGGACGCTCATTCTCAACTTGCGCGCGCCTCTTTAGCGGAGTGGCGTTTTCCGCTCTGGTAATAGGTGCAGTCGCACACGCACAACAGCAGCCAACGTCGCCGCGACAACAGGAGCAGCAAACTCCGTCGGCGCAGGCGCAATTGCAACAGCCCGCTTCCGAGGCTCCCGCTGCTTCGGAAGTTCCCGCCGCCGACGAGACGGTGGGTCAGAAGCAACTTCCGCAAATTGTCGTATCGGGGGGCAAGCCGAAGCCCGCGCCGAAGCTGAAGCGCAACGTACCAGCGCCACAGCCTGTTACGCGGGACACCCCGACGCCCGCGCAGGCAGCCCTAAACACCGAAATGACCAAAATGAATGAGGCGCGCGACACTAACATACTGCCGAAAATCGGCGCTACGACCTACACCTTTACCCGCGAGGCCATCGTAAGCATGCCGCAGGGCGACAACACGCCGATCGACAAGCTTATTCTTCAATTCCCCGGAGTATCGTACAATTCAGCAGCTTCCAATCCCAATTTCCACGTCCGAAGCGAGTACGCCAACGTTCAAACCAGGATCAACGGCGTTGTTATTCCCGAGGGGGTATCCGGACTGGGCGCCCTTATCGACACAAACTTTATCGCAAGGATCTCACTGCTAACCGGCACCCTGCCAGCACAGTATGGCCTGCGCACGGCCGGCGTGCTCGACATTATCAGCCGAAGCTATGCAACGCCGAATGGCGAGGTCAGTCTCTACGGCGGCAGCCATCAAACCTTCACGCCTAGCTTCGACTACGGCAGCAGTGTCGGAAACACGGAATATTTTGTTGCAGGCCGGGGCAACTGGAATGCTCTCGGAATAGAAAACACGACCGGCAGCCCTGACGCCCTGCATGATCATACGCAACAAGGTAAGTTCTTCGGCTCGTCGTCAACGATGCTCGACAAATCGACGCGGCTCAGCTTCATCACGGCAGAGTCCTATAGCGCTTTCCAAATACCGAACAACCCCAATCAGACACCGCTCGGGGAGTTCGGACCGCTGAACTATAATTCGTCCTCACTCAACGAAAATGAGCACGATACCTACGTCGTCAATATCGCGGCACTGCAGAAGCACGGCACCGATGGCGACGCCCAGGTCGCGTTTTACTCGCGGTATGCCAAAATCAACTTTATCCCAGACGTCTTTGGCGATCTCGTTTTCAACGATGTCGCCTCGAATGTGACACGGGAAAGCCTGCTCAACGGCACCCAGATCGACACCGCCTACAACGTCAACGACCGGCACACCTTGCGGGTGGGTTTTGCCGCCAGCGAAGAGCATACCAATGTCATTAACGTCTCAACCGTACTGCCGGTTGATCCAGTCACCGGCGCCATTTCGCCGACACCGTTTAACGTAACCGATGCAAGTTCGCTGACCGGCTGGAACATCGGGACCTACGTTCAGGACGAATGGAAACTGACGAACAATCTGACCCTCAACGTAGGACTGAGGTTCGATCAGTTGTATCAGTACGTCGATGCAAACCAATTTAGCCCGCGCGTCGCCCTTGTTTACAAGCCTTTCGTCGGCACCAGCATACACGCCGGCTACGCCCGCTACTTCACGCCGCCATTTCAGGCCCAGGCAGCGACCTCCAATCTTGCATTGTTCACGAATACAACCAACCAGCCCGAAGTTCCGCTCGCAGATCCGGTTAAACCGGAACGATCGAATTATTACGACGTCGGAGTAGATCAGAAAGTGCTCCCCGGACTCGATGTCGGACTTGATGTCTATTACAAGGATGCGCGCGACTTGATCGACGACGGCCAATTTGGCCAAGCCGTGGTGCTCACTCAGTTCAACTGGGCGCGGGGTTATAGTGAAGGCGGCGAATTCAAGCTCAAATACACAAATGGCAGCTTCTACGCCTATGCGAACTTCGCGCTGAATGTAACGCGGGCCATCGGCCCGGAGTCAAACCAGTACCTGCTCGACGCCGACGAGTACAATTACCTACTCACGCACTGGCACTATACCGACGACATGCAACTCATGACCGGTTCGGGCGGAGCATGGTATCGCTGGAACGACTACCTGTTCACCACGAACCTGACCTATGGAAGCGGCCAGCGCTCCGGCTTTGCCAACGAAGACCACACCCCGCCCTACGTCGTCGTGAATGTAGGAATAGCAAAGGAGATCAAGTGGTCGTCTGACGCCAAGCCTATCACATTGCGGTTTGATGTGGTCAACTTGTTCGACAAAACCTATGAGCTTCGCGACGGTAGCGGTATCGGGGTCTTTGCACCGCAATTTGGTGCGCGCCGCGGCTTCTTCGCGGGCATTTCGCAGAAGCTCTGATAACCGCGAAAGATGATACTAAACCCGAAAAGACACACTAGAACCTATCTTAAAATTCTCTGCTGCTGTCGATCCGTTATTAAATGAGGAATGATTCTGCTGATGGACGAACGGTGGGAACGCATTCGGAAGCATTTTCCGGAGGAGCATATTCCCGATGGGCGTCCTGGACGCAAGCCGATTGCGACCCGTCATGTGCTGGAAGCGGTGCTGTGGATTCTCAATACAGGTGCGCAATGGCACATGCTGCGGCAAAGCTACCCGAACTACAAAACTGTGCATCAACGCTTTCAAACTTGGTGCTGCAACGAGATTTTGCGTCGGGTTTTGACGGACGTTGCCAACGAACTTCGCGACAAAGGCGCACTGGATGAAGAGGAATGCTTCACCGATGCGACGTTCGTCATGGCCAAAGGTGGCGGGTCGGAAGTCGGAACAACGAAGCGCGGAAAATCGCGTTTAGGTGGCCTCGTAGCAACGCTAATGACCCCACAGTGGGTGACCTTGCGGCCGCGTTTCCTTTTCTGCGAGCGGGATAGCCTCTTGAAGTTGGCCGAGTAAATGTTGAGCCGCGGCCAAAGGTAGATGCACATGAAGGTGAACGGAAGTCGGCTCTGCTCGGTCAAATAGGTCAATATCGGGCCGCGGATCCGGAACGATTACGCGCAACGTTATCTCCACGGCGGCATCTACGGCTTTTGCTTCGACCCTTTGCACTGCCGGCAGGGTGTACGGCGGATTGCCCATGAACGAGATTCCACCCATGGTGTTCGCTCCTGATGGTCCTCGGCAACTGTGGCTCTGGCCATAGTCACCAGTAAAGGCAATGCCATCAGTTTTGCACCAAGTAGCCTCGTGTAATGACGCATCGTCAGCCTCAAGGGTCGGCGATCATCGACCGTGGAACGGCCATCCATTTGCCGCCGGAGCGGTTGTTGGGTGCAATGCATTGGCCTGACGCGGCCTCAAAATGCAAATGCGAGAGCCGCTACGAGCAAGACGCCAAATCCAAGCATTGCAATTCCGCCAGGGTCATAGGCCGGCAATTTAACCTGGCGAGGTTCTCCAAATCCGGGAATTCCTTGGTCCCGAAATGGCGTGCGCGATCCGGCAGTCCTTCCCTAGGTGCGCGCTCCCACTCGTCGCTCGCACCCCACAGAATCAAGCCCCATGTTTCGCACCGAAAATGGCATCAAATGGGCGACACGCTAGGCCCGGCTGACTTGCATAGCCGAACATTCCCGCAATCCGGTTGCGGTTGGTATGCCGCGCTAGCTGCAATGGCTCGCAGAGTCGTTTTACCGGCCGCCCGTAGCTCGGTCGGCACGCTTCGCGATAACCTTGCTGGCCTATCGTTTGCCCCGCCAGATATCCTTGAAAGGCTCCGGCGACATCACCGTGTAACGCACCGTGTTGGTGATGCTGGCGTGGCCAAGGATGTGTTGTTGAGCGTCAGGGTCCAAGAAAATCTTTATCTTTTGCTCATATCCCCGACGCTGCAGAAGGCCAGGCCACGCTAGGCCGTTAGCCCGGGAGAATTCTACACGTCGCGACGCGCAACGCTGAAGTGAGCCACGAGATCGCGAGAGCACGGCAAGGAATGTGGTGCCCGTCACCGAGCGGTTGCGCGCCATAGCCAAGGCGCTCAACGCGCGTCGGCGCGCGGCGCCATTCTGCGCATCCTCGTGGCGAAGGGCACCGCCCTTCTGCTGTGCGCTCCAACCGGCCGCGCTGCGAAACGTATGACCGAGGCGACCGGCTTCGAGGCCAAGACGATCCACCGGCTGCTGGAGGTCGACCCCAGGGGCGGCGGTTTCAGTGTTTCATGGTCGGTGCGACAAAAAGCCGGCGACAGGGCGGCAACATCGACGCACGCTGCAGTATTGTTGACCGTCGCAAGCGCATCAGATACCGATCATGTGCGGGAGAGTCATCCAATGCAGTGGGCCCGTTCGTTATGCCCATTGCCGACGGCATGAACGTGCCCGACAGCCGCCTGCACGATTATCCGCCTCGGTGGAACGCCGAGCCGAGCCAGGACCTGCTGGTGATCCGGCGTAATCCTCAGACCGGCGAGGTGTCACTCGACCCCCTGCGCTGGGGTCTTATCCCTTAATGGTGCCAGGATCCGAAGAGCGGGCGAAAGCCGATCAATGCCAAATGCGAGACCGTTCGCAATCTGCCCACCTTCCGAGATACCCATTGCCGGCAGCGTTGCATCGTCCCGGTCGACGGATCGATATCGCTACCTATACGAATAACCAATTGAAATCATGATGCTTTTCCTAAGGCAAAATCAATATAAATAATGCAATCTCTCTCTACCCGGACAGGGAAGAGGAGGGTCGCGAGCGCTTATTCTTCGCGGTAAACCCGCTCGCGGCGCTCGTGGCGCTCCTGGGCCTCGATCGAGAGCGTGGCGATCGGACGCGCTTCCAGCCGTTTGAGCGAGATCGGCTCGCCGGTTTCCTCGCAATAGCCGTAGGTGCCGTCTTCAATGCGTTGCAGCGCAGCGTCAATCTTGGAAATGAGCTTCCGCTGTCGGTCTCGGGCGCGCAGTTCGATCGCGCGGTCGGTTTCCGATGAGGCGCGGTCGGCGAGGTCGGGATGGTTCTGGTTGTCGTCCTGGAGATGCAGGAGTGTCTCCCTCGCCTCCTTGAGGATGTCCTCGCGCCAGTCGATCAGCTTTTGGCGGAAATACTCGCGCTGACGTTCGTTCATAAACGGTTCGCGGTCAGTCGGCCGATAGATCTTGTCGAGGTGCCGGATAATTTTGCCGTTCTTGTTCAACGTATCGTCGGATCGACCGTTTTTGCTTTTCACCGACTGCATAGACTGTGTGTCCCCTACTCCTACGCTCGCCGCTGCGCCAAAATGCGGCAAGGCGGCGCTCATATACCGCGGGTGCATGACGGTGACAATACGATGATGGCGCCGGATACCGCGAGCTTAAGCCTCTCGCGGCTCAATTCGTTCCGGCTTTCAGGTCGCAAAAATAATTTAATTATTTCAATAACTTAATGAGCTTGATGATCTCGATGCTCGCCTAGTACGGATGTGCCGTGCAGCCAGCAGAAATTGCCGCGTGACAGCTTGCTTTTGTTCTGCGCAAACACGTCGCGGGCCTGCCGTGGTCCTGCAATGGCTTGTGAGAGCGAAGTGGGCATGTTTAGTCTCGCAGCGACCCCACGACTTCTCAGCGAGTGAATTCTCATGCGTTTCGAAGGCACCCGCGCCTACGTCGCCACGGACGACCTCAAGGTCGCGGTCAACGCCGCGATCGCACTGGAGCGGCCCCTGCTGGTAAAGGGCGAGCCGGGGACCGGCAAGACCGTGCTCGCGATCGAGATCGCCAAAGCGCTGGGCGCGCCGCTGATCGAGTGGCACATAAAGTCGACCACCAAGGCGATGCAGGGCCTCTACGAGTACGACGCGGTGACCCGGCTGCGCGACAGCCAGCTTGGCGACGCGCGCGTCAAGGACATCCGCAACTACATCAAGCGCGGCAAGCTGTGGGAGGCCTTCGTCGCCGATGAGCGGCCGGTGCTGCTCATCGACGAGATAGACAAGGCCGATATCGAATTTCCCAACGATCTGTTGCAGGAACTCGATCGCATGGAGTTCTTCGTCTACGAGACCGGCGAAACGATCCATGCGCGACGGCGGCCGATCGTGGTGATCACCTCCAACAACGAAAAGGAGCTGCCGGACGCCTTCCTGCGCCGCTGTTTCTTCCACTACATCCGCTTCCCCGATGCCGATACGATGCGCGCGATCATCGAGGTGCATTTTCCCGGCATCAAGCATCGGCTGGTAGCGGAGGCGCTGCGGCTGTTTTACGAAATCCGCGACGTGCCGGGCATGAAGAAAAAACCCTCGACCTCGGAATTGCTCGACTGGCTCAAGCTGCTCATGGTCGAGGATGTTTCGGTGGAGACGTTGCGCGAGCGCGATCCAAAAAAGCTGATCCCGCCGTTGCACGGCGCGCTCATCAAGAACGAGCAGGACGTTCACCTGTTCGAGCGGCTGGCGTTTATGACGCGACGCGAAGTCCGGTAAGGCGTCTTTACGCTTCCGCCTCTTCGGGGCGTTTCTTTTGCCTTCGCCTATTCATGATCGCAGCAAGCGGCGATGGCTCATCCGCGGAGACCGCTTCGGGCGGCATCGCCAGCTCGGTCTCGTCTTCCGCCGCGGTTGATTGCACATCCTCGGCCGTCGACGCAGCGGCTTCGCGCGCGCGGCGGAGCGCCAGATCGGCGGCGCGCGAACGGCGCTCGGCCGCAGTATCGCGCAAGCGTCTCGTCCAATAATACATCTGCGCGACGGCGCGACCGACAGTTCCGCCCGCCCAAACGAGCTCGAACGGCGTGAACAGCCGCCACGTATGATCGCCTTCGACGATGGCGCGGGCAATGAGATTGCCGGCCATCGCCGTGGTGTTGAGGCCGTGGCCGCCGAAGCCGCTGGCGAGCCACACGCCGGGACCGAGTTCGCCGAGTTGCGGCATGCAGTGGATGGAGTTGCCCAAGGTGCCGGACCATGCATGATCGACGGTGACCTTGCCGAGCTGCGGATATGTTTTCCAGATATCCGCGGTCAGCGCGCGCAGATAGCGGCGCGGATTGCGCGCCCATGTCGTCGCCCGGCCGGACCACATCAGCCGATCGCCACCGACAATCCGGTAATGGTTGTCGGCCAGGTCGGTGTCGCTGACTCCGCCGCGAAAACCGATCGCCTCGGCAAGACCCGGCCCGAGCGGAGCTGTTGTAATCACGTACGTCGTGATCGGAATGAGCGCTGCCGCAATCTGCGGCATCAAGCCGGCGATCTGCACGTTCCCGCACAGCACGACGTGATTGGCGCGCAACCGCGCGCTCGGCGTGACCACGCGCTTGCGCACACCGGCGGGGTCGATGGACAACGCCGGCGTATGTTCAAAGAGACGGGCGCCGGCCCGCTCGGAGGCGGTAGCGAGGCCCAGTGCATAATTGAGCGGATGGATATTGAGCGCGCGCGGATAGTGGATGGCGTGAAAGTAACGCTCGCTGCGCAATACTGCGCGCACTTGATCGGTCGGCCAGCCTTCCATTTCGCCACCGAACTCGCCGACAAGGCCTGCGAGCCGCGTGAACGCGTCGCCATTGTCGGTTTTGGAGACGTGGAGCCAGCCATCCTGCGCATCGATCCCCGAGATGGCATCGTCGCGGATGGCGTTACGGACATAGTCGAGCCCGCTTTGCGACAACGCCCATAGATCCTTGGCCCGCCCGAAGCCGACACGGGCGATGATGCTGTCGGGCGAAGCGGCAAAACCGGGAAGCACGAAGCCGGTATTGCGCCCGGACGCGTTGGCGGCAATGCGGCCGGCCTCGATGAGTACAACCGACCAACCGCTGCGAGCAATCTCACGCGCCGTTGTCAGACCCGCGAGCCCGCCGCCGATGACGCAAACTTCGACATCGAGATCGACCGCAAGCGGCGGGCGCGGCGGCGCATTCACCATGGTGGTGGCAAACCAACTTCCGCCATAGGCCGATGTGGAATCGGATTCGTCCATCACTCGACTGTTAAAATGTAGCGTCAAGTTCCTGTGCGCGTCGGCCTGCACACTATAGGAACTTCAAATCCGCGACACTAGACTAGACTAATGCCCGACATCGAGGCTTTCGCCGATGCGTCGTTTGCTGCTGTTACGCCATGCTAAAACTGAGCGCGCCGAGCCCGGCGAACGCGACCGTGACCGCAAACTCATGGAGCGGGGTCGCGCCGACGCGACGGTCATCGGCAATTACCTCGTCCGCCACCGCCTCGTTCCCGACCTCGTCCTGGCATCGCCGGCGCTGCGGGCGCAAGAAACGTGGGCGCCCATCGCCGCGGCGTTCGCCAAAACGCCGCCGGTCGTCACCGACGCCCGAATCTACAACGCCGGCTCCGAGGCACTCGCCGAACTGATCCAGGAAAGCAGCGGCGGCGTCCGTACGCTCCTCGTCATCGGCCATAATCCCGGCCTGCACGATCTGGCGCTGCAATTGATCGGCTCGGGAGACGTCAGAGGGCGCGCGGCGCTGAGCGAAAAACTGCCGACGTCCGGCCTCGTTGTAATCGATTTCGCCTCCGACGACTGGTCGCTGTTGCACGAGCATGCCGGCAGGCTCGATCGCTTCGTTAGTCCGCGCTTGATCGCCGCGGCGACGGATTGAACGCCTATTCGAGGATTTCGATCAATCCGATGCCGACGACGACGCAGAACGACACGGAGCGGCCGCCAAACAGAACCGGCAGGCCGCGGCGGCAACACGCAAACCGGACGCAGATTGGCTGCCTCGATCGCGGCAAGGCTGGCGCGCAGATCGCCGGTTTCGAAACAGGCGTGATAGACAATGCCGCTTGTCTGCCGCGCCACGTATTTGTCGATCGGCCCTGGTGCATCGCCGGGATAGATGATCTCCACCGTCGGCATTTGCGGGTGCGGACAAAGCACCAAGTTAAAGTTCTGCTCCGGATCGAAAACCCGCGCCCCGATCGCGTAGCCGAGACCGGCGAGAAACGTCACCGCCGCGTCGGGCCGAGGCACGGCGAGCCCTAGGTGGCGAAAACTGAGGCCGAACCCGATCATCGCACTCAAGCCCGTTTACGTCTGCCGCTCGGAAAGCATGCCGCTATTCGTAATATTCCGGCGGCTTTTTCTGCGCGCTGGTTTGCGGCTCGTCGTGGTTGATCCAAAGCTGACCGTGCTCTTTCGCCAGAATGTCGGCGATCCGCTGCATCGAAGCGAGCGTCTGATCCTTGTTGAAGTTGAACCCGGGCACGCGCCGGTTGTCCCAGTTGTCCTTGAAGTGGGCGGCGTCGCCTGAAAGCACCATCGCCCCGGTCTTCGGCAGCCTGACCAGCAAGGACTGATGCCCGGGCGTGTGGCCAGGCGTCGAAATAATCACCACCGAGCCGTCGCGGAAGACATCATAGTCGCCGTCGAGCTTGGTCACCGGATGGCTGGGATCAAACCGCGGCGCGCCGCCCTCGCCCGGCCACTCGTACTCGGCTTTCTGCACATAAAGCATGGCCTGCGGAAACAACTCGACGTTGCCGATATGATCGGGATGCGTGTGCGAAACCGCTATTGCCTGAATGTCGGCCGGCTTGACGCCAAGCCCCGCAAGCTGGGCGGCAAGCGTCTTTGCCCGCTTCACGACGAAACCGTTCGCGGTCTTTACGCCGCCCGGATTGGCGGCGACCGCGTCTGCGAGACCCGTATCCCACAGAAGCCAGCCCTGCGCATGATGAATGAGGTAGCAATTGTCCGATAGTTCAATCGGTACGCCGACATTGACCCCGGGCGACCAGCGCGACTGATCGGGAGCGCTGATGTGCCCGCAATCGAGCACATAGAGCTTGTCGACGCCCGCCGCCGACGCAGGCCGTATGCCGAGCGCAGCAGCAACCACCGCGACCGCAAGCAGAACGAACCTCATGAAACTTCTCCCTCAACTCGCCAGCGCCGCCAATATCCGCGCCCAGCTGCGGATGCCTTTGTGGAAACACCGGAGATCGAACTTCTCGTTGGGCGAATGCACGCGGTCGTCGTCGAGCGCGAAGCCGACCATGAGCGTGTCCATGCCCAGTACGGTCTTGAAGTCGCCGACGATCGGGATCGAGCCGCCGGCTCCGACCGTCACCGCCTTCTTGCCCCACTCGTCGGCGAGCGCGGCGCGCGCCTTGGCAAGCGCCGGATTGTCGAAGGCCACGTCGAAGGCCGGCGCGCCGCTGAAGTTGACGAACTCCACGGAGCAATCGGCGGGAATGCGCGCGCGCACAAATTCGCGGAAGGTGCTACGGATTTTTTCCGGATCTTGCGCGCCGACGAGGCGGAACGAGACTTTGGCCATCGCCTTGCCGGGGATGACGGTCTTGGCGCCCTCCCCGGTGTAACCGCCGAGGATGCCGTTCACCTCGGCGGTCGGCCGTGTCGATATCTGCTCGATCAGCATGCGGTCTTTTTCGCCGGCCGGAATCTTCAGGCCGATCGGTCCGAGGAATTTTTCCGGCGTCAGCCCAAGCCCGGCGAGGTCGCACTTGATGTCGACCGGCAGCTCGCGGACGCCGTCATAAAAGCCGGGAATGGCCACCGAACCGTCCGGCCTGTGCATCGCCGAAAGGATGTCGGCAAGGACGTGGATCGGATTGCGGGCGGCACCGCCGAACAGCCCGGAATGGAGATCGCGGTCGGCGCAGTTGAGCCTGACCTCCTCGTAGACGAGGCCGCGCAGCGACGTAGTAATCGACGGCGTTTCCGCGTCCCACATGCCGGTGTCGCACACGAGTGCAAGGTCGCGTTTGAGCTCCGCGGCATGCTCGCGAACGAAGTCGAATAGGTGTTTGGACCCACACTCCTCTTCGCCCTCGATCAGCATCGTGATGTCGAGCGGAAGCGCTCCCGTCACCGCCTTGAACGCCCGGCACGCCTCGACGAAGGTCATGGCCTGGCCTTTGTCGTCGCAGGCGCCGCGGGCGACGATGATCTTGCGGCCGCCGCCGAGCGACTCGATGCGCGGCTCGAACGGCGGCGTCCGCCACAGATCGAACGGATCGACCGGTTGCACGTCATAATGGCCATAGAACAGAACGCGCGGCGCGTGCCCGTTGGACGCTCCGTTGACGCTTTTGCCAATCACGACCGGATGGCCCGCGGTCGGACGCACGGCAGTCTCGAATCCGAGGCTGCGCAAGTCCGCGGCCACGTGTTCGGCGGCGGCGCGGCAGTGCGGCGCGTAGGCCGGGTCGGTCGACACCGACTGGATGCGCAGCAGCGCAAACAGACGATCGAGACTTGTCTCAAGATCGCGATCGATGTGGTCGAGCACCGCCGGCAAGGATGCGGACGTCGATACGGTCATGTCGTCACCTTCTCATTACACCGCCGAGCGCGCCGCGTACGACCGCCTTGCTGATCGTCCCGGCGGTCTTGCTGCCGGTCGATTTCGTGAGTTCAGCCGCGACCTGTGTCGCGACGCCGACGGCGACCGCTCGTGCGACATTGCGTGCAACCATTTGCGACGTCGTCAACACAGTTCCGCGCGGGCGGCCGATCCCGAACACGCCGCGCGCCCGATCGATCATCCGCTGAAAGAGGCCGGGTTGCGGTGGCGCCTGGCCCGGAGCGCCGGCGCCACCATTCGTAGCTGGCGCGCCGGATGTAGCCGATGGAAAAGCGCCGCCAGCCTGGAGCCGCTTCTGCAAAATCTCATAGGCCGAATTTGGATCGACGGTCTGATCGTATTTGTTCTTGAGCGGGCTTTTATCGATCACCGCCTGGCGCTCCTCCGGCGTGACCGGACCGATCCGCGCCGAGGGCGGTCGAACGATGACACGGTCGACCATTGACGGCGTACCGTCGGCTTGAAGAAAAGACACCAGAGCTTCGCCCTTGCCGAGTTGAGTGATGACTTGCCCGGTGTTGAGATTTGGGTTGGGCCGGAACGTTTCCGCGGCCGCCGCCACCGCCTTCTGATCGCGTGGCGTGAAAGCCCGAAGCGCATGCTGAACACGGCCGCCGAGCTGGGCGAGCACCTTGTCGGGCACGTCGACCGGGTTTTGGGTGACGAAGTAGACGCCGACCCCTTTCGAGCGGATCAGGCGCACGACCTGCTCGACCCTGTCAAGCAACCCCTTGGGAGCCTCGTTAAAGAGAAGATGCGCCTCGTCGAAAAAGAAGACCAATTTCGGCTTGGGTGGGTCGCCGACCTCGGGCAACTTCTCGAACAGCTCAGAAAGAAGCCACAGCAGGAAGGTCGCGTAGAGCCGCGGACTTGCCATCAGCTTATCGGCGGCAAGCACGTTGATGATGCCGCGCCCGTCGGCCTCGGTCCGGATCAGGTCGGTGACTGAGAGCGCCGGCTCGCCGAAAAATTTCGCACCGCCCTGGTTTTCCAGAACCAGGAGCTGCCGCTGTACGGTTCCGACCGCGGTCACCGCCACGTTGCCGTAGCGCGCGCTGACCTCCTTGGCGTTCTTCGAAAGATACGACAGAAGTTCGCGCAGATCCTTGAGGTCGATGAGGCCGGCGCCGTCCGCCGCTTTCAATTCAGGATCGTCGTCGGCGTAACGGAAGGCGATGTTGATAATGCCCTCCTGCACGTCATTGAGTTCGAGGACCCGCGAGATCAACAACGGCCCCATTTCGAAAATAGTCGCGCGGATCGGGTGGCCTTGTTCGCCGAACAAATCCCAGAACACGACCGGGAATTGCTCGGGCGCGTAATCGAAGCCTAAATTCCTGGCCCGCTTGATTAAATCCGGCTTGGCATCGCCTTTCGCCGCAATCCCGGAGAGGTCGCCCTTGATGTCGGCGGCAAAGACCGGAACGCCCGCCCGCGAAAAGCCCTCGGCCAGGACCTGGAGCGATACGGTTTTGCCGGTGCCGGTCGCGCCGGTGACGAGGCCGTGGCGATTGGCGAGCGCGAGTGCAAGAAATTCGTCGTTTGCACCCCTACCGACAAAAATCTTCCCGTCCCGATCCGGACTCGTCATCACGCGCTTCCTCGCCATCGTCCCGCATCGCCGCGCGGCCGGCGGCCTCCGCGAAGTTGCACGCCATAATGCCAGCGCGCGACATTTTTACTAGCTCGCTTACTTATCCACTTCCGCAGCATCGGCTTGTCACGCCGCCCTCGAATGTACATTATGGCAACAAGGTGCCGAAAATACGCTGCTGACGAGGGGACAATGGATGAACTGATCGAACGTCTCGTCAGCGATGTGGGGGTCGAGCGCCCGGCCGCTGAAACTGCGATCGGCATCATTCTTGACTTCCTGGCCAAGGAAGGGCCTGCCGACAAAATGCAACTGCTCTTGGCGAAGCTGCCGGGAGCCGAAGCGCTGATGCAAAAAGCTGCGAACCAAGGCGGCGGCGGCATGGGCGGAGTGATGGGCGCGGGCATGAGCATGATGTCCGCGGGGCTTAGCATGGGCCAAGTTCAGGATGTTACCCGGGAATTCATCGCGTTTGCGCGCCAGAAGGTCGGCGAAGACGCGGTCGGCGAGATTGTTGGCGCCATTCCCGGTCTTTCACAGTTTGTTTGACTACCGCGTGCTCGTGGCGCGATCGAGGAGGGGCAGCAGTGGGTTATCCGATCACCGATATTCGGGGCATCGGCACGGATACCGCGCTGATTCTCAAATCGGAGGGGATTCGGACCACGATGGGCCTGTTGCGGCTGGCCAAAACCCCGAGACAACGGCTCAAGATCGCCGCCAAGGTCGGCGCCGACGATAGATGCGTTCTCGACTGGGTCACCGCCGCCGACCGCATGCGTGTCAAAGGTGTCGGCTGGGAATATGCGGAGCTGTTGGCGGCGGCCGGGGTCAAAACTGTGAACGAGCTCAGGTTCCGCAATCCACAGAAGCTCGTCGATCAGATGATCGAGGCCAATCGAAAGCGCAAATTGGTGCAATTGTTGCCGTCGGTGAAAGCGGTGGAGCGCTGGATCGAGAGCGCCAAGAGGCTGCCATCCGTTATCCGCTACTGACGGGCTAATCGTTCCACGCCGTCCTTGCTTGACTAAGCCGGAACCGTCAGCGCCATTGCGAGGATGGCGACGACGCGATCCGGCCGGGCCCAACGAGCGGCATTTCTTCAACTTGCCGCCGATGACGATCTTTCGCGATTGCAACGACCGACAGCATGGCGATGAGCTTGAATCATAGTGATTTTTCCGTCGACGTGCTGACGCTCCTTCTGGCCAAGGCGCGGCCGCTGGTCATGGGCGTGCTCAACGTAACGCCTGACTCGTTTTCCGACGGCGGACGCTTCCTCGATCCGCAGGCGGCGACCGCGCAAGCGCGCCGCCTTGTGGCGGCGGGCGCCGATATTCTCGATGTCGGCGCGGAATCGACCAGGCCCTATGGCGGAGCCGTTCGCGTATCGCTCGAAGAGGAGCGCGCACGATTGACGCCCGTCCTCTCCGACATCGTCACGCTCGGCGTTCCGGTATCGATCGATACGCTTAAGGCCGACGTCGCCGCCTGGGCGCTCGATCATGGCGCCACGATCGTCAACGATGTCTGGGGTCTGCAGCGCGATCCCAACATGGCCGGGCTCGTCGCCGAGCGCGGCGTCCCCGTCATTATCATGCACAATCGCGAAACCGCGGATCCGGCAGTCGATATCGTCGCCGAGATAACGTCTTTCTTTCAGCGCTCGCTCGACATCGCCCAGCGCGCCGGTATCGCGCGCGAGCGGATCGTGCTCGATCCCGGCATCGGCTTCGGCAAGACCGCCGAACAAAGCCTGACGTGCATTGCCCGCCTCGACACGTGGCGCGGTTTTGGCCGGCCGCTCCTCGTCGGCGCTTCGCGCAAGCGTTTTATTCATTCGATCATGCCTTCCGATCCGATGGAGCGCCTCGGTGGCTCGGTGGCCGCGCATCTTCTAGCCGTGGAATGTGGCGCTTCGATCGTGCGCGCGCATGATGTCGCGCCGACGGTGCAGGCGCTCGCGGTTGCCGCCGCAATCAGGAACTCGCGATGAGCGATACGATCTTCGTGAATGGTCTCGTTCTCCACGCCAATCACGGCGTCATGCCGCATGAGGCCAAGGTCGGACAGCCATTCAAGCTCGATCTGACGCTGGACATCGATCTCGCCGAAGCCTCGCGCACCGACACGCTCAAGCACACGGTGTCGTACGATCTCTTGGTCAAGACAGCGAGCCAAGCCTTCTGCGGCCGCCGCTATCGGCTGGTCGAAGCAGCGGCCGGCGCGGTCGCGTCTGCCGTGCTCGATCGCTATCCGCAGGTTCGCAATGTTCGTGTCACCGTCCGCAAGCCGCAGGCACCGATCGCCGCGACCTTTGACGATGTCGGCGTGATCGTTACGCGCGCACGGCGCGGATAGTGCGATGAGCACCACCATCTCCGAGGCGTTCGTTGCGCTGGGCGGCAATGTCGGCGACGTGCGCTCTACTTTCAATCGGACCGTTGCCATGTTCTGCGACGGCACCAACGTGCGGCTAGAAGCGCGCTCCTCCGACTACCGGACGCCGCCCTGGGGCGTCACCGACCAGCCGCCCTTCGTCAACGGCGTGATTGCCGTGATCACGTCGCTGCCGCCGCACGCTCTCTTGGCGCGCGCGCAGGAATGCGAGCGCGCGCTCGGCCGCGACAGCGCGCACGAGCGCCGCTGGGGGCCGCGGGCCATCGACATCGATCTCCTCGCCTATGACGATCTTATCCTCATCGACCGTGACCTTATTTTGCCGCATCCGCACCTGCTCGAGCGCGCGTTCGTCCTCGTGCCGCTTGCGGAAATCGCGCCCGATCGGCTCGTCGCCGGCGTCCGCATCCGCGACGCGCTGGCGCGGGTGGATACACGCGGCATCGAGAAGCTGCCGCCGCTCGGCTAGTGTTTAACGAGAGCATGATCTTTTCGGAAAACCGGCTTCCACTTTTCGGGATCATATTCCGGTCGAGGGCACGAGACTTGCACTACATCCATCGGAGCTTTGCAGAAGGCCTCGGGTTGGCCTCTACCGTTCGGCATGGCATTTTGCGACGATGACCGACCCTGAAACCCTGCCGCTGGCCGCTGATTTTCCGCCTGCCTCGCGCGAAGAGTGGCGCAAACTCGTCGACGCGGTGCTCAAGGGCGCGCCATTCGAGCGTCTGGTCAGTACCACCTACGATGGCCTCACCGTGGAGCCGCTGGCGCAACGGCGTTCCGACGCACGACCGGTCGCGGCGCGGCCTGGCGCGAAGGCCTGGGAGGTGACGGCGCGGATCGAACATCCGGATCCGGCGCTGGCCAACGAAACCGCATTGCGCGAGCTCAACAACGGCGCCGGCGGGCTGTCGCTCGTTTTTTCCGGCGCGGCCGGCGATTACGGCTTCGGTCTGCCGGCCAGCGAGCAGGCGCTCGGACGCACGCTCGAAGGCTTCGACTTCGGCGCAGGCGCTGGCTTGGAGTTCGATCTTTCGCCACATGCCGCTGCTGTCGTCGACGTGGCGCTCGCCAAGGGCGCCATGCTGTCGGGCCGGGGCGCCGGCATGCGTGTCGGGCACGACCCGATCGGCGCGATGGCGATCGGCGACAGCACGGCGCGGCCGTGGAACGAGGAGGCCCCGCATTTTGCCCGCCGCATCGCCGCTTTGCTGCGCGAGGGATTTCTCGGCAGGCTTGCGGCCGCCGACGGCCGCGTCATCCACAATGCCGGCGGCTCGGAGGCGCAGGAACTGGCCTTCGTGCTTGCCGTCGCGCTCGCCTATCTGAGCGCGCTCGAAGCGGACGGCGTCGCTCTCGATCCGGCGCGGCGGGCGATCTTCTTTCGCCTCTCCGCCGATGCCGATCAGTTTCTCACCATCGCCAAATTCCGCGCCCTGCGGAAATTATGGGCTCGCGTTGAAGCCTCGTGCAGGCTTGAGCCCGAGCCGGGATTCGTCTCCGCCGAGACGGCTTGGCGCATGATGGCGCAGCGCGATCCGCACGTGAACATTCTGCGCGCGACCGTCGCTACCTTCGCAGCCGCGCTCGGCGGCGCCGATGCGATCACGGTATTGCCGTTTACCGCCGCGCGCGGCCTGCCCGAGCGTTTCGCGCGACGCATCGCGCGCAACACTCAACTCGTTCTTCTCGAAGAGTCGCACCTTGCCAAGGTCGCCGACCCGGCGGCCGGCTCGGGCGCCGTCGAAGACTTGACCGATGCGCTGTGCCGGACGGCCTGGGCGCAGTTCCGCGAGATTGAAGGAGCGGGCGGCGTCGCCGCCGCGCTTGCCAGCGGCCTAATTGCGCAAAAAGTCGCCGCGGTTCGTGAGAAACGCGCGGCTGCGCTGGCGCGACGGCGGGATGCACTGACCGGAGTCAGCATATTCCCCGATCTTTCCGAAAACGATGCGAAGGTCGATTTGCCGGCGCCGCCGCGCAAGCACGCGGCGGGCGGACTGCAACCGATCCGCCTCGCGGCACCCTTCGAAGCGTTGCGCGATGCATCCGACCGATTGCTGGCGACGACCGGCGCGCGGCCGAAGATCTTTCTCGCCACGCTCGGCGCGCCGGCGGAATTCACCGCGCGCGCGACCTTCGCCAAGAACCTTTTCGAGGCCGGCGGCATAGAAGCCGGGGGCAGCGGCGGTGCGGCCGAACTGTCCGCCCTCGCCGCGGCGTTCAAAGCTAGCGGCGCAGCGTTGGTCTGTCTTTGCTCCTCGGACAAGGTCTATGCCGAGGACGCGCTGGCCGCGGCAAAGGAGCTTAAGGCCGCGGGCGCCCGGCACATTTATCTCGCCGGCAGGCCCGGCGAGCAGGAGGCCGCCTTGAGCGCATCTGGAGTTCAATCGTTCGTTTACGAGGGCAACGACGTCCTGGCGACACTCAAGAGCGCTTACGATATGGTTGGTATAAAGATCGGATGAGCGGATGAGCCGTATCCCGGACTTCACGCAGATCGACTTCGCCGACGCCCCTTTCCCTGCGGCGGCGGCGGCCGCTCCGTGGCTCACGCCGGAAGGAATCGCGGTCAGAAGCGTCTATGGCGCCGATGCCCTCGACGGCCTCGATTGTCTCGACAGCTATCCAGGCATCGCGCCTTACCTGCGCGGCCCCTACCCGACCATGTACGTGACCCAGCCGTGGACGATCCGGCAATATGCCGGCTTCTCCACCGCCGAAGATTCCAATGCCTTCTACCGGCGTAACCTCGCCGCCGGTCAGAAAGGTCTTTCGATCGCCTTCGATCTCGCCACCCATCGCGGCTACGACAGCGACCACCCGCGCGTCTCCGGCGATGTCGGCATGGCGGGCGTCGCCATTGACTCGATCTACGACATGCGCACGTTGTTCGCCGGCATCCCGCTCGATCGCATGTCGGTGTCGATGACCATGAACGGCGCGGTGCTGCCGGTGCTGGCGCTCTACATCGTCGCCGCGGAGGAGCAAGGCGTAGCGCCGGAGAAACTCGCCGGCACCATCCAGAACGACATCCTCAAAGAATTCATGGTGCGCAACACCTACATCTATCCGCCGAAACCGTCGCTGCGGATCATCTCCGACATTTTCGCCTATACCTCGGCGCGTATGCCGAAGTTCAATTCGATCTCGATCTCCGGCTACCACATGCAGGAAGCCGGCGCGACCGCGGACCTCGAACTCGCCTACACGCTGGCCGACGGGATCGAATATGTGCGCGCGGGGCTTGCGGCTTCGCTCGATGTCGATCGCTTCGCGCCGCGGCTTTCTTTCTTCTTCGGCATCGGCATGAACTTTTTCATGGAAGTGGCGAAGCTTCGCGCCGCGCGGGTGCTGTGGGCGAAGCTGATGAAAGAATTCAACCCGCGCGAAGCCCGCTCGGTGTCGCTGCGCACGCACTGCCAGACTTCCGGCTGGTCGCTTGCAGCCCAGGACGTGTTCAACAACGTCGCACGCACCGCGATCGAGGCGATGGCGGCGACGCAAGGCGGCACCCAATCGCTGCACACCAACGCGCTCGACGAGGCGCTGGCGCTTCCGACCGATTTTTCCGCCCGCATCGCCCGCAATACGCAGATCGTGCTGCAGCGCGAAAGCGGAACCACACGCAGCATCGATCCATGGGGCGGCTCGTTCTATGTCGAGCGGCTGACTCACGATCTGGCGACGCGAGCCTGGGGCCACATCCGCGAGGTCGAGGACATCGGCGGCATGACGCGGGCGATCGAGGCGTCGTTGCCGAAGCTTCGCATCGAGGAGGCGGCCGCCCGCACGCAGGCGCGCATCGATGCCGGCGCGCAGGCGGTGATCGGCGTCAACAAATACCGGCCGCACGACGAAGTGCAGATCGAAATCCTCAAGGTCGACAACGCCGCGGTGCGGCAGTTGCAGATCGAAAAGCTATCGCGGCTCAAGCGCGAGCGCAATCCGCAAGCGGTCGCCGACGCCCTCGGCGCACTGACGCGCAATGCCGCGGGCGGCAACGGCAATCTTCTGGCACTCGCGATCGACGCCGCGCGCGCCAAGGCGACAGTCGGCGAGATGTCGCTGGCGCTGGAGCAGGTTTTTGGCCGCCACCGGGCCGAGATCAAGGCGATCTCCGGCGTCTACAGGCGGGAGGTGGGCATGTCGGACGCTGTCGCACGGGTGCAGAAACGCGTCGTCGAATTCGAGGAGAATGAAGGCCGCCGCCCGCGCATCCTCGTCGCCAAGATCGGCCAGGACGGCCACGATCGCGGCCAGAAGGTGATCGCTTCGGCGTTCGCGGATATCGGCTTCGACGTCGATATCGGACCGTTATTCGCGACGCCCGCAGAAGCGGCGCGCCAGGCGGTCGAGAACGACGTACACATCCTCGGCATTTCTTCGCTCGCCGGCGCGCATTTGACACTGGTGCCGGAGCTCAAGGCCGAGCTCGAAAAGAACAGCCGTTCCGACATCATGGTGGTGGTCGGCGGCGTGGTCCCGCCGCAGGACTATGAGGCGCTCAAGGCCGCCGGTGCCGAAGCGATCTTCCCGCCCGGTACCGTGATTGCGGAAGCCGCCGACGAGCTGCTCGATACGCTCAACCACCGCCTAGGCCATACGCGCGCGGCGGCGGAATAGGCTTCGCCCGAGCTATGCTCAAGTTCAACACGTTGTTGAAGGAAAGCGGAGTCGACCCGAAAGAAGCCCCACTCGTGAGCCATTAAGACCGTGGCGACTGATACACGTCGGGACATCATTGAGACCGAGTACCTGTGGCAAGGAAAGCTGGGAACACGAACGGTTCGATTGGGCGACGCATGACCCGCGATGAGATCATCGCCAAGCTGCGTGAGACCGCTCCGGAAGGCGTGACGCAGCTTGCCATCTTTGGTTCACGTGCCCGAGGCGACGCCCGCATGGACAGCGCCTCGACGTACTGATCGACGTCGCCCCGGATGCAAAGTTCTCGCTGCTGATCTCGTGGGCGTTGAACGAAATGCGCCGATTGCTGGAGCCGGCGCGCGTCGCCGACGATGTCATTGAAATCTTTTGAACACGCCGCCGACACTCGGAGATCGCCTTGCACACATTCTGGAAGCCATCAACAATATCCAAACATTTTATCAGGCATGACCGCAGCAGGGTTTGCGGCTGACAACTTTCGGCGCCTTGCTATCGAGCGGTTCTTTGAAATGATCAGCGAGGCATCGCGCAACATTCCCGGCAGCGCAAACGCGCAACTACCGGAGATCGATTGGCTCGGAATGGCCGATCTCGGCAACTGACTACGCCACGCGTACCATCGGGTGTACGCAAATTTGCTTTGGCAAATCGCCGAACGCGACTTGCCTCCCCTTAAGGTGCGAGCGTGTTATCCGCGAGTCGGAGCAGACCTGCCCGGCGCTACTGCGCCGACGCCTCTTGCGGAGCGTCGGCGGGAGCGGCGACCGGAACGCCGCGCCGCGGTCCGCCGCCTCCCAAAGAGCCGAGGAACTTGCGGAACACCGGGTTCGCCCGGAGCGCATCGCGACCGGCGTCAATGAGGAGGTCGACCTGCTGCGGCGGCAGGACGAAGCTTGTCTCGACGGCATTGAGCGCCGCCGCACGCTGGGGATCCAGCTGATCGAAGGCAATGCGGCCGACCGAGAGCTTCACGTCGCGGCAGTTCCAGTTCGGTGGGACGCCGTAACGGCGGCGATCCGCCGCGGAAAGCTTGCAGCGCCAGTTGATGAGCGATTCCTGCCAGTCGCCGATGGTATCCTGAAACGACGAATAGCTGCCGACCGCGCCGGATTCGGTTGCCGTATCGGACACCGCGGTGATGAGCGTCACGCCGGACGGGCCTTCGACGGTCTGCGACCAGGTGCCCGAGGGCTCGCGGCCGGCATCGACCACGAGGAAGATCATTCGCCGCAGCTTCACGCCTTCCTCGGGCTCGAGCGGCCCGTAAGGCGTATAGGAGGCAAGCCGTGCGATCGTCAGGCCCGCAAGCCCGTAATTGTCGACAATACCGCCGTCCAGCAGCTTCACGTAGCGAACCTCGCCGCTGTGATAGCGCTCCAAGGCATTGGCGAAGAGCCGCAGCAGCGGCGGCGCGTCCGGGTTGCTAAGCGTGCGCGGTACCCAGTCCGGCAACGGCGTCGGACAGGCGCCAGAGAAATTCTGAATAACGATCGGCGTGAAAAACACCGGTACTGCCGCAGACGCTGCGACGGCAAGCGAGATCGGGTAGTTCGAAAGGTCACTGCACAATGCCCCGAACAGAACCCGGCCGAACACGAACGGCGTGCGGTTGTAGATATCGGAGGCATTGATCCAGATCAGCGGGCGTCGTTGACGCATCAGGCTCTTGAACGTGGCGTGGTCGAAAAGGTTTTCGTCGAGCCAGTGAGGAAAGTTGGTTGGACCGTTGATGCCGCCTTGCAGGCCCTTGGCGATGTTGAAGAGGTTGATGCTGGTGTCCAGCTCCGCCTGGGCGTTGCGCAAGAGGAAGCGTTGCTTGAAATCGGCCAGCGCCTGGCGCTTCTTCAGTCCGTAATAGGCGGCGAGCACGGAGCCGCCGGATACGCCGGTCACGAAGTCGACGCGATCGAGCAACGAGGTCGGCCGGTTGGGCATCGGGGTCTGGTCGAGCGCCGACAGCACGCCATAAGAGAAGGCCGCCGCGCGCATGCCGCCGCCTGAGAATGACAGCGCGATGACGGTGTCGTCGTAATAGGTGGCGACGTCGCTGCCGCCGATGTCGCCCAATGTCGGGGCAACGCCGGGAACGGCCGGCTGATTGATCGGCTCGTTGTGGATCGAGGTGCAAGCCGCCAACAGGGCTGAACACGCAACTATGCGCCCTGCACTAACCGTACGCTGCAGCCACCCCACCAACATTAACCTCGTTATCGGCGCAGCACTCCCGCACAGTCAAGCAAACGCGATTTGGCAAAATGCCAGCTTCTCAATGCGGTTAATGACTTCCGGGGGCGGAAAATTGGCGGCTTGCCCCGCGGCTTTTTTGACTTCATCGCTTGCCTCACAGGGGCGGCGGTGGTGCGAAGTGCAAACGAAACCGGGGATCGCCACGGCGCATTTGGCATTTTTCTTTTGTTTTCAGAGTTTTAGTGACGACGATCACGCTGCCGAACGGCAAAAATGCCCGATTTTTGTGATCATTTCACTCAGAATCGGCGGGAAACGCCCGTCATTGCGTGACAGAAGCGTGAATTAGTCGTGCGCGTGGAACTCGTTACCGGGTCGATTATCCTGCTTTGGGAGCGCGCGAACGGTCGCTCAACGCGCAGTGGCGGTGTTTAGGTCGGGGAAAAGCAAGATTGGCTAACGTTGCACCCTTCCGAATCTGTTCCTGATATCCGATACTTGCGCGTCCCACCCAAGATTCGTCCCCGCAATCCCCACATTTAGTGGTTGATTCAGATTTTCATACTAAGTCTTGACGGGCGCGACCGGCTTGGCCTAGCTTTCTCAAGTTCGGCGCGCGGGTAACGAAGTCCGCCGGGCTCTCCAAAAAGGGTTTGCGGGCACCTCCGCGCTAGCCATTGGCGCGAGGCTTGGGTCTTGTTGCCCAATGACTTGTTGCCCCATGGGATGCCCCGCAAAAAAAGCTCCGGCCGATGCCGGAACGGTGCAGGGGGTCATGCAGGGGTCGCACGGGGGGCAGGAGTGGGATTGGGAGCGGCAGGGTTCGCTTTGCCGCGTCGCGAGGAAGCTGTTGGCGGCATATATTAAGTGATGTTTCCGCAGGACCGCCGGCGTCAAAAACGAGAGTTGAAAGGGGCAGAGAATGCGGATCGAGCGGCGCTACACCAAAGAGGGACAATCGCCTTACGCGGACATCGCTTTCCGCCTTACCGTGAGCGAAATCCGCAATCCGGACGGCTCCGTGGTGTTCCACGCCGACGGCGTCGAAGTGCCGGAGCAATGGTCGCAGGTTGCGTCCGACGTATTGGCGCAAAAGTATTTCCGCAAGGCGGGCGTGCCCGCGCGCCTGAAAAAGGTCGAGGAGGAGACCGTCCCCTCCTGGCTATGGCGCAGCGTCGCCGACGAAGCGGCGCTCGGCGAATTGCCGGAAAAGGAACGTTTCACCGGCGAAACCTCATGCAAGCAGGTTTTTGAGCGGCTCGCCGGCACTTGGACCTATTGGGGCTGGAAAGGCGGCTACTTCACCTCGGAAACCGACGCGCAAGTCTTCTTCGACGAGCACCGCTACATGCTGGCGATGCAGATGGTGGCGCCGAACTCGCCGCAATGGTTCAACACCGGCCTGCATTGGGCCTATGGCATCGACGGCCCGAGCCAGGGTCACTTCTACGTCGATTTCAAGACCGGAAAGCTCGTGCAGTCGGCCACCGCCTACGAGCACCCGCAGCCGCACGCCTGCTTCATCCAGTCGATCGCCGACGACCTCGTCAACGAGGGCGGCATTATGGATCTGTGGGTGCGCGAGGCGCGCTTGTTCAAATACGGCTCCGGCACCGGCACGAACTTCTCCAAGCTGCGCGGCGCCGGTGAGAAGCTTTCCGGCGGCGGCAAGTCGTCGGGCCTTATGAGCTTCCTCAAGATCGGCGATCGCGCCGCGGGCGCGATCAAGTCGGGCGGCACCACGCGCCGCGCCGCCAAGATGGTGATCCTTGATGCGGACCATCCGGATATCGAGCAGTTCACCGACTGGAAGGTGATCGAGGAGCAGAAGGTCGCCAACCTCGTCACCGGCTCAAAGATCAATCAGCGGCACCTGCGCCTGATCCTCAAGGCGTGCGTGAACTGCGAAGGCTCCGGCGACGATTGCTTCGATCCGGAAAAGAATCCGGTGCTGCGCCGCGAGATCAAGGCGGCGCGCAAGAACCACGTGCCGGACAATTACATCCGCCGCGTGATCCAGTTCGCCAAGCAGGGCTACAAAGACATCGAATTTCCGATCTACGACACCGACTGGGATTCGGAAGCCTACCTCACGGTTTCCGGCCAGAATTCCAACAACACGGTGCGTGTGACCGACGACTTCCTCAAAGCGGTGGAATCCGATCGCAACTGGGATCTGTTCTGGCGCACCAAGCCGGGAAGGATCGCCAAGACCGTGAAGGCGCGCGACCTGTGGGAAAAAATCGGCCACGCCGCCTGGGCGAGCGCCGATCCCGGCCTGCAATTCCACACCACTATCAACGACTGGCACACCTGCCCGGCTTCGGGGCCGATCATCGCCTCCAATCCGTGCTCAGAATACATGTTCCTCGACGACACGGCGTGCAATCTCGCCTCGTTGAATCTGCTCTCGTTCCACACGCCCACCAATCCGTCGCGCACCAGCGGCGAAGGACTCAAGAGCGGCATCTACGACGTCGAGGGCTACGAGCACGCGGTGCGGCTATGGACCATCGTGCTTGAGATCTCGGTGCTGATGGCGCAATTCCCCTCGCGCGAGATCGCGCAGCGCTCGTATGACTTCCGCACGCTGGGATTGGGTTATGCCAATGTCGGCGGCCTCCTGATGTCGTCGGGCATTCCCTACGATTCCGAGGCCGGGCGCGCTATCTGCGCGGCACTGTCCGCGATCATGACCGGCGTCTGCTACGCCACCTCAGCCGAAATGGCGGCCGAGCTTGGCCCCTTCCCGCGCTTTGCCGAGAACCGCGACGCGATGCTGCGCGTGATGCGCAACCA
This sequence comes from uncultured Alphaproteobacteria bacterium, assembly GCA_963847785.1. Lineage (GTDB taxonomy): Bacteria > Pseudomonadota > Alphaproteobacteria > Rhizobiales > Xanthobacteraceae > BOG-931. Next base: position 89,820 of record CAWKBE010000040.1, read on the forward strand.
TCGCCGCGCCGCTTGCGGAGAACGCACCGGCTATGAGCGGATGACGACACCGCCGGTGCCGCTCGACCACGCCGCTATCCCGGATCAGCAACTGGCGACGCATGCCAAGCTCGCCTGGGATCGCGCGCTCAAGCTCGGCGAAGCGCACGGCTACCGCAATGCGCAGGCTACCGTGGTCGCGCCGACCGGCACGATCGGGCTGGTGATGGATTGCGACACCACCGGCATCGAGCCCGACTTCGCGCTGGTGAAGTTCAAGAAGCTCGCCGGCGGCGGCTATTTCAAGATCATCAACCGCGCCGTGCCGGAAGCTTTGCGCGTGCTCCGCTATAGCGAAAGCGCCATCGCCGAGATCGCGGCCTATGCCGTCGGTCACGGCTCGCTCGGCCAGGCGCCAGCGATCAATTACGCCACGCTCAAGGCCAAGGGCTTCACGCCCGATGCGATCGAGAAGGTGGAAAAGGCGTTGCCGACCGCCTTCGATATCAAGTTCGCCTTCAACAAATGGACGCTCGGCGCCGACTTCCTGCACGACGAGCTCGGCGTCGATGCCGAAGACCTCACCTCGCCGAATTTCGACCTGCTGACGCATCTTGGCTTTTCCAAGCGCGAGATCGAGGCGGCCAATATCCATGTCTGCGGCGCCATGACGGTCGAAGGCGCGCCGCATCTGAAGCCCGAGCACTATGCCGTGTTCGACTGCGCCAATCCGTGCGGCCGCACCGGCAAGCGCTTCCTTTCGGTCGAGAGCCACATCCGCATGCTGGCGGCGGCGCAGCCGTTTATCTCCGGCGCTATCTCCAAGACGATCAACATGCCGAACGATGCGACAGTGCAGGACTGCAAGGACGCCTACATGCTGTCGTGGAAACTTGCGTTGAAAGCCAACGCGCTCTACCGCGACGGTTCCAAGCTCTCGCAGCCGCTGCAAAGCCAGCTCATCGCCGACGGCGAGGACGATGACGACGTTATCGAGACCTTCCTGGAAAAGCCGGCGGCATCGCGCGCCTCGGCGCTGGCGGAAAAGGTGGTCGAGAAAGTCGTCGAGCGCATCGTCGTCATGCGTGAGCGCGAGCGCATGCCCGACAGACGCAAAGGTTATACGCAAAAGGCCGTGGTCGGCGGCCACAAGGTGTATCTGCGCACCGGCGAATACGACGACGGCCGGCTCGGCGAGATCTTCATCGACATGCACAAGGAAGGCGCGGCGTTACGCTCGCTCCTCAATAACTTCGCCATCGCGGTGTCGCTCGGCCTGCAATACGGCGTGCCGCTCGACGAATATGTCGATGCCTTCACCTTCACGCGCTTCGAGCCGTCCGGCCCGGTGCAGGGCAACGACTCGATCAAATACGCGACGTCGATTTTGGACTATGTGTTCCGCGAGCTGGCGGTGAGCTATCTGGAGCGCTTCGACCTCGCCCATGTCGATCCGAGCGGCGAAGGTTTCGATGCGCTCGGCAAGGGCGTCGAGGAAGGCAAGCCGTCATCCGACGGGCGCTTCGTGTCGAAGGGGCTGACCCGCTCGCGCACCGATCGCCTCAAGGTGATGCAGGGCGGCGCTAACACCTCCGCCCTTGAGGGCGAGGTCGGCGCCCGCAATGCGCCGGGAGGGGGGTCCGCGGCTTCCAATATCACTACACTGACCTCCTCCGGCGCGACCGCGCTGCGAAAGGCCGAGCCCGAGCAGAAACTCTCGCCGACGCAGGCGCTGGAATTGTTGAACCAGACCGACGCCCGCGTGCATGCCAAGCAAGCCGCGGCGGAGAAGCGCGCCGAAGCCCGCGCCAAAGGCTACGAAGGCGAAGCCTGCGGCGAGTGCGGAAATTTCACTCTGGTGCGCAACGGCACCTGCATGAAGTGCGACACGTGCGGGTCAACGACGGGGTGTTCGTGAAATTGACCGCGATTAACTTGAACAACCGCCAGTTCTGACAGTTGCACGGGGATACGGGGGAAGTGCAAGTAACCGGAAGGTCGAGTAACAACGATGTCCGCCGATAAGCGCGTAGCCGCACGTGCTGATGCAGAAGTCTTCAGAATTGCAGAGCGGAGCAAAGCAGATTTTGGTCTTTCTCGCCGCCGTCTCGTCAACATTCTGCGCTGTCTTCAGTCTGGATCAGTCTTGACTTTATGCGGACGGAAAAAACTCGCCTTTATTGTTGTAGACGACTCCGAACTTGCAGACTTCGACGCGAAAACGGAGTTCTCTACGGGCGTCGTAACGATCACGTGCAAACGGAGCGTTCGTGATCACGCTGAAATTGGCGTTGGTCGGGACCGGATGACGCTCGCGCACGAACTCGGAGTTGTTCTGCTCCAAGCGTTCCATGTTGGAGTGTCGCACCGCTCGCGCGTGAAGGCGCGCACCAGCGACGCCGCGTTCCGATGGAGCTGTCGCAGGAATTCCGGAGTTAGCCTCCAGGCGATTCCGCGCAAAGCGGAGCGGCAAAGATCAAGTGAACGGGTCAGAAAGAGCGCTGACGAGTTGATAGTGTTGCTAAGAAGAAAGCCGCAGACGCAACTCACATATCTTGCGGACCCTTGCGTTGCGGCATGCGGACATTTCGTGCGATCGACGCTAACAAGGTGAAGTGCGATTCGTGCGGATTCTTCGGTGATCGCTTTCAAGATGGCGACAAAGCTGAGTAGCAAGCGCAGCTCCTACAATATCGTTCGTCGTCATCCTGAGGTGCGCGCCGCAGGCGCGCCTCGAAGGATGAAGCGGCCCCAGCCGTCGCCTTCGAGGGCCGCGGCGGCCACCGAACAAAGGCCGATCTGAACGTAGGGCGTGTGGCCCGAAACGAAAACCGCGGCGAGCCTCGGCGCGCTACGTCGTCGCCGCCGCTTACGCGAAGGGGTAGCCGGAAATCCCGGCGCCGGCGCGGATGTAACCGGTGCCGATGGCGCTCAGCAATCCCTCGATCTTGTCGAGCGTGGCGTCGATCAAGCCTGGAGGGTCGCCGGCCGCAAGCTGTTGCTTCAGCTCGAAGAAAGCGCGATTGGCGTCGTCCATGCGCCGCGCTAGAACCACGCTGACGTAAAGAAGCGCGGCCGGGTCCTGCCCCAGGAGTGCGGCGGCGTCCGCGACGTGAAACTCGGACGCTTCGAGAGCACGCACATCCGCACTATGCGGCTCGTCGAGCAGCGCCGAGAGTTCGCCGAATACCGCGCCGGGTTTGGAAACCGTGGCGATTTCAATGCCGCTTCTGACGATACTGACCGCGCCGCTTTTGAGAATCAAAAGCCGCCCGGTTTTCGTACCCTCGGCGAATACGGTCTCGCCGACGTCGTAGGTTTCGAGCGGAAGCGCGGCGAGCCGTGCTTGCCAGACTTCGGAGTCGTGAATCAGCGCCACTCCCAACGCCCCTGTCCAGCATATCGAGCAAGCGTGCCCTCGATGGAGGATAGCGCAATCGCGCTCCGCTTTACATCCACTCGCGCGGACCTGTAGCTGTTCGTTACCGTCAAAGATTCCCAAGGAGACGATAGGATGCGAATTCTCCCGGGCGGCGCTTCGGTCGGCATTGCCCTCATCGCCGCACTCGCCGCGATCGTCGTCACTTTCACGCCCGCTGCGCTGATATCCCCCCTGCTTTTACCAGGCTGGTTCACCCAGGGCTTATTCATCCAAGGCCTGACCCAGGCCTTTTCCACGCCCGCCTTGGCTCAACCCGCCGGCACACCCGTGACCACGCCGTCGGGATTGCAGATCATCGACACCAAGATCGGCACCGGGCCGTCGCCGCATACCGGTCAGATCTGCGTCATGCATTACACCGGCTGGCTGTACGAAAACGGCAAGAAGGGCGCGAAATTCGACTCTTCCGTCGATCGCGGCCAGCCGTTCGAGTTTCCGCTCGGCACCCATCGCGTAATTGCCGGCTGGGACGAAGGCGTCGCGACCATGAAGGTCGGCGGCAAGCGCACGCTGATCATTTCGCCTGACCTCGGCTACGGCACGCGCGGCGCCGGCGGCGTCATTCCGCCGAACGCGACGCTGATCTTCGACGTCGAGCTCCTCGGCATCAAAGGTTAGCTCGCTTGCCCCAGAAAAGATAGAGAAAGACGAAACAGTACATGATCGCCAGTTCGCCGTGATTGACGTATGGATAGAAGCCCTCCGGCGCGTGAAACAGGAAATAGCCGATCGCCATTTCGCCCGACGCGATGATCGCCGCCGCGCGCGTGAACAGGCCGAGCGCCAGCAGCACGCCGCCGCCGAATTCGATCACTGCGGCGAACCATTCTAGGTCGAACAGCGGTGGCACTTCCATCGTCCGCACGGGAAACCCGAAAAACTTCGCCAAGCCGTGCTCGATAAACAGGAGCGCCGCCACGATGCGCAGAATGCTGAGCACATAGGGCACCAGGCGCTCGAGTGATGAAACCGACAAACCGGCCGAACCTCGGGTCGGCAGACTAGAAATCTGATCCATTATCGAATTCTCTCCGTACGCGCCGCCGTGGGCGTAATGGCACGAGCGTACGAACGCACTTCACAAAACGCTGATGCAGAGCAGTTCCGCCCGAGTTGCATGGCCCTGCGTTCGTCTCAGGCGCCTTCGTCCGCCGGCGACGGAATGCGCATTTCGTGGAAGCCGCGCGCGTGCATCTCGTAGACCTCGCGCACCAGAATGTGGGTCGCCACCTCATTCTCGGTGCGGCCGAGCTTTCCGAGCGTCGCCAAGAGAGCCAGATAATTGAAGGTCTCGAGCGGAAGCGTCAGGCTCAATGCCCTCGCCTCCGAGCGGTTTTCGGGTCGCGCCATGAGCCAAACGCCTCTGGTTACAACATGGTTATAATATCGTTAAAACTCTTGGCAGGCGACTCGAATCGTGCAAGCTTTGCGCTCGGCGAGGGTTTTCGCTCAACAGGCTTAAAACGGCGCCCGTAAGGGAGCCGGACCGAAAAAACGGCGGGCTGGCAAACGCTAGGCACGAATGCCGCCCGGTGATCGCGATCCCTTGCCCTGTCGGCGGCGCAGTCCGGCCGCCGCATTGACGAGGCCGTCCTATGACCTTGGAAACTTGGACGACGGAGCGCATCGATCAGCTCCGAAATTATGTCGGCGCGGGCCTGACCTGCAGTCAGATCGCCGCCGAGATCGGCGTCACCCGCAATGCCGTCATCGGCAAAATTCATCGCCTCGGTTTGTCGCCGGGGCGGCCCGCGACGGCGCTGGCGCGTTCCTGCCCTCAACGCGGCCGGCGCCCGCGGCTGCCGTCCCAGCGGCAGATGCTGGAGCTGATCTCGGCTGAAGCGCCGTTCGTCGCCGATGGCGCGACTGTCGTGCCCATCGAGAGCGCGCATCGCTGTTCGCTGCTCGAATTGGCGCCAGATAGATGCCGCTGGCCGCTCGGCGAGCCTGTCAGCAACTCCGGCGCTGCTGATTTTGCCTTTTGCGGCAACGAAACTGTCAGGGGCTTCTCCTATTGCGCCGGCCATGCGCGGATGGCCTATCGGTCGGCTTCCCGGCGGCGGGCCTAGCCGCCGGGCGGATTCCTTCCGCGCGAGCGGCCGCGGGCGCTCCGCGTCGGTCGGCCGGGTTAGGGGTTAAATTCAGCGAATGTCGCTGACCACCCAGGGCTTGCTGGCCGAACTCGACACGATGCTCCCTCGGGCGACCACGGGCTGGCGCGGCAACGCCTCGCGCCGGATCGTCGATCTGTTTTGTCTGCGGCGCGAAATTCGAAACCGCCGAGCAAGTCGCCCTTTTCGCCGATGTGATCGGCCGCCTCACCCCCAACACCGACTGATTGCACCTTGCCCCTGGCGCGGGGCGACAACGCGCCGGTCGGCGGCTCGCACTACAGACTGGCGTCGCAGGAAATGTTGGCAATGCCGCCGCAGGTTTCGCCGACGTCGGCAGCGTCGGCCGTGCTCGCAAGCCCGGCGAGGAGAACGAATGACGCGGCGTGTGTCCTGATTCTGAAGTTCGCTAGTCCATCACGCCGAGGGCGCATGTAACATTCCCCTCGTTTCGCCGTCGAAAAGAAATTTCACGTGCCGCCCGGTTGAGTCGACGCGCGATTCCTGTCGGTGCCTCTGCCGACCGGGTAAGTCCTATTCCTCCGGCTCGGTGGTGAAGAACAGCGGATAGCCTTTCTGCTTGCCGAGATCGGTCGCCTCCTTCGCCTTGGTCTCGGCGACGTCTCTGACATAGACCGCGATGACGCAGGCGCCTTTTTGATGCGCCGTCATCATCACGCGATAGGCTTGATCCTCGTTCATGCGAAACACCGCCTTGAGGACGAGCACGACGAATTCGCGCGGCGTGTAGTCGTCGTTGAGCAGGATCACCTTGTAGAGCGGCGGGCGTTGCGTCTTCAGCCGCACCTTGGTGCGCGGTTTTACGAGCGTCTTGTAGGTCATCGGTCTGCTGCTCCGCGGCCCAAAATCTCTCCGAGCAAGGCTGCTGCGCGAGCTTGCTTAATATAATCCCCGCTGCGGCCTGCTCCAGTCCGTCAATGTACGGGCCTTGCCTCGCTCGCCGCGCCGCGCGACTGTGGCCGATGCCGCTAATGTTCCGTTGTGGAACCGCGGTATCTGTGTGGCGTTGATCGCCGCATCGCACGGAGGACGCCATGCATATTACTGGAATTATCTGGATCATCATCGTCGGCTTTGTCGCTGGCATCGTCGCGCGATTTCTAGCCCCGGGTCCGAACAACCCGCAGGGCTTCATCTTCACGACGATCCTTGGGATCGTCGGGGCGTTCGTTGCGACCTTTATCGGCCAGGCGATCGGGTGGTACGGGCCGGGCCAGGGAGCCGGCTTTATCGCCGCCGCGGTCGGGGCGATCGTCGTCCTTTTCATTTGGAACCGGCTGGTCGCCGCCCACGTCATCCGCGACCCCGGCAGCCGCTGACTTCCAGCCTTTCGCCGACAGCCCTTGGGCTAGCGGCCGACAGACCGCCGCGGCGCCGCGACGGAAAACCGCGGCGTCCGCCGCTCGACTACGACGGCGCGCTGAGCGCCCACACGGCCAGTGACGGTCATGCGGTTGACGTCCTTGCGCTGGCCCATGCGCAGCACCACTCCGCGCGCCTCGTCGACCGGGATCTCCATCAGCGAGGCCACGATCTCGACCTGCTCTTTGAGCTCGTCGGTGAGCCCCTGTGCCGCGACGACGGCCTCTTCAATGGTGGGTGGATCGCGCCTGACCCGGCGCCTTCCGTCCTTGGTCTCCCATACGTCGGTCATGTCCGCACCTTGGTTGCCTTTTCCTTCTACTCAATTATCGGCCTTCTACCGCATTGCAGCAAGGAAATTGTGCGTTGCACTCACGACAAATTCAGGACCCTGTTTTGAGCGCCGGTTGGCTCCGCGAAGTGGTTAAGATGACCAGCAGGGCGGATGACGGTGCCTGCTTCAGCGGCCCGGCATATCGCTAAAGAGCACGCCGCCTTTGCCTTTCGCTGTTTTGGGCGTTTCGACGAGGGAGACAGTCACGGCTTCCGCCGGCGCGCCGATGTTTTTCACCACCGCTGCGGTGATGTCCTTGACCAGTTCGCGCTTGGACTCGATTGACCGGCCTTCGAGAAGATAGACGATGATTTCCGGCATGGGCTCCTCAGTGTGTTTTGCCCCCGCCAGCCAGCGCAAATCGAGCGCGATTACTGCGGTCGGGCTTGCCTCAATAGCGGGTTCCCTCTATCGGAACCCGGTGGGGTCGCACAAGGGAGGTAGAGACCCCAGCAAGAGGCCGAGTTGAAAAAGCGCACTAAGCTAGCTCTTTAAACGTCGCCAGCCTGCATGCGAGCCGGCCCCGAGGATAATTATGACTGGACTTCGCCATCGGATTGTTGGCTTTGGCCTTTGCGGCCTTAACTCCGGCACGCGCCGACTTCGCCGTCGTTAAGTTCCGAAAAAGCGGCTGGTGCCGCCCTTGGACCGATACCGTTGTCGCGCCACCCGACGGACACTTTCTCTGGTCGCATCATCACCATCATATTACCGCCTGCCGACTTGGGCGTCCGCCGAGCACAAGCTGCATAAGGCTGTCGCTTGGCACCCTGCAAGGCTTGGGCCTCGTAAGCTGACCTGCGCCCAGACTTGGGCCCAGACCTGGGCCGTTAAGCAGATAAAGGCTTCGCGTTCAGTCACTTTGCCGCCGCCCGCCGTCACCGGCGGGCGGCTCTTGCTTGGTCCGGAAACGACAATCGCTTCAATCTGAGGCGATAGCCTCACTCTAGTACTCGCCGCGCTGGCCGTAATAGTCGCCGTTCGGGGCGCGGGCTCCAGAGGGCGGGAGCAACGCCAGCGGTCCCCTCGCCGCCTGGCCATAATATCGCGGCGTCACGTGTGCTTTCGTGACCGGCTTCTTTTGCGCCGGCGCCCGGTCCGGCGCAGTCGCGGATTTATTGCCGCCCTGGACCGGCGATTGAACGGCGGATGTATCGGTTACCGCAGGAGATACGGCCAAGGTTGCGGTACTCGGCGGACGCTGCGTCGTTGAGCTCTCGCCCGGTTCGCCGGCAACAGGACTTCTTCTTGCAGCAACACTTCCTGCAACAACACTTGCCGTCTCGGCGTTCGCCGCGTTTCGCGTCGTCGATACGTCGATCGGCGGCGAAACCGTGGTGACCGGCTGCACCAAGGTGCGCGCGGCAACCGATTGCTCGGCCGCTGGCCGCTCTACCAGCGAAAAGACCACTGCCGCGCCTGCGGCGGCGCCGACCGTAGCCGCAATGGCGGCGACGCGTATTGTGCGCACCAAACTTGGCGTTGGGGCGAGATAACCCCATTCCGGATTGAAATTAGCGGCGAGAGGCATCGTGACCTCCGATACAAGTCGCCAGAGCCTCGCCCAAGCCTCAAACGCACCGACTGTGCTGACAGTTCCCGAACTGGCTCGAAGCGATCAGGAAAGACATCGGCGAGGCGCGGAAACCGGCGGCGGTTGACAACGCTAACAACTGCCGCGGTACTTCAGACTCGCCGCGGCGTCCGAACGCTCTACGATGCACTTACCAGATTGGCCGGCGGGCGTGGGCTCGCGTCCTCCCCGCCGATACGGTCGCCGATCGACCCGAACCAGGACGGAATGCCGCCGATCGCCGAAACGGCGCGCTGAGTGACGGCGATCACGTGATCGCGGATGCCGATCGTCCTGGCAAGGAGCGAATCCTCGTCACGCGTATCCGCCTTCACGCTTTCGGTCTGTGGCGCGTAAGCGACGACGAGCGGCGGGAGTGAAGCGCCGACGATTGTCGCTTTGCCGCGCGGCGCCGGCGGTTTCGGCGCAACCGGCACGACGTTCGCCGCGCGCGGAGCCGGCGGAGCCGCCGCCGGCTGCGCCTCGGCCGCGACGCGCGGCGTGCCTTCATCGGCCGCAAGCTGCTTCTTTTCATTGGCCACCTGCGCCTTGAGGTAGTTCACGATCAAGCCGTGCTCGTCGCGCAGAAGCTGCATCATCTCCGGCGAAGCGGGGGCGACCTGGGCCGCGACCGGCGCGGGCATGCGACCCAGCTGGAAATGCGTGAACAACAGGCCGCCAATCAGGCTCGCCAGCGCCGCCGGCAGCACGTCGTGGACGAGCTTGGCGACTAGGCGCCTCACAACCTCGTAGCGCATGACCCCGTTCTCCCTCGACACGAATTTTTCAAACGGACGGTTGAATTTCAAACACTCGTTATAGGCGACCGCGAGCCGGGATAAAGGAATTTTTGTGGCAACCCCGCGGATTTCCTGCGAAGCGGCGGAGCGTCAGCCCGGCGGCACCAGTCCGACGAGCGCCCAGGCGGTGACCAATTCGGCAAGCCGTTCGACAGCGGCTTCGTCGATCACGAGCGCTAGCGGGGGATTGGCGAGCTGTTCGCGGTTGCGTACGAAGATGCTGCACTGACCGATCAGCCAGACCGCCGCCACCATGAGCGTGCGCTGATCGGCTCCGGGCGTGAAGCAGCGTACGAGATCGACGGCGAGCCCCATGAACGGCGCCACCTCCTCAGTCATAAGCTTGCGGTAAACCGCTGTCGGGCGCACCGCTTCCCAGTTGAAGATGCGGATTTACCGGCTGAGTTCATCGCGTGCCACAAGCGGCCACAATTGATGGCGGACGAATTCTCTGAGCGCTTTCTCGCGCGGCATCGCTTTCGTTTCCTGAGCGTGGGAGAGCTGATGCTCGGTGAGTGCGCGAAACGCCGTCCGCAGCACTTCGCGGTACAACCCGTCCTTGCCGGCGAAATGGTAGTTGATGGCGGCCTGGTTGACGCGGGCTTTGGCGACGATGGCGCGCACGCTCGTTGCCTCATAGCCGCGATCGGCGAACAGCCGTTCGGCAGCTTTGAGGATGCGCTCGCGGGTAATTTCGGAGGGTCGCGTCATCCCTCGGCCTTTTTTCCTCGGCCTTTTTTAAAACTCTCGTTTGAATTCCAAATAGGCCCTTCAGAACGGATTTGCAAATCTTGCCCGCTGCCGGGTTCCGCGCCAAGACTGGCGCCATGACTGGGCCCGCGAGCCCCGCTATCGTCGTTGCCCATGATCGGACTGCATCGCATTGAAGGGTACGCCATCGTTTCCGCCGACGGCATGATCGCCGACGCCGACGGCGCCATGCCGGACGCGATTCGCAACGAAGCCGACCAGAGATTCTTGCAGACGGAGATGGATCGGGCGGCGGCCCTCGTCCATGGACGCCACTCGCACGAAGGCGGTCCACGCGCGGCGCGCCGCAAGCGCATCATCGTGACCCGCCAAATCGCGGCCGTTGCACCGGATCCGGCGAACGCGAACGCGCTGTTGTGGAATCCCGCGGGTGCGACAATCGAACAGGCGATCGCGGCGCTGGGCATCGGCGACGGGACGATCGCGATCATCGGCGGCACCGATGTTTTCGGCCTGTTCTTGTCGCTCTATGATGCGTTCCATCTCACGCGCGCCGACCGCGCCGTCATTCCGCACGGACGGCCGCTCTTTCCCGGGGTCGGCGCCGATATGGCGTTGGAAGACGTGCTCGCGCGCCATGGTCTGCGCCCCGGGCCACAGCGCAATCTCGACGCCGCAGCCGGCATCACCCTTGCGACGTGGCAGCGATCGCGCGGATGATGCGGTCCGTGACCTGGCGAATGCTTCCAATCTTGCCCGCATGACGTTGCGCCCGCCGCGGCCTCATTCAAGTGAGCGGCGCGAAAGCGCCCTCGACTACGAAATCGCGCAAGAGCAGGCGGCGGCGCTCGGCCGGCTTGGCCGCGCGCTCGAAGCGGCGCTCGCCGCTCTGTCACGCTACGACCGCGCGCAATCGGATCGCGGCGAAAGTCCAGCGGGCGAAGGGGCATCGATGGACCCGTTCAGGTTGCAATTGGTGCAGGCCGCGAGCGACGCGCTGTGGTGCTTCGTGCTTCAACGTGAGGCTTGTGGTCTTCGCGACCAGCGGCTGATCGTTGGCGCTTACAGCGTTCCCGCCGACGTGCAAAATCGCATGGGCGCGTTCGGCGCAGGCGGCCGCCGAGCGCGCGGATTTATGATTTCTTAAGGCGCGATCGCCGACGAACGAGTGCAAACCTTCCTTCATTGTTTTCGCTGCATTGTTATCGGCGTTCCATGGGGCAACGCCCGCTACAAACGATGCGCACTCATCCTCTCATCGACGAGCTTGAGGCCGCGTTCAACTCCGGCACCGGCTCGCGCCGTATCGAGATGCTTGCGCGCATCACCGACCTCTTTGTCGGCGGCGCCTCCCGCTATTCCGACGAGCAGATCGGCGTGTTCGACGACGTTATGGTGCGCCTGGTCAACACGATTGAGGCCAAGGCTCGCGCCGAGCTGGCGCATCGGCTGGCGCCGATCGCGAACGCTCCGTCGAACGTGATCCACATGCTGGCCTTCGATGACGACATCGAGATCGCGCAGCCGGTACTCAAACAATCGGAGCGGCTTGAAGATCCGGCGCTCGTCGCCGGCGCCAACATCAAAAGCCAGCGGCACCTGTTCGCTATTTCGCGGCGCCGCTCGTTGAGCGAAACGGTGACCGACGTGCTGGTCGAACGCGGCGACCGCGACGTCGTGCACTCGGTTGTCAAGAACGGCGGCACGCGTTTTTCCGACATGGGCTTTCGCATTTTGGTCGACCGTTCCGCCGGCGACGACGACCTTGCGACAATTGTCGGCATGCGCGCCGACATCCCACGTCCGCATTTTCTCGTGCTGCTGGAGAGGGCATCGAGCGCCGTGCACGTGCGGCTTACCGCCGAGAACCCGGATGCAACCAGCGCCATCGAGGGCGTGGTGACCGAGAGCGCCGGCGGCATTCGCGACGATGTGCGGAACTCTTCGCAGAATTTTGCCAAGGCGCAGGCGGCGGTGGAGCGGCAGAATCGGTTGCGCGGTATCGGTGAAGCCGAAATCTATGAAAACGCGCGCGATCGCAAATTCGAGGAAACCGCGATCGCGCTGTCGCTGATGTGCGACACGCCCATCGACGCCGTCGAACGGGCGCTGCTCGATCCGAGCGCGGAGATCGTGCTGATCCTTGCCAAGGTCGCCGGTCTCTCGGCAACCACGACCAACGCTATCTTGCTCTTGCGCGCCGCCGACCGCGGCATGTCCGCCAAGGATCTCGACCAGGCGCTGGCCAGCTTCAATCGGTTGCAGCCCGAAACCGCCCGCCGTGTGCTCAGCTTCTTCCGCACGCGCTTGAAAAAGCCCGCGGCGCCCGTCATCAGGCCGGCGGTCGCCGTCAACGGCTAAAGCCGCCACATCCGCAGCGGCCGCGGCTTAATAAGAGCAGTAACCGGGCTGTACTTGAAACCATGCGCCGTTCGGATAGCGGTAATAGCAGCCGCCCCGCCACCAATAATATCCTGCCGCGTTCCGTTGGGCTTCCGCAGCGATGACCGCGCCGGTCGTGGCGCCGATCGCGGCCCCCACAAATGCACCACCACCGCGGCCGAGCGCGCCGCCAACGATGCCTCCGAGGGTCCCGCCGATGATCGCACCGGCGAGCGGATCTTGCGCCGCCGCTTGCTGCGCCGGCAACAATGCCGCGAGCATCAAAAAACCCCCAGCTCCCAGCGTCCGCATCATGTCCGTTCTCCTTGTCCTCGCCGCCCGCGCCCGCGGACGGCAGCAGCCGTGCTGCCGAAAGGCGATGCTGAATCGAATCATAAAACATTCGCGGGCGAAATTGTGACTTAATGCACCGGCGCGGATCGCCGCGCCGTCGGATTTCCGCTCATCAGGGCCGCGTTTGTGGCCGCGGCATCTTGGCATTCCGGCGCTCGCCGCCGCGCAACGAAAAAGACGATTGCGTTCCCGTGCGGTTACGGATTTTTGTTGAGAATTTGCTTGACTCCGAAGGGTTTGCATTTAAGTGGGGACTTCACCGCGATTGATCAGTCCGGCGGCGCAATCGTGCGCTTTCACTTTCCGCGGCGCCGGTTCACCGGCATCTCGGGTTCTTAATCTCTGGTTGGGGAGGACGGCATGAGCCAGAACGCCCTCTTGCGATTGGGGAAGGGCCTGGGGAACCCAGGTACCGCCCGAAAGGAAGACCGGAAGACCAGACTCAAGGTAGCTGCGCCGGCACCGGCCGACGCCCGCCAAGATCATTTTGCGCTTCGCAAGGGTGTGCGTTGCGCCGGCGTGCATTTGATCGTCGATCTGCACGGCGCGGAGCGGCTCAACGATATCGATCACATTGAAGCGACACTGCGACGTTGTGTCGAAGCAGCGCGCGCGACACTGCTGCACATACACCTGCATCATTTCCAGCCCAACGGCGTATCGGGCGTGGCGGTGCTCGCGGAAAGCCACATCTCCATCCATACGTGGCCGGAAGCGCGTTATGCCGCACTCGACGTGTTCATGTGCGGGACCGCTGATCCGGACGCATGCATTCCGGTGCTACGCGAGGCATTTTCCGCAAAGCGCGTCGGCGTGAGCGAGATTTTGCGCGGGCAAGACCGCGCCTGAGCCGAGGAACACTTGACCGGTTTTGTACGGCCGGGCTTTTAGTCCCGGCTGTTTCTTTTTCTCCCACCGAAGCCGAGGGGTGTGATGGTCGACAAGCGCTGGATCGTCGAGACGCTGTTTGACGACCTCGGCTTTCGCATGAGTTACCGGGTCGACAAGGTGCTCTACGAAACGCAAACCGAGCATCAACATCTGGTGCTGTTCCAGCAGCCGTTCTTCGGCAAGATGCTGATGCTCGACGGCGCCACCCAGATCACCACGCGCGACGAGTTCATCTACCAGGAAATGATGGCGCATGTGCCGCTGTTCGCGCACGGCCATGCGCGCGACGTGCTGATCGTCGGCGGCGGCGATTGCGCGATCGCCGAAGAGGTACTCAAGCACAAAACCGTGCGGCGGCTAACCCAGGTGGAGATCGACCCCGCGGTCGTGGAATTCGCCAAGCGCCACTTTCCGGAAATTGCCAAACCGGTCTTCGCCGACAAGCGTTTCGAAAATGTGATCGGCGACGGCATGACATACATCGCCACGACCGAACGCCGCTTCGACGTGATTATCGTCGACTCCACCGATCCGCAGGGGCCGGGAAAAGTCCTGTTCAGCCGGAAATTCTACGCCGCCTGCAAACGCAGCATGAATAAGGGCGGCATCCTAGTGACGCAGAACGGCGTGCCGATGTTGCAGCCCGGCGAGTTTGCATCCAGCATCAGAAATTTTCGACGGCTGTTCGCGGATGGCACATGCTACATTGCCGCTATCCCGACCTATATCGGCGGCCATATGGCCATGGGTTGGGCGAGCGATGACAAGCGATTGCGGCAAATCCCGGTGAAGACACTCGCCGCGCGATATCGCAGAGCCGGCAGCTTCCCTACCGGATATTGGACGCCGGAGGTGCATGCCGCCGCGTTCGCACTGCCCCGCTTCATCGCCGACGCGGTGACGAAAGCCGCGCTCCGATCGCCGCGGGCGCCGCGCAGCGGCCATTGACGAACGCTCGCCTTCCATGGGTCTTGCGGCCCATCGTGCCTATATTTTTAGTGGGCAACATCCACATTTCACCCATCGCCAAAGATGTTCTATAAGCCATGCCGATAGCGTTTTCTTTGGGAGGACAATTGTCATGAAGCTCTACATGCATCCGGTGTCGATGACGAGCCGCCCAGTGCGGCTGTTCATAGCCGAGAACAAGATCCCGGTCGAAGAAGTGACGGTCGATCTGTTCACGGGCGAGCATTACGGACCGGCCTACTCGGCAGTCAATCCAAACAACCTCGTCCCGATGATCGAGGACGGCGACCTGCGCCTGACCGAAAGCTCCGCGATCCTCAAATATCTTGCCGACAAGATCGGTTCGCCCGCTTATCCGAAGGACCTGAAGCAGCGCGCCAAAGTCAACGAGATGATGGACTGGCTCAACACCAACTTCTATCGCGATTGGGCCTACAACCTCGCCTATCCGCAGCTGTTCCCCAATCAAAAGCGGCGCAGCGATGAAGCTCAGGCGGCAACGATCGAGATCGGTCAGCAGAACGCCAAGCGCTGGCTGAAAATCCTCAACGATCACTGGATCGGACCGAAGAAGCAGTATCTGTGCGGCGATCAGATCACGATCGCCGACTATTTCGGCGCCGCTTTGGTGACACTGGGCGAAGTCATCCGCTGCGATTTTTCGGCCTATCCGAACGTCGAGCGCTGGCTTAACAACATGAAGAAACTGCCGAGTTGGGGCCCGGTTAACGAAGTGTTCCACGGCTTGGTCGCGTCGGTGAAAGAGCAGCCGTTCCACGCGATCTGAAGTACGAAACACACGGACGAACGGACGACGGACGCACGAGGAAGCGGACTTTTCGGTCCGTCCCTTGTCGTCCGTTTTCCGTTGTCACTTAGGCCGATCGGTTTCTTGGCAGCCGGGAGTTCACGATGAGGATGAGCCGCGACCACATTCTGACAAGTCAGGCCGGAAGCCTTCCGCGTCCCGACGACCTGATCAAGGCCAACAGCGCGCGCGAGGCCGGCGAAGCGACCGACGAAGCGGCGTTCGAGAGAACGCTGCAAGCGGCCGTCGTGGACGTTGTGCGCAAGCAAAAAGAGATCGGCATCGATGTTCCCGGCGATGGCGAGTTCGGCAAGTCGATGGGCCACAAGGTCAACTATCGGGCGTGGTGGAGCTATTGTTTCAATCGGCTCGGCGGCCTCGACCTGACCGGGCCCGGTCTTCACGAGGGAGTTGCGAAGCGTGCGAAACCCGGCGAGGTCGTCCTCACGAGCTTTGCCGACCGCCGCGATCGAACGAAATTCCTCGAAGTCTACAAAGACCCCGAGGGCGGCGTTTACACCGGACCCGGCATGGCCAAATGGCCGGTTTGCACCGGGGCGGTCGTTTACAAGGGCCATGACGCGATCAAGGCCGACATCGCCCACATGAAGGCGGCGCTGAAGGCGAACGGAGTCGAAGAAGGCTTTATGACCTCGGTCGCGCCGGCGAGCGCCTCGCGGCTTCCCAACACCTACTACAAGACCGACGAAGACTTCATGTACGCAGTCGGCGAGGCCATGCGCGACGAATACAAGGCCATCGTCGATGCCGGCTTGATCCTGCAACTTGATGACCCCGCCATCGCCGAGAACTGGGACATGATCAATCCCGAGCCGTCGGTCGAGGGTTATAAGAAGTTCTCCATGGTGCGGATTGAGGCGCTCAATCACTCCATCAGAGGCTTGCCCGAAGATCGCATCCGTTTTCACTTATGCTGGGGCAGCTGGCATGGTCCGCACACGACCGACATTCCGTTGCGCGACATTGTCGACGTCATGCTGGCCGTCAAATGCCAAGGCTACTCCTTCGAAGCGGGCAACGTCCGCCATGAGCACGAGTGGACAGTCTGGGAAGACGTCAAGCTTCCCGACGGCAAGATCATTTTGCCGGGCATCGTGAGCCACGCCACCAATGTGGTGGAGCATCCCGAACTCGTCGCCCAGCGCATTCTGCGTTTCACCAAGAGCGTCGGACGCGAACGCGTGATTGCCGCAACCGATTGCGGTCTCGGCGGGCGGGTCCATCCGATGATCGCATGGGCGAAGATGGGGTCTCTTGCCCAGGGGGCGGCGCTCGCGAGCCGTGAGCTTTGGCGCTGAAAATCATGATCGGGGCGGCGGCGGCGAATAGCGCCGAACGCGAGAGAATATCCCGAGAGAGTATCCTATGACCCGCCGAAGTCTTTTTTGCAGCACGCTACTGTCATTCGCGGCGCTCTGCGCATTCGCCTACACTGTTTCGCCGGCGCGCGCCCAATCGGACTTGGCGCACGCAAACCGTATCCTCGCCTCCAAAACATTTGTTGATCTCACCCACAGTTTCGGGCCAGAGACGCCGGTATGGTCGGGCTTCGGCCAGGCGAAATTTTCGCCCGCCGCCGACCCCAAAACTCATGAGCCCTACACGATAGCCAAGGACGGCTTCCGCACGACATTTTATGAAATGGTTGGGCAATACGGAACGCATGTCGATCCGCCGGCCCATTTTGCCAAATCTGGTATCACGATGGACAAGATTCCGCTCAAGGAAATGATCTTGCCGCTGGTCGTTCTGGACGACACGCCCTATCTTGCGAAGGATCCCAATCACGCATTTTCGGTCGATGACCTCAAGATTTGGGAACGCCGGCACGGCCGCATCCCGAAGGGCGCCTTCGTGGCGTTGCGGACCGATATGTACAAGGACTGGGATTCAAATCCCGAACGCTTCAAGCGCAGCCCGTTCCCCGCCTGGGCTTTCGAAACAATCAAATTCCTCTACGAGCATCGCGGCGTGACGGCAACCGGCCATGAAAGCATGGACACCGACACGACCGACAAGATGGACTCCGAAACATACATTCTGCAACACGGCCACTATCAGATCGAAGTCATGGCCAACCTCGACAAGGTGCCTTCGACTGGCGCCCTCATCGTGGTCAGCTGGCCCAAGGTCCGCGACGGTCTCGGATTTCCGGCGCGCGCCTTCGCAATACTGCCCTAGCATAGCCCGATAGCGATAGAGCAACGGCGACCGGCCCTGGCCGGATGCCCTGACCGGTCGCGCGCGCTCAAGCAGCGTGCCGTTGCGTCTTCATCCAGGCGTCGATTTCGCGCTCGGCTTCGTTCTTGGCGAAGCCGTACCGCGCCTGCAAGCGCTTGACCAATTCATCGCGGCGGCCGCCGATGCGGGTGATATCTTCGTCAGTGAGTTTGACCCAGTTGCCTCGCACGCTGGTTTTGAACTGTATCCAATTGCCTTGAATCTGCTCCCAGTTCATCAGTGTCTCCTTGATGAGGATGGACAGACGGCGTTGCGCCTCGCCCTGGCGAACGCCGGGATCACAATCCCGGGATGCGGCTGCATTTCGACGACATCGGGGTTATTCGGCGAAAAGTCCCGGTCCGCTTCGGACGCGGCTAGCAAATTGTAAATGCGATCACGTACGCGCTCCCTTGACGCAAGCCGCCCGCTCGCGAAAGAGACATTATGGCCTCGCCTTCTCCCGCTGCCGACGTCGGCCGGATCGCACGCGATATTCGTGTCGGCGACCGCGCCGTGCTGTCGCGCGCGATCACCCTGATCGAAAGCAAGCGCGCCGATCACCGCCGCACCGCCGCCGCGCTCACCCAGGCGGTACTTGACGCAACCGGCAAGGCGGTGCGCGTCGGCATCACCGGCGCACCGGGGGTCGGCAAATCCACGACCATCGACGCGCTCGGCACCATGCTGACCGGGAAAGGAAACAAGGTCGCCGTGCTTGCGGTCGATCCTTCCTCGCGGCGCACCGGCGGTTCGATCCTCGCCGACAAAACCCGCATGGCGCGTCTCGCCAACGACACCAACGCTTTCATCCGCCCCTCGCCCGCGTCCGGCACGCTCGGCGGCGTGGCGGCAAAGACGCGCGAAACCATGCTGTTGTGCGAGGCCGCGGGCTATGACGTGGTGCTGGTCGAGACGGTCGGCGTCGGCCAGTCGGAGATAGCAGTGGCGGACATGACCGATTTTTTTCTCGTGCTTATGCTGCCCGGCGCCGGCGACGAATTGCAGGGATTGAAGAAGGGCGTCGTCGAGCTTGCCGACATGATTGCCGTCAACAAGGCCGACGGCGACAATCTGGTCCGCGCCAAGGCTGCGGCAGCGCAGTATCGCGCCGCGCTGCATATCCTCTCGCCACGTTCGCCGAACTGGTCGCCGCCGGTGATGACATATTCGGCACTGACCGGCGACGGCATCGCGGCGCTGTGGGCCCACATACTCGAACATCGCGAGAAGCTCAGCGCGTCGGGCGAGCTTGGCTTGCGCCGCGGCGAGCAGCAGGTGAAATGGATGTGGACGATGCTCGAAGAGCGATTATTCGCGCCGTTACGTTCGGATCGGACGCTCAAGGCGGCGCTGCCGCGGATCGAAGCCGACGTTGCGGCGGGACGTCTCGCGGCCAATGCCGCCGTCGAGCAGATTGCCGACCTGCTGGGGCGTTGAGACGCGGCCACCGCGTTGGCTTCGGCACTTTCTTCCTCCTCATCGCCGCCGCGGCGCAGCCTTGCCGCGCTTGTCGCGGCAAGTCGCCGTTAACCGTCACGGCGGAATAGTCACCAATGCCGGACCGGAGCGGTCTTATAGCGCGCGGCGTGACGGATGTCTGTCGCGCTGCACAAGGAGACTATTCGATGGGCATCGATCGCCGCCGCCTGTTGGCGGCCATTGCGGGCGCTGGCGCAGTCGGCGCCACGCGTCATGCGCAATCCATGCCGATGCGCGATGGCGGACCACGCTCCGAAATCGATGCCGCCTCGCTCGGGCTGCGGGCGAACGCCGCCGAAGATCAAACGCAGGTTTTTCAACGCGCCATCGACCAAGCCGCCGCCGCGCGTACCGTCCTGCGGCTGCCGCCCGGCTTCTATCGTGCAGGCGCGCTCCAGCTTCCGCCCTACACCGCGATCGCCGGCGTCGCGGGAGCAACCCGCATCGTCATGTCGGGAGGGCCGTCGATGATGTCGGCCACCGGCAGCGACGATATCGGTGTTACCGGTCTCGTTCTCGACGGCGCCAATATTCCGCTTCCGGAGCGGCGTGGACTTTTGCATTTCAGCCAAAGCCGCTCCGTGCGCATTGCCGAATGCGAGATTGTCGGCGCAGGCCGCAACGGCATTGCGCTTGAGTCAGTCGGGGGCGAGGTGACCGGCAATACGATTGCCGCCGCCGACACCGCAATTTTCTCGACCGACGCGCGCGGACTGCGCATCGCTGCCAACACCGTGCGCGACGCCGGCAATGGCGGCATTCTCGTGTGGCGCACGACGTCCGGCGATGACGGTACGCTCATCATCGACAACCGCATCGAAGGCATCATGAACAAGTCCGGCGGATCGGGTGAGTGGGGTAATGCGATCAGCATTTTCCGCGCCGACAACGTCATCGTGCGCGGCAACCGCATCCGCAATGCGGCTTTCTCCGCCGTACGCGGCAACGCGGCGGCGAACCTGCAAATCGTCGGCAACACCTGCACCGGCCTCGGCGAAGTGGCGCTCTATGCCGAGTTCGGCTTCGAAGGCGCGCTGATCGCCAACAACATTGTCGACGGCGCGGCGCTCGGCGTGTCGGTCACGAATTTCAACAAGGGCGGCCGGCTTGCGGTCGTGCAGGGCAATATTATTCGCAACCTCGTCGGACGCCGCCCGGCCGGCACCGATCCGAACGACGGCGCCGGCATCGGTATCGGCATCGAAGCCGATACGGTAGTGACCGGCAATGTCGTGGAAAACGCGCCGAATGCGGGAATCGCCGCCGGCTGGGGCGCTTATTTGCGCGATGTCGCCATTACGTCGAACGTGATCCGCAACGCCGAATTCGGCATCACGGTTTCGGTCGCGCGGGGTGCCGGCGCGGCGGTGATTGCCGACAATATGATCTCCGACATTCGCAACGGCGCCATCGTCGGCATGGAATGGAAAAAGGTAGTCACCGGAGATCTCGCCAAGGACGGCGCAGCCCGCTACGCGCAATTATCGATCGGCGGCAATCGCGTGCGCTAAACCCGGAAACGCGACAAATCAGAAACTTGGAGCAGGATGACGTGCGAGGAAAAGTCTTTCTGATCTGGGCGGCACGAAGCGGAGACGCGCAGCGGAGGCATGCTAGGCTGCCTCGGCAATCCGCGCCCACTCGTCACGGATGCTGACCGCATCTCGCAGCGCGTCGAGAAGCTCCTCCCAAGAGTAATAGTGCCGCCACCGGCCGCTATAGCGCAACTCCACGACGTGCGCCCGTCGACGCTCCGCCAATGCGAGCCATTCGTGCCACATCGTCGTCTAGGCCGTTCTGCCGTGTCGACATGAAAAGACCGGGAGCGCCCGCCCTGCCGGAATTGCGAACGTTCAATGGGAGATGCGTGCATGCTGGCACGCATGTTCACTCTGGGAGCACAATTCACGTTGGACCACAAAACGTGCTGGAAAATGAACCCAATTGGCTGCTCAACCTAACGATCGGATCAAACTCAGTTGGGACTCGCGGCCAAGCAACTAAAATGCAGGGAGCTACGCATTCGAGTTAAAACCGCTGATAAACCGATTCTGTTGATAAGTGTACGAAAAAAAGTACGGATCAGAGGCCGACGCGCAAAAGCTGCGCCAGTTCGCCGACGATTCCGCGCCGGAAGGCGAGTACGCATACCACAAAGATCGCGCCCTGGATCACCAGCACCCATTGGCCGAACGGCGCCAGATAGTTCTGCATGGCGATAACCAGAAAGGCGCCAACCACCGGGCCAAACACCGTACCGAGACCGCCGAGCAGGGTCATCAGGACCACGTCGCCCGACATCGTCCAATGCACGTCGGTCAACGAGGCGAGCTGGAAGACAAGCGAGTTCAACGAACCGGCAAGGCCCGCCAGCGTTGCCGACAGCACGAAGGCGAGGAGCTTGTAGCGCTCGGTTCTGTAGCCGAGCGAGATCGTGCGCTGCTCATTCTCGCGGATCGCCTTGAGAACTTCCCCGAACGGCGAATTAATGATCCGGTAGATGAGAAGAAAGCCGGCGAGAAAGACGACGAGAACAAAAACGTACATCGTCTTTTCATCGGACAGATCGAAGATTCCAAACAGACGGCCGCGCGGCACCCCCTGGATGCCGTCCTCGCCACCGGTGAATTTCGCCTGCAAGGCGAAAAAATACATCATCTGCGACAGCGCCAGCGTGATCATGGCGAAATAGATGCCCTGCCGGCGGATGGCGATAACGCCCGTACCGTAGCCGAGGATCGCGGCGACGAGCGTGCCGATCAATATGGAAACCTCCGGCGACTGCGGCGGCAAGGAAAGCACCAGCCACGTCACCTTGCCGAACCAGAACGGAAAGCTCAGGCTACCGACCTTGGCCGCATATGCCGTGAGATAGCTTGCCCAGCCGAAGAACAGGGCATGACCGAAGGAGATCAAGCCGACATAGCCGATGAGGAGGTTGAAGGCGCAGGCGAACAGAGAAAAGCACAACGCCTTCATGAGAAAGACTGGGTAGACCTCGAATGGCCCGATCACCAGCGCCGCGATCATCACCGCAAACGCAACCGCCAGGCTCCAACTCGTCTCCCTGTTGGCCGCGAGAACCGACGGCTCGATGGAGCTTTGCATCACGCGCTCCGTCCAAACAGGCCGGACGGCCGGATGAGCAGTACGATGGCCATGATGACGAAAATGACGGTGTTTGAAGCTTCCGGATAGAAGACCTTTGTCAGCCCCTCGACGATGCCGAGCGCGAACCCGGTGAGGATCGCGCCCATGATCGAACCCATGCCGCCGATCACCACCACGGCGAACACGACGATGATGAGGTCGGAGCCCATCTGTGGCGAGACGTTGTAGATCGGCGCCGCCATCACGCCCGCGAGCGCCGCGAGCCCGACGCCGAAACCATAGGTTAGTGTCACCATGCGCGGCACGTTGATACCGAAGGCGCGAACCAGAACCGGATTTTCGGTTGCCGCGCGAAGGTACGAACCGAGCCGCGTGCGCTCGACGGCAAACCAGGTAGCAAGGCATACCGCCAACGAGAGCACGATGACCCAGGCGCGGTAGTTCGGAAGGAACATGAAGCCGAGATTGCGCCCACCCCGCAACAGGTCGGGCACTTGGTAGGGCAGCCCCGAGGAGCCGTAATAGTTGCGGAACAACCCCTCGATGACGAGACCGAGGCCGAAGGTCAGAAGCAGTCCATAGAGCGGATCCAGCTTACGCAGATGCTGGAGGAACAGCCGTTCGATAACAACGCCGGTTGCACCGACCACGATCGGCGCGATCACCAGCGCCTCCCAATAACCGATCCCTAAATGTTGGAGCAACAGATAGGCCGCAAACGCCCCCATCATGTACTGCGCACCGTGGGTGAAATTGATGATGTTGAGCATGCCGAAAATGACGGCGAGCCCCAGACTGAGCAGCGCGTAGAACGAGCCGTTGATCAGGCCGAGCAACAATTGGCCGAACAAGGCCTGTGAAGGAACACCGAGGATTTCGAACATGTCGCTCCCCTCCCCGCCGGCCGCCGGCATAGCGAGCGACCGGCGCCCTCAGGACCGACTTAGCCGCCGACGAGCGGACAGCCGCCGTCTTTCAGCGGCCGGAACGCTTCGGCCGCTGGAATGGTGGCGCGGAGCTTGTAGTCATCACCCGGATACTTCGATTCCGCCGGCGACTTCACCTCGAACAAGTAAGCGTCGTGCAGCTTGCGTCCGTCGACGCGTATCGAGCCCTTGCCGAAAAGCGGATCGTCGGTCGGCATCTCTTTCATCTTGGCGACGACCGCCCTTCCGTCGGAATTGCTCTTCAGCGCGGCGACCGCCTTCAGATAATGAATGACCGACGAATACACGCCGGCCGGGATCATGCTTGGGAACTTACCGGGCCGGAACGCCTGCCAGCGCTTGGTGAAAGCACGGTTCGCGTCCGTCATGTCCCAGTACCAGGTCTCGGTCAGCACCAGACCCTGCGCCGTTTTCAGCGAAAGCGCCTCGATGTCGTTGATGAAGACGAGCAGGCCGGCGAAGTGCTGCCCGCCCGCGGTAATGCCGAACTCAGAGCCCTGCTTGATCGCGTTGACCGTGTCGCCGCCGGCATTGGCAAGACCAATGATCTTTGCCTTGGACGCCTGTGCCTGCAACAGGAAAGAGGAAAAGTCCGAAGTGTTTAGCGGATGGCGCACGCTGCCGAGGACTTTGCCACCGTTCGCGACCACGACCTTCGTAGTATCGCGCTCAAGAGCCTGACCGAACGCGTAATCGGCCGTCAGAAAGAACCAGGTATCGCCGCCGGTTTGAACGACTGCTTTGCCGGTGCCGTTGGCAAGCATCCAGGTGTCGTAGGTCCATTGGATGGTATTCGGCGAGCATTTCGGTCCGGTGAGATCGGAGGACGCCGGGCCGGAGCCGAGGAAGACTTTGTTCTTCTCCCGCGTGATCTCGCTGATCGCCAGCGCCACGCTCGACGTGGGCACGTCGACGATAACGTCGACATGGTCGACATCGTACCATTGCCGGGCAAGGTTGGCGCCGATGTCGGGCTTGTTCTGATGATCGCCGCTGATGACTTCGACCTTCATGCCGTGAGCGGCGGGATTGAAATCTTCGACCGCCAGTTTGGCGGCGGCGACCGATCCCGGCCCGCCAATATCGGAATAGAGGCCCGACAGGTCGGTCAAGACACCGATTTTGACGACGTCGTCCTCCTGCGCGGATGCGGCACCGACCGTGCATACGAATGCCGCGGCGGCCAGCGCGAGCCTGGGTGCAAACATGACAAACCTCCCCGTGAGCGGGCTACGTGCCCGCGAATACAGCATCTTGAAAGCTGCTGGCTCCTTGATATCAAACTCCGAGATACTCGTGCAGCTTTTCGGTATTCGCCTTTAGTTCAGCGGCGGAGAACCGATCGACAATGCGCCCGTGTTCCATGACGTAGTAGCGATCGGCAACGGTCGCGGCGAAATGGAAGTTTTGCTCGACCAAGAGAATCGTGAAGCCCCGGGCCTTAAGCGCGGAGATCGTGCGCCCGATCTGCTGGATGATGACGGGGGCGAGCCCCTCGGTTGGCTCGTCCAGCAACAACAGCCGCGCGCCGGTGCGCAGTATGCGGCCGATCGCGAGCATTTGCTGCTCGCCGCCCGAAAGCTTCGTGCCCTGGCTGTGGAGGCGTTCACGCAAGTTGGGAAAAAGCTCGAAGATACGCTCGAGATCGAGACCGCCGGGCCGTACTTGCCGCGGCAGCAGCAGATTTTCCTTGACGTCGAGGGTGGAGAAGATGCCGCGCTCTTCCGGGCAGAAGGCGATGCCGGCGCGGGCGATGGCGTCGGATGGACGACGGATCAGTTCCTGGCCCTCGAACCGTACCGAACCGGTACGGGTCTCGATGATGCCCATGATCGCCTTGAGCGTCGTCGTCTTGCCGACGCCATTGCGACCGAGCAGCGTCACCACCTCGCCCGGTTGCACGTCGAACGTGACGCCATGCAGAATGTGCGACTCGCCGTACCAGGCTTCCAGATCCTTCACGGCGAGGAGCGCGTTGGGCTCAGGCATGGCCGGTCCCGAGATAGGCTTCGCGCACCGCAGGATCGGCGGATACGGTCTTGTAGTCGCCCTCGGCCAGGACCTGGCCCCGGGTGAGCACGGTGATGCGATCGCACAAGTCGGCGACGACGCTGAGATTGTGCTCGACCATGAGCACCGTGCGCGCGGCGGCGACCGACTTGATCAGCGCACTGATGCGAACGATATCCTCGCGGCCCATGCCGGCCATCGGCTCGTCGAGCAGCAGCAATGCCGGCTCGAGCGCAAGCGTGGTCGCAATCTCCAGCGCCCGCTTGCGGCCGTACGGCAGTTCGACAGCAAGCGCGTCGACGTAAGGCGAAAGCCCGACATCCTCGATGAGCGCCTTCGCTCTGCCGTCAAGCGCGCGCAACGCGCGCTTCGAGCGCCAAAAATCGAACGACGTCCCGCGCCGGCGCTGGAGCGCGATGCGCACATTCTCCAGTACGGTGAGGTGGGGAAACACCGCCGAGATCTGGAACGAGCGCCCGAGCCCAAGCTGCGCCACGTCCGCAGGCTTGAGCGCGGTGATGTCGCGGCCATCGAACACGATGCGTCCGCGCGTCGGCGCCAGAAACTTGGTGAGGAGGTTGAAGCAGGTGGTCTTGCCCGCGCCATTCGGTCCGATCAGCGCGTGGATGCTGCCGCGGTTGACGCGCAGATTGACCGACCGAACCGCGACGAATCCGGCGAATTCCTTGGTCAGGTCCTTGGTCTCGAGGATCGGATCTTCACGCACGTACTGTCCCCCACGCGGCCATTCTCAACGTGTTCCCGGCAGGCGTAAAGGGCGACCGGTCACCGCAGGCGCGGCGCGATGCGCGGCAGCGAGGCGACCGGTTTAGTGCGTTAGCGTATTGGCGACCTTGTAGCTCGCCTCGGTCTTGGCCTTGACGTCGTCGAGCGTGACGTCGGGGGCGAGCTCGATCAGCGTCATGCCGCCGCCCTTGCGGTCGACCGTAAACACGCCGAGATCGGTGATCACCATATCGACCACGCCGGCGCCGGTCAGCGGCAGCGCGCATCGGTGCAAAAGCTTTGCCTCGTTCTTCGCCGAATGCTCCATTACAACGACGACTTTCTTGACGCCGCCGACAAGATCCATGGCGCCGCCCATGCCTTTGACCATTTTCCCGGGAATCATCCAGTTGGCGAGGTCTCCGTTCTCCGCCACCTGCATGGCGCCGAGGATCGCGATGTCGATATGGCCGCCGCGGATCATGGCGAACGAATCCGCCGAGTTGAAAAAGCTTGTCGTCGGCAACTCGGTGACGGTCTGCTTGCCGGCATTGATGAGATCGGCATCCTCCTCGCCCTCGAAGGGAAACGGACCGAAGCCCAGCATGCCGTTCTCGGATTGCAGCTGAACGCTCATGCCGTCCGGAATAAAGTTCGAGACCAGCGTCGGAATGCCGATCCCCAGATTCACGTAGAAGCCGTCCTTCAGCTCCTTCGCGGCGCGCGCCGCCATTTGCTCGCGGGTCCAAGGCATCAGACTTCCTCCCCTGTTCCGGCCGGCGCATCGGCTCTTTGCCGCTTGCGCACGGTGCGTTGTTCGATGTGTTTCGTCGGGTAGGGTACGTGAACCATCCGCTGTACGTAGATGCCGGGCGTAATGATGTGGTCGGGATCGATGTCACCGGGCTGTACCAGATGCTCGACCTCGGCGATAGTCACTTTGCCCGCCGTGGCCATGACCGGATTAAAATTGCGCGCGGTCTTGCGGTAGACGAGATTGCCTTCGGTATCGCCGATATAAGCGTGAACGATCGAGAGATCGGCAACAAGCCCGCGCTCCATCACGTAACGTTCGCCGTCAAATTCGCGCTCGTCCTTGCCTTCCGCGATCAGCGTGCCGGCTCCGGTCTTGGTGAAAAACGCCGGTACGCCGGCGCCGCCGGCGCGAATGCGCTCGGCGAGCGTGCCTTGCGGATTGAATTCGATTTCGATCTCTTTGGAGAGATATTGTTGCGCAAAGGTTTTGTTCTCGCCCACGTAGGAGGCGATCATTTTCTTGATCTGCCGGGTATCGAGGAGCACCCCCAGGCCCTTGCCATCGACCCCGCAATTATTGGAGACCACGATGAGATTTTTAACGCCGGAATCGCGGATCGCCAGGATCAGGGTTTCCGGAATGCCGCACAGGCCGAAACCGCCGGCCATGATCATCATCCCGTCCCTCAGCAACCCGGCCAACGCGGAGCGCGCGTCCGCATAGACCTTGTTCATGACTGCTCCATTCCTCCCCGCAATCTCGACTACGCATAACTGCGGCGGCGCAAACGTCAACTAGCCGGCGTTTCCATCCGTTCCGATTGTCTTGACAATTGGCAGTCCGAAGCTGTGAGGGTAGTAGTTCCAAGCCACAAAGCCCGCCGCGAACAGCACCCCGGCAATGATGGCTCCCGCGAAGCGGTTTCTGAACGCGATAAGGCTTCCGAGCAACGCGGCGACGAAAGCCAGCACCCCCATCAAAACAACAAAGAGCCAATTCACGGCCGACAAGTCGATTGGCATAGTGCGCTCCTGGCAAGGTGAGTTGGACGACGATGCACGATAGTCTAGCCGGACTTGCATCGCCGCGCGACGGCTTGGCGGCGCTTAGCACATAAGGTTATATCGACCAAACTTCAGCTTTCAGCAGGCGCTCGACCGCCGCGACGGGAGAAATCTAAGAACATGGGCCAGCTTTCCGATCGCCTGCAGACGCCGATCTCGACGGCCGAACTCGAACGCCGTTGGGCGGCGGTTCGATCCGCCATGGAACGCGAAAAGATCGACGTGCTGCTCATGCAAAACAACAACGACCACATGGGCGGGTACGTCAAATATTTCACCGATCTGCCGGCAACCAACGGTTACCCGCTCACTGCCGTATTCCCTCGCGACGACCTCATGACGTTGGTCAGTCAGGGTCCCTTCGGCGGCGTCAGCAACCCGACCGCAAACGGCGACGGCGTGAGCCGCGGGGTCAAGCAATGGCTCACAACGCCAAGCTTCGCCTCATGCCATTATACCGCGAGTTACGATCCCGAGCTCGCCGCCCAAGCGCTCGCACCTTATGCCGGCGGCACCATCGGCCTCCTCGGCACCTACCAGATGTCCTTTGCCCTGGTCGATAACCTGCAAAAAGGCCGTTTCTCGAATTCCCGCTTTGTTGATGCCTCCGATACGGTCGACCGCATCAAGGTCATCAAGAGCGCCGAGGAGCGCGAACTCATTTGCCGCACCGCCGCTATGCAGGATGGCGCGATGCACGCCGCCTTTGCCGCTGTCGAGCCGGGAATGCGCGACCGCGATATCGCGGCAATCGCGCAATGCCACAGCCAGCGCAACGGCAGCGAGAACGGCATCTATCTGTGCGCGTCGATGCCACCGGACCGTCCGGCCCAGTTTAGCCAGCGCCATTTCCAGAACCGCGTCATCGACAACGGCGACGTCGTCGCGCTCCTGGTCGAGGATTCCGGTCCCGGCGGCATGTATACCGAGCTTGGCCGCACCTGCGTCGTCGGCAAGGCGTCGGCAGAGCTCAAAGACGAGTTCGCGTTTGCGTTGCAAGCGCGCGAATTTAATCTCAGCCTGCTCAAGCCCGGCACGCCGTGCAAGGATATTTTCGCGGCCTATAACGATTTCATGCGCAAGAACGGCCGGCCGGAGGAAAAGCGCCTGCATTGCCACGGGCAGGGCTACGACCTGGTCGAACGACCGCTCATCCGCAGCGACGAGCCGATGGCCATCGAGAAAGACATGAACATCGTCGTGCACCCGACCTACATCCGCGGCCACGTGCTGTCCTGGGTGTGCAACAACTATCTGATCGAGGCCGGCGGGCCGGGCGAAAGGCTGCACCGCTTTCCCGAGATCATCACCGAACTCGGGTGATGGAAGGCCGTCATCCGACCTTTTCTTGCACAAGCCCGTTAAATTTCGCACATTGACCGCGTGTTTAGCGTGAGGGCTTGATATGCGCGGATTGGACGGCAAGACGGCAATCGTCGCTGGCGGCTCGACACTCATCGGACAAGGCGTCGCCGAAACGCTCGCCGGCTACGGCAGCAATGTCGTCATTGCCGATATCAACGTGGCCGACGGCGAGGCTACCGCCAAAAAGCTCGGCAACAAAGCGCGTTTCATCCGCTGTGATCTCACCAGCGATGCGGATATCGCCACGCTCGTGAAAGCAACCGTCGAGGCGACCGGCAGGCTTGATTATCTCGTCAATGTCGCCTGCACCTACCTCGACAATGGCGCCGAAACGACGCGCGCCGATTGGCTCAAGGCCTTCGACGTCAACATCGTCGGCTCGGTCCTGCTCATGCAGGCCGCCCGGCCGCATCTGAAAAGGAACAAAGGGGCCATCGTCAACTTCGGATCGATCTCTTCGCGCGTCGCGCAAACCGGCCGCTGGGTCTATCCGGTGTCGAAGGCCGCCATCCTGCAATTGACGCGCAACCAGGCCATGGACCTCGCACCGGACGGCATTCGCGTCAACGCCGTCTCGCCCGGTTGGACCTGGAGCAACATCATGGTCGAATTGACCAAAGGCAACCGCGCCAAAACCGACGGCGTGGCCAAACCTTTCCATCTGCTCGGCCGCACCGGCAATCCCGCCGAAGTTGCGGAAGCAGTGGCATTCCTGCTTTCCGACAATGCGAGCTTTATCACCGGCACCGACATCCGGGTCGACGGCGGTTACACCGCCATGGGCCCCGAACGCGCGGACCCGGCGATTCCTTTGCTGATGGAATAACAAAAACTTTAGCGCAGCAGCGCCTGGGCGACAACAGGAGGGCGAGATGAGTTCTGGCAAACGAGTGATCACGATCGTCGGCGGCGGCCAATCCGGCTTGCAGCTCGGCAATGGGCTCCTTTCCGCCGGTTACGACGTGCGCCTCGTGCAGGACCGCAGGGGCGACGACATCCGCACCGGCAAGGTGATGTCGAGCCAGTGCATGTTCGACAAGGCCTTGAGCTATGAGCGCGAACTTGGGCTTAATTTCTGGGACAAGGAATGCCCGACAGTCGACTCCCTCGGCGTGGCGATTGCTGCGCCCGACGGATCCGGCAAGAAGGTTCTCGAATTTAACGGATTGCTCGACAAGTCCGCGCAGGCCGTCGACCAGCGTGTAAAATTTCCGCGCTGGATGCAGGAGCTGGAAAAGCGCGGCGGCACGATCGAATACAAGTCGGCGACGCCGGCCGATCTGGAAAAATACGCCGCAGAATCCGAACTCGTGATCGTCGCCGCCGGCAAGGGCGACATCTCCAGGCTTTTCGAGCGGGACGCGCAAAAAAGCCAATACGACGCGCCACAGCGCGCGCTCGCGCTCACCTACGTGAAGGGATTGACCCCGCGTCCGCACCATTCAGGGGTGAA
The DNA here is from genome assembly GCA_963847785.1 of uncultured Alphaproteobacteria bacterium. GTDB lineage: Bacteria > Pseudomonadota > Alphaproteobacteria > Rhizobiales > Xanthobacteraceae > BOG-931. The sequence goes on from CAWKBE010000040.1 coordinate 120,713, forward strand.
CTTCAACATCGCTCCCGGCGTCGGCGAATATTTCGTTTTCCCGTCGCTGACAACCACCGGCCCTTGCGAAATCATGGTGCTCGAAGGAATTCCTGGCGGCCCGATGGACTGCTGGGGAGGGATTTCCTCGCCGGCCGAGCATCTGGCGAAATCGAAATGGATCCTCGACACATTCTGGCCCTGGGAAGCCGAACGCGCTAGAAACGTCGAACTGACCGACGCCAACGGCATCCTTGCCGGCCGTGTCACACCGACCGTGCGCAAACCAATCGCGCGGCTGCCGTCCGGCAAACCCGTCCTCGGGATGGCCGATGTTGTCGTGCTCAATGACCCGATCACCGGGCAGGGATCGAACAACGCCTCGAAATGCGCGAAGACATATCTCGACGCGATCCTCGCCCACGGCGATAAGCCTTACGACCAAGCCTGGATGCAGGCGACTTTCGACCGCTACTGGGATTATGCGCAGTACGTCACCGGCTGGACCAATGCCTTGATGCAGCCGCCACCGCCGCACGTACTCAACATCTTCGGTGCTGCTCAGACCTCTCCTATTATCGCTCGCCGCTTCGCCAATTGCTTCAACGAGCCGACAGATCTGTTCCCGTGGTTCGCGGTGCCGGAAGAAGCCGACAAGTATCTCAAATCCCTGGCGGCGTGATCCGCCACTCTGTCGATGCCCGCGTCTATCGCGGGCATCGGCGTTTGCCCGCGTAGCGGGCTAAGCCTTGTTCAGCGTGCGCGCGACGTAGTCGCGGATGTAGCCAAGCGCTTCGGTCCAGATTTCGGTGACGATCTGATCGGTCATGGCGCCGCTGCGCTCCATGCGGTCGGCGACGTCTTGGCGAAGCTGGCGTTTGTTCTGGGCGAAGGCCGCCGGCGGCAGCCGCGCCAATTCCTGCGCAGCGGCGACGGCGCCATTCATCAATGCGTCGACTTCTACAATCTCATCGACCCAGCCTCGCTCCAACGCCGCGTCGACGTCGTAAGTCGCGCCGCCGAAGGTGAACTCGGGCAGGTGACGCCCTGGAACGGCAAAACGAACGATCTCAAAGGCGAGCGCCGGAAACGGCACGCCGACGAGAAGCTCGGTCACGCCGATGCGTCCGCCACCTCGCCCCATGATGCGCCGGTCGGCGCAGCAGGCGAGCACACAGCCGCCGGCGATGGCGTGGCCGTTGATCGCCGCCACCACCGGCTGTGGATGAAAGAACACCGCGTCGTACAGCCGATGCAATGCCGGCAAAAGCCTGCGAACGTAATCGGCGCCACCCGCGCTCACCTGCAGCAAGTCGACGCCGGCCGAAAACATCCGGCCTTGCCCGGTTATCACCACCGCACGCGCGTCGGACGAGCGAAGCGTCTCAAAGCATCGCGCAATTGCATCGCAGAGTTCGACATCGAGCGCGTTAGCCTTACCGTGGCCGATGGCAACGACGGCGACATCGCTGTTCGTTTTCAGATCGATCATGCCTCGCTCGCTACCCCTTGCGAAGTGCCATCAAACGATAACGCACGCGATGGCTGTGGTTAAGAGCGGCCTGTTTTCGCCAGCGCTTTGCAGCAAAGAATCCGCAATTGGGCCACCGTGAGGTCATTCCCGTCTGTCCGAATCTTCCAGTAACGGCGCAGGGAAGAAGGGACGCAATGCTGCGAATTGGCATCATCACCGCCGGGGCGATCGTTCCGGCTTTTTTGATTATATCGGGCATGACAGTCAGTAGCGCGATGGCGCAGACCGCGGCCAATGGCACACCGGGCCAGCCCATCCAACTCCTGCCCATCGCGCAGCAGGGCAAAGCGGCCGCTCGACCTGAGGCCACATCAGTCGCCAAATCCTCCATCAAAAGCCGCATCGCATTGTCGAGAAAAACGAAATCGCACGCCTCCGTCGCCGCTGCGCGAGCAAGGCATCACGCCGCGCCGCAACTTGCCGACGCGGACCCGGCGTCCCACAGCGCCTCGCCAACCACTCCAACCGCCGCGCCGGCGGATGTCGCGACGATCTCGGTCGCATCGCCGCAGCCCGAAGCGGCACCACCGGAGCCGGCGCCGCCCGGCGCACCCATCGCCGGAGACTATGCGGCGCAAGTGACCACGCACAAGGCCGTCAATGAGCGCGACATCGCCGCCCCGGACGCGGATGTATCGGTAAATGCCGCCTCGCCGACCGTCGCGGCCGCGAAGGCTCCGTCCATGCGCGACATCGCCGACATGACGCCGAAGTCCGACTCGGCCAACGTTGCGGTAGGGCAGCGACAGCGCAGCGAGGTCGGCAGCGTCTCGTGGATCCTGCAAGTGTTGGCAGCGCTTGGCGGCGCGGTTACCGCCGGCTCCGTCGCCTGGTTCCTAATCGGCTCGTCGCCGCAGCGGACCTACGGGTGAGCTTTCACCCTTTCGCCTTAAGCGAGCTGAACAGTTCGTAAGCCTCTTTCGGCTTTGCGTTCTTGTGCACGACGGCGTTGATCGCGGCGATCATCGCCTTCGGCGTTTCCGACTGGAAAATATTGCGGCCCATATCGACGCCGGCGGCACCCTGCTGCACGGCATTGTAAGCCATCGTCAGCGCGTCGAGCTCGGCAAGTTTTTTGCCGCCCGCCATCACGATCGGCACCGGACATGAGGCGGTAACGGTCTCGAAGCCCTGCTCCACGTAATAGGTCTTGACGTACTGCGCACCGAGCTCGGCGATAATGCGGCAGGCGAGCCGGAAATATTTGGCGTCGCGCACCATGGTCTTGCCGACCGCGGTGATGCCCATGACCGGAATGCCGGTGCGGAGCCCGGCATCAACGAGCTTCGTCATATTGTGGACGGAGCGGGTCTCGAATTCACCGCCAATGAAAACCTGAATGCCGACGCCGGCGGCGTTCAATCGCACCGCGTCGTCCATGTCCATCGCGATCTGCTCGTCGGACAATTCCTCGCGCAGGATGCTCGGACCGCCGCTGGCGCGCAGCACCATCGGCTTCGTCGAATCCGCCGGAACGATCGAGCGCAAAATGCCGCGCGTGCAGAACAGCGCGTCGCAGGACGGCAACAACGGCAAGATGGAAAGATCGATGCGCTCCAGCCCGGTGGTCGGGCCCTGAAAGTAGCCGTGGTCGATCGCCAGCATCACAGTGCGGCCGGTGGCCGGAGCAAAAACGCGGGCCAGGCGGTTCTTCATTCCCCAGTCGAGCTGGTGGGAGCCCTTGAGATAGAAACCCGGCGTCTGCTGCTGCTTATCGGCCGAGTAGCGTTCCCCTTCCTTGTCGACTTCCGGCATCACGCTCCTCGTTCGGCCGATCTTTCCGATCGCGGCGCGCGATCGGGATGAACGTATGCGGCATCGCCTCCGCGCCAGCAAGACATCGGACCCATAAGGCTGGCGATAAAAATTGAAGGAAGGGACCTTGGCTTTGTTCCTGTTTTGTTCTATTATTGCTTCCCCTCGGGACAGAGCCGACCATGACCCAGCCGACCACCCTTTCCGTGATGCGTAACCGCGCTGTCGTGGCGGATGAATTGCGGCGGTTATTGCCGAGAATGGAAGGCCTTAGGGCGACAAAGCCCATTCCCTTCGGCCTAAACGCCATCGATCGTTACCTGCCGCAGGGCGGCCTCGCCAGCGGCGCACTGCATGAGATCGTGCCCGAAGCAAGCGCAATCCCCGCCGCCTTCGGCTTCGTCGTGGCGCTCCTTACCCGCCTTTCGACTTCATTTCCAATTCCTCCCCCTGAAAGGGGGAGGAATTGGCGGTCTTCGGCCGCCCTTTTTTATGCAGAAAATGCCGATCCAAAGGATCGGCTTTGGAGTGTAGCGAGACGGGTGGGGGTCAGTTGCGCGCAAGATAACCCCTCCCCAGATCGCCTATGGCGATCCGACCCTCCCCTTTCTGGGGAGGGAAGAATGATTTCACAACCAGCTCGCATAATTTTTCTCATCCTACCGGCCTATGGGTTTCGCTATTACGGCCGTCCGCACGGTCATGGCTTGCGCGCGCGCGGTCTCGATCCGAGCCGTCTCATACTGGTCGAGACGGCGCATCGGAAAGAAACGCTGTGGGCCATGGAGGAAGCGTTGCGCTCGCGCGCGCCTGCCGCCGTCGCCGGCGTAATCGACAAGCTCGATCTGAGAACCAGTCAAAGGCTGCATCTCGCCGCCGCCGATTGTGGCCTTCCGCTCTTTCTGCTGCGGCCGGCGGACAGCCTAGAATCGAGCGCGGCGGCGACACGATGGCGCGTCGGCACGGCTCCCGCCGTGCGCGACCGCTTCGGCCTGATCGTGCGTTCGCGCTGGCGGCTAACGCTTGAACGCTGCCGCAACGGACGGGCCAGCGAATGGATGGTGGGGTACGATCATGTCGCGCATCGTTTCAGTCTGGCTGCCGCGCTGGCCGATCCAGCGTTCTCTCGCGGCGCAGGCGAAAAAGCCTTCAGACAAGCCTATTGATCCTGACCGGCCGTTCGTGCTGGCCATCACCGCCGCCGGCGGGCCGCGCATTGCCGCCTTGAACGAGGCGGCCGAAGCCGCGGGGCTCACGCTCGGCGAGCCGTTGGCGGATGCGCGCGCGAAAGCCGGGAACGTGCAGACGCGCGCCATCGATGCCGCCGCCGACGACGACGCGCTGCGCCGCCTGGCGCTGTGGGCGACGCGCTATACGCCGACCGCGTCTCCCTGGGGCGAGGATAACGGCGCCGATGGTTTTTTCCTCGACATCGAAGGCGCCGCGCATCTCTTCGGCGGCGAGGAAAAGCTCATAACCGATCTATCCTTGCGGCTCGAAAAAAACTTCGGCCTGCCGGCACGGCTTGCCGTCGCCGACACGCCCGGCGCCGCATGGGCGCTGTCGCGCTTTCATTCCGCGCCCTTCCCTGTCCTGCCCTCGGGACAGGAAGCCGCAGCGCTGGCGACGCTCCCGATAGAAGCTTTGCGGCTTTCGCCGGAAACCTGCGGAACGCTGCGCCGTCTCGGCTTCAAATCCGTCGGCACGCTGCTCGACAAACCGCGTGCGCCGTTTGCCGCGCGTTTTCCGGCGGAGTTGCTCCGGCGGATCGATCAGGCGCTCGGCCGCGTGGACGAACCGCTTGTCCCCATCGTCGCGTCGCCGGTCTATCACACGCTGCGTTATCTGCTCGAACCCATTATCACCCAGGAGGCGATCGTCGCCCTGGCGAGCCGCCTCATGCATGTCCTTGTGCATGTGCTGACGCGCGACGATGTGGGCGCGCGAATGCTGCGGCTTTCCCTCTACCGCGTCGATGGCGCGGTGGAGACGATCGATATCGGGCTGACCTTGCCGACGCGCAATGTGGCGCACGTCGCACGCCTCATCGATCTGAGGCTCGAAGCGCTGGCGGCGACGGAGGATGCCGGTTTCGGTTTCGAGACCGTCGGGCTTGCCGTCACCCGCGCCGAGACCATTCCAGCGCGGCAGAATGAACTGATTGCTGAAGATGCCGGCAATGCCGACCACGCGGAACGTTGCGCGGTTCTGATCGATACGCTGCGGCAGCGTCTCGGCCCGCACAGCGTGAGGCGGTTCGAGGCGATCGCCAGTCACCTTCCCGAACGCGCGGAGGCGCTTTCGCCGGTCACCGCCGAAGCGCGTGCCTCGTGGCCGGAACCGGAGCAAAAAACGCGCCCGCTGCTCCTTCTGCCCCGTGCGGAGCCGACGGAGGTTACCGCCCTTGTCCCCGACGGTCCGCCGCGGCGCTTCCGCTGGCGCGGGGTGACCTATGAAATCACCGGCTCTGAAGGCCCCGAACGCATCGGCGCCGAATGGTGGCGTCAGCACGACGGTCATCGCTCACCGGAGCTTACGCGCGACTATTACCTCGTCGAAGACACGAACGGTCACCGTTTCTGGCTCTATCGCGAAGGTCTCTACGAGCGCGAAACGGCTTCGGCGCGCTGGTTCGTGCAAGGTTTGTTTGCGTGAGTTTTTTCGTGTGAGACAATAGATGAGCGCGTATGCCGAACTGGCCGTGACGACAAACTTTTCCTTCCTGCGCGGCGCCTCGCATCCGCAGGAAATGGTGGCGACTGCCGATGAATTGCAACTGACCGCCATCGGCATCGCCGACCGCAACTCTTTTGCCGGAGTGGTGCGCGCCTATGACGAAGCGAAAAACCGCAAGATAAAGCTTCTCGTCGGCACCCGCCTGGCGACGATCGATGGATTCGAGGCGCTGGCCTATCCGACCGATCGCGCCGCCTATGGCCGGCTCTGCCGTCTCGTCACCGTGGGCAATCTCAAAGCCAAGAAAGGCGAATGCCACCTGACCTTCGCGGACATTCTCGCCGCGAGCGCAGCTCAGATACTCATTGCGATACCGCCGCAAACAATCGCTGATGACTTCACCGAACGCCTCTCGGCTTTGACCCGCGCGGCGCCGGGGCACACGTTTCTCGCCGGCATCCATTATCATCGCGGCGACGAGCCGCGCCGGCTCGGCTTATTGGCCGCACTCGGCAAGCGCCTGGATGCGCCGCTCGTCGCCGTCAACGACGTTTACTATCACGCGCCGGAGCGCCGACCGCTTGCCGATGTGCTCACCTGCGTGCGCGAGAAATGCACGCTTCGCGAGGCGGGCCTGAGGCTTGCCGTCAATGCCGAGCGGGATCTCAAATCGCCTGCGGAAATGTCGCGGCTGTTCGCGCGTTTTCCCGATGCCATCGCCCGCACCGTCGACATCGCCAATTCCTGCCGCTTCTCGCTCGGCGAACTGAAATACGAATATCCCGACGAGCCGGTGCCGACAGGCAAGACCGCGCAACAGCATCTCGAGAACCTCACCTGGGCGGGCGCGCGGGACCGCTACCCAAGAGACAAATATCCGGACGGGATTCCGTCCGACGTCGAGGAGCGGCTGCACGATGAGCTGAAACTCATCGCCAAGCTCGACTATGCGCGCTATTTCCTCACCGTCCACGACATTGTGTCCTTCGCGCGCCGGCAGGAAAAGGAAATCCTCTGCCAGGGCCGCGGCTCAGCGGCGAACAGCGCCGTGTGCTATTGCCTCGGCATCACCTCGGTCAATCCGGAAAAGACCAAGCTCCTCTTCGCCCGCTTTATTTCCGAGAACCGCGGCGAGCCGCCCGATATCGACGTCGATTTCGAGCACGAGCGGCGCGAAGAGGTGATCCAGTATATCTACAAGCGCTACGGGCGCGACCGCGCGGCGATCTGCTCGACCGTCGTGCATTATCGCTCCCGCCGCGCCATCCGCGAGGTCGGCAAGGTCCTGGGATTGACGGAGGACGTAACCTCGGCGCTGGCAAAGACCGTATGGGGATACGGCGACGGATTGCCGGACGAGCACGTCCGCCAGGCCGGGCTTGATCCCTTCAATCCGGCGATCCGTCAGGCCGTCCACCTTGCCGACGATCTGATCGGCTTTCCGCGCCACCTCTCGCAGCATGTCGGCGGCTTCGTGCTCACCCGCGCGCCGCTCGACGAAACGGTGCCCATCGGCAATGCCGCCATGGACGACCGCACCTTCATCGAATGGGACAAGGACGACATCGATACGCTCGGCCTGATGAAAGTCGACGTGCTCGCGCTCGGCATGCTGAGCTGCCTGCGCCGCGGACTCGATCTCCTGCAGCAGCATTACGGCAAAGCGTATTCGCTCGCCACGCTGCCGCAAGACGATCCCGCAGTCTATGAGATGCTGTCGCGCGCCGATTCAGTCGGCGTGTTCCAGGTCGAGAGCCGCGCGCAGATGTCGATGCTGCCGCGGTTGAAGCCCAAATGTTTCTACGATCTCGTGATCGAGGTCGCGATCGTGCGGCCGGGGCCGATCCAGGGCGACATGGTGCATCCCTACCTGCGCCGGCGCGACGGCATCGACAAGGAGCACTATCCTTCCCCCGATCTGGCGCACGGACGGCCCGATGAATTGAAAGACGTTCTGCAACGAACGCTCGGCGTGCCGCTGTTCCAGGAACAGGCGATGCAAATCGCCATCACCGCGGCAAAGTTCACGCCCGACGAGGCGGACGGACTGCGGCGCGCCATGGCCACCTTCCGTCATACCGGCAACGTGCACCTGTTCCGCGACAAGTTCATCGACGGCATGACCACGCGCGGCTATGAGCGCGCGTTTGCCGAAAATTGCTTCGGCCAGATCGAAGGCTTCGGCGAATACGGTTTTCCGGAAAGCCACGCGGCGAGCTTTGCGCTACTGGTCTACGCCTCGGCGTGGATCAAATGCCGCTATCCCGACGTGTTCTGCGCGGCCATCGTCAGCAGCCAGCCGATGGGCTTTTATCAGCCGGCGCAGCTCGTGCGTGATGCCCGTCAACACGACGTTGAGATCTGCCCGGCGGACGTCAATTTCAGCGATTGGGACTGCACGCTGGAGCAAGGCACCGACGGCCGGTATGCCGTCCGGCTCGGCTTTCGCCTCATCCACGGGCTCAACGAAGACGAGCTGAAAAAGCTCATCGCGGTGCGCGGCAATGGTTTTTCCAGCATCGAGCGTCTGGCCGCGATCGCCGGTATTTCGCGCTTCACCATCGAACGGCTGGCAGAAGCCAATGCATTCCGTTCGCTGGGATTTGACCGGCGCGCCGCCTTGTGGGCGGCGCGGCGGCTCGACGCAATCGGAGCCCGTCCGCCGCGCCAGCCGGATGCGGCCGAGGACGCATTGCCGCTGTTGACGCCGCATCTGAGCGACGAACTGTTCCCCGAACCCGCCGTCACGCTTCCGGAAATGGCGCTCAGCGAGCACGTCGTCGAGGATTACGTGGCGACCGGCTTGTCGCTGAAAGAGCATCCGGTGCGCTTTTTCCGCGAGCGCCTCGCCGCGCTTGGGGCCATGCGCAACGCGGAGCTTCGCGACTACCCCCACCCTACCCTCCCCCGCAAGCGGGAGAGGGATGGGGACGCCGTGGTCACCGTCGCCGGCCTCGTGCTGGTGCGGCAGAGGCCGGGAACGGCGAAAGGCGTGATCTTCATGACGCTGGAAGACGAGACCGACATCGCCAACATCATCGTCTGGCCGAAAGCTTTCGAAAAAAACCGCCGCACGGTGATGACGGCGCGCTTCCTCGTCGTGCGCGGCCGCCTGCAACGCGCGGGCCTCGTTATCCACGTCGTCGCGGAAAGTTTCTTCGATCTCTCCGCCGAACTACCGTGGCTACGCAACGGCGGCGACCTGTTTTCACCCAAACTGTCGGGCGGACAGCATCCGCCAGATACGCAGCTACTGCTCAAGAGCCGCGATTTTCATTGAATCTGAATGGTGGTTATGGATTCCGGGCTCCTCGCGTTGCTCGGCCCCGGGAATGCCGGAACAATATCAACTGGCGCCCTTGCCTACCGACTTTTCCAGCACGCGCGCCAGTCGCTCGGAAAACGACCGCGCATCCGCCGGCCGATCGCCTTCGAGCACGCGCGCCTCGTCGAGCAAGAGATGCGCCGCATCCTGCTTGAGCGTCCGTTCGCCATCGCCCAGGGCCGCGAGCGCGACCACCAACCGGTGCCGCGGGTTGACCTCCAGGATCGGCTTCGAGGCGGTGTTCAGTCGACCCGCGCCCGCCAGAAGCTTTTCCAGCGCCCGATCGGGCCCCGCCTCGCCCGCAACGAGACAGACCGCGCTGTCGGTCAGCCGGTCCGAGGTCCGGACATCGGCCACGGTGTCGCCGAGCGTAGCCTTCATGAACGCCAGAAAGTCTTTGACCGAATCTTGCAGCTGCGGCGCCGGTGTTTCTTGGGCCTTAAGTAACGGAATGAGCGCGAGATCCGCCGCGCCTTGCGTCACCGACTTTAACGGCTTGCCGTCGAAGCCCTGGCCCGACATCACCCAGAACGTATCGACCGGGTCGGAGAGCAGCAGCACCTCGATGCCGCGCGCGCGGAAACCTTCGAGATGCGGCGAAGATTTCAGCCGCTCGATGTCGTCGCCGGCTAGGTAATAGATCGCCGTTTGGTTGGTCTTCAGCGCGGCGACGTAATCCTTGAGGCTCCGCCACGCATCCGCGGGCACCGTCGTTTTGAAGCGTGCGAGCGCGAGCAGCGCATCCCGCCGCTCGAAGTCCTCGTACACGCCCTCCTTCAACACCACGCCAAACAGCTCCCATATCTTCGTATAGGTTTCCGGCTCCTTGTCGGCGAGCCGCTCCAATTCGCCGAGCACGCGGCTGGTCGCGCCTTTCCTGATGGCGGAAAGGAGCGGACTCTCCTGAATTTTTTCGCGCGAGACGTTGAGCGGCAGATCGGCGCTGTCGACCAGGCCGCGAACGAAGCGCAGATAACGCGGCAAAATCTCCGCATCATCGGTGATGAAGACGCGTTTGACGTAGAGCTTGATCCGCCCTTTGCGGTCGGGGTCGAATAGATCGAAGGGCCGCGAACCGGGAACAAAAAACAGTGACGTGTAGTCGTGCCGTCCCTCGGCGTGAAAGTGGATAGTGAACGTCGGCTCGTCGAACTGACCGGCGATGCTGCGATAGAAGTCGGTATAGTCCGCGGGCGTGATCGCCGACTTCGGCTTCGCCCATAAAGCGGCGCCGTCGGCGATTTCGGAGACTTCGGCGGCTGGAGCCACGACGAGCGAGATCGGCACCGGCACATGACCCGACTGGGCGCGCACCAGCCTCTCGATGGTGGCGCGCTCGGTATAGGATTTGGCATCTTCCATCAGGTGCAGCACGACGCGCGTGCCGCGGAGCGGCGCATGAGCGGGTTCGACTGACGAAACAGCGAAGCTGCCCTTGCCATCCGAGGACCAGAGGAAGGCCGCACCGGTGCCGGCGCGCCGGGACATCACCTCGACCCGTTCCGCGACCATGAAGGCGGAGTAGAAGCCGACGCCGAACCGGCCGATCAGTGCCGTCTCTTCATCGGCCTTCGCCGCTTCGATACGGTCGAGAAACGCCTTGGTGCCGGAGCGGGCGATGGTCCCGAGCGCCTCGACCATCTCGTCGCGGCCCATGCCGATGCCGTTGTCCTCGATCGTCAGTAGGCGCTTGTCGGCATCGATCGTGAGCGTGATGCGCGGCTTCGGATCGTCGCCGAGCAGCGCCGGTTCGGCGATCGCCTCGTAGCGGAGCCGCTCGCAGGCATCGGCGGCATTCGAGATCAGTTCGCGCAGAAATACCGATTTCTCCGAATAGACCGAGTGCACCATCAGGTGCAGGAGCTTGGCAACATCCGCTTCGAACGGACGGCTTTCCGAGCGGCTCTCTTCCGTCATCGTCATGGTAGCGTTCCGGCAAAACTCTCGGCCTGGAAATGGCGAGAAGCCAGAACTCGATTCAAGACCTTGCGTGGCGGCGCGACGAACTAGGATGGGGAAAAAAATCCCCCGTGTGCACGTGCTCGGGTCGCACGCCCACCGCCAAAAGGCGGCCGGGGATGCGCTGAAGAAGGGGAAACGCACCGAACAGCTTGATCAGCAACGGCGGTTTCGGCCGCGCCGTGCTGGCGAGCACCCGGCCGATGATCTGTTTCTGCATCATGAGCTGGATTGCTTGGGTGAAACGGACGGGAAAGGTTCGCCGCCTTTGGATCGCTCGCAGGTCGTCATCGCTTGCCATCCCCGCCCTGAGCGGTGTGGCGAGACGATTTGCGGCGGCCACCGCGTCCTGGATGGCGATATTGACGCCCACTCCGCCGATCGGCGACATGGCATGCGCGGCGTCGCCGATGCAGATGAGCCCGGGCCGCCACCATTGCCGCAGCCGGTCGACGGCGACGGTCAGAAGTTTGATGTCGTCCCAGGTTTGCAACTCAGCTGCGCGATCGGCAAGGAACGGCGACATCATCACGACCTGCTTGCCGAAGGCATCGAGGCCCTCCGCGCGCACGCGGTCGATGCCGCCTTTCGGAATGACGAAGGCGCACTGCCAGTAGTCGCCGCGGTCGAGCATGATCATCATCATGCCCGCTTCGACGTGGCCGAACGTTTCCGCATCGTCGGTTTCTTTGCGCGACAGCCGAAACCACAGCACATCCATGGGCGCGCCGTAGTCGTCGCTTTTGAAACCGGCCTTGTCGCGCACCGTTGAATGACGGCCGTCGCAGCCGACGGTCAGGTCGGCACGGACGGCAAGTTCGCCGTCCGGCGTCTCGGCGCGAAGGCCGACGACGCGGCCTCCCTCCTCGATCAGATCGGTCGCCTCCGCCTGCATGTGGAGATGGAAAGTCCCGTAGCGCTTGCCGTGTGCGGCGAGGAAATTGAGGAAATCCCACTGCGGCATCAGCGCAATATATTTGCAATGGGTCGGCAGGTGCGTCAGATCGATCATCCGCAGCCGTTCGTCGCCGATTTGGGCGGTCAGGCGGTCGAGCTTCTGATGCGGCAACTTGAGGAATTCGTCGAGCAAATCGAGCTCGTACATCAGTTCGAGCGTCGACGGGTGGATGGTGTCGCCGCGGAAGTCGCGGAAGAAATCGGCGTGCTTCTCCAGCACCACGACATCGACCCCGGCACGCGCCAGCAGAAAGCCGAGCATCATCCCGGCCGGGCCACCACCGGCGATGCAGCACGCGGTTTTGATTGCCGATGCCGGCATCACGGATCCCTTCGCCGCGTCGGCCCCCTTGGGCAGCCGCCAGAGCGCTCAGGCCGGCTGCGGTGTTTGACGTGCTACACCGAGCTTCTTCTGCAAGCTGGAAGAAGAAGTCGTGTACTGGAAGACCAGTCGCTTCTCCGGATAAACGTAGTGGTATGCCTTTTGTGCCATCAGCGCCCCCTCATGAAAGCCGGAAAGGATGAGTTTGAGCTTGCCGGGATACCAGTTGATGTCGCCGATGGCGAAAATGCCCGGCGTGCTGGTCTCGAATGCTGCGGTCTCCACCGGGATCAATTCGTTATTTTTGAGCTCGAAGCCCCAATTGGCGACCGGCCCGAGCTTCATAGTCAGGCCGAAGAACGGCAGCAGCGTGTCGCAGGCGATGTCGCAAACGGAACCCTCGTTGGTCTTGACCACGGCTTTGCTGATCTGACCCTGCTCACCATGCAGCGCGGTCACTTGTCCGAGCACCAAATCGATTTTGCGCTCGCCAACGAGCGCCATCATCTTGTTGACGCTGTCGGGCGCGGCGCGAAATTCGCTGCGCCGGTGCACCAACGTCAGGTGGCTGGCGATGGGCGCGAGGTTGAGAGTCCAGTCAAGCGCACTGTCGCCGCCGCCGACGATGAGAACCCGCTTGCTGCGGAACGCTTCCATCTTGCGCACGGCGTAGAACAGCGACTTGCCTTCATACGGTTCGACGCCGGGGATCGGCGGACGCTTTGGTTGGAACGAACCGCCGCCGGCGGCGATGACGACAACCTTGCACTCGAAGACCTTGCCCTGGTCTGTCGTGACGCGAAACAGCGGGTCGCCGATATTCTCGACTTTCTCCACCATCTCGTTGAGATGAAATTGCGGATTGAACGGTTTGATCTGCTCAAGCAGCGCGTCTACGAGACCTTGGGCGCTGGTAAAGGGAATTCCGGGAATGTCGTAGATCGGCTTTTCCGGATAAAGCTCCGCGCACTGTCCACCGATCTTGTCGAGAATATCGATAAGATGCGTTTTCATGTCGAGCAGCCCAAGCTCGAACACGGCAAAAAGGCCGATTGGCCCGGCACCGATGATCACAACGTCCGTCTTAATGGCTTCGTCCATGTCGTATCCGTACTCGTCTTCGTCTTTGCGTGAGGTGAGGTGCCGTGTGTCTAGCGTGCCGGCCGCGGCGGGGGAAGAGGAAGCAAAGCGCACGGCGCGGCGACCGTTAGCCAGATTTGTTCCAGACGCGCCTGGATTTGTGCCAGCTTATGCTTGCCGCTCCGGCGTTCGCACTGTTAGGCCATCGAACGCCTCAACCACTTTGATCTGACACGACAGCCGCGAGTTCGGCTGCACCCCGAAAGCGAAGTCGAGCATATCCTCTTCCATCGGTGATGGAGCGCCCACCTTTTCCCGCCAGGCTTCGTCGATATAAACGTGACATGTCGAGCAGGCACACGCGCCGCCGCATTCCGCCTCGATCCCCGGCACGCCGTGTTTGATCGCCGTCTCCATGACGGTCGAACCGATCTCGCCTTCGACGGTACGAGTTGAGCCCTCGGCGTCGATAAAAGTGATTTTGACCATAGCGGATGAAAGCCGAACCTGTCGGCCGGCGAGGAAAAGCGGCGCGTCAACGCACCGGCCGGCGGCTCGTCTTCTAGCGGCTCACGCCGCGCTGCGCCAGTGCATCAATGCATCAAAGTGTGAAAGGATCAGTAGCCGCGCGAGCGGTCGCCAAGCATCTCGGTCAGGGGCTCGTCCTCGTATTCGGCCAAGCGTAAAACAATCGCCGTGCGCGCCTCGAAGCTCGCGGCTTCGAGCTCCGCGATCGCAGCCCGCATGGTCCTTTCGTCGCCTTCACCAGCGGCCTGCTCCAGTCGCTCGGCCGCCTTCGCCACGCGCCACGCTCCGATCCCGCGCGCCGAACCTTTCAGGGTATGGGCGGCGGCAGCCGCCCGTGCGGGAGCGGCGCCCGCGATCCGCTCCAGTATGAGGGTGGTCTGGTGGGCGAAAATCTCCAGAACTTCCCGTTCGAGACTGCGGTCGCCCAGCGTCATGCGTTGCAGATGAACCTCATCGATCGTCACCTGCTGTTCCTCTTGCCCGGGCATCGTCACCACGTTCGATTGCATCACGACGTCCTCCCCGACGTTCTCTCGGTTTGCCAGTTGAGAGCACCATGCCGGGTGCCAACGAAAAAGGCGTAAATCCTCGGCCTGCCGAGAGATTTTGGCCTGATCTTTCAACCTGCTGGGTAAGCAAGGCGTTACGCAAAATCCTGCAATTTGGGCTCGGCCGTCCGGCCGCCGTGGGGAGGAGGGAACCGGTACCGGTGCCGTGGCGGCCCCAGACCGGCCGCATTGTTGGCAACAGAATGGCCGGTCCCGGGCTTACTGGTTGGACAGCGAAGTCATGGTGAGCAAACCGTTACGGCGTTAACGATGATTAAAAGGAAGTTAACGTCTCGGTTTCTTTCGATCCGACAGAGCAATAGGATGGGGCACGGCGATATCACGTGAGGGCGGGGGAGCCCTTATGCCGATGGGTATCTAAACGATCACGCGCTCGTGGCGCGGCCACAAGTTCGCTTGGGCCGCCCTAGTCCAAGCGTAACACGCGAGGCGACGACCGACATGGCCAACAGTCCGAAGAAAATCGTGGATCCGACCGAAGCGGCGCTTTCGGCCATTCAAGAAGCGCTCAAGGTCCGGGATGACGAGGACCAGCCGGATCATCGGCTGGAGACCATCCTCGAGCCGTCGGCGAACGTCATCCAGGACCGCTGGCATGACGACAGCGCACCGTCGGGCCCGACCTTGTTTGATACCGACGAGCGCATCGGCGCGCCGAACAGCGATCCGCGCGTCTATCCCGTCGCTAATGACGATCAGCAGTCGATCGGTCAGGTTCTGCAGGCATTGCAGAGCCGCCCGGCGCGCACGTCGTATCTCGTCGCCGCAATATTTTCCGCGGTCTGGATCGTCGGCTCTCTCGCCCTCTCCATTGCCTATCTGGGCGACGTCAATGCCGCGCTCGGCCCCAACCACTCCCCGCTCGCCAACCTGATCGGGCTCGGCGCTGCCGCGTTGCTGCCGATCATCTTCTTTTTCGGCGTGGCGCACATGGCCTGGCGCGCGCAGGAGTTGCGCCTCGTCGCGCAATCGATGGCGAAAGTTGCCATGCGGCTCGCCGAACCGGAGACCGTCGCGCGCGATTCCATGGTCACGGTCGGGCAGGCAATCCGCCGCGAGGTGGCGGCCATGGGCGACGGCGTCGAGCGTGCGCTTGCGCGCGCAACCGAGCTCGAGGCGCTGGTGCGCAACGAAGTCGCCGAGCTCGAACGTACCTACGGCGACAACGAGGTCCGCATCCGCGGTCTGCTCCAGGAACTCTCCAACCAGCGTGACACACTGGTCGGACAAGCCGAGCAGGTGCGCTCGGCTATCAACAATGTCCACATCGACCTCACGCAGGATCTTTCGACGATCAGCGATCTCGTCGGCCAGCAGGTCAACGAAGCTGCGGAACGCATCACCCACTCGCTCGCCGAGAAGGGCGAGCACATTACGCTGACGCTGGGTGAGATTGGCGACAATATGATCCAGCAGCTCAGCGTACGCGGCGAAGAAATGATCGTAAGGCTGGAAGCCGCGAGCGGGGAAACTTCGCGCGCGCTCGCCACCACAAGCGATCAGCTTGCTTCGAGCTTGAATTTCAAGACCGATCACATCGGCGAAGAGTTTTCCGAGATCGCGCGCGGCCTCGAAGACATGATGACGTCGCGGCTTGACGGGGTCACCGAAGGCTTCTCGGAGAAGACGCTGGCGATCGTCGACTTGATGGTCGGGCGCTCGCAGGAGCTTACCGACGCGATCGTCAATACCTCGAGCCAGCTTGCCGAAACGATCGCGACGCGGGCTGATGAGGTCAACTCGACACTCAAAGCTTCCGGTGAATCAATCATCCTCGACCTCAATCTTCGTGGTAGCGAAGTAGCCAAGAAACTCGAAGCGGCCGGCTTCCAGGTCGCCGAGACGCTAATCGCGCGCAGCTCCGGAATGACCGACACGGTCCGCGAGAGCGTTGACCGGGTCGCTGACGCGTTGGATGCGCACGGCGAAGAAGTCAAGCAGATGCTCTCGACGCGGCTGACCGCGTTCGAAGCGGCCGGCGACCAGGTCGTCGAAAGGCTAATCGCGCGCAGCGCCGAGACGACTGATACGGTCCGCGAAAGCATCGACCGGGTCGCCGACGCGCTGGGTGCGCGCGGCGAAGAAGTCAAGCAGATGCTCTCGACGCGGCTGACCGCGTTCGAGGAGCTGTTCAATCATTCCGGCGCGGAGCTTGGCGAAAAGATTTCGCGCGAGTCCTCGACGCTCGGCAACCTGATTACCCGCCACCTCGCCGAATTCGACCGCACGGTGAAGACCTACGGTTCGGAACTCGTCGAACGGCTGGGTGCGCGCACGCAGGATGTTTCCGAATCGATGCGCAGCTATGTCGACAGCTTCGACAACCGGGTCGCCGCAAAGGCAACCGAGGTCACTACCGGGCTCGACCAGCGCCTGGTAAACTTCGAACAGGCGCTCGACAGCCGCACGCGGACCCTCACCGAAAGTTTGTCCACACGCGTGATGGACATCGCCAAGACTTTGACCGAGGGCGGCCGGGAGGTCGTCAGCGCGGTCGACAAGCGTATCGCCGATGTGACCGCGATCATCGACACGCGTGGAGCAAAACTTACGGGAAGCATCGGGGAGCGCGGCGCGGAAATCGACAAGGCGCTCGGGGTGCAAGCGCTGCGGCTCGACAGCCGCATCGGCCAGCTAGAGCACCTGCTCGTGGGACGGGCTGAAGCCGTCGCGCAACAAATCGAGGAACACAGCCGCGCTGCCGCGGATCTGCTCAATGCCCGGCTCGAGGAGCTTTCGGAGTCGATCAAGACCAATTCCGGAAACGCCGAGCAGGCGCTCGGTCAGCTCGCCGCCAAGACTGTTGATGCACTGGGCAAGACCGCAGCCGCAAGTGCTGCCGCCGCCGAGGCACTCAACCGCGGCGCCGCCGAGGCGACCGTGTCGCTCAATCGCAGCGCCGGCGCATTGAGCAATACTATCGCCAACAGCGCCGCCTCAGCCAACGAAGTAATTGGCAAGACGACCGCAAACGCGGCCGAGGTCATTGCGCGAAACGCCACCACCACGACCGAAACGATCAACAAGACGACTGCGAACGCAGCCGACGTCATTTCGCGAAGCGCGGCCACAACGACGGAAATGATCGATAAAACGGCGGCGAATGCTGCCGCACTGCTCTTACGAAGCGCCGGAACCACGACCGAAGCAATCGGGCGCAGCGCCAGCGAAGCCGAACGCACCCTCACCGCTGTGAGTGCGGAAGTCGCACGCAACGTGAGCGGCCGCGCCGACGAAATCGCGGCTACGGTGTCGCAGCGCATCGGAGAGATGACGCAGCTTCTCGACGAGAAGTCGAACGGCTTTGTGGTCGCGCTGACCGGCAAGGGCGAGGAGTTCGCCGGCGAGGTCGGCCGTCTCACCGACCAAGCGGTGAAATCCATCGAGGCCAAGGGCTTCGTTTTCACCCAGACCATGATGGACAACAGCGAGGGCATCGCGCGGCTCATCAACGATGCCAGCCAGACCGCAACCGCCGCCGTCACGCGAACGCTAGGCCAATTGCAGGAAGGAACCCAGGCGGTCGCGGACATGGCAAAGACGACGCTGACGCGCACGCTCGACGACCTGCACGATACCAGCCAGACCGTAACCGCCGCCATGACGCGGACGCTAGGTCAGCTGCAGGAAGGCACCCAGGCGGTCGCCGACACGGCAAAGACGACGCTGACACGCACGCTCGACGACCTGCACAAGGCGACCCGCTCCGCGATCGAGGAATTGCAGCAGACCGCTTCGGCGACCGTCGCCGACATGCTGGAAACACACGGCATGTTGCGCTCGGACACCACGGCGCTGTTCGAACGCCTGCGTGAGGCGAATATTCTGCTGCAGGAAGTCCTAAGCGGCGCCCACGAGAACATGAGCTCGCTGGAGCGCACGATGGTGACGCGGGTGTCCGCATTCGTCAACGCCATGAACGATGTGACGGTCAAGAGCGACAGCAGCGCCGCCGTCATGGAGCAGCATGTCGGCTCGTTCAACTCGCTGACCAGTAGGGTTGTGCGGGAGCTCGGTGAGCTTTCAGGGCAGTTCAGCGTGCATGGTCGCTCGCTCGCCGAAGCGGTGGAGCTCCTGGAGAAAAGCAATCGCCGCACCGATGAGTTGGTTGCCAACACGCGCGCGCACATCGAGACGCTTGTTGCCACGATGGACGCGCGTGCGGACGATTTCGCGCAGCGACTACAGCGCTTCTCCGATCTGCTCGATGAATCGTTGGATGCTGCGACGACGCGGACCAGAGAGATTGCCGGCATCGTCACCGATACCAGCAACAACAGCACGGACGATTTCGCGCAGCGGCTACAGCGCTTTTCCGGTCTGCTCGATGAATTGCTGGATGCTGCGACGACGCGGGCCAGAGAGATTGCCAGCATCGTCGCCGAAACCAGCAACAACAGCGTGCAGACCATCGAACAGCAGTATGAACTCGTGCGCTCCACGTCGAACGAAGAGCGCGAGCGCACCAGCGAGACTCTGAACGCCGTTTACGAAGAGGCTGCGGCGCACGTGCATACGATCTTCAACCAGTCCGCCGAACGCTTCACCGAGATCGTCCAAGGGATGAAGCAAATGGCGGCGGAGATGCACCAGGAGCTGGAGGCGACGCGCGCCGAATTGCGCCGCGGCATCTTCGAGTTGCCGCAGGAGACCGCCGATAGCGCCGCGCAAATGCGTCGTGTCATCGTCGACCAGATCGAGGCTTTGGCCGAACTCAATCGCATTGTCGCCCGCCATGGACGCTCGCTCGACACCGTCGAGCCGGCACGACCCGAGCCGGCACGACCCGAGCCGGCACGACCCGAGCCGATGCGGCACGAGCCCGTGCGCCACGAGCCGGAGCCGGCTCATGTCGGCGGCGGAAGGGCGCCGACGCGGCCCTCGCGCGCCGACATCACCGCGGCGCCGCGACCGGCGATGCGCGGCGATATCACGGGCGCGCCGCCGCGGCGTCCGGAGCAGCCGCCTCCAGGCCAGAACAGCGGCAATGGCCGCAACGGCGGCTGGCTGGGCGATCTGTTGTCGCGCGCCTCGCGCGAGGAAAGCCCGCCGATCGCCCCCCCCGCCCCGCGCGAAGGCCCGCGCGGTGAAGAGCGTCCGCAGCGCGACAACGTCGACACGCTCGAATTGCTGGCGGTCGACGTCGCGCGCATGATCGACCACGAAATGGCGGCTGATTTGTGGGAGCGCTACAAGCGCGGCGAACACGGCTTATTCACCCGCCGCCTTTACACTACCCAAGGTCAAAAGGCGTTCGACGAGATCCAGCGCAAGTATCGCACCGATCCCGAATTCCGGCAGACCGTCGAGCAATACATCCACGAGTTCGAGCGGTTGCTCGACGATGTCTCGCGTGGCGATCGCGGTGCTTCCGTCGTGCGCAACTATCTGACCTCGGACACCGGCAAGGTCTACACCATGCTGGCCCACGCGGCCGGGCGGTTCGACCAATAGCCGGACCGCCCCTTATAGTTGCCTGGGAATAGGTAGCCGGAGACTGGTGCTCGCAAGCGCGCGCGTGTAACCGCCCGCCGCGACCCCGTTGTTCCCCGCGGCGGTCATCGGCGAATGACGCTTGCTTGCCGAGCGATAGCGGCGTTACCGTTCAATCCATGGAAGCTCCGGTTTTCTTGCCCACTGCGGCGGATGTCGAGGCGGCGGCCCGTCGGCTCGCTGGTGTGGCTTTGCGCACGCCTCTGCTGACCTCGGCCGCGCTCGATGCGATGACCGGCGCGCGCGTCTTTCTCAAGGCCGAGACCCTGCAGCACACGGGATCGTTCAAGTTCCGCGGTGCCTACAACAAGCTGGCGGCGATCCCGCCCGAGCAGCGGTCGGGCGGCGTGGTCGCGTTCTCGTCCGGCAATCACGCACAGGGCGTTGCCGCTGCGGCGCGGCTGCTCGGCATGCCTTGTGTGATCGTGATGCCGCACGATGCCCCGCGCGCCAAACGCGAGCGTACCGCCGCGCTCGGCGCCGAGCTTGTGCTCTACGATCGCGCGAGCGACGATCGCGAAGCGATCGCCGGCGCCATCGCCGCGCGCCGCGGTGCGGTTCTGGTCCCGCCTTACGACGACGCGCAGATCATCGCCGGCCAAGGCACCGCCGGCCTCGAAATCGTCGAGGATTTGCGCGCGCGCGGCCTTGCGCCCGACGTCGTCGCGGTGACCGCGTCCGGTGGCGGGCTGACCGCCGGCATCGCGCTCGCGGTAAGGTCTCGCGTGCCGAATGCGACGCTCTATACCGCCGAACCGCAAGGTTTCGACGATCACGCGCGTTCGTTCCGCAGCGGCCAACGCGAGCAAAACGCGGCGGTGAGCGGCACGATCTGCGACGCACTGATGGCGCGTATGCCGGGCAAGCTCACCTTCGCCATCAATCGATCGCTGGTCGGGGCCGGAGTCGCGGCCAGCGACGCGGAGGTCGCCGCCGCCGTCGCATTCGCGTTCTCGGAACTCAAGCTCGTGGTCGAGCCGGGCGGCGCCGTCGCGCTGGCCGCGCTGATGACGGGCAAGATCGACGTTACCGGGAAAGTCGCGGTGGCCGTCCTCTCCGGCGGCAACATCGATCCGGAACTATTTTCCAGGCTCGTCGCCTAGTGTCCCAATTCTGAAGTTCGCAGGCATCTACGGCACCCTCTCGTGCGAACTTCAGAATCGAAAGAACACTAGCATCTTATGATTTTAGTGTGGTTCCTATGCGACCTGCCGTTGGGAACTTCAAATCCACCACACTAGAGCGTTTTCATGATTGGCGGCGATAGCCTTGGTTTGCGAGGTAGTTTTCGCACTCTTGCGGGCTGACATTGTTGAGGGCTTCGGCGATTGCTGTGATGAGGGCTTCGACGGTTCTGGCGGCGGCCTTTCGCAGCAGGGCTTTGAGTTTAGCGAAGAACTGTTCGATGGGGTTGAAGTCTGGGCTGTACGCGGGCAGGTAGCGCAACTTGGCGCCAGCGGCTTCGATGGCTTCGCGGATGCCGGCGACTTTGTGGCTGGGAAGATTGTGCATCACGACGATATCGCCCCGGCGCAGGATCGGGACCACGAACTGTCCGACATAGGCGCGAAAGCTCGGGCCATCCATCGGTCCATTGAACACACAAGGCGCGGCGATCTGCCCGACCCGCAGCGCGGCGACGAATGTTGTTGTCTTCCAGTGTCCCCACGGCACACCGGATGCCAGGCGCTGACCGCGCGGGCAGCGGCCATAGCGGCGCGCCATGTCGGTTGCGGCGCCGGTCTCGTCGATGAAAACCAGGCGTTCTGGGTTCAGCTTGCCCTGGCTCGCACGCCACTCATTCCGCGCTTGGGCCACATCTGGCCGATCCTGCTCGGCAGCTCGCTCCGACTTTTTTTGAGCGAGAGTTTGAGAAAATTGAGCCTGTTCCACAGGCACCCGACGCTGACTTTGACCTTCCGCTCGGCGAGCAGCCAAGCTTGCAGTTCGGCGAGCGTGATGTCGGGCTCGGCCGCAATGCGTTCACGAAGGGCATCATCATGCAGCGCCAGCTTCGGTTTGGGACCGCCGCCGGATCGGCGTGCGGTTACTTCGCCGGTTATGCGTCGCCGGATCAAAGCCTTGTAAATATAGGAGACGCTGACTCGAAACAGCGGCGCGGCCACATACGCGCCAGTTCCCGTATCAACTGCCGCATCACACGCTCACGCAAGTCCTGAGAATATGGCTTGCCCATTACGGCCTCCGTATCGATTCGACACGAAGGTTAAATCACAAATCCAGCACAGCGAGAAACCCGCCGATTCCGTCAACCCTGAAAATGCTCTAGCGCACAGCCGACCATCGCCGCGAAGTCGGCGACTATCCAGTTCGCGACGCAACACACGTGCCTGAAATCTCGCGCGCGCGAGAATAGCAAACAGAGGCTCTAGGCGCCGGCGCCCGGCAGGAAGCAACGGATTTGCGTCGCCCCTTCCGCATCCATGTAAGGCCACACAACAGCCGGGCCGAAACGATTCGGTTCAGTTACGACCGCGTTCTCTGGCACCAAGATCCACTCGCCATGCAGCCGCACGCGATAGCGGCCTTCCTGCGTGTCCCAGTCGACGTCCTGAATACTGAAGCCGTCGGCAAAGGAGCAGCACAAGCCTTTTCCGCTCGCAAGTTGATCGAACCACGCGTGAAGTGGTTCATTGGCGTAGCGGCCGTCATCCCGCGCCGAAACGCCGCTTGAAACAAAAGCACTCATGCACAACGCCACAACCGCCAGCGTGGGACAGATGAGTTTGTGCATCATGGCCTCCAGATGATCGTGTTACGCGGACCGACAACAAGAGGTCCGGCAGACCTGGAGAGAAACGTTTGCCTGCGCGTCGTTGTTGATCCGCATCGACTCAGGGAAAGCAACTTCCGTGCCGTTCAACGAATCACTGCAATGGGAAGACACATCTGCTTAGCAAAGAATGAACGCGCCTGCGACAAAACGATGTCGGTGGCGAAGGGGATGCTGATTGGAACTTCCGTGAGCGCCGGCGGTAACGGCGGGGGCCGGAGCGGCGCGTCTAGCTGAACAGCGCGATCAGCTCTTCTTCGCTCAGAGCATTCAGAGACGCGAGATGTCGTTGGGCGCAGCGCGTGAGTCGGACGGCGGCGCTGCCCCTGCGTCAACGAACGGTTGCGGCAAAGCCACCGCCGCGCGAGGCGTCACTTCGTTTGCAGGAGATGCCACGGATGCGAGCGCCATCGCCTCGATGCAGAATAGCTCGCAGGCTATCACGATATTTTGTCCGGCGTCGGTTTGTTCAGCATTCTCGGCCACCGGTTCGAACAGACTCGCCGGGACGACCCTGCCTCCGGCAGGTGCCTCGTTATCGGGCAGCGGCGAAGGCAATTGTTGAAGCAGCGATGCCGCATGATCGTCATCGGACATAAGCACGCCGACGACGCGCGCCTTCACTGACCTATGAGAGGTATCATCGAACCGATCGCTCTCCTGTCTCGCCGCTTCGGTAATAGCGCGCTGCTCGCGCGGTTCCACCGCAGGTGTTTGAACGGCCGCAATGAGCGCAATCAAATCGCTGCCCCGGCGCGCCAGGTCCCGCAGCAGCGCCACGGCGCTTTGCGCGCGTGCCGCCGCTGCGTCGTTGCGCACGATGGCGTCTCCGACTGCACGAAGGGCGGCCTCCAGCGTGTCGCACAATGTCACCTCGACCTCGCGCTGGCGTAGTGCCATGGCGATGTTCCTTAATGTGCTCGACCGCAAAATGAACCTCCGGCGCCGCGGCGCCGCTCGGCTGAAGAACGGCCTCTATCTCTTCGATGGCCGCAACAAGATCGGCAAGCCGGCCGGAAACGGCCGCGGGCAGTTCCTGGAGCGGCTCTCGCATCGCCGCTACGAAACGAGCGGTCGTGTCGACAAGCTTTCGCGTATCCGGGCTAGGGCCGGCATACTCTGTCAAAAGGTCGTGATCGCGACCGGCAGCCGTGATTTCGGCAGCTGCGCTGTCCGCGTCCTTCCGCGGTGCGGCCAAAACATCCAGCGCCGGCAGAAGCTCCTTGGACATCGTCCCCCCGGATATGACACCGATGCAACAGCACAACCCGCGCAACCTAGCAACAACCGTATCCCGATCGTATCGCGGTGTCGCCGCGTCTGCGACGGCGGCAAGCGCCCCTCCCTCATCCCCACAATGCCGGCTCGGGCGGATAAATGAGGCTTCCCTCGTAACGCAGACCGTCGGGGCGATCGCCGGCAAGCAGCAAGGGTCCGTCCAGATCGACCAGCCGCGCACGCTGCGCCACCAGCATGGCCGGCGCCATCGCCAGCGAAGTCGCGACCATGCAGCCGACCATGATCGTAAAGCCGCGCCGTTCGGCTTCCGCGGCAAGCGCTAGCGCTTCGGTGAGACCGCCAGCCTTGTCCAGCTTGATGTTGACGGCGTCGTACTTGCCGGTGAGCGATTCGAGCGAAGCGCGGTCGTGCACGCTTTCGTCGGCGCAGACCGGGAGTCGGCGCTTGATACGCGCGAGCGCTTCGTCACGGCCCTCCGGCAACGGCTGTTCGATGAGCGTAACCCCGGCATCCGCGCAAGCGGCAATATGGTGCTCGAAATCGCTGGCGTTCCAACCTTCGTTAGCGTCGACGACGATTTCCGCCCGCGGTGCTGCGCGGCGCACCGCCGCGATCCGCTTGTCGTCGCCGTCGCCGCCGCCAAGCTTGACCTTGAGTAGCGGCCGCCAAGCGGCGCGTTCCGCCGCTGCAGCCATATCCGCGACTGCCGCAAGCGAGATCGTGTAGGCCGTGACCAGCGGCGCGGGCTTGCCAATTCCGGCCAATTCGTACGCGCGGCGGCCCGTTTGCCGGGCGTTAACGTCCCAGTAAGCACAATCGAGTGCATTACGGGCGGCACCGGCGGTCAGGGCGCGCTGGAGGCCGGCACGGTCGAGGCCCCGTTGCAGCGCCGGGCGCACGGATTCGATCGATGCCACAATGCCGTCCGGAGTTTCGCCGTAACGTACGTAGGGGACGGACTCACCGCGGCCGCGGTGGGTCCCATCGCTGAGTTCGGCCACGACCACGACGGCTTCGGTCTTGCGGCCGCGGCTGATCGCGAACGCGCCGGTTATCGGCCAGTGCTCGATCCTGACGGAGAGCTCCATGCAAGGAGCACTATGACCGAGGTTTTTCGGCCGGCTCAAGGGGCGCAATGGGCGTCCGCGCCCACACCGACAAAAAGCCGTGAACCGCGTTTCGCTCAGCGCCACGACCAAGGGCGAGCGCCTGGCGCTTGCCGCGGCGGGCGTCTGGACGCCGAGCATGCCGCCGAGCTCGAACGAATCATCGACGACACGGCGACATCACACGGATGCCCTTAGCGTCGACATCGACGTCGCCAAGCTCGAGCGACTAGATACCTTCGGTGCCTGGCTGATCGAACGTCTTAAACTCACGTTCGTTCTGCGCGGTTCGACGGCGCGCATCGTGGGCCTCTCCGACGCTGACAGCAGCCTCATGGAGAGCTGCGGCTGGTCAATGAGACGCCTCAAGCCGGTGGCGGTCTGCTCGTGTGACATTCACGACAATTCCTGCTCTCATAATGAGAGCTTGAACTGCTTCGGACGATTTGGGAATCGTCCGAATGAATCAGACCACTAGCGAGATCGCGCAGCGTAACCGGCTAAGAGGTATCGAATTGATCTTGCCTCCGCCCGAAGGCGCGTCAACTCATCCGCAATAAGCTCCAGGGCTTCCGCCTGTCGAGTTTCAAGTTGTTTGCCGTCCCGTTGGCTGGCGCGAGATTGAATTACCCATTCTACATCGCTAGCTTGGTGCTTTGGCTTATCCATGACTTATACCAACACTTGGAGATGCTGACTCATTTGACATCATGGGCCGAAGGTCATTCGCACGCCTGCAAATACTTGAAATCAAATGATGATTTGTGTCCAGTCCCTGCCCGATGACCAAACTAGTCAGTATCCCGTGAGTTGGTATTACCCGAGATTCCGCACCCTACCATGTAGCGACGTTCCGCCAACCGCAACGCTCCCGAGCGTGGTTCACCGAAAACGGCACCGATTATTTGAGGTATTCTTGAAATCGCAGTAACTGCCACTTCAGAAAGCTTTCCTTTTCGGAATTCAACGTCATTGGTATCAACAAAACGGCTGCAAAGCTTAAGGTAAGACCAAAGTGCTTAAAAATGGTGAGGGCAGTGGCCGACTTGGTGCTCTCGCTAAAGATGACCACGCATGCTGGCGCCGCCAATCCGTCCAGCACGCGCTCGCCCCCAAACGTGCTTTTTTATCGTCCAGTAACCATGGGTCGGGCATGATTCTTTTACTGCGGCTCACATGGTGGCCAGCGATTCCGGTTGCCTAACGGAGTGGTGATTCATGACGAGATCCGAAGCCCTTCGGCTATTACTGGACCAGGCGAGGGCCTTGCTTTTAGCGGAATTTATTACGCAGCGGGAGTCCGACGTTTGGATAATTACGCAACACGTCCGCTTGCTTGAAACGTTGGTCGACGGCGAGCCGACAACACCATTGCCGGAAAGGCATTATAAGGAGTGGTCTAGGGGCCAGTCGGGGGAGTGATCCGTTTTCTGCTGCATTTCGACCGGTGAAACGGTGTAAGCCGGCAAAATTTGCTATCAATCGCGTTGTCGTCGCCGCCATGGGCCTGCGTCGCCTCCCGAGCTCTTAGAGAAGCCGACCACGCCTTCCAATGGCTCCCATAAGCAGGTAACCCCCATTTCCACATTCTAGTGGATTAACTCTAACTTTGGCTTCCCCCGTTTTACAGCAGCGAGCACGCGTTTTGGATCGGCTGGATCGAAGCATAATCTCCGCCGTGTCGTCGGCCGTGGCGAGCATGATGTTGGCCGCCAAACGTGCTTCTGCCGCGCGCTACGACCCACGACGATGCCTCAAGCCGGTGGCGGTCTGCTCGTGTGACGTTCACGACAATTCCTGCTCTCATAATGAGAGCTTGAACGTTCGGACGATTTGGGAATCGTCCGAATGAACCACACCATTAGCGCAGAATTCGAAGCCTCTCGACAAGGTCATGGCCGGCCTGGAAAACCTCACCGGCACCGGCGACGATCGCGGCGAAATCGCCGAAGCCGCCGCGTCGATCCGCAAGCTCGCCGACGCTCGACGGCCGCCGCGTGCTCGCCGAGTTGCAGAAGGTGCTCAAGAACATCGACGAGCACCCGTCGCAGCTGATCTTCGGACACTGAGAGCCGGGGAGCGGGCCCTACGCGGCGATCTCGGCTTCTTCATCCCGCTCGACCGGGCGCGGTCCGGAAAGCGGCCCTTCAACGCCGGTGTCGAACCAGGTGACGATCTCGAAGCGTCCGTCGGCATGCTCGACAAGCGCCGAGCAGCTTTCGACCCAATCGCCGCAATTCATATAGCGGATGCCGAAATTGTCGTGGATCACGGCATGGTGGATATGGCCGCAGATGACGCCATCGACGTCCCGGCGCTGTGCCTCGGCGGCGAGCGTCTGCTCGAAGGCGCCGATATAATTCACCGCATTCTTGACTTTGTGCTTGGCCCATTGCGACAGCGACCAATAGGAAAAGTCGAGCCTGCGGCGAACGGCGTTGAAATAGCGATTTAAAAAAATGGCGAAGTCGTAAGCGCTGTCGCCAAGCAGCGCCAGCCAGCGCGCGTGCTTGACGACCATGTCGAACACGTCGCCGTGCACAACCAGATAGCGGCGGCCGTCCGCGCCCTTATGGATCGCGTTCTCCACCACCTCAATGCCGCCAAAATGAGTGCCGTAATAATCGCGCAGGAATTCGTCGTGATTGCCGGGCAGATAGATCAGCCGCGCGCCCTTGCGCGCCTTGCGCAGCAGCTTCTGCACCACGTCATTGTGCGGCTGGGGCCAATACCAGCCCGACCGCAATTGCCAACCGTCGACGATGTCGCCGACCAGATAGATCGTGTCCGCGTCGTGATAGCGCAGGAAGTCGACCAGGCGCTCGGCCTGGCAGCCGCGCGCTCCGAGGTGAACATCAGAAATAAACAGAGTACGGAACAGACGCGTGCCGTGCTCAGTCGTCACGATATTTGATCTCTCGCCGGTTCGACATTGTTTGCCTTGGCGCCGCGTATAAGTGGATTCGATTGCAGGTAGATGACAGTAAACCTCACCGCGGCAATCGACGTCGGCGCGGTCCGAGTCACAGCGTTGTCACGGCCCTGCGTTAAATGATTCGGCAATGACAGCGCCAACTCTCGCCGCCGCTTCTTTCTTCATCGCCACCACCAGCGCTCACGTCGTGAGTATCGTGATCGCCGCCGTCCGGCTCCGGCGCGACGCGTCCGGCAAGCTGCGGCCCTTGCAAAAACTTCCTCCGGTCAGCTTGGTGCGCCCGCTATGCGGAATGGACAACTATGCCGACGACACGCTGCGTTCGACGTTCGAGCTCGATTATCCGCGCTGCGAAATCTTGTTCTGCGTCGCTTCCGCAAAGGACCCCGTCGTCCCACTCGTCGAAACGCTGATGGCGCGGCATCCGGAGGCCGACGCCAGATTGCTCGTCGGCGACGAGAGAGTAAGCAACAATCCGAAGCTCAACAATGTGCTCAAGGGCTGGCATGCGTCGAGGCACGATTGGATCGTCATCGCCGACTCGAACGTGCTGATGCCGCGCGATTACATCGAACGTCTGTTTGCCAGTTGGCGCGACGATACCGGCCTCGTCGCCTCGCCACCCATCGGCTCGCAGCCTGCGGGCTTCTGGGCGGAACTCGAATGCGCCTTCCTCATTACCCATCAAGCGCGCTGGCAATACATTGCCGATGCATTCGGCTTCGGTTTCGCCCAGGGCAAGACCATGCTGTGGCGGCGCGTGGACCTTGAACGCGCCGGCGGTATCGAAGCTCTCGCCAACGAAGTTGCCGAAGACGCTGCCGCGACCAAAGTGGTGCGCAGCGCCGGCCTCAAGGTGCAGCTCGTCGACCGTCCGTTCCTGCAACCACTCGGCCATCGCACCGCTGCCGAGGTGTGGAATCGGCAAGTGCGCTGGGCGCGCCTGCGCCGCGCCAGTTTCTTTGCCTATTTCCTTCCGGAAGCGCTGTCTGGCGGCGTACTGCCGATGATCGCGCTTGCCGTCCTATTACCGGCGTTCCACCTGCCGGCACCACCCGCGGTGCTGCTGTTCGCAATACTCTGGTACGGCTCCGAAACGCTGTTCGCCGCAATCGCCCGCTGGCACGTTTCCGCGCGCTACCCTCTCACTTGTTTCGCGCGCGATCTGCTCCTGCCGGTCCTTTTCGTCAGCGCGTTGCATGGCGACCACTTCGTCTGGCGCGGAAACGCGATGCAAGTCGAGCGCGTGCGACCGCGCGGCATGATGGCACGGATTCGGCCGCGGCTGAACGAGCTTGCCCCGGTCGCGTGCCGGCGGCTGCGCTCACTGCGCGAGCGGATGTCCTGACCCCTTAAATACATTGAAATTATTGAATATTTCGCAATTTTATGGCGCAACCCCCGCGGCAGGAGGCTTCGTTTTGATTCAATCAGATAGATCAGGGGAGCCCAGGGCGCTTACCTCGACATTCTCTTACAAAATTTGAGAAGCCCTTCTGCGTCCTCGAAGCGCGTCGAGTTTTTGACCCCCCGACCTAAGTTCTCGTCAATACCTGTGCCGCCTGATCTTCGCTGGGCCAGCGCTCACCCTGCAGCGCTTAAGGGATCTCGTAGACCGACATCTCGTCGGCGATGCCGCTCAGTATTGCGCGCTGAAGCGTCGGTTTTAGCCCATTGCTCTCGAGTAGGGCGGAGGCCTGCGCGTTCTCTACTACCTGTTCCGTCACCATGATCGCGCGTGAGGCCGCGAGGCTTTGGACGCGCGACGCGATATTAACGGTCTGACCAAAATAGTCTTGCTGACCATTGAGGGTGACCGCGAGACACGATCCTTCATGGATGCCAATCTTCAGGCGCAGGCTCTGATGCTGGCGCTCGGCGCCGAGATCGCTCATCGCCTCGCGCATTCGGATCGCGGCGGCAATGCCGCGGTCAGGCGTCTCGAAGGTCGCCATGACGGCATCGCCAATGGTCTTCACGACGGCACCCCTTTCGGAGGCGATAATCTCCTGAAGCAACCTGAAGTGCTCGTTGACTAGATCGAAGGCGACGAGATCGCCGACACGTTCATAGAGCTCGGTCGAGCCTTTGAGATCGCTGAACAGGAAAGTAAGGCTCAAGATCTTGAGGCGCTGACCGATGGCGAGCGTGTCGGTCCGGTAAATATCGCGGAACGTCTGATTGGTGAGGAGGCGCTTCGCAGTGAGTATAGGCTTCCGTCGCTTCAGAAGGTCGTCTAGCGCCTGGTTCGCTATCCATACAGCCGGCACTACTCGCCTGTCGATACGGTTCTGCAACGCTAGGCGCAGCGCCCCGGGGCGCAAGGCCACAGTATCGACTGGGACCTGCACCTTGTTGAAGACCATGGACAGGTTCTGGCGCTCGCTCGTCTCCTCACCCCTAACGTCGAGGAACTGGGCCGCATGCGTCACCGGATCGAAGACGATCAGCGTGCCTTCAGGCAATTGCAAGGAGAGGATCGCCCTCTCTCCTGGCGGCAAGTCAACTCCCTCGAGAGTAACCTCTCGCAGCACGGTCTCCACATCCGCCGGAAGATCGATGGCCGAACTCCAGAAGATCTGGCGATAATATTCGGCCGCGGGCAATTCGTCGGGGTTGTGGGCCGCGATCTTGCGCACGCGCGGGCTCACCGTGAAGGTCACCTCGACCAGGTCATCGAGCGTCGTCTCGTAGCCCGCGGCGCAGAAGGCGCAATTGTATTGCGCCCGATCGAGGGTCTTCAGACTTTTATTCGCGGAGAGCACGCCAGCGCAACTAGGGCACATGACGTTCCATGACATCTCGAAGATGCCCAGACCCACCGCGTTGAGCAGCGCGGCTATGACGTGCTCCTCCTCGACGCCCTCCTTGGCAGCGAGATCAAGCGCGTTCATTTTGTTCAAGGCATGTTCGGGGGCCTGCCGCACCATGCGCTCAAGCATCATCACCACGTCGCCGTTGGTTGACTGGCGCAGCGCCGCGAACAAAGTCTCAGCTTCGCTCATGCGGCGATGCTACAGTAATGGAGGCAAAGCGAAAACCCACCCGATTCAGGATTGGCGTGCCGATGTAAACTCAGACCGACCTCGACTGTCGAAGGAGCTTCGGATTTGCGCCACAGCGCAGGTCGGTGAGTCTGCTACTTCCCCGAGCTTCAGAAACTGAGGCGTGGATCAGGTATCACTCGGCGGCGCGCGAGAGCGGATGACCTTTTTAAGGCGCACTCGGCGGCACGGCTCCGAGCAAAAACGACTACCCACTCTGAGCCCACGGTGCCCCCCTTATAGGAGTGAAGGATCGACATTAACGCTGCCGTTCGGTCAACTTTGACAGCAAACCGGCGCGGTCTAAAAATATTTTGTTGTCAGTCAGGCACGGAAGATTTGTATGGTATCACCGAGCCAGAAAGCCGCGATAATTGGTGACGCAAACGTTCGGGCGTTAGCATAGCGGCGAACTACGAGCGGCACGCCGGGAACGGTCTTCGCGGGTCGCATCAGTCAGGCAAGACCCAAATTTGGCCGTTCCCGACGCGCGCCTTTGTTGCACCTCAAGCCGAGCGGAACAACCTTCTCAAACTTTCTCTAGTGTAGCTTCGCTAAACCGTCCGGCAGTCCCGGACAACCAAGGGAGGCGATTTTGTCACGAGTGGCCGCGTGTCCACAGCCGCCAGTGGGTCGGATTTATTGGAACGCATCTTATTGAGACCCACATCGGACCAGCCCACACCATTCCGACGGCAGGGGAACGCCAATCTGTGGTATTCTCCATTATCTTGAACGCATCGGCATAGGTACGCGATGGTCTCGGCCTCGCCCCAAAGGAGACCGCATCAAAATAAAGAGAAGAACAGGCAACGAAGGCTGAGGGCCAGATCAGTCAATCGTCGTCGACAGGGGCCAGCGTCGGCGCGCTGGGCAGCGCCGGGCCGTTTGTCTCCGAATTGCGCCATTTGCCCAGGCTCTCGGAGATGATCTTGACAGAGGCCGAAGCGGTCCCTGCCAAGTGGGCATAGCGGGCGTTCATCTGGCGCACACGCTCTCCTTCGGATTGCAGGTAGTCGCGCGCGAACAGCAGCTCTCCCACGAGCTTGTTGATATCCGCGATGGACGCCGCTCCGGCAGCCAGGATGTTGTCGCTAATCTCAGCGGCGGGCTCTCTCGCCTCTGCTGGCTTGTGGTCGCGTACTAGCGCACGGAGCCCTTCGACCAGCGTCGTTGCTGTGTCGGAGACTTGCGACGGCTCTGACTTTGCATCGTCCATTTTCGCAACGTCCATCGCTCTCTCCGTTCGCAGTTCTGGAGTTCACGCGATTTTGCCGTGTCGAGGTAAAGGGGATGTTAAACCGTCCGCACGACCACCGGACATAACGCCAAGTCCATGACTGGGGCTCGGCAGCATTATCGCCTGGCGGGGGCTCTTCTCTTTGGGCTCTGACGCGCACATCCTCTGAGGATGCCGCGCTACTTCTTCATCATGACCTTCTCGATCAAAGAGAGATCGGTGATCCAGAGGGGACGCGCTTGCCCGATGATGATGCTGCCATTCAATACGCCCGCGGAATTATTGACGACCTCAATGAGGATCAGCTGCCGGGAGAGCCGGGGGCGACCATCATCGTGAAAAACGAGGCGGGTGAGGTCGTTTATCGCTTTCCCAGCAGCCGCTAGCGTTTGCCACCGGGGCTTAGCGGGCTATCGAAAGACGATTGCCCTGACCGCGCGGCCCGGTCGGCGATGAGCTCGAGCGCCCCTTCATCCGACGGAAAGTTAGCGGCGATCCACGCTGCCTCGGCGGCGCGCAGAACCGCCCCGAGCGTTGGTCCCGCGGCAATGCCGCGCCGCGTAAAGTCCGCGGCTTTGAGCGGAAAAGCCGGCGCAGTCCAGCATTGCGGCAAGCTTGCGAGCGTGCGCCACCTGGCGTCCGCCACTCCGGCTTCCGAGCGCGTCCAGGCGAGCAGCACGCGATCGGTGAACGCTTGCGGCCCGAGCCGATAGAGAAGAGCGCGGGCGGCCGGCGTAGCGATCGCAGCCGCGACACACCACCACCTGTCGATCGCCAGCAGCCGCTCGGATTCGGCGTTGGACAGCCGCAGCCTCTGCGTGAGACGCTCGGCATCCTCTCGCACCCATACACCGAGAGCACCCAGGCGGCGAATCGCATCGGCCCCGGCGCCGAGCGCCGTCTCAACCTTGATCATATTCTCGAAGCTCGCGAGGTACGGCACACCGCCGAGCACAATGCCGAGGAGTCCGCACTCCGTCATGACCGCGAGCGTCGGTGTCGCGCGTGCAGCAACGACAAGCTTCAGCATTTCCATGCGCACTCGCTCGCGGGAAAGCGCTTCGAGGCCGGCGCGAGCGGCGATGCAGGCGTGCACGCCGGCGGCGTCCGGCGCGCCCTCGCCGAAATGCGCGTGAAACCGGAAAAAGCGCAGAATACGCAAATAGTCTTCTTCGATCCGCCGCCGCGGCTCGCCGATGAAACGCACCCTGTGCGCGGCAATATCGGAAAGGCCGCCGACATAGTCATGCACCGTCCCATCAGCCGTGGCGGACAGCGCATTGATGGTGAAATCGCGCCGCTCCGCGTCCGTCTTCCAGTCGCGGCCGAAGACGACCCGCGCCTTGCGGCCGTACGGTTCCACGTCTTCGCGCAAGGTGGTGATTTCCATCGCGCGCTGATCAAGCACGGCGGTGACGGTGCCGTGCTCGATGCCGGTCGGAATTGCCTTGCCGCCCACCGCGCCCACGCGGCGTATGACCTCCTCCGGCACAGCGGTGGTCGCCACGTCGACTTCATGGACCGGAAGCCGGAGCAAGGCGTTGCGCACGGCGCCGCCGACGACGCGGGCCTCTTCACCATCGCTATTAAGGAGCGCGAGCAGGCGCGCAACGTCGCCGCGTTGCAGCCAAGGCGCATCGCCAAGATGCGGCGCGCTTGTCACCGCGTCGTTTGCGGCACGAATTTGCCACCCTCGATATGCGCGGGCACATAGGTCGAGCCCGGCGGTGAGCCGCCGAATTGCGCCAGCACGATAAAGCTTCCCGCCATCAAAATCAGCGACGCGATGATGAGACCAGCCACACGCCGCAGCGTCCATGCGTCCGCGTCTACGATGCCGGCGCGCGTCGCCAACAGAAACAATGCATAGATGACGAACGGAGTGAGAAAAAGCCCGAACTCGGTGGCGAGCGGCCGAATCATGCGTAAACCCGATCGTAGAGGTTGCGCACAATACCCGCGGTGATGCCCCAGATGTAGTGATCGCCGAAAGGCATCGCGTAATATTCGCGATCGATGCCCTTCCAGTCGCGGCTTCTGCGCTGATGATTGGCCGGCGTCATCAGAAAGGCAAGCGGCACCTCGAAGGTCTCGGTGACCTCGCGCGGATTGAGCGCGAGCGCAAAGTCCGGCTTGACCCGCGCCACCGTCGGCAGAATGCGGAAGCCGGAAAACGTCAGATAGAGATCGAGATAGCCGAGCGGTTCGATCAAGGCCGGCGCGAGCCCGATCTCCTCTTTGGCCTCGCGCAGCGCCGCCGCGGCGGGACTTTCATCGCCGGGATCGATTTTGCCGCCGGGAAAGGCGACCTGCCCGGCGTGGCTCGCGAGCTCGTTGGTGCGAATTGTCAGCAATACCGTCGGCTCGCTGCGATCGATAATCGGAATGAGAACCGCGGCCGGCTTGGTGGCGGCGACGCCGGCCCGCTCCCACATCGACGGATTGAGATCGAGATCGCCACGCGCGCCTTGCGCCAGCGGGTCGGTGAGCGAGGGCGGCACTTCCAGCGTCAGCCGCGACCGCGCGCGATCAAAAAAACTCTGAGTCACCGTCCGCTGCAACGGCGCGCTGCGCTCGTTCACGCGAAGTCCCTCACCTGATCGGCCGGCGCCATCGGAAAAAACGCATCCGTCGACGCGACGCCGAACATAAGCCTGCCGTCAACCTCGCGCTCCTCGCCGAGCTCGACAAGATCAAAGAAGAGGGTACGCGTCACTTTCGCCCACAGATCGCGGCGGACGTGCAGATAAGGTTTGAGGCCGCCGGTGCCGGCTTGCGGCTCGAAGCGCAGCGCGTGCGCCCGTCCGCATTGCACCCAATCGTCGACATTGGTTCGGAAGTTGAGCTCCCGGCCGGCGGCGGATTCGCCAATTGCGAGCTCGACGGCGAGGAACGGCGCGTCGTCCACCACGATGCCGCACTTCTCCACAGGCGTGACAAGAAAGTATTTATCGCCCTCGCGCCTGAGCACCGAGGCGAACAGTTTCACGAGCGCCGGCCGGCCGATCGGCGTTTTCAGGTAGAACCAGGTACCGTCAGCGGCGATGCGCATGTCGAGATCGCCGCAGAAAGGCGGGTTCCAGCGTTCGACGGGCGGCGGCCCCTTCCCTTTGGCTGCCGCTTGACCTAGCGCGCCCGTGATCGCCTCCAAGCCGAATTGCCCTTCCTTCGCCATGGTTTGCCTTGAACCTGCACACTTGGACACTAAGTCCGGAGGCAATCGTGATCGCCGATTGCGCTATGCCAGATTTAGTTTGTGTTCCCGGTGAATGAAAGAATCGGCTCAAATCCGCGTGCTGGCGCGTATATTGCATCGCAAAATTGCGGTGCAAAGGCGGCTACGTTGATTCGTGCGCGTGCTGCGAATCTGATGCGCTCGCGAATGCGGCGCAAGACAGGGAGTTGAGTCATGCCTGCTGTCGGCGGAGACGGGCTCGAAAAGCTCGAAGACATGATCGTCCGCGCCGCCGAAACCAGCGCGGATCACGTACGCGCTGCGAAAACCGCGATCGCAACGGTGATCTTCGGACAGGAAAAGGTCATCGAGCAGGCGCTTGTGACCATTCTTTCCGGCGGCCACGCACTTCTGCTCGGCGTCCCGGGCCTCGCCAAGACGAAGCTCGTCGAAACCATGGGGATCGTGCTCGGTCTCGATGCGCGGCGTATCCAATTCACGCCCGACCTCATGCCCTCCGACATTCTGGGGACTGAAGTCTTGGAGGAAAGCCAGACCGGCAAAAGGAGCTTCCGCTTCCTCACCGGCCCGGTATTCGCCCAGCTGCTCATGGCGGACGAAATCAATCGCGCGAGCCCGCGCACCCAGTCGGCGCTGCTGCAAGCGATGCAGGAGCAGCACGTTACCGTCGCCGGTACGCGTCACGATTTGCCGCGCCCGTTCCACGTGCTCGCAACCCAAAACCCGCTCGAGCAGGAAGGCACCTATCCGCTGCCGGAAGCCCAGCTCGACCGCTTCCTGATGGAAATCGATGTCGACTATCCCGACCGCGCCGCCGAGCGGAAGATCCTGTTCGAGACGACCGGCGCCGACGAGACGCGGGCGAAACCGGCGATGAGCGCCGAAGACTTGATGACGGCGCAGCGGCTGGTGCGGCGCTTGCCGGTCGGCGAATCCGTCGTCGAGGCCATTCTTGCGCTGGTGCGCTCGGCACGGCCGGGGCCTGAAGGCGGCGAAGCTGCGAAGCTCATCGCTTGGGGGCCGTCGCCACGGGCGAGCCAGTCGCTTATGCTTGCGGTACGGGCACGGGCGCTTCTCGACCGGCGGCTTGCGCCGTCGATTGACGACGTGCTCGATCTCGCCGAGCCCGTGCTCAAGCACCGCATGGCGCTTACTTTCGCCGCGCGCGCGGAGGGTGAAAGCCTCGAGGCAGTGATCGGACGCCTGAAAGCGCGGATCGGATAAACGGATGGCCGCAGGAAGGCGCACTTCCGATCACGACCGCCCGGCGGTGCAGCGAGCGGTCGGCGAAGGCCGAACACTCGCCGCCACAATGCCGCGATTGATCCTGGAAGCGCGGCGCGTCGCGGCCACCGTGATCCACGGGCTGCACGGCCGGCGCCGCGCCGGGCCCGGCGAAAATTTCTGGCAATACCGCCGATTCGTTTCCGGCGAGCCGGCTTCGCGCGTCGATTGGCGGCGCTCGGCGCGCGACGATCATCTCTACGTTCGCGAGCAGGAATGGGAAGCCGCGCACACGGTTTGGATCTGGCCCGATCGCTCTCCTTCCATGATGTTCGCCTCGCCGCTCGTGCGCGACACCAAGCTTTATCGCGCCCTGGTCGTGGCGCTGGCACTCGCCGAAGTTCTGGTCGAAGGCGGCGAGCGTGTGGGAATTCCGGGGCTTATGCGACCGACCGGCAGCCGCAATGTCATCCAGCGCATGGCGCAAGCGATCGTGCACGATCGCGGCGAGCGCTCGAGTCTGCCGCCGAACTTCTCGCCCTCCCCGCTGGCCGAGATCGTGCTCCTCTCCGACCTGTGGAGCGACATCGGCGATGTGCGGTGGACGATCGCACAACTCTCGGCCGGCGGCGCGCGCGGCCACGTCGTGCAGATCGTCGATCCCGCCGAAGAGACGTTTCCATACTGGGGCCGCATCGAATTTGTCGAGCCAGAAGGCGGCGGCCGCATTACCGCGGGCCGGGCACAGACCTGGCGGGCCGATTACGAGGCGCGCGTATGGCGCCATCGCGACGAAATTCGCAGCGAGACCGACAGGCTCTCGTGGACCTTCACCATCCACCGCACCGACCGCCCGGCGAGCGAACTTCTGCTCGCGTTGCACAGCCGCATCGGCGGCGTCCTGCCCGCCGGTGGAGCGCGCCCTCACGCAGCGGCCGCGCCGGAGGTGACCGCATGATCGGAGGATTGCCGCTCGGCTTTGCCGAGCCTTTGGTCCTGATCGGGCTGTTGACGTTGCCGGTGCTGTGGTTGCTGCTGCGGCTGATCCCACCACGCCCGCGCCGCATCGACTTTCCGCCGACCCGGCTCCTTCTCGAAATAGCGCCTAAGGAAGAGACGCCCGCGCGCACGCCGTGGTGGTTGACGCTCATGCGGCTTGTTCTCGCCGGCCTCGTCATCATTGGCGCCGCGGGTCCGCTCTGGAATCCGCCGCTGACGACGATGACGACACGCGCGCCGATTGCCATCCTGATCGACGATGGCTGGGCGGCGGCAGCCGCCTGGGACGCACGTTTGCGCACCGCCGAAGACATCATCGCGCGGGCGGAGAGCGATCGCCGCGCGGTGGCGCTCGTCCCGCTCTCCGAGGGAACGCGTGACATTTCATTCGCCGCCGCCGGTTCGGCGCGCGTGCGGCTGCAGCTGATCAAGCCGAAGCCGCATACCGTGGACCGCACCGAGGCGCTGCCCGCGATCGCACGTTTCCTTGCCGGGACCCGCGAGGTCGAACTGGTCTGGCTGTCGGACGCCGTCGATCTCGGCCGCGGCGCCGATTTCGTCAATGCGCTCGCCCCGATGCTCGAAGCACGAGCGATTACGATCGTCGCCGGCGGCATTGCCGGTACGCGGGCGCTGACCGCCGCCGACAATGCCGCCGGCGCACTGAGCGTGAAAGTATTGCGCAGCGCGTCCGGCACCGCAGAAACCGGCGCCGTGCGCGCATTGGACCTCAAGGGCCTGCCGCTTGGCGAGGCGCCGTTTGCCTTCAGGCCTGAAGATCGCGAGACCGAAGCGCGGTTCGATCTTCCGGTCGAGATTCGTAACGACATCGCCCGCATCGAGATTGGCGGCGAACGTTCGGCCGGCGCGGTGCAACTGCTCGACAAACGCTGGCGGCGCCGCTCCGTCGGCATCGTCTCCGGAGCGACGGCCGACACTGCGCAGCCGCTATTGTCGTCGAGCTACTATATCGGGCGGGCGCTCGGGCCGTTCGCCGACGTCCGGCTGGCGCAGGGCGAGTCGCCGGCGGAAGCGGTGACGCATTTCCTCGATCAGCATCTGCCGATGCTGATCCTAGCCGATGTTGGCAATGTCGCGGGCGAAGCACATGACCGCCTCGCGCATTGGATCGAGGATGGCGGCGTTCTGGTGCGCTTTGCCGGCCCGCGCCTCGCCGCCTCCGACGACGATCTCGTTCCGGTGCGGTTGCGGCGCGGCGGCCGCATCCTCGGCGGAAGTTTGAGCTGGGACAAGCCGCAACCGCTGGCGGCGTTTTCCCGCGAGAGCGCATTCAACGGCATGGCCGTGCCTACGGATGTGACCGTCAGCCGGCAGGTACTGGCCGAACCCGACGCCGCGCTGACGGAGAACACTTGGGCGACGCTCGCCGACGGAACGCCGCTCGTTACCGCCGCGCGACGCGGCAAAGGTTTGATCGTGCTGTTCCACGTGACCGGCGACACCCGCTGGTCCGATTTGCCACTCTCGGGCACCTTCGTGGAGATGCTCAGGCGCATAGTCGCTCTTGCCGGAACCAACGCCGTCACCGAATCTTCCGATCAAAAGACCGCGACAGTGCACGAAGCGGTCGCGCCGAGCCGCGTGCTCGACGGCTTCGGCAGCTTCGTCGCTCCGTCCGCCACCGCCCGGCCGGTGCCGGCGGATTATTCGTCGAGCGCCACCGCCGACCATCCGCCCGGCTTTTACGGCCCGCCAGAGAATCTCCTTGCCGTCAACACACTCTCGGCCGGCGAGCGACTGACGCCGCTCGATTTCTCCGCGCTCGTCGGCGCAAACTGGGAAATCTACCGCAAGAGCGAGCCGCAGGATTTGCGCGGGCCAATCCTTCTCGCCGCGCTCGGTCTTTTCCTGCTCGACACGCTTATTGTTCTCTATCTCGGCGGCGGCGCCGCCCGGCTGGTGCCGCGCTTTTCGCGCGCAAGCGCCGCGGCCGTGTTTATCCTATCCGCGCTGTCGCTGAATTTGCCGCACGCCCACGCGGAGGGTTTGTCCGATGTCCCGCGCTCGGCCCTGGAGACCAAGCTGGCTTATGTCGTGACAGGCGACCGCGACGTTGACGCGGTCAGCAAATCCGGATTGGGCGGACTTACGCTTTTCCTCGCTCAGCGCACCGCGCTCGAAGCCGGCGAGCCGATCGGGCTCGACGTTGCCCGCGACGAACTTGCATTTTATCCGCTGATCTATTGGCCGATCGTGCCCGGCGCGCCGCGCCCCTCCGAGGAAACGCTCAAGCGCATCAATTCCTACATGAAGCAAGGCGGAACCGTGCTGTTCGATACCCGCGACGCCGTCGTCGCGCCGCCCGGCGCGGGCGGCGAAACGCGCGGCCCGGGCATGCTCGAACTGGGCAAGATCCTATCCTCGCTCGACATCCCCGAACTCGAGCCGGTGCCGCGCGATCATGTCCTGACCAAAACCTTCTACCTGTTGCGCGACTTCCCCGGCCGCTTCAATTCCGGCGAGCTCTGGGTCGAAGCTTTGCCGGCCGCCAGCGATGAGGAGGAGAGTTCGCGGCGGCCGGTTCGCGGCGGCGACGGCGTCTCCTCGATCATCGTCACCTCGAACGACCTTGCCGGCGCCTGGGCGATGTTGCCCGACGGGCAGCCCATGCTGCCGATGGTCGAAGGCGAGCCGCGCCAGCGCGAACTCGCCTTCCGCGCCGGCGTGAACATCGTGATGTACACACTCACCGGCAACTACAAGGCGGACCAGGTGCATGTGCCGGCGCTGCTCGAACGGCTCGGGCAATAGGAGAGAACGACGGTGAATTTCGGCGTTTCATTCGCCCCTCTCGTCAGCCTGCAGATTCTCTGGGCCGCGCTCGCCGCGGCCTGCATCCTGAGCTCGCTGCTCCTTGTTTCGCGCAGTCGCGGCGCGGCTATCCGCGCCGTTGGTCTGGCGCTCATGGTGCTCGCGCTCGCCAACCCTTCGCTGACGCGCGAGGATCGCGACCCGCTCAGTTCGGTCGCCGTGGTCGTCGTCGATAAAAGTCCGAGCCAGAATTTCGGCGACCGTGCGCGGCAAACCGAAGAAGCGCGCGCCGCGATCGTCGGCCGGCTGAGCCGCATTCCCGGGCTCGATGTACGTGTGGTCGAGGCCGGACAGTCGGACGGCGAAACCGACGGCACGCGCTTGTTCACGGCGCTCGGATCGACGCTTGCCGACGTTCCTTCCGACCGCATCGCCGGCGCGATCATGATCACCGACGGGCGCGTCCACGACGTGCCAGCCAACGCCGGCGCACTCGGCTTCGCCGCGCCTGTTCACGCGCTGATCACCGGCAGCAAGAACGAGCGCGACCGCCGCATAGCGCTCATTGCCGCGCCGCGCTTCGGCATTGTCGGCCAAACGCAGACTATCACCTACCAGGTCGAGGATCATGGCGCCAATGAGCGCAGCGCCGAGGTCACGATTCGCCGCGACGGCGACGTCGTGGAAACGCGCACCGTCCCCATCGGCGTGCCGCAGCGCGTCGATATCCCGATCCCACACGGCGGGGCGAATATCGTCGAGATCGAAGCCGCTCCGCTCGCCGGCGAGCTCACCCCAGTCAACAATCGCGCCGTCGTCAACATCGACGGCGTGCGTGACAAGCTGCGCGTGCTTCTCGTCTCCGGCGAACCGAATGCCGGCGAGCGGACATGGCGCAACCTGCTCAAATCGGACGCCTCGGTCGATCTTGTGCATTTCACCATTTTGCGCCCGCCGGAGAAGCAGGACGGCACCCCGATCAACGAATTATCGCTGATCGCATTCCCGACGCGCGAGCTGTTCCAACAAAAGATCGGCGAGTTTCAGCTCATCATCTTCGACCGCTACGCGCGCCAGGGCGTGCTGCCGATGATTTATTTCGACAATATCACCCGCTACGTGCGCGAGGGCGGCGCCGTCCTGGTGGCGGCCGGACCCGACTATGCGAGCCAAACCAGTATTTGGCGCACGCCGCTCGACGCCATCCTGCCAGCCGAGCCGAGCGGCAACGTCACCGAACGCGGCTTCCATGCGCGCCTCAGCGAGCTTGGCAAACGCCATCCCGTGACCCGCGACCTCGATGGTTCCGCCACCGATCCACCGCATTGGAGCCAGTGGTTCCGCCTTGTCGATACTAGGAAATCCGGCGGTACGGCCGTGATGCAGGGCCCCGACGAAAAGCCCCTTCTTGTACTTTCGCGCGAAGGCGAAGGACGCGTGGCGCTGCTTCTGTCCGACCAGCTCTGGCTGTGGGCCCGCGGCTTCCAGGGCGGTGGACCGCATCTCGACCTGCTGCGCCGGCTTTCGCATTGGCTGATGAAAGAACCGGAGCTCGAGGAAGAATTGCTGAGGCTGACGATCAGCGGCCATCAGCTCCTGGTGCGGCGGCAGACGATGGCCGAGGCCGTATCCGAAGTGACGTTGACCGCTCCCTCGGGCGCGACGCGCGCACTTCAGCTCAAGCCGACGGAACCGGGCGTCTGGGAGACGACTGTCGCCGCGAACGAACTCGGGCTCTGGCGCGCCACCGACGGCAAGCTCAACGCACTTGTCAATCTCGGTCCGGCCAATCCCCGCGAGTTCGCGCAGGTGACCTCGACCACCGAGGCGCTGGCGCCCATCGCTTCGGCGACCGGCGGCGACGCGCGCCGCCTCGATGAGGGTGGCGGCGTCAGCATGCCGCGCATTCTCGCAGTGCGCTCCGGCGACACCTACAAGGGTGACGATTGGATCGGCCTAAAAATGCGCGATGCAAGTGTCGTGCACGGCATCGGCGTGTTGCCGGTCTTCGCCGGTTTCCTCGGTCTGTTGCTTTTACTCGGCAGCCTCGCCGGCACCTGGGTGCGCGAAGGGCGGTAACGCGCGATTACTTTTCCCATTCCGCGCGGATCGGTCCCGATACTCCGTCGAAGGCGCCGTCGGCGAGTTCGGCAACGAGAAGCCGTCCGGGATCGACCGGACCCGGCATGGCGACACGGCCGGGCGGGATGCGCTTGAAACCGCATTTGCCATAATAAAGCTCGTCGCCGACCAGGATCACCAGCCGGTGCCCCTTAGCACGCGCTTCTTCGAGCGCACGGCCAATCAAGGCCTGACCGACGCCGCGCTCACGAAAAGGCGGCTCCACCGTGAGCGGTCCTAGCAACAGCGCTTTGGCCTCGCCGATTCGGACCGGCGAAAGCCGAACGGAGCCGACCAAGAGGGTGCCGATACGCGCGGTGAAGGAGAGATCGAGGCTGTGGGGCACATCCTCGCGCAAACGGTATGCGGTCTTGGCATAACGGCCCGGGCCGAACGTGCGTTCGTGCAAGCGACCGATCGCCGCCGCGTCACCCTCCGTCTCTTGCAGGATGGTCAGGGAGATGTCGGTCATAGCGCTGCGCTTGTTGTACCGATTCCGAAGGTTCGCAAACGATTGCGAGAAGTCTCTCATACGAACTTGGAAATCAAAGGGACACTAGCAAATTTATGATTCTGGCGTGTTTTTGGATTTGAAGCTCCTGCCGCTAATGCGGTTTTCGGCGGCTCCGAGTTGGCCAAAGCCCCGCCAAAATCAGCCAGCTGCCATTCGAGTCGCGCCCTGCCGCCAGCCGCGGAAATGATTAGTTCAATTGCTCGCGGTCGCGCGCGGACATCAGCGGAGACGAGAATGGGACTGCTAGTCGATGGCGCCTGGAAGGATCAGGACATGCGCACCCAAGCGGACGGTCAATTCGTTCGGAGGCCGACCGTTTTCCATAATTACGTCACCGTCGACGGCAGCCCCGGCCCGACCGGCAAAGGCGGCTTTCCCGCCGAACGCGATCGCTACCACCTCTACGTTTCTCTGGCCTGCCCATGGGCGCACCGCACCCTGATCTTCCGCAAGCTCAAGAAGCTCGAAGAGGTGATCTCGGTCTCCGTGACCGTGCCGATCTTCGGCAAGAAGGGCTGGGAATTCGGCGCCGAGCCGGGTGCCACGCTCGACACCGTCAACCGCGAATCGACCGTCGCCGACATCTACGTTCTCGGCGATCCACACTACACCGGCCGCGCCAGCGTTCCGGTCTTGTGGGACAAGAAACAACGTGTCGTCGTCAACAACGAATCGTCCGAAATCATCCGCATGCTCAATTCCGCGTTCGACGCGTTCACAGACGTACGCACCGACTATTACCCGTCCAAGCTGCGCCCCGAGATCGACAGCATCAACGCCCTCGTTTATTCGACCGTCAACAACGGCGTCTACCGTTCGGGCTTCGCCACCACGCAGGTGGCCTACGAAGAAGCCGCCCGCACG
Organism: uncultured Alphaproteobacteria bacterium; assembly: GCA_963847785.1. GTDB lineage: Bacteria > Pseudomonadota > Alphaproteobacteria > Rhizobiales > Xanthobacteraceae > BOG-931. The sequence goes on from CAWKBE010000040.1 coordinate 164,938, forward strand.
CTCTTCGCTACGCTCGACAAGTTGGAGGAGCGTCTGTCGCGGCAGCGTTATCTTGTCGGGCCGCTCACCGAAGCGGACTGGCGCCTGTTCACGACGCTCGTTCGGTTTGACGCGGTCTATTACAGCCACTTCAAATGCAATTTGCGCCGCATCGTCGATTACCCAAATCTTGGAAATTATCTGCGCGATCTTTATCAGGTGCCGAGCGTCGCCGAGACCGTCAACTTCGATCACATCAAACGGCACTATTACGGCAGCCATCGCAAGGTCAATCCGACCGGCATCGTGCCGATCGGGCCGCTGCTTGATTTCACTGCGCCGCACGATCGCGCCCGCTTCGGCTAAGCCGATCTTGCGCTGCCGAGATTAAATCGCCGCGTCCAGAGAGACGCGGCGATTTTCAAGATCAAAGCGGCGGCTGACGCAGTTACTAGCGGTAATCATACGGGCCGCAATAGGCGTAATTGTAGTCGTAATAAGGATAGCCGCAGTACGGGTTGTCCGCGTAGGCGTAAAGGCCGCCCAAGCCGAGCCCCAATCCAAGGCCGTCCGTGTGCGCCATAGCCGTATCCGCCATAACCGCCGTACCCGCCGCGCCAGTCGCCGCCGTTAAAAACATCCGACCTTGGCAAAGGTGGCCGCCGGCGACACGAGCGCCACCGATGCCGCCCATATGGGCTGCGCCAGCGAAATGCGCGCCACCGCCGCCAAGGTGGCCATCCGGCATGGCCGAATGCCATTGCACCCGTCGTCATCGTCGCTGTGCCGAGAGCGATCGCCGCAGTGAGCGCAGGAATCTTTTTCCGCATCGAAGTCTCTCCCTCTGCCGCCCTCAGCCGCCAATGCAAGCCAACGCTTTTCGTGCAGCTATGGTTGCCGGGTGCGGCACCGACACGGCGAAATGACGAGGCTTAAATTACATGCCGGTAATGTTCCCGGCGGCTTACCAAATCTCGGCGGCCGTGCGGCCTGCGCATACCTCGGCAATACGTGCCCGGGTCGACAGCGTCGTGTGCTCCGGCAGCGCGTCGGGCGCAAAAAAACCGTGTTGCACGATTTCGCTGTTCGGCCGCGGCGGCGCACTCTGATGGAACGACCGCACGATAAAGAGGGCAACGTGATCGCGCCGCGAGGTCCGCCGATTGAAGTAGACCCCGAACAAGAGCGGCGGCGCGCCGAGTTCGATATTGCCCTCCTCGCGCAACTCCCGCTCGAGCGCAGTGGCGAGCGTTTCGCCGGCTTCGACGCCACCGCCGGGCAAATGCCAGCCGGCGACATAACTGTGTTTGACCAGAAATATGCGTCCGGCGCCGTCAATCACCATGCCGCGGACGCCAAGCGTGAGACCGCGCGCAACACGCCAATAAAGATGCAGGACGCGCCGGATAGCTGGCTCGAAAGGTCGGCGCGGGGTTTCAAGCTTCATAGAACCTTTATCCGCCCTCGCCACATGCCCGGCAAATTTCCAACGCCCATTGTACGAGCGAGGCCGAGCGGCTCTAGCATTCAAGTTTAGAAGTATTCTAAGATATTCACCTTGTCTGAGGCGGGCCCGTGAAAAGCTTTTCCGACTTGAACGAGCAGGAAGTTTTGGCGCTGGCCATCTCCAACGAGGACGAGGACAACCGCATCTACCGCTCCTTCGCCGACGGACTGCGCGCTTCCTTTCCGGACACGGTGGCGATGTACGACACAATGGCCGAGGAGGAGATCGATCATCGCGACATGCTTCTGGAACTCCACCGAAAGAAGTTCGGCGAATTCCTGCCGCTCATCCGCAGGCAGGACGTCAAGGGCTTCGTCACGCGCCGCCCGATTTGGCTCAACCGGCCGCTTGGGCTCGACGCGGTGCGCAAGTTCGCCGAGCAGATGGAATTCGAGACCGCGCGGTTCTACCGGCGCGCGGCCGAAGCGGCACGCGACGACGCGGTTCGCGAGCTGCTGACGCGCCTCGCCGCAGCGGAGGACAAGCACGAAAAGCTCGCGCATGAGCTCGGCGAAAATATGGGATCGCAAGCGCGCGCCGCCGAGGACGAGACCGCGCGACGCATGTTCGTGCTGCAGTACGTGCAGCCCGGACTCGCCGGCCTGATGGACGGCTCCGTCTCCACGCTGGCGCCGCTATTCGCGGCCGCCTTTGCCACCCACAATACTTGGGCGACGTTTCTGGTCGGACTCGCGGCGGCCGTTGGCGCGGGAATTTCGATGGGATTCGCCGAGGCATTGTCCGATGACGGATCGCTCACCGGACGCGGCGCCCCTTTGGTACGCGGCGTGATCTGCGGCGCCATGACCGCGATCGGCGGGCTCGGCCACACGTTGCCCTATCTCATTCCCCATTTTTACGTCGCCACCGCGCTCGCATTCGCCGTTGTCGCGGTGGAATTAGCCGTGATCTCCTGGATCCGCACGCGCTACATGGACACGCCCTTCCTGCAGGCCGCTTTCCAGGTCGTGGTCGGCGGCGTCCTCGTCTTCGCCGCCGGCATCCTCATCGGCAGCTCCTGATTCGCCGGAAAGCGCGCCGTTACAGGCCATTGTTCCGGACACGATTCGCATATCATCATGCCGCGATGCTCGTACTCGCGCATTTGTCCGACCTGCATCTGGCGTTAAGGCCGAAGCTGATCGAGCTTGCTGGCAAGCGCGGGCTTGGCTTCATCAACTGGCAACGAGGCCGCAAACATTTCCACCGCCTCGAGATTCTCGAGGCTATTGTCCGCGACCTGAAGACGATCACGCCTGACCACATCGCGGTGACCGGCGACCTCGTCAATTTGTCGCTGGCCACCGAATACGCCTATGCGCGCACGTGGCTCGAAAAGCTCGGCTCCCCGCAGGACGTCACCGTGATTCCCGGCAATCACGACACCTATGTGGAGAAAGCACTCGGCGGACCGGCCGCATATTGGGGCGATTACATGCGCGGCGACGACGGCGCCGCGAGCGGGACATTTCCGTTCGTGCGCCGGCGCGGGCCCGCCGCCCTGATCGCGCTGTCCTCGGCGTTACCCACGGGACCGTTCATGGCGACCGGCGAGCTCGGCCAACAGCAGCTGTCCGCCCTGCCGGAGGCCTTGGCGGCGACGCGCGGAACCTTCCGCATCGTGCTCGTGCATCACCCGCTGGTGAGCACGCCCAACCATTATTTGCGGCGCCTGACCGATGCGGCGGAATTGCATCGCGTGCTTGCGGCGCACGGCGCCGAACTAGTCCTGCACGGCCACGACCACTGCCGAGCGCTGATCTGGCTCGACGGCCCGGAGCGGCGGATCCCGGTGGTCGGCGTGCCGTCGGCGTCGGCGCGCGCGTCGCACAGCGACAAAGATGCCGGCGGTTACAACCTCTTTCGCATCGACGGCGAAGCCGGCAACTGGCGCTGCGAGATGATCGGGCGGCAACGCGCTCCCGACGGGACCGTCGGCGAGGTCGCGCGCCAAATGCTGACCGATCCTCGCTGACAAACGTGCACGTGCGCCACTACTGCGTTACATGCGGCTCGCAAACAGCAAGGCCGTGAGCAGGAGCGCAATAACTCCCAGCACGAAACCGAGTGCCAGTGAGCCCCATCCGCGCCGGCGCCATCGCCGGCGCGCGCGCGCCGCCTCCGGCCGGCCGATGCGGGTGACGAATTCCGGATCCTCGTCCAGCGCCCGCTCCCGCTCGATGAGCCGACGCGCCACATATCCGGTGATTGCTTTCACGATCACCGGGATCTCGTACGACTCGGCAAAAACCCGGCGGCCGATGCGGGTGTCGTGGAGGAAACGGTACACGCGCTTGTCGCGTCCCATAGCGACATGCGCCACGGCGTCGATCCACAGCCGCGGCGTGTCACCGCGGCTGATGCCGCGATCGAACAGGTCGACCTCGGGCGGAATGTCGGCAAACAGCGGATTGAGCACCTCGTTGAGGAGTTCGAGGCGCGCAACTTCGGCGTCGCGCAAATCGACGACGACGCTCGTGCGCTCGGCCGCCTCGATGCGCGCCTGGTGCATCGCTTCCTTCAGCGGCGAGGGCGGCTCGCCCTCGCCGGTCGGCGCGGCGGATTTGCCTTTGCGGCCCCACATGGTGCTGCGCGTCCCCAGAGCGCGATCCGGAAAAGCCGAAGCCGGTTTCCGAGACAATCAAGCTCCACTCAAAAAACCACGATACATCAATGCGCAGGCGTGCAAAAGCGCCACCTCCCACCGCTTCGGCCTCTCACCCCCTCTGCACGAAGCCATAAGGCCGCGCCCAGGCGAGCCCACCCTCGATGCGCCCGCGGGGGCGATACTCGCAGCCGACTGCTGCACGACCTTGTCGAGATTGCTTTGCAGCGTATCAGCGATCTCGCTGATCTCTGCGCGCAGCTTGTTGGCTCGCCGCTCCTTTCGCTGCCGCTTGGACAAGGGTCTCGGAGGCTCCCGAGCGGCTCATGGCCCCGGCGGATGCACAAAAACTTGCTCAGATGATCAGCAGCGACAAAGCCAAGCTGAAGGCCTATTGCGATATGGGCAAGCTCCAAGAACAGATGGAACAGGCCGACCAGAAAAAGGACGACAAGGCGCTCGAAGCTCTCAGTGCCAAGCTTGACAGCCTCACACAACAAATTGGCCCTGAGTACGTAAAGGTTATGGAAGGGTTAGAAGAAATCGACCCCGATTCTGCTGAAGGAAAGCGATTTGACGCTGTATTCGACGCTCTCACCAAGCAGTGCAAATAAAGCTCGCTTCTTGTCGACCGACGGCACGACCCGCCGCTTCGATCCGCCTTTTAGTTGACTCGCAGCATGTAGGTCTCGGTCTGATTACACTCCGCACAAAGGAACGTGTGACGTTCCATGTGAGTAATAATTGGGTAAGGTGTGATTGGAAGGGCCGCCCGCTAGGCGGCCCTTCTGTTTGTATGGAGTTGACCGATGATGCGTAAGCGGACTCGGCGCTAACGCGGTCGCGGTCCGACATTGTTGAACCTCAGCCGACGTGGGACAAGCTTAACGCGGTTGTCGGGCTGCAGGGAAATATGTCGTGTCGTTTGCTTAAAGCTCACGGACACGGATGCTGCTGCCCGTCATAACCTGTATACATTCCGGTCGACGGATTGTACGACCGAAAGCGCGCCTCACAGGACGCGACGGTTGCAGCGCCGGGGCCACTTTGCGCCATGACAGCGTTGGGCGCCGCGTAGGCCGGCCCATAAGCGTAACCCGGCGAATAACCATAATAGCGGGGCGCGGCGTAGGTCGGTCCGTACGCGTAACCGGGATAATAGTCATAGTAGCCGGGCGCCCAGAGCGGCGAGGTAACCGCCGCCACAGTGCCGCCGATCACGTCGGCGGCAAACGCGCCGGGGCCGTAGCCGTAATCCCACCCGGGACCGCGCCATAACGCGCCAAGCCGAGACCGTCATCCACTTGGTGGCTCTGGCCCGACGGCATCACTATCTCTCACCCCTTCAAGCTGACCGAGTCAAATGGCATCAACGGTTAGAGGGCGCTGGGAGGCTCCTATACTCTTTCTATCGCGGTGTTGAGGTCACTTTCGCTGAAAGGTTTAGGGAGATAGGCAACCGCGCCAGCAAGCCACGCCGTACCCCTTCCTGCCGTGCCAGTAATCAAGATAATTGGGATTTTTCCCATCACTCTGTCTTGCCTCATCTCCCTAACGAATTCTTCTCCGCTCATGGGCTGCATTTCCCAATCTGAAAGTACAGCCCATATTTCTTATGGCGGAGTCGCTCGAGCGCGGAGTGACCGTCGTTCTCGGCGTCCACGTCGTTAAATACGGCCTTGCGAACCAAGTCTGATATAAGCTGAGTCATCGTACGAGAGTCATCCACAACTAGAACCGGAAGAGACCTGCCTGCAGTCACACCGACGTCGCAACGGGCCAAAAAGGACACTAACCCGTTTAGAGCGTTGGATGGATCGACATTGGGCGCGCGGCGGACTATCGCAGACGCTTTCCTGAATACGAAGTAACGAAGGAGACCTGTAATGCGTGCGATGGCGATCGTTGGGGGTTTCGGTTTCGATCATCTCAAACTGATCGAAAGGCCCATGCCGGAGCCGAGGCACGACGAAGTTGTTATTCGGATCGGTGCCGTCTCCCTCAACTACCGTGACATGGACATGGTGCTCGGCACTTATCCCTTCTCATTCCCGCTGCCCCTCGTGCCGACCTCAGATGGAGTCGGTGAAGTGGTGGCGGTGGGCGAAGGTGTAACGCGCGCCAAGGTTGGCGATCGCGTGCTTGGCACTTTCCATCAGAGTTGGATCGCAGGCCGCTACGAGGAGGACACCCCTCAGCTCGGCGGGTCGGCCGACGGGATGCTGGCGGAATACGTGCGCCTCGGTCAGCAAGGCATCGTTCGCGCGCCCGCGAATCTGACCGACGCAGAAGCCGCCACCCTGCCTTGTGCCGGATTGACTTCCTGGCACTCTCTGGTGACCGAGAGTTCGCGTCGAAGCCGGCGACACGGTCCTCATTCAGGGTACTGGAGGCGTTTCTCTGTTCGGTCTGCAATTCTCCACGATGTGTGGCGCGCGCACCATCGTCACTTCGAGCAGTGATGCGAAGCTCGAACGCGCCAAGGCGCTCGGCGCCACTCACACGATCAACTACGTCAAGACGCCGGTCTGGCATCCCGAGGTCCGCGCACTCAACGGCGGACGGGGTGTCGATCATGTGATCGAGGTCGGCGGACCCGGCAGCTTCTTGCAGTCGCTACAGGCGATTCGCATCGGCGGTCAGATCAATATGGTCGGTTATATCGGCAGCAAGGAGGGCGCGATCAATCCGCTCGAAATCCTCTATCGTCGCGCGACGGTGCGCGGCATTCCGGTCGGATCGAGAGAATCGTTCGAGGCGATGAACCGCGCAATCGAGGCGAACACCATGCGCCCCGTCATCGACAAGGTGTTTCCCTGGACCGACGCCGTCGCTGCAATCCGCTACATGCAGAAGGGAAAGCATTTCGGAAAAATCATCCTCAAGTTCTGAGGACGTG
>CAWKBE010000041.1:0-28835 GCA_963847785.1 uncultured Alphaproteobacteria bacterium
GCCGCCTTGTGGCGCCGAACCCGCGCCATGATATCTTGATGATCCAGCTCTCGCCGGCCAAAACGGCGAGGCTTAGGTTTTTTGATGGCGCGCTCGCCGATCGATTTGCCCCGGATGCAGAACCAGCCCCGTCTGCGGGTCGCGGTCGCGCGCGCTCCGGATCTCGTGCCGCGGGACGACGAGGTCGCGCCGAAGCCGCGCAGGCCGCCGATGATGCGGCAGTTCGAGCTGATCGACCGGGTCAAGCAATTCAATCCCGCCGCTAACGAGGATTTGCTCAACCGCGCCTACGTCTACGCCATGCGCGCGCACGGCGAGCAGAAGCGGGCCTCGGGCGATCCTTATTTCTCGCATCCGCTCCAGGTCGCCGCGATCCTCACCGATCTCAAGCTCGACGACGCCACCATCGCTGCGGCGCTCCTGCACGACACGATCGAGGATACCGACGCCACCCGGACCGAGATCGACCGCCTGTTCGGCCACGACATCGGCGTCTTGGTCGAGGGCCTCACCAAGCTGAAAAAGCTCGACCTCGTCTCCAAGGAGGCGAAGCAGGCGGAGAATCTGCGCAAGCTTCTCCTGGCCATAGCCGACGACGTGCGCGTGCTGCTGATCAAGCTCGCCGACCGCCTACACAATATGCGCACGCTGGAACACCGACCGCCCGAAGCCCGCCGAATCACGGCGGAGGAGACGCTCGACATCTATGCGCCGCTCGCCGGCCGCATGGGCATGCAGGAGATGCGCGAGGAGCTCGAGGATCTGTCGTTCCGCGAGCTCAATCCCGACGCCTACAAGGTCATCTCCGAGCGGCTCGAGACGCTGGCGAAACGCAGCAAGGGCTGGATCGCTGAGATCGAGCAGCAGCTTGCCAAGAAACTCGCCGACAGCGGCATCGCCGCTGAAGTCTCCGGCCGGCGCAAGCGCGCCTATTCGATATGGCGCAAGATGGAGCGCAAGGCCGTCGGCTTCGAGCAGCTCTCCGATATCTTCGGGTTCCGCGTCGTGGTCGGCGGCGCTGCCGAGTGTTACCGCGCGCTCGGCATCGTGCATACGACGTGGCCGGTCGTTCCCGGGCGCTTTAAGGATTACATTTCCACGCCCAAGCAAAACGACTACCGCTCTCTGCACACCACCGTGATCGGTCCGGGTAAGCAGCGGGTCGAGCTGCAAATCCGCACCCGCGAGATGCAGCAGATCGCTGAATACGGCATTGCCGCGCACGCACTTTACAAGGACAGCGCCGGCTCGCCGACCGAGATGCTGTCGCGCGAATCGAACGCCTATGCGTGGCTGCGCCGCACGGTCGAGCTTTTGGCCGAAGGCTCCAACCCGGAAGAGTTTCTTGAGCACACCAAGCTCGAACTGTTCCACGACCAAGTGTTCTGCTTTACCCCGAAGGGCAAGCTGATCGCATTGCCGCGGAACGCGACGCCGATCGATTTTGCCTATGCGGTGCATACCGACGTCGGCAACATGGCGATCGGCGCCAAGATCAACGGTAAGATCGCGCCGTTGATCTCGCCGCTGCAGAACGGCGACGAGGTGCAGATCCTGACGTCCAAAGCGCAGACGGCCCCGCCTGCCGCCTGGGAATCGATCGTGGTGACCGGCAAGGCGCGGGCGGCGATCCGACGCGCCACCCGCGCCGCCATTCGCGACCAGTATTCAGGCCTCGGCCGCCGCATCCTCGAGCGGCTGTGCCAGCGCGCCAAGATCGCATACTCGGACGAGCAGCTCGAAGGCGCTTTGCCGCGGCTGGCGCGCGCCTCCATCGATGACGTGATGTCGGCCGTCGGCCGCGGCGAGATGAAGGCCGCCGACGTCGTGCGCGCCATGTATCCCGATTACAAGGACGAGCGGGTCACCGCGGTCGCGCCCAAGGCGGAAAGCGGCTGGTTCGGACTCAAGCGAGCCAAGGCCGTGAAGTTCAAGCTTCCGGAAGTGGCAGCGGCGAATGGCGCCGCAATCCCGATCCGCGGCATCAACACCGATCTGCCGGTGCGCTTCGCGCCCAATGGCGGCGCCGTTCCTGGCGACCGCATCGTCGGCATCATGACGCCCGGGGAGGGCATCACAATCTATCCGATCCAGGCGCCGGCGCTGAAGGAATTCGAGGACCAGCCGGAGCGCTGGCTGGATGTGCGCTGGGACGTGGATGAGAAGACACCGCAGCGCTTCCCGGCACGGCTGAAGGTGCAGTCGGTGAACGAGCCGGGATCGCTGGCGCAGATCGCGCAGGTCATCGCTGAGCACGACGGCAATATCGACAATATCCGCATGTCGCGGCAATCGCCGGATTTCACCGAAGTGACCATTGATCTCGAAGTCTATAACCTCAAGCATCTCACGTCGATCCTGTCGCAATTGCGCGCCAAAAAGGTGATCGCCAACGCCGAGCGGGTCAACGATTAGGCCAGGGTGCACAAGTGCGGAAGATTTGCGCGGACGCTTGCTAGATCCGCGAGCGGAATAAAGTATTTACTGGCTAGTATGTACGGAGCTTTCATGGGCAAGTCCAAGGTGTTCAAATCAGGCAACAGCCAAGCAGTGCGCCTGCCTAAAGAGTTTCGATTCCGGAGTAAGGAAGTGGAAATCTTTCGGCGCGGTGAGGGAGTGGTGTTGCGGGAAAAATCTAAAGGGATGGCGCGCGCCTTCGAGCTGATTGCCAATCTGCCGATCGATGCCGACGCGATCGAAGAGATCAAGAGCGGGAAGGGCTGTAATGGCCCCGCGTTATTTGCCTGATACCAATATGTGCATCCATATTCGCCGCCGGCGGCCGCCGGAAATTCACGCCCGGTTTTTGCGGCTCAGGACGGACGAAGCGGCGATTTCGCTCATCAGCTACGGAGAACTCATGTGTGGCGCGGCGAAGTTGCGTCCGGCCCCGCCACGAGCCGCAGAGCAAATACAGGAGTTTCTCGACTTTATCGAGGTTCTGCCCTTGCCGATTGAAGCTGGGCGGAAATACGGAGAAATTCGAGCCCTTCTGGGGGCAAAAGGGCAGGTCATTAGAAATAGCGATTTGTGGATCGCGGCGCACGGCATCTGCGCGGATTTGATTGTCGTCACGAACAACGAGCCGAATTCCGGCGCGCTCCCGATCTTAAAGTCGAGAATTGGACCCGATAGGGGCGCATAAGCCGCTAACCATGCCCGCTTTTCCTCCCATCCGCCTCGGCGTCAACATCGATCACGTGGCGACCGTGCGCAACGCGCGCGGCGGACGGCACCCCGATCCGGTCAAGGCGGCGGAGATCGCAATCGCGGCTGGCGCCGACGGCATCACCGCGCATCTGCGCGAGGACCGCCGCCACATCGTCGACGACGACATCGCGCGGCTCAAGGCCCGCATCAAAAAGCCGCTCAATCTGGAAATGGCGGCGACGCCGGAGATGGTGGAGATCGCTTGCAAAGTGCGCCCGCACGCCACCTGCATCGTTCCCGAGCGGCGGGCCGAGCGCACGACCGAAGGCGGGCTCGATGCCGCCGGTCAGCGCGAGTCATTGCGCGCGGCCGTGGGAGAGCTCAGCGGCGCCGGCATCCGCGTTTCGCTGTTCATCGCCGCCGAGCCGGTACAGATCGAAGCGGCGTCCGCGATCGGCGCACCGGTGATCGAGATTCACACCGGAAGCTGGTGCGACGCGCTGGCCGCGGGCGATCGCATCGAAGCCGAGGCCGAGTTCAGCCGCATCACCCGCGGCGCGGCGCTTGCGGCCAGCGCCGGGCTCGAAGTACATGCCGGTCACGGTCTCAATTATATCAGCGCCGAAACGATTGCGGCGCTCGCCGAGATCGTTGAACTCAACATCGGCCACTTCCTGATCGGCGAGGCGATCTTCGGCGGACTCGATGCCGTCGTGCGCAAAATGCGTGCGGCCGTGGATCACGGCCGCCGCGCCCGAGCGACCGGAACCGCGTCATGATTCTCGGTATCGGCTCCGACATTTGCGATGCACGCCGCATCGCCAAGGTGATCGAGCGTCACGGCGATCGCTTCCTCGATCGCGTGTTCACGCCGACCGAGCGCGCCAAAGCGGACAAAAGGCGCAATCGCGCCGAGACCTACGCCAAGCGTTTTGCGGCCAAGGAAGCCTGCGCCAAGGCGCTCGGCACCGGGCTTCGCGCCGGGGTGTGGTGGCGTGACATGGGCGTGGTCAATCTGCCGTCGGGGCGGCCGACGCTGGAGCTGGCCGGCGGCGCCAAACGGCGCCTCGCGGCCATGACCCCAAAGGGCTACGAGCCGCGTATCGACCTCACCATGACGGACGAGGGGCCGACCGCGCAGGCCTTTGTGGTCATCTCGGCGGTCGCCGTTCCCGGCCTCTGACGCGCGGTAGGGTCGCGCTGGTGGCGCCTGGCGGATGACAAATTTGTTATGTTAGCTGCGAAACTGGCGATAAGCGTATGACGTTCCTAGCTAATGCCGATTGACCAAGCCCCGCGGCGAAATCCCGCGCGCAATTGCGTGGGTTAGCCCCACGGGCTACAACGGCGCGGGGTGAGAATTTCGTGAACGGAACCACAGGCAGATGAGCGCGCAGACCGGAACAAAACGGAAGGAAGGCGGATTCGCCGAGACCCTGCGGGTGATCTTTCACGCCCTCATCATCGCGTTGATCATCCGCACCTTTCTGTTTCAGCCCTTCAACATCCCTTCGGGGTCGATGATCCCGACGCTCCTGGTCGGCGACTATCTGTTTGTCTCCAAATATTCCTACGGCTACACGCATTACTCGCTGCCGTTCTCGCCGCCTATTTTCAGCGGACGCATCATCGGCCAGCCGGTCGGTCGCGGCGACGTCGTCGTGTTCCGGCTGCCCAAGGATGACTCGACCGACTACATCAAGCGCGTCATCGGCCTTCCCGGCGACCGCATTCAGATGATCGACGGCGTCCTCAACATCAACGGCGAGCCGGTCAAGCGCGAGCGCGTCGAAGACTTCGTCACCGACGACGACGGCGCGGTGCAGCACGTCAAACGCTATCGCGAAACGCTGCCGAACGGCGTCGTCTACACCACGCTCGATCTCACCGAAAACGGCTTCTACGACAACACGCAGGTCTACACGGTGCCGCCCGACCACTATTTCATGATGGGCGACAACCGCGACAACTCCACCGACAGCCGCGTGCTCAGCGCGGTCGGCTACGTGCCCTACGAGAACATCATCGGCAAAGCGCAGATCATCTTCTTCTCGATTAGGGATGGGGCGCATGCTTGGGAGGTGTGGCGCTGGCCGTGGACGGTGCGCTGGAGCCGGTTGTTCACGCTGGTTCGATGAGCGCACGGAGCAAAGGCAAATCGGTCGTCGCGCCGCAAGAATCGTCTGCCGTCGGGGTCGCCCGGCCGTCGGCTGCGCCGGGCGCGGCAAGCGAAGGTCAAAAGGATTCGCGCCGCCGCCGCCGCCGCGGTGACGGTTCACTGGAAGAACGCATCGGCTATCGCTTTGCCGACGCCACGCTGCTCGACAGCGCGCTCTCGCACATTTCCGCGCTCAAGGGCTCGCGCAACCGCGCTGGCAGCTATCAGCGGCTCGAATTCCTCGGCGATCACGTGCTCGGCCTGGTGATTTCCGACATGCTGTTCCGCGCTTTTCCCAAGGCCGACGAAGGCGAGCTGTCGCGCCGCCTCGCCGACCTCGTGCGCAAGGAAACCTGCGCCGAGATCGCGCGCGCCATTGATCTCGGCGCCGCGATCCGGCTCGGCGCTTCCGAAGCCAATGCCGGTGGCCGCACCCGGCCGGCGATCCTCGCCGATGTCTGCGAGGCGTTGATCGGCGCGGTTTATTCGGACGGCGGATTTGACGCCGCCGCGGCGTTGGTCGGACGGCTCTGGGAAACGCGGATGCGCACGACCGCACAGCCCTTGCGCGATCCCAAGACCGTCTTGCAGGAATGGGCGCAGGCGCGCGGCTTGCCGACGCCTGCCTATCGCGAGGTCGCCCGTTCCGGCCCCGATCATGATCCGGAGTTCCGCGTCGCCGTGCATCTTCCCAAGCTTGCGCCCGCCGAAGGTATCGGGCGCTCGAAACGGGCCGCCGAGCAGGCCGCCGCCGCCGCCATGATGGAGCGCGAGGGCGTCAAGCCCGAACGGGCCAATGGCTGAGGCTGCCAAGGAGGGTACGCGCTGCGGATTCGTCGCGCTGATCGGAGCTCCTAACGCCGGCAAGTCGACGCTGCTCAACGCGCTCGTCGGCGCCAAAATCTCGATTGTCACGCCGAAGGTGCAGACCACGCGCGCGCTCATTCGCGGCATCGCCATCGAAGGCGCGGCGCAGCTGGTCCTTGTTGATACGCCCGGGATTTTCGCGCCGCGCCGGCGGCTCGACCGCGCCATGGTGGGGAGCGCGTGGGGCAGCACGCAGGATGCCGACGTCGTCGCGCTGCTCGTCGACGCGCACAAAGGCGCGGGGGAGGACGAGGATGCGATCCTGCGCAAGCTCGCCGACATCCGCGCGCCGAAAGTCCTTGTGCTCAACAAGGTCGATCTGGTTGAGAAGCGAAAACTCCTCGCTTTGACGCAAACGATCAACGAGCGGGCGTTCGCGGCGACCTTCATGGTTTCCGCGCGGACCAGCGAGGGCGTCGCCGATCTCAAAAGCTTTTTCGCCGCCCACGTGCCGGCCGGGCCGTGGTTTTACCCTGAAGATCAAATCTCCGACGCGCCGCTGCGCCAGCTTGCCGCCGAGATCACGCGGGAGAAGCTTTATCTGCGGCTGCACCAGGAACTGCCCTACCAGTCGACGGTCGAGACCGAGGCGTGGAAGGAGTTGCGCGACGGCGCGGTGCGCATCGAGCAGACGATCTATGTCGAGCGCGAAAGCCAGCGCAAGATCGTGCTCGGCAAGGGCGGGCAGACCATCAAGGCCATCGGCGCCGCGGCGCGCGCCGATATCGCCGCCGCGATCGAGCACGCGGTGCATCTCTTCCTCTTCGTCAAGGTCCGCGAGGGCTGGGGCGACGATCCGGAACGCTACCGTGAGATGGGGCTGGAGTTCCCACGGGAGTGACATCGTCAGTCCGGGGCGTCGCAACGCGGCGAGCGCGGAATACATAGCCACCGACGGTGACTATGGATTCCGGGCTCCCCGCTGAGCCAGTCATTGAGCCGGCCACTTCGGACCGGAACCGTTGGCTCGGCCGCGGAATGACGGCGAATCATACATACATACTGCTCATGCAATGGACCGATGAAGGCATCGTGCTCGGCGCCAGGCGCCACGGCGAGACCAGCGTCATCCTCGAACTGATGACGGCCATGCGCGGCCGCCATCTCGGGCTCGTACGCGGCGGCACCGGCACGCGGTTGCGCGGTATTTTGCAGCCGGGAAACTCGCTGCGCGCGACCTGGCGGGCGCGGCTCGACGACCATCTCGGCAATTACGCGATCGAGAGCATCAATCTGCGTGCGGCCGGCTTCCTGAACGCGGCGCATGCCGTGCACGGCGTGACCCATCTCGCCGCCTTGTGCCGGCTTCTCGCCGAGCGCGAGCCGCATGCGGGGGTTCACGACGCGCTGGAAACCATCCTCGATGCGCTCGACGATCCTGCCACGGTCGCGCCGATGATTGCGCAATTCGAGCTGGTTTTTCTCGCCGAGCTCGGTTTCGGCCTCGATCTCGCAACCTGCGCCGCGACCGGGGCAACCGACGATCTCGTTTATGTCTCGCCGCGGTCCGGGCGCGCCGTCTCGCGCGCGGCGGGAGAGGCTTATCGCGACAAGCTCATGCGGCTGCCGGATTTTTTGCGCGCGGAGCAGGCGACGGCGTCGGCTGCCGATGTCGCCGATGCCTTTGCGCTGACTGGGTTCTTTCTCGAACGCCATGCCTTTTCGCCGCGCGGGCTGCCATTGCCTGACGCGCGCGCCCGCTTTATTTCCGCCGTTCTTGTTCATAACGTAAATTGTTAGTTGCAAGGGATTTCAACGCTGCGCTCGTCGACGCAGCGAAGTCAAAGAAATGCCGATGAATGTCTCACTTATATTGACGCATCAACGATCCTGAAGCTCTGTGCCCGAGTGGGAACAGTTTGGGGCTGGGGCTTACGCCGTCCTGAGCTTCCGCAATTGGGTGCGGGGCAGAACTCGCACGCGAACATTATCGGGAAAAGGGTCGGGGAACCGTTAGCCACGATTTTACTGGGAAACTATTTCGCCGCACATTCAGGCGGCGGATACCTCAACGTTACGTCGAGCGGGCGGCGATGGATTGCAGGCCCCTATAGCAACGTCTTCAGCGCAGAGCCCGATGTTTAAGCGGGGCAATCCAAGGCATCGAAATGAGGGGAATGCCGAGTTTTGCTGATCCGGACAACTTAGTGAGTACAGCGGAGCCCATGATTGAAGGCGCGAACACCCTTCAATTCCTGCATGCGATCTATCGCAGCGCCAGCTAGATGGTGTTGCTGATCCGCGCCCTCCGCTATCCGCAAGGATGCGCGGGGCGATCGAGGCGCTTCCATTCGAGAGCCCGAAGCTCTCCGCTACGGCAGTCGTTCAAGGCCGGGACTTCACTTCATTACTAGAAAGCCGTTTGCGGCGGATCGAAGAGGCAAAGTCGAAGTCGATCGTAGCCTACGACTAGCCCAAGTGCTGAAGAATAACCGAAACACACCACGCGGCTTGTTCTTGTCAAACTGAAAACGTAAGCGCATGATTGTTGTTGTGGGAGCGAGGGGCGGCAACCATGATAACGGTTTCCGAACTGGCCGCGGAAGCGCTGAGTTCTTTTTTAGCCAGGCACATGAGCCACCGCTTTGGATCGATCCAGACAGGGTTGATCGAGCGACTTTCGTCCGCCGCCAGGCTGGCGCTGGATTGTATCGGTAATAGCGACGCGCTCTACCACAATGTCGAACACACCATGCTCGTGACCTTGGCCGGGTACGACATCATGAATGGGCGTGCTCTTTTAAGGCCCACGCTTGCCCGCGACTACGTGCACATGATCGTTGCGTGCCTGTTCCACGACATTGGTTATGTCCGAGGAATTCTCAACGGTGACGAAGCCGACAACTACGTGATTGATGCGAACGGTGGAAAGATCAGACTGCCGCGCGGATCATCCGACGCCGCCTTGTTGCCTTATCACGTTGATCGGTCAAAACTCTACGTTCTAGAACGCCTTTCTGGTCACGATCTGTTCGATGCGAAGAGAATTGCCGACGCCATCGAATGCACGCGCTTTCCACCGCCCGCCGCATCCGATACTCCGGACAATGAAGAAGGCTCGCTGGTGCGCGCAGCCGACCTCATCGGGCAGCTTGGCGACCCGCATTATCTGCGCAAGGCCAACGCGCTGTGGTTCGAACTCGAAGAAGTCGGTATGAATAGTCAGCTCGGCTATACGTCGCCGGCCGATCTGGTAAACCTTTATCCACGATTTTACTGGGATACTATTTCGCCGCACATTCAGGCGGCGACTCGATACCTCAACGTTACGTCGAGCGGGCGGCGATGGATTGCAGGCCTCTATAGCAACGTCTTCAGCGCTGAGCGCGATCTCAAATTCTACGGACCGCAGCGGTAAATGCAGGAGCTGATTGGCCAACAATCGAGGCGGCCAGAAAGAAAGAGGATCCCAGCGCCGGAAACGCCGAGGCCCAAGCTTATCTGACAGACGGCCAGCGAGGGCCCGTCGATTGTGACCTAACGCAGCGTGCGGCGGTTACGTTTTTGTCGAGGCGAGCGACCCGAAGGTCGTCACGTCATTCGTCTCGAAGTACGACTATTGGAGCGACATCGATGTGGTCCCGGTGATCGACGTGAGCGAGGTGGTACCGATAGCTGCCGCGTCGAAAGGCTGATCGTCTAATAGCGTGAACTGGACAAGGTCGCGCCCGCTTCGCAAGGTTCTTATCGATGCCGACGAAGGCGAGGGATGGTGATAGTGGGGTTTCAAATACCCCGTGGTTACCATGTTCTGGCTGGGCCTTCGGCATCTCCTTCATCATCTGTCCAAGGCGGCGTTCAGCTCGGAGGCGGACTTAGCGTACTTGCCGCTAGGCACATACCGAAGTACAGATCCTCTCACTCCTCCGCACAATGGAGTGTGACGGGACGCGAGGCCTAGCTTTTATTGTTAGGTTGGCCTTGCGGCACCATCCACGGCAAGATGCGCGTCGCCTGGCGTTAGGTTGATCTGAGTGGCACCCCATCCCCCCGACGACCCCACCACTCAGTCAAACCTCCTAATGTTGAGCGAGCAGCTCAGGAACCCCGGGCGCGAATACTCAGCGTTCTCAATATGCACGGCTTGGAGAATGTAGTGAAAAAGACGAGTATGATTGCAGCAACTCTAGTCGGAGCAGGGATCTTGTCCGCGGCTCCTGTGTCAATTCATTGGTCACAAGACGAAGCTTTATCGGTGATCCAAAAGAATGCTCATGCCATCGTGGGATGACCCCGAACGCCAGTTAGCGTGGCAGGTGCCGCGACGGGGAAAGGCGCGACGGCACTGCGCTGCGGGCGTCTGCCGCTACTACTAGGACTTGATCGCCCCTTTCCCCCCCGACACCCCAGCCCCACAGCTAGAAGCTCTAGCTGAGGCAAACGATCAGAAAGGCCCAGGCACAACAGACTGCCTGGGTTTTTTTGTTTGGCCATAGAAAGGTTAAAGTATGCGCCGGATGATGATAAAAAAACTGCCGACGGGGCGGCGTCGGCAGTTAGGTCCATACGCTCGCTGATGGCCCGGCGTCGTCCCCCCATGCGCGGGCATAATGCAGGCTACCGCGCCATTTCGATCAGAGCAATGTCGTTCATCCCGATCGCTTAGCAATTCCGGCAGCTTCGGCTAGTTCGCTGCGATACGTCGCGCTTATCTTCAGACGCGATGATCTGAAAGGCAATCCGCGATGTGTTACATCCCGACAAATCATTTATCACCGCGCTGCCATATGCGCCTCTCGTAGTTTTTCTTGCGGGACTGTTAGCTTACGCAAGCAAACCGCTCCTGTTGCGTAGGTGGGTTGGGCAGCAAGTTCTGTCCTTTACCGGGTATGACGAATGTCGTGCGTGTGATGGGGCAGAGGTGTCTAGTATCCCAGCGAGCAATGTGTCGCTAAACTTATCCCCTAATCCGCACACTTCGCTCATCGAATAGTGCGTGCCTCCGATGCGTACTGTTCGTTCCGGCGAGGGCGGCGACCAATCGGAATAGAACAACAGCGCGTTGTAGAACGCTTCGCTCAATTTCGCCGGGATGCGGCTGGCGTTCAAGTGGGCGCAACGGGGCGGGTCTGACGCTGCCATTTCTTGCTGCGAATCGCCTTCCGCAACAGAAAATATTTGAGGACGAGTTTCCCTTCGCGAGCAGGAAGCGGTCCACGGCAGCCACGGCAGGTGACCCACCGATCGATAGCCTTTGGCCCAGCTTCGATTTTGACGATTTGATAGAGCGCGTTGCAACTCGGGCAATTGACAAGTGCCGTTTGATTGCCCATGCGCAATCCCCAACTCACCAAGTGGACGATATCTTAACTAGGAGGCTACTGCATCTTGCGCCTTACCCAGGTCGTTTCAAATGCTCGGCCAGCTTGGCTATGTTCGCCGCGATGCGTCGGGCTTCGGCCCGAGTTAGCCAAGCGTCGCTAAATCTTTGCATGGTGCCGGATGTCGGAGCTTGGAGCACACCACGTGTGATGGCTGCTCTTGCAGGCGTTGTTCATAATCGCGAGGGAACCGGTGGCTACCAGCACAACCGCCGTGAGAAGGATCCAAATAGGGGCCTTCATAGAAACCCTCCCTACTACGCGGATCCCCGATACCCTTATGGTGCGAATTAATTGTGGCTCAAATGAACCCACGGTGAACGCGCGGCACCGTCCAGCAACGATCACCGTCATCCGTCGTCATCCTCCCCCAAACCTTGCCTATGGCAGGATTGTAACAAGAAGAACGCGGTCGCACATGATGCACGTCACGGACTGATAGGTGTCGTCGTCTGACACCTCTTCGGCTGTAAAGCCCTGAACGTGGTGTCCGATGTTGGGGCAGCGGTACATGAAGGGCGGCATTTCGCAGCCTATGCCATTGCGGCAACCAAAGACCGGAGGCGAATAGGTGCCTAGGAACTATCCGGTTCAGTCTTGGCCGCATTGCGGCTGTCGCCCCCGCTTGGGCCACGCGACGTTATGTGACCGGTTGCCCGCTGTCCCATATTGACTTATGAGAACAAAATGAGAACATAGCCGCAAGTCCGAGCCGCTATATTTCGCCCATGTGTGGACGTTTCAGCTGCAAGCTGACGTGGGATGAGCTTGTCGGGCTCTATCGGCTAACGCTGGACCAGCCGCCGCGAAATACCCAAGCGCGCTACAACGTCTGCCCAACTGATTCAACTTATACGATTCTGGGCTACGAGGCAAGCGCGAGCTGGTGCCGATGCGTTGGGGCTTGGTGCCAAGCTGGCCTTGGTGCCAAGCTGGTGGAACAAGTCGCTCAAAGACGTGAAGATGGCGACGTTCAATGCGCGAGCTGAGACGGTGGAGACAAAGTCGTTCTTTCGCGATGCGTTCAAGCGTACCCGCTGTCTGATTCCGGTTTCCGGCTACTACGAATGGCAGGCCAGGTCGGGCGGGAAACAGCCCTGGTACTTCACTGCACGAGACGGATCGCCAGCGCTCACGGTCGCCGGGCTCTGGGACGAGTGGAAAGATCGAGAGACGGGAGAGCGGCTGAAATGCCGCACGATGATTATTACCGGGCCCAACGACTTCGTCGCCGATGTGCACGACCGCATGCCGGTCCTTTTGACCAAGAAGCAATTGGAGCCCTGGCTGAGCGGGGAGGCGGGTGTCGAATATTTGAAGCCAGCTCCCAATGATTTGCTTCAACGCTTGCCAGTCTCAAGACGGGTTAATAGCTCTCGAAGACGCAACGCTGATCGACCGCAGAATTGGCGACCGCGTAGCGCTGAACGTTTGCGACAGTTTTGCACGAAATTATCCACAGAACGCCTACGTGTCGTCGTTCCGCTGATAACACGCGGAGGCCATTGAGAAGTCGGTTATCGTGTTGTGTGTGGGAGGGGTGCAGAGGAGGAACTTATGACGCTGCACGCCGAGCCGCCGGCACGTACGCGGTTGGTCAGCTCCAACTACAACATTTGCCCGCAATGCAGCGCTCATCTGCTTGCGCCGAAGTGGTCTGAACTAACAGAGGTATGCGCACGGCATAATTGGTCGTGCGAAACATGCTGCTATAAATTCGAAACGACGGTCTATTACGCTACCTCCGAGTAAGCATCCGCGCGGGGCGGCCGCTGCAACCGGATCGCCACCGGATGCCTGGTTGCAGGAGGGGGATCGGTCGGGATGGCAGCATTGAGGACTGAGAACACCTCCAGTCGATGGCTTCAGCTTGCTTGGTGCGGTGGTGTTATCGTGATATTCGCGCGAATTCGGGTCGATCCTGGCCTCTGGAGGAATAGCGTTGTCCCGTACGTTGTCCCGACGCTGTGATAATTCGCTAAGCCATTTTGTTCATTATGGTTTTTGCTGTCGTGTTTTTGTTTGTTCATAACAGCGAACCGCGCTAACCCGTCACCGCCATGAACAAGAAGGTGATTCCCCCGGAACCCGGCGACATCCAGCAGGTTCCGCTGCGCGAAGCGCTCGAGGAGCGGTACCTCGCTTATGCGCTCTCGACCATCATGCATCGGGCGCTGCCCGATGCACGCGACGGACTCAAGCCCGTGCATCGCCGCATCCTCTACGGCATGCGGCTCCTGCGCCTCGATCCTGGCTCGGCGTTCAAGAAATCGGCGAAGATTGTCGGCGACGTGATGGGCAATTTCCATCCGCACGGCGACCAGGCGATCTACGACGCGCTGGTGCGGCTTGCGCAGGATTTTTCCTCGCGCTATCCGCTCGTCGACGGCCAGGGCAATTTCGGCAATGTCGACGGCGATAACGCCGCCGCCTACCGCTATACCGAAGCGCGCCTGACCGAAGCCGCGCGGCTTCTGCTCGACGGTATCGACGAGGACGCCGTCGATTTCCGCGCCAATTACGACGGCGTGTCACAAGAGCCGGTGGTGCTGCCGGCAGCCTTCCCCAACCTGCTCGCCAACGGCTCGCAAGGCATCGCGGTTGGCATGGCGACGTCGATACCGCCGCACAACGTCGCCGAGCTTTGCGACGCGGCGTTGCATCTCATCGACACGCCGAACGCACGCACCCGCACACTCTTGAAATTCGTGCCCGGCCCCGATTTCCCGACCGGTGGCGTCGTCGTCGACACCGCCGAGGCGATTGCCGAGGCCTACGCCACCGGACGCGGCTCGTTCCGCCTGCGCGCGCGCTGGGAGACCGAAGACACCGGTCGCGGCACCTACCAGATCGTGGTCACCGAAATCCCTTGGCAAGTGCAGAAAATGCGGCTGGTCGAGCGCATCGCCGAGCTGATCAACGAGAAGAAGCTGCCGCTCGTCGCCGACATGCGCGACGAGTCCGCCGAGGACGTGCGCCTCGTCTTCGAGCCGCGCTCGCGCGGGGTCGATCCGGCGCTGCTGATGGAGAGTTTGTTCAAGCTCACCGAGCTCGAAAGCCGGGTGCAGCTCAACATGAATGTGCTGGTGCGCGGCCGCATCCCGAAAGTGGTCGGCCTCGCCGAAGCCTTAAGCGAATGGCTCGCCCACCGCCGCGACGTGCTGCTGCGCCGCTCGCGCTACCGGCTTGGTCAGATCGAACATCGGCTCGAAGTCTTGGGCGGCTATCTCGTCGCCTATCTCAACATCGACAAAGTCATCAAGATCATCCGCCGGGAGGATGAGCCGAAGCCGGTGTTGATGCAGGCGTTCAAGCTCTCGGACGTGCAGGCCGACGCCATCCTCAATATGCGGCTGCGCAATCTGCGCCGCCTCGAAGAAATCGAAATCCGCCAGGAGGAGAAGGAGCTACGCGCAGAGAAGAAGTCCATCGAGGAATTGCTGCGCTCGGAAAAATCGCAATGGAAGACCACTGCCAGCCAAATCCGCGAGGTGCGCGATAGATTTGGGGCAAAGAGTCCGTTCGGCAAGCGCCGCACCGGGTTCGCCGAGGCGCCGGCGCACGACGAGGCCGCGATCGAGGAGGCCTTGGTCGAGCGCGAGCCGGTCACCGTCGTGGTCTCGGAGAAAGGCTGGATCCGGGCGCTGCGCGGTCAGGTCGCCGACCTTTCCGGCCTCGCTTTCAAGGCCGACGACGGCTTGAAGCTCGCCTTCTTCGCCGAGACGACCTCGAAGCTTCTGATCTTCGCCACCAACGGGCGCTGCTACACCGTCGAGGCCGCGAAACTGCCCGGCGGGCGCGGGCATGGCGAACCGATCCGGCTTTTTATCGAGATCGAGCAGGAAGCCGACGTGATTTCGGTGTTTCGCTACGAAGGCGGCCGCAAGCTCATCGTCGCCAGCAAACAAAGCAGGGGCTTCATCGTCGCCGAGGACGAGTGCCTCGCCAATACCCGGAAAGGCAAGCAGGTGCTCAACGTCGCGCCGCCCGACACGGCGCGCGCCATCGCGCCGGCCGAGGGCGAACTCGTCGCAGCGATCGGCGAGAACCGCAAGATGCTCGTCTTCCCGATCGATCAGGTGCCGGAGATGACGCGCGGCCGCGGCGTTCGGCTGCAGCGGCACAAGGACGGCGGCCTTTCCGACATCAAGACGTTCGAGGCGGAAAAGGGTTTGACCTGGACCAATTCCGCCGGTCGCGTATTCACGCTGTCGTTGAAAGAGCTCGCCGACTGGCGCGGCAACCGCGCCGACGCCGGACGCCTGGCCCCCAAGGGATTTCCGAAGACCAACAAGTTCGACGGGCGGTGATCGGGAGAGAATAAAAGGAGAATTGTGAAAAGGACGCCTTCTACTCCACCCGCGCCCAGCCGTCGGGCGTGAGCCGCTCCTGCGGAAGAAAGCGGCTCTTGTAGTCCATCTTGCGCGAGCCTCGCACCCAATAGCCGAGATAGACGTAAGCAAGCCCCATGCGCTGCGCGCGCGCAATGTGGTCGAGCACCATGAAGGTACCGAGCGAGCGCGCGGCTTCGTCCGGCTCGAAGAACGAATATACCATCGACAAACCATCGCCGAGCACGTCGGTCAAAGCCACCGCGATGAGGTCGCCGGCGCACCGCCCCGGCATGGACGTGCCAGGTTCGCGTCGCCGATACTCGACGATTCGCGTCTCGATGTGGCTGTCCTCGACCATCATCGCGTAGTCGAGCACGGTCATGTCGGCCATGCCGCCGTCGCGGTGGCGCGAATCGAGGTAGGCGCGGAAGATCGAATATTGCTCCGACGTCGGTTCTGCGATTTTCATTTCGCCGGCGATATCGGCGTTGCGCTTGACGATGCGCCGCATGTTGCGCGTGGGGCCGAACTCCTTGGCGACGACACGCACCGACACGCAGCAGCGGCAACCTTCGCAGGCCGGCCGGTAGGCGATCGACTGGCTACGGCGAAATCCGCCCTGGGTAAGGATGTTGTTGAGTTCACCAGCGCGCTCGCCGACAAGGTGGGTGAAGACCTTGCGTTCCTCTTTGCCGCCGAGATACGGGCACGGTGACGGTGCGGTCAAATAGAATTGCGGTGTATCGCGGGAGTGCTGTGTCACTTTGCGCCCTGACCGGTGGTCCTCATGCCGCGGTAATCGGCCCGGTTGCCGCCTAGATTGCCCGAGAATACCGGCGCGTCAAAGGCAAAATCAGCCATGACTGGCCCTGCGCGTGTTGATGGACGAGGCGCGCGCCGCACTATTGATGACGACGGCGCCCACGAACGGCGACAGAGCCCTGACGCTGATCCAGTACACGACGGCGTGCACCGCGCCGAGCACGAAATATGACGGCGCGTCATACCACGTGCGCATTTGGAGCCCCATGGCGCGCATACCGAGCGTCGCCGATGCCGGGCCTCCGAGCGTCGTTCCGTAGTAGAACGACGCCCAGACAACCGAGGCCGTTGACAACAGCCACAACAACGACCAGCCGAGGCTGAAAGTGACGCGGCCGATCATAAACATGAGTATCGACGCCAAGGCGAGCGGCACCGCGATGACGATTACATCGATTACGAAAGCGACGATGCGCCGCGCCAACACGCCCTCGAACAATTCGGGATTGGTAGGGGGATCGTAGGCGTGCGGCCGAATCTCGGCCGGGATGCCGAGCCCCGATCCGGACCCCCACCGCGAATTTGGCATAGAGTTGCTTACAAGCGAGCTTGCCTCCGATTGTTGCATTGTAACGCCGGCGGAAATGCGGAAAAAGGCTGCCATGGTTACGCTCGCGGATGTCGAGACGGCCCGCCGCACGATCGCCGGACACGTGCTGCGCACGCCGTTGTTGGCGGCGCCGCCGCTGTCGACGCTCGCCGGCGCCGAGATTTTCGTCAAATACGAGAATTTGCAGGTCACCAACTCGTTCAAGGAGCGCGGCGCCTGCGTCAAACTTGCCGCGCTCTCCGCCGACGAACGTCGCCGCGGCGTTATCGCCATGTCGGCCGGCAATCACGCCCAGGCGGTGGCCTATCACTCGCGCCGCCTCGGCATCGCAGCGACCATCGTCATGCCGGTGACCACCCCATTCGTCAAAATCAAGGCCACCGAGGCGCTCGGGGCCACGGTCGTGCTCGACGGCGAGACAGTCGCGGAAGCCCAAGCCCGCGCCGAGGCAATCGCGTCGGAGCGGCATCTCGTGTGGGTTCATCCTTACGACGATCCGCGGATCATCGCCGGGCAGGGGACCATCGCGCTCGAAATGCTGGAAGAAGCGCTCGATCTCGACGTGCTCGTTGTTCCGATCGGCGGCGGCGGGCTCATCGCCGGCTGCTCGATCGCCGCGCGCGCCAAGAGGCCTTCGATCGAGATCGTCGGCGTCGAGAGCTCGCTTTACCCGTCAATGTGGAACGCGATCCACCAGGGCGACCGGCCATGCGGCGGTGCGACGCTGGCGGAAGGCATCGCGGTGACGAATGTCGGCAAGCTGACGTTGCCGATCGTGCGCGATAATGTGAGCGAGATCATCCTCGTCGACGAGGCGCTGATCGAGCGCGCCGTCAACGCCTTCCTCACGTTGCAAAAGACGATGGCGGAAGGGGCCGGCGCGGCCGGGCTTGCCGCCATGCTCGCCGAACCGGACAGGTTTCGCGGCCGCAAGGTCGGGCTGATCCTTTGCGGCGGCAATATCGATCCGCGCATCCTTGCGTCGATCATGGTGCGCGAACTCGAGCGGGCCGTTCGCATCGTCTCCTTTCGTCTTACCATTCCCGATCGTCCGGGCATTCTTGGCCAGATTGCGACCCGGCTCGGGTTGCTCGGCGCCAACATTTTGAGCGTCGATCATCACCGGCTTTTCCTCGATGTGCCCGCCAAGGGCGCCAAGCTCGACGTCACCATCGAGACGCGCGACGCTGCGCACGCCGACGACATCTTTCAGGCGCTTGCCGCCGCGGGCTATCAGCCGGTGCGCATGCCAAGCGGCGCCGCACTCGAATGATGCTTGTCGTGGGGCAACCGCCAACGCACCAGGCCGGGAGAAATCGAAGCGTAGCCCCCGCCTCAACGCCGGGGCTTCTTGTTAGGCAGTCCGACATCGCTTGAAGGCGCGCCCATGTCGCCTTATTATCCAAAACAGACATTGATTAGCGCGCTGGATTTGGATCAAGGCCAGGGTTCAAAGGTTAGTTTTCGAAAAATCGGTTTCCATTTTTTCGGATCATGCTCCAGGGAACGAAACTCAGGGAAAATTGCCATGTCACGTGTCGCAATCTTGTTGGCCGTCTCGGCTGTCGCCGCGGCTCTGACCGGCGGTGGCGCTTTCGCTCAAACACCGACCGGCGATAAGTCGAAAATGGATCAGGCCACTCAGAAAATGAAAGTGTCGGAAGACCCGAGCAGCCCTGAAATGCAACAAGCCGCAGCCAAGCAGGCAAGTTGCAAGAAGGAAGCGAAGGCTCAAAAACTGACGGGTGCGGCCCGCAAAGCTTTCGTGAAGGATTGCACGAAATAATTTTTTGCGAAATCTGGACCGGCAAGGGAAAGGCGGGCACGTCAATCACGAATAACTATGGCCCTATGATTTGATAGCCGACATACCAGGAGAAAAGATTCGTCGCGGATGCATTCTGCAGGCCCGTGCCCGCGGACACCAGCAAGTGGTTGTGTTCATCGAAATCATAGATCGCACCGATGTTGAAACCGGTGGTGGCCTTGCCGCTGTCGACGTCACCGAAAACGACGGTCGCGGTCTGGTGGAATATTTCGCCGCCGATGGCCAATTGCTTTGTCACCTGCTGTTGCAATAACCAACCGAAAAACCAGTAGTCGCGATTGAGCGTACCGTCGCCGTGATTGATCCAGTAACCGCCGCCGCCATAGGTCGTCCAATCGCCGAAGCTCTTTTGCACCCAGAGCGGAAGGTAGGCGCGCATGTTGCCGGCACCAAGGCCGAGGCTCTCGTTTCCGCTGGGAAGCTCGATGAGGGGATAAACGCCGACCATAGGGCGTGAGCCATTTTTGTCCTCGTCGATGAAGCGATATTTGAGGCCGAGCTCCGTGTCGCCCAGGCCGAATTGCGATGGGCCGCCAGCGGGCGCGTCAAACGCCAAGGGCACTATGATGTGGATCTGACCGTTGGGAATGATGCCGTAGTTGAATTCCCACGCCGGAGCCACGCCCGCCGTGTCGCCGCGCACGGCGGTGCCGGTCGAAAGCGTGTAGAACTCGTAGTGCCCGTACGCGACCGGCTCGGGATCGTCGGTCACGAACGGCGGTCCGGCAACTGCTCGACTTGGTGATAACAACGCCAGCGCCGCCGCCAGCACGGCAGGGCGAAAGGGGATGCTCGATTGTGGCGTCATGACCCGCCCGCGCGGCGCATAACCCGCCCGCAGGGCGCGGTCTGACAAAACAAACCCATCGTGTGCGCTCGACGAGCGTCCTTAATGAAAGAGATTCTGGATAAGCCCGATCGGGGAATCCGATGTCTCGGCAGGCGCGCCTGGGCCGGCGGCGTCCGGCCGCCGCCGCGGGATGGGTATATTCGACGGCGCCATGTCCGCGATGCGCACCGAGCCAGCATCACGCGGCCGTTGCCGCGGCAGCGGGACTCGTCCCGACAGTGGCGCAGCGGGGGTGAGAGTTTCCGCATCCGGTTCCGCAGCGGCGGGCGGCGGTTGTTGCGTCGCGAGCACCATTGCGGCATTTGGCGTTGCGGCCTCGCTCGCAGCGGGCGCGGGCAGTGCCCCCGTCGTGGAAGGAGCCTCGGGCCCTTGCGGTGCGGTCGGAACGGCAGCGGGAAGGTTGGCCATTTTCATGGCACCCGACGGCGCCGGGCTGACGGCTGCTTGTGGAGCGTGATCGCCCAGTAACGGTCCCTTTGGCGCCGCGGACGAGTCACCCGATTCGGCAAGCGCCGTTTTTTGCCCGGTTGTCGCCAGCTGCGTGTCGGAAGGTTTTGTTTGTTCCGCCGCAACAGCCGGCCGGTCGCCCGGCTTTGGCGATGTGGAGTTTGCCGGCGTGTTGATCGACGCGGTCGACGCCAGCTGATGGAATGTCGGGACTTTGGCCGGCACGACATAGGCGCGCACGAATGCGGTAATGGTCCATAACACGACCGGCACCGCCGTGATCACCGCCACCAGAATGATAATCCGGCGCAGTATCGGCACGTAATGTCCGAAGTCGTCGCCCTCACGCATGACACCTCCGCCTTCCCTGATTGGTCCCAGGCGGGGACGGAATTTACGCGCCGCCCTTCTTCAGTTTCTCCGCTATCCTTATGGCGAAATAGGTCAGCACGCCGTCGGCGCCCGCGCGCTTGAAAGCGATCAGGCTTTCGGTCATGGCTTTGTCCCCTTCGAGCCAGCCGTTCCCCGCCGCGGCCATGATCATCGCATATTCGCCGGACACTTGGTAGGCAAAGGTGGGCATCCCGAAGGCCGCTTTTACGCGGTGCAATATGTCGAGATAGGGCATGCCGGGCTTGACCATGACCATGTCGGCGCCTTCGGCGATGTCGAGTTCCACTTCGCGCAGCGCCTCGTCGGAATTGGCGGGGTCCATCTGATAGGTGCGTTTGTCGCCGACGAGTGTCGCGCTCGAGCCGACCGCGTCGCGGAACGGCCCGTAAAAGGCCGAGGCATATTTGGCGGCGTAAGCCATGATCTGCACGTCGCCGAAGCCTGCGGCGTCGAGGCCCGCGCGGATCGCGCCGACCCGGCCGTCCATCATGTCGGACGGCGCGATGATGTCGCACCCGGCCTCGGCCTGGACGAGCGCCTGGCGCACCAGAACCGCGACGGTCTCGTCGTTAAGAATGACGCCGTCGCGTACAAGGCCGTCATGGCCGTGGCTTGTGTAAGGGTCGAGCGCTACGTCGCAAAGGGCGCCGATTTCCGGAACTTCTTTCTTGATGGCGCGGATTGCCTGGCACACGAGGTTCTGGGCGTTGACCGCCTCGGAGCCGATATCGTCGCGCTTGTCCGGATCGGTGTAGGGGAAAAGAGCGAGGCAGGGGATGGTGAGTTTCGCCGCGCGCTCGGCGGCGCGTACCGCTTGGTCGACCGAAAGACGTTCGACGTCGGGCATCGAGGCGACCGGTGCGCGGACGTTTGTGCCATCGACAACGAAGAGCGGCCAGATCAGATCGTCGGTCGTAAGTACGTGCTCGCGCACCATGCGCCGCGTCCATTCGGCGCGGCGATTGCGGCGCGGACGGACCGCGAGGTCGAGGCGATGCTTGCTCGGCGCTTCCGCCTCGATCGGCGATGGGCGGACGCGTTCCAGCGGGCGGCCGAATTTGATTGCCATAAGCTCACTCCGTACTGGCTATTATTTACCCGGTCTGACGCTACCCCGCCACTGCCGGCATTGCCGCAAATGGTTGACGCGGGCTGACCTTTATTGCCTCAGATTGACTTTGACCCGTCGTCGGTGCCAAAGGCCGCGCTGCCATGACCGATCAAACTCAGAAGCCGCCCACGCGGCCGAGCGACCTCCTCGAACCCGTGCATCTCGGCAAGGCCGCGAATGCGCCCGGGACCTGGGCCGAGTATCTCGTCCTGTTTTTGCGCGTCATGGCGGGGGTGTCGCTGGTCAAGGGCCTTTATCACTGGGGGCAGGTGTGCGGCATCGGGGCGCCCGCCGACGGCGGCTTCGAGGCGCACACCGTCGCCTGGCAGACGGCGACGGTGTTCTTTGCCGTTATCGACCTCGTCGCGTCGGTCGGGCTCTGGCTCGCGGCGGCCTGGGGGGCCGTAGTGTGGCTCACCGCGGTCGTGTCCATGGCGGTGGTGGAGGTGTTCTTTCCACAAGTCTATGGCGGCAGCCTCTTTGTCGTGCTGATCGAGGTGACTTTGCTCGGTATGTATCTTTGGCTTGCGATCTTTGCCGCGCGCGAGCAGCCAAAATAACCCGACAAAGGACGGACTTTCATGCCGCTTCTCAGCGCCATCGTCGTCACCCGCAATGAGGCGGCGGATATCGGCGTATGCCTGGAAAGTCTTGCATTCTGCGACGAACGCATCGTGGTCGATAGCGGCAGCACGGACGACACCGTCGGCATCGCGCGGCAGAAAGGCACGCGCGTCGAGTTTCACGAGTGGCGGGGCTTCGGCCCGCAGAAGAATTATGCGCTTTCGCTTGCCACCGGGGCGTGGGTGTTGTCGGTCGACGCCGACGAAATCGTTACGCCGGAACTGGCGGCGGCGATCAAGGCGGCGGTCGCGGCGGGCGCCGCCGACGCTTTTGAATTTCCCCGCCTGTCGAGCTTTTGCGGCCGGCAGATCCTGCATTCGGGCTGGTATCCCGATTATGTGTTGCGGCTGTTCCGGCGCGGCAAAGGCCGTTTCGACGACGTTGCCGTGCATGAGCGCGTGATTTGCGAAGGCGTGGTGCAACGGCTTGCCCCGCCGCTCATCCATCATCCCGTGGTCAAGCTCGAAGATGCGCTGGAGCGGCTGGACCGCTATTCGACGGCGAAAGCGCAGATGCTGGTCGCCTCAGGGCGAAGGGTGTGGTTCGTGTCCGGCATCGCGCGCGGCTTCGTTTCCTTCCTGCGCGCTTACGTGTGGCGCGCCGGCTTTCTCGATGGCGCCGAGGGATTCCTGCTCGCGGTGTTCACGGCCGAGACGAGCTACTATCCCTACATGAAGGCCTGGTTGGCGACGCGGGATCGCAAATAAATTATCTCCGACGCGCTTGCGCGGGGCGGGTGCCGGTGCCGTCGACGGCGTTCCGCAAAATGCTCTCGGCCCGTTCGATGACCGCGTGCGCCGTCACCCCGCGCATGCAGTCATGCGCGTGCGGGCAGCGGCTGAGCTGGCGCAGATAACACGGCACGCAGGGGATGTCGGCTTGCAGGACGGCATCGGCGCGGCGGTAAGGTCCGGCCCAAAGCGGATAGGTTGGGCCGAATACGCTCACGACCGGGCGGCCGAGTGCGACCGCAAGATGCATCGGCCCGGAATCGTTGGTCACGGAGATGGCGGAGTGGCGGATGAGCGCCGCAAGCTCGGGCAAGGTTGTCTCGCCGGCAAGGTTTATTGCTCCCGGAGCCAGCGCCGCCACCTCCTCGCAAAGCGCGCGTTCGCGCGACGCGCCGATCAGCGTCACGGCAAGACCCTTCTGCAGAAAGTGCCGCGCCACCTCGGCGAAGCCTTCGCGCCGCCATTGCTTGGTTTCCCAGACCGTGCCGGGCGCCATTGCGACAAGCTTTAAGTTGGCGATGTCATAATAATGTAGGAGCGCGTCGATGCGATCGGTTGCCTCGCGCGGAACAGGAAAGGAAAAATCAGCGGCGCCGTCGTCGAGACCGAGCATCGGCCCGACGGCGAGATAGCGGTCGACCGCGTGCATTTCGAGCGAGGACAGCGGGATGGTGTGCGTGTAGGCGAGCCAGCTTCCTTCGCGGGCGCCCTGCCAGGCGTGCTTTCGCGCCTCGTCCGGAAGCTTGCGCAACATCTCTTCCCAGCGGCGCGCGACCGGTTTGCCGAAGCCGATCCGCACCGGCGCCCCGGTTGCCCTTGCGAACAGGCCGCTGCGCAATTGACCTTGCAGGTCGACGACGAGGTCATAGCCCGTCGCGCGCAGCCGCACGGCAAGACGCGCGGAATTTGTCAGTGGCGTTAGTCGCCACGGCTTGGCCCATTCCTCGCGCGCGAATTCGAGGACGTTCTTGATGGCGGGATGCGGGCTCAAGAACTCGGCGATCGGCGAAGACACGAGCCAATCGATCTGCGCGGCCGGATAGCGCCGCCGCAGCTTGTTCAGCACCGGAAATGTATGCACCACGTCGCCGACGGCCGACAGCTTGATCAGCAGAATCTTGCGGAAATCGCGCGTTGAAAGATCGGCCGGCGTCGAGGTCAAATAGTGCTCCTGTCGGGCGACACGAGTGTGGTGGATTTGAAGTTCCTAAGATCCAACGGCAAACTCGTGCAGGAGCTTCAAGTCCAAACCACACTAGAAACATAAATTTGCTTAGCTTCCTTTCGATTCTGAAGTTCGCGCGAGAGGTGCCGTAGGTGCTTGCGAACTTCAGAATCAGGACACTAGGGTCACCGCGATTGCGGCGGCAGGATAGCCCAGCCGACATGGACCACGCCATCGCCGCGGTAAAACGGCAGATCGAACGACTTGCCGATTTCGGCGCCGGGCGCGATCGCCGCGAGCGCGGCCGGCATGACGTTCGGGTCGCTCCCGGTCCACACCAGCGCAGCGCCGTGCGCGCGCAGATCGTCAACATCGATCCACGGCGCCCGCGCCGGCTCGCCGTCGACGAGCACGCGCGGTTGCGGGCGTTGCGCGGCATAGTGCGCGACGTTGCCGCCGTCCCATATCGAGCCGATGATGTAAGCGGGCTTGTGGCCGGTCGCCTGTTCGAAGCGCTGCGTGATCGCGGCGGAAAGAAGATCGCCGGGAAAGAACGTGGCGCGGTGGCGGTGATCGAAATAAGGCAGCAGCAGATAATCGGCGCAGAACGCGCCGGCCGAAATGACGAACACGGCGGCCCATAGTGTGCCGATGCGCAGAAGCCGCGCGTGGTCGAGCGCGGCCGGGACAAGGACGACGAGCCAGAGGCCGAGAAACAGCCAGAGCGGAAAGCCCCACATCGCGTTGGTGGCGCGGCCGCTCACGAGCGAAAACACGAACAGCGTGAGCGCAGGCCCGAACGCCAGCACGCTAACGATGCGGCGGTCGAAGGCCTCGGTTTTTGCCGTGTGCGGCTCGTCCTTCGCTTGCGGCCACAATAAGGGCAGCGCGATCAACAAGGCCGGAAGCAGAAAGAACAACTGTCCGGCGAAGAATTGCAGCGGATGCACGAGATGATCGATCGCTCCGCGCGGCGCCGCCGCGCGCGCCTCGGCGTAGCCGAAGGGCTGCGCGCCGTGCCCAACGAGCCAATAGAGGTTCGGCGCGACGACGAGGAGCGTCACCGCGGCCGCGATCCACGGACCGGGCCGGGCCAAATGACGGCGCGCGTCGCGGTCAAAGAGGAGAAATAGCGCCAGCGGCGCCGCGAGGACAACCACGAAATATTTCGCCCACCAGCCGAGCCCGAGCGCCAAGCCGAGCAACATCCAGTAACGCAGCTTGTCTCGTCGCAGGCCCGCGTAGAAGGCAAGTCCCGCCAACGCCCAGAACGGGAGCTCGATGACGTTGTGATTGAATTTGACGGCGCTGACATTGAAATAATGCATGCCGTCGATGATCAGAATCGCCACCAGCGCTCCGAGCGCGCCGACCAGCGGGCGCGCGCTCACCCAAACGGCGATGAAGGCGACGATGACGGCGGCTTGCCCGAGCGCATAGAGCGAGGCGTCGGCGCCGAACACGCGCCAAGTCGCCTCGGCCAGCCACCACGGCAGCGGCGGCAGCTTTTCGTAACCGAGCTGCCATTCGCGGCCGTAGGTCAAGGCCTCGATCACGTCGAGCGGCAGGTTGCGGTAGAGGAACGAGGGCAGCGCCGTCCAGACGACGGAATGAAGCACGAGGAAGGCGGCGAAAGCCGCGCGCGGGCGGCGCCCTACCGCGTCGATCAATCCGGCCATGCTCATTGCGCCAAAGCCCGTCGCTCCTGCGCCGCCTTAGCACGTGACCGCGCGTCCGGCGAGAATTGACCCCCACCCCGATCCTCATTCAAGGGGAGGGTTAGGTGCCGGTCCCGCTGCCGCAATCGAAGGACAGCGGCTTGTTAGGCGCGCCTTCCTCCACGTGGAAGGGGGAGGGTGGGGGTGGGAAGCCCAGCGGAAGTAGAAATAGTGAAAGTGGACGCAACCCTTGCTATTGAAGTCATTGTCCCGGCGGGTGGGTAGACGAGGCAAGACGCACTATGAAGGATATCGTCGACAGGCTCGAAGAGCGGCGCGAGTTGGCGCGCGGCGGCGGCGGTAAAAGGCGCATCGATGCGCAGCACAAGCGCGGCAAATTGACCGCGCGCGAGCGCATCGAGCTCCTCATGGACAAGAACTCCTTCGAGGAGTTCGACATGTTCGTCGAACACCGCTCCTACGACTTCGGCATGGAGAACACGAAAATCGCCGGCGACGGCGTCGTCACCGGCTGGGGCACGGTGAATGGCCGCAGCATCTTCGTCTTCGCCAAGGACTTTACCGTGTTCGGCGGCGCACTGTCGGAGACGCACGCGCAGAAGATCGTCAAGATCCAGGACATGGCGATGCGGGCCCGTGCGCCGATCGTCGGCCTGTTCGACGCCGGAGGCGCCCGCATCCAGGAAGGCGTGGCGGCGCTCGGCGGCTATGGCGAAGTGTTCAAGCGCAACGTCATCGCATCAGGCGTCATTCCCCAGATTTCGGTGATCATGGGTCCGTGCGCCGGCGGCGACGTCTATTCGCCGGCGATGACCGATTTCATCTTCATGGTGCGTGACACGAGCTACATGTTCGTCACCGGGCCCGACGTGGTGAAGACGGTGACCAACGAGATCGTCACCGCCGAGGAATTGGGCGGCGCTTCCGTGCACGCCACCAAATCCTCGATCGCCGACGGCGCCTACGACAACGACGTGGAATGCCTGCTGCAAATGCGGCGGCTGCTCGACTTCCTGCCCGCGAATTTTTCCGGCGGCGCGCCAGAATGGCCGTCGTTTGACGACATCGACCGCATCGAGCCGTCGCTCGACTCCCTCGTGCCCGACAACCCCAACAAGCCTTACGACATCAAGGAGCTGATCCTCAAAACCGTCGACGAGGGCGATTTCTTCGAACTCTCCGAGACGTTTGCCCGCAACATCGTCATCGGCTTCGGGAGGATCGCCGGCCGCACGGTCGGCTTCGTCGCCAACCAGCCGATGGTGCTCGCCGGCGTGCTCGACAGCGACGCCAGCCGCAAGGCGGCGCGCTTCGTGCGTTTTTGCGACGCCTTCAACATCCCGATCGTGACCTTCGTCGACGTGCCCGGCTTTTTGCCCGGCACCGCGCAGGAATATGGCGGGCTGATCAAACACGGCGCCAAGCTTCTGTTCGCCTATTCGCAGGCGACGGTGCCGCTCGTCACCCTGATTACGCGCAAGGCCTTCGGCGGCGCCTACGACGTGATGGCGTCAAAGCATATCGGCGGCGACGTGAATTACGCCTGGCCGACGGCGCGGATCGCGGTGATGGGCGCCAAGGGCG
The DNA here is from genome assembly GCA_963847785.1 of uncultured Alphaproteobacteria bacterium. Lineage (GTDB taxonomy): Bacteria > Pseudomonadota > Alphaproteobacteria > Rhizobiales > Xanthobacteraceae > BOG-931. The sequence continues at coordinate 27,615 of CAWKBE010000041.1, forward strand.
CGGTCGAGATCATCTTCCGCGCCGATATCGGCGACGCCGACAAGATCGCTGCGCGCACCAAGGAATACGAGGAGCGCTTTCTGTCGCCGTTCATCGCCGCCGAGCGCGGCTATATCGACGACGTGATCATGCCCCACGCCACCCGCCCACGCATCGCCCGTGCGCTCGCCGTGCTGCGCAGCAAGACGGTGGAAATGCCGGGGAGAAAGCACGACAATTTGCCGGTTTAGGTCGTCGGCACGCAGAAAGTGTGCGCGAAAACTAAGCAAGATGCCGCTATGGGAAAGATGCAACCGGACATAACTTTGCATGAACTAAGGCGTCACATCAGGGATGCGTATTGGAAGAAAACTAAGCCAAAAAAAGGCCAGCCAAGAATCTTCTTTGGGAAAAACTCCGACGACGCGTCGCGCGTCGCGGGCTGCAGACCAAGGCAGGCGAGGTACTGCTGAAGATACCCAAGCTGCGCCAGCAGACCTTTGAGACGGCGATCATTGAGCGCTATCGACGACGGGAGAGTTCGGTCGCCATCACCGTTTAAGCCAGTGCCGGGCGCCGCTCGTGCGGCACCGGAAAATCGTGTACAGCGCGATGGGACTGGTTTCGCAGATGTCAAAATTCACTACGGATCTTATTCTCTTGAGAATTTTTGAATATGGAATTCTTGGGCCGGGCCAGAGGCGAACCGTTACAAGGGGGCGGGAAGTGCTAAGCGTCCAGGGTTCAAGAGGGAATTGTTGCGATTGTCCTTGGCGGCAGGGTAGCGTTCCCGCAGTATGTTTGGCTGTCCGACGAGGCGGTTACCGAGTTCGAGGCGTTCCGTGCGTGGCACGACAAGGCCAAGCGCGGCACCCACGACCACAATGCCGCGCAGTTTTGGAGACTTCGCCGTGTTCGCGGCGCCGGCGGTATTTTTGTTGCTGTGGTCGTCGGGCTTCGTGTTCGCCAAGCTCGGGCTGCAATATGCCGAGCCGTTGACTTATCTGGCGGTCCGCATGACCGCGGTGGTGGCGATTCTCGCCGTCATCATCGCGGTGACGAAGCCCAAATGGCCTACCCGCGCCGGACTGGTGCACTCGGCCGCGGCCGGCTTCATGGTGCACGGGCTTTATCTCGGCGGCGTGTTTATCTCTATCGAAAACGGGCTTTCCGCCGGCCTCGCAGCCCTCATCGTCAGCCTGCAGCCGGTGTTAACCTCGACCATCGCCAACCGCTGGCTCG
>CAWKBE010000042.1:0-27735 GCA_963847785.1 uncultured Alphaproteobacteria bacterium
CTCTCCTGGGCACCAAGCGCTAAATTGGTATTTGTTCTGCCGGAACATTTTTCCAAGAAACGTTTCACCGACCAGCCTGGCGCGGCCGCAACGAGGATCGCTGGATGATCCGATTGTCGATCAGGCGCAAGATCATCGCGATCGCGCTGATCCTCATCGTCCTGATGACGATTACGGCGCTGCTGTCGATGGCTCTCGTGATGCAGGTCAGCGCCCGCCTCGAGGACCTGACCCAGAGCTACGTTCCGGCCTACGGCGCGCTGGCGCGCGCCGATATCGATTCGTTCCAACGCGCGTTGACGTTGCGCCGCATGATCATCGAGAAAAACGAAACGCCCGCCGACGACGAGAAGTTCGCCGCCCTGCGCAAGAGCTTCGAGGCGAGCGGTGCAGCGGTCGATCGGGAAACGAAGACGGCGCGCAGCTTGATCGACGGCCTGATCGAGAAAGGCAGCCGTTTCGGCGACACCATACAACTGGTGCAGCTTGGAAATCGTCTCTCCGATCTGGTCGATGATACCCGCGTCCATCTCAACGACGAGATCGCCCGGCTGTTGCCGCTCCTCGGCGGCAGCGACCAGAAGGCGCTCGCCGAAGCTCTCGAACGCGTCGACGCGCTGCGCGACGAGCTTGATCGGCAGCTCGACGCGGCGCGGACCAACATGATCGAGTTGCTGCGGCAGGACTCGGCGGCGACGGCGCGCAAGCAGCGGACGGTCCTGCTCACCGCTATCATTCTGACGGCGCTGGCTGCCGCTTTAGGCCTGGTGTTTTCGGTCATCGTCAGCAGCGGTTTGACACGCCCGGTGCGTCGCCTCCTAGAAGGGGCGCGCGCCGTCGAGGCCGGAAATCTTGACGAAACGCTCGCGGTCACGTCACAAGACGAGATCGGCCATTTGACGGTCGCCTTCAACAAGATGGTCGAGCAGCTGCGCATCAAGGAGCGCATCCGCGAGACGTTCGGGCGCTACGTCGATCCCCGCATCGTCGAAGGGCTGATCAGCGGCCCGGCGCTGGAGATCGAGGGCCAGCGGCGCGTGATGACGGTGCTGTTCTGCGACATCAAGGGCTTTGTCGGCGTCAGCGAGGAAATGACTGCCCAAGGTCTCGTTAGGGTAATGAACCGCTATTTCTCGACGATGTCGGCGCCGATCCACCAGCGCGGCGGCATCATCGACAAATATATCGGCGACGCCATCATGGCCTATTGGGGACCACCCTTCACCGCCGATGCCGATCACGCCCGCAGCGCCGCTCTGGCCGCGCTCGACATTGTGGACCGTGTTCCTCCGTTTCGCGAGGAATTGCCGGATATCCTTGGGCTGCGGAACGTGCCGATCGTGTTCGACGTCCGCGTCGGCATCGCCACCGGCGAAGCGGTGGTCGGCAGCGTCGGCTCCGAGGTGATGATGAGCTACACAGTCATGGGTGAAACCGTGAACCTGGCCTCGCGCCTGGAAGGCGCCAACAAGGTGTATGGCAGCCGCATCCTGGTGTTGGCGTCGACCGCGGCGGCGGCCGGTGCGGCGGTCGAGACGCGCGAAATCGACCGCATCGTTCTGCTCGGCCAGGGCCATTCGCAGCCGGTATACGAGATCATGGGCCGCGGCGGCGCCTTGTCACCGCAACAGATCGAACTGCGGACACGCTATGCCGAGGGTCTCGCCGCCTATCGGGCGCGGCGTTGGGAGGAAGCGCGCCGCGCCTTCGCGGTCGCGCTCGAAGCGGTTCCCGATGACGGGCCATCTTTGACCCTGCTCAAGCGCATCGATCTTCTGGCCGCATCGCCGCCTGTGGACGATTGGGACGGCGCCTGGCACCTCGAGCAGAAATAAGCCGCGTGTGGTGACGGGGAGCAAAAGCCTTCTCGCTGCGGTCGCAGCGTGGACAACGCGCCGATCCGACCTACATCGGCCTTAGCGGAGATTCTGCCATGGCAAGACCGAACGGAAAGACAGCTTTGGTCACCGGCTCGACCGACGGTGTCGGCCGCGTCGTGGCGAAAAGGCTGGGAGCATCCGGTTGGCGGGTGCTGGTGCACGGACGCGATCGCGCGCGCGGCGAGCGCACCGTCGCCGAAATCGCGGACGCCGGCGGTTCCGCGGAATTGCTGGCCGCGGATCTTTCTTCGCTCGTCGAGGTGCGGCGCCTTGCTGACGCGGTGCAGAAGACGACCGAGCGGCTCGATCTTCTCATCAACAACGCCGGCATTGGCAGCGGCGGCCCGCAGGGCACGCGCCAGACCAGCGCCGACGGCAACGAATTGCGTTTCGCGGTCAACTACCTGGCCGGCTTCCTGCTCACGCACCTGCTGCTGCCGCTGATCGAAAAAAGCGCGCCGGCGCGGATCGTCAACGTCTCTTCGCTCGGACAGGAAGCCATCGCATTCGATGATGTCATGTTGATGCACGGCTACAGCGGCATGCGCGCTTACCGCCAGAGCAAGCTCGCGCAGATCATGTTCACGATCGATCTGGCGCATGAGCTTGACGGTGCGGGCGTCACCGTCAACGCCTTGCATCCGGCGACGTTCATGAACACCGCGATGGTTATGCAATTCGGCGGTAAGCCGCTTAGCACCGTCGAAGAGGGCGCCGAGGCGATCCTCAAGCTCGCGGTCTCCGCCGACATGGAAGGACGGACGGGTCTTTATTTCAATGGACAAAACGAGGCGACCGCGAACGCGCAGGTCTACGACGCGGACGCGCGGCGGCAGCTCGAGACGTTAAGCCTGGAATTGACCGGGTTGTCGGCAGAGAAGCCCGCTTCCGCACAGCGGCCCGGTCGCTAGATCGCATTCGCTTCAGATTGATTTTCGAAAAACCGGTATCTACCCCCGGATCAAGTTCGGGGGCAGGCATTTTTCGGGTCATGCTCTAAAACGTCGCCCGCGCTCCGGCGTAAGCGGCGAACGGCATGCCCGGCACGAAAGTGCGCGGGTCGGTCAAGTTCAAATAGGGAAACGACGTGACGTCGAAGAATGTGCCGTAGACATAATAGTGTTGGTTGAACAGGTTCTTTACCAGCGCAAACACCTCCACGTTCTTCGCCACCTGGTAGGACGAGTGCAGGTTCACGGTCCAATAGGCCGGCATTTTCGGGTTCTGATTCGAACTCGTCGCCGACCAGATATTGGCTGCCGATAACGTTGAGATCGGCGCCGAATTTCCACGGATCGGTGATGCGGTATTCGCCGCCAAGCTTGAAGCGGAAGTCCGGAATGCCGGTCAGATGATCGCCCGGAACCACGTTGATGGTGCCGGTGACGGGATTGGCAAAGGGGTTGAACGGCGAAGACAGAATCAGTGCGTTCAGGAAAGTGGCGTCGACCGAGGTGAAATTCGCATAAACGTTCCAGCGGTCCCACTTGTACGACGCCTGCGCCTCGAAGCCCTCGCGCAACGTATTGCCGCCATTCTGAAAAAATTCATGGCCGATGATCGGGCTGGCGACATTGATGATGTCGTCGGTATTGAGCGCGTGATAAACGCCGACGCTCCAGTTCAACAGCCCCCTGGCAATGTCGTGATGACCGCGCACGCCGGCCTCGAAGGTGTGCGAAACCACCTGCTTGAGGTTGGGATCGCTGACCAGCGCGTTGTCGATCAGGCAAGGCCGCAGCGGATCGGAGCACGCAAGCTCCAGCGGTGTCGGCGCGCGGTTCGCTTCCGAATAGCCGCCATAGACCGTGACATTGGGCGTCACCTTGTAGGTCGCGCCGATCGTCGGATTGAAGCGGCTGTAGCTGTGATTGCCGTTGAGCAGCGAATCGTTGCCCAATTCGTCGAGGAGATCGATCTGCGAGAAGTTGAAGCGGCCGCCGGCCGTGATCGAGAGTCGCGAGGTCACGTCGAGGGTGTCGGTGCCATAGAGACCTACGTAGAAAGTCTGGGCGCCGAGGCCGACCGGCGCCACGTCGCCGGAAGGCTGGTCGATGAAGAGTCCGGTTCCTTGCACGAACGGAAACTGATTGGCGTTGAGCGTTCCCAGCTCGCTCGTCGAGGCGAATTGCACGAGCCCGCGATCGATGCTGACGCCGGCCACGAAATTGTTGTTGTGGCCGAATATTTTTTCCGAAGTCGCTGCCTGCCCCGAGCCGCCGAATGAATTGGTTGCGGTCCAGGTGCGGTCGATCTCTGCCAAGACGCTGGTGCCAAGCGCCCCCGTCGCCGGCACGGTCTGTCCGGTCGTGGTGATCAGGTTGGACACGGTCCCGTTGAGATTGGGAAAACACAGCAAGGCCGGATCGGGACAGCCGGTGTTCTGCGCGTCGGTGCCGTTGCCGTCGACATGGCTCTGCCGAAACGAGCGAAAGTAGGCGTTGGCCTGGTAGGTCCACGCGTCGGTCGGCTTCCAGCTGGCGCTGGCGGTCAGGAAGGCGAGCTGATTGCCCGTGGTTTGCGGCAAAGTATAGACGCTTGTCCAATCCTGGTTGAGCATCTGCACCGGGGTCGCCGCGGCTGCGCCGAAATTGTTGGAGGCGCCGGTAAAGGTGACGTGGAACTCTGTCTGATCGCCGCGCGCGCCCAGATCGGCATAGACTCGCCGCAGCTGTGAGGGTGAGTCCTGGCGCCAGCCGGCGTCGTCAATGGCGTCGGCAGTGATGTAGCCCGACAAGCTTCCGACCTGGCCTCCGGCCTGCACCGAGGCGCCGACGCGCCCGAAGGAGCCGGCCATGACCTCGCCTTCGACGCGATGATAGGTGTAGCCGTTTTTCATCTCGAACGAGAGCGCACCGCCGGTGGCGTTGAGGCCGTAGATGGGATTGCTGGGAACGAGCGTCAGCTGGTTGATGGCGTTCTGCGGGATGAAATCCCAATTGACGATGTCGCCGAAAACTTCGTTGATGCGCACGCCGTTCTGATAGACGGCGAGCCCCTGCGGCGTGCCGAGGACCGGCGACGCGATGAACCCACGATAGTTGAGGTCGAGCTGGAACTGATTGCCGGTTTGGTCGCCGAGCGCGACACCGGCCAGGCCGCGCTCCAGCGAGTCCAGCAGATTCGGGGCTTTGGCGTGATCGAAATCGGACGCCGACATGGTCTGGACGTTGGAAGGCACCTTGTCGCGGTCGACCGCGCCGGGTTCCGTGGGTGCAGCGGTGCTGACGAACGGGGCCGCGGTCGTAGCCGCCGGCGCTGCCGGCTGAGGTGCCGGGCGCGGCGGTGGTATCGGCGTGGCCCCGATGATGCGGATTTCGGGGAGCGGGACCGCATTTGGGTCAGGCGCCGGGTTCGGAGCTTGTTGTGCAATTGCGGCGCCCGGCACCATCACGATCGCAATAAGCGCCGCCCCGCACGGGCCGCGAAGTGTCGCGGACGCACTGACGCAACCACTCTTCACCGTCCGCCACATGGGCGACCCGCCCCCCAACCAGGACACCAAAAAATTCTGCCACGATCCGGGCACCCGGTCATGGATCATTTTCGGACCATTCGGCCGTGACGCCGGTTTTGACGCGCCTTTTAGGTTGCGATACTGCATTGCCGCATGACCATCCGTCTGCATCGCGGCGATCTGCCCGACCTTTCGCGCTATACCGGCGCGGTGGCGATCGATACGGAGACTATGGGGCTGTCTCTCGGACGCGACCGGCTGTGCCTCGTCCAGCTCTCGCCCGGCGACGGCTCCGCCGACGTGGTGCAGATCCCGCCGCACGCGACCGACGCGCCCAACCTCAAGCGGCTCCTTGGCGACGCCCGCGTGCTCAAGATTTTTCACTTCGCGCGGTTCGATCTCGCCATGCTCTGCAACGCTTTTGGCGTGATGCCTGAGCCGGTCTACTGCACCAAGATCGCATCGCGGCTCACCCGCACCTACACGGACAAGCACGGCCTTAAGGATCTCGTGCGCGAGGTGCTCGGACACGACCTTTCGAAGCAGCAGCAGCTATCCGATTGGGGCGCGGCGGAATTGAGCGACGCGCAGATTTCCTATGCCGCTTCCGACGTATTCTATCTGCATGCACTCAAGGAGCGGCTCGACGCGATGCTGGCGCGCGAGGGGCGGGAGAATTTGGCCGCCGCGTGCTTCCGTTTCCTTCCGCACCGAGCGCGCCTCGACCTTGCGGGTTTCGCCGCCGATGACATTTTCGCGCATTCGTGACCATGACCCCGAACTCCCCCCGGACGTGACCCGGGGCTGGAAGCCGGTTTTCGGAAAAGATCATGCTCAAATTGTAATCCGGTTCAATCGGATCACGGCCTCGGCGCTGGCGCCGCAGTTCCTGCGGCATTGGTACCGGCCCGTTCGGGTCCGAAACCCGGCTGGAAACGCGGGACTTGCGAGGCCTTCCAGGCAGGTTACGCCGCCAAATGGCATGGGGCCGGGGGCGATACTGCCCGGCCGGAGCCACATTCGCAGGCGACAATTCCCAAGCGGAACCGCTAAAACGATCAGCGGTCCCGAATGGGGGCACCGGTTCTTAGGGGAATACCGCTGAGCAGCGCTTATCCAGTCGGAAGTAGAAGACGAAGCGGCTTTTCGACCGCGTCGCGCGACGACGCCGATCGACTATACCGCGCGGCGATGCGGCACAGTCGGTATGTACATTGGCTTCGCATCGGCGTGCCGGCCGCTCTCGCCGCCGCTCTTCTGGTTGTCGTTGGGGCCAACTACATGCCGACAGTCGGACGTCTCCGGCTGCCGGGCGAGCTCGGTCAAATCGTGATCAAAGGAACCAAGGTCACGATGCAGCAACCGCGCCTTACCGGTTTCACGGTCGATTCGCGCCCCTACGAGTTCACGGCCAGCTCCGCCGAACAGGACATCACCAAGCCGAATTTGATGGAGCTGAACAACATTCAGGCGAAGATGGAGATGGAAGACAAGAGCACGGTCAATCTCTCGTCGCCGTTTGGTACTTACGACATGAAGACTGAGATGCTCAATCTCATCGACAACGTCCATCTTACCTCTTCGACCGGGTACGAGGCGCGCTTGAACGACGCAGCGGTCGACGTGCACAAAGGCATCGTCGTTTCCGAGAAGCCGGTTTGGGTGAAGCTGAAGAACGGCGTGATCAATGCCAAGCGGTTGGAAGTACGGGACAGCGGCGACATCATCAGATTCGGCGGCGGCGTGACGATGATCGTTCAGCCGGAACAGGCAACCGCGCAGGCGGGCGATCAATGACGCATCGGCTTTGGCTGTACGCGTTGATGGCTGCGATGACGGCGCCGGGTGGCGCCTTTGCGCAAACTCATTTGGCGCAAAATCCCCCGGCGCAAGCTCAGCGTTCCCCGGCGCAGAGCATTCTTCAAGACCAGAACCAGGATCAGCCGGTCCAGATCGATGCCGCCACGCTTGAAGTGCAAGACAAGAACAAGATGGCGACATTCTCCGGCGACGTGCACGTCGTCCAGGGCGACATGACCATGAAGTGTCAGACGCTCGTTGTCTTCTACGGGCCGGAGCATGGCGCGGGCGCCAGTCCGAAAATTGCCAGCGCCGCGCCGCCAAATGCGCAGCCGGGTGCGCATCCCGCGCCGGGGGCGATGCCGCAAGGGGCGCAGGATATCCGCCGGATCGAGGCGCGCGGCGGCGTCACCGTCACTTCCAAGGACCAGAACGCTAGCGGCGATCTCGGCGTCTATGACCTAAAGAAAAAGACGATCACGCTGACCGGAAATGTCGTCGTCAGCCAGGGCAAGAACGTCCTGCACGGCGAGCGGGTCGTCGTCGATACGACGACCGGCAACGCCCACTTCGAGTCGGGAGGCGCCACGCAGAACCGCGTCCGCGCGCTCATCCTGCCGAGCAAGGGCGCCAACGGCGGGTCGAACATTATGTCCATCGGGCCACCCCGGGCGAATTGAGGGGCTGCGACAGAGCATCGGCGCGGAAAATCAGATAAAACCCCTGCCAGGAGGCGGGACCATCTCGCGATTCGATCCGAACCTTCCGAGGCTGGCTGGCGTGATCGACATTTTCTCATATTTTCGCCGCCGCGGTATGGCTCCGCGCAAGCCGGCTATCGGCGAGGACGCCATCCACCTTGCCAGCATGGGTGGCCCGATCAACGGCAGCTATATCGATATCGCGAGTGCGCCAGCGGCGGAAGAGAAGGCCCGCGGCAGGCGTCGGTTGCCGCGCCGGCGGCCGCCTCCGGAAAAGGCGCCGCAGCGTCAGCCGCCAGCCGAAAACGCGCCGCCGCCGGCGGCCCGGCCGCGCCGACGCACGGACGGAAACGGCGCCGCACCGGCCGAGCGTGCGGGCGTACTCTCGGTGCACGGAGTGGAAAAGAGCTTCGTGGGCCGCAAGGTGGTAAAGGGCGTGAGCCTTTACGTGCGCAAGGGCGAGGCGGTGGGCCTGCTCGGTCCCAACGGCGCCGGCAAGACCACCGTGTTTTACATGGTGACGGGCCTTATCAGGGCGGACAAAGGACGCGTCGAGCTTGACGGCCATAACGTGACGGCCTTGCCGATGTACCAGCGCGCGCGTCTCGGGATCGGCTATTTGCCACAGGAGGCGTCGATCTTCCGCGGCCTCAATGTCGAGGACAATATCCGCGCGGTGCTTGAAGTGGTCGAGCCCGACCCCAAGCGGCGCGCGCGCGATCTGGACGGGCTGCTTGAGGAATTCAATATCACGCGGCTGCGCAAGACACCGTCGATCGCGCTCTCCGGCGGCGAGCGGCGGCGCGTCGAAATCGCCCGCGCTCTGGCGACACGGCCGAATTACATGCTGCTCGACGAGCCGTTTGCCGGCATCGATCCGATCGCCGTCGGCGACATTCAGGCCCTGGTGCGTCACCTGACCAACCGCGGCATCGGCGTGCTGATCACCGACCATAATGTGCGCGAGACGCTCGGCCTGACCGATCGCGCCTACATCATTTATTCCGGTGAGGTTTTGATGGAGGGCCGTGCCGCCGACATCGTCAACAACCCTGACGTGCGCCGGCTCTATCTGGGCGAACAGTTTCAGCTTTAAGCCTGTCCGAATTCGGTTGACGACAGAGCAGCCGAATTGCTGTAGAAGGCTGCAAGCAAGAATTGGACCAGTTCAGCCCTCCGTTCATGGCACTTACGCAAAGACTTCAGATCCGCCAGAGCCAAGCTCTGGTGATGACGCCGCAGCTTATGCAGGCGATCAAGCTCCTACAGCTGTCCAACCTGGATCTGGTGGCGTATGTCGAGGGGGAGCTCGAGCGCAATCCGTTGCTCGACCGCGATGCGGAAGATGAGCGCGGCCCGGACCAGGCCGATGCCGCGCCGGGGTCCGACAAACCCTTAGCGGAAGGCGAGACCTGGAACGCGGAAGCGGCCGAGCCGCCGCCGAACCCGATCGAAGAAGCGCTCGACGCCCGCCGCGAGGATGTATTTCCCGACGACGTCGAAGCGACCCGTCAGCGCACCGCCGAAGGCCCGGGATATTCGGAATGGGCGGCTGTCGGCTCGGGCGGCCGCGATGACGGCGAGTACAACCTCGAGGCCTTCGTGCCCGCGGAGACGACGCTTGCCGACCGCCTGCGCGAACAGCTCACGCTCGCCATCGTCAATCCAGCGCAGCGCATGATCGGGCACTATCTCATCGACCTCGTCGACGAGGCCGGATATGTCGGCGGCGATCTCGACACCGCCGCGGAGAGGCTCGGCACCAGCGTTATGGAAGTCGAGACCGTTCTCGGCATTTTGCAAACATTCGATCCGCCGGGAACATGCGCACGCAATCTCGCCGAATGCCTGATGATCCAGCTCAAAGAACGCGACCGCTTCGATCCGGCGATGCAGGCCTTGATCGTGCGCCTCGATCTCCTGGCCAAGCGCGACTTCGCGGCATTGAAAAAAATCTGCGGCGTCGGCGATGAAGATCTCGCCGACATGATCGCGGAAATCCGCCGCCTCAATCCCAAGCCAGGTCTCGCGTTCGGGTCGGCGGTCGTGCAGCCGATCGTGCCGGATGTTTTCGTGCGGCCGGGTCCCGACGGCGGGTGGATCGTCGAGCTTAACTCAGACACCTTGCCGAAGGTGCTGGTCAATCAGAGCTATTACGCCGAGGTTTCGGCGACGACGCGGCGCGACACCGAGAAATCGTACCTCGCCGAATGCCTGCAAAGCGCGACCTGGCTGGTGCGCGCGCTCGACCAGCGGGCGCGGACGATTCTGAAGGTCGCAAATGAAATCGTGCGTCAGCAGGACGGTTTCTTCGCCCGCGGCGTCGAGCACCTGCGCCCGCTCAACCTCAAGACCGTCGCCGAAGCGATCAGCATGCACGAGTCGACCGTCTCGCGCGTTACCGCCAACAAATATATGGCGACCAACCGCGGTATCTTCGAGCTCAAATATTTCTTTACTTCGGCGATCGCGGCCTCGCACGGCGGCGAGGCGCATTCCGCCGAAGCCGTGCGTCACCGCATCAAGCAATTGATCGATGCCGAGACGGCGGCCGCCGTCCTGTCGGACGACACCATTGTCGACAAGTTGCGTGAGGCTGGCGTCGATATTGCGCGGCGAACGGTGGCCAAATACCGCGAGGCCATGCGCATTCCCTCGTCGGTGCAACGGCGGCGGGAGAAGCAGGAAACGGCGGTCAGTTGAAGCGGATGCGCGGTCGCTGACAGTGCCCTTTGACCGCGCGCCGCTGCGCAAGACCGATAGCGTCCGCGGAGCGCGCGTTGACTCCGTGCCGGCCAATTCCTAGTTCGAATAAAGACGGCTCGTCGCGCCCGGCGGTTGCAAAAGCGGGGAGCCGCAAGGCGCGAGTGCCGACGAATCCAGCCGTTCGCACGCGACGATGACGCAGATGCGGGGAGGCTTGCCATGTCATTTCGCATTTCAGGTAAGAATATGGACGTCGGCGAAACGCTGCGCGAGCGCATTAACGCGCGCATCGGCGAAGCCATGAGGAAGTATTTCGACGGCGGATATTCCGGGCACGTGACGGTGGAGCGGGACGGCCCGGGGTTTCGGACCGAGTGTGCCGTTCACCTGGATTCGAAGATCACATTGCATGTCGAGGCTAGCGCCTCCGACGCGTATGCCAGCGCCGACCAGGCGGCGCTTCGGGTAGAAAAACGTCTGCGCCGTTATCATCGGCGGCTCAAGGATCACCGCCCGGCAGGTTCCCGATCGGGACCGCGTTGACAGCGCTTGACGCGGCCAGCGGTCGCGCCGTCATCGTGGCCGGATGCCCATTGACGCGGTTGCCCCCGCTTCTTATGGTCCGCCGCCCTTGAGCCCGTTCCCGGATGCGGGCGCCGGCTTTCGGCACACTCATTAAAGATAGCGCGAGGCCAGAGCCCTCGCTCGCCAGGTTCTCACCATGCCGCTCACCGATGTCATCGCGCCGAACGCGATTCTTCCGGCGCTTAAGGTCAACAGCAAGAAGCAGGCGTTGCAGGAGCTTGCGGCGCGGGCGGCGGTGCTCAGCGGGCAGAACGAGCGCGCGATCTTTGAAATTCTCATGCAGCGCGAGAAACTCGGTTCGACTGCCGTCGGCAACGGCGTTGCCATTCCCCACGGGAAGATGCCCAATCTCACGCGGCTGTTTGGATTATTCGCCCGGCTGGATCGGCCGATCGACTTCGAGGCGCTTGACGGTCAGCCGGTCGATCTCGTTTTTCTGCTGCTGGCGCCGGAAGGCGCCGGCGCCGATCATTTGAAGGCGCTGGCGCGCGTGGCGCGGCTGCTGCGCGATCCCGCCATCGCTCACAACCTGCGCGCCTCGCACGACGCCGAAGCGATCTACGCGGTGTTGACGCTGCCCTCAGCGTCCGCGGCGTAAGACGTCCGGCAAAAAAACGAAATCCGGCGTTTGCGCGCCGGCTAATGCACGCTCACCGTTTCGAGCTTTTGGCTCACGGCGTTGGCGATGGCGGCTTCGCGGCTGTCGGTGAGCATGATTGGCGTGCCGTCGGCGGCATGCAGCGCGAAGAGCTTCAGGCCCGGTTCGATTTCCGGCACTTGCGGAAACAGCGCGTGCACGTCCTCGGAGCGTATCGTCTTCACATACGCGATCTCGCCGTCGCCAAGCTGCGCAAGCGCTTCGGGCGATATCTCGATCTGTTCCAGTTCGCTGCGGCTCAAATCCGACATGGCCGAGCACTCCTTTCTACGATAACGCGGCCGGGTATTCCTTAGTTTCTTCACTCGAAATCCTTGATCGAGATTGATCTAACGATGCGCTCCGGCTGCGGACGTACCAGATCTATGGACAATAGCCCGTTTCTCAAGTCGGCGCTCTGCACCTCCATGCCCTCCGCCAGGACGAAGCTGCGCTGGAATTGCCGCGCCGCTATGCCGCGGTGCAAGTATTGGCGGCTTTTGTCGTCATGCTGCCGCCCGCGGATCACGAGTTGGCTTTCTTCGAGGGTCACGTCGAGTTGATCGCGGGTGAAGCCGGCGACGGCGAGCGTGATGCGGAGCCGTTCCGGACTGTCGGCGGCGCGCGCGATGCGCTCGATGTTGTAAGGCGGATAGCCGTCGGCGGCTTTGGCGACGCGGTCGAGAACGCGCTCGATCTCATCAAAACCCAGCAGAAAGGGACTCGAAAGCGACGAAACCCTCGACATGGTCTCAAAGCCCCGTGCAAGCGACTTTGCGGGCCCGTATGGCGCCCTTTTGAGCATGACCTGGAAAAGTGGATTTCCGGTTTTCCGAACAGATCATGCTCCACCAAAAAATAATATGGCGTCAACGCATAGCCGCCGCAAGGCGCCGATGCGGGTGCTGGGCGCGAGCCATAACCTCTTCACTCGAGCGGTCCGGGAAGCGCGCGTTCGGCCTCCGCCACCAACTGCGCCTCGTGCCGGCCGACGAAATTGGCGCCAATCGCAAGGACAATGAGGGCGGCAATTCCGACGACGATCACCAACGGTCCGGCGAGGTGCTCAACCTGATGGCCCAACATATAGGCAGCGAAGCCGAAAATGCCGGCCCAAGCGAAAGCCCCCGCGACGTTGGCGAGCATGAATTGCGGCCACGGCATGCGGTTGGCGCCGGCCAGGATGCCCGCAAGGCTGCGCAGCACCGGCACAAAGCGCCCGATGAAGATGATCTTTGTTCCGTGCCTGAGAAACAGATATTCGCCGAGCTTGATGCGGCCTTCGGTGATCTTCATGTAGGGGCCGTAGCGCAATAACAGCCGGTAGCCGAATTCCCGGCCGACGACATAACCGATCGTCTGACCGGCGATCGCGGCGATCGCCGCGGTCACGATCACCGAAGCGATGTTGAGATCGTGCTTGGTGCCGGCAAAAATCCCGGCGAGGATGAGCACGGTCTCGCCGGGAAACGGCAGCCCGACGCTCTCGAACCCAATGACGACCGCGACCACAATGAGGCCGTAGTCGTGAACGAGATGGGCAATGTAGTGCGTCAAGGCGGGTTGAAAGCCAAAGAATACACGGCGGCGGGGGCGGCACCCTTACAGGCGTTTTTCGCATATGGCTACACCGTGTGGCGCCGCAATGGCGCCGCCGGCGATTTGCAGCTAATTTCGTGCGGGGACGCGGCGGGGTGAAGGGGCGGCAATCGATGCGGACCGGTGCTTACGGGCTTCTGGCCGGCCTTTTTGTTGGGAGTTCGCTACTGCTCGGCGCCTGCGGGCACCATCATTCTCCGTCGAGCGAGGCCGCCGCGAGCGATCCGGATATCAACATTCTTCCAGCCGACTACAAGCGTGACATTCTCGCCGCCATGCACGCCTATCTGAACGATCCGACCGGCATTCGCGATGCCGCCATTTCCGAGCCGGTTCTCAAGGCGGTGGGAAATCTGCAACGCTACGTCGTCTGTGTGCGGTTCGACGCCAAAAAACGCGGCAACGAAGAATATGCCGGCGTCAAGGAGATCGCGGCGGTCTTCCTGGTGGGACGCTTCGACCACTTCGTCGAGAAGGCGCAGGAGCAATGCGCGGGGCTGAGCCTCACGCCATTCCCCGAACTGCAAAAGCTCTCGCGCTAAGCGAGCTTTTGCGGCGCCGCGCGGCGAACAAGGCTCGGCGCAAATTGAGTTGAAATTCCCCGGATTGGCCCTAAACGAGAGCGGCAGGCCTTTTCCGGATCGGCCTTTTCCAGCGACGAGGACAGCCGAGGGCAACAATGAATTTCGCGCAGATCGCGACCTGTGCCGCCGTGCTGATGACGTTGTCGTCGCCACGCGGTCAAGCGGCGCCGGCGCGCGTCACCGGCAGCGTCGACCTGCGGCAGGGGCCGGGTTTCGGGTATCCCGTTATCGCTGCCATTCCCGTCGGCAACATTGTGAACATCGGCGACTGCCGGGGACGGTGGTGCGCAGTGGTATGGCGGGGCCTGACCGGCTATGCGGTCGCAACGCACTTCGATCAGGGCATTCCGGGTGGGTCGCCGCCCGGCTATTACCCAGCGCCTCGCTGGGACTATCCGGGCTACGGGCCCTATTACGGTCCCGGCCCTTACACCACTTACTGGCAGCGAAGGTATTGGTGAGTGCGAACGAAGTTCCAGGCGCTACTCCGCAGTCGGCGATTTCAACCCGCTCGGCGCCGCCGTCCTGCCACACAACGGGGCCTCAAACCTCATGCCCACGACACCCCCCGCGAACCCGGGCCGTGCTCACGCGCGCCCGAGTGCAGCTTGATTGGGGAGGGGTTGGGGTGGGGGCGGAACGGTAACGCCGGTTCGTGATGGCTTTTGCTTGCCGACCCTCCCCAACTTCCCGCACAAGGGCGAGGGAACAGAGGCTAGTCTAGCGCCTGCGCGGCTTAAAGCCGCCACGCATGCCGGGCCGGCCAAGCGTCGAGCGCGGGCCGGAGGATTTTCCTGGGATTGATTCCACGCCCGGACCCATTTCGTCGAGGCTCGGTTTGCGCGGCGTGCCGCGTTTGTGTTCGCCCGAACGCAGCGGCGACATCTCGTGGTGGAGCGCGATGCCCATTTCATCGAGCGCGGGTTTGTGGACCTTGCTGGGCTTACCCCTCACCCCGCCGCGCTGCGCCCGGCGACCCTCTCCCGCAAGGGGAGAGGCTAGGAGCTTGGCCGTCGGATCGTCAGTCACGGCAAGCTCGGTCGCGCGCAGGCGTTTGAGCTCGTCGCGCAGCCGCGCCGCCTCTTCGAAATCGAGATCGGCGGCGGCGGCGCGCATGCGCGCTTCCAGGTCGGCGATTACCGCCTCGAAATTGTGGCCGATCGTCGCTGCTTCCTCGAACTCGCCGCTGGTTCCAGCGCCGGTCGAGATTAGGACGTGGTCGCGCTCGTACACGCTATCGAGAATGTCGGCGATGCCTTTGCGCACGCTTTCCGGCGTGATGCCGTGCTCGGCATTGTACGCTGCCTGTTTCTCGCGCCGGCGATTGGTCTCTGCCATGGCGCGCTCCATCGAGCCGGTGACGGTGTCGGCATAGAGAATGACGCGGCCATCGATGTTGCGCGCGGCGCGGCCGATGGTTTGCACCAGGCTCGTCTCGCTGCGCAGGAAACCTTCCTTGTCGGCGTCGAGGATGGCGACCAGCGCGCATTCGGGAATGTCGAGCCCTTCGCGTAGCAGATTGATGCCGACTAGCGCATCGAACGCGCCGAGCCGCAGGTCGCGGATGATCTCAATGCGCTCGATGGTGTCGATGTCGGAATGCATATAGCGCACGCGAATGCCCTGCTCGTGCAGGTATTCCGTCAAATCCTCGGCCATGCGCTTGGTCAGCACGGTGACGAGGCTGCGGTAGCCTTTCTGCGCCACCTGCCGCACCTCGCCGACGAGGTCGTCGACTTGCGTGCGCGCCGGGCGGATGTCGACCGGCGGATCGATCAGGCCGGTCGGGCGGATCACCTGCTCGGTGAATACGCCGCCGGATTCGTTGAGCTCCCACGGCCCGGGCGTGGCGGAGACCGCGAACGTTTGCGGCCGCATGGCGTCCCATTCCTCGAAGCGCAGCGGCCTATTGTCCATGCACGAAGGCAGGCGGAAACCGTATTCCGCGAGCGTCGCCTTGCGGCGGAAGTCGCCGCGATACATGCCGCCGAGCTGCGGAATGGTGACGTGGCTTTCGTCGACGAAGACCAGCGCATTGTCGGGGACATATTCGAACAGCGTCGGCGGCGGCTCGCCGGGTTTGCGCCCGGTCAGATAGCGCGAATAATTCTCGATGCCGGCACAGGCGCCGGTCGCCTCCATCATTTCCAGATCGTAGAGCGTGCGCTGCTCGAGCCGCTGCGCTTCCAGGAGGCGGCCGGCGGCGTTGAGCTGGTCGAGGCGCCCACGCAATTCCGTCTTGATGCCGGCGATCGCTTGCAGCAGCGTCGGCCGCGGCGTCACGTAGTGCGAGTTGGCGTAGATTTTGATGAATTCCAGCTCGTCGGTTTTCTGCCCGGTGAGCGGATCGAATTCGTGGATCGATTCCACCTCGTCGCCGAACAGCGATAAGCGCCAGGCGCGATCCTCGTAATGCGCGGGAAAGATTTCGACGGCGTCGCCGCGCACGCGGAACGAGCCGCGATAGAAGTCGCCGGCGGTGCGTTTGTATTGCAGCGCGACCAGATCGGCGAGCAGCGCGCGCTGGTCGAGGCGCTCGCCCTGCTTCAGCGAAAACGTCATCGCCGAATAGGTTTCGACCGAGCCGATACCGTAGATGCAGGATACCGAAGCGACGATGATGACGTCGTCGCGCTCGAGCAATGCCCGCGTCGCCGCGTGGCGCATGCGGTCGATCTGCTCGTTGATCGAGGAATCCTTCTCGATATAGGTGTCGGTGCGCGGAATGTAGGCTTCCGGCTGATAATAATCGTAATAGCTGACGAAATACTCAACCGCGTTATCGGGTAAGAAGCTCCTGAACTCGCCGTAAAGCTGCGCCGCCAGCGTTTTGTTGGGTGCGAGGATAAGGGCGGGGCGCTGCGTCTCTTCGATCACCTTCGCCATGGTGAAGGTCTTGCCCGAGCCGGTAACCCCGAGCAGCACCTGAGTGCGGTCGTGGCGCCGCGCGCCTTCGACCAGTTCGGCGATCGCCTGCGGCTGATCGCCCTTCGGATCGAAATCGGATTTGATGACGAGACGACGGCCGCCCTCGCTCTTTTCCGGTCGCTCGGGCCGGTGCGGCACCCAGATTTTTCCGGCGCCATCGCCTTCGCGGAATTCCGGTCGTCCTTCGCGCAACAACTTGTCGAGCGATTGCTGGCTGGCTAAACCGGCGACCGTGCCAATTCCGCCGGAGGCCGGGCGCGCCAGCCGCAAGTGCGCCGGCCCCATATCGGGGGTGATCACGTTCCGCGCATTGTCACCGTTGCCGCTTTCTTCTTCGTCGATGCCGAGTGCGCGGGCGAGGTCGGGATCGAGCTCGCCGGGCGGCACTGGCGTTTTGCCGACATAGCCCTGCTGCGGGGCTTCGCCAAAGCCCCGCGCGACCGAAGCGCGCGCCCGATGCGCGTTGGCGAAGTCGGCGCGGCGGTCGAAGGAATTGTTCGGCGGCGGCTTGAGGCCGTTCCGCTCAATTTGCCGTTTCGATTGATCAATCCCCGTCTGCGAGCCTACGCCGGCGCGGCCGCGGCCGATGGCGGGATTAAGCAGATCCGCCAGCGCCGGATCGAGCGGCGCCGACTCCGGGCGTGCCGCCTTGGCGCGCGTCGGCTTGGCCGGGTCCTTTTTCGAATGCTTGGCCGGATCGCGCTCCTTCGGCGCGTCCGGTCGATCGGGGCGTTTCGCCATGAACCCAATATGGGCCGAGTCCGCTAGCCGGGAAAGTCCCGCTGTCATTCCGGATTGCCGCAAGGCGGCAAGTCCGTAATCGATATTCGCTGACCTGTGGTTACGGATTCCGGGCTCCTCGCTGAGCCTGACATCGGGCCGGCCACTTTGGGCCGGATCCGTTGGCTCGGCCCCGGAATGACGAGCGACTTAAAATCCGTGCACCACCTGCTGCACGTGCTCGACCTCGGGCGGCGAGGCGAAGCAATGGCCGACAAGCTTACGCCATTCCTGGAAATCGGGCGAGCCGCGGAAGCCGACATTGTGATCGTCAAGGGTTGCCCAGGCGACGAACAGGCGGTAGCGGTTCGGCTTCTCAATCGAGCGCCGCAGCTCCATGCCGTGGCAGCCCTTGGCGCGTCTGAAAATCGGCGCGGCGCTTTTCACGCCAGCTTCGAAATCAGATTCCATCCCCGGTTTGACTTCGATTTGCGCGATCTCGGTGATCATGACCATTCCATTACTTCGACGATGACCCTACCACGATTGCCAGTGCGGAAAAGCGTCAGCGGCAATGGGGCGGAAAGCCGTTATTGCGGCGCAGCCACCATCGTAATGCAAATTGGCCTTGATCGAGCGGCGCCCTCAACACCACGACGCTGTGCTCGAAGGCGTGGAAGGCTCCGAAGTTGTAGATTTCCGCCGCACGCTGGTGCCAGGCGAGAAAAGAGTGCTCGGCACCTGTTTAACGACGTTGTATTGCAGGTTACGATCTGGTCTTCGGCGCGTTGGTGGTGGTCTGGCTTGGGCAAGACGCGGAGGTCCGGCGCACCCCGGAATTGCCGCTGTTTCTTGCCAACGCGTCGCTGTTGTTGATCCCCCTGTTCGCGGCGTCGCTGGCACGACTTACCGGTCTCGCGCTCGGACCGCGATTCATCCCGCCGCTTTTCCTCATCGCCTTGAAGAGCGGACTTGCCAAGCGGCACCCGGGGACGCTCGCCGCGGCGGCGTAAGCATTTTTGCGCGAGGCCGCCCGGTAGGCGCCCGTGGCGCGTAATCAAGGCTTAGCGCGGCTATGGCAGGGATGCGCTTCCCGGCTTTGGGAAACGCCACCGGCGCGCTAGTGTCCCAATTCTGAAGTTCGCAAGCGCCAATCCACCACACGAGAGTGATTTATTCATCAGAAAAGCAGGCTCGTCATGATTGATCTTTATTACTGGACGACTCCGAACGGTCACAAGGTTACGATTTTTCTCGAAGAGGCCGGGCTGAAGTACAACGTCATCCCGATCAACATTGGCAAGGGCGAGCAGTTCAAGCCAGAGTTCTTGGCGATCGCGCCCAACAACCGCATTCCCGCCATCGTCGATCACGCGCCGGTTGACGGCGGCAAGCCGATCTCGATTTTCGAATCCGGCGCCATCCTGCTCTATCTGGCGGACAAGACCGGCAAGTTCATCGGCAAGGATTTGCGCACGCGTAACGAGGTGATCCAGTGGCTTTTCTGGCAAATGGGCGGCCTCGGACCGATGGCCGGCCAGAACAATCATTTCAGCGCGTATGCGCCGGAAAAGATTCCCTACGCCATCGATCGCTACCGCAACGAGGTCAATCGGTTGTTTGGCGTCATGAACAAACGGCTCGTCGATCGCGACTATCTCGGGGGTGAATATTCCGTCGCCGACATGGCCTGCTATCCGTGGGTGGTTCCCTGGGAACGCCAGGGACAGAACATTGCCGACTTCCCGCACCTCGAGCGCTGGCTCGGGGCGATCAAGGCGCGGCCCGCCGTGGTCAAGGCCTATGAATGGACGCCGAAGATCAATCCGGGCGCGGGCGGAATTCGTACGGCAGAGGAGCGCGCCATCCTGTTCGGCCAGACCGCAAAGTCGATCGAGCGCGCCGCGGGCGCCGCTAGTTCTGGCGCACAATGACGGGCGTACCGACTGCCACGCGATCGTACAGGTCGATGACGTCCTCGTTGACCAGGCGGAAACAACCTGAGGAGACGGCATGGCCGATCGTCTCCGGCGCGTTGGTGCCATGGATGCGATAGACGGTGCCGCCGAGATACATGGCGCGGGCGCCGAGCGGATTGCCCGGTCCGCCGGCCATGAAGCGCGGCAGGTAAGGCTGACGCTCGATCATTTCCGGTGGCGGGTGCCAATCTGGCCATTCGGCTTTGCGCGAGATCTTCAACAACCCGGACCAGGTGAAGCCATCGCGGCCGACGCCGATGCCGTAGCGCAGCGCCCGCGTTTCGCTCTCGATCAAATAGAGATGCCGGTCGGCGGTATCGATGATGATGGTGCCGACCGGATGCTGCGAGCGATAGAACACGGCCTGGCGCTGATACTGATCGGCTAGATTGTCGCTCGTATTGCCGTGGTCGACGCCGGGACCAGGGTCCTCGATCGTGGGCATGAAACTGGCTGGCGGGCGCGATTGCGCCGATACCGGCGGAGAAACGAAGCATATACAAAGGAAGGCCGCGGCGGCCCACATCAAACCATGCGCGCGCCAAGCGTCGCTCTTGAAACCATGTGCGCGCCAAGCGCTATTGGTCGATCCCAGTCGCATCATCTCGGTTATCCGTGTCTCGATTACCCTATTGCGAAGCGCCGCCGAAATAGCCGGCGATTTTCCAACCGCCTCCATCCTTCGTGTAGCACATCTGGTCGCCGCCGAGACTCGACATTGCCTCGATCGGGACGAAGCCGGTCTTGCCCGAGGGAGTGGCGATGTGCAGGAACGGCTGCTGGTTGGCGCTGTCCGGCGGGGCGCTGTCGGGCAGAACGCGCACGAGCGTCAGCGCGAGCTTGTCTACGACCGGCGCATCGGGCTTGGCGGCGCTGCGGACTTCCACGCCATCCTGGGCCGGGTAGCCCCACTCGGGCGGGTCGACGTGCGTCGACTTGACGAGTTCATCGAACGCTTTCGGATCGAGGTTGGGTTCCGCCGGCGCGCAAACCACATTCGGATGGTCGGGCAGTTGCTGGCTGGTCGGATCGTTGGCGTAGCTGGACAGCGCCTCCCAGCCGGATCCATCCTTTGCGTCGAGATCGATCGCGCTTGCGAGATTGGCAACGCCCGGCTTGCGCTTGTCGGCTAAATCCTTGTCCTGCATCCAGAAGAAGCCCTGCGCCACGACGAGCTTGGCAAGCGCCGCGCGGTCCTTGTGTTGCGCCACTTCGCCAAGCTGCTTGCGGAACGCCGCAAAGCTGGGATCGGTGTTGACGCTCGGTAGCGTTACCGCGACGGCATTGTACGGCTTGACTCGCGTCATCGGCGGCGGTTTGAAGCCGCCCGGAGGCATCGGCACCTGCTGGGACTGGTCCTGCGTGAAGCCGCTCTCGGGAACCAGCAGCAGGGCGGCGGCAACGAGGAAAGCGGCGGCGATCACAGGGCGACGCATCGCGTAATCTCCGGTTGGAATTTGGCGCGAATGACCAGCGGCAATGCCGCACCCGATAAGCGCGAATTGCGTCCGAGGTGCGGCGGTCCGCCGCAGCTTCCAACTTTCTACGAGCATTTTCACCCGGGTGGGAAGCCGTGTGCCGTCCCTACTTCAAGCCGAAATAGGCGCGGCGCAATGCGTCGTTCTCCTGCATGGCGTCGACCGTGCCGGAAAATCCGATCCGCCCATTGTCCAGCGTGTAGACGCGATCGGCGAGCACCAGGAATTTCACGTTCTGCTCGGCGATCAAGAGCGCCAGCTGCCTCGAGCGGAATTGCGCCAACACGCCGATCACGTCCTTGACGTAAAGTGGCGACAGGCCGGCAGAGGGCTCGTCCATCACCAAGAGGCGCGGATCGCCAACGAGAGCTTTGGCGATGCCCAGCATCTTGCGCTGACCGCCCGACAGGCTGCCGGCCGCCGCCCGCCGGCGCTCGGCGAGCGCGGGAAACACCGCGTAAAGGTCGTCCATCCGTTCGCGCGTGCAACTCTTCGACAAGAACTGCGCGCCGATGAGGATATTCTCCTCGATGGTGAGACCCGGAAACCCGGAAGTTTCCGACATGAAGACGATGCCCCGCCGCACCCGTTGATTGGTGCGCAGGGCGGTGATGTCTTCGCCGGCGAATTCGATGCGGCCCGCCCAGATATCGACGAGCCGCATGATCGCCTTTAGCAAGGTCGTCTTTCCGGCGCCGTTGGCCCCAAGAAGCACGATCGACTCGCGTTCGCGAATCGCAAGATCGACGCCCCACAGAACCTGCATGCGCCGATAGCCGGCGGTGACGGCCGTGACCTTGAGCAGCGGTGGCTTCCGGTCATCCGGCATGGTCGTCTCCGAGGAAGACCTCGACGACTCTCGGATTCTTGAACGCCTGCGCCAGCCGGCCTTCGAAGATCTCCTTGCCGGCATTCATGACAATGATGCGGTCGGTGATTTGATCGATGAAACCCATCAGGTGCTCGACGACTAGGAGCGCGATCCCGGAGCGCGCGAGCTCTTTCAGCTTGCCGGCTACACCCTGCAATTCCTCGGGGTTCAATCCCGCCGCGAGCTCGTCGACCAGCAACAGCCGCGGGCCGGTCGCCAGCGCACGGGCAAGATCGAGCATTTTTTGATGTGCGCTGTTGAGCGCGCCAGCGGGCTGATCGGCGAAGCCGTCGAGTTCGAGAGAGGACAGAAGTACATTGATGTCGGCAACGCCATTCCGGCTGCGGCCGTAGGCCATGGCGATCTCGACATTCTCGCGTACGGTCATCGTCAAAAACGGCCGCGGGACCTGGAAGGTGCGATTGATGCCGGCGTGCACGAGCCGATGCGACGGCAGACCACCGATCGGGCGGCCTTCGAAGGTGATCGTGCCGCCGTCGGGCCGGTAGAGGCCGGAGATGACATTGATGCACGTGGTCTTGCCGGACCCGTTCGGCCCGACCAGGCCGAGAATTTCGCCCTTGTCGACGTTGAAGCTGAGGACGTCGAGCGCGGCAAAACCGCCGAAGCGCTTCACGAGACCTTCGACGGTCAGCAGCGGGGGCGCCTCAGGGGACATCGATCCCCCATCTTTGCAGCAGCGAGACGATGCCGTTCGGCAGGAAAAGCACCAGACCCATGATCAAAGCGCCGTAAAGGAGCTGAAAGTATTGCGGCGTTGAAATCCCCACGGCGTTGTAGATGCCATAGAGAATGACGACGCCGAGAATCGGCCCGAGCACGGTGGCGTTGCCGCCGAATAGCGCGAACACGATGGCGAAGATCGTGAATTCGACGCTGAAAACGGTCTCGGGATAAAACACCGACACGTACCAGGCAAAGACGCCGCCGGCGAGGCCCGCGATCAGCGCGCTCAAAAGCCAAGCGATGATGCGCTCGCGCACTACATTGATGCCGGCCATGGCGGCGCTGATCGGGTCCTCGCGAATGGCTTTCAGCGCCATGCCGAAATGCGAATTGCGCAGATAGATGACGAGACCGAGCGTCAGCGCCAGGATCGCAAGTGCCGTCGCGTAACTGAGTGCCGGATTAAACACGCCGCTGAGGCTGATGCCGTAGGGACCCTTGGTGATGGTTTCCAGATTGGGGTTCGACACCACCTGCAAAACCGCAAGCGAAGCGGCGAGGTTGGCGATCGAGAAATAGGCGCCGGAAAGGCGGAACAAAGGGGTCAACAACAGCGCCAGCGTCACGGCTGCCGCGGCGGCGACCGCGAGCGCCGGGAGCGGCGGCGCGTGCAGATGCAGCACCATCAGCGAAAAGCCGTAAGCGCCGGCGCCAAAGAATCCGACATAACCGAACGGCAGGTAACCGGTGAAGCCGTAAATGACGTTGATGCCCTGCGCGAGCGTCATGAAGATGATGAAATTAAACAGCAGCAAGTGATTGCTGTACACGCTCGGTAAAATCCCAAAAACCGCGACGACCGGCAGCACGATCAAGAGGAGCTGGCGCACAACTTTAAGCACGGCGCACCCGCTGGCCGAGGAGACCGCTCGGGCGCACCAAGAGAATCGCTATCAGAAGGACGTAGGGCAGGAGATTGGCCCAGGAGCTGTAGTAGCTCTGCATGAACATGTAAGAGATGCCGTAGATCGTTCCGCCCAACACCGTACCCAGCGGATTGCCGAGCGAGCCGATGACGATCACGGCAAACGAGGTCACGGTAACCTCGGCGCCCATGGCGGGGGTGATGCTGCCGAGCATGAAGGGCGCGAAGACGCCGGCGGCTGCCGCCAAGCCGAGGCCGATACCGAATGCGACCGCGGATATGCGGTGCACGTCGATCCCAGCCGCGACCGCTTCCTCGCGGTTATCCATCACCGCGCGGGTGAGATAGCCAAGCCGGGTTTGGTAGAGATACACGTAGACGAGGAGAACGGCGCAGCCGCTGGCGATACCGCTTGCCACCCACGACGCCGGAAAGGTCTGACCGAAGAGCTCGACCGGGCCGGGTTCCACCTTATGACTCGCGAATATCCCGGCGACCGCCGCAACCGCGCGGCCGAGTTGATCGCCGGGAATCGATCGCTCGCTGGTGCCGAAGGCGATGGTCGTCACCGCTTCGATCACCTGCGAGAGTCCGAAGAACAGAATGAACGACAGCATTTCCGGATCCCTGGCGCGCAAGAGCCTCGGAACCAAGAGGTAGTAGAGTGGCAGTCCGACCGCGACGAACGCGACAAACGCGATCGCCACCGCAGGAATGGGGTTGACGGCAAACAGCGTGAATAGCCAGAACGCCAGGAATGCGCCGAGCATCAAAAAATCGCCGTGCGCCAGATTGACGATGCGCATGACGCCGAAGACGAGATTGAGGCCCAGTCCGATCAGCGAGAAGTACAGACCGAACAGCATGCCGGCGAGCAGACTGTAAACGAGCATTCAGCGCACTCCGCCGCGGCCGGTCGTCGTCGGCGCCTGCCGCGCCGTCGTCATGAGCGCGGGTTGATCATGGACGCGGATAGATCGGCTTTCCGTTCGCGAGCGTCTGCGGCCAGACCGTCACCAGCTTCAGATGGTCGCCGTCGCCGGGCTGGAATTGCCCAATGGGAGTAAGCTCGCCGATCTGTCCGCCCGTCGCGTCGAGCTCGAATGTGCCGTCCAGCGTCTTGAGCTTGCCCGACAGGCTGAATATCGCCTTGCGCAAGTCGAGCTGATCGAGACTTTCGGTGGCGGCAAGCGCTTTTTCCAGTACCAGCCCGGTCGTGTATCCGGCGATGGAATTGAAACCGAAATCGACGTGCGTATCCGCGTATTTCTTGTGCCAGGCTTCGCTGTATTCCTTCAGTGACATGCCGAATTCGGCCTGATAGGTGATGTCGAGTGAGGTGACGTAGGTGAACACGTAACTCAACGGCTTGTTGCCGAGATTCTTCTCCAGCAGCTCGGTTTCGATGCCCGGATAGAGGCAAAACAGGAATTTGAATTTGATGCCGTTGTCCTGGACATTGCGCAGGAACGCGATGTCGTTCGACGCATAGCCGAGGTGGAGAACCGCATCGGGGTTGGATGCGCGAATGTTGTTGAGCAAGACTGTATAGTTCGACGTCTCGGTCGGAACGCCCTCGTCGAAAACCAGGTCCACGCCGGAGTTCGAACTCTTTGATGAGCTTGCGGATCGTATTCGCCTGCGTACCGGTAAAATCGTTGGTCGCGTAGAGCATGGCGATGCGCTTGATGCCGAGCGCCGGCCCGTCATGGATCAAAAATTCCGCGAGTGGCTTCGGCCAGATGCTGGAGACCGGATCGGCCATCAGCGCGATGTAGGGATTGTCGGACGTGAAAAACGCCGCTCCGGTGCCGGTCTGGTCGATCAGCAGCATCTTATGATCGCGGGCAATCGGCACCGCGACGGAGGTCAGCACGGATCCGGAATCCGCGACCAGAATGTCGACTTTGTCCTGGGTGATGAGCTGATTGTAGAGGGTGGCTGCGGTTGCGGTACTGCTCTGATCGTCGTAGGCGACGAGCTTGAGCGGTATCTTCTTGTCGAATGCCTTGACGTAGACGCCGCCTTCCGCGTTTTTCTGATCGATCCAGAGCTTGAGGCCGTAATGAACCGGCATGGAAATGCTGGCATAGCGGCCGGAGGAGGCATAGAGCGTCCCGAGCTTGATTTCCGCGGGCGCATCGGCCGCCTGCGCGGTGGCGGCTGTCGCCGACGCCAGCAACGCTGCGAACATCGAAAGCCGGATCATGCGCCTCCTCCTTAAAGTTCTCGTTTCGCGGCCAAGCTAAGACATCACTCAATTCCGGGCAATTGAGCTCAGCGCAGCGTTACCCGCGAACGAAATCGGGCAGGCTCGACCGTATAACTAGGGATGGGTCGCACCGCCGTCGACGGTAAGCTCCTGGCCGGTCATGAACGCCGAGGCATCGGAGGCAAGGAACATCACAACTCCGACCAGATCCTCCGGTATCTGCGGCCGCGGGATTGATTGCATCGCGACGATGCGCTCCTTCTGCTCGGGCGTGACGGTCTTGCGGGCGATTTCGGTGTAGGTCGCGCCGGGCAGGACCGCATTGACGGTGATGCCGTCCGGGCCCAGTTCGCGCGCCATCGAATGGGTCATGCCGGCCAACGCCGCCTTCGAGGCGATGTAGTGCAGATAGTTCGGGCGCCCGAGCGTGACCGCCCCGGAAGCCATATTGATGATGCGGCCCCATTTATTCCGCCGCATCAGCGGCAGCATCGCCCGCGCGCAGAGGAACGGCCCGGTGATATTGACCCGCAGCACCTGTTCCCATTCCGCCAGCGGGATTTGCTCGAATGGACGCATGTCCAGTGTCGAGAAGATTGCCGCGTTGTTGATGAGCACTTCGGCCCGGCCGAAGGCCTGTTCGACGTCGGCGCCCAGCCGTTTGACCGATGCTTCATCGGCCACGTCGGTTTCGATGACCGTGGCGTGCCCGTTGCCGCTCGCGATCTCGCGCTCGACGGCGCGCGCCTTTTCCACATTGCGCTCGGCGATCACAACTTTGGCGCCGGCGGATGCAAAGGATTTGGCGAATGTCCGCCCAATGCCTTGGCCGGCGCCGGTGATGACGACGACCTTGTCGACTACGGAAAATGTTGCGGGCACGGTCGTTCCCCAATCCCGATGCGTTGTCGTTCAGACCGCTTCCGCGAGCACGCCTAGTGCTCTCGCGGCGTCGGCCGGCTTCCACCACAGCTTCGCCCCGATATCGCGGGCAATGATGCCGGCGCTGATATAACCGGCGCCCCCCGAAATGGCGCCGCCGGGATGACCCGCCGACCCCGCCATATAAAGATTGGAAATGGGCGTGCGGTAACCGAAGTGGTTGTACATCACCTGCTCGGCGTTGAAGGCGCCCATGAAGATGTCGCCGTGGCGCATGTTGATGAGCTCGGCGGCGTATTCCTCGGCGGTGTAGACATATTGCCTGATAATGTTCTTGCGCGTGAGGTTCGGGCAGTAACGCGCGAACGTCTCGATGATTTTCTCCGCGAATTCGCGCTTGAATTCTTCATGACTCTGCCCGCCGAGGTCCGGCCGGCGCGGCATCACGTGCCAGCAATAGGTCGTGTGCTTGCCGGGCGGCGCCTGCGTAGGGTCGATGACGCTGAGCGGGCCGGAGCCGAACTGCACGATGCGCGGCGGGCGGTTGGCCTTGACATCCTCGAACGCCGAAAACAGATCCTCCATGGTCTCGGCGCCGACGCTCCATTTGAGCGTGCGGTTGATGTTGGGATCGAAGGCCGCCGCCGAGAATTGCGGCGCCTCGTGTAGCGCGAGGTGCAGCCCGAATAGCGTCCAGCCGGTATACTGAAAGCGGTCGACCTTCTCAACGAACGCCGCCGGCAATTGCGACCGTCCGATCAGGGTCTCGAAGGTCTGATGCACGTCGATGGTGCTGGCGACAAATTGCTGCGCACGGACCGTTCGCCCGTCGGCCAGCATGATGCCGCGGGCGCGCCCGCCCTCGATCAGGATGCGGTCGATCACCACCTGCGGCTGAAATGTGCCACCCGCCGCGATGAACGTCTCCATCAATCCGCGCGCCAGATTGAACGAGCCGCCTTGGCAAAGCTGGTAGCCGGTCTCCAGATCGAAGGCGCGGATGACCGATCCCATCGGGCTCGTCTTTGAGAGCGTATCGGTCAGCCAGGTGCCGAACAGCGAGACTTTAAACAGGAACAGGAGCTTGACGTGATCGTTCTCGAA
>CAWKBE010000043.1:0-26137 GCA_963847785.1 uncultured Alphaproteobacteria bacterium
ACGTCGATCATCGACGTAATCGCCCCGAGGTCATTGAGAGGCGGTTTTGCAACCAGTTGTCAGGCCATCTAGCAAAGCCTTGGTCTCGTTCGGATCATGCGTGTCAAGCCTTCGGTGACACAAGCATAGATCGGAGCGAGGTTATTGCGGACCTCATCTCGCTTGGGCGAGTACACGGTACGCCGCGAGGAGGCGACGGATGCCCACAACTTTCGGGCTGACATTTTATAACCGACGCAGTCCAATGAAAAATCTCATAACCGACGAGATCCAGTGAAGCATTCCCTGACACGCCTGGCTTTCGCGCTGACCGCTCTGTACTGGATTGGTGGCATTGTTTTCGCGATCACAGGCGCCGCGCTTGAGTCAGGCTGGCTGGTGTTCACCTGGTATCAGCTGGCGGCAATCATATTACTTTACTACGTGGCCCCCCTGACCGCGCTGTTATGGATCGGCTGGGCCGTCTTCTGGCTTGCTGGCGGTACTTCGTGGGCGACACTATTCGCCACGTATGGCCTCGCGCTGCCTTTCCTCTATCACGCTGCCTTACAGGTTCCGCACATGGTCGAACGCGCCTGGCACGCGCACCAGCTTGCCCTAGCCCGGATCGAAGCGATCGCCGACGAGCCGCTTCTCTCCAAACAGGGCCACCCGATTGGTGTGCGCCTCACTTACCGCATTTCCTTCCCCGCAGGGCTCAGCGCCCTCGGTCAGGAGCCGCCCGCTGACGCGCCTGCGGTCGACCTTTACCTGGCTTTCCCCCAAAGCACGCTCCTGGACTTCGCGATACGAGGTTCTACTCTTAGACAGGTGGCGCAGGGTGGCTTCCCGCGAGGAGCCTCATCGGTCGCAGTCGATTTCGTCCCGCCTTTTCTGCCGCTCGGCTTCCAGTTGCCGCAAGGGTTTCCGATGAGCGACCCGCGCAACCGCTGCTTTCGCTGGAAGAATGCCGGTGAGCGACAGCAGAGGCTTGGCGCCGCGGCGCAGAGGCTCTCCATCGAGATCGGCCCCTATGGGCGCTATGTGCCGCGGGGCTCGCGCATCACCGAGCACGACTACAAACTCTTCGACTTTTACGAGAGTGCACGCACCGAAGGCGCTATGGAGTGCCCATAGGCCTCAAAGTCAGCTTGGCAATTCAACATCCTTGATCATCGATCCTCTTGTACTGCGAGTGCGACAAGCATCAGGACAATCGCCGGTCCAGTCTTGACGAGGGGGCTCCAAACGACTCGAACCACAGCTCTGGCGCTAACACCGCAGCGCAGATCGAGCGTGTCGAGGCCTTCGATGAACCATAGGACGAGACCTACGGATGGTTAACGGCTATGCGCGCCGATTCGATGGGCAGGATAGGCAGGAGCGCAAGTTCGAAATCTTCCATGGAACAACCTGCCAACTTTTCGATCTTGCAACTTCCGTTCACGTCCACAACCGCCGCGACCTTTTGCAGTGCCGCTAGGTCCAACTGCCGGACCAGAGTGTCGCATAGCCACATATGTGGCGTGACCATGCGCAACACGTTGGCGCACCATTGCGCGGTCATACGCCGCTCCGTCAGGGCGCAATGCTGCTCCAGTAGGATGCCCCTGAAGAAATTCAGGACGCTCGTGGCTTCGTAGACGGTTTCTTCCCAGCCATCGGCGAGATCGAAGGCCGGGATCCAGGTGGCTGCGCCATGCCATGCCTGCAAGGGCCGGCACCCGGCGGCAAGCGCGTCAAGCCTCGCCTTCATGTCGTCCACGGACACGCCCAGATAGCGAAGTGTTTCACTGTGATTAATGACCCACGTGAAGAGATGCGCCGTGTGGCCCGCAGTGAAAGCGCCGATTTCGTGACCGCGCATTTTGGCCAAGGTCAGCGCAAAAACATATTCATTGTAATTAATGTCGTCAGCGTTGGCGTTCGGCTTCTCCGTTGCGGACTTCCGGTTGCGCAAACTGTAATTCAGGCCCATGCCGGCGACCGGAAATTCCGCTCCCGAGGGGATGAGCTCGAGGACAACGGATTGGTAGTCCTGTGCGTAGTCGAAGAATTTTGCCCATGCCTTGTCGGCCAACAGCGCCTCTTGCGGCCATGTCTTCCTGACCTTGCCGACATACAGGTTTTCGGTCATTTGCCGCGCGGCCCGCAGGCGTATTTCGCCGCCATTGCCGGCCAGCGGGCGCAGCCAGCTTTCCAGATGCGAGCGGCAGAGATCGAGCGTTGCCTGTTCGCCGTCGCGTAGGATGGCGACGTTCGATGCGACAGCGGGGTGATCGAGCAGCCGGCTGGTGCCTAGGCTTTTTTGTCGCTGGATCACATCGTGGAGCCAGGTCTTGTAGCTGCGTTCGCGCCCTTGCGCCTGTTGTGCCGCGAACAACACCCTGGCTTTCGCTGGCATCATGGCCGCGTAGCGCCCGTCGTTGGATTGTTGGATCAGGAAATCCAGGATCCGGTCGGGCGGTCGCTCGTCCATACGATCCGCCGTGTCGTAAGTGGTTTTGGGATTCTGGCCGGTAACCACGGGGAGCCAGGACTGCCGCACGGCGGCGACGCGTGCCGGCGGCAGCGTATGGGGCTCGCCCGGTTGCGAACCGGGCCGCAGGGTGACCGACACGGTCCACTCGCCCGCCACATTAGCGCTCACGCAGAGCTGCAGGACAACGAGGATCTGCGTGGTCTGACCCTGGGTCGTCGACGGGACCCATAGATTGGGATATTCGGCCGCATAACGAGGGCCGGTTGGCACGACACCGGCTAGGCTTGGAGTGAAGCGTTTCGATTCGAGATAGGCTTCGGCTTCCTCGCGCGTGGCATTCTTCGCCAGTTCGTAGCCGCCGACAATTTGTCCGTTGTGGAACTTGGCGCCGTTGATGAAGCCTTTGCGAATGGTCAGGCCATCCGGCCCAATGACCTCGATCGTAGCCGTGCCGCCAGTGAAACCCGCGCCTTCGCTGAGCATCAGCCAGGTGAGAAATTCTTCCCGCTCCAGCGGCATGGGCCAAGACGCAGGGTAGACAAGAAGCTTGCGGCTGTTATCGCGGTCAAAGTAGTTTTTCAGGGCGACCCGGCCATCCGTCGGCGTCGCGCGCGACACCGCTTTTTTGGTGAAATATAAGTTGGCGGTGATGCTTTCGGATTCATCCTCGAAGTCTTTGTAATGGATTTGCGGACGGTCGCTGGCAAGTCCGATCAGATCGCACAATTCCGCTAGTGTATCGTTGGCGAAGGCGGTGTGCCGGCCGACCGCCAGTTCAATCGTACCCAGCGTCAACGGGTGTGCGAATATCCTGCTCCATTGCGTGACACGGGACTTGGTGCCGAGTTGCTTCAAAGGCCCGCTATAGGATTCCGCATCCGTCATCAACAGATCGACCTGGCGGCCGTTGGTAAAAAGAATGAATTCATAGCGGTCGCTGTCGTACAGGCTGGTGAACACCGCCCCGGTCTTGAGCAGCCGGGAGGCCTCGAGCGCCGCATCCTTCAACTCGCCACTGTCGAGATGGGCGTTCGTGCTGTCATAGAATGAGATGAAGCCTTCGCCGGCACGCGCAAGCACGATGACGTGCTTACTGCTTTCCGCCGGCCGGTTTTTTACCCGTTCATAGCCAAGCTTGGCATAGGCACGGCCGATGGCCTTGACTGCATCGTCGCTACTACCGCGCCACAAGAGGTGAATGCTGGCGCAGGTGCTTCCCATCGGCCCCTCCTCCGCTTATCGCGTCTCGCCGGAAGAATGCGCCAACCAGGATCAAGCTGGCCAACTCTATGTTACAGCTACTACCCAGGATTCTCCGAATGGGCATGCTAGCCCCTGCGAGCCGTGCGTTCCGGGGACACTGTGATAATCGGAACATTACCCTGGATGGCCCCGAATGGTGCAGCGGACTGCCCTCGTCCGTTACGGCGCAGTTTGCGTGAACAAATCACATGCTACGGGATCAGGACGTGAGGCAATAAGCACCCAAGCAATGTCAGCTTCGTGCGCGGATTAGACGGGGAACTGCTCATAACCCCAAGCCGCTGCGCGGCCGGCCGCCCATAAAAAAGACAATCATTTGGGGTTGCCGGTATGATGCCGGCAAGGCGCGGTGGTGGGGGCAGGACCCTCGATGATCGGACTAAAGCGGTTCATTCGCCCCGGGATTGTTATTTCGGTCATCGGTCATGTGGGGGCCTTGATGCTGGGCCTGCTCCTTGTCGGTGCGAACTCGTTGCAGTCGATAGCGCCCGAAGCGACGGTCGTCGACATCGTAACGCCGGAGGAAGCCCCGCGGCTCTCGGGCACCCCCGCCGACGCGAGGACGTCCGGGACGGAATTGGCACTCAAATCCCACGGTGCCGACGCCGCCACGCAACCCCCGCAGCCGCTGCAACGAGAGCAACAAAAGCAACAACGTCCGAATCCGCAGCGCGACGCTCACCCACAGTCAGCGCAGACGCCGCCACCGCCGCAGCCGCAAACGGAGCACGCCGAGACGGCTCAGCCCTTAACGGCGGAAATTCAGACGTCCGAACCGCCGCAACCGCACCCCGAGGAGACTCCGGATCAGTCGAACGTCGCCGAGACGCTGGCGCAGCTCGCGCTCGCCGGCGGACAGTTCGGCGGCGGCTTCGCCGCCCCGCCCGTCGACACAAATAAGGCCGGTTACGACTTCACCGCTGCGTTCCGCGAGCGCGTCAGCTGGTGCTCGAGGCTTCCCCCCAGCATCGCCCCCAACGATAAGATCTTTGTCGCGATGCGGGTTTTCCTCAACCGCGACGGTACGCTGGCGTCAACTCCGCGGACCCTGCTCCCAATCCTCACGGACAAACAGCAGGCGCTGATGGAGAGTTCAATCGATGCTCTACAGAAATGCCAGCCCTACATCATGCTGCCAGCGGATAAGTACAAGCTGTGGAAGAAGCTCGACCTCACCTTCTATCCGATGAGTTTCCTCGGCCAGTGACGGCGCATTGCCAGCCAACACCGACGCCAGTCCCATTCGTTGCCGGTGACCGCGCCGACCAAGTTTCCGAAAACCGCCTTCCTGCCCCGGATCAAGTCCGCAGGCAGGCTTTTCAGGATCATGCTCGAGACTTGCTCAACGATAAAGGTCAGCCCGCGTCGGCGGCAGGCCGGACGGTCCGCGCTTTCGCTTCGACGCCAGCGTCTGAAATACGCCGAGCTTGCCGCGCTCAAATCCGATCGAGCAACCGGCCAGATAGGCGACCCAGAGGCGGCATTTTTCGCGGCCGACCTCCCGTTCGGCGCCGGACCGGTTTGCCAACAGGCGATCGTGCCAGAAGCGCAAGGTCCGGGCGTAGTGCTCGCGCCAACCCTCGACGTCGTGAATTTCAAATCCATATCGTTCGAGATTGGCGATCGTCATGCCGAGATGATCGAGTTCGCCGCCAGGAAAAATATAGCGCGCCATCGCGGCGTGCTCGGGCCGCACTTTGCGGAATGCCTTGTCGTCGCGTTTGGCCGGCCTGCTGATGGCATGATGCAGATAAAACCCGTCGGGCTTGAGCAGGCGGTTTACCGTTTGAAAATAAGCCGGATGATTATCGATGCCGATATGCTCGAACATTCCGATGGAGACGATCTTGTCGAAGCTGCCGTCGAGGCCGGTATAGTCGCGCAGTTCGAGCGTGACACGGTCCTGCAGATTAAGGCGCGCGATTTTCTCCTTGGCGTAATCGTATTGTTTTTGCGACAGCGTCACGCCGTGGGCATGAACCCCGTAATGCCGGGCGGCATGACATATGAGCGCGCCCCAGCCGCACCCTATATCCAGCAGGGCTTCGCCGGGTTTCAGGCGCAGCCGGCGGCACGACATGTCGAGCTTGTTACGCTGCGCGGTGGCAAGATCGTCGGCCCAGTCGGCAAAATACGCGCAGCTGTAAACCATCTCGGGGTCGAGAATGAGCGCATAGAATTCGTTCGACACGTCGTAGTGAAATTGGATGTTGTCTTTGTTTTCGCTCTCGCTGCCGTCCGACACGCCCTTTAAGTCGAGCTGTTCCAGTGGCCACGGTCCGCCGCGCGGCACGAACAGGAATTTGGCGGCGACGCCAACGGCGAGCTTCTTTTCCAACACCTTCACGAAATCTTTCGTCCGCACTTTCGGCCGCCGCGCGACGACATCGAACAGGCTGCCGTTGCGCAGGTCGATACGGCCGGCCACCCATAGATTCATCGCGGTGTCGAGCTTCGGCCGGCGGACAAGCGCGGCTACCGCACCTTCATCGGCGATTTGTAGCGCCAATGCATCCGGGGCGAGGCCGGCCGGTATTGTGGAGCCGTCCCAAAGGACAAATCCGAGATCGAGTTCGAGTCTTTCGCGCAGATGGCTCAGCAGCCTTTTAAAGCTGACGAGCCGTTTCTCGGCGGACATTCGGCCTCCTGACGCTTGATTACGTCGTTTCCATCGCCCGACACGATGACCTTGCGGATCCGTTACAGCTCATCGCCTACGCAAGAGCGTGTCCAGCAAAAGTGGATACCGGTTTTACGTCATCCGGACGCACGATAAATCAGAAACTTGGAGCAGGATGACGATTTGAAGAAAAGTCGTCCTGCTCCCGGTGTGTCTACCCGGCGGCATTACGACACGCCGGCCTCCCCTCTGCGAACCGGCCGAACGATCGTCACCGTACAGGGAGCCTCGACGGCCACTTTGGCCGATACGCTTCCGAGCAAATTGCGCAGCAGTGAGTTTTGCCGCGCACCGATGAGAATGTGGTCGATATGATTGGCTTCCGCGAATTCGAGGAGCGCATT
The DNA here is from genome assembly GCA_963847785.1 of uncultured Alphaproteobacteria bacterium. Classification (GTDB taxonomy): domain Bacteria; phylum Pseudomonadota; class Alphaproteobacteria; order Rhizobiales; family Xanthobacteraceae; genus BOG-931. The sequence goes on from CAWKBE010000043.1 coordinate 6,749, forward strand.
CGCCGGATCGACCGCCTCAAGGACGTGCGCGGTGAGCCGGTGACTTTCGAGGTTCAGGGGCTCGGCCCAGTGCTTCAGTGCGATCAGACGATCGATCCGCTTGTTGTGGCCCTGTTCGTCGAGCGTAGAATTAAGGGTAATCCGCCCCAGCTTGAGCACATTAAGGCAAGCAAGTCGGGCGGAAGGCAGTGTCGCCAGAATGCGTTCCGCCGTGATGCGGAGCGCATCGTTCAGCGGCGTCGATCCCTCCGCCAGGTCAATGGCGACCGCGACGATCGGCGCCGAAGAGATTTGCGCCGCCCTCGCCGGCAGCGCGATCGATTTGGTAAGGTCCTTGTTGAAGCGCCGCCTCAGAACGGTCGTCAGCGGGTACCGCTTCAGTCGCTCGGATCTGCTGGTCAGCTTGACTTGGTCGGAATGGCTTAACTCGAACGCAAGCTGAGCCGCCGTCGGAAATCGCCACGCGGGTTCGATCTCAAGACAACGTAAAACAATTTCCTGGAGCCACGGCGGATAGTCGGGCTTTAGTTGGCGAGGAGGAGCCGGATCGCGCCACAGTCGCCGGCGCATGCCGTACATCGTCTCACTCTCGCCAAATGGACGCACACCCGTGGAAAGGAAATACAGCGAGACACCTAGTGCAAACAGATCGCTTCTAGGATCGCTGCGGACCCCAAGCAATTGTTCCGGTGACATGTAGGGAGCCGTACCAAAAGGCAGCCGAAACTCCTCCTGCATCAGATCGGGGAGCTCCTCGTGATGCGAAAGTCCGAAGTCGACGAGAACGGCTTCGCCCGTCGGCCGAAACATGATGTTGCTGGGTTTTACGTCGAGGTGAACCACGTGTTGCCGATGCAGATCGTCCAAAGCCGCCGCTATCTTCACGCCGATGTCGGCAACCTCCGCATAGGGCAACGGAAGCTCGGGGAGCCGCTTCAGCAGCGTATTCCCGGAGATGCGTTCCATGACGAGGTAGGGCTGTACCGCAAAATCGCCCGCTGCAACGAATTTTGGGACATGGACGCCAGACAAGCGCGGCAGGATCATCTGCTCCATCTCGAAGCTGACAATCGCTGCCGGATCCTCGCCTTCCGCGAGTTTCGGCACCTTCATCAGCATGGGCGTCGTCATACCCTCACGGGAGACGCGCCAAAGCGTGGCCATACCTCCGACATGGATGCATTCCTCGATCCGGAAGTCGTCGATCGTCGTACCTACTTGAAGAGACGGTTTGACCACGCGTTTTATTTCCCCACCAACAACCGGTCAGCGAGCCGCGGCGGTAAGCCCTTATTGCGGATTCTGGCTGCGGCCTCCTCGACGTCGTACGGCGCGCGACAGTAAGTAAGTTCGCGCCGTTCGGTATTCAGCACTGCATAGGAAGCGGCTGGATTTCCGTCGCGCGGTTGCCCTACCGAGCCGAGCACGGCGAGCCACCGCCGACCCGGAAGCAATTGAATGGCAGTGCCGGTTTTCGGCGTGAAGGCCGTAACCTTGCCGGTTGCCGACATGGTGTAGAGCGCCGGCTCGTGAACGTGACCGCAAAAGGTGACGTGGGCCGTCGTGGCCTTTATGCTTCGGGCAGCCGCCGCCGCGTCCGTTACATAGCGCCAGCTTTTCGGATTGCTTGCGTCTGCATGGACGTAGAGGCGGGCTTCATCCTTAAGCGTGAGTGGCAATTCTTCGAGGAAACTTCGTTCCGCCGATCCGAGTTCATTGCGGGTCCACTCAATCACGACCCGAGCCGCGACATTCAGCTGTTCGCGCGGGTTACTGACCGCACTGTCATGGTTGCCGCGAACGGCAATCGCTCCTTTTTCAACATGGTGCATGACAGTCGTAACCGTCCACTCCGGATCGGCGCCGTAACCGACATAGTCGCCGAGGAACACGGTCCGCTCGGCACCATAGCCTCGCGCTTGCGCAAGACAGGCACTGAATGCTTGCCGATTGGCATGAATGTCAGCGAACATCGCGACGAGCACAGCTGGACTCCAGTAAACGCGAGATTGATGTGACCGCGTTGATCAGGCTGGCGTATTCGGCACCGTGACGGTAACATTTGTAACCGAAAAAATAATGGGGAAGAGGCGCCGTGGCTCTGCAATTCGGCATTTTCGATCATCTCGACGACAACGGCATTCCACTTGCGGATCTGTTCGAGACGAGGCTCAAGCTCATCCAACAATACGACCGCGCCGGCTTTCGCTCTTATCACCTCGCCGAGCATCACTCGACGCCGCTCGGCATGGCGCCGTCGCCGAGCGTATTCCTCGCCGCCGCAGCGCAGCGGAGTTCGCGGCTGCGCTTCGGCCCCCTGCTCTACGTCACGCCGATGTATCATCCGCTGCGGGTCGCCGAAGAAGTGGTGATGCTCGACCATATGAGCCGCGGGCGGCTCGAATTGGGGCTGGGACGCGGCGCATCGCCAGTCGAAATCGCGAGCTTCGATGTCGATCCCGCCTCCGCGCCGGCGATGAATTGCGAGGCGATCGAGGTCATTCTCAAGGCGCTGGCCTCGGAGATTCTGGACCACGACGGCAAGTTTTATCGATTCAAGAATGTGCGCATCGCAGCGCGGCCGCTGCAGCAGCCGCATCCGCCGCTCTGGTTTGCGCCGATCGAGCCATCGCGCGCGGCCGACGCGGCAAAGGTCAAGGGCAACATCGTGACGCTTATCCCCGACGCCGGTGTCAAAGGCATCACCGACGCGTACCGCGCTGAGTGGAAGGCGCTGGGCAACAGCGCGGCCGAATTGCCGCTCCTCGGCGTGTTCCGACATGTCGTCGTGGCCGAGAGCGACGCCAAGGCGCGGGATATCGCCCGCGGCGCCTATCGCCAGTGGCGCCACCATATGGCGTTCCTGTGGGAATGGGCGGGCATCCCCTTCCCGATCGCCGCGGTCTATCCCACCGAATTTGACGCGCTGGTGAGCATGAATATGGGCGTCGCCGGCTCGCCGGAAACGGTCCGCCGCTATGTCGCCGACACGGTCGAAAAGACCGGCATCACCTATTTCGTTGGCGACATGATCTTCGGCTCGTTGCCCTACGAAGCGGCGTCGCGTTCGGTCGAGCTGTTCGCGAAAGAAGTGATGCCGGCCTTTCGATGAAGGAGCGCAAAGCCGGCCAACGCTACTGCGCCATCGCCGGACAGCCGCCGTCGGCGATCGGGCGAAACACCTGATCGGCGGGGAGCGTGGCAACGAGCTTCAGCAAGTCCCATTCGCCCTTCGACTCGGCGGGAGACTTGATCTGCACGAGATAGACGTCGTGCACCATGCGGCCGTCGGGCCGCAGCCGCCCGTTCGGCGTAAACGCGTCGTTGACCGGCAGCTCGCGCATCTTCGCGATCACGGTTTTGGGGTCGTCCGAGTTCGTCGCCTCGATCGCCTTGAGATAGCTGCGCACGGCGGAATAGGTGCCGACCTGAAAGCTCGTCGGCGCGATCTTGCGCCGCTCCATAAAGTTGGCGAAGAACGCCTTCGCCGCATCGTTGATGCCCGGCAGCCAGGGCGAGACATGAAAATGCGTAAAGCGGACTCGTTCCGATATCGCCGAAGACGACGCCGAGTGCGGTCAGCGCCAGAAACATCTGCGCGTGCCCGGGTTTCCCGTCTGGGCCATGCTTGGCACTAGCCTTACCGGCAGTTCCGATACCAGCCTTGGGCGCCGCGTCCATCCACGAACCCTCATCGCTTAAAAAGCACTTTGGTCGCGAAACTTTTGGTCGAAGACCATTTTTAGTCCCGGATGCTTCATATCCGTGATCCGCGACAATCAAGATTCGGGCCAGACCGAGGCTTAGGACCCTCCCCAGCGAAGATAGGCTTGGTGCACGGCTTTGGCCGGCACGAACCTCATTGCGGCGCTGACCGCGACCAGCACCAGAAAATTCACACCAAGCGCGATGATACCGACATTCATCTCCTTGATCTGCACCGGAAGCGACGGAAACAAGGTTGCAACGGTCGCACGCGTCAGGCTGATCGCCGCGACGGTGGCAACGCCCGCCAAGATGCCGGCAGCCGCGCCCTCGCGCGTGATCCATTGGCGGCGGGCGAGGCTGAAGACGAGCGCCGGAAAGAGTTGGGTGACGAAGCTGTAGCCCATCAGCAGCAGCGCGACGATGGTCTGCCCGCCTTGCAGCGCAAAATAGACCGCAACGAGCGCGACCGCGGGGACGAGAAGCTTGGCGACGGCCAGCACACGGGCGTCGGCGGCGGAACGGTCGGCCGCGCGGTAGAGATTGTTGGCGAGCAAAGTCGCGGCGGTCAACACGATCATCGAACCGGGTACCAAAGCGGTGAGCACGCCGGCGGCGCCAATCACGCCAACGAGCCACGGATCGAAAGTTTTGACCGAGAGTTTCAACAACGCCAGATCGACGTCCGCGCCTTTCAGGCCGGGGACCTGCAGGATCGCGGCAAAGCCGACCAGAAATACGAACAGGAGGATCAACTGATAAAGCGGCAGCACAATCGCATTCTGGCGGATAACCCTGGTGCTGCGCGCGGTATAGATCGAGCCGAAGGTGTGCGGCCACATGTAGAAGCCGAGCGCGGTCAGAAGAACCGTGGAGCAAAACCACCAGACGCTCTCGCCGCGTTCCGGCAGCGCCGCGAAGCCGGGTTTTGCGGCCTCGATGGCGGCGAACATCGCTTGCAGTCCGCCATAATAATGCAACGGGAAGTAAATTCCGAGAAACACCACGACGACCAAAATCATGACGTCCTTGGCGACCGCCGTCCATGCCGAGCCGCGCACGCCCGATACCATCACATAGGCCGTGGCGACAGTGGCGCCGATCCAGACCGCCGGCGTCGATCCGATGGCGCCATAGCCGGCGGCTTCCACGATGATGCCGAGGCCTTTGAATTGCAGAACCAGATACGGAATCAGCGCCACGATGCCGACGAGCGAAACAACCACGCCGAGCGTCGGGCTCGCATATTTGTGGACGAAAAAATCCGGCTGCGAATAGAGCCGGTGGTCGCGCGCATAGCGCCAGATCGATGGCAGCATGAAATACGAAATGACGTAAGCAAGCGTGCCGTAGCAGAGAATGTAATAGACTGGACCGCCCTTGCCGTAGGCGAAGCCGCTGCCGCCGAGAAATGTGAACGTCGTGTAGATCTCGCCGGCCATAAGCAGAAAGACGAGCGGCGCCCCAAACGATCGGCCCGCGACCGTCCATTGTTCGAGGCCCATCTGCCGGCCGCGCCTGGCCAGAAATCCGATGCCGAGCGCGAGAATGGCGGCGCCCGCGATCACGGTTAGCGCGCCGTTCACGACTGGTCGTCCCGGTTCACCGGATCGAACCGGTAAATCACCGCCATGATGGCCGCGCTGATGAAAATCCAGATCACAAACCACGCCAGCAAGAACGGCATACCGAAGAGAAACGGCGTGACCCTATTGACGAAGAAGGGGCCGACCAGCATGGCAAGAAACGGCAACAGCGCAAGCCAGCGAATCATGCGCATCGAATGCCCTCTACGCTACGCTAAACCTTGAGCTTGAGCAGCCGATCGGCGTTGCCATGCGTGAACTTTTCAAGGTCGGCAGCCGGCAGCTTGAGCTGGTCGAGGAAATCCTTCCCCAGCCGGTTGTCGCTCAGGGGATAATCGATCGAGAACATCACCCGATCGATCCCGAAAACCGACAGCATGACCTCGAACGGCGGCAACGTGAACAGTCCGCTTGTCGTGATCCAGACCTGATCGTGGATCGTTTGCGCCACGGAACGCGTCAGGTGGGGAGCCGCTACAGTCAAGATCCTGTCGGTGCGCACCAGCATCGCTGCAAGCCCTTCGCCCATATGTCCGATGATCAGCTTGAGCTTGGGATGCCGGTCGAGCGCGCCGGAGACCACGAGACGCAACACGTGAATGGCCGTTTCCGAGTGCCAGCCCCAGGCGGCCCCTTCCAGACGAAAGCCGGTAAAACCCGGAAGCCCGCTATAATATGCGTCGCGGACCGATTGCGGCGGCAGGTTCGGATGCAGATAGATCGGCACGTCGAGCTGCTCGGCCCGCGCCAGGATGACCTCAAAACGCGAGTTGTCGAGAAAGCGGCCCTCCGTCATGCCGTTGATTAAAGCACCGCAAAAGCCGAAGTCGCGCACCGTCCGCTCGAGTTCGTCGGCGGCGGCATCCGGAGTGCGCATCGGCAGATGCGCGAAGCCGGCGAAGCGATCCGGGTGCGCGGCCACTGCTTTGCTCAGCACGTCGTTGACATCGCGGGCGAACGCGATCCCGTCGGCGCCGTCAAGCAAATAAGCACCGGGACCGGAGGCTGAGAGTACCTGCATTGTGATGCCGGCCTCATCCATGTCGGCAAGGCGATGCATGCCAAGATCGGATAGTTGCTTCTGCGCCGGGTTGGGGAAGCCCGGCGGAATGCCATGCCGCGCAATTACATCCGGATTGATCCTCTGCACCAGCGCAGGGATCGAAAAATGTTCCTCAAGGGCAACAACACGCATTCCGGGGTTTCCTTTACGCAAGAATTGCCGGTGATTTTTTGGGCTGATGGCGGAACGTAACTTACCCGATGCCGGCCATACTGGGGCACCATCGCTCTCGCTACAATAGCGCGGCGCCACCAAGGCTTACCTGCCGCCGCGTGCCGTTCACGTCTTTGTCGCCTTGAGGATGACATGTGCGTTGATCAGACCGCTATGCCCCGAGGCCGATCCGGTGATATTCGGCGTCGCCGCCGCGTCCCGGATATCGGCGGGGCCGCGCATTTCGGCACCCTGCGCAAGTTCCGACGCGTCATCGAGGAGCTTGAGCGCAGCCGCGGCTTCAGCGTCGCCAGGCGCGACTCTGCCGGCGGTTGTCACAAACGCCGGCAGGTTCAAATCGCTCGCGACGATCAAGCGCCGGCGCGATTCCAGCCGCGAGCGCGATTGCCGTAGATTTCGTGCCCCGTCGGGGTGACCGCGACCGTGTCTTCGAGCTTGATGAAGCCGCGGCGCGGATGCAGCAACGTGGTCTCGACGGAAACCACCATGCCCTCTTCGAGCGGCCGCTGTGCATCGTAGGCGTCGTAGGGTACCGGGCCCGTGCTGGTGAGGCGCGGCGCTTCGTGGCTCACAAGCCCCATGCCGTGGGCAAGAAACTCATAGTGATTGTGCAGCTTCGATTTCTTCAGCACCGGTTCGGCTGCCGCATATATTTCGCCGCCGTTGACGCCGGGGCGGATCGGCTTGAACGCAGCCTGCTGGGTAGCCTCGATCTCGGCAAGCAGGTCTTCGAGCTCGGCGTCGGGCTCGCCGACGATACCCATGCGCGCAAGATCGCCGATATAGCCCTGATAGTTGCCGCCTGAATCGACGGAGAGCGGATCGCCCTTCTCCCAGCGCTGGTCGGAAGGAGCGCGGTTGAGGCTCGCGCCCGCGGCGATCAGGCAATAGTCGAATACCAACCCGCGCTTTGTTTCTTCGCGGCGCAGCGCTTCGGCCAGTTCAGCCTTGGTAGCGCCGGCGCCGTGGCCGCCGATCACCGCAAGCATTGAATCGATGACGAGCTCGGAGGCGAGCCGCAGCTTCTCCAATTCCTCGGGCGATTTGCGCGCGCGCAAGCGCTCAAGCACGAACAGTGCATCCTTCACTTCCGCGTCGGGAATGGCCTTGCGCAGCGTGGCCGCGGAATCCGCCGGAATGAAAGCAAGCTCGACGCCGACGCGTTCGGGTTTTGGGGAAAGCCCGCGCACATAGTCGGCGGCCTTTTGCATCACATCGACGGAGCCGCCGCTCTTCGTACTCACTTCGGAGACCCAGAACGGCTTTAGCTGGGTCTGATACGTCTCCATGCCGTGGCCGAAATAAGCGGCTTTCTCCGGCCGACCTTTCGGGTAGACGAAAACCGGCAGGTAGCGGCTGATCCCCATCGCGTCCATGTTGTCGAAGAAGAAGGAGCGATGGCCGCCGAGGAGATATTGGACATTGTGCTTCGAGGTCGCGATCAGCACGTCGATCCCCGCGTCGTCCATCAGCCGGTCGAGCCGCGCTGAGTTCGAATGGCGCGGTGCTTTTTCGCGTAACGGTGTCGAGCATGATCCATCTCCCGGTGGCAGGGGGGTCCCTCCTCACCCTAGCAAATACGGCGCGAGATATGAACCAGCTTCTCTGGCGATGACGGCGGGAGCGCCCGCTTGGCTTCGGGCGGCGGATTTTGCGGCCGGCTTCGCCTGCCGCCGACGCCGGCGAGGACATCGGCAGCGCCGCGCCGGACGCGATCGAGGATGAGCTCTATCGAGGCGATCTCGACGCGATTGCGCCCAGCGTCCTTGGCGCGATAGAGCGCGTGATCGGCCTGAGCCAGCAGCGCCGAGAGGTCGAGCACGGCGTCGTGGCTGATCACGATGCCGATGCTTACGGTGGCGCCGACCGGCCGGCCGTCGATTTCGCGGGCGGCCTCGGCGAAAGAGGTGCGGATCTGCTCGGCAACGGCCAGCGCCCGGTCGCGCGCGGTGTGACGCAACATAGCCGCGAATTCCTCGCCGCCCAGACGGCCGAACAGGTCGATGCGGCGGAGGCAGCCGCTGGATACGTCGGCGAAAATCTCCAGCACCCGATCGCCGATCGCGTGACCGAAGCGGTCGTTGATCGACTTGAAATGATCGAGGTCGAGCAACATGACCGCGGTGGGACGCGGATCAGTCGTCTGGCGCTGGAGCTGCGCTTCACCATCTTGCAGGAAAGCGCGGCGATTGGAGACTCCGGTCAGCGGATCGATCAGCGCGGCGGTTTTGTGGCGATACTCGGCGCGCTCCTTCGCCATCGCCAGGAGGATGAAGGCGATCGAAATCGTGAACAACAATCCTTCGAAGCTGAGCACCGTAAGCCAGACGCTCTCGAACAACTGGTCGCCGGTCAGCCGCCACGGCAGCATGGCGCCGAAAGGCGTGCGCAACAGGTAGAGCGCACCGTGCGCGAACAGCAAAAAAATCGCCGGCCAGCGCGAGACCAGCGGTTCGCTGCGTCCACGCCAGAATTCGAATGCGGCGGCCCAGGTGTAGGCGGCAATAATCCCGGAACCGGCCAACGTGCGCACATCGAAAGAAGCGGCGAAACCCGGTAGGCGTGAGGCCACGAGCCAAATGGCCGGGCCGGCGACGATGAGAACCGGCAGCGGCCGGCGATGGTCGAACAAACGCGCCCCGGTCCAGGTGACGGCGAAAGCCGTGAACAGGATCGCATTGGCGAGATCGATCGAGATGAGATCGGAGACCGAGCCGTAAAGGCCGAACAACACGATCGAAGTCGCCCGCAGCAAGTGCGCAAAGCCCCACCAAGCCACCGCCGTAATCGCGGTATTCTGTGCCCAGGCAAACAAGAGCAGCAATCCGAGAATTGCTTCGACATAAATGGTCACGAGGAAGAGCGTATTGACGTCGAGAACTCATCGCGTTCCACCAGATTGATCGGCTAGCGGCGGGCAAATCGTGGAAACCCCCGTAATGCTTGCGGATAACGCGCTGCCCCAAAACAATCGGTGAATTGAAGCCACCTCGTCTCGGCCGACGCATGAGTATGGTTTCGGCAGCGTTTCGAAACTGCGTGGCAATCGATCCGCTCTTGCTTTCCAAGGCTTTACTCATCTAGTGTTCTGACCCCAAAGTTCGCAAAAGGCGGCCGGCGCACATTCGTGTAAAATTTGGGATCAAAGGGACGCTAGCAATTCTCATAAATCTGGTGCGGTCTTTGAATTTTGAAGTTCCTCCGCGACTTTTTCCGGCACACCACCAGGAACTTCAAATTCGCCGTACTGAAGCATGATCCCGAAAAACTTGCCCCGGACTTGATCCGGGTGCCGAAGCCGGTTTTCGGAAAAGATCATGCTCCAATCGAAGTTCGCATGAGAGGTTCGACAAACGCTTGCGAACTTCGGAATTGGGACACTAGGTCGGCGCCCTTTAAGGATGTTGCGACGATGCAGTTCAGTGACGGAATCGTCGAGGCAATCGGTAACACGCCGCTGATCAAGCTCGAGCGCGTTTCCGCCGCGACGGGCTGCACCATTCTCGGCAAGGCCGAATTCATGAATCCCGGCCAGTCGGTGAAGGATCGCGCTGCCCTGTTCATCATCGAGGATGCGGTGAAGAAAGGACAGCTGCGGCCCGGCGGCGTCATCGTCGAGGGCACGGCGGGCAACACCGGCATCGGGCTCACACTCGTCGGCAATGCCATGGGTTTTCGCTCCGTGATCGTCATTCCGGAAACTCAAAGCCAGGAAAAGAAGGACACGCTGCGCCTGTGCGGCGCCGAGCTGGTCGAGGTGCCCGCCGTACCCTATTCCAATCCCAACAACTACGTGAAGCTCTCCGGCCGGCTCGCGGAACAACTGGCAAAGACCGAAAAGAACGGCGCGATTTGGGCGAACCAGTTTGACAATGTCGCCAACCGTCAGGGTCACATCGAGACGACGGGGCCGGAAATCTGGCGGCAGACCGACGGCAAGGTCGACGGCTTTACCTGCGCCGTGGGCACCGGCGGTACCCTCGCCGGCGTCGCCATGGCGCTGAAGTCGTTTCGCAGCTCCGTGCGCATCGCGCTCGCCGATCCGATGGGCGCCGCGCTCTACAGCTATTACACGACCGGCACGCTGAAATCCGAAGGCTCCTCGATCACCGAGGGTATCGGCCAGGGCCGCATCACCAAAAATCTCGAAGGCGCGCCGATCGATACCGCCTACCAAATTCCGGACGACGAAGCGGTGCCGATCATCTTCGACCTTTTGGAGCACGAAGGGCTTTGCCTCGGCAGCTCCTCCGGCATCAACATCGCCGGCGCCGTTCGCCTTGCGAAGGAGCTCGGCCCGGGACACACCATCGTCACCATTCTTGCCGACTACGGCACGCGGTACCAATCGAAGCTGTTCAATCCGCAGTTTCTGCGCGACAAGAAGCTGCCCGTTCCGGCCTGGCTCGAGCGCCGCTCGCAAATTAAAGTCCCCTATGCCTGAACATCGCACCTGCCCGCGGTTTATCAAAACATGGTCGCCATGCTGAGACCGGAAGAAGCATCCGCCCCCTCCCCCAAGAGCCGCTGGCTGGTTTCCACGCAGTGGCTCGCCGAGCACCTGCAAGATCGCAACGTGATCGTCGTCGACGGTTCCTATGTCCTGCCGACGCAGCAGCGTGACGCCCGCGCCGAGCATCGCGAGGGCCATATTCCGGGCGCGGTGTTCTTCGACATCGAAGCGGTCGCCGACCATTCGAGCGAGCTGCCGCACATGCTGCCCGGCCCGAGGCAATTCGGCGAAGCGGTCGGCGCGCTCGGCATCGGCGACGGCGACACCGTCGTCGTATACGACAGCGCAGGCCTCTACTCGGCCGCACGCGTATGGTGGACGTTTCGAGTTTTCGGCGCGAAGAAGGTCTACATTCTCGACGGCGGGCTGCCGCAATGGGAATCGGAAGGCCGGCCGCTGGAGAAAGGCGACGCCGAACGACCGCCGCGAAGGTTCACCGCCGAGATGAATGTCGGCGCCGTCGCTCTGCTTGACGACGTACGCATGGCGCTTGTGGACGACAGCGTACAAATCGTCGACGCTCGCCCGCCTGAACGCTTCGCCGGCAAGGCGCCGGAGCCGCGTCCGGGCCTGCATTCGGGCCACATGCCGCGGTCCTTCAACGTGCCTTATGGCCAGATCGTCGAGAACGGCCACCTCGCGCCGCGTGCGCGCATCGAAGCGGCATTCGCCGACGCCGGCGTCAATCTGGACAAGCCGATCATCACCTCGTGCGGCTCCGGCATCACCGCTGCCATCCTCACCTTTGCGCTGGAATCCATCGGCAAGGAGCCGCGGGGTCTCTACGACGGCTCATGGGCCGAATGGGGTTCGCGCCCCGATCTTCCGGTCGAACGCGATTAGAGCGCAGCAGGCGAGCCCGCTCAGACCGGCGCCCAGAGATATCGTGCAGCGCCGCGCATTGAGGCGACCGTCCGGTCGCAGGCTACACTGACGCAACTTCACTGCGCCGCCATCCGGGGCCGACGATGCTCTTACTCAAACCAAGCTGCGAATGCTGCGACACCGATTTGCCGCCGGATTCTCGCGAGGCAAGGATCTGTTCGTTCGAATGCACATTTTGCCGAAGCTGTGCGGACGGCATATTGCACGGACGATGTCCGAATTGCGGGGGCGAGTTGCTGCGGCGGCCGGTCCGTCCGGCGGCGAAGCTGCAAGGATTTCCGGCGTCGCGCGAGCGGATTTTCAAGCCGGAAGGCTGCGCCGCCCGGGTGCTATGGCCCTGAAGTTTTCGCGTAACGAGGTTTCGATCAGCCCGCGCGGATGCTTGGATTGCTCATAACTGCGTTCTAAGGGAGGCACGGATGATCTTTCGCCAGCTCTTCGACAGCGCGTCCGGCACGTATACGTATCTCCTTGCCAGCCGGCATGGCGGTGAGGCGCTGATCATCGACCCGGTGCTCGACCGCGTCGATCGGTATCTGCAGCTTGTTCGCGAGCTCGACCTTAAACTGGTCAAGGCCGTCGACACACATCTGCACGCCGACCACGTGACCGGGCTCGGTGCATTGCGCGACCGCACCCATTGCGTCACGGTGATGGGCGAGCATACCCAAGCCGACGTGGTGTCCATGCGCGTCGCCGAAGGGGATCGCATTCAAATCGAGGGCCTGAGCCTCGATACGCTGTATACGCCAGGCCACACCAGTGATTCCTATTCGTTCCTCCTGGCCGACCGCGTGTTCACTGGAGACACGCTCCTCATTCGCGGCACCGGCCGTACCGATTTTCAGAACGGCGATCCGCGTGCGCAATACGATTTCATCTTCAACAAGCTGTTGAAGCTTCCCGACGAAACCATGGTCTATCCCGCGCACGACTATAAGGGCGATACCGTTTCGACGATCGGCGAGGAAAAGTTTTTCAATCCGCGTCTAAAGGTCAAATCGATCGACGAGTACGTCGATCTGATGAACAACCTCAAACTTCCCAATCCGAAAATGATGGACGTGGCAGTGCCGGCAAACATGCATGTCGGTCTGCGCCAACAGGACATCGCCAACAAGGGCTGGGCGCTGTCGGCTGCCGAGGCGATCGCATTGTGCGGTCGCTCCAACTTCGTCATGGTAGACCTGCGCGAGAGAAGCGAACGCGAGAAGCACGGCATCATTCCCGGCTCGTTGCATGCGCCATATGCGGACTTGGCGGAGAACGTCGCTGCCGGCGGCATGCTGCACGAATTGGCGACGGCTACCGGCAAACGCATCGCCTTCTACTGTGCCTATGGCGAACGCTCGGCGATGGCGGTGCAGGCGGCTCAGGATGCCGGCGTCAAATCCGCCTGTCACGTCGAAGGTGGTATCGCCGCCTGGAAGAATGCTGACGGACCGTTGGTGCGGTCATAGCCGCGGCCAGTTGCCGCTTTGTCTCTATCTGCTCGAAAAAGCGAAAGCCGCAGGGGGAGCGCCCCTGCGGCTTCGCATTTCCGCGCCCGCCGTGGGAAGGACCAGCGGATACCGTTGTCCCCGGGTGGCGATTAAAGCTTCGTGCCCTCATCGTCAGTGTCCATCATGCGGTGCATCCGGCCACCCTGGTCCCCGTCGGACCGTTGGCCGTGATGTCCCCACCATGGGCCGCCGGGTCCGCCATCGCGACCGTAACCGCTGCCTTCGCGCCAGCGACGGCCGCCTCGCTCGCCGTCACGTCCGTAGCCATGGCCCTCACGCCAGCCGCGGCCTTGACCTTGACCTTGACCCTCATTGCGGGCGTGCATGTGGTGGTGATGCGGCCGCAACATGCGCGCGAGCTTCTTGAAGCGCCCCTTCTGCGCGTCGTTGAGGCTCATATACAGCGGCGCGCCGGTATCGGCGATCCGCTTGAGGACGGCGCTGGTCTTGGCCATGTTGTCGGCCCGGCGTGCCAGCCGGTCGAACGGCACGGTCGGCGTTTGGTTTTGCGCCTGCTGCTCACGCGCTTCACGGTCGGCTCTGCGCTGCGCGCGAAGCTGGACCATGTCACGCAAGGCCTGCTCGAACGCCGGCCAGTTTTTCGCCTGGTCGGGCGTCAGTTCGAGACCGGCCTTGAGTGCAGCAATGCGGGCGTCGGCAAATGCCGCCCTATCTTCCGCGCTCAGATGACGGTGCTCGACCCGTGAGCCGCCATCACGATAACCGTCCGGTCCGCTGTTCCGCTGTTGTGCATACACGATCGAAGAGCCGGCGATGGCAAGGGCTGCCGTCGCAACGACTACTGGCTTCCACATGTTCTCCTCCAAAAGAGAGATTCAAGATGGAGAAAGTAAAAAGCCGCGCCGGTCGTGACTCAAGTTAAAGTTTGGTCAGAGGGCTTACTTGCGAATTAAAGCTGCGTAATGTTGTTCGTTTGCCTGCCACAGATGAACAAACATGCAGACGGACTGTCGTTGATCTGCCGTAAGATGAACGGGCGTACATTTTTCATGCTTCGGCACATCATTATTTGGAAGAGGCAAATACGCGCTCAGTGCAGAATTTGTCCGAGAAACAGCCGCGTCCGCTCGTGCTGCGCATCCCCGAAAAATTTCTTCGGCTCATTGATTTCGACGATCTGTCCATCATCCATGAGAATGACACGGTCGGCGACCTGCCGGGCGAAGCCCATCTCGTGGGAAACAACCAGCATGGTGATGCCGTCGCCGGCGAGTTCGACCATGGTGTCGAGCACCTCTTTCACCATCTCCGGATCGAGTGCGGATGTCGGCTCGTCAAACAACATGATGTTCGGATTCATGCAGAGCGCGCGGGCGATCGCCACGCGTTGCTGCTGGCCACCCGAGAGCCGCGCCGGATATTTGACGGCCTGATCCGGTATTTTGACGCGCGCGAGATAATTCATCGCCAGCGCCTCGGCCTCCCTCTTCGGCATGTGCCGCACCCAGATCGGGGCGAGCGTGCAGTTTTCCAGAACCGTCAGGTGCGGAAACAGATTGAACTGCTGAAACACCATCCCGACGTCGCGGCGGACCGCAAGGATGCGCTTGGGGTCCTCCGTCAATTCGTTGCCGTCGACGACGATGCGCCCCTGCTGCCAGTCCTCGAGCCGATTGATGCAGCGCAGCAGCGTGGACTTGCCGCCGCCGGACGGGCCGCAGATGACGATACGTTCGCCGCGGCCAACCTTTAGATTGATGTCGCGCAGGACGTGAAATTCACCGTACCACTTGTGCAAACCGACGATCTCGACGGCCACTTCCGGGAGCGCCGTGGTTGCACTGGACCGGTCCGCGCGATCGTCCATTGTCACCCCTCAGCGCCGGCCGGCACGCGTGAGCCGCGCTTCCATCCGACGTGCGTAGCGCGACATGCCATAGCAGCAGATGAAGTAAAAGAGCGCGGCAAAAGCATAGCCGGTAAGAGTGACGTTCGACGAAGCCCATTTCGGGTCGGCGCGCGCCGCTTCGATCGTGCGCAGGAAGTCGAAAATCCCAACGACGAAAACCAGCGTCGTGTCCTTGAACAATCCGATGAAGGTATTGACGATGTTCGGCAGCGTAAAGCGCAGCGCCTGCGGCAGGATGACCAGGCCCATCAAGCGCCAGTAGCTCAGGCCTAACGCCCGCGCCGCCTCGTATTGACCGCGTGGGACGGCGGCGAGACCGCCGCGCACCACCTCCGCCATGTAGGCCGACGCAAACAGTGCCACGCCGATGAGCGCGCGGACGAGTTTGTCCGGAGCGAGGCGTTCGGGAACGAACAGCGGCAGCATCACGCTTGCCATGAACAGGACCGTTATCACCGGGACGCCGCGAACGAATTCGATGAACGCCACCGCGCTGAACCGCACGACCGGCAATTCGGAGCGGCGACCGAGTGCGAGCAGGACGCCGAGCGGGAGCGAGAGCACGATGCCGATCGTCGCCACCACGACGGTCACGAGGATGCCGCCCCACAGCGTTGTCGGCACAACGCTAAGCCCGACGACAGGAGCGCCGTGCAGCAATACGAACGACAGGATCGGCAGCACAACAAAAAAATAGAGCGCGCCGATGTCGCGGCGCGGTGCCTTTAGCCACATCAGCCAGGCCATGCCGAACGCCAGGGCTGCGAAGAAGCAATCGACCCGCCAGCGCTCGCCCAGCGGGTAGAACCCATAGACGAAATAGGCGAACCACACCCGCACGAACGCCCAGCAAGCGCCTGGGTTCGGATGCGCAGAAGACGTGAGGCACGCTTCGCGATCGGCGCCGGTCCAGACCGCATCGATGAAGAAAAAGCGAACGAGCGGCGGCAATACCCAGGCGATCAGCGAGAGGCAAAGAAGCGTCAGGGCGATGTTGAACGGACTGGAGAGGAGATTGGCCCGCAGCCAGCCGACGACGCCTACCCCAGCCGTGGGCGACCGCAGCGGTCCGATCGGCACCTCGCGCAGATAGGATTGATCGCCGATAGCGCTCATTCGCTCAGCGCTCCGCGATTGCGGTCGCCCGCCCATAAAGGTTCATCAAGAACGACGTGAACAGGCTGATGGTGAGATAGACGGCCATGGTGATGGCGATCACCTCCACGGCCTGTCCGGTGATATTGAGAACGCTTCCGGCGAAGACCTGCACCAGATCGGGGTAGCCGATGGCGACCGCGAGCGACGAGTTCTTGATCAGGTTGAGGTACTGGCTGGTCAGTGGCGGCACAATCACGCGCATCGCCTGGGGCAAGACGACGAGGCGAAGCGTCGCGCCGGAGCGCAAACCGAGCGCTTGCGCGGCTTCGATCTGACCGGCGGATACGGCAAGCACGCCGGCGCGCACGACCTCGGCGATGAAGGCCGCCGTATAGACCGACAACGCCAGAAGAAGGGCGGCGAATTCGGGAAGAATTTCGACGCCACCGCTGACGTTGAAGCGGCCCATATGCGGAATACTGAACGCAAGCGGAAAACCCGCTAGCGCGAAAACCGCGAGCGGCGGCACGACGACAAGGCCAACTGTCGGCCAGATGGTCGGCAGCTCTTCACCGGTACGATCGCGACGCCGGTTCGCAAACGCGCGGAACGCGAGCGCCCCGACGATACCGATCAACAGCGCGATCGTTACCACCTCGAAATTCGGCCCAAATTCCGGCCGCGGCAGGAACAGGCCGCGATTGTTGAGGACCGCGCCGCCCGGCAACGTCACGCTGCCGCGCAATTCCGGCAACGATTTGAGCACGGCGTTGTACCAGAACAAAAGTTGCAGCAGGAGCGGCACGTTGCGGATCAGTTCGACGTAACCGCCAGCAAGCTTGGCGACCAGCCAGTTTCTTGACAGCTGCGCAAAGCCGACGATGAAGCCAAGCACGGTCGCGAGAACGATGCCGATTGCAGCAACGACGAGCGTATTGAGAAGACCGACCCAAAACGCCCGGCCGAAGGTCGACGCGCTCGGCGAATAAGCGATCAGCGTCTGGCTGATATCGAAACCGGCGGTGTTATTCCAAAAGCCGAAGCCCGAAGCGATGTGCGCGCGCGCGAGATTCTGCCCCGCGTCGAGCGCCGCCCAGTAGACGAGCCCGACGATGAGGACAACAATCGCGGCCTGGATAGCGATGCTGCCCAGGCTGCGCGTGTGGCGAGGCAGGTTATCTATTATCTCCGCCATCGACCTGACCGCGTCAGAACGACGGGCCTAGCGGCTTTTAACGAATTGGCGGCCCGTATTGCAGACCGCCCTTGGTCCACAGCGCGTTGAGACCGCGCACGATCTTCAACGGCGATCCCTGACCGACATTGCGTTCGAAGATTTCGCCGTAATTGCCCACGTGCTTGATAATGCGGTAGGCCCAATCGTTGGTGAGGCCGAACGCCTCGCCATATTGGCCCTCGACGCCCAAGAGCCGCCGCGTTTCCGGATCGTCGGATTTCAGCTTTTCGTCGACGCTGGCCTTGTTCACCCCGAGCTCCTCGGCGTCGAGCATGACAAAGTGCGTCCAGCGCACGATGTCGGTCCATTGGGCGTCGCCTTGACGCACCGCCGGACTGAGCGGCTCCTTGGAGATGATTTCCGGCAGCACGATGTACTGGCTCGGTTCGGCAAGCTGCTGACGTTCGCCGTAGAGACCGGATGAGTCGGTCGTGTAGGAATCGCAGCGGCCGGACTCAAATGCCTTGAGCGCTTCTTCGCCGGTCGCGAACGTCACCGTCTTCAACCCCATATGGTTGGAGCGGAAATAATCGGCGAGATTGAGCTCGCTGGTTGTGCCCTGCTGCACGCACACGGAAGCGTCGTTAAGCTCAAGCGCCGAGCTTACCTTGAGCGCTTTACGCACCATGAAGCCCTGGCCGTCGTAATAGGTGATGGCCGCGAAATCCAGTCCGAGCGACGTGTCCCGCGACAACGTCCAGGTCGTGTTGCGCGACAACACGTCGATCTCGCCCGATTGCAGAGCGGTGAACCGATCCTTCGCCGTCAGCGGCACGAATTTGACCTTGGTCGGATCGTTGAAGATCGCCGCAGCGATGGCGCGGCAAAAATCGACGTCGAAACCGATCCAATTGCCCTGTGGAGGGCAGGCCAAAGCCCGCGAGCGTACCGTTCGTACCGCAGATTAACTCGCCGCGACTCTTGATCGTCGCCAGCGTCTCCGCGCGGGCCGCTTGCGTGACGAAGGCAAGCACGGTAGCCAAAGCCATTGCCGTAGCGAGGCGTTTCATAATCAAGCCTTTCAGGATGGGCGACCGCGTTAAGCGCCGCTTACGAAAGAGCGTTCACGGCCCCCTGCCGGGCCAGCATCTGAGAACGATCGCACTGCAACGTCAAGGGTTGACGACGGCGTGCTATGCCGAAGTAATGGCACAATTATCGGTACGCAACCTGCATTATTGAGGCCACGCTCGGCGACGAACACAGGAAACGATGGCCAGGAGTAAGGACGGCAAAAGCGGGAAAACGCAACGCCCGAATACGCGCGTGGTCACAGCCGGCCGCGATCCGGCGGCTTACCACGGTTTCGTCAACCCGCCGGTCTATCACGCCTCGACCGTGCTCTACCCAAGCGCCGAAGATTACCTCGCGCACCGCGCGCGCTATCAATACGGCCGGCGCGGTACGCCGACGACGGAGGCGCTCGAACTCGCCGTGCAGGAGCTGGAGGGCCCGCAATGCGCCGGCGTCTCGCTGTTGCCCTCCGGACTTGCCGCCATTTCGGCGGCGCTGCTGTCGGTCGTCCACGCCGGCGACCATATTCTCGTCACCGACAGCGCCTACGCACCGACGCGGATTTTTGCGACCAGATCCTCACCCGACTTGGTGTCACCACAACCTATTACGATCCTCTCATCGGCGGCGCCATCGCGGATCTCATTCACGCGAATACGCGCGCGGTCTTCCTCGAATCACCGGGCTCGCTGAGTTTCGAGATGCAGGACGTGCCCGCCGTCGCCGCGGCGGCGCATACCAA
>CAWKBE010000044.1:0-63749 GCA_963847785.1 uncultured Alphaproteobacteria bacterium
CTTGCCCCATGTCCCCAGCTACGCGAGATTCGATCAGCCCCAGGCCGGACTTCGCGGCGTTGTTTCCTGTGCGCGAGTGCAACTGTGGACGAGAGGATTGTGAGATCTGCCAGGGCTTGCAGCTCACCCCGCGCACGGCCGACTTGCTGCACACGGCGCTCGAGATCATGGCCGACCAAGCCTTCGACGACATCGAGGAGCACGGCAGCGAACCGGTCGAGAGAGACGACCGAGGGGACTGGCTGTTCTTCGACGGGCTCCCCCGGATCACCTGGAACCAGGATGCCAACTGGCGGAGGCAGGTAGCGCGGGCCTGCGACGATCTCGCGGGCGATCTCGCCTGCGGGGACTGGCCGTTGCCGCGGAACAATGCGGAGGAGATCGTCCTGCACCTGGCCATCGAGGATGGCCCAGATTGTCTGGAGGAGAAGGAGGATGCCAGGGATGAAAGGCACGACGCACTCCCTCGGCATGGTGACGATTACGACTGGGGCATGTGCTCTGAGGTCCTGTTCCAGGACCACGATGTCCTGATGCTCTACGACGAGAGCCTCGACGGCATCGAAGACCCCGGCAGCGAAGCGAATGTTTATCTCAGGATGGGTGACATGCGTCCCGCCGCGTGGTTCGAGTACTTCAACAACGTCGAGCCCCGCGATGCGAGCAGAGAATTTCGCCGCTGACGAGCCCGCTCATCCCAGCGGCCTGTCCACCGCCAGGAACTCGTAGCCGTACCGGCCGCCCCGCCCCCAGTAACCACCACGATGCTCCATCGTCGCTGCCAAGCCCGGGGGCCAAGGCCGCGCGCGGGCTGATCAGGGCCTGACGCGCACGTCAGAAGGGCTACGCTACAGCCTCTCTCCGCGGAGACGCTTCGCGCAATTGCGTAAAGCAAGGCAAGGCAGCGACCTGGGCCTGGCGAGCTAGCGCGGCCAGCTGCGCAAGGCGGCGCGGGCGAAGGTAACTCCTTCCGGCGTCGGCTTGCCGAGCCGGAAAGACTGCCGGTCATAGCTGAAGCCGCCCAGCCGCAGGAGCACGGTCCTGGTGTCCCAGGCGGCCCGCGCGGCCGCGGAGCCGCTGAGGCTGGTGCCGTCGCCGCTGATCCAGCCGATCGCGCCGAGCTGCCGCGCCAGAAACGCGTCCAGTTCACCCTGGAGCTGAGCGGCTACCGCCGCGAGCAGGAGAAGCCCGGCCTGCGTTTCGCAGCGATCGGCGGACCTGGGCGGCATCCTCTCCGCCAGGTGCCACCAGAGCCCGGCTGGATCGCCGCGCAGGGCACGGCCGCGGGAAGTGATCAGCAGCATCCCGCGGTGTTTGCGCAGCAGCCCCATTCTCGTTGCCGATTCACGCAGGTGCAGCACCGGTGCCGTCTGAACCTCCCGGTTGCCCTTGCCGGTCCACTCCTCGCCCAGGCCCAGCTCGGCCACGGCCGCCTCGACGTGAGCCGGCGGAAGGTACCCGGCTCCGGTCAGCCTGATGCCTTCGGCGCCGACGTGGTCGAGCAGCCAGGAGTACGGGCGGACCATCCTGGCCGCGGTCCTCGCGTCGATGAGCGCGGGCTGGTCCAGGTCGGCGGACTCAAGCAAGCGCCGCAGTTCCCGGCGGCAAGAGGGGACCCGGACGGCGGCGACAAGCTCGCCGAGCGGCCCGGGAAGAGGGCCCGTCGTCCCGCCTGCGGATGTCCCGGTGCCGGGAAACGCCGCGGCGAGCGCCGTATTGATCTGGTTAACGTCGAATCGGGTGGTGCCGATGTCACCAGGATCGACGTCATCGCCGAAGATCTGCGCGAAGTCGGCAACCGCGCCCGCGTGGTCGGGGTTAGCCGGGTCGGTGGCCGCCGTTATCAGCTCATAAGCGTAGGCCCCGCCACAGTCCTCGGCCGGGCCGTCCCGCCGACCATCGGTGCATATCGCCCGCTGCGGCGAGTCCCGCCGTGCGGTGGCAGCTTCGAGCTTGATGACATGTTGCCAGTCATCGCCGAAGTCGTACTCGTAGAACAACTTGTCACCCACGCCGACCAGTACCTCGTCGAGCCGCACCTCTTCCTCGGCGATCCCGGTCTCGCCGTCCTCCACCTGGTAAGGGCAGAGGTAGAGCTCGGTCTCCGCGCTGTACATGTCCGGGCCGGAACCGAACTGGTGCAGGTGACTGTCGGTCCAGCCGAACGCCTGCTGGATGACCTGGTGGACCTCGTCGAGGAACAGGTCCGATGAGAGTTCCAGCCGGCGCCACAACGGGGGCTTTGTCCCCTTCAGGTCGACCCGGACGCGGTACGTGACCGTCGGATCGGCGCGGGCGGCGGCGTGACGGCGGCGCCGTCCGCGCGAACGGATCCGTGGCAGGCGCCGCCGCGGCCATCAACTCGCGCAGCACGCCCTGGAGCTCATCCGGGCGCATGCCGGAGATCGCCGCCGTGAACTGCCGCATCAGGTCCGCCGACATGTCCGAGCCGGTTGGGGGATCGTCGGGTCCGCCACCTCGTGCCATGGGCGCCAGGCTACCGGCTCCGGAGCCCGGAGCCGGGTCACCCGGACACGGTGGCGCGGATGCTCTCCCGGAGCGAGTCATAGTGGCTAGCACGGCGCTCGGCTCCTGCTGGAAGGAACTCGAAAACGTGCTGCTGCCGGTAAACGTCGGCGCGGTGATAGAACTTGTGCTGGAACCCATGGATGGCTCTTATGCAACTGTGGGCCGAACCCGCGAAGGTCCGGCCCACCGTGTTTACCTACGGCTGCTGTCTTCGCTCCTACTGCAGGAGCTTGAGAACTGCTTGCGGCGCGGCATTGGCCTGGGCCATGGCGGCAACGGAAGCCTGCTGCAGCACCTGGGCCTTGGTGAGATTGGCCGCTTCGCTTGCGATATCGGCGTCGCGGATCTGGGATTGCGCCGTGGAGAAGTTGGTGATCTGGGAATTGGCCAGACCGATGGCGTAGTCAGGTCGTTTCGCCGGCGCCCACAACGCCCTGCGCAGAGCCGAGGGTCGTGATGGCTTTGTCGATCAACCCGACGGCGGTCAGAGCGTTGGCCGTATTGGTGGCGCCCAAAACGCTGGGGGTGCCGGCGGCGGCTCCTGCGAGGTCACCAGCGGCTAAAGTGGTTACGCCCATGCCAGCATTGGCGGACTGGAATTGCAAGGTCCCGGAGGAGGTGATGGAAGCCGTAACGCCGTAAGCCGTCAACTGCGAATTCAAGCTGTCGATAGCCGAGCTGGTCGTGATACCCGAGGTACCGCCGTCCACCGTCGCATGCACCGTGTCAGTGCCGAGGGCGCCGACGCCGGTAATGGTGAATGTCGGATCCGCTCCGGGCCGAACTCCAGTCGCTCTCCCACTGCGCTGTCGCGTGGCTCGCCGGCACCACCGCCGCCTACGGCTGACGTGAAGCCGACACCTCCGCCGCCGCCACCGCCTCCGCTACGTCCTCGGGCGTCAGAGCCGGCCGCCAAGCCTCCACCAGCGCCGTCGCCCCGGCTGCTGTGGGGAACCCGCTGCCCGCCCGGCAAGACGCTTGCCGAGGCGAACGGGCGCTCGACGTGCAAATAACGTTCGGGCGGGGAACGCACTCGGTTGCTTGCGGTGTTTTTCAGATGTTGCCAACGGGGTCTTGCGGCCGCGCTGCATCCTTCCTAACTTCCGGAGAACACGCCGGAACGGGATGCGGTCATGGAGGAACTAAAACTCGTCGCGCTCGACAAGGACGATGTTGCGGTTATTTCTGCCCATGTGCAGGACGCTCTTGTCAAGGTCGGCGACGTATTCTGGCGCCCAAGCGAGCATCGGTTCGTGATGGCGCTCAATCGCTTTGACTGGATGAAGGTCGCAGACACCGACGACCTCAAGAACAATTCGTCAGATTACCGGCGCTGCCGGACCGCGCTGCGGTTCGAACGCGTTATTTCATGCAAATACCGCGGTCTCGATCAAACAAGCAAGGGCTCGCGTCTTAATCTTCTCGCGGTCGAATTCGCCGAGCGCGATGCGCCGGCGGGCACGATCACGCTCACCTTCTCCGGCGGCGGCGCCATTCGGCTCGAGGTCGAGTGCCTGGAGGCCGAGCTCGCCGATCTGGGCGAAGTTTTTTCAGCGGCGGCATGCCCGGATCATTTCGCCGATACCAAGACCGCGTAGTCACGCCGCTCGCGGCCGCGGCGGCGATGCCGAGAAGAGTTTCATCAGCACCGCGATAACGCCGAGCGTCGCTGCGTAGGCGATGAGTTGCATCCCGGTCGGCTGATCCACATAGCCGATCAGCGTATGCAACGCCCGGCCGAGGAAGCTTGAATCGCTCAGAAGCCAGGACGTGTCCCACACCGTCCGATCGAGTGTGGTGAGAATGTCAGCCTGTTCGAGGAAGGCGATTGCCTGCGCCGCCATGCCCGCGGCCAACAATGCGATCAGCGTACTGGTAACGCCGAACAGATAACGCGTTGGAATGGTGACAAGGCCGAAATAGGTCAGGACACAGACGATCGCGCCGAGAACGAGCCCGATCAATCCGCCGACCAGCATGCCGACGCTGGCGCCGCCTTCCGCAGCGGCAACCCCGTACAGAAACAGCACGACCTCGGAACCCTCGCGCAGGACCGCGATCGTCACCACGGCGGCGAGCGCGGCGAGCGACTTCGACCCCTCAACGACGGCCTCGCCAGCGGCGCGCATCTCCGCGGCGAGCTCGCGGCCATGGCGCGCCATCCACACATTGTGCCAGCCGAGCATGAGCACGGCGAAACCGAGGATGCAGGCGTTGAACAGTTCCTGGCCGCTGCCGTGGAACAGTTGCGACAACCCGTCGGTAAACATCGCAACGACGCAAGCCCCAAGCACGCCGGTAATGACGCCGCCCGCGACCCAGCGCTCGCGGCCAGCAACGCCCGACGTGACCGCCATGACGATGCCGATGATCAAGCCGGCTTCGAACACCTCGCGAAAGACGATCACCAAGGAAGGCAGCACGGCAACCTCATTGTACGACGTCTATTGTTTTGTTGGACGGTCGTGGCAGACGATTCATGGCACGACCAGAAAGCCTTGCGTCGCGCGGTGAAAGTCATCGAAGAAATTATAGCGCCCGGGCTCGAGCGGCCGCACGTGCACGATCGCTTCACGGCCGGGTGGGATCACCTTCTCCACGTGCAGCGTATCGCTTTCGAACTCCGCCGCAATCGAACCCAGGTTCTTGACGGCGACGGCAATCGGCTTCCCGGCCGGCGCGTGCACTTCGGCGGGTTCGAACCGGTGATCCTTGATCGTGATCGACACCGTCACCGGCTCATCGGCGCGTCCCGGTCCGGCGTTCAAAACAAACATCGACGCAAGCAGCATTGAGCCGAATGTTGTACGCGCGTTTCTTGTCATGGCCGGCACAGGCTTATCGCTGTTTTTTCAGGTAGCATGAACATACGAGGAATTGGTGAATGGCGGGCACTTTGTCAATTAGAAAGCCTCGCAGATGAGAAGATTAGAATTGTTATAATAAAAGAGAACTGATAGGCGTCGCCGCATCGCGCAAAGGCATACGCACAAGGCACCAACCTACCAGGACCAAATGGCCATCCGTCTGGACACGCGCGCCGCCGATTTCGCCGAAAAATTTCGTGCCTTTCTCGACACCAAGCGCGAAATAACGGCCGACGTCGAGACGACCGTCCGCGCGATCGTGGCCGACGTCGCGGCGCGCGGCGATCCGGCGTTGTGCCAATACACGCAAAAGTTCGATCAGTTCGCGCTTGATGCTGCCCGGCTGCGGGTGACACCGGAGGAACTCGCCGCGGCCGCCGCGGCTTGCGAGCCTCGGGCGCTCGATGCGCTGGCGCTCGCACGCGCGCGCATCGAGGCATTTCATCGACGGCAGGTGCCGCAGGACGATCGTTTTACCGATTCACTTGGGGTCGAACTCGGCGCGCGCTGGACGGCGATCGAGGCGGTGGGGCTGTACGTACCGGGGGGAACGGCCGCCTATCCGTCTTCCGTGCTGATGAACGCGGTGCCGGCGAAGGTCGCCGGCGTGCCGCGCCTCGTCATGGTGGTGCCGGCACCCGGTGGCTTTCTGCCGCCGCTTGTACTGGCAGCGGCAAAGCTGGCCGGCGTCGACGAAATCTATCGCGTGGGCGGCGCCCAGGCGATCGCGGCGCTGGCCTATGGCACCGCGACCATCGCTCCGGTCGCCAAGATCGTCGGCCCGGGCAATGCCTACGTCGCCGCGGCCAAGCGCATCGTTTTCGGCAAGGTCGGTATCGACATGATCGCCGGACCTTCCGAGGTTCTGATCCTCGCCGACCGGACCGGCAATGCGGATTGGATCGCCGCCGATCTTTTGGCGCAAGCCGAACATGATGCCAGCGCACAGGCGATCCTCATCACCGACGACGAGAAGCTCGCCGGCGCGGTCGAGCGCGCGGTCGAAAGCGAACTCAAGCTGCTTGCTCGCGGCAAGGTCGCCGGCGCCTCTTGGCGCGACTTTGGCGCGGTTTTTGTGGTGAAGAGCCTTACCGACGCGCTGCCGCTTGTCGATGCGATTGCTCCGGAGCATCTTGAAATCGCGGCGGTCGACGCCGAGGGGATCGCGCGGCGCATCCGCAATGCCGGCGCGATCTTCGTCGGCGCATATACGCCGGAGGCGATCGGCGACTACGTCGCCGGCTCGAACCACGTGCTGCCCACGGCGCGCTCGGCGCGTTTCTCGTCCGGGCTCGGCGTGATCGATTTCATGAAGCGCACCTCGATCCTCAAATGCGGACCGGAGCAATTGCGCGCGCTTGCCGATGCCGCGATCACGCTCGGCAACGCCGAGGGGCTCGACGCCCACGCCCGCTCCGTCGCCATCCGGCTCAACCGCTGATGGTGCGCAACGACAGCAACCAGAGCAAAACCGGCCGCCTCGTCGCGGTAACGCTTGACGAGACTTCGATCGGCCGCGCCAGCCGCGACGTCGAGCATGAACGCGCGGTCGCGATCTATGATCTCATCGAAGAAAACTCGTTTCGGCCCCACGGCCATGACGGTGGGCCTTATGCCCTCAATCTCCGCATTGACGGCAACCGCCTCGTCTTCGACATCCGCCTCGCCGACGGCGCGCCGGTGATCGCGCACCTTCTCTCGCTGGCGCCGTTCAGCCGCATCGTGAAGGACTATTTCGTGGTCTGCGACAGCTATTACGCGGCGATCCGCGGGGCGACGCCGGACCGGA
This sequence comes from uncultured Alphaproteobacteria bacterium, assembly GCA_963847785.1. Classification (GTDB taxonomy): domain Bacteria; phylum Pseudomonadota; class Alphaproteobacteria; order Rhizobiales; family Xanthobacteraceae; genus BOG-931. The sequence continues at coordinate 7,186 of CAWKBE010000044.1, forward strand.
TCGAGGCTCTCGATATGGCGCGCCGCTCGCTGCACGACGAGGGCTCGCACATTCTCATGGAACGGCTCAAGCACAAGGTCGAACTGGATTTCGACACGGCGCGGCGGTTGTTCACGCTGGTCACGGTATTGCACTGGAAGGGGTGAGGACCCGCAATGCCGGTCGCGACACAACCGTTGGCAGTGCTGTTTGCCTGCGGGCTCAACTCCGTACGCTCGCCCATCGCTGCCGGGCTATTTGCGCAGCTGTTCGGCCGCGCGATCTATGTCGGTTCGGCCGGCGTGCGTAAAGGCGAGCTCGATGCGTTCGCCGTTGCCGTCATGGCGGAGATCGGTCTCGATATCTCGCGGCACAAGCCGATCACCTTCGAGGCGCTCGACGAGCTTGAGGGTCTCAATTTCGACCTCATCGTCACCCTTTCGCCCGAGGCGCATCACCGGGCGCTCGAACTCACCCGCACCAGCGCGGTCGATATCGAATATTGGCCGACGGTGGATCCGACCGACGCCGAAGGCAGCCGCGAGCAGCGGCTCGACGCCTATCGGGCGGTTCGCGACCAACTTTTGAAAAGAATACGGGAGCGCTTCGTTGGTCGGAGACCCGGTAACGAGTGAGCGGCGATCACCCGCTCCACGCCAGTTGTAGAACGGCGCGCCATCCGCTAGGTTCCGCGCGAATTTCGGCCGCGAATTTCGGCCGCGATGTCGGGCACGTCGCGACCGCCTATCAACAAGTCCGGACAGCGAATGGCGAAGGAAGAACTGCTGGAATTTCCCGGTGTGGTGACGGAATTGCTCCCGAACGCCACGTTCCGCGTCAAGCTAGAGAACGAGCACGAGATCATCGCGCACACCGCGGGCCGCATGCGCAAGAACCGCATCCGCGTGCTTGCGGGCGACAAGGTACTGGTAGAGATGACGCCTTACGATCTGACCAAAGGCCGGATTACTTACCGGTTCAAATGATCGGCCGAGCAAAACTCGTTCTCGCCTCCGGCTCACCGCGCCGGCTGGCGCTCATCAACCAGGCCGGCATCGAGCCCGACGCGTTGCGACCCGCCGACATCGACGAGACGCCGAAGCGGGGTGAATTGCCGCGGGCCTGCGCCACGCGGCTTGCCCGCAGCAAAGCCGAAGCCGCCCTGGCACTGCTCCGGCTCGATGAAGAGCTCAAAGGCTCGTTCATCGTCGCTGCCGACACTGTGGTCGCCGTCGGACGCCGCATCCTGCCGAAAGCCGAGCTGCTCGACGAAGCGGCGCAATGCTTGCGGCATCTCTCCGGCCGCAATCATCGCGTCCATACCGCGGTATGCTTGGTAACCCCGAAGGAAACGTTTCGGCAGCGCCATGTGGAGACGCGCGTTCGCTTCAAGCGGCTGTCGGACGAAGACATCGAGGCCTATCTCGCCTCCGGCGAATGGCGCGGCAAGGCCGGCGGCTACGCCGCGCAAGGCATCGCCGGAACCTTTATTGTCAAGATTGTAGGTTCCTACTCCGCCATCGTCGGCTTGCCGCTCTACGAGACGGTATCGATGCTTGGCGGCGAGGGCTACCCGGTCCAGTTCGGCTGGCTCAATGCGTTGTAAGGTGGCGCGATCCGGTGCGCGCCCCATATTGCGTTTATGCTAGAAGCTAAACGCGGCGCCTGCCCGATCTGCGGCAAACCCGCCGCCGAAAAGTCGCGCCCGTTCTGCTCGCCGCGCTGCGCCGACGTCGACCTAAACCGCTGGCTTTCCGGTGTCTATGCCGTGCCGGTAACAGAAGACGAGGAGGAGGACGAGCGGCGCGAAGAAACTGGCGAAGCCTGAAAACGGCCGTTCAGTGCGATGCGCGCGCATTCTGGACAGCGGGAAATCGAGCAACTATAAACGCCGCGCTCATGCAGGCCGTCGGCGGCTTCGCCAAAGCTTAAGACGCGTGGGCCCAGGTAGCTCAGTTGGTAGAGCACTGCACTGAAAATGCAGGTGTCGGTGGTTCGATTCCGCCCCTGGGCACCAACAATTAAATTCAGCTTTGATTTCGTTAGACGCACTCAATCGGCGTCTGCTTTTGGGCGAACAGGCGCCAGGTGGTGTTGTTACTAGTCCTGCCTCGACGAGGACGGCACCTTCAGCCTCGCGTGATCACGATAGGACGAGTTAATCGCGCGGCTTAAGGGTTCTTCGGCGCGGACTTGCCCGATGCCGAAGACCGGGGTTGTGTAGTTCGTGCCCGTCCAGCAGCCGCAGCCGCCTCCGCAGCCACCGCAAGCGCCACAGTTACCGCCCATGGCAAGGCGTAGGCCGGGCCGGAATGTTCCTGCGGTTTCTTTGTCGAAAACGTAGAATGTCGCCAGGCTAACGTCAGAGATTTCCTCTTCGGCGAGAATGATCTCGTGACTGGCTCCAGTATCCCCAGTCGAAATATCCGCTGCCGCTCCAGCTATTGCCGCGGATTGCTCCGTTCGCCAGCGACAACGACAACCCGGCGGCGCCCAACATGGGCATGGCCTTCCGCCTGCGTTTCCGCTTCGGCACTTTTTGCGCGTGCGACATAGGAGTCTCCTGTACCGGCGGCACAACACTAGGCCGCTACCCCATATAAGCAACCCGCCGTGGCAAATGGATGATGGTGTTCGCGCCGCAATGCCGCTCATGCGCGAAACTGCCTCTACCGCGCTTGGCGATCGAGGTGCGGGTCCACGCCGGTGGGATCACATTACCGCATTTGCGCCGATGCGGCCACGCTCGCCAGCGATCCACTGAAGAACTGCAATATCCACGTCCTCGAATCCAACGAGGAAACACACTGCCAATTTATTCGGCTCCGCCGCGACGATAGGCGACTCTCCAATCAATGCCACAAGCGCTTTGACGCTAAGACTGTCGTGATCTCTGACAAATGGCATTGCGTGGCTTGGATGGCAGCCGAAGCTTAGCGGATGGCAGGCAAGTGGCCGCTCACGGTGCTCGAATGGCCCGCTTTCACCAGTGGCTCGGTGCCCAGATCGATGTCGCTGACATGGGCGAATACGCCGACGGCGGTGACGACGGCTGCACAGACGAGACCGAGGACCACAATCTTCAGATGCGTCCGCGCGTCGGCGCCATAAATGGAATGAGCCATGGCAATCCCCCAAACATCAATTAACAAAAGGTTAAAAGGACGGAATCAAGCGCTCAATCGTGCGCACGTATGAGCACGATGTCGAAGAGGGTAGGATGACCGATACAAAGGTTTAGACCGGGCTAGGCCGGCCGCAACCACAAATGACCACTAGCCGTCCGCCCCATGGTCGTGGGCGCAGGCGTCCCGGTATCGTTTCATCGCCGCGAACAGCACCATTCGGTCGAGCGACGCCGTCGCGCCTGAAAACTCCCGATAGAGCGAAGCGACGTTGATGACGATGCGCTCGGGATCGAGCCATGTGGAATAGCGGTCGAGACTGATTTTCCGCGCAGCCTCTTCGTAGGGGAGGCCGGCCTCGAAATGAGCCCGCGCCTCTGCGGCGATATATTCGAAATAGGCCTTGAGTTCGCGGACTGCCGGCTTCTCGGCGATCGGGCCATGGCCGGGCACGATGACATCTACCTCGAGGCTGAGGATGTAGTCGCAAGCGTTGATCCAGTTGCCGATTGGTCCCGCCCAGAGCACCGGATGGCCGCCGACGAACAGCAGATCGCCGGTAAACAGGATCCGGTCGGCTGGCACGTGGACGAGAACGTCGCCGCGGGTATGCGACGAGCCGAGATGCGTCAGCACCAGCCGCTTGTTTCCGACCGTGACGTCCATCGTGTTGTCGAACAGCGTGGTCGGCGGCGTGCTGACCAATCCACGCCAGTCGAAGCGGCTGCCCATGATCTCGTGAAAGAAAGCGCCGCCTTCGCCGGCCATCTTCCACATCGCGGCGCGCGCAGCGAACGCTTCCGGCGGTGCCTCGGCATATTCGTCCGCACAAGCTCGGCAAGCGATGATCTCGGCGCCCTCTACGAGCTGATTGCCGAACACGTGGTCGCCGTTGGCATGGGTGTTGACGAGCTTGTGGATGTTGCGCGCGGCCGGAACGGCGTCGCGCATCGTCTTGAGCATCTGCGCGGTAAGCGGCAGGTCGAACAGCGTGTCGACAAGCAAAGTCTGGTCGCCGTCCGCGACCAGTCCCGCGTTGCTCCACCCCCAAGAGCCGTCCGGCTGCAAATAGGCAAAACAATCGCGTCCGAGATCATGCAGTCCCTTCGTTATAATGCCACCGGCTCATTGAACTTCGTCCCTGCACGACGCGAATTGTCGCGACATTGTTCGGCTCGGTTCAGGCGGCCTGTTCGCGGCCCTTCGCCGAAAGCAGCGAGACCACTTCGTCTGTGGTCGGCACGTCGCCGAACACGCGGAGCATCGATGTCAAAGTCGCGTTATGCTCGGCATCGCTCAATGCCGCATTGGCCCCGGGTCGCATGGTTTTGCGCTTCATGCCGACCTCGATGTTCGGCGAGCGTGGTCCGTCTTAACCTGCGCGATGACGCTATCAGCTATTGCGACCTTGTGCATGGCGTTCCCACCAGCGGGCGTAAAAGTTCCGCGTTCTGTCTCTTCGATCCTTCATAACACCGGCACCGGTCGGACTCCGCGTCTCCCGTTGACGTCGATGCCTTGGTTGCCGTGCCGCGCCGTGGCGTTGCGCCGGACCGGTTCCGCCGTGTTAGGTTCCGGCCGCCAGTGGACGCTTTGGGGAGGAATCGGTGTCGAAGCAAATGCAAAACAAGGTTTGCGTGATCACGGGTGGTGCCGGCAGCATCGGTTCAGCGGCGGCGAAGCTTTTGCTGCAAGAAGGGGCAAAGGTCATGCTTGTCGATCTGAGCGAGGGCGCCTTGACAAAGGTGGCCGCACAAATCGGCGGCGGCGACAACCTTGCCTGGTTCGCCGCCGATGTCACCAAATCCGATCAGGTCAAAAACGCAATAGCAGGCACTGTCGCGCGCTTCGGAAAAATCGACGTGCTGTTCAGCAATGCGGGAAATTTCGGCGGCGTCGCGCCGATCGCCGAATATCCGGAAGACGTGTTCGACTCAGTCATTGCCGTGCACGTCAAGGGTGCGTTTCTCGCCGCCAAGTACACGGTGCCGCACATGAACGACGGCGGTTCGATCATAATCACCTCGAGCATCGTCGGGGTCAAGGGCGACCCCGGCGTCTACGGCTACATCACCGCCAAGCACGCGCAGGTCGGACTGATGCGCGTGCTGGCCAAAGAGCTCGCCGCGCGCAACATCCGCGTCAATACCGTTCATCCCGGCCCGGTGGACAATAATTTTCAGTTGAATGTGGAGAAGAACCTGACCGGCGTGATCGGTCGCGACGCGACCCAGTTCTTCAACGACATCATTCCGCTGCGTCGCCACGTCCGCGCCGAGGAAGTGGCCCGTTCGGTACTCTTTCTCGCCTCCGATGCGGCGAGCTTCACGACGGGAAGCCTGTTGATGGTGGACGGCGGTTTGAGCGCGTAGGCAATTAGAGCGTGTCCAGCAAAAGTGGATACCGGTTTTGCGTCCGGACACGCCATAAATCAGAAACTCTAAGAGCGCGCCGGCTCCAGCGCCACGCGTGCGAAGGTCGCGATGATTCGCGAACCGGCCTTGATCGATCCGCGCAAACTACCGGCGACTTTGGATTCGCCGCCGGAGCGGCGGCGATAGGCGACCGGTAGCTCCAGCACCCGTAGTCCCGCGCGTGCTACGCGCATTTGCATTTCAAGATTCCAGCCGTAGGTGAGATCGCGCATTCCAAGCGCGAGCAGGGTCTGGCGGCGAATGGCGCGATAAGCGCACATGTCGGTGTAGCGTACGCCGTAAAGAAGACCGATCAGTGCGCCGGCGGCGAGACCGGCGAGGATCTGATGGCCCGCGATGCTGCCGGGTTCCCGCTCTCCCCGCGCGCGCGAGCCGATGACAAAATCGCAGCGGCCGGATCGGATCGGGGCGATCATGTCGGCGATGGCCGTCGGATCGTCGGCGCCGTCGCCATCCATAAAAACGACGATATCGGAATCGTCGGCCGCCTTCGCGCCGACAAGGCAGGCGCGGCCGTAGCCTTTTCCGGCACTGACGACCTCGGCGCCGGCGCGGCGCGCAACTTCGATCGTGCCATCGGTGCTGCCGCCATCGGCGACGATAACCCGGTCGACGACTTCGCGAGGAAGCGCGCCTACCACGGCGCCAATCGCTTCGGCCTCGTTGAAGGTCGGAATGACGACGGCGACGCCGTTTCCGGCCGGCGGCATCGCTACAAGCTCCAGCGCAATCCGCAACTGGCGCACGCGGCCGGCGGCTTGTCGGAAAGCAAGCCGCGGCGGAAATCGCGATAAGCTTCGCCGGTCCAGATCTCGCGTAAGGTCTGCTGCGTGGCATCGCCGAGCGTGTAATTCTCATAGCCGCGCTGGGAGAACGGCGCGATGCAGCATGGCAGAGCGCGACCGTTGGCGGTGATGTACATGACCGTCCAGGGTCGGCGGCACATCGACCATGGCGAACCGCTGTCGCTGCGCTTAAGGCTCATGCCGGGCTCGGAGGCGGCGCCGGAGGCGCTGAAAGTGACGCCGAGCGAACCCGCGATCTCGGCGGCACGGTCGATATGGCCAGCCTCTTCGCGCGAAAGTTGCGCGTACAGCGCCTGGTCCGGCCGCGCCTTGCCGATGGCGTTTACGTCGAAAAACACGAGCCGCTGCAGATAGACTTCCTTGACCCCGGTCTCTGCCGCCACGCGGACGAAGTCGGGCAATTGCTCAACGGTTTCGCGCATGCCCGTGAGCCACGCCGAAACGCGGGGCTTGAGCTTGCCCTCGCGTTCCTGCAGTTCGCGGAACGCGCGCACGTTCTTGAGAATGCGGTTGAAATAATTCTTGCCACGGATGGCACGGTAGGTCTCCGCGTTGGCGGCGTCGAAGGAGACGCGCAGTTCGTCGAGATCGGCGTCGATCAGTGCGCGGCCGTTCTTTTCGTTGAGCATCGTACCGTTGGTGTTGAACAGAACGTAGGTGCCGCGGTCCTTCAGGTAGCGCACCATGCGCGGCAGGTGCTTGACCAACATCGGCTCGCCGACGCCATGCAGCACCGCGCGGGAAAGATTTTCGATCTGATCGACAATCGAACGAAAAAGCTCCCAGCCCATGTCGGCCGGCGGCTCGAGCTCTTCGTAAGTGCGAGGGCAAGTCGTGCAAAGAAGGTTGCAGCGGTTGGTGGTCTCCAGATAAAGGCAAACCGGCTCGTGGACGGGCACGACCGAGTCCGCGCGCACGCTCTCGAAATAGCGCCTTGGATTTACGGCCGCCTTTGTCGCCACAATTTCCATGATCTCAATTCCTCAATCAAATGATGCCGCGGTCCGCGGCTCAAGCATTTGCTGCAACGACGTACACCGGCCTTTCGGGTCGGCGAACAAATTCGCCGTCGCCCCAGAGGCGGTGCATCAGTAACGCGGTGGCCGGGGGATAGTTTGGCTTGCGGGCATCGAACGCGCCTTCGGTGGAGCACGACCGCTGCACTTCGTCGCGGAGCCGGTGCAAGCCCTCGCTGTCGTCGACGTCGTACCAGGCTGGGAGGATATGAACGTCGAGCTTGATCTCGCGCGCCCGGTCAAGTGTCTGTCCGGCGACGCGTTCGGTGCTCCAGGCGATGTCTTCGAACAGGCGCCGATGCGCGGTCTTCAGTCCCAACAGATAGTAACCGCCATCGGTGGACGGGCCGAGCACCGCGCGGTCGCCGGGTTGCGCCAATGCTTCGGCGGCCTCGACCAGCAGTGCCATGGGCAGCGTTGGACTGTCGGAATTGAGCACAACGGCGGACTGGTGGCCGTGACCGAAGAGTTGATTGATCGTTTGCGACAGGCAGTCGCCGAAATTCGGTAGGCACGCGTCGATCAGACCGATGGCCGGCGGGAGGATGCCGTTGAAGAAATCTTCCGAGCCTCGCGGTGCGTAGGCGGCGTAGCCGGCGATTGCGGCGTGGCGGCCGGCAAGAATAAGATTGGTGGCGATGTCCTGAAGGAAGGCCGTATTGAGCGCCGCGGCCTCGTCGAAGGTCAGCGGCGGAACCAGCCGCGTCTTGGTTCGGCCCGGCGCTGAAGCCTTGGCCATGATGGCGATACCGCACGAAGATTTGCCGTCAAATTGCTTCGCATGGCGCATGCAACGCTTGCCCCGAAGAAGCCAATTAAAAAAAGTTACGAATACTCCGGCACGCGAGTTGGCGCAGTGTTTGGCAAAGCCTGCCGACGCACCAATCAATTCCGGCTCATTGTCTACAAGTCGGCAGACACGGAAAAGTTATAGGCTTCACCGAGTCGTGATCGCAGCGACAGATTCACGAGATTCACGCACCTATCGCAATCAATGCCGCGAGAGCGCGACCCTGATGATCGCATCGGCAGGGAGCTGCGCGTCCCGCGTCAGGCAAGGTGGGCGTCCATGTCGGCGCGGCCGCATATTCGCTCCGCGGCATATCGAGTGAGGAGAGATGCCGGCCGGCGATCCCAACGACGTCGAGCGGAACCGCGACTGGGCGCGCGCCCCACCCGAGAAAGCCGCCATAGGCAACAATTAGCTCAATTTTATCCTCTTTCGTGCGCACGACTTCGCGCACGTGGCCAAGCGTGGATGCGCTGTCGTCGAGCACGGGCATGCCGATAAGATCGCCGACGCGCACCAGTTGCGGAAAACGCGCCTGCATGCGCTGCTCGGTCGTCATCGGCTTCTGTTCGTCTGCCACGCCAGCCGATGTCAAACAAAACATCGCCAGTCCGATTCTCGCAAGCTTGCCGCGCATTCGCAAATTCTCCGATCAAAAATGCCGCGCGAAGTTGTGAAGCAGATCCGGTTGCACGCAGTTCCCTGCAACCGTAGTGTCGCCGCGCGCTTGGACGCGTACTCGGATGCGCACTGGTCAGTGCGAGGAGGGTGTTCCCGATGCCGTCGACGCCCGTCAAATCAAATGACCGTCATGCTCCGCGTCGCGCGCGGCACCTGCATCCGCTACCGGTCCGCATCATGCACTGGATCAACGCGATCGCGATCTTCATCATGATCGGCAGCGGCTGGAAGATTTATAACGACGACGTGATTTTCGGCTGGCTGCATTTTCCCGACGCCCTGGTCATCGGCAAGTGGGCGCAATACGGACTACAGTGGCACTTTTTCGGCATGTGGATTTTCGTTCTCAACGGGCTCGCCTATCTCACTTACGGATTCGCCAGCGGACGTTTCCGGCGCAAGCTGTTCCCCATCTCCTTGCGTGAAATACTGGCGACCGTCGGCGACGCGCTGCGATTTCGGCTCGCGCATGACGATCTCACGCACTACAACGCCGTGCAGAAGATCCTATATCTCGGTATCATTCTGATCGGCATACTCATCGTCATCTCCGGTCTCGCCTTGTGGAAGCCGGTACAATTCTCCGAACTGGCGTCGATGTTCGGTAATTTCCAAACCATTCGGCTCGTGCATTTCCTCTGCATGTCGGCAATCGTCGGGTTTTTGCTCGTGCACGTCGCGCTGGCGCTCTTGGTACCGCAAAGCCTGGTCGCCATGCTGACGGGCGGACCAATCGTGCACGATGACGCGGTTGGCGCAACCGACACAGCCGCCAACGTCCAAGCAACTCCCTGGCGGTGAAAAAATGCCGCTTCGCATCCCGACGCCGTCGATTTTCCGGCCGAAACAGCCGGTCGACCAGAGCGTGCTGAAGGAAAATCGGGCGCTCGTCGCCGAGATCGACCGCCGCGGCGCGCTGCGCGGCACCATAAGTCTCGGCGCGCTGACTTTGCTGACTGGCTGCGACGTTACGGAGGAAGCGCCGGTGCAGAAAGTTCTGCGCACCGTTTCGGCCTGGAACGATCGCGTGCAAGCGGCGCTATTTCGCCCCGATCATTTGGCGCCGACCTTCAGTCCGGCGCAGGTCGTCAAGCCGCCGCGCTTTAACGCCCATTTTGATGTCGAGGAGGTCAAGCCGGTCGACGGCGCGAGCTGGAAACTGGAGCTGGCCGGGCGCATCGACGACAAAAGACCCTGGACGGCGCAAGAGATCTACGCGCTGCCCGAGCAGGAAATCATCATCCGCCACGTTTGCGTGGAAGGCTGGGATTATATCGGCCAATGGTCCGGCCCGAACCTGACGAGCTTTTTCCAGCGTGTCGGTGCCGATTTGACGGCGAAATACGTTTATTTCCACTGCGCCGACGATTACACCGAGAGCATCGACATGGCGACGGCGCTGCACCCGCAGACGATTCTCGCCACCCGTTACGCCAACGCGACCGTCACCGATCCGTTCGGCTATCCGTTGCGGCTGCGGACGTCCACCAAGCTCGGCTACAAGAATGCGAAGTGGATCAGGGCGATCGAAGTGACCAACACGTTCACCGAGACGTTTTGGAGCAAGCAGGGCTTTAATTGGTTTGCGGGGATCTAAGCGGCGGACGTTCCTGCCGCACATAGATCCGCCATCGGTCATCGCGCGCTTCCGCCAGACGATAATCGGGACTTGCGGCGAACGGGTCTTTCTCCCAGGCCTTGTCCGTCGGCACTACCACGGCAACGTCGCAGCCATACTTCGCCGCCAGATCGTGCATGTCGTCCGGCGTGGCTTCGCCCGCGAACACGCGGAGAAACTGGGCGTTGATCGTTTCGCGGCGTTCGACCGGCACTGGCGCGAAAGCGAGCGCCAGGTTGAGGCCTGCAAAGCAGGAGCTTCTATCAGCAAGCAGCGCCCAGGATATGTTCACGGGCCAGGGCGTCACGTCCTTGACGAACAGCGGATTGTTGGCAATCCGTGCGGCGGGTGGCGCATAGCGGCGCACGGCCGCCCACAGCGGCGGCGATTGCGCGAACTCTGCTCCGCCTGGCCGCGCCAGACCGGCTGCATAGTCGCGGATCATCGTGAGGGTGTCGGGCAGGCTCAGCGCCAGTCCGGTCAGCGCGGTCGTGGCGACGACGGTGCGCAGGCGCGCACTCGCCAAACGTGCGGTTCCCGCCGCAGCGCAAACGATCAGCACGAGCTCGGCGGGGATGATGGCGCGCAAGCCGAGATCGTTGTTGTCGCCAAGCGTTGAGACGAGAAGCCACGAGACCGCAAGACCCGTCCCGGCGAGGCATGCAAGGACGACGAGAACGAGCTTTTCCGCGGCGGGCTGGGCGCCGCGCGACAGCGCCAGCAGACCGATCAATCCGGCGTAGAAGGCGGCGGGCAATTCCGCCGGAAGGATGATCAGCCAATAGCCTGGGACGTCGAGCGCGCGGCGTAACGCGTGCGCAAAGAATTCGCCGAACACCGCATAGTGCGAAATGACAATCGGAGTTTCGCCCCCACGTGAGCGCACAGTAGCGAGTTGATCGAAAACGAACGGAGCGACGAGGCAGATCACCAACAACGCGGCGAGCGCCAGACCTGCGGCCAAACGCAAGCGTTGCGCCGGCGGGGTCGCGGCAAGCAGGATCGGCGCGGCGATGACGCCGGCAATGGCAAACGTCAAACCGCCGACAAAGGTCGAGCTTTCGAATCCGGCAGCTATGACCAAAGCAAGCGCCAGATTGAGCGTTAGGCTTTGCCGGTATGCATGGCGGGCAAGCAGAAGCATCGCCGCCACGACGCAGCATGCCGCCATCAGATGCTGGGGCACCCAGCTGGCCTGGAACAGCCAGCCGGCCATGCCGATCGGCGGCCACAGCACCGGCGTCAGATCCTCGACGCGGAATACCCAGTTGAGCGTGACCCACAGCGAGCCAGCGCTCGCGATCACCACGACCCAAATGGCAGCTCTGAAGCGTTCACCGAGCCAGACCGCCAGCCCCATCATCAAGGTCAGTGACGCGAAGGCGGTGAACCACGTCAATCCGATATCGGCTTCCCAGCCGCTCGCGCCGGCGGCCAACGCGACTTCGGCTGCGCTAAAATGCCAGAGGTAATAGTAGGCGAGCCGTCCGGGCTCGCCGAATTCCCCAAATACCGGATTGACCGGCGGCACGCCGAGCCGTGTCATCGCGTCGATGATTGCAATCTTCGAATGGTCGAAAATCGGGTCCGCGAGCCGCACGGCGTCGCCGTGGTGTTTCGGCAGGATCGCGGCGGCGGGCACCAGCGCCAAAACCCCAGCCGACAAAACCGCCGCGGCGAGAGCCCATCGCGGAATGGCTGGGACTATGTCAACTTCTTGTTTCAGCGCGCGCGACAGTGAAGAACCGGCGACGAGCACACAGAGCGCACCGATCGCAACAACGGCGGCGGGCGACAATCCGATCCAGATGTAAATCGGCAATGTCACGGCGCTGTGCGCCGCCCAGCCGATGACGGCCGCCGCTCCCAGCGCCAAGGCGCGTGCGAGAAGGTGCCGGGCGAGCGCGTAGCCTAGCAAAGTCCAGAATCCGGTCGCGATCAGTGCGCAGAGAGCGGCATTGACGGGCGACGCCATGATACGTCCGTGCCGGAGTCGCCCAGCGATGTCGATTCAAAGCTATTGAGTTGCGGCAGGGGCGGGGCCGGCGGTAGCGAGTACGACGACCTTGGTCCCAACCGGGGTGCGGTTGTACAGGTCGGTGACATCATCGTTGGTCAAGCGGATGCACCCGGACGAAACGTTATGGCCGATGGTCGTCGGCTCGTTGGTGCCGTGGATGCGGTAGAGCGTATCCTTATTGCCCTGCCAGAGATACATTGCGCGAGCGCCGATCGGATTCTCCGGGCCACCTTTCATTCCGAGGCCGCTCTGTAGCTGCACCATGTGCTCTTTGAGTTCGGGCTTCCGCGCCAGCATTTCGGCTGGTGGGTACCAGTCGGGCCATTCCTGCTTGCTGTGAATGGTGGCTACGCCGGACCAGACGAAGCCTTCGGCGCCCACGCCGACTCCGTAGCGGACGGCCTGTCCGCCGGCCTGCACCAGATAAAGGAAGTGACTTCCGGGATCGATGACGATGGTGCCCGGCCGCTCGGGGCTGGGGTATGTCACGACCTTCCGGGCGAAGGCCGGGTCGGTTTGCGGTGTCTGTTCCGTCGCGGTGGTAGTCGTTGTCGTCGACGCAGTGCAGCCGACGAGTACCATCCACGCTAAGCAGACGAAGCTTCCGGCGATGACCGCGCGCCAGTTCGGCGATATCGAAACTCTCGGCTTCATGCGGATATTCAACCAGCGTTTGACGAAGTCGTCTAACGCAAAACCCCATCCAGTCGATCGGCGGAAGTCCGTTCGAACCGGCGGCTTGCCAACGTGGTATACTTATCGTATATACGTCTACACAATATCGTATAGACACGTCTAATGGCCCTGCATATACGCGGTGAACGCGCGGCAAAGCTTGCACGCCGCCTCGCCGACCGCCGCGGCATTTCCATGACTGAGGCGGTGATCGAGGCGCTCGAAGCCGCATTGGCACGCGGTGAGCGGTCGTTGCCGGAGCGCCTGGCGGAGATCGCCGCCGACGCCAAACGTCTGGCCGATCCACGGCGTCAGCGCACCGCCGGCAAGCGCGAGGTCGATTCGCTGTGGGGCAATCTATGATCTTCGTCGACAGCTCGGCGATTGTTGCGATGCTCACCGCTGACCCGGATGCCGCCGTGCTGGCCGGGAAGCTCGAGAGTGACGACGAGCGCATCTCGAGCGGCCACGTGATCCTCGAAGCGTCGATGCGGCTCGCCAGCCTGTTCGGGCTTGCGCCGGTCGCCGCCGACGGGCTGGTGACGCGTCTTCTGCGCGAGGCCGATATCGCCATCATCCCGATCACGGAAGACATCGGCCATGCCGCCGTGGCGGCCTTCGACCGCTACGGCCGGGGCCGCGGGTCGGCCGGAAATCTGAATTTCGGCGACTGCCTGTCCTATGCTTGCGCGAAGGCGCACAGCGCCCGGATTTTATTTAAGGGCCACGATTTCTCGCAGGCCGATATCGTCAGCGCATGAAACGGCGAGTAGGCGGACGGGGCCCTTCTCGCCGCTTGCGCCCTGGATTATCTTCGACCGCGACGCAATGCCCTGACGTTACTGGAGGCGACGATGGACCGATCGCGCATCGTGACGTTTGCCGCCCTGGCGCTGATAGGCGGTTCGGTTGCCTGCAATGCCGGGCCGTGTACATCCCAGATTGCGCAACTGGAGCGGCAAGTTCACCGCGCGCGAGCCACTTCGCCGCCGGGTGGCGCAGGCGATCCGAGTGCACCACAATCAGTCGGCGCCCAACTTCATCACCAGCCAACGCCAGGCTCGGTCGAGCGGGCGGAACATCAGGCGATCGCCGACGGCGATGCGGCCCTCGAGCGCGCGCGAAAGGCAGACGCCGCGGGCGATGCGAGCGCGTGCGCGAAGGCGCTTGCCGAGGCCAAGGATATCTACGGGGTCCGATAACGGGCCGACGGGTCTGGTGCGAAGCGGCCGGCCCGGCGCGGACGCTTCAGTAGGCCTCTTCCGCGTAGATCGGATCGACCGAACCCGCCCATGGGCCGCTGAATTTCTCCAGTAATTCCTGCGCGGGCGTGGTGCTGCGTGCGAGGCGGTCTTCCAACACTTCGAGGTAGTGCGTCTCGTCTCGCCCGCTCACATCGAGGTGCCTGCGGCGCTGCAAGCCGGCGCGCGTAAGCTTAAGGACCTCGTTGGCGATTTCGAACACGGTGCGGCGGTGCACGGTGGCGGCGAGACCAGCTTTGGGCACGTCATCGCGAAGTTTTTGACGCTGCTCGGCGCTCCAGCCTTTGACCAGATCCCACGCGGCGTCGAGGCTCACGTCGTCATAAAGAATGCCGACCCAGAAGGCCGGAAGCGCCAGCAGATTTTGGGTCGGTCCGGAATCGGCGCCCCGCATTTCCAGATACCGCTTGAGCCGAACCTCGGGAAAAATCGTGCTGATATGGTTCGACCAATCCGAAATCGTCGCCCGCGCGCCCGGCATGCTCGGAAGCTTGCCGACCATCAAGTCGCGAAACGATTGACCAGAGGCATCGACATACTCGTCACCGTGCTTGACGAAATACATCGGCACGTCGAGCGCGTAGTCGACCCAGCGCTCGAAACCCATGCCGGACTCGAAGGCCCAAGGCAGCATGCCAGTGCGCGCATGGTCGGTGTCGCGCCAGATTTCGGCGCGAAAGGACAGGAAGCCGTTAGGCTTGCCTTCGGTGAACGGCGAGTTGGCGAACAAGGCGGTCGCAACCGGTTGCAAGGCGAGCGATACCCGAAGCTTCTTGACCATGTCGGCTTCGGAGGAGAAGTCGAGATTGGTCTGTACGGTGCAGGTCCTATACATCATGTCGAGGCCGAGCTTGCCGACCTTCGGCATGTAGGCAGTCATGATCTTGTATCGCCCTTTCGGCATCTTCGGCATCGCGGCCCGCGTCCAGCTCGGCGTCATGCCGATGCCGAGAAAGCCGATGTGCAGCGGCCTCGCCACCTCACGCAGCTGCGCCAGATGCGCCATCAATTCGCTCGAAGTCTGGTGCACCGTTTCGACTTGCGCCCCGGACAGCTCAAACTGGCCACCCGGCTCGAGAGTAATTGCGCCGCCTCCGGTGACGTCGAGCAAGCCGATGACATTTGGGCCCTCCGTGATCGGCTCCCAGCCGAGCAGGTGTTCCATGCCCTCGAGCAAAGAGCGGATACCGTGCCGTCCCTCGTAAGGCACCGGCTGGTGTCCCTCCAGCGTGAAGGCAAATTTCTCGTGCTCGGTGCCGATGCGGAATTGCGACTTTGGCTTGATGCCCTGAGCGATCCAGTCGACGAGTTCGTCGCGCCGCTCGATCGGCGTCAGGTCGACTTGATCACGCGCCATGGGATCCGGGCTGAATGGGCAGCGGCCTTGAAGATGCGGCGATGATCGTCACGCGGCCTTACGCTTTTCCGGCGGGAAGCGGCGGTAGAAGCTGTCGCCCTCCTTCGCCATATCGAGCAAAAGCGTGCAGGGCTTGAACCGGTCGCCATATTTCTTCGCCAGCCCTTCGCACAGAGCGACGAAAGCTTTGGCGCCCATGCCATCGATATAGGAAATGGTGCCGCCGGTGAACGGCGCAAAGCCGAAACCGAGGATCGAGCCAACGTCGGCTTCCCGCACGTCGGTTACCACGCCCTCCTCGATGCAACGGGCGGACTCCAGCGCCTGAATCGCCAAGAGCCGAGCTTTAAGTTCGTCGACATCGATCGTATCCGGGTCGAGCTTGGTCGCTTGCAGATCCGCAAGGCCGGGCCACAACCGCTTTGGGCCGCTCTGCGGATAATCGTAAAATCCCTTGCCGTTCTTGCGGCCGAAGCGGCCGCGCTTCTCCACCATTTCCTCAAGCAGCGCCTTCTGCCGCTGATCGATCTTGTCCGCACCGAGATCGGCCTCGGTCGCCTTCAGGATCTTCCAGGCGAGATCGACGGCGACCTCGTCATTGAGCGACAGCGGACCGACGGGCATGCCGGCCATGCGCCCGACATTCTCGATCATCGCCGCCGGCACGCCCTCGGCGAGCATCAGGTGGCCTTCGCGGATATAGGTGCCCACAACGCGCGAGGTGTAGAAGCCGCGCGAATCGTTGACCACGATCGGAGTCTTGCGGATCGCGCGAACGTAATCGAGCGCAGCTGCGAGCGCCTTGTCGCCGGTCTTCTTACCCATGATGACCTCAACTAGCATCATGCGGTCGACCGGTGAGAAGAAATGAATGCCGATAAAACGCGGCGGGTCCTTGAACGTCGTCGCCAGTGAGGAAATCGGCAAGGTGGACGTGTTGGAGCCGAAGACGGTGTCCTGGCCGATCGCCGCCTGGGCCTTGGCGATCGCCTCCTCCTTGACTTTGCGGTCCTCGAACACCGCCTCGATAATCAAGTCGCAATCTTTCAGCGCCGCATAATCCGGGGTCGCCGTGATATGCGCGAGCAACACGTCGCGGTCGGCGGCGGTGGCGCGGCCGCGGTTGATCTGATTCGTGATCAGCTTCTGCGAGTGCGCCTTGCCCTTGTCGGCCGTTTCCTGGTCGCGATCGATGAGGACCACGTCGATACCGGCCTGTGCGCTGACATAGGCGACGCCAGCGCCCATGAAGCCGGCTCCGAGCACGCCGATCTTTTTGATCGGCTTGGCCGCTACGGCCGCCGGACGGCGTGCGCCCTTGTTAAGCTCCTGCATGGAAACGAACAATGAGCGGATCATTGCTGCTGCTTCCGGCGAGCGCAGGATCTTCGCGAAATAGCGCGACTCCACTCGTAGCGCCTGGTCCATCGGCAGCTGCAGGCCCTCATAGACAACCTGCATGACGGCGCGCGCGGCCGGATAATTGTCGTAGGTCTCGCGCCGGTACAACGCATTGGCCGGCGGGAAAATCATCATGCCGCTCTTCGAATAGACTGTTCCGCCCGGCAGCTTGAAGCCGTCGTTGTCCCAAGGCGCCTTGGCGCTGCCGCCGGCCTTGATCCAATCCTTCGCCGTCCGCAGGAGGTCCGCTTGCGGCACCACCGCGTCCACGAGCTTCATCGCCTTGGCTCGGCTGAGCCGAAGCTGGTCACCCTTTAGCAGGAATTGTATGGCGTCCGCCGGCGCCAGCATGCGCGCAATGCGCTGCGTGCCACCGCCGCCGGGAAATAGGCCGACCTTGATTTCGGGCAGGCCGAGCCGCGTTTTGTCATTCTCGGCGGCGACACGGTGGTGGCAAGCAAGCGCTAGCTCGAAGCCCCCGCCCATCGCCGTGCCGTTGATCGCCGCAACCCACGGCTTGCCGCACGTTTCCATGCGGCGCGCGATTTGCGACAGTTTGCGGCTCTCGTCGAACAAACGGTGGTTCGCCGCCTCTTCGCCTTGCGATTTCTTCAACTCGGCAAAGGTGCGGCTCAGCGTTTCGAGCATGGTGAGGTCGGCGCCGCCGCAGAACGCATCCTTGCCGGAGGTCAACACCGCACCCTTGATCGCGGGTTCGGCGGCCACGCGTTCGGCGATCGCGGCGAGTTCTTCGGTCACTTTCTCATCGATGACATTCATCGACCGTCCCGGCATGTTCCAGGTGACGAGCGCGATGCCGTCGGTGTCGATATCGAAGGTGAAATTCTGGAAGGTCATACTCGTCTCCCGTCGCTCTCTATTTTCTTCTCGCTTCAGCGGACGTGCGAGAATTACTTTGAATACGCTTTTCCGTCCTTGTGCGTATAGCGCGCGCCGGCGTCGTCGCGGATCACCAAAAGGTCCACATCCGGATATTCGGCGCGCTCGTGCTTCGAGCGCGTGCCGATTTCAAGGTAGACCGCGTCCTTGCCCGATTTGTTGACGAGATGATGCCCGTTCGGCACGTTGGCCTTGAAGCCTGCGGCGTCGCCCGGCTTGAGCACGGTCTCGCCGCCGTCCTCGATCAGCACTAACTCGCCTTCGAGAATATAGACGAGTTCGTCTTCCTTTTCGTGCCAGTGCCGCAATGCCGAGGCGGCGCCAGGCTGGAGCGTCGTCAGGTTGACCCCGAACTGGTCGAGACCGGCGGCGTTGCCAAGCCGCCTGCGCGAGCGGCCGACGACCACCTGATTGAAAGGTTCCGGATAGGTCGAGCGGCTATCGACCGGCAACTTGTCGATGTCGATCTTGGGCATGCCCGCGCGCTCCCCTTCCCTCCTCGCAATTTTGCGCGCAGAGAGATCACACCCGCTCGATGATCGTGGCGGTTCCCATGCCGGCGCCAATGCAGAGCGTGACCAGCGCGGTCGACAGGCTGCGCCGCTCCAGCTCGTCAAGCACGGTGCCGAGGATCATCGCGCCGGTTGCGCCGAGCGGATGCCCCATGGCAATGGCGCCGCCGTTGACGTTGATCTTGTTTGGATTGATGTCGAACGCCTGCATGTAACGCAGCACCACGGACGCGAACGCCTCGTTGAGCTCGAAAAGGTCGATGTCGGCGAGCGTCATGCCCGCCCTTTTGAGCACCTTCTTGGTGACGTCGACTGGGCCGGTCAGCATGATCGCCGGTTCGGAACCGATATTCGCGAACGCGCGGATGCGCGCGCGAGGTTTCAGATCTGCCTTTTTGCCCGCCTCGCTGTTGCCGAGAAGAATCGCAGCCGCGCCGTCGACGATGCCCGACGAATTGCCGGCATGGTGGACGTGGTTGACGGTCTCGACTTCCGGATGCTTCTGAACGGCGACCGCATCGAAGCCGCCCATTTCGCCCATCTGCACGAAGGAGGGCTTGAGCGAAGCCAGCGACTGCATGGTCGCGTCGGGCCGCATGTGTTCGTCCTTGTCGAGGATGGTGAGTCCGTTGACGTCCTTCACCTTCATGACCGAGCGGCTGAAGCGGCCTTCCTTCCACGACGTTGCGGCCCGCTTTTGGCTTTCGACCGCATAGGCGTCGACGTCGTCGCGCGAGAAGCCGTATTTGGTGGCGATGAGATCGGCCGAGATGCCTTGCGGCATGAAATAGTGCTCGACGGCGATGGTCGGATCGACCGCCCAGGCGCCGCCAGAGGCGCCTATGCCGACCCGGCTCATCGATTCGACTCCGCCGCCGATCGCCATGTCCTGCTGTCCCGACATGATTTGCGCGGCCGCGAAATTAACCGCATCGAGGCCGGAGGCGCAAAAGCGGTTGATTTGCACGCCGGGCACGGTGTCGCCGTAGCCGGCAACCAGCGCTGCCGTGCGTGCGATGTCGGCGCCGGCCTCGCCGACCGGATCGACCACGCCGAGCACCACGTCGTCGACCATCGTCGGATCGAGATTATTGCGGTCTTTAATGGCGCCGAGCGCCTGACTCGCGAGGTTGAGCGCGGTCACCTCATGAAGCGAACCATCCACCTTGCCGCGGCCACGGGGTGTGCGAACGTGATCGTAGACAAAAGCGTCGGGCATGGCGTTTCCTCCTGACCCCCCTCCCGCAAGGGTAAGAGAGCATTTCCCATATAGGCATACCCGCCGCAGAATTGCAGCGGTGTCCGGCCGGCTCTAGAAGGCCTCCATCGGCAATGCCATCGTCGAGGCGGCGCCCGCCTTTATGCGCGCGAGGTGCGTCGCCGAGGCAGGTAGCAGGCGCTCGACGAAGAAGCGGCCGGTTGCAAGCTTCGCCGCCATCGTCTCGGCCGCGCCGTTGCCACCGGTTGCGGCCTTGGCTTTCGCTGCCGCGGCGATGAGACACCACATGTAACCGAGCGCGACCAGGCCAAAGAGATGCATGTAATCGGTCGAGCCGGCGCCGGCGTTTTCGGGATTGCCGAGCGCGTTCTGCATAAACCACATCGTCGCCTGTTGCAGTTCGCCGAGTGCCTGGGCGAGCGGCGTCACGTAAGGCGCGAGTGCTGCGTCGGCGCTGTGCTCCTTGATGTAGCCTGAAACCTCGGCAAAGAACGCCTGCAAAGCCCGGCCGCCATCCCTGGGCAGCTTGCGACCGACCAGGTCGAGCGCCTGGATGCCGTTGGCGCCTTCATAGATCATGGCAATTCGCGCGTCGCGCACGAACTGCTCCATCCCATGTTCGGCGATGTAGCCGTGACCGCCGAACACCTGTTGCGCCATGACGGTATTGGCGAAACCCTGATCGGTCAGCACGCCTTTGATCACAGGCGTCATCAGGCCCATGTGGTCGTCGGCGGCCTGCCGCTCCTTCGCGTCGCCGGAGCGGTGGGCGACGTCGCTCTTGAGCGCGGTCCACAGCACGAGTGCACGCGCGGCCTCGTTGAACGAGCGTATCGTCATGAGCATGCGGCGCACGTCAGGCTGCACAATGATGGGATCGGCGGGTTTATCTTTGAACTTCGCGCCGGTGAGCGCGCGTCCTGCAAGCCGCTCTCTCGCATACGCGGCTGCATTCTGGTAGGCGACCTCCGAAAGCGCTAGGCCCTGTACGCCGACGCCCAGCCGCGCTTCGTTCATCATCGTGAACATCGCGTTCAACCCGCGATTCGGCTCACCGACGAGCCAGCCAGTCGCGTCGTCGAAATTCATCACGCAGGTGGAATTGCCGTGGATGCCCATCTTCTCTTCGATCGAGCCGCAGGAGACCCCGTTGCGCGATCCGACGGCGCCGTTTGTCGGCAGGAATTTAGGGACAATGAAAAGCGAGATTCCCTTGACGCCCTCGGGCGCACCCTCGATGCGGGCGAGGACGAGATGGACGATATTCTCGGCCAGATCGTGCTCCCCCGCCGAGATGAAAATCTTCGTGCCGGTGATTTTGTAGGTGCCGTCCGCCTGCGGCACCGCGCGCGTGCGCACAAGACCGAGATCGGTACCACATTGCGGCTCGGTCAGGTTCATCGTGCCGGTCCATTGACCGCTGATGAGTTTAGGGAGGTACACAGCCTTCTGTTCCGCGGAGGCGTGGGCGAAGATCGCCGCGGCTGCGCCCTGCGTGAGGCCCGGATACATGGCAAAGGCCATGTTCGACGAGCAAAGAAACTCGCTGATGGACTGGGTGAGTGCCATCGGTAGGCCTTGGCCACCGAACTCCGCCGGTGCTGAGGCGCCGATCCAGCCGCCCTCGGTGAGCCGCTTGTAGGCATCCTTGAAGCCGGTCGGCGTGGTGACGCTGCCGTCCGTCTGGCGTTTACAACCTTCCTTGTCGCCGACGCGATTCAGCGGCGTCAGCACGTCCTCGCTGAATTTTGCCGCCTCTTCGAGCACCGCCTCGACGAGATCAGGAGTGGCGTCGGCAAAACCGGGAAGGTTGTTGTAACGATCGATGTGAAACACATCGCCTAAGAGGAACATCACGTCCCCCACCGGAGCCTTATAAGTCGGCATGTCGCCTCCCCTGCCGTTGCGGTCGTCAGCGCCCATTGGCCGCCGGCCGGACGGAAGGTATAACGTAAACGATTTGCGTCAACGGTAAGACGACCACGCGGGAAGGCGCTTACGACCTGCGCTGAAAGCGTCCGGAGAGAGCAAGCCTCGGCGGCGGGGCGCCATCGACAGGCGATCTAGGCGGTGACGGGGCGCGATTCCATTTTTCCTGTTTGAGGCCCGCGCCGATGGCCGATACGTGCAGCACCGCCCGATCCCCAGCGGTGGTCCATCACGGAAACTGCCGCGTTCCGCGCCATGAGCCTTTGTGGTCGGGATCTGTCGCGTTAGCCCACGGTCGCATTCGCTATCGATTGGCTATTGGCGGCTATTGCCGAAACGGAAGGCCTTGCCTGTCCTGTAACGGTTGCTGGCCCTCAAAAGGGGTCCTCCCGGCCGTGCGGGAAGCACCGGAGCCCGGCGTTTTAACGGCTTCTTTACCGTAATCCTGAACATTCGGTCCCGAGGACAGAAATCCGCGCCGCGTCGTTTGTTCACGAGCAACGGCTCGAAACAGCCTGCACATCACATCCTGTTCCTCATGTGACTTGGACGTGAGAATGAAATCGGGCGGTCCGTGGAATCTCAGAGGTCTCCGTCCTGAAACGCGAGCGGCCGCGCGCGAGGCCGCGCGCGCATCCGGTATGTCGGTCGGTGAGTGGCTCAACAATGTCATCCAACCCGCTAACGAGGACGGTGACGAGGCATGGTGGTCGGCCGATTTCGACCACGAGCCGAACGATCGCTGGAGGCCACGTCCCCGCGAAGAAGATCGGGAGAATCCGCGGTTCCGCGATCCGCCACCCAGCCGCCGCCGCGAACCGGAGGAAGAGCGGCGACAGAGCTTGCGCAACGACGATCGGGAGCGCACCCGCTACCGCGATCCGCCGCCCAGGCGCCGCCGCGATGTCGAGCCGGAGGATGAACGGCGGTGGAGTTTCCGCGACGACGATCGGGAGCGCGGCCGGTATGGCGGTTCGCCCGCGCGCCGCCGTGACCGTGAGCCGGTGGAGGAGAGCCGGCGGAGTTTCCGCGACGATGATCGGGAGCGCGGCCGCTACCGCGAGCCGCCCGACCGCCGCTACCGCGAGCCGGAGGATCAATTTCACGTTAATTTCCGCGATGACGATCGGGACCGCCGCAACGGTAACCCGATCCCCCGGTCGCACCATAACGACGACGCCGACGAGAGACCGGTTCAGCGCGATGCACGTCCGTTTCGCGAGCCGCAAGGGCAAGGCGGTTCTTATCGCAGCGAGCAGCAACGAGCCGACCGTCGCAGCGAGCAGCAACGAGCCGATCGCGCTCGCGCGGAGCGGGACCGATTGGAGCCGGGCGCCGCGAACGCGGCAGCGGAAGATATCCGCGACGCCTCGATCGATAAGGCTGTCGCCGAAATTATGGCGCGGCAACGCGTACTCGACGGTGAAGCTGCCGCGGCTCCCGCGCCGGGCGAACAGCCCCAACCGTTTCGGCCTCCGCCAGAGCCCGAAAGAGTGTTTGCGGCTTGGACCGACAGCGAACATGGGCGGAAGGTCGACGAAGGGGCGGTCGATATCAGCGGCCTCGAGCAGCAACTGCGCCAGATGACAGCGCAGATCGAGTCGTTGCGTCCGTCTGGCGACCTGGAAAAGGCGATCAATGGACTGCGTAGCGACCTTTCGGAGATCGGCCGATCGCTTACAGAAGCGCTGCCGCGGCGCGCACTGGAATCTTTGGAAATCGAGGTCAAGGCGCTGGGTCAGCGTATCGATCCCGGCCGTCAATCAGGCGTCGATGCAACGGCTCTTGCTGGCATTGAGCGCGGATTGGCGGAGGTGTGCGAGGCGTTGCGCGGACTGACGCCTGCCGAGGGCCTGGTCGGCTTCGACGAGGCGGTGAAGGGTTTGGCGAAGAAAGTCGACGCGATCGCCACCAAAGACGATCCGGCCGCGTTGCAACAACTCGAAACGGCGATTGGCGCATTGCGCAGCATCGTTTCACACGTCGCCTCGAACGAAACGCTCACCAAGGTCGCGGAAGATGTGCGCCAGCTCTCCGCCAAGGTCGATGGCCTTGCCGCCAGTGGTGCGGGCTCGCCCACACTTTCGGCGCTGGAGAATTGCATTGATGTTCTCGCGGCTGCGCTGAATGCTTCGGCTGAGGCGGGCCACTCTGTGCCGCGCGAGCTCGAGAAGCTGTTGTCCGGGCTGATCGAGAAACTCGAGTGGGTGCAGCTCACTCACACCGATCGCACGGCGCTTACCCATCTCGAGGATCGCATCGCGACATTGGTCAAGCGGCTCGATGCTTCCGATGCGCGCCTCGGTCTGCTCGAAGGTGTCGAACGCGGGCTCGCCGATCTCTTGGTGTATATCGAACAATTGCGCGGCACCCATGGCGCCGTCGCCGGCGTCATGAGTTCGGTCACCGCTCCGGTCGCCGTTGACGCGATCGAGCACGAGGTCGCCGAGATCAAGCAAACCGAACGCCGCATCCGGGATTCCCTCGAAGACAGGCAGGGGACGGTAGAACGTGTCGTTGATCGCCTCGCCATGATCGAAAACGACATGCGGACCGATCGGGTGCGGGCTGCGCCTGCGGAGCTATTGACTTCAACGTTGGACGCGCCGGAGCCGGCGGCGCATGAGTCCGAGCGGGCGGTCCTGCGGGCGGCATCCGACCTCTCTGATATCGCGCCGAAACTGAGTCATTTTGAAGCCGCATGGCCCCGGTCCGGGACGGCGCGAACTCCTATCGATCCCAGCCTGCCGCCCGATCATCCTCTGGAACCCGGCTCGGCCGCGGGCCGTTCGCGCCAGCCGCCGTCCGCGGCTGACCGTATCGCCGCATCGGAAGCGGCGATCGGATCGAAGCCTCCCGTCATTGCCGACCCCGGCAGTGGCAAGACCGACTTCATCGCGGCGGCTCGTCGCGCGGCGCAGGCCGCCGCGGCCTCGTCCGACGATCGGAAAATATTCGGGGGCGGCGCGGCAAGGGTGGCTCAGCCGAAAAAGCTGACTGACCGGCTGCGCACGCTCGCCGTCGCTGCGGCCGTCGTCGTCATCGTCGTCGGCGGCTATCATATTATTTCGCGGTTGTTCGAAGACGGTTCGGGCGCGCCATCGCCGGCACAAGCGCCGGAGGTGCAAACGGCCCCGCAGCTGCCGACCGAGCCGCCGCGGACGCAAACTGAGCCGCCAACGGTCCAGTCGGAGCCGCGGCCGGCGCAAAAAGAACCACCCCACGTCGAGGCAGAGCCGCTGGCACCGCTGACGGCCCCGACGGCGAACTCCACAACCGCTCCGATGCCGCCGCCTGACGTCGGAATTGCACAGCCTCCCGTCTCGTCGTCGCCAAATTCCGAGCCGGGCGCGACGCCGGGCTCGGGGCCCGGATGGCAATCGCAACTCAACAACAATGCAGCGCCCGACCCGATGGCTCCCGGTCCGATTCCCCCCGACAAAGAAGCCGGGGTCCAGGGATCCTTCGGAGGTTTGGTGGCGGGAGCGCCGCTCAATATCACCGGCTCGCTGCCTGGCGCATCGCGTTCCGGTGGTCCGCAACCGACGGCCGGCGATAAACTTCCGCTCGCGATCGGCGGCCCGGCGCTGCGCTTGGCCGCCCTCGCTGGCGACCCGGCCGCAGCTTACGAAGTGGCCGTTCGCTTCGCCGAGGGCCGCCGGGTTGCGGCTAACACCGAGGAAGCCGCGCGCTGGTTTGATATCGCGGCGAAGAAGGGGTTTGCGCCGGCTCAGTTTCGGCTCGGCACATTCTACGAAAAGGGCCTGGGTGTGAAGAAAGACCTTGCGACCGCGCGCGATCTTTATCGCGCCGCTGCGGACAAGGGGCATGGCAAGGCCATGCACAATCTGGCTGTCCTCTACGCCGAGGGCGCCGACGGCAAACCGGATTACCGAACCGCCGCGCAATGGTTCCGCAAGGCCGCCGATCGCGGCATCGCCGACAGCCAATACAACCTCGCCATCCTTTACGCCCGCGGTGTTGGCGTGGAGCAAAATCTCGGCGATTCCTACAAATGGTTCTTCCTCGCGGCCAAGGAGGGTGACCAGGACGCTGCCCAGAAGCGTGACGAGATCGCATCCCGTCTCGATCAGCACTCGCTGGAGATGGCGCGCGCGGCAGTCGAGAAATGGACGCCGCTGCGGCAGCCTGCGGATGCGGTCGCGGTCAGGGGTGCCTGGGATGTGCCGGTGGGCGGAACGGCCACGCCAAAGCCGCATGCCGCGAAAGCCTCCGCGCCGGACCCCGCCGGGGTCAACTGACCTCGATTAACTAAGCTGGTACAGGCGCGATCAAATCTGTGCGCGCGTCCATTGTTGACGGTATGCCGCGCCGCATCGCGCGAGTAGAACGATGCAGCAGCCAACCAGCGCCGGCAGCCTGACCGTGGAAATCTATCTTCCGATCGCCGACATTCCCGTCAACGTTTTCCTCGTGCTGGCGATGGGGCTGGCGGTCGGATTCATTTCCGGAATGTTCGGTATCGGCGGCGGATTTTTAATGACGCCGCTTTTGATCTTCATCGGTGTGCAGCCCGCGGTGGCCGTGGCGAGCGTCACGCCGCTCGTGGCGGCCTCCTCATTCTCCGGTGCGATCGCCTATTGGCGGCGCAATGCTCTCGATGTGACCCTGGCGCTCACGCTGCTCATCGGCGGCATCGTCGGCACCGCCTGCGGCGTGGCGCTGTTCACGTGGCTGCGCGCACTCGATCAACTCGATCTCATGATCGGCTTGTCTTACGTCACGCTTTTGAGCGTGGTCGGCGTACTGATGGTAGGCGAAAGCGCGCGGGCCGTTGTCCGCAGCCGCCAGGGCAAGCCGGTGGAGTTGCGCCGGCCCGGCAGCCACATCTGGTTTCACGGGCTGCCGTTTAAGGTCCGGTTCAAGCGCTCGAAGGTCTACGTCTCCGCCATACCGGTACTGGCGATCGGCTTCATTATCGGCTTTCTCGGCGCCATCATGGGCATCGGCGGCGGCTTTCTGCTGGTGCCGATGCTCATTTATCTGATGCGGGTACCGACCGCGACGGTGATCGGCACCTCGATGGTGCTCACTTTCCTCACCATGGTTTCGGCCACGGTATTGCATGCGGCGACCAATCACCTTGTCGACGCCGTACTGGCGCTGACCCTGATGATCGGCGGCGTGATCGGCGCGCAGTTCGGCGTGCATGCCGGACAGCGTATCCGCGGCGAATGGCTGCGCCTGCTACTCGGACTCCTGGTCCTCGCCGTCGGCCTGCGCTTCGCCGTCGAGCTCGTGCTGCGGCCGGACGATCTCTACTCGATCCGCCTCGTCGGGGAGGGGCCGTGAGCTACGCGCTAACCGCGGCGTTCTTTGTTGTAGCGTTCCTGGCCGACGCCGGCCCGGCCGCGGCCGAACGGCTGGTCGCCTCGCTGACCAATCATCGGGTCATGATCACGTCGAACTATACCGGCGTGGAGCTGGTCCTGTTCGGCTCGGTCGAACGCGACGCGGCGAGCCCGGCGCGCGGCGGCCCATACGATATCGTCGCCACTGTCATCGGGCCGCGGCAGACGTTGCGCACGCGGCGCAAACAGCGCGTGCTCGGCATTTGGGTGAATACCGCGTCGCGCACGTTTGTCGATCCGCCTTCTTACCTTGCCGTCCTGGCAAACCGGCCGCTCGACGCCATCGCCAGCGCGGAGACCCAGCGGCGGCTCCAGCTTGGGATTGCCGACACGCCGCTTCCCGAACTGATCAACAACGACATCGGCGAAGTCGCCAACGACCCCTTTCGCGCCGCCCTGGTACGGCTGATGCGCGAACGCGGCCTCTACACGGAGGAGGCGAACGGGGTGACATTCCTGACGCCCACGCTATTCCGCGCCGCGATATCGCTTCCGGCACAGGTGCCGATCGGCAATTACACCGTGGATGTAAAATTGTTCGCTGACGGCAATCTGATCGCGCATACCGATTCCGCATTCGAGATCGTCAAGGTCGGCTTCGAGCAGTTCATGGTCGATGCCGCGCTCGAACACGGCCTGCTCTACGGCCTTGCCACCGCCATGATGGCGCTCCTGACCGGCTGGATCGCGAGTGTGGCGTTCCGTAGGGATTGAGCATGATCCCGAAAAACCTGCCCCGGACTTGATCCGGGGTCGAAGCCGGTTTTCGCAAAAGATCATGCTCCAATCCAAGCCTCAATCCGGCAAACAACGTTCCGCGGCGACGGCGTAAAGCTGTTGCGCGCCGAGCATGTGCGCGGTGAAAGCGAGCGTTCCGAACAGTCCGACGATCACTCTGTCGCGCACATTGAGGCCGCCGGCATAGGCGCCGAAAGCCGGCATGACGAGGCGACGGCCGTCGACGGCAAAGCAGCGCCGGCTCACCGCTCGCCCGCGCTGCGCCACGCGCGCGACCGGATGCAGATGGCCTGCGATCTCGCCGTCGCTCACGGTTGCGGAAGGTTCGTGACGCAAAGTCAGCGGACCGAGCGCCAGAATTTCAGCGAAGCGACCGCCGACATCCGCCGGCAGATCGGGATCGTGATTGCCGGCAATCCAGAGCCAATCGCGTCCAAGCTGGAGCGTCTTAAGCGCGGCGCGGTCGGTGGCGCTCATGCGCAGGGGCCCGTCATCGTCATGAAAGCTGTCGCCAAGCGCGATCACCAAACGCGGCGCGCGGCGTTCGACGAGGCGGCCGAGCCGCGCCAGTGTCGTCGCGGTGTCGTAGGGCGGCAGCAACACGCCGCGTTTGGCGAAGGCAGAGCCTTTCTCCAGATGCAGATCGGCGACGATGAGCAGGCCTTCGTCCGGCCAATAGAGCGCACCGGCCGGATCGGCGATCAACGTGACGCCGGCAACCGTGACGGCGTGATGCTTACCTTCCCTCGAAACCGGGATGTCGGCGGACTCCGCTTTCAGCGGCTGCACGCTCACTGCATTGCCTCTTTCACCAGTTCGTCCGCCGCCTCGGCGAGCAGCGAATCAGCCGCCTCGCCGTAAACCGACTCGCGCCCGATCTCAAGCATGACGGGTACGGCGAGCGGCGACACATGATCCAACGCTTTATGAACAATTCGGCCGCGGATGCGCGAGAGCATATCGCCAAGCCGGCGCACGTCGAGGAGGCCGGTCGCGGCGTCGGCGCGGGCGGCACGTAACAACACGTGATCGGGCTGGTGGCTGCGCAGGACGTCGTAGACGAGGTCGGTGGAGATTGTGACCTGACGGCGCGACTTCTCCTGCCCCGGGAAACGGCGCTCGATCAGGCCGGCGATGATCGCGCAATTGCGGAAGGTGCGTTTCATCAGCGCCGACTCGGCGAGCCAAGCCTCGAGGTCGTCGCCCAGCATGTCCTCGTCAAAAAGGGCGTCGAGCACCAGCTCGCCGCGGGCGATGCGCTGGGCGACGTCGCCGAGACCCCAGACCGCCAGCGCATATTCGTTGGCGACGAAGCCCATAGGCCGCAGCCGCGCGCGCTCGAGCCGTCTGGTCAGAAGCATACCGAGCGTCTGATGCGCGAGGCGGCCTTCGAACGGGTAGCAGATCAGATATTGCTTGTTGCCACGCGGAAATGTTTCGACCAAGAGTTCCCACGCGCCTGGCATCTGCGAGCGCCACTGCTGGATCTCAAGCCACTCACGCACCTGGGCGGGAAGTTCGCGCCATTCCAGGGGATGGGCGATGATGCTTCGCACCCGTGCGGCAAGATACGTCGAGAGCGGAAACTTCCCGCCTTCATAGGCAGGCACTTTGGGGTCTTCGGCGGTGGAACGGGAGACGTAGACCTCGTCCTCGACCAGGGCTTCGTATTTGAGAATCTCCCCCGAGAAAACGAAGGTATCGCCCGGCACCATGGTCTCGACGAAATATTCCTCGACCTCGCCCAAAAGCCTGCCGCCGCGCGGAATTACTTTGGAAGCGCGCGAGCGGACGAGGCGGACTTTCAGCATATCGGCCGCGACGATAGTGCCGACATTGAGTCGGTAGCGCTGCGTTACGTTGGGGTTGGCGATGCGCCAGCGCCCGTCCTTGCCGAGGCGGATGCGGGCGAAACGGTCATAAGCCTTGAGCGCGTAGCCGCCGGTGGCGACGAAATCGACGACGGCATCGAAATCCGCCCGTGTCAGCGCGGCATACGGCGCGGCGGCGGTCACCTCGTCATACAGGTCGCCGCTGCGAAACGGCTCACCGCAGGCGCAACCGAGCACGTGCTGCGCCAACACGTCGAGCGCGCCGACGCGCAGCGGGGGCGTGTCCTGCGCGTTCTCGTCGATGGCGTCGAGCGCGGCGCGGCATTCGAGCACTTCAAAGCAATTCGCCGGAACGAGCACCCCCTTCGACGGCTCGTCCATGCGGTGATTGGCGCGGCCGATGCGCTGAAGCAGCCGCGAAGCGCCTTTCGGCGCGCCGACATTGACGACGAGATCGACGTCGCCCCAGTCAACGCCGAGATCGAGGGAGGAGGTGCAGACCACGGCGCGCAGGCGGCCGGTGGCCATCGCCGCTTCGACTTTGCGCCGTTGCGCCACATCAAGCGAGCCGTGATGCAATGCGATGGCGAGATTGTCGTCGTTGATGTGCCAGAGCTGCTGAAAAATGCCTTCAGCCTGACTGCGGGTGTTGACGAAGACCAGCGTCGTACGATGCGCCGCGATCAGCCGATAGATCTCGTCGAGCGCGTGCCGCGCCGAATGACCGGCCCAAGGAAGCCGCTCACGCGTATCGAGCGTGGTAACATGCGGCGCGGCGCCGGCTTCCGCGACGACCAGATCGGCGAGTGTGTTGCTTGCGGCGCCGCGGCGCCGCGGCATCATAAAGCGGGCGAGCTCTTCCGGCTCGGCAACCGTCGCCGAGAGGCCGACGCAGGTCAAATCAGGCGCTAGGCGGAAGAGCCGCGCTAGGCCAAGCGAAAGCAGATCGCCGCGCTTGGAGACGACGAGCGCGTGCAGCTCGTCGAGGATCACGCGCTTGAGCGCGCCGAACAAATAGGGCGCGTCGGCGGAGGCAAGTAGGAGCGCAACCTGCTCTGGCGTCGTCAGCAAAATTTGCGGCGGATCGCGGCGTTGACGCTGCCGCTTCGAGGTTGGGGTGTCGCCGGTGCGTGTTTCGATGCGGATCGGCAGCCCCATCTCGGCGACGGGCGTTTCGAGGTTGCGCGCGATATCGACCGCGAGCGCTTTGAGCGGCGAAATGTAGAGCGTATGCAGCCCGCCTTCGCGGTGCATGTCCCGCCCAATGGAGATGAGCTTTCTCTTTCCGCTGGTTGCGCTCGCGGCGGCGGCCGCGCCGCTCAACTCAACGAGGCTCGGCAAGAATCCGGCGAGCGTCTTGCCGCCACCGGTTGGCGCGATCAGCAGCACCGAACGGCGGGCCTGCGCCTTGGCCAGAAGTTCGAGCTGGTGCATGCGCGGAATCCAGCCGCGGCTGGCGAACCAGCGTGCAAACATGTCCGGCAGCACCGCGGGGCGCTCGAGCACGGTCATCCGCCAGAAGTAACCGGCGCGTGCGGCGCGGTCGAGGCCTGCGCGACCACAACGAGGCTATCGACCGGCGCGCCTTTTTCGCTGCGCACGGCGACTTCAGAAACGGATAATAGCGCAAGGGCGGCGTTCTTGAGCAGGCGTCGGATGTATGGCTCGGCATGGGCGTAGCGCAGCGTCGGCAAAAGCTTCATGTCGTCGCCGGAATGGGTTTCAACCGTAAAGGCGAATAGGCTGCCCGGCGCCAGGACACGTGCGGCCGCTGTTACGATCGGTGCGAGATCGTTCACATAGACAAAGACATCGGCGGCGAGGACGAGGTCATATTCGGCCCTGTTACCGGCCTCCGCGACCAGGAAATCCGCGAGATCGGCGGTGGCGAGACGATCATACAGACCTTTGCTCTGTGCCTGCCCGATCATGCCGGGCGATAGATCGACGCCGACCAGCCGGTTGACAAAGGGGCGAAAGGCGGCGCCAGCGAGCCCGGTGCCGCACCCGAGATCGAGCATGGAAGAAAAGTGGAGTGGCCGCCCTGCCAAGCGCATCGCGTCGGCAACGGCGTCACGCAGCAGCGCCGGTCCGCGATAGGCAAGGCGTTCCGTGAGCGCCGCATCATAGCGCCCGGCATATTGATCAAACAGGCGGCGGACGTAGGTTTCGCTCATCGGCGGGGCGGCGTTGCCGTTCCCGAGCCGGGCAAGTTGAAGGCGCGCGCCGTGATAGTCGCCCGGGTCGGTGTCGCGGGCTTTTGCGAATGCCGCGACGGCGCCGGCGCGATCGCCGAGGCGATCGCGGATAGCGCCGAGCGCGAACCACGCCGTGGCGAAAGCGGGCGCCAGCTCCACGGTTTGCGCGAGAATGTCCGCGGCGCCGGCAAAATCGCCGCGCGCGACCTGGTCGAGGGCCCATTTGTAGCGCCGGTCGGCGATCAGATCGCCGGAGGAAATGAAGAGCGGGCTGGCGTCGGTCATTGTTGTGTCATTCCGGGGCCGAGCCAACGGGTCCGGCCCGCCCGATGACAGGCTTCGCGAGGATCCCGGAATCCATAACCACCGACTGCGAAAACATTGCAAGGACAGGGTTTATGGATTCCGGACAGTCGCTTCGTGGGTTTCGGAATGACGTGCAGAGTTTATCTAATGTCTATGCGTCCTGAAGACATCCTGACGCCGACGCCGGCCGGCGTGTGCTGCCAAATCGGCTCCTTTCATATCGATCCGACGCGGCCGGTCGAACGGGCGCTGATCACGCATGCGCATTCCGATCACGCGCGCGCCGGGCACGGCGCGGTGCTGGCGACGCAGGAAACCCTCGACCTTATGCGACTGCGTTACGGTGAGAATTTCGCCGGCGCGACGCAGGCGATCGGCTACGGCGAAAGCGTCGATCTGGGCCGGGCGAAAGTGACTTTTCACCCCGCAGGTCATGTGCTCGGCTCGGCGCAGATCGCGGTCGAAGCGGGCGGTCTGCGCGTCGTCGCCTCAGGCGACTATAAGAACGCGCCCGATCCGACCTGCGTGCCGTTCGAACTGGTGCGGTGCGACGTCTTCGTCACCGAGGCGACGTTCGCCCTGCCGGTGTTCCGCCACGGCGATCCCCGCGAGCAGATCGCGCGATTGCTCGCCTCCATCGCACTATTCCCGGAGCGCGCGCATCTCGTCGGCGCCTATTCGCTGGGCAAGGCGCAACGCGTGGCCGCGCTTTTGCGCCAAGCCGGCTACCGCGCGCCGATCTACCTGCATGGCGCGATGGAAGCCGTCACAAGCTACTATGTAAGTCGCGGCATCGCGCTCGGCGAATTGCGCGCAGTGCGCGGCGCGGGCAAGACCGAACTCGCCGGGACCATCACGATTTGCCCGCCCTCTGCGCTGGGCGACGTCTGGACCCGACGCTTTCCTGATCCGGTCACGGCGTTTGCGTCGGGCTGGATGCGCATCCGCGCCCGTGCGCGCCAGCACGGCGTCGCCCTGCCGCTCGTCATTTCCGATCACGCCGATTGGGACGGGCTCACTGCGACCATCGCCGCGACCGGAGCCGACGAGGTCTGGGTCACGCACGGTCAGGAAGACGCGCTTGTTCATTGGTGCGCCGCGCGCGGGCTCAAAGCTCGTCCGCTCGACATCGTCGGCTACGGCGATGAGGACGAGGCCGATGCGGAAGTGCTTGCCCAGACTGCCTCTTACCTCCTTGAGGGGGAGGGTGGGGGAGGGGGGTCAGAGAATAACGCGGCGCAGGCACCCCCCTCCCGATTGTCGCGGACATCGTCCGCAACAATCGACCTCCCCCTCAAGGGGGGAGGTAACAAGGGCAGCGCCAGCGGGGCGGAGGAATGAACCGCTTCGCCGAACTCCTGGATCGTCTCGCTTACGAGCCCGCGCGCAACGCCAAGCTACGACTGGTAACGGACTATTTTCGCTCGACGCCCGATCCCGAGCGGGGCTGGGCGCTCGCCGCGCTTACCGGCGCGTTGGACTTTCCTCACGCCAAGCCCGGCCTCATCCGTAGTTTGATCGCCGAACGCACCGACCCGGCGCTGTTCGAACTGTCCTATGATTATGTTGGCGATCTCTCCGAAACCGTGGCGCTGATGTGGCCGCGCCCAAGTTTGCCCTCCACCGCAAACGAGACTGGAGCGTCGTTGTCGCTTACTACCGTCGTCGAAACCCTTTCCACTCTCGGCAAAGCCGAGCTGCCGGCGCGGCTGGCGCGCTGGCTCGATGAGCTCGATGAGACCGGACGCTGGGCGTTGATCAAACTGGTTACCGGCGGATTGCGCATCGGTGTTTCGGCGCGACTCGCAAAGGCCGCGGTTGCCGCGCTCGGCGTGGGCGACGCGCAGGACATCGAGCTGCTCTGGCCCGGTTTATCGCCGCCCTACGTTGAGCTTTTCGCCTGGCTCGAAGGCCGCGGGGAAAAGCCGGTGAGCAGCGATCCGGCGCCGTTCCGGCCGCCGATGCTGGCGCATGCGCTCGATGAGCCGGACCTCGCAGCGCTCGATCCGGCCGAATTCATGGCCGAATGGAAGTGGGACGGCGTTCGCGTGCAGGCCGTCGCCGCGCAGCATGACGGCGCGATCATCGGGCGGCTCTATTCGCGTACCGGCGAAAACATTTCCAAAAGTTTCCCCGATCTCGTCGACGCGCTGCGGCTTCCGGGTGCGATTGATGGCGAGCTTTTGATCGTGCGCGAGGAGCGCGTGCAAACCTTCAACGTTCTTCAGCAGCGGCTCAACCGCAAGACCGTCACGGCAAAGCTGATGGGCGAATTTCCCGCGCATCTGCGGGCTTACGATTTGCTGGCCGACGGCGCGGAGGATTTGCGCGAGCTGCCGTTCGCCAGGCGGCGCGAGCGGCTTGAACGATTCGTCGCGCGGCTCGCCGAACCGCGCGTCGATCTCTCGCCTCTTGTTTCTTTTGCGACCTGGGAAGACCTCAGCGCCGCGCGAAACAATCCGGCGTCAACGGGTGCCGATGCCGACGCTGTCGAAGGCATCATGCTCAAGCGGCGCGACGCGGTCTATCTTCCCGGCCGGCCGAAGGGCCCTTGGTGGAAGTGGAAGCGCGATCCGTTCATCGTCGATGCCGTGCTGATGTACGCCCAGCGCGGCCACGGCAAGCGCTCGTCGTATTATTCCGACTATACCTTTGGTGTTTGGACGCGCGGGGTTGATGGCGACGAATTGGTTCCGGTCGGTAAGGCCTATTTCGGCTTCACCGACGAGGAACTCCTTCAGATCGACCGTTTCGTGCGCCGGAACACCGTCGACCGGTTCGGTCCGGTGCGCGAAGTGGTGCACCAGGCGAATGAGGGTCTGGTGCTGGAAGTCGCCTTCGAGGGATTGCAGCGTTCGACCCGGCATAAATCCGGCCTAGCGATGCGGTTTCCGCGCATCAACCGCCTGCGCTGGGACAAGCCGCCGGGCGAAGCCGACCGCTTGGAGCGGCTGGAAACGATTCTAATGCAGATCGGAACGGGGCGCGCGTCGTGAGCAAGCCGTTTCTGCGGCGGTTCATCGACCGATTCAGGCCATCACCTCGGTCGCCGCGGTCTTCGTCACCTCGGTGAGCGGCCAACGCGCCCGCGGCGCGGTGGCGAGCGTGTCGGTCAGGCCGAGCGCCAGACGTTCCGCGCCGGCCCAAGCGATCATGGCACCATTGTCGGTGCACAAAGCCGGCGGCGGCGCGACGAGCGATATGCCGACCTCGAAGGCAACGCGATGCAGCACCTTGCGGATCGCCTGGTTGGCGGCGACGCCGCCGGCGCAAACGAGTGCTGTGGGCGTGCCGATCTGGTCGCGGAACATGTGTAGCCCCATGCGCAGGCGATCCACGACCACCTCGCCGACCGCTTGTTGAAACGATGCGCAGAGGTCGGCGACGTCGCCGTGGCTCAGCGGCGCGATTTTTTCCGCTTCAAGACGCAGCGCGGTTTTCAGGCCGGACAGCGAGAAGTTCGCATCCTGGCGCCCGGTCATCGGACGCGGCAGCGCAAACCGCTCGGGATCGCCATGCGCCGCCTCCTTTTCGACCAGTGGTCCGCCCGGATAACCGAGGCCAAGGAGCTTGGCCGTTTTGTCGAAGGCTTCGCCGATGGCGTCGTCGAGCGTGCCGCCAAGGCGGAGATAGTCGCCGACGCCGCGCACGCCGAGTATTTGCGTATGGCCGCCGGACGCGAGGAAAAGGCAGTACGGGAATGGGGTTGCGTCGGTGAGGCGCGCGGTCAGCGCGTGCGCCTCCAAATGGTTCACCGCCATCAGTGGCTTGCCGTGCACGAGCGCGATCGCCTTGGCCATGGTCAGGCCGACGATGACGCCGCCGACCAGGCCCGGCCCGGCGGCCGCGGCGATACCGTCGAGGGCGGCGAAAGAGACCCGCGCCTCGTTCATCGCCTTGGCGATGATGGAATCGAGTGCCTCGACATGGGCGCGGGCGGCAATTTCCGGTACTACGCCGCCAAACTCGGCGTGTTCGCTGATTTGCGAAAGGACGACGTTCGACAGAATGCGGCCCTTTCCGTCAACAGTTCGCTCCACTACGGCGGCGGCCGTTTCGTCGCAGGTCGTTTCGATGCCCAGGATGATCATCGCCGTATTATGACATGAAGTGTCGCGCTTGAGCGCGGCCTATTACTTGAAGGTCGCAGGACACAATCGGCAATGACACAATCGGCAAGCGAGGCACCTCTTCTACGCATCGGTTCGCGTGGTTCCCCGCTTGCGCTCGTTCAGGCGCGTGAAGTGCAGAGCCGCCTGGCCGCGGCGGCCAAAGTCGATGCCGGGCGGATCGAGATCAATGTCATTCGCACAACCGGTGACATTGTCCAGGATCGGCCGCTCGCCGACGCCGGCGGCAGGGGGTTCTTCACCAAAGAGATCGAGGAGGCGCTGCTCGCGGGTGCTATCAACCTCGCGGTGCATTCGTCGAAAGATCTCCCGACCATATTGCCGGCCGGCCTCGTCTTGGCAGGCTTCCTGCCGCGCGAGGATGCGCGTGACGCCTTCATCGGCCGCAAGGCCAAGACGTTGTACGAACTGCCGCCGCGCGCGGTGGTAGGCACGGCGTCTCCGCGGCGGCAAGCGCTGGTCAAGCGGTTGCGGCCGGACGTGACGGTGATTGCGCTGCGCGGCAACGTGGAAACGCGGCTCCGCAAGCTCGAGGCCGGCGAAGTGGACGCGACGCTTCTGGCCGTCGCTGGACTGAAGCGGCTTGGTCTTATATCGGCGGCAACCGAAATCCTCGACATCGACGAGTTCCTGCCGGCGGTCGGGCAGGGGGCGATCGGGATCGAAACGCGCGCGGACGACGCGAAGACGCGCGCACTCGTCGCGGCGATCGACGATGCCGATACGGCGACCGCGCTGGCCGCCGAGCGCGCCTTCCTTGCCGTGCTCGACGGCTCCTGCCGCACGCCGATCGCCGGCCATGCGAGAGTGGACGGAGGGACCGTCCGTTTCCGCGGCATCATCGTGAAGCCGGACGGCAGCGAGGCGTTTGAGGTCTTGCGCGAAGGCCGCCGCAACGCGGCAGCGGAGCTTGGCGCCGACGCCGGCCGCGAATTGCGCGATCGTGCTGGGGCCGATTTCTTCGTGCGGGTTTGACGTGCGGCTTTTGGTGACACGGCCCGAACCCGACGCCGAGCGCACGGCCGCCGCGTTGCGGGCAAGCGGCCACGTCGTTATCGTTGCGCCGCTCTTGCGCATCGAGCCGGTCGAGGATGCCGAGATCGCCGCCGGACCGTTTGCGGCGATCCTGGTCACCAGCGCCAATGCGGCGTCTGCGATCGCGCGGCACCGACACTTTGCGCAGTTGCGCTCATTACCGGTATTTGCGGTCGGCGGGCGCACCGCGCAGGCGATGCGCGCTGCGGGCTTCGTCGATGTAGCGTCGGCCGATGGCGACGCGCGTGACCTTGCACGCCTTGTGGCCCAACGCGTCGAAAGCGGGGCCTCGCTCCTCTATCTTGCCGGCGCCGATCGCGCCGGCGATCTTGCCGGCAGTCTTTCGGCTCAAGGTTTCGTCGTACGCACCGCCGCGATCTACCGTGCCGCTGCCGTCGCGGTCCTTCCGTCGGCTGCGGCCGACGCCTTGGCCCGCGGCGTCGATGGTGTTCTGCATTTCTCGCGCCGCAGCGCGGAAGCTTACGTGCGCGCGGTGCACAGCGCGGGAATAGCCGACAACGCGCTTAACAAGCCCACGCACTTTTGTCTGTCCGCCCAGGTGGCGGAGGCACTCGCGCAGGCCGGCGCCGCCGACATACGGGTTGCATCGGAGCCCGTAGAACCGGCACTCATTGCGCTTGTTCGGGCGCCCTGAGCAATCGGCCGACGTGTTGTTGCCGCCGTCATGCCTCCGTACTATGCCGTGACGCTTCTTTCTCGTTAGCCTAGGAGAGCGTATGAGCGAGCCTGACAGTGCGCCGCCCCGACAGCCGCCGACCATTGATCTGAAGGCGGAGGAAGTCGGCGGCCAGGGTTCTCCTGGCCGCGCCAAGTCATATGCCATCGGGATCGCCATCGGTGCCGCTGCGGTCGGCGCGCTTGCCGCCGCACTCTGGATAACCGGGTTCGCGCAAATCCATGATACGGCAACGTCACAGACGGCGATGGCGCCGAGCACCACGCCAAGCACCACGCCAGGCACTGCGCCAAGTGTGGCGCCGAGTGCCGCGCCCGGCGCGGAGAGCGCAAAGGGCCCCGATACGGCAGAGATTTCGGCCCGGCTCGACAAGATTCAGGAGGCGCTGGCAACGCCGCGCTCCGATGAGGCGCTCGCCAACCGGATGACGGCGGTGGAAGCGCAGACGAAGTCGCTTGGCGACACGATAGCCGCGCTGACGCGTCGCGTCGACGACATCGCGACGGCCTCGCAGAGCGCGCTCGCCCAAGTCACCGCGGCGACCGCTGCGGCAGACGCCGCAAAACGCGCCGCCGAAACAGGCGTTACGCGAAGCGACGTCGATGCAATGACGAGCCGCATCGCGGCGTTCGAAAGCGCGGTCAAGGCGCTCTCCGCCGACGTCGCGCAGCGTACGTCCAGTGCCGACGATCGGGCGACGCGCGCGACTGTCGCGGCCGAGGCGCTTCGCGCCGCAGTCGAGCGTGGTTCGGGCTTTCGGGCCGAGCTTGCAGCGGTGAAGTCCCTCGGCGGCGATCCAGCTGTGACCGAGACGCTTGAACCGTTTGCCGCCGATGGCATACCGAGTTCCGTGTCGCTCGGCCGCGAGCTCACAGCGCTCTTGCCGGCAATGCAGCGGGCAGCAGAACCTCCCTCGAACGACGGTTCCTTCATCGGCCGGCTGGAAAATCACGCACGAAACCTCGTCCACGTGATGCCGCTCGATGCGCCGGCGATACCTGCGGGCGATGATCGCGCGTCGGCGATCGCGCGTCTCGGTGCCGACGCCGCACGCGGCAACCTTGCCGCGGCGATTGCCGAGATCGCCCAATTGCCGGACGCCGCGCGCGCTCTCGCCGACGGCTGGGTGAAGAAGGCGCAAGCGCGCGAAGCCGCGGTTGCGGCGAGCCGGCGCATCGCCGCCGATGCTCTCGCAGCGCTCAGCAAACCGGTCTCGCAATGATCCGCATTGTCGTCTTTCTCATCATCGTCGGCGCGCTGGCACTCGGTGTCGCCTGGCTTGCTGATCGTCCCGGCGACGTGGTCGTCACCTGGCAAGGTTTGCGCATCGAAACTTCGCTGATGGTGCTTGGCGCGGCGATGCTGGCGGCCATGGCGGTCCTTGCTCTGTTGTGGAGCCTGTTGAGCGCCATCCTGCGCTCGCCGTTCATGCTGCGCCGGCATCTGCACCATCGCCGGGGCGAGCGCGCCTATGAGGCGATATCGCGCGGTCTGATCGCCGTCGGCGCCGGCGATCTCGCGGCCGCGCGCAAGCACGCCGCTGAAGTAAAGCGCATCGCGCCTGCCGAACCGCTCGCACTCTTGCTGAGCGCGCAATCAGCGCAACTCGGCGGCGACAGGGCGGCGGCCGACAGCATATTCCGTGCGATGGCGGGCCGCGACGACACCAAGGCGCTTGGTCTTCACGGACTCTATGTCGAGGCCCGGCGCCGCGGCGATCACGCCAGCGCGCATGCTTTTGCCGAGGAGGCGGCGCGGCAAAGTCCAGGGCTCGGCTGGGCCGGCAAGGCCGTGCTGGAATTCCGTTGTCTTACCGGCGACTGGGCCGGCGCGCTGGCGCTGCTCGAAAGCAACAGGCGTATGATGGATAAGGAGACCTATCGCCGTCAGCGCGCGGTGATGCTCACGGCCCGCGCCCACGAAACCCAGGAGACCGATCGCGACAACGCCAAGGCATTTGCTCTCGAGGCCGCGAAGCTCGCGCCGAACTTTGTGCCGGCGGCGTCGTTGGCGGGCCGCATGCTCGCGGAAGGCGGCGAGCTGCGCAAAGCGTCTCGCGTGCTCAATAAGGCCTGGCTGGCGAACCCGCATCCCGATCTCGCCCAGGCCTTTTCCGATCTTCGCTTTGGCGATGCGGCGCGGGATCGCCTCAAACGCATCGAAGCGTTGGCGAAAAAAGTGCCCGGTCACATCGAAGGGGCGCTCGCCATGGCGCGTGCCGCGCTCGACGCGCGGGAATTCGCCAAGGCGCGGGCCGCGCTGGCGTCCTATCTCGCCGCGCCGACCAAGCGCGTAGCGCTGTTGATGGCGGAGTTGGAACGCGTCGAGCGAAACGACGAAGGCCGCGCCCGCGAATGGATCGCGCGCGCGGTCAACGCCGCGCCCGATCCAAAATGGACGGCCGAGGGGCATATCTCCGATCGCTGGCTGCCGGTTTCGCCCAGCGGCCGGCTGGATGCCTTCGAGTGGCGCGTTCCGCTCACCGGCATCGCGGATGCGACGCCGGCGATCGGCCCGGAGCGTTCGGTCGCGGCCGTCGCTGCCGCGCCGGTCGTGACTTCCGGCGAGCATAAAGGTGGAAGCGAACCGATTGCGTTGGCGAAGCCGACAGATCAAGGCAAACAAAATATCCCGGCGGCGGTCGAGCCTATCGCGGCTACGCCGGCGTCCCGCCGCAACGCGCCGCCGCAGGGGATGCCTGCCGTGATCCCGCTCGTGCATGCGCCCGACGATCCCGGCCCCGAAGCCGCCGACGAGGTCGAGCCACAGTCCGAGCCGCCAAGCGGCGGCTGGCGGAAGATCCTTGAGTAAAGAGGTGCGCGTACAACGAAACCGCCAGCTTGCGAAAACCTGCTCGCGTGCATTATAGTGCATGAAATATAATGCACAGCGACGAGAAGAGTGGCCGAACCAACAAAAAAGGCCGGACTAGCCGGGAAACCCACGGGCGGCATTCCGCAAAGCGGGGCAGCACATGCGGCTGCATTCCTCGGTGGCATCGGGCGCGAGGTGCGGAAGAACCGCGCCAAGCGCGGCATGACGCGCCGGCAATTGGCGCAAGCCTCCGAAACTTCGGAACGATATCTGGCACAGATCGAGAGCGGCGCGGGTAATCCCTCAGCCAGCGTCTTGCGCGCGATCGCGCAAGCGCTCGATCTTCCCACCGCCGCGCTTTTACCGGAAGCGGGCACGCGAACGGCCGAACTCGGCGCCATCCACGATCTGCTTGCCCAGGTGTCTGAAAAGGAACTGCGCGCGCTCGCCAAGGAGATCGCGGCGCGCGTGGCCGTCGGTGGCGGCGCCGACCGGGCGCGCCGCATTGCGCTCGTCGGCCTGCGTGGAGCAGGCAAGTCGACGCTCGGCCGGATGCTCGCCCAGCATCTCGGTTGGCCGTTCATCGAACTCGACCAGCGCGTCGAGGAGGATTATGGCGTCAGCATTCCCGATTTGATTGAAATGGCCGGCACAGCGACCTTCCGCCGCCAGGAGCGCGGCGCGCTCGAGCGGGTGATCGCCGAGCACGACGCCGCCATCGTCACCACGGCCGGCGGCATCGTTTCCAATCCCGAAACATACGCGCTGCTTCTGCGCCGAACGCACACAGTTTGGATCAAGGCGCGCCCGGAAGAACATATGAGCCGGGTGATGGCGCAGGGCGACTTCCGCCCTATGGCGCAGAACCGAGGCGCCATGGCCGACCTCGTCGCCATCCTCGAAGCCCGGCGTGCCGATTATGCCCGCGCCGAAGCCGAGATCGACACTTCCGGGGACGCCGTGGAGCGCAGCTTCGCGACGCTTTTGCGCATCGTCACAGCGTTACTTGAGCGGAGCAACCCGTGATGCTTGCCGACGAAGGATTTCTCGACCTTGCCGCGTTGCGGCTCGAATACCGCATGATCGGGCCGCGGCCGCACGCGGCGCCGACCATCGTCATGCTGCACGAAGGCCTCGGCTGCGTCGGTCTCTGGGGCGCCTTCCCGGAGCAGCTTGCGTTGGCAACGGGTGCCGGCGTCTTCGTCTATTCGCGCGCGGGTTACGGCAAATCGAGTCCGGGAAAGTTGCCGCGCTCCGTCGACTTCATGGACGAAGAGGCGCGAGACGTGCTGCCGCGGGTGCTGGCGGCCATCGGCTTCCAGCGCGGCATCCTCCTGGGCCACAGCGATGGCGCTTCGATCGCGACAATTTACGCCGGCAGCATGCAGGATCATCGGATACGCGGGCTTGTCCTGATAGCGCCGCATTTCTTCACCGAAGAGATGGGGCTCGCCGAGATCCGCCGGACAAGCGACGAGTATGCCGCCGGCATGCTGCGCGAAAAGCTCAAGCGCTGGCATAGCGACGTCGACTGCGCCTTCCGCTCCTGGAGCGAGCCTTGGCTCCATCCCGACTTCCGCGACTGGAATATCACGGACGCGCTCCCCTACATCCGCGTGCCGATTCTGATCGTGCAGGGCGCAGACGACCAGTACGGCACGCTCCGGCAGATCGAGGCGGCGCAAGAGGAATGCTACTGCCCAGTCGACGTAGCGATACTGCCCGGCGCTCGGCATTCCCCGCATCGGGATGTGCCGGGGCTCACGCTCGAAAAGGTGTCCGACTTCGTCAATCGCCTGCTCCGTGACCATCACGAAGGCGACAGACCCGCCAATTCCGGGGTTGCGGCCTAGTGCATTATAGTGCATATATAGTGCAAACGGTCTGTGAATTATAATACATATCAGGAAACGCTGCGATGGCTGACGCCCCTGCCCCCGAGCGTCCGCTGGCCAACGGCCGAACGCGGATTGATTTCCAGACTGATCCATCCAGCTATCGCCATTGGAAGCTCAAGATCGACGGTGACGTCGCGACGCTCCTTCTCGACGTCGACGAGGAGGGTTCGCTGTTCGAAGGCTACGAGCTCAAGCTCAACTCCTACGATCTCGGCGTCGATATCGAACTCGCGGACGCCATCGAGCGGCTGCGATTCGAGTATCCGCAGGTACGCGCGGTCGTTCTTCGCTCGGGAAAGCCGCGGGTGTTCTGCGCCGGCGCCAACATCCGCATGCTGGCCGGCGCGAGCCATGTGCACAAAGTCAATTTCTGCAAATTCACCAACGAGACGCGCAACGGCATCGAAGATCTGAGCGAGAATTCCGGCCTGCGCACCATCTGCGCCATTAACGGCACCGCGGCCGGCGGCGGCTACGAGCTGGCGCTTGCTGCCGATTACATCATGCTGGTGGACGACGGTTCGTCGGCGGTGTCGCTGCCGGAATTGCCGCTGCTTGCGGTTCTGCCCGGCACCGGCGGTCTCACGCGCGTTGCCGACAAACGCAAAGTGCGCCGCGACCACGCCGACTTCTTTTGCACCACTGAAGAGGGTGTCAAGGGAAAACGCGCACTGGATTGGCGGCTCGTCGACGAAGTCGTACCCGGCTCGAAGTTCGAAGAAACGATCGCAGCACGGGCGAAAGAGTTTGCCGCGAAGTCCAGCCGCGGCGCGGCGAAGGAGGGGATCAAGCTCACCTCGCTCGCGCGCGTATTTTCCGCCAACAGCGTCGAGTACGATTCGCTTTCCGTCGAATTCGATCGCGGCGGTCGCATCGCAACGATCATGTTGCGCGGCCCCGTCGCGCCACCGCCGGCATCGGCCGACGCCATGACCGCGCTTGGCGCCGAGTTCTGGCCGCTCAAGCTCGCGCGCGAACTCGACGACGCAATCCTCAATATCCGACTAAACGAGTTCGACGTCGCTGCGATCGTGTTCAAGTCGTCGGGCGACCCGGCCGCGGTCATGGCGTACGAGCGTTTCCTCGATGCCAACAAGGATTACTGGCTCACCCGCGAAATCCGGCACTTCTGGAAGCGCGTGCTCAAACGCACCGATCTAACGGCGCGCTCGCTGGTCACCCTCATCGAACCAGACTCGTGCTTTGCCGGCACGCTCGCCGAAATCGCTTTCGCCAGCGACCGTTCCTACATGTTCCTCGGGCAGCGTGAGGGCGACAATAGACCGCCGGCAACGATCGCACTGAGCGCGGCCAATTTTGGCGCCTATCCGATGTCGAACGGCCTTACCCGCCTTGCGAGCCGTTTTCTCGCCGACCCGGCGGATCTCGAAACGGCAAAATCCAACAGTGAAAAAATGCTCGACGCCGACGCCGCACAACGGCTGGGTCTCATCACCTTCGCGCTCGACGACATCGACTGGGACGATGAAGTGCGCGTGTTCCTCGAAGAGCGCGCCAGCTTCTCGCCCGACGGCCTGACCGGCCTCGAAGCTAATCTGCGTTTCGCCGGACCGGAGACCATGGAATTGAAAATCTTCGCCCGGCTGACTGCGTGGCAGAACTGGATCTTCCAGCGTCCCAATGCGGTTGGCGAGGAGGGGGCGCTTAAGCGCTACGGCACCGGTCAGCAGCCGGTATTTGACACGCGCCGCGCATAGCCGGATCAAGGAGCCCGCGATGGACATCGGAAACGTCGACTACACGACCAAAATCCCGAACAACGTCAATCTCGCCGAAGACCGGCAGGTGTTGCGCGCGCTGGAAAGTTGGCATCCAGGCTACATCGACTGGTGGATGGACATGGGGCCGGAGGGCTTCCAGCAGGCGCTCGTCTATCTGCGC
The DNA here is from genome assembly GCA_963847785.1 of uncultured Alphaproteobacteria bacterium. GTDB lineage: Bacteria > Pseudomonadota > Alphaproteobacteria > Rhizobiales > Xanthobacteraceae > BOG-931. The sequence goes on from CAWKBE010000044.1 coordinate 51,833, forward strand.
ACTGCCGTTTCGGTCGATCCCAAGGGCTGGGCAAAATTCGATTATGTGAAGATGCCCGAATATCGCTGGGGTATCCTGCTCGCGCCGAAGGAGGAAGGCCGCAAGATTCCGTTCGGCCATCATTACGGCGAAGCCGCCTGGCAAGACGTGCCGGGCGAGTATCGCGCCATGCTTCGCCGCCTCGTCGTCATCCAAGGCGACACCGAGCCGGCATCCGTCGAGCAGCAACGCCATCTCGGCAAGACCGCGCCGTCACTCTACGACTTGCGCAACGTGTTCCAGGTCAATGTCGAGGAAGGCCGCCATCTGTGGGCGATGGTCTATATCCTGCAAAAGTATTTCGGCCGCGACGGCCGCGAGGAAGCGGCCGAGCTGTTGCAGCGCCGCTCCGGCAGCGCCGACAAGCCGCGCATGCTGGGCGCCTTCAACGAAGCCACGCCCGACTGGCTGTCATTCTTCATGTTCACGTTCTTCACCGATCGTGACGGCAAGATGCAGCTCGAAAGCTTGGCGCAGTCGGGCTTCGATCCGCTGTCGCGCACGTGCCGTTTCATGCTGACCGAAGAAGCGCACCATATGTTCGTCGGCGAGACCGGCGTCGGGCGCACCGTCCAGCGCACCTGCGAGGCGATGAGGGCGGCCGGCGTCGATGATCCTTACGACATCGAGCGGGTACGCCAGCTTGGCGTGATCGACCTGCCGACCATTCAGAAGAAGCTCAACCTGCACTATTCACTTTCGCTCGATCTGTTCGGCTCGGAGGTCTCGACCAACGCCGCCAATGCCTTCAATGCGAGCCTCAAGGGCCGCTTCCAGGAGACCAAGATCGACGACGATCATCGCCTCGAGCATTCGACCTATCCGGTGCTCAAGCTCGTCGACGGCGTGATCAAACGGGTCGACGAGCCGGCATTGACTGCGGTCAACATGCGGCTGCGCGACGACTACACCGCCGATTGCCAACGCGGCGTCGATCGCTGGAACAAGGTGATCGACAGGACCGGCGTTGCCTTCAAACTGCAGCTTCCGCACGTCGCCTTCCACCGCCACATCGGTGAGTTCCAGGACGTCAAGGCCTCGCCGGGCGGCGAACTTATCGATGATGCGACCTGGAGCCGCGATATCGCCAAATGGCTGCCAACGCGGAACGACGGCGATTTCATCAGCAGCCTTATGAAGCCGGTCGCGGAACCGGGCAAATTCGCCAATTGGATCGCGCCGCCGCGGCTCGGCATCGACAACAAGCCCGGCGATTTCGAATACGTGAAGATTGCGGCGTAGTACGTCATTGGGGGCCCGCGTCTTGCGGGCCCCGAAATGGCTGATCAGCTTTTCAGGAACGCCAGCAGGTCGGCGTTGATCGTTGCCGCTTGCGTGGTCGGCATGCCGTGCGGGAAGTCCTTGTAGGTCTTCAGCGTCCCGTTCTTCAAGAGCTTTGCCGATAGCGGCCGGGAATCGGCGTAGGGAATGATCTGATCGCCTTCCTCGGGGCAGCTAGCCGGATAACGGCCCCTCCTGCAGCCGTGCGAGATCGAAGCGGTCCACTTCGCGCAGCAGTTCGACGAAGGCTGCCGCACCACACGCGAGGGCCGCTTCGCCTTTCGCCGCGCTCGCGAGCGTAGCGTCGCCAAGTGCACCGGTCGCGTTGAGATCCTGCGTCATCCACGCGAACCCGGCGGGCCGATAGACGCCGAGCCATTTGAACTCGCGCGCCATCTCGATTGTCGCCGGTGTTGCGTTGAGCACTTTGGCCCCGCGCACCGTTTCCGGTTTCGCTGCAAGCATCACAGAAGTTTCGATGTCGCCGCCGTGAATGCCATGGCGCTTCTCTTCGCTTGAGAATGTGTCATCCGGATAACCGAACCGATGCCAGCCGACCGTGACCGCAAGCATGCGGCGCCGCGCACGCAGCTCGCGCGCCACCAGTTCCATGGCCGAGACATTGCCGCCGTGGCTGGTGACGAGGACGAGCTTGCGCAGTCCGGCGCGCGCCAAACCCTCGCCAAGCTCGGTCCAGGCGGCAATTGCTGTCGCTGCCGATAACGTGAGCGTGCCAGGATAGGCGAGGTGCTCGACGGAAACACCGATGCGTTGCACCGGGAGGAAAGAAACGGGTATCTCAATGGGTAAGATTTTACGCACCTGCGTCAGGTACGCCTCGGCGATGAAAGTGTCGACGCCGAGCGGCAAGTGCGGACCGTGCTGCTCAATTGCGGCTAGCGGCAGCACCGCGATCCAGCGTGCGGTCGCCGCACCAGAGTCGGCAATTTCCTGCCAGGTCATCTCCATCCAGTCGCGCTTAGGCAGATTCATCGGGGTTCTCTTTTTTCGATCGTACTGCAGCGTTTCGTCAGCATGATCTTATTCGAAACGGTGCCACTTCTCGGGATCATGCGAAAGGTTTTGCAAGCATGATCTTATCCGAAAACCGGTGACCACTTTTCGCGATCATGTAGAAAGGTTTTGCAAGCATGATCTTATCCGAAAACCGGTGACCACTTTTCGGGATCATGCTTTATTCTCACATCGTCGCCGATTCCAAGGAGCAACCGATGCCGTTCGCAGCAGGGTCCGGGAGAGTGCTGGTTGCGTTTCTCCTCTTCGCCGCGACTGCGGTCGGACCGGCTTCCGCCGAGACGCTCGATAAGGTCACCTTCGGCTCCAATTGGGTGGCCGAGGCCGAGCATGGCGGCTTTTATCAGGCGCTCGCCGACGGCACCTACAGGAAATACGGTCTCGACGTGACCATCTTGCCGGGTGGCCCGAATGCCAACAATCGGATGCTGCTGCTGGTCGACAAAATCGATTTTTATCTGAGCGCAAATACGCTGCAAGGCTTTGATGCTGTCGAGCACAATGTACCGACAATCGAAGTCGCCGCCATGTTTCAGAAGGACCCGCAAGTCTTCATCGCACACCCGGATCAGGGCATCGAAAAATTCGACGATCTGAAGAAACTGACGCTATTCGTGTCCCGCGAGGGAATGGCGACCTATTATCAATGGCTCAAGGCCGATTTCGGTTTCAAGGACGACCGGGTCAAGCCTTACACCTTCAATCCGCAGCCGTTCCTCGCTGACAAAAAATCGGCGATGCAGGGTTATGTCACGTCCGAGCCCTTCGTCATCGAAAAGGAAGGCAAGTTCAAGCCGAAGATATTTCTCCTCGCCGATCAGGGCTTCAGCGCCTATTCGACGCTGATCGAAACGCGCCGGGAGGTTGTCGAGAAGAAACCCGATCTGGTGCAGCGTTTCGTCGATGCATCGACCATCGGCTGGTACAATTATATCTACGGCGACAATTCCGCCGCCAACGCGCTGATCAAGAGCCAGAACCCGGAGATGACCGACGAACTCCTCGCTTACTCGGTCGGCAAGATGAAGGAATACGGCATTGTCGATTCCGGCGATGCCGCGGCGCTCGGCATCGGCGCCATGACCGATGCGCGCATGACGGATTTCTTCGACAAGATGGTGCGCGCCGGCGTCGCCAAAGCAGGCCTCGATTACCGCAAATCCTACACGCTGCAATTCGTCGACAAGAAGCTCGGACTTGCGCTGCGGCCGAAGTGACGGCAATCGCGATGCCGCCCGCCACGGTAAATTCGGCCGCTTCGCTCGTGGCGCTGCAGCACGTCGGCAAGGCATTTCCCACCGGTACGCGCGCACTCGAAAGCCTTGATCTCGAGATACGCGCGGGCGAGTTCCTGACCCTGCTCGGTCCGTCGGGCTGCGGAAAATCCACTGCGTTGCGCATCATCGCTGGATTGAGCGAGCCGACGGCAGGCCTTGTCGAATGGTCGTCTACGGCGTTCCCGTCGCAGGACGATAAGAAGATAGGCTTCGTGTTCCAGGAGCCGACGCTCATGCCGTGGGCCTCGGTGTTCAGAAACGTGCTGCTGCCGCTCGAACTTAGGCACGAGCCGAGCGCCAACCTGTTCGGACGCGTCGAGGCTGCGCTCGATCGCGTCGGCCTGGCGGCATTCCGCGACGCCTATCCGCGCGAATTGTCCGGCGGCATGCGCATGCGCGTGTCGATTGCGCGCGCGCTGGTCACCGAGCCGCAACTTCTGTTGATGGACGAGCCGTTCGCCGCCCTCGACGAGATCACGCGCTTTAAGCTCAACGACGATCTGCTGCAGATGTGGCAGGCGCTGCGCACGACCGTCGTCTTCGTTACCCATTCGGTCTTCGAGGCGGTCTATCTGTCGAGTCGGGTCGTGGTGATGGCGGCGCGGCCGGGCCGCGTTTTTACCGAGCTTGCGGTGGATGCGCCTTATCCGCGCGACCGGAATTTCCGGACCTCGGCCGAATACGCGGCGTTCTGCCGCCGCGCGTCGGAAGCGCTGGCGCAGGCGATGGCGGCGGGAGGCGAGCGATGAAAACGCGTTCCGCCAACAACGACGACCGGGCGCTGCGCATCGCCTTGCCAATTCTCGTGCTGGCGCTCGGTCTTGCAATCTGGGAATTGCTCGTGCGGGTCGAAGACATTCCGCCTTATGTGCTGCCCGCGCCCGGGGTTATCTTGCAGACGCTGGTCGCCGATTGGACGCTGCTGTCGCATTCGCTTCTGGTCACGCTTGGGACGACCTTCGAGGGCTTTTTACTCGCGGCTGCCGGCGGCGTCGGCTTGGCGGTCGTGTTCAACCAATGGCGGTTACTCGAATATTCGCTCTATCCTTACGCCGTGATCCTGCAGGTGACGCCGATCGTCGCCGTCGCACCGCTGCTCCTCATCTACCTTCCGCAGCACGCAGCTGTTCTAGTCTGCGCCTGGATCGTGGCGTTCTTTCCAGTGCTGGCGAACACCACGCTCGGACTGCACTCGGTCGACCGCAATCTGGCCGATCTCTTTGCGCTCTACGGCGCCTCGCGCGGGCAGGTGCTCTGGCGCCTGAAGCTGCCGTCGGCGCTGCCCTACATTCTTGGCGGCCTGCGCATCGCCGGCGGGCTGTCGCTGATCGGCGCTGTGGTCGCCGAAATCGCGGCGGGCTCCGCCGGCGCCGGATCGGGTCTCGCTTATCGGATCGCCGAGTCCGGGTACCGCCTCAACATCCCGCGCATGTTCGCCGCTCTGCTGCTGCTTTCGCTCGCCGGTATCGTGATCTTCTATCTGCTCTCGTTCATCAATTACCTAGCGCTGCGCCGCTGGCATGAGAGTGCGCTGGAAACGGAAAGCTAGAGCGTGCTCGCAACGCGACGATTCCTGCGAGTACGATCGGGCATGACGCGTAAACGCGCTGCTGTTGCCCTTTTTTCGGTAGTTGCTTTAATAGCGCACTCATCGAGCAAACGAAAAAGGGAGGATATGTCCATGCAAGCAACATGCGCCGTCGCGTTAACGCTGCTGGCAGGCATGGAATTGGCGCCGCGATTAATCAAGCCATCACGTCCAAGCAAAGCCGCCAGTCTATTTTATCTTTGAAAACGAGCTGACCAACCCTGAGGCTTACGCCAAGGAATACCTGCCGGAAGCGGTGGTGACGATCAAAGGCACATGGTGGACGTGTGCTCGCCGCCGGAAAAGCGACGTCATATGCCGGCCAGCCGCCGAAGAATGCCGTCGGCTTTTGGTGTGGGACAGCACCGAGCAGCTGGAGGGATGGTTCAATTCGCCGGAATATAAGAAGCCCGTGTCATCGGCCAAAAATACGCGAAATATCGAAACTTCGCTGTTGCAGGCATTCCCCAGTACCGTGCCGTCGCAGCGGAACGCGTCTAAGCTCGGCGGCTTCATCTATCGCGCGACGTTCTTGCCGAAGGTCTAGTGCGCAAGGCCTGCGTTAACCTGTTGGGCGACAAGAGACTTGACCCGAATGGAGCATTCGGGGATCAAGACGCCGCGCAGCGCCTTCGGACCGGCGTGGCGGGATTTTGAGCATGATCCGGAAAAGTGGATACCGGTTTTCCGAGAAGATCATGCTCTGCTAAAAAAGTTCGAAGGAGTGCCGACATATGCCGCAGAACGCATCGCGTCTTCCGGGGCACCATTTCCTGCAGATTCCCGGGCCGACGCCCGTGCCCGACCGCGTCCTGCGGGCCATCGACATGCCGCTCATCGACCAGCGCGGCCCGGAATTCGCCAAGCTCACCAGGCGCGTGCTCGAAGGCATCAAAACCATCTTCAAAACCACGCAGCCGGTTATCATCTACACCGCGACAGGTACCGGCGCCTGGGAAGCGGCGCTCACCAACACGCTCTCGCCCGGTGACCGCGTGCTCATGGTGGAAACCGGCCAGTTCGCGACGCTGTGGAAGGTCATGGCGGAGCGGTTAGGTTTAAAGCCCGAGTTCATCAAGACCGATTGGCGGGTTGGCGCCGATCCGAAGATCGTCGAAGAGCATCTGCGCCAGGACAAGGCGCACGAGATCAAGGCGGTTTGCGTTCTTCACAATGAAACAGCGACCGGCTGCCTCTCGCCCATCGACGAGATCCGCAAAGCCATCGATGCCGCCGGTCACCCGGCGCTGTTCCTGGTCGACACTATCTCCTCGCTCGCCTCAACCGATTATCGCCACGACGAATGGGGCGTCGACGTCACCATCGGCGGCGCGCAGAAAGGTCTGATGCTGCCGCCCGGAATGTCGTTCAATGCCGTGAGCGAAAAGGCGCTGCGCGCGACGAAGACGGCGAAGCTGCCGCGCTCGTTTTTTCAGTGGGACGACATGCTGACGATGTACAAACAGGGTTTCTTTCCCTACACGCCGGCGACACAGATGCTGTACGGCCTCGATGTGTCAATCGAGATGCTGCATGAGGAAGGCCTCGACAACGTATTTGCCCGTCATCACCGCCTCGCCGAGGCGACACGCCGCGCCGTGCGGACGTGGGGGCTCGAAATCCTCTGCCGCGAACCGACATACTATTCGCCCACGGTCACCGCCGTGCTGCTGCCCGACGGCTACGACGCCGATCAGTTCCGCGGCCTCGCGCTCAACACGTTCAATATTTCCTACGGCGCCAGCTTCGGCCCGTACGCGAAAAGGTATTTTCGCATCGGTCACCTCGGCGACGTCAACGACGCCACGATAATCGGGGCGCTCGCGGCGACGGAAATGACGCTGGCGCTGGCCGGGGTCCCGCACAAGAAAGGCGGCGTGCAGGCGGCGATGGACTACATCGTGTCAGCGCAATCGGGCGCGGCGCGAGTTGCGGCGGAGTGACTGTCATTTCGGGCGCGCGCTTCGCGCGCCCGGCAGTGATTCACCTCACGCCAGCGGCACGGCGGCGACCTGGTCCCTGAACGCCGGACGTGCCGCGATCGCCGCATACCAACGCTCGAAATGGCGAAATGCCGGGCGCTCGGGCACCAGCTGGCGATAGCGGTTGGCCATGACCGCGGCGGGAACGTCGCCGTAGGAGAACGCGCCGCCCGCGACATAGGCGCTCTTGGCGAGCTCGGCATCGAGAATGGAGATGGCGTCCGTCGTTTTCTTTTTCGATTCTTCGATCGCCGCATGATTGCGCTTTTCCGGCGGTGTGCGGATCAAGCCCACGAAGGACGGGGTGATCGCAGGCCCGAGAACGCTGAGCTGCCAATCCATCCAGGCGTTGGCACGCGCCCGGGCGTGGGCGTCGGCGGGTTTGAGCACGCCGGAGCGATGCTTGGCGGCCAGATATCGCACGATCGAATTGGATTCCCAGAGCAGGAAGCCGTCCTCCTCCTCGAGGGTCGGCACCAGTCCGTTGGGATTCATGGCGAGATAAGCCGGTTCGCGATTTTTGCCGAACGGCCCGCCGACGTCGATGCGTTCGTGCGCCAGGCCGATTTCGACGACGGCCCACATCACCTTCTGCACGTTCGACGACGTGTTCCGCCCCCAGATCTTGATCATTGATGTGCTCCGGCCGCTCCTAACTTATATTACTCTCTCGTCACCCGCGGGCATGACCTGCAGGGTCCACATGGTGATTCGCCGATACTGTGGCGCTGCCGCATGGATTGCCGGGTCAAGCCCGGCAGTGACGATTGGTAGAAATCAATCGAGCCGGCGGGCTTCCTCGGGCAGCATGATCGGGATGCCGTCGCGGATCGGATAGGCGAGCTTGGCCGCGCGCGATATCAGCTCCTGCTTCTCCGCGTCGTATTCCAGCGGACATTTTGTGAGCGGGCAGACCAGGATTTCCAAGAGTTTTGGATCGATGACGTCGCCGGGGTGGTCGGGTGACATGACAAGCTCCAGTGCAGCCTCGCTCATAACAACACATTCGCACGCCTACGTCGCCCGCCGTGATTGCCCGCTATTGCAGGGGTGTTTCGCCGGTCTTGCCCTTTGCGAGTTCGATCTCGGTGACGGCGACGAGGATTTCGGCGCGGGTTTTCAGGTCTGGCGCCTCCAGTAACGCCTGCTTCTCGGGCGGGCCATAAGGCGACATCATCGCCAAGGCGTTGACCAGTGCTTCGTTGGGCGCATTCTCAATGCCGTCCCAATCGGCCTTGAGGTTGTTGGCCTTGAGGAAGTCCGCGAGCGTGCGCAACAGCGTCTTGCGGTCGACGTCCTCCTCACCCTTGCGCGCGGTGAAGTCGTCAAGGAAAGGCGCAAACGTCACCCGGCACTGCCGGTATGGCGTGTCGATCGCGAGTTCTTCTTCGACGCGAAAGCGCGCGATGCCGGTGAGCTGGATCAGATAGCGGCCATCGCCGCTTTCGGCGAGTTGCGTGATGCGGCCGACACAGCCGACGTGAAACAATTGCGGTTTTGCCTGGTCGGGACCGGGATGGGCGGGATCGGGTTGGATCATGCCGATGAGACGCAATCCGGAGCGCATTGCATCATCGATCATCGCCAGATAGCGCGGCTCGAAAATGTTCAGCGGCATCTGCCCGCGCGGCAGCAACAGCGCGCCCGGCAGCGGAAAAATCGCGATCACGCTGGGAAGGTCGTCAGGTCCCTTGTAGACCGCATTCATCGGCATCTCGTACTCCGCACGCGACCCGCTGCGAGCCTCGGCGCCGAAGGGACGACGAGATTACGCGAACAGTATCGAAGAAAGCCGCTTGCGGCCCTCGATCGTGGCTTCGTCGGCCGGACCCCAGGCATCGAAGAACTGGACGAGCTGCTTTCGCGCGCCGTCGTCGTTCCATTTGCGGTCGCGCTTGACGATGCTGATCAGCTGTTCGAGCGCATCGAGCCGCTGGCCTTTGCCGTTGAGCGCGAGCGCAAAGTCGAAGCGCGCCTGGTGGTCGAGCGGATTGGCCGCGACTTTTCGCTCCAGTTCGGCCACCGGCCCGAGGCTCTTTGCCTGCTCGGCAAGATCAAGCGCGGCGCGTGCGGCGACGACAGACGCCTCGTTGCTCTTGGAGTCGGGCACGAGCGCAAGCGTTTGCCGCGCCTGATCGATGGCGCCGGTTTCGACGTAGCAGCGCGCCAATCCGGCCAGCGCCTGGACGTTGCTATTGTCCTCCGCCAAGAGCTGCGCATAAAGGTCGGCTGCGCCCGCCGCGTCGCCTGCGGCTAAGGCCGCTTCGGCAGCCTTAAGCAAATCCTGCGTTTCCCCGCCGATGCGGTCCTTGGTCAGCCGCTCGAGGAAAGCGACGACCTGGCTTTCCGGCAGTGCCCCCATGAAGCCATCGGCGGGCTGCCCGTTGACGAAGGCAACCACGGCCGGAATCGATTGGATGCCCATTTGACCGGGAATGGCGGGATGCTCGTCGATATTCATCTTGACGAGCTTCACCTTGCCTTTGGCGGCGCGCACCGCTTTCTCGAGTACAGGCGTCAGCTGCTTGCAGGGGCCGCACCACGGCGCCCAGAAGTCGATCAACACCGGCTGCCGTTTCGATTCCTCGATAACGTCCTTGACGAAGGTTTGGGTGGTCGTGTCCTTGACCAGCCCGTCCGCGACGGCGGTTTGAGCTTGCTGCAACATCGCCTTGTTACGCCTTCCCTTTTGGGCCCCTGCGGGCCGCAATCTCCCCTATTCGCCTGACTAAATGGGAAGAATACCGCCGAATGCAATCCGCGCCGATCAGGCCGGCGGCACGGAAACGGCCTCGATTCGCGCCCGATGACCGGTCGCTTCGAGGAACTTGAGCAGCCCTTCACGGGAAATCGTCGTCGTGCCGGTGTTCACCAGCGGGTGAAAATTCAGCACGTCATGGGTCATCATGGCGGCGTCGAGGACCACCATTACCCGGCCGGCCTGATCGTTGATGGCCGCAAACGGGGTCACCGAACCCGGCTCGACGCCCAGTGTCTCGCGCAGCAATTCCGCCGAGCCGAACGAGAAGCGCCCGGATGCGCCGACAACGCGATGCAGCGATTTGAGCTCGATCGCGGCGTCCTCTGGCGCAACAACCAGATACAGCGCTCCCTTCTTGTCGCGCAGGAACAGGTTTTTGGTGTGCCCGCAGGCCAACGCGCCGCGCAACGTGCGCGCTTCCTCGACCGTGAACACCGGCGGATGGTTCACGGTCTGGTGCGCGATGCCGAGACTGTCCAGATAGGCGAAGAGCTCTTGCGGCGAGGCGGGCATGAGCGGGTTGATAGGCCGCCCTATGCATGGTTGCAAAGGCCCGCGCTCTTTGGCATAGCATTGCCGCGCGGTGCCGCTGGCACCGCCGCTTACCCTCTACGGATGCGGGTGTAGCTCAGGGGTAGAGCACAACCTTGCCAAGGTTGGGGTCGAGGGTTCGAATCCCTTCGCCCGCTCCAAAACTTCATAAATCACAAAACGTTATGCGCCTTAATCGCCAAGGCGCCATTCTAACGATATTGGGGGAAGCAGGGGGGAAGCAAATGGCGGGAAATTGTGCCCCGTCTGAGGTTTTTGAAGCGTGCCGGATAGAAATCGCCCGAAGATGCGCTGACGCGGCGCCGTAAGCGGCGATTATCTCGCCAAACGAGAGATGCGATGACGTCGCAGGAACGCCAGGTTTGGTGGACGAGTTTTTCGAGCCGCTTGGCGAAGCTGGAGAGTAGCCCTCGCGACATGGGCGGAACCAGGCGGGCACCGGACGCCGTCTACGCGCTGGTACAGGTAGTACTTGGTCCGGGACGAGACACTGAGAGAGAAGGACACTCATGTCAAACGAACGAAGTGACCAAGAACGACCCTGCCTTCACTGCATGATGGTCGAACTGATCGACGATTTTTTTGTTGAGTATCCCGCGCCGGCTGGCGGGTCAGACAAAGTCGATACCGGTGAAGCGGATGAAGTGATTGTAGCCATCGCGAAGACGGTCGCCGAACTAACTAGTCGCCAGGACGGTGCGATCCGACAGCAGTTGATCGAAGAGCTGATGCGCGAAATTATGCACTATGATGCAGAGTTTCGTCGGGAGGACGGAACAGGCGCGAGCGGCTCTCACGTGCGGCACTGACACAGAGGCTCGCACCGCGGGGCGGTCGAGTGCCTGATTAAGGGAGGTGCTTTGTGCGCAGGCAAGCTATTTTGATTTTTCTCAGCGTCGTCTGCGCTGGGCTCGTATTCGCCGCTGACGCCGATGCAGCGAAGGCCGCTCCTATCCGAATTGTTGCTTTTGGCGCCAGCGAAACCGCCGGATACGGCGTCGGTTCTAACGAGGCTTGGCCCGCGAGGCTCGAGGCGATGCTCCGCGCGAAAGGCTATGATGTGAGCATCGCGAACGAGGGTGTCAGCGGAGACACGACGGCCGGCATGTTGTCCAGGCTGGTTTCGGCCGTGCCGAACGGCACCCGCATCGCCTTGCTAGCCATCTATTACTTTAACGATTGGCTTTACGGGGTCAGTCAGGCGCAGCACGAGGCCAATGTCAGAACAATCATAGACCGGCTTCACGCCAGGGGCATAAGAACGATTTCGGTGGGCTTGCAATATTTCAGTGGCCTGCCGCTGCAATCCGACGAATTACACATCACCGCTGAAGGACAAGCGACCCTCGCGGCACGCCTCTTGCCTCAAGTTGTCGCCGCACTAGGGGGAGCTCGGCGCTGA
>CAWKBE010000045.1:0-22217 GCA_963847785.1 uncultured Alphaproteobacteria bacterium
AGCCGCGATTGAAACGTTGCCTTATGAGAGGCCGAGGCTGGCGGTGACGGCGAAGATCAGCGGAGACGGCTTCGCTGCGATGTTGGATCGGGCCATTGAACGCAGCCACGCAGCGCCCGACTTCAAGCTAATCCAACACGCTCCCGCGCAAGGCAACGATGAACATTCCTAACAACACCATCATGCAGGGAAGAACTCCTCTGACCTTCTCGTAGCGCGGGCCCCTTCGCGGCAACGTTCGTAGGCCCAGCACCACGACCTGGCATCCATGATCCGGCTAGCGCCAGCGACAAGGAAAGGGGTAAGCTTAGCCTTGGCTGGGCAATGTAGGAGTGGCGAGATGTGTGACTACAGCCTTCACACCGTCAAATCGCGACCAGCAAAAGTTGGCGACACGCTTACTTCGCGCGACTTTGGCACAGGCACGCGAGGCTTCGCTGCATCGGAAGACGTCAGCGTAGCTGTCTGCGTACTACCAGGGACGGAGTTGTCCTTTGCAGACGATGTTAGGTGCATTAGTTGGTGGCCGTGGAGAAGACATGTAATCGGCCACAAGACCGCAATCTTCCGGCAGGTCAACCCAGACGATCCGAGGCGCCATCACGATGCGCTGGAATTCCCAGACGGCCAGATCGTTCTGCTGACATTCCTAACGCAGGGTCAGCATGCAACAGTTCTTCAGTTGCCTGCTGCTGCTGTCGGGACGAAAGCGCCCCAGCGTGTGGCCCACGTTTTTTAACCGCTAAGCTGGCGGGCTTAGGCCGCGCGGCGGTAATCGAAACACCTCGCGCGGCCGCTTTGCTTTACGTGTCCTCGATCTCACCCCCCAGCGCAGCCCGCTGCCACAGTTAATAAGTTTGCCGAAAAATGTAGTATTTTCAGTTTTAAATTAGCTGTCCTCTCATACTTGTCAGCACTTAATGTCGTGAAATCCATCCTGTTTGGAAAACGCTAACATGCGCGAACGCCGAAAGAACTTTCGTGTTGAGTGGAACTCGCCGGCAACCATCTGTGATCGCGACGGCGTTTTTGCCCGACTTTGTATCGTCCGCAACTTTTCCAATGGTGGCGCTAAGATCATCGATCCGGACCCTAGCGCACTTCCGGACGAGTTCTTCCTCCGTCTCTCGCCTCGCAGCCGTGCCCGCGAATGCCATGTCGTGTGGCGTTCAAAGGATGGGTTAGGAGTGAAATTTATTGACGAGCCCAAAGGTTTGAGTGAGGCAGCTCAGGGCCGAACGGGATCGCCCGTCGGTGTAGATCAAAGCTGATGTCGAGCACCTCGGGGCTGGGCCCAAGCGCCGAGCACAGCACGAGCCAATCAACGCGTCCGAGTTCCAGCTTATCGGGATTGGAACAGGAGGGCCCGGTTTCGCTGCTCTCGCAACACCGTCTCCTGTTGATCGAGCCAGCGATTGCTCTCGCAAAGGGCCTCAATCTCGGCCCCGTTGCGCGTGTACTTAGGAGAAGAGTGGATCAATCAAATGTGCAAGGCTCAAGCCGGCAACCGAAAAAGGTCCACTTAAGCAATTATTGAATGCCGCTGAACAACGCCCAAGCGAAGACTTCTGGATCACGATGGGGAAATATGTTCAGTCGCTTCTTCTTGCTAAGCTGGAACCCTGAGGGGCCGCTGCCGCCGTGCAGGAGTTCAAACTAGATACCGAGGTATAGGCAGCGTAGGCGTATGCACAATGGCGTGTGACAGCGCGTCCGTTCTAGTTTTCGATCGTTTCGCTAGCCGTACCTGCATCCCCGTCCCCCGACAGGACGCCGGCGCTCGGTTTAGGCTGACTACGCGCCCCGGTCCCCCCCGACGATCCCCCGCGAGGTCGGCCTGCCTAATTGAGCGCAAGCTCAGGAACCCCGGGTCACGCGGCTCGGGGTTCTTTATTTTCCGAAGTGCGACGCTACGAAGTCGAAGTGCGTCCTACGATTTCGGCACGACGCGGCCCGCTAACACGTGTGTACATACAAGCTGCAAGCGCTGAGAACAGGAGGCACGCACGCGGAACGGCCAGTGAACCGGTGTTTAGTTGAAGCGTGTGTGCGGCAGCCTTGCAATCCGAAGATGCGTTGGCTGTTCAGAACCGGTTGCGGTTCCGCCCAAGAGTTTCCCCAACTGGCCTCTTTCGCGCCTCATTCGCTCATCTACAATCACGACGGTGGGAGTGTCGGGGGAGAAATGTCAAATTGACGATTGACCCGCAGTAAAAGAGAACCCCGCGCAGTCTACGCACTCGGGGTTGTTACGCAGTTCGTTGCCTCAACTTGGGCTCTTCTAACCGGGCGGCGGGGTGTCGGGGATGGGGTGCCGCCCGGTCGGGCCTTTAAAGCAAATGACGGACGCTTTTCTCCTTAAGCACAACGTCGCACCACCGGCTTTTGCGTGTGGCCGCTTGGCGACCTAACCTGTGCTCAGTACAATGACGTACTGCTGCCTATACCAACCGCCAGCGTCGTAACAAACATAACGTTTGTCCATAATCGCTATCTTCGGCGTGGCACTCTGCCGCGCGGTCGTCACGTCTCGATTTTATTTTAGCCGCACAGTGCAATCTGCCAGAAAGCGGGCCTTCCGTCGTTCCGGGGCCGCTATGGCGTCGCGCGTTGGCTGACGGCCAGCGGAATTGTCTGAGCTTCCACTGTTGTTATCGTAGGCAGCTCCGGCCGGATGTTCGGCGGATCGTTCGGCAGTACCATTGCTATGTAGCGATCCGGATATAGCGCACACAACGCCTGGAAAAGACGCAAGGCGAGCGCGTGGTCTTCGGCTTTATGATCTTTCATATTTGTCCTGCCCAGTCCGAATGACACCTATATCAAACCACGCTCGGCCCCAATCAGTTCCATGACTACGTCGTCGGCGCATCGCCGTGCTTGGCTTCATCGCCCAGATGCCAAGGGTCGCCGCCCTCCTTGGGCTGGCAGACGACGTGATCGGCGACCGCCCAGCGCTCGGTCTTTGTGAGCCCATGCTCGAGCCCACGCACTACCTTGGAGGCGCCGCGAAGTGCAAAGGCGATCGCATACTTGAGAACGTCCCCACGCGTCATTGATTTATGTGAACGAATAGGGAACAAAAGTCAAGCAAGCAAAGAGCGGAGGTCAGGGGAGGAAGAACTTCTCTGACCCTCTCGTGGCTGTGCCCGGGCTCGCCTGAGAGTACCTATACCTAATTCATCAAAATTTTAACTAACCACGTGCGTTTGTTGATCTTTGTGATTAAGCAGCTTTCCTGGTTAATGAACGCTCAGCTGCCGAAGGCGGCGCGGATACCGTCGACGACGTATTGCACGGCGAGCGCCGCCAAAAGCACCCCGAGAAGCCGCGACAATACGATGTTGCCGGTCATGCCCAGCAACCCGCTGATACGTTCGGCAAACAGGAACGTGACCAGGCACGAGCCGGCGATCAGCACCACAACCGCAATCAGAATCGCCAGCCGCAACGGATGTCCGCCGGCCTGTCCGGCCAAAAGCACGGTCGCGGTGATGGCGCCGGGCCCGGCGAGCAGCGGCACGGCAAGAGGGAAGGCGGCGACGTTGCGAACGCGCTCCTCAATCGCCAGCTCAGCGGTTTCGCCTTCGTGGCGGCCGCGGACGCCGAACACCATCTCTGTCGCGATCCAAAACAGCAACAGGCCGCCGGCAATGCGGAAGGCCGGTAGCGAGATTTCAAGAACGCTGAGCAGCTGGTCGCCGACCAAGGCGGCGCCGACAAGGATGGTGCCGGCGATCACGCTCGCGCGCACGGCGACGCTCTTGCGGGCGCGGCGCGGCATTCCCGTTGTTACGACCAGAAAGGTCGGCGACATGGCGACGGGATCGACGACGACGAAGAGCGTTATGAGTGCCGAGATGGCGTAATCGAGCAACATGACTGCGTCCCGCGATATACCTTCCTCAACCCGAGTTGCGAGCGAAGCGAGCCTCGAAGGATGATTGCAGGGCTGCGCGTCCTTCGAGGGCCGCCTTCCACGGGCTCCTCAGGATGATGGATCGTATGCGAGCCACATTGTGCCAGCGTCTTGTGTCGCGGTCTTGCGCGACCGCGCCCGAGTACCGCCGCGACGCTTGCGAATGCCCCAATAACGCCTTGAAAATAAATCGGAAAAACCTATCTTCCGGCGGCCGATAAAAGTGGCGCAAGGGCGCCCGATCGGCTATGAAAATCGCAGCAGATTCGCGCAGGATTCTTAAGCAACCTTACCTGGAAAATGGCAGACGAAGACGATCTTCCGCCGGCGGACGGCGGTCGCTCCGACATCCGTCCGGTTTCGATTACCGAGGAGATGAAGCGGTCTTATCTCGATTACGCGATGAGCGTGATCGTGGCCCGCGCGCTCCCGGATGCGCGCGACGGGCTCAAGCCAGTGCACCGGCGCATTCTCTATTCGATGCACGAGAACGGCTACGAGTGGAACAAGCAATACCGCAAGTCCGCGCGCGTCGTCGGCGATGTGATCGGTAAATATCATCCGCACGGCGACCAGGCCGTTTACGACGCGCTGGTGCGCATGGCGCAGGATTTCTCCATGCGCCTGCCGCTGATCGACGGGCAGGGAAATTTCGGCTCGGTCGACGGCGATGCGCCGGCGGCTATGCGCTATACCGAGGTGCGGCTCCAACGCGTGGCCGGTTCGCTGGTCGAGGATCTCGACAAGGAAACCGTCGACTTCCAGGCCAACTACGATAATTCCGAACGCGAGCCGGTGGTGATGCCGGCGCGCTTTCCCAATCTCCTGGTCAATGGCGCCGGCGGTATCGCCGTGGGCATGGCGACCAACATCCCGCCGCACAACCTCGGCGAAGTCATCGACGCCTGCGTGGCGCTGATTGAGAATCCGGGCCTGTCGATCGACGATTTGATCGGCATCGTGCCCGGCCCCGATTTCCCGACCGGGGGCATCATTCTCGGCCGGCAGGGCATCCGCGCCGCCTACCATCTCGGCCGCGGCGCCATCGTCATGCGCGGCAAGGTCGAGTTCGAGACTCTGCGCGGCGAGCGCGAAGCGATCGTCATCTCGGAAATCCCCTACCAGGTGAACAAGGCGCACATGGTCGAACGCATCGGCGAACTGGTGCGCGAGAAGAAGCTCGAGGGCATCGCCGCATTGCGCGACGAATCCGACCGCGACGGCTACCGCGTCGTGATCGAGCTTAGGCGCGACGCCGTGCCGGACGTCGTGCTCAATCAGCTCTACCGCTTCACCGCTCTGCAATCGTCGTTCGGCGCCAACATGGTCGCGCTCGACAGCGGCCGGCCGCTGGTGATGACGCTGAAGGACCTGCTGACTTTGTTCCTCGCGTTCCGCGAGGAGGTGATCTATCGGCGCACCAAGTATCTGTTGAACAAGGCGCGCGACCGCGCCCACATCCTGGTCGGGCTGGCCATCGCCGTCGCCAATATCGACGAGATGATCAAGCTCATCCGCGCCGCGAAAGACGCCAACGAAGCCCGCGAGGAATTGATGAGCCGCGACTGGTCGGCGCGCGACGTCGCCGCCATGGTCACCCTGATCGACGACGCGCGCCACAGCGTATCTCCGGCGGGAACGACGAAGCTGTCGGCGGAGCAGGCCAAGGCCATCCTCGATTTGCGGCTGCAACGGCTGACCGCGCTCGGACGCGACGAGATCAAGGCCGAGCTCGACAAGCTCGCAGACGAGATCGCCGATTACCTCGACATCCTGCGCTCGCGCGCGCGCATCCAGGCGATCGTCAAGGACGAGCTCGCTACCATCAAGCGCGAATTCGCCACCCCCCGCCGCACCGTGATCATCGATCAGGAAGGCGAGATGGAGGACGAAGACCTGATCCAGCGCGAGGAAATGGTCGTCACCGTCTCGCATGCGGGTTACGTCAAGCGCGTGCCGCTTTCGACCTACCGCGCGCAACGGCGGGGCGGCAAGGGCCGCGCCGGCATGCAGACGCGTGAGGAGGATTTCGTCACCCGCCTGTTCGTCGCCTCCACGCACACCCCGGTGCTGTTCTTCTCGTCGCGCGGACAGGTCTACAAGGAAAAAGTCTGGCGGTTGCCACTGGCGGCGCCGCAGGCGCGTGGCAAGGCGCTGATTAACATCCTGCCGCTCGAGCAGGGCGAGAGTATCACCACCATCATGCCGCTGCCCGAGGACGAGGCGACCTGGGGCAAGCTCGACGTGATGTTCGCGACGACCCGCGGCACGGTCCGGCGCAATAAGCTGTCGGATTTCGCCGATGTGCGGCGCTCGGGCATCATCGCCATGAAGCTCGACGAGGGCGACGGCATTGTCGACGTGCAGATCTGCACAGAGAATGACGACGTGCTGCTGACGTCGGCGGCCGGCCAGTGCATCCGCTTCGCGGTCGACGACGTGCGCGTGTTCCAGGGCCGCACCTCGATGGGCGTGCGCGGCATCAATCTCGCCGAAGGCGACAAGCTGATCTCGCTGTCGATCCTGCGTCACGTCGAGGCGACGGCCGACGAACGTGTCGCCTATCTCAAGCGGGCCAATGCGGTGCGGCGCGGGGCCAATGGCGAGGCGGAGGAAAACGGTGCCGATGCTGAGGAGGCAGAGGGCGCGATCGAGCTCGGCGAACAGCGCTACGTCGTCATGTCCGAAGCCGAGCAATTCGTGCTCACCATCACCGAAAAGGGATTTGGCAAGCGCACCTCCTCGTTCGAATACCGCACCACCGGCCGCGGCGGCAAAGGCATCACCGCCATGGCGATCACGGAAAAGAACGGCCGGCTGGTCGCGTCGTTCCCCGTCGAGGACAGCGATCAGATCATGCTGGTGACCGACGGCGGCCAATTGATTCGCTGCCCGGTCGACGGCATCCGCGTCGCCGGCCGCTCGACGCAAGGCGTCATCGTGTTCTCGACAGCTGAAGGCGAGCGCGTCGCCTCGGCCGAGCGCCTCACCGAAGAAGGTGACGAAAACGGCGAGTAGCCAGTAGCTTACGGTGCCGAGGGTAAGTCGGTGCGGCGCCGGACATTTTCGGCTTTGTGGCCGCCGATTGTCCGCGCTTGTTGCCCAAATGGCACAGGTTTTGCCGGGAAGTTTGGTATTTTAGAACCGAATTTTAATTTGGGGAATAGGACCATGACACGGCTATTGCTGACGAGCGCTGCTCTTATTGCGATCGCGATGACCGGCGCTGCCAAAGCCGCCGACCTGCCGATGCCGTCGCCGGTCTACAACGCTCCGCCTCCTCAGATCGTTCATAACTGGACCGGCTGCTACGTCGGAGCCGGCGGCGGCTTTGGCGTGTGGAACGAGGATGCAAATTTCCAGGCTGGGGGCGTGGTCACAACCGTGACCTCCACAAGTGGCGGCAGGGGCTGGTTTGGGCAGGGTCAAGCCGGTTGCGATTATCAATTCAGTCTCCCGCTCGGCTCCTTCTGGAGCCCCAATGTGGTCATCGGCGCTTTCGGCGACTATGAATGGACCGACAACAGCATGCGCGGCAGTCTGACCGTTCCGGGCGCGGTGAGCACCATCGGCGCCGAAACCATGCCGTGGACATGGGCGGCCGGCGCGCGCGCTGGTGTGCTGGTGACCCCAAAATTCCTGACCTATTTCGATGGCGGCTATACCCAAGCGAACTTCAGTCAGGTGAACTTGCAACTTGCGAACGGGGCGCCGACCGTGCCTCAAACTTTTGTCGGTGCCAACACGTACAATGGATGGTTTATTGGCAGCGGCTTCGAATACTCGTTCGATTTCCTGCCGGGCTTGTTCTTCAAGACCGAGTACCGCTATTCAACCTACAACACGGCGAATTTGCCTGTACTGGTTTCCGCAACGGGCGCGCCCTTCGGCACCCCCGGCATCTCCGTGAACTCGACCAAGTATACGCAAATGGTTTCAACTGAATTGGTGTGGCGCTTTAACTGGTTCGGCCACTGATCGCAGTAACGCGTATAGCGACGAAAGCCCGGGACAAGAGTCCCGGGTTTTTTGTTTTTGTTGGCAGCGCCGCGGATCACGCTTTCTAACGCCCGGCGCTGCTAGCGAAACGCTTGGCCTCCTCGGCGGCGCGGAACAGCGCCTTGGCCTTGTTGATGCACTCCTGCTGCTCGAACTCCGGATCGGAATCGGCAACAATGCCGGCGCCGGCCTGGACGTACATGACGCCGTCCTTGATGAGCGCCGTGCGCAATACGATGCAGGTATCCATGTCCGTGCCGGCGGAGAAATAGCCGACGCAGCCGGCGTAGAGCGAGCGCTTCTCCGGCTCCAGCTCGTCGATGATTTGCATCGCGCGCACCTTGGGCGCCCCGGAGACGGTGCCGGCGGGAAAGCCGGCGGCCAGCGCATCGAGCGGATCGCAATCGCCGCGTAGCTTGCCTTCGACATTGGAGACGATGTGCATGACCTGGCTGAAGCGTTCGATGAAGAACTGATCGGTGACTTCGACGCTGCCGATTTCGGCGACGCGGCCGACATCGTTGCGGCCGAGGTCGAGTAGCATCAGATGTTCGGCGCGTTCCTTCGGATCGGCCAGAAGCTCCTCCTCGAGCGCCTTGTCTTCGTGGGGGGTCAATCCGCGACGCCGTGTGCCGGCGACCGGGCGGATCGTCACCTTGCCGCCGCTGGTCTTGACCAGGATTTCCGGGCTTGAGCCGACGACGGCAAACGTGCCGCAATCGAGAAAGAACAAGTACGGCGAAGGATTAACGCGCCGCAGCGCGCGATAGAGCGCGAACGGCGCGAGCGCAAACGGCGCTTCGAAACGCTGCGACAGCACGACCTGAAAGATGTCGCCGGCGGCGATGTATTCCTTAGCGCGCAGCACCATGTGCTTGAATTCCTCCGCCGGCGTATTCGAGCGCGGCGCGACGTCCGGCGGTCCGGCATCGGCTTCCAACGCCGATTTATCGAGCGGGCGATCGAGCGCGTCGATGACCGCGGACAGGCGTTCGGCCGCGCGCGCGAGCGCTGCGTCCGCCGTCACGCCGGCTTGCGTTCGCACCGGGGTCACGATGGTGATCGTGTCCTTCACGGCGTCGAAAGCAACGACCAGCGTCGGCCGCGCGAGAACTCCGTCGGGGATGCCGATCGGGTCGGGACCCGGCGCGGACAACGTGTCCTCGATCAGCCGGACCATGTCGTAGCCGAGATAGCCGAAGATGCCGGCCGACATCGGCGGCAGCGTATCCGGCAGTGCGGTGCGGCTTTCGACGATCAGCGCCCGCAACGCCGCAAGCGGCGGTGCTGCCGCGGGCACGAAAGCTTCGGGTTCATGCTGCGGCGTGCGATTGATTTCTGCGCGCTTGCCGCAGATGCGGAAGACGACGTCGGGCTCAAGCCCGATAATCGAGTAGCGCCCGCGGACGGCGCCGCCTTCGACCGATTCCAGGAGGAAGCTCATCGACATCTTGGAAACTTTGGACTGCGCGCCCGCGATCTTGAGGAAAGCGGAGACCGGGGTTTCCAGATCGGCGACCAAAGTCGTCCATACAACCTGCGGCTCGCCCGCCGCGTAGCGTGCGGCGAAGGCTGAAGCCGACGGCTCGATCTGCATCTCTAGTTGGTGTCCGGCGCGCTATTGCTGAGAGCTTGCGCCAGTCCCGCCTGATTGACGCTGGTGCCGAGTTGGTCTTCGAGCCACGTTATATACTGCCCGACGATTTCTTCGCTCTCCTGGCGCTTCACCACGTCGGCGATGCGCTTGGCGTCGGCCGAATTGGCGTCGAACTTAGGATCGGTCACGTCGGTAACGCGGAATACGACCCAATCGCTCGGCTGGTCGCCCTCGGCGCTGCCGAACCCGTCTTTGGCGGTGTGAAACGCGACGGCGACGACTCTCGCGGACACGC
Source organism: uncultured Alphaproteobacteria bacterium (assembly GCA_963847785.1). Lineage (GTDB taxonomy): Bacteria > Pseudomonadota > Alphaproteobacteria > Rhizobiales > Xanthobacteraceae > BOG-931. The sequence goes on from CAWKBE010000045.1 coordinate 9,811, forward strand.
CGCCGGCGGCCTTGCCGCGCGTGAGTTTGTCGGCTGTTTCGATCTTGAGGCCTTCGGCCTGGGCGACCGCATCGAGCGGCGTGCCGCTCTTGAGCTTGTCCAGCAATTCGCTGGATTTCGTCTTCAGCCGCGAAGCGATTTCATCGTTGCGCCAGCGGGCTTCGACCTGATCCTTGACGTCGTCGAGCGTGCGATCGCGCGCCGGCGTGACGCCGACGACGCTGTACCAGATGTAGCCGCCGTCGGCGTCGAGCGGATCGTTGTCGACGCCGACATCGGATGCAAAAGCGGCGCTCACCACCTGCCCGGCATGCTGGAGGCTGTCGACGAGCTTGCCGCTCGGATCGCGGCCGGAACGATCAACGTTGTAGGTGGTGACGGGCAGCTTCAGCTTTTCTGCGGCCTGGGCCAACGATGCGCCGCCGGCGCGTTCATCCTCGATTTTCTCGTGGAGGCTGTGCGCCTCGGCCTTGCCGCGTTCGACCCCGATGTCGCTGCGGATTTGCGGCGCCAGCTCGGCCAGCGGTTTTGTCGCCTCCGGCTCGATCTTGAGCACGGTGGCAATGACCGCTCCGAACCGGCCCTTGATTGGGGCGCTGACCTCGCCGTCTTTGAGAGCGAAAGCGGCGTCGGCGACGGCCGGATCGACGATTTCCGCTTTCGTCACGGTGCCAAGGTCGAAGTCCTGCTCTTTCAGGCCACGCTCGGCGGCAAGCGCCGCGAAGCTCAAGCCGTCCTTCAGTCGCGCTTCGGCCGCCTCGGCGTCCGCTATCGTGGGAAATACGATCTGCTCGACGTGCCGGCGCTCCGGCGTCGCGTAGCGGCTGCGGTGCTCCTCGAACGCGGCCTTGATGTCCGCATCGGAGATTTCCATCCACTTGCCGAGATCGGCCGGCGTCGCCGCGATGACCTCGATCTTGCGGTATTCCGGAGCCCTGAACAGAATTTTTCGCGCCTCGAAATACTTGCCGAGTTCGTCCGCAGTCGGCTGCGGAATCTCACCAGCCTGCGCCGGGCCAAGCGTCACGTATTCGATGTTTCGCTGTTCGCTTTGGAACTGGTTGACGGCCTCGAGCCATGCTTTCGGCACCGGGAGATTGCCGGAAAACGAGTTGAGGATCTGCCGCCGCAACATTACGCGGCGCTGCTCGCTCACAAACCGCTGCTCGCTAAAACCGGCGTTGCGCAAGAGCTGTTCGAAGCGGCCGCGGTCGAACTTGCCGGTCGGACCGCGAAATGTCGGATCGTCGGTAATACGTTGCACGATCTCGGCGTCGGAAAGGCCGAGCCGCATCTTGCGCGCCCATTGGTCAAGTCCCGCTTCGGCGACCAGTTCACCCAGCACTTGGCGATCGATGCCGAGAGCCTTCGCCTGTTCCGGGGGAAGAGGTCGGCCCATCTGGCTGCTGATCTGCCGCAGGCGATCATTGTAGGTCTGACGAAATTGCTCGACCGGGATTTCGACGCCGCCGATCTTGGCGAGCGTCGAGCGGCCGAAGCCACGGAAAATGTCGTTGATGCCCCAGACCGCAAAGCTTGCGGCCAGTACGGTCATGACCACGCCCATTACGGCGCGGCCGAGCCAGTTCGCGGAGGCTTTGCGGATACCTCGAAGCATTGCGTTCCAATGCGCCAGAGTGATGCCGACGGAGATGTCCGGCCAGAGCGACGCATCATAAGGATCGATGCATGGACCCGCAACCGACGGGATTCTTTTGGTAAAACGCCCCTTTTCCGCCCGCAAGGCGTCTGCTAACGCCTCTATATCATCCCCGTTCGCTGAAATCTCAGCGGGTTGCAAGTTACGGTTTGGCAAACTTGCGTCGTATTTCACCCCGGCCATCCATTCGATTTTGCCGAAAGTGGCAAACCGCCGCGGGGGGTGGCGGGAGGGGCGCTGCACCGTCTCGACCTGGCGCCCGATCGCATCGCCAGAATGAAGTCGGCGACCCATATAGAGCTAATTCTGATTGGAGGGTCGAGTCAGCCTGCCTTCGAGACTCGCGGCCGCGTATAACCCAAGTGCGGGCCATGTCCAACGCCACACGACCGCAGCTCGCCAGGATGACACGCCGAATTCGACGTGTGCTGTCCCTACAGGGGCGGCGTGCTGGCAAACCTTGAATTGGCGTTGCTGCAATAGTGCGACGTAGCCGTTTCTGGCTATAATTGTGGCCGCCGGAAAGTAGGGGTTGCGCCAGTGGGGTCTCTTCTCTGGGCTGTGGCCGTGGGCTTCGTGTGCGTTGCTATCTTATTTGCGATCGAAAGCCCTACCCAGGACGTTTCGACGGTGCAACCGGAGGAAACGCGGAGTGCGCAACGCGAGGACACTCAATTACCCACGGCGCCACTGGATGACCCGGTAAGCACATCGTCTAAGGGTCATCTTAGCGGCACAGCCGGTCAGCCGCTTTGTGTGAGTTGGGATGCGCTCGCCGCGGTGCTTGGCGAGGGCGTGCTTGGCCCTAATCAAGCGCAAGCGGCCACGATCGGCTGCCAGACAATTGCCCAGAACGCTGAGGTCGAGCTTCTACAACGCTTTCCGAGCGGATTTCAGTTTCTGCAAATCGTCAAGGTGAAGGTGACTTCATCATCACAGACGGAGCCGTTGGTCGGCTACACCATCGAGATTAGCCGTTAGATAAAGTGATGTGATTGCATCAGGTGCCGTTCGTTGTCGGCTCATTTTTGGCGCGCTGGATGGCAGTTAGGTTAAGCTACGCGAATGCCGCGCTATTTCTTCACCGTGACGTATCCGGATCTGGAAATCGACGATACTGAAGGAACGCTCCTGTCGAGCGACGATGCCGCCGTCGAATATGCCCGCAGAGTGATTGACGGTCTCCGGGAAGATCAAAAGCCGGAGAACTCTGGGCCGACTATCGTCGTTAAGAATGAAGCGGGCGAGGTCGTCTATCAATTCCCCAGCAATTGAGAGCCGCCGTCGTGCCGACCTCGCCGCGCGCAAATGTGGGAAGTCGGTTTGTCCCATACGCGCGCGCGGCGAAGCTGCCGGAGTTGCTGCTGGTGTTCCTTTGACTAGGATCGATGATCGTTTTAAATTTTCTTTTGCACAGCATGGAGGTCAATTATGAGCCGTTTTTTCCTAGCAGCCCTCATCGGGATGACGATCGCTGCAACGGCCTCAACATCGGCATCGGCATATCATTGCCTGGCCCGCAGTCCTAATGGAGCCTCCGGCGCGGCCTTTGGTGTATTACTGGTTAGGGCCCAGAATATTGCGATGCGCAGGTGTATATTTGCTGGCGGAAATCTCAATGGGGCCTTTTGCCATATCGCCTACTGCCGCCCGTACTAGTCGAACGAGTCCCTAATAGCGAAGCGGGCCGCTCCCCTGGATGGAAAGCATACCCGGGTACGCCAGCGGCTTCACGGTACTAGCGCGTCATAGGCGTCGGCCTGCAAGCGGCGCAACCTCGCTTTGACTCGAGAAACATGCGAAGCGACCGACGGTGGGCGATCCAATACGCCCGCCTATGCGAGCCAACTTGAGCCTCGGCAGGTTCGCATCCTGTCGGGGCTTTTTTCGTTTTGGGTAGCGGCGTCATGTCGAGTCGTGGTCGGCAGGCTATGCTCGGGCCGCTATGCCGCTATGCAGTGCCTCCGATTGCGAATCGCGGAACCTATAGTCCACACTTGCTTGGGTGCATGCACCTCCTACGCACACCCATCTAGCGTGCATTAACTTTTGAGCCTCGTGGGCCCGCCCCTGCTGAGGCTCTTTGTCTTTTGGGCGACCGCGTTATGATTGGTCGCATGCCACAATACGCGCCCGACACGATCGACGACGTGCGTCTGGCTCTCCGGGGCCTCAGTCATCGCATGGAGGTCGAGGTTGAGACGGGCATACCGTTGGCTGCGCATACCGTAGCGGACCTTCGCGCCCGAGCCACTTGGCCGCCCGGCTTGCAGTTGATAGTTCCCGACGAACCTGATTATCCCGCAAGCGTCGTGAGGGTTGAGCGTCGCTTTCCGCCGCCCTCGACGATCGGATGAACGCGGACAGTCATTCCCGGAGAACCCGCCGTGTGTGTTCGTCGTGCAGTTCGTCAGCGATGCTTTTGTCGGATAGGCGGACAAGCTCGGCGAATGGAGCGTGTGGCCGACAAGCGCGACACGACAACGATGGAATGAGGCTGCTAATCGCTGGCACCTGCAAGCGGCAAGTATGCACTCACCCAAGTCTATCTCGATGAAGCGCCCACGGATACGGTCCCGGCCCCGGAATTACCCGTGATGTTGATATTCTGAGTGCCCGGAGGCTGCCCGGCACCCGGCGGGCGAGGGTCTACGCATTGGTGGGGATAAGGACCGCAATTATATGTCACGAACCGTCCGAGCGGATTGTTGTCTTGATCGGGGATACTGCCGCGAAAGACTGTGACCGCATTTGGGGGAAACTCCCCGGGTTCTGGTGCGAACAACAGCACGGCGATGTTGAGCCCGCCGATCTGCCGACCATCGGCACCAAGAAAATAGATATTGGTTTGACCGATCGCCGCCGCAATGATCGAGACTCGTCGATTGGTTAGGACAACCGCTTTCACGATACTTGGGTCCGCGACCAGCACCTGCTTGATGTCCGTCTCGAGTTCGATCACCACCGACTTGCTTATCCCAAGTGCCAGGGAGCGGGCGGTCGCGTCGCTGCTGGTAACTTTAATGTCGTCCGCCAGGACACGCTCGGGGGGGCCGACGACCACGGCTGCGGCGGTCGCCGCCACAAGCAATGCGGTAGGGGCGAGTGTCCTGCGCGCCATGTCGGGGTCCTGTCGTCAAAGCATGGTAAACGGAGCGTATCAAAGTAGGGTTTAAAAATTCGTAACGGCGGGCCCACACGATCTCACATGTTGTAAACGTTCTTTTTACCTTTCAGATCAAAAATATTGTCGAGACTAATATTATTTTCATCCTCTCTACGAACGAGGGACCATCCATGGATAGTTTGGAACGACAGCTTCGAGAGTCGGTGCAAGCTTTACCGCGTAAGACGCCTGCAGTAGAGATATCGGAGAAGGTTCTGCGTTTCCCAGACCTCCCTTCGAACACCGTCAGCGGAGACGTTCAAGCGGCGTTAGACCTAGTAAATCAGGCCGCCACCACCGTTCGGAGCGCCGAAGCGCGGGCAAACGAAGCGGAAAAGTATGCCCAATGTATTGCGGAAAAGGCACTTGAAAATTTGCAGGCCGCCGAAAAGCGCATTCAGGAGCTTGTAGCGGAAAGGAGCGTCTTTGAAGCTCGCGTCAACGAAGCCACTGTTCTGCTTGGGGAGGCAGCCGACGCCATAAACACCGAAAGAGCGCGCGTCAAAACTGCCGAACATCAGCTGCATCTGCTCGAACTGCGCGTAAGCGCGGCAGAAACACTTGCCGAGGAGAGCAAAAGCGCGCTGGCTCGCGTCGAGCATGCCGTACGCACCCAACTCCTAGGGGAGACGCGATCCGTTCCAGAAATATCGGCCATCGCAGCTTAAATCTATAAGCATACACACCGGGCAAGCGACTGCCGGCCCGGCCGTTCAATCCTCTTTCGCCCCAGCACCTGTCCGGTTTTTCGGATTGATTAGGTGCGCCTACGCGCTCGGCTGTGAAGGCATCGTGTCGAAACGCCTCGGCTCGCCATATTGCGCCGGCCGCGTAGATCATTGGCTCAAAGTCAAGAATCCGGCAGCACCGGCAGTGCAGCGAGAGGCCGAGGATAATTGGCGATAAGATTGACCCATGCCCTAATGCCGCTTCCGGTAGCGCGCACCGTAACCGCGTATTGTTGGCGCGCTGCGCGATTAAAGAGCCCCGGCCGCCGCAGTTCCCACCACCCGTTGTCCGAGCGCATAAACCGAATGTAGCGGCCGGCGGATCCAAACCCGACCATCGTCGTTAAGAACGTAGCGGGCGAGGTCATTTATCGGTTCCCTGGCAATTGAGATCTACGCGGACACGGCACCCGGGCAACCCCGACCGATCAGGTCCATCGAAAGACGCATCCGCAGCCGTTTGTGGGGCAGCGCCGCCAGCGCAAAGGATAGCGGCGTGAGTTGAGTCCGCAAACTTCAAGATGGATCTATCGTATCCGCCTCGTGCCATGAAGGCAGAACGGGCTGCGGCTTACCTCGATATGTCGCGATCAAAGTTCTTGGAGCTGGTTGAAGCGCAACGTTTGCCAAAGCCCAAAATCATCGATGGCATTCGGGTCTGGGATCGGATCGCTCTTGATTCGGCCTTCGATGATTTCCCAGATCGCGGTGATGGTGATAACCCTGCGCGCCGGAACAGTTTCGACGACGTGCTGAGAGGCTAAAAATGGCGACGATGAGGCTCCGCTACGTTCACTCATTCGTCGATAAGACCGGCCGCGTACGGTCTTAACTTTGGGCACAAGGGAAAGAGATGGCCGCTGCCCGGCGAGCCCGGTTCAACTGAGTTCGCGGCACGCGCTATGACGAGCTGCGGCGGGATTGCAACATACCGCAGCCGGGCAGGGGGAATGTTGTCTTGGGCCCGAATACCTTGGGAAAGTGGATTGCAAGCGAAGGCTTCACATCAAAGGCGCATCACACCCCGATCGGATCAAAGAGATTGGCGGCCGCGCCCTGATCAGCGATCTCCGCGAAGAACACGTCCGCGAAATCCGGTCCAGGTTCCTGCCGGCCATCTTCACGGCCGACGAAGCCGTTGAAGCCGAGGCACGTCCGAAGCCGAATGCGGCTCTTGCGCTCCTACATTGCTCTACACAGGGCAACGGGCCGGTGATGTCGCCGCCATGAAGTGGGTACGGTATGACGGGAAGGGGATCGAGGTTTGGCAACAGAAAACCGATGAGCTGCTTTGGACCGTGTCACTTTAAGTTGAAGGAAGCTCTCGATCGCGCTGAACGGAAATCCGAATTCATCCTCACTACGCAATTAGGATCAGGGTACATCGACGGCGCCTTCTGCAACATGATCGCAGAATCGACGGCGCGGATCGGAGCCAAAGAATACACGGCGCACGGCCTGCGAAACAATGCTGCCCCTTGCCGAGGCCGGTTGCACGGTTCACCAGATCATGGCGATTACCGAGACTTGGAAGCGGGCCATGCACTAAACCCAGCGGGCGGCTCAGAAGCAGCTTGCGCAACAGGCCATAGACAAGCTCGAATCTGCGACCAAAGTGGCAAACCATGGAACGATAAGCGTACAAAAGACTGGCTAACCGCTTGATATTTTAACCACTGCCGATAAACGCCTCTTTGTCGCAGGCTCTGCGGTTACGATCCAAAGACTGAGACGCAAAGACACGCACAAATGGCGCACCGCCCGCTGGTTGCCGGAAACTGGAAAATGAACGGTCTTCGGGCCTCGATCGCCGAATTGGAGAAAATCGTCGCCGGCGCCCGAAGGCTTGCGAATGTCGAGCTGATCGTGTGTCCGCCCGCGACGCTCATCGCCAGCTTTGCCGCCACCGCCCGCGGATCCGGCGTTCTTCTCGGTGCTCAAGATTGCCACGCTTTAGCATCGGGGGCGTATACCGGAGATATTTCGGCGGAAATGCTCAAGGACGCCGGCGCCAGTGCCGTCATCGTGGGTCACTCCGAGCGCCGCCGCTATCACGCAGAGACCGATGCGGCCGTGCGCGAGAAGGTGCTCGCAGCGCGGCGCGCTGGTCTTATGGCAATCGTGTGCGTTGGGGAGACGGGCGCGCAACGCAGGGCCGGACGCGCGTTTGAGGTGGTGGAGTCGCAGCTTGAGGGCTCGCTGTCCGACGACTCCACGGGCTTCGTCATCGCCTACGAGCCCGTTTGGGCCATCGGCACCGGGGTCACGCCGACGCCCCGAGACGTCGCAGAAATACATCGCCTGATACGGGAGCGGCTGCTCTTGCGCTACGGCCACGGCGGGGAAGAGACCCGTGTTCTTTACGGCGGCTCGGTCAATCCGGCGAATGCGCGCGAGTTGTTGGCGGTCGAGAATGTCGATGGGACGCTCGTCGGCGGCGCGAGTCTCAAGGCGGGCGAATTCCTGGCGATCGCCGGCGTATATCGGTAGCCGGCCCTAAGCCGAGACCGCCATAGAAAATCCACGGCGGATCATGTAGAGACGCGCCCGGCTTCCTATATCGGGCATCGCGGGGCCGGGCCGGCTGCGCGCGTGCCATCGTCGTCGGAACGGGCTTTATCGATGTTGACCGTGATTATCGTGATCCACCTGATGCTCGTGCTCGGCATGATCGGCGTGGTTCTGCTGCAAAAATCAGAGGGTGGCGGCCTCGTCAGCTCGTCCAATAGCGGCTTTATGACGGGGCGCGGCACCGCCAACGTATTGACGCGGACGACGGCACTGCTCGCGGTCGGGTTCTTCGTAACCAGCCTCGCCTTGTCTTGGCTTGCCGGCCTCGGTCGTCACCCGGCCTCGATCATCAATAGCGGCGGAGCACCAATATCCCAGGAAGCGCCTGGCAGGGCGCCGGGGGCCCCGCTGAGCCAAACCGGCCGTGGCGTTCTCGATCAGCTGGGCGGCAGTAAGCCTAGCAGCACGACCGCGCCCCCGACGCCGAGCGGACCGCAAGTTCCTCAGTCGCAATAGGCATCGATCCATGCCCAAAGCGAATTCCCCGGCAGTCTTTACAACGCAGCCGGGGACCGCTTCCGCGCGGCATGAGGATTCCGTTAGACCGCATTGGCATTGCGGCGCTTTTCCTGCTGGTCGTCGGGACCGCGCGGCAGCTATTCAAGAATATCGCTCGTCGAATCGGCGGGTCGTGGCTAGAGCTTAAATCCCATGGCGCGGTACATTTTCATCACCGGCGGCGTGGTTTCCTCATTGGGCAAGGGTCTCGCATCCGCGGCGCTCGGTGCGCTGCTGCAAGCGCGCGGCTACAAGGTTCGTCTGCGCAAGCTCGATCCCTATCTCAACGTCGATCCGGGCACGATGTCGCCCTACCAGCACGGCGAAGTATTCGTCACCGACGACGGCGCCGAGACCGATCTCGATCTCGGCCATTACGAGCGCTTTACCGGACGCCCGGCGACACGAATGGACAACATCACGACCGGCCGCATCTACCAGGATATCCTCAACAAGGAGCGCCGCGGCGACTATCTCGGCGCTACCATCCAAGTCATTCCGCACGTCACCAACGCGATCAAGGATTTCATCCGCGACGGCAATGAGGGCTTCGATTTCGTCCTCTGCGAGATCGGCGGCACGGTCGGCGACATCGAAGGCTTGCCGTATTTCGAGGCCATCCGCCAGCTCGGCAACGATCTGCCGCGTCGTCACGCCATTTATATTCATCTCACGCTCATGCCGTTCATTCCTAGCGCGGGCGAACTCAAGACCAAGCCGACTCAGCATTCGGTGCGCGAATTGCGCGCCATCGGCATTCAGCCCGACATCCTGCTGTGCCGCTCCGACCGGCCCATTCCCGAAAGCGAGCGGAAGAAGCTTGCGTTGTTCTGCAATGTTCGTGAAAGCGCGGTGATCGAGGCGCTCGACGTCGACAACATCTATGCGGTGCCTGAGGCCTATCATGCCGGTGGTTTGGATGGCGAAGTGCTCGCGGCATTCGGCATGGAATCCCCGTCCGAACCGGACCTCGCCACCTGGCATCTCATCAACGAGCGCATCCGCAATCCCGAAGGCGATGTGACCATCGCCATCGTCGGCAAATATACCGGCATGAAAGACGCCTATAAGTCGCTGATCGAAGCGCTCTCGCATGGCGGCGTCGCCAACAAGGTCAAGGTCAATCTCGACTGGATCGAGAGCGAGGTGTTCGAGAACGAGGATCCGGCGCCCTTCCTCGAACATGTCGACGGCATCCTCGTGCCCGGCGGTTTCGGTCAACGCGGCGCCGAGGGGAAAATCCGTGCGGCGCAGTTCGCGCGCGAGCGGCAAGTCCCGTATTTCGGCATCTGCTTCGGCATGCAGATGGCGGTGATCGAAGCGGCACGAAATCTTTGCGGCATCGACAACGCAAACTCGACCGAATTCGGCGCGACGCACGAGCCGGTCGTCGGCTTGATGACCGAGTGGATGAAAGGCAACGCGCTGGAGAAGCGCGGTGCCAGCAGCGACCTCGGCGGCACCATGCGGCTTGGCGCCTATCCGGCCCTGCTCGCCCGCGGCAGCAAGATCGCCGGCATCTATCAGGCGAACGAGATTTCCGAGCGCCACCGCCATCGCTACGAGGTCAATACCGCCTACAAGGACCGCCTGGCGCAGCGCGGCATGCGCTTTTCCGGCATGTCGCCCGACTGCGTGCTGCCGGAGACTATCGAATACGAGGACCATCCGTGGTTCATCGGCGTACAATTTCATCCCGAGCTGAAGTCGCGGCCGTTCGCCCCGCATCCACTTTTCTCCTCCTTCATCGGCGCGGCGGTGGAGCAGAGCCGACTGGTGTAGCGTCGTTTCATTGCAAGTAATGCGAAGCAATCCAGTGCTGCGGCCAGACCTGGGTTGCTTCGTCGCTTAGGCTCCTGGCAATGACGACAGGATCCTGAAGCGCTGCCTCAAACTGTCATCGTCGCCGAACATCGACATCGCAGAAGCTCATTCGGAGGAAATCCTATGATCTACGAATTGCGCATCTATTCCTGCATTCCCGGCCGCCTTCCGGCGCTGCTCAAACGGTTCGAGGAACACACGCTGAAAATCTGGGCCAAGCATGGCATCCGGCAAGCCGGCTTCTGGACCGTGCTCGTCGGCGACGGCAACAACGATCTGCATTATCTGCTCGCCTGGGAATCGCTCGCCGAGCGCGAGAAGGTCTGGGAGACTTTCCTCGCCGACCAGGCGTGGATCAAGGCCCGCGACGACAGCGAACGTGATGGCCCGATTATCGCCAATATCAAGAGCGCGTTTCTACGGCCCACAGCGTTTTCCGCGGTGAAATAGGCCCGCCAAGCCCCGCCGGTTGACCCGGCCAGGTCGGGCCATCATGGTCGCCCGCGATGAACTCGCTGACCGCAAAGCCGAAATCCGTCGTCGCCGTGGGCAAAGTCCGCTTCGGCAATGCGCTGCCGCTTTCCTTGATCGCCGGGCCGTGCGTGCTTGAGAGCCGCGCACACGCTTTCGACATGGCTGGCGCCCTCAAGGACATCACCGCGCGGCTGGGCGTCGGTTTCGTTTACAAGACCTCCTTCGACAAGGCGAACCGCACCAGCTTCAGGAGCGCCCGCGGCATAGGTCTCGACAAGGCGCTCGCGATCTTTGCGGACTTGCGTGAAAGGCTCGGCGTGCCGGTTCTTACCGACGTGCATGAGCCGGATCAGTGCGCCACGGTCGCGGACGTCGTCGACATTTTGCAGGTCCCGGCGTTCCTTTGCCGGCAAACTGACCTTCTTGTCGCCGCCGCGAAAACCAAGCGTGCGGTCAACGTCAAGAAAGGCCAATTCCTCGCGCCTTGGGACATGGCCAATGTCGTGGAAAAGATCACCGGCGCCGGCAATACCAACGTGCTGGTGACCGAGCGTGGGGTCTCGTTCGGCTACAATATGCTCGTGTCCGACATGCGCGCGCTGCCGACGCTCGCCAAGATCGGCGCGCCGGTGATCTTCGACGCGACGCATTCGGTGCAGCAGCCGGGCGGGCAGGGCTCGTCTTCCGGCGGCGAACGCCAATTCGTGCCGGTACTAGCGCGGGCCGCGGTCGCGGTCGGCGTGGCGGGGCTCTTTATCGAGACTCACCAAGCTCCCAACCGGGCACCCTCGGATGGACAAAATATGATGCCACTCAAAGAGATGGAGCCGCTTCTTGAGCGTTTGCTGGAGTTCGATGCGTTGGCTAAGAATCGGGTCAAAAGCCGGTCTAAGATCGTCTCCAAGACCGGCGTCGAGCGGTAAAGACGCGACCCGCGACCGACCCCGTGTTGCGTGGAACGCTCGCTGCCTTCGTCCAGCCGCCCGCGCCGCCTTGGCCGCTGCCAGGCCCCTCCTGCCGCGTCGACTTCTGGCTGGGTCAGGCCGCCGGCGTCGCCACCGCGGCCGCGATCGCAGCGCTGTGTCAGTTCACCCTCGAACCGGAGCGCGACTTCCTTCGCCGCCATCAAGTCGGCAGTCGCCTTCAACAGATCGACTATGAGCCGGTCGCAGCGATCACGCTCACGTTCGAAGTCCGCCTGGTGACCGTCTGCGACCATTTCCATCTTGGCGAGCTCGTCCTCGAGCTCGGTGATCTTTGCCTTGAGCGCATCAACGACCGCCCGGTGACCAGGCGGTGACCGGGCGGGCAGGGGATTGTGAGTGATCTCGGCACAAGGTCAACGCTGACGCGGGCTTTGCCCGTCGTTGCCGCGCTGTCTCGGCAACCGCAGCCGTTTCGCGAGCGACCGGGCGGCCTCTGATGAGCAGTTGAGCCGCTCGGCAAGCACGGCGTAGGTGAGCTGTTCGATGGGCATGGACGGACC
>CAWKBE010000046.1:0-27382 GCA_963847785.1 uncultured Alphaproteobacteria bacterium
CCACCGACGCGATCGCCCGCTTCATGCGGCTCGACGGTTACGACGTGTTCTTCCTCACCGGAACCGACGAGCATGGACAGAAGATTCAGCAGACCGCCGCGCGCGAGGGCCTGACGCCGCGGCAATTGCTCGACCGCAACGTGCCACTGTTCGAGGCGATGGTGAAGTTGCTGGAATGCTCGAACAACGAATTCATCCACACCACCGAACAGCGCCACCACCGATCGTCTGAGGAAATCTGGCGGCGCATGGAGCAGAACGGCGATATCTATCTGAGCAAATATGCCGGATGGTATTCTGTACGCGACGAGGCCTATTACGCCGAGGACGAAACCGCGCTTAACGAGCATAAGCAGCGCGTCGCGACCAAGACCGGCGCGCCGGTGGAATGGGTGGAGGAGGAGAGCTATTTCTTCCGCCTCTCGGCCTATCAGGACAAGCTGCTCAAGCTCTACGCCGACGATCCCAATTACGTCCTGCCCAAAGAGCGGTTGAACGAAGTCGCAAGCTTTGTCCGCAGCGGCTTGCAGGATCTGTCGATCTCCCGCACGACCTTCGACTGGGGCGTTCGCGTGCCCGGAAGCAACGGCCACATCATGTATGTGTGGGTCGACGCCCTCACCAATTACATCACCGCCGTCGGCTACCCCGACACGGACGGCGAAAAATTCCGCCGCTATTGGCCCGCCAATCTGCATGTGATCGGCAAGGACATCGTGCGCTTCCACGCCGTGTATTGGCCGGCTTTCCTGATGTCGGCCGGCGTCGCCGTGCCGCGCCGCATTTTCTCCCACGGATTTTTGTTCAATCGCGGTGAGAAAATGTCGAAGTCTGTCGGCAACGTCATCGACCCATTCGCGCTGGTCAAAGCCTACGGCATCGATGCGCTGCGCTATTTCCTCCTGCGCGAAGTGCCGTTTGGGCAAGACGGCAATTACAGCCACGACGCGATCGTCAACCGCATCAATGCCGATCTCGCCAACGATCTCGGTAATCTGGCGCAGCGCTCGCTGACTATGGTGGCGCGGAATTTCGGCGGCGCACTGCCAAAGCCGTCGACGCTGAGCGAAGCCGACCAGGGGATGCTCGCCACCGCCGACGCCATGATCGCCAAGGCGCGCGACGCCATGGCGACCCAGCAACTGCATCAGGTGCTCAACGCCGTTTGGACGGTGGTCGCGGACGCCAACCGCTATTTTGCCGGCGAAGCGCCGTGGGCTCTGGCCAAGACCGATCCGGCGCGGCAGGGCAGTGTGCTTTACGTGACCGCCGAAGTCTTACGGCAGATCGCCATCCTGGCGCTGCCATTCGTACCTCGCTCGGCGGAGAAACTGCTTGATCTTCTGGCTGTACCTCACGGCGAACGCACGTTTTCCCTCCTCGGCGGGAAACATCGTATTGCTGCCGGAAGCAAGCTTCCCGCGCCCGCGCCGGTATTCCCCCGTTATGTCGAGGCGGAAGCATCTGTCGCATCGTAACCACGCTGATCGATGGCCATAGTATCTCTGCTGCGCAGGGTTTCGCGAAGCCTCGCCGCATTTCTAATGTGGTACATCAATCCCTTTGGTCTGCAAGCCAAAGAAGGCTCGCACGAACTCGCGGGGATTTTTCGAGCCTCGCGTCATTGCGGACCAATTTTGAGTATGTCCGGCACCTCCCAATTCCGCGGCCGAAAGCACCAAAGGACGCGAATGGGAAAATGCTCCGCAAATTTGGGCTAGTGGCTGCTGCCGGCAAACTAGAGCATTTTCAGGGTTGACGGAATCGGCGGGTTTCTCGCTGTGCTGGATTTGTGATTCAACTTTCGTGTCGAATCGATACGGAGGCCGTAATGGGCAAGCCATATTCTCAGGACTTGCGTGAGCGTGTGATTGCGGCAGTTGATACGGGAACTGGCGCGTATGTGGCCGCGCCGCTGTTTCGAGTCAGCGTCTCCTATATTTACAAGGCTTTGATCCGGCGACGCATAACCGGCGAAGTAACCGCACGCCGATCCGGCGGCGGTCCCAAACCGAAGCTGGCGTCGCATGATGATGCCCTTCGTGAACGCATTGCGGCCGAGCCCGACATCACGCTCGCCGAATTTGCAAGCTTGGCTGCTCGCCGAGCGGAAGGTCAAAGTCAGCGTCGGGTGCCTGTGGAACAGGCTCAATTTTCTCAAACTCTCGCTCAAAAAAAATCGGAGCGAGCTGCCGAGCAGGATCGGCCAGATGTGGCCCAAGCGCGGAATGAGTGGCGTGCGAGCCAGGGCAAGCTGAACCCAGAACGCCTGGTTTTCATCGACGAGACCGGCGCCCGCAACCGACATGGCGCGCCGCTATGGCCGCTGCCCGCGCGGTCAGCGCCTGGCATCCGGTGTGCCGTGGGGACACTGGAAGACAACAACATTCGTCGCCGCGCTGCGGGTCGGGCAGATCGCCGCGCCTTGTGTGTTCAATGGACCGATGGATGGCCCGAGCTTTCGCGCCTATGTCGAGCAGTTCGTGGTCCCGATCCTGCGCCGGGGCGGGCTTCGATGGCTTCGCGGATGCCGGCGACTTTGTGGCTGGGAAGGCTGGCGCCAAGTTGCGCTACCTGCCCGCGCACAGCCCAGACTTCAACCCCATCGAACAGTTCTTCGCTAAACTCAAAGCCCTGCTGCGAAAGGCCGCCGCCAGAACCGTCGAAGCCCTCATCACAGCAATCGCCGAAGCCCTCAACAATGTCAGCCCGCAAGAGTGCGAAAACTACCTCGCAAACCAAGGCTATCGCCGCCAATCATGAAAACGCTCTAGCGCGGGAATACGGCATTGTTCCTTGGAATGGAGACTGCGGGTGCGAAAAATATGATGATGGCGAGGTTGACCTAATGATGCGCCTCGAAAATCAAACCCATCAATCGCCTGAGCTTATTCGTTGTAGACACTGCTAGAGGCTTCTTGAATGACGCACCAGCGGCCTTCCCAGGTCCGACCTAATCTCTGCGCCCCTTGAGCCAGTCCTCGAGATACACCAGCGTCATTGCCCGCTCGTCGTCGTTGGCGCGACGGAAGGCGTTCTCGTAAAGCGGCTTGATCCAGTTGTCGTCGGAGCCGGCGCAGTCGCGGCCGAGCGTGAGCCACATCAGGCCGCGCGCCGCTTGCCGTGGCACGTGCTGGCCCTGGAACAGCATGTCGCCCAGCACCGCCTCGGCACGGCATTCGCCTTTCGTCGCGGCAAGCTGGAACCAGCGCGCCGCCTGGCGTGGGTCGCTCGGCGAACCGTCGAGATAAAGGGCGTCCGAGCTGATACTGCGCGTCGGCGTCGCCGAAATAAGATGCGGCATAGGCAAACATATCGCGCGCGCGAACCGCATCCGGCCCAACGGTGGTGTAGGGAATACCCTTCAAATAGTAGTGGCCCAGCGCCACGAAGGCATTGGCCACGATGCGCGCCTGCGCAGTACCTGGAGGCTCATCCGGGTGCGTGTTGGCAATCTGACTGAAATAGATAAACGCGCGCTGATCATCCTTGGGGACGCCATCACCGGCCGCATACATACGGCCGACCTTCCATTGTGCCGCGAGATGTCCTTGATCGGCCGCGTATTCGAGCGCGCTCAGCGTCTTCGCCTTGTCCGCGCTCTCGGGCATACGGGCGGGGCCGCCCGGACCCGGCATACCGTCGTAGTCGGGATAGGGAGGCGCATCGAGAAGTGGGCCAAACAGCCAACCTGGGCGCGCGCTGCCTAAAGCAACGGCGGCTCCCGCCATGGCCAGCAGCATGAGCAATGCTTTGCGTAATGACGAGTGGTCGGCCCCACGCGCTGCACAGTTTCAAACCGCACCGCGGTTATCTCTGATCGGGCTGGCAATTTCGCGTCAAAGATTTCACGCTCGACGCCTTGGCGAGTCCCGCAGGCGGCAAAGCGTAGAAGCAACTACTTATGTGGCAGGGCACGCTCGGGAGCCAGCTCGTCGCGCTTTGACCTGCACATTTTCCACGGCGCTGACCAACCATTTTCACTCTTTGGCCGTCTTCGTGTCGACTCGCGTCAGCCCACGCGACGTGCAACAATTCGCGAGCTGAGAGGGCCCCCTCGTGTTGCAAAATTTGCAAAAGCCGCTCGAACGCCGGTGGGCCACCTTCACCGAGCCACCGCGAACGTTGGTTGGTTCGATCGGACTCGCTATTGCTGTGGGCGTCGCCTATTTGCTGGCAGCACGGCTCAGCCTTGTTCTGCTTACCAAACCTGATGGCGTTGCTGTGTTCTGGCCCGCCGCAGGTGTGGCAGCCGGCGTACTTATCGCTCTTGGGCCTGGCGCACGGTTACCGGTGGCGGCCGGGGCGATAGGTGCGACCGTCGTCGCCCATCTCTTGGCCGGCGACCCGTTCATCTGGGCTGCCATCGGTTTCGGCCTATGCAACGCCGGAGAGGCCGTGCTCGTCGCGTGGTTCATTGAGCGCTACTTCGGCTCGGCGTTCAGCCTTGGGAGGTTGCCCTGCGTGCTGGGGTTGGTTGCGGCCGCTATAGCCGGACCCGCCGTCTCGGGAATCGGCGGGACGTTGATTTTCATGCGGTTACACGGTTCGACGGCACCGGTCCTGACCACCTGGTATCATTGGTTCACTGCCGACGCACTCGGCATAGTCACGGTTGCGCCGCTTTTGATTGGCCTCGCCTCCGCGGCGCGCGATCCGCCGCCTCGCAGTGAAGTAATCCACGGCGTTGTAGCGCTTGTGGCCCTAGCGTTGTTTAGCGGCGTTATTATTTTTCTGCCACGGCAGTCTTGGGCAATCGTAGTGCCAGTCGTCCTAGTGTTCCCATTTCTGCTATGGCTTGCGGCCCGCTGCAGGCCGGCCTTCACCGCTGCAGCCGCGTTCATCATTGCCTTTACAATCGTTTGGGCGACAACATTCGGCATTGGCATTTTTGGTGACCAACACTTTCCGATCGGCGAACGGATCCTGACCGCTCAGGCCGGCATCCTGGCCGTGTCGCTCTGTGCATTCGTTCTTGCTGCGCTGTTTTCCGAGCGAAGAGAGAACGAGGCACGCCTCGCTCGTTCAAATACGATGCTGCAACGTGAACAAAATAATAAACTGATGAATCTAGAGGCGATGGCAGCTTCGATTTCACATGAGGTAAACCAAGCCTTGGCAGCCATTGCGATGAACGGCAGTGCGGCACTGCGATTTCTTGGACATTCGCCGCCGAATCTCGAAGAGGTGCGGTCGGCTCTGGATAGGATAGTCACTGCCAGTTATCGAGCCAGTGAAGTCTTTGACAACATTCGAGCCTTGTTCGGGAGCGCCCATAAGAGACAAGAGCCAATCGATGTGAACGATATTGTTCTTGAGTCACTACGAGCTTTGCGTGGAGAATTGGATAATCATGGTGTTGCAACCCGCACCGAGCTGACATCCGAACTGCCGCTTGTCGAGGGCCATAGGGGTCAATTGCAGGAGGTCGTTCTTAATTTGGGCCGCAACGCGATCGAAGCCATGGATGCTGTTAATGATGGGAATCGCGTGCTCGGGGTGAGAACTGAGCGTGACGAGAGCGATACGATTATTGTGGCGGTACGAGACACAGGACCGGGAATTGATCCGGAGAAGTTGAACGGCATATTTGAGCCGTTCGTTACGACGAAGCCCCACGGAATGGGATTGGGGCTAGCCATTTGCCGCATGATTATTGAGCGTCATAGCGGTCGGCTTACTGCGTCGTCGGACGGCGAACGCGGGGCATTGTTCCAATTCACTCTGCCAATCAAATCGGCGACAGCGTCGCTTTCTGTTGCGGGATCAAGACAGTCTTGAAAAACTGGCCCAAATGTGAGGATCAAACCCGACAGTGGCTCTTGATGGGCCCAACCTCGCGTACTTTCCGGGCGGCACGAGCCGAGCGAAACAAGGGGTTGCCTTGCCAGCGATTATGAACGGCTTATCATTGGGTGCACCGAAGTCCGGACCCTGGCGATCCGGACACGGCTGGGAGGTTGTATGCTGACACGACGACGTTTTGCGGGTTTTGCGTCCTGCGCGCTCTGCGCAGTCAGCGGTTTCGCTGCCACCGAGGCATCGGCAGCGGAAGGCACGCCGCCCGCGGCGACACCAGGCCTCACGCGAAGGGTTTTGTCGCAAATCGACGGCCCGATGCCGGGCTATGTAACAATGATCTTCGAAACCGAAATAGAACCGTGATGGTTGCGCGCCATACGCATCCGGGGATTGAGTCAGGCTATGTCCTTGAGGGCGAGTTTGACCTCCCCATACAAGGACAACCGACCCATAGGTTGAAGCCAGGCGATGGTTACCAGGTGCCGGCCGAAACACCCCATGCCGGCATTAAGACCGAGCAGAAGGTGAAGATCACGAACACCTTCGTCGTGGAGAAGGGCAAGCCGCTCGCATCGCCGGCCTGAGCAGAGATCGCCCAACCGATAGACTTCGGGACGCTCCGCAGCGAAATCGATATGTGCGTTGGACGCGCCGCATGACAACACGAATCCTGTTTGTCGACGACGAACCGGACCTGGAGGCGCTTGTTCAGCAGAAGTTCCGGCACCAGATTCGCGACGCGGAGATCAGCTTTCTGTTTGCCCACGACGGGGTCGAAGCCCTGGCCGTGCTGGAGGCCAACCGTGACGTACAGATGGTGGTTGCCGACATCAATATGCCGCGGATGGATGGGCTATCGCTCCTCCAGAAGCTGCGGGAGAACGAAGAAGAGCTCTCGACCATCATCGTGTCGGCCTATGGCGACATGGCCAATATTCGCACGGCCATGAACCGGGGCGCATTCGATTTCCTGACCAAACCCATCGATTTTCTTGACCTTGAGACAACCATCGCTAAGACAATTCGACATGTCGAAGTCTTGCGTGAGGCGCGCATGCGGCAGGCGCAGGCTGAGCGGGCACAAGCCTCGCTTTCGCGCTACTTCTCGCCTAATCTGGCTGAGCGGCTTGCTAACGATGCGGATGCGATTGATCTGGGCGGGCAGCGTCGTAAGATTGCGACGCTGTTTACTGACATTGACAGTTTCACCGCGCTTGTGGAGACGCTCGCACCCGACGTGCTTGGGCCGCTTCTCAACGACTATCTCGCGGGCATGACCGACCTTGTGTTTGCGCACGATGGTACAGTCGCAAAGATCGTCGGCGATGCCTTGCATGTGCTGTTCGGTGCCCCCAGTGAACAGCCAGACCATGCCGCTCGCGCAGTCACTTGCGCATTGGCATTGGATGAATACGCACAATCATTCCGCGAGTGTTGGCACAAGAAAGCCGTCGCGCTTGGAGTCACACGTATCGGTGTCCACGCAGGGCCGGCGATCGTCGGCAATTTCGGTGGTGGCCGCTTCTTTGACTACACAGCTTATGGCGACACCATTAACGTCGCGGCGCGACTGGAAGCCGCGAACAAGCAACTCGGTACCCGCATTTGCGTTAGTGCAATACTCGCGGCAAAAGTGGAGGAGTTCCGCGGTCGTCCGGTGGGCGACCTAATTCTGAGGGGTAGGACGGAAGCTCTGCGTGCTTTCGAACCTGTTGGCAGCGAGCAATACCAAGATGCCAGGACAAAAAGTTATCTCGAGGCGTTTGCCAAACTGGAAGCGGGCGACCCTGGTGCGATCGCAGCCTTTGCAGCGCATGTCGGCAAGCACGCTGATGACCAACTCGCCAGCTTCCACCTAAGGCGGCTGTTGAACGGTGCAACCGGTACACGGATCGTCATGGACTAGAAGGTGGCACCCACTTAACGGCTCTAGAGGTTGTCTCGTGCCCGCAAATCGGCCGCCTCTCTTAATTCCCCAAATTTGTTGCAGGCATGAGTCCGAAACTGGCACTTAGCCGAGATCGAGTGATGTTCGAGTTGAGCCCCCTGTGCGCTTCATAACGGACATCAGCGGCGGATAGACAACCTGATTTGAGTATCGGAAAATTCTTGGGGCGGAAGAGGGGCTCGGCGACGACATTTCCCAAAGCTCGACCCAACCCCGGCCCCATGCGCTTGCTACGCGATCTTGCCAGTCAAAAATGAGCCATGTACGCAGGGCGGACGCCGCCAAACGATGCTGGGTGAGTACCTAGTGAGTACCTCAAAAATGAATTAATCCACGACATGCCCCCAAATACCCCAGAAAACAGCAGCTTATCGGCCGGATTGACACTGGTCGATAGCCACTGCCATCTCGATTTTTCGGATTTCGCCAGCGAACTCGACGCCGTGGTCGCGCGCGCCCGCGCGGCCGGCATCGCGCGCATGGTGACGATTTCGACCCGCGTTCACCGGCACGCCGGCCTCTTGGCCATCGCCGAGCGCTTTGCCGATGTTTATTGCTCGATCGGAACGCATCCGCATTACGTGCACGAGGAGCCGGAGATCACAGCGGCCGAGCTCGTTGCACGCGCGCGCCATCCGAAAGTCGTCGCCATTGGCGAAGCGGGCCTGGACTACCACTACGACCGCAGTCCACGTGACGCGCAGGAGCGCGGATTTCGTATGCACATCGCGGCGGCGCGCGAGACCGGGCTGCCGCTCGTCATCCATTCGCGCGAGGCCGACGCCGACACCGCGCGGGTTCTCGAAGAAGAAACCGGGCAGGGCGCCTTCCCCGCGGTGCTTCATTGCTTCACCGGCGGCCCCGAGCTTGCCCGCCGCGCCCTCGCACTCGGGCTTTTCATCTCCTTCACAGGCATCCTGACGTTCAAGAATTCGGCCGACCTTCGCGCCATCGCCGCCGGTCTTCCGGCCGACCGAATTTTGGTGGAAACCGACGCGCCCTACCTGGCGCCCCTGCCTTTTCGCGGTAAACGCAACCAGCCGGCTTATGTCGTGGAGACCGCAAAGGTGCTGGCAGAAACCCGCGGCGTTTCCTTTGACGACATTGCGCGTCAGACTTCGGAGAATTTCTTTCACCTGTTCGGCAAGGTGCCGCGCCCGGATAACGCGGTCGAGGCATGACGCTGAAATTCACCATTCTCGGCTGCGGTTCTTCGGGCGGCGTGCCACGGCCGGCTTTGGGCTGGGGCGACTGCGATCCGAACAATCCGAAAAACCGCCGCCGCCGGACCTCGCTGCTTGTCGAACAGCGCGCGCCCCAAACGGAGGGGATCACGCGCCTCCTGGTCGACACCTCGCCCGACCTGCGTGAGCAACTGATCGACGCCGGGGTCGATTGGCTCGACGGCGTCCTCTACACTCACGAGCACGCCGACCACACGCATGGTATCGATGACCTGCGCGCTTTGTTCATCAAGTGGCGCCGGCTGGTCGACGTCTATTTCGATGTGCACACCGCGACAGTGTTGCGCGCCCGTTTCGGTTATTGCTTCCAGTCGCCGCCCGGCAGCGAGTACCCGCCGATCCTGTGCGAGCATTTTTTGTTGGCTGGCCAGCCGGTGACGGTCGAAGGGAAGGGCGGTGCTATCACGGCGCTGCCGGTGCTCCAGGCCCACGGCGACATGCCCTCGCTGGGCTTTCGCTTCGGCAATGTCGGCTATTCTTGCGACCTCAGCGACCTGCCGCCCACGAGCGCCGCTGCGCTTACAGGCCTTGATGTCTGGATCGTCGATGCGCTGCGCTATCGGCCGCACCCGAGCCATTTCTCGCTCGCCGACGCGCTGCGCTGGATCGAGCGACTGAAGCCGCAGCGGGCCATCCTGACCAACCTCCACGCCGATCTGGATTACGACGTCCTGCGCAAGGAACTACCTTCCAACATCGAGCCCGCATACGACGGGATGAGCTTTAGCGCCTGAAAGCCCCGCCAACATGCGCCTTTGCGGAAATGTTCCATAATATGTCTTATGCGAATGTCGCCACTTGTCCGCCATAGGCTCGAGGATCAGCGGCCGGTCTGCCCCCGCCGTCATACGGAACCAAAGCTTCCCTGCTAGCGTTTGCGTGCCGAACACCGGCCTACTGATTTCGGTCAATCGCACCCTCCGTTGCAACCCCAATTTCAGGGGGACGCCATGAGCGAAGTCCGCGCTATCGATACACGTCGCAAGCCGGCAGCCGCGCTTGATACGCCGACCGATCTTTCGGCGGATGCCGTCGACGAGATTTCCGCCAAGCTCAATGAAATCCTCGCCACGACCTTCGCGCTCTACCTGAAGACCAAGAACTCCATTGGCACGTCAGTGGACCGCATTTCCGCGACTACCATTTGCTCCTCAACGAGCAGGCCGAACAGATTTTCGACAGCACCGACGAAATCGTCGAGCGCGTCCGCAAGATCGGCGGAACCACGCTGCGGTCGATCGGGCAGATATCCAAGCTGCAAGGCATCGACGACAACGACGAGGGCTATGTGTCGCCGGGCGACATGCTGCGCGAACTGGTAGCCGACAACAAAAGCGTGGTCGAGGCGATGCGCGCCTGCCACGAATTGTGCGACAAGCACGACGACGTGGCGACCGCAAGCCTTCTTGAAAATTTTATCGATCAGGCCGAGCGGCGCCTTTGGTTCATGTTTGAGACGAGCCGCACGGCCGACACGTCCGGCCACTAAACCAGCGTTTCGCTCGCAAGGACGAGGTCTGATAGGGTCGCGCAGGAAATTGCGAGACCCTTATGATGACCCCTTCCCGCGACATCGGCCGGCTCCTTGAAATCATGGCAGCGCTACGGACTCCGAAGACCGGCTGCCCGTGGGACCTCGAGCAGAACTTCGCGACCATTGCGCCCTACACGCTTGAAGAGGCCTACGAAGTCGCCGACGCCATTGCGCGCGGCGATCTCGCCGATCTCGAGGAAGAACTCGGCGATCTCTTGTTGCAGGTCGTATTTCACGCCCGCATGGCCGAGGAACAAGACGCTTTCGATTTCGGCAACGTGGTCGAGGCGATCACCGCCAAGCTCATTCGCCGGCATCCGCACGTGTTCGGCGATCAGCGGGCGAACAATCCGCAGGCCGTCAAGGGGCTGTGGGAAGACATCAAGGCGCAGGAGAAGCGTGCAAAAACCGCTGCCGGCACGCTGGCCGATGCAAGCGCGCTTGCCGGCGTGCCGCTTGCGCTCCCTGCCCTGACCCGCGCGCTCAAGCTGCAAACGAAGGCAAGCAAAGTCGGCTTCGACTGGAACGGTCCGCGCGCGGTCTTGCGCAAAATTCGCGAAGAAGCCGACGAGATCGAAGAGGCGCTCGGCCGCGATCCGTCAAACGCGCCGGCGGAAGTCGGCGACCTCCTGTTCGCCGCGGTCAACCTGGCCCGGCAGGTCAACGCCGACCCGGAAACGGTGCTGCGTCAGACTAATCAGAAATTCGAGCGGCGTTTCTCGGCCATCGAGCATGCTCTCGCCGCGCGAGGCAAAAAGCCGCAAGACGCGGCGCTCGCCGAAATGGATGCGCTGTGGAACGAGGCTAAGGCGCGGGAGTAATCGACATTTGCAGCGAACTTCATCTTCCCCTCTCCCCTGGCGGGCGTGGGGGCGAAGAACTGAGCCGGGCGAGGGGGAAACAGCCGGCTTGTTGCACGCCGCGTGGCCCCCCTCACCCGCCTCGCCGCTGACGCGGCTCGGCACCCTCTCCCGCAAGGGGAGAGGGCAATTTCCGTCGCCCCTGTAAAGAAACTGCGGACGAAAACCTCTCCCGCACCGCGTCCGCCTTGTCGGGCTCAACGCGCACGGTCATGGCGATTCGGCCGGTCGCAACGTCCGCGACTTTGTGGATCAGTTCGGTGTGGCGATGCAGCCAGCTCACGCCGGCGCCGTCGGCAGCCTCGAGGACGAGTTCGATCAGCACGCGCCCGGCTGCCAGCCGCGCCTCGATGGCGGCGCCAAGGGCATCGATCCCCTCTCCGGTGACCGCCGAGACGAGAACCGGCCGCTCATCCTCTGCGCGGCGTCCGGCGAGGTTGCGCAACCGCGCGCGTTCTTCCGCGTCGAGCCGATCGATCTTGTTCCACACCTCGATTAACGCCGGCTTGCCCGATGTCTCGCGGTGCGGATCAATGCCGAGTTGCCGTAAAATGCTTTCCACGTCCTGCATTTGCGCCTCGGCGTCCTCGTGGGAGACGTCGCGCACGTGCAGGATCACGTCGGCCTCGATCACTTCCTCGAGCGTGGCGCGGAAGGCCGCGATCAGCATCGTCGGCAGCTCGGAAATAAAGCCGACGGTATCGGAAAGAATGATGCGCGCGCCGTGCGGCAGATCGACGGCGCGCAGCGTCGGATCGAGCGACGCAAACAGCATGTCGGCGGAAAGCACGGTCGACTGTGTCATGCGATTGAACAGCGTCGATTTCCCGGCGTTTGTGTAGCCGACGAGCGCGACGATCGGATACGGCACACGGCGGCGGCTTTCGCGGTGGAGTTCGCGCGTGCGTTTGACCTTGCCAAGCTCCGCTTCAATCTTGGCGAGCCGCTCCTCAATCATGCGCCGATCGGCTTCGAGCTGCGTTTCGCCGGGACCACCGAGGAAGCCGAAGCCGCCGCGCTGGCGCTCGAGATGGGTCCAAGAGCGGACCAGCCGGCTTTTCTGATAGGTCAGATGCGCATGCTCTACCTGGAGCGCGCCTTCGCGCGTACGCGCGCGCCGACCGAAAATTTCGAGGATAAGGCCGGTGCGATCGAGCACCTTGGCGCCCCAAGCCTTTTCCAGATTGCGCTGCTGCACCGGCGATAACACGCAGTCCATCACCACGATGCCGGCTTCGTGGGTTTTGACCAGACCGGCGAATTCCTGCACCTTGCCCTTGCCGAGATACGTGGCGGGCCGCACGGCGCCGAGCATCACAATGCCGGCCTGCGCCACGTCCAGGCCAACGGCGCGGGCAAGGCCGACGGCCTCGTCGAGGCGCGCCGCCGGCGCGCGGTCCGACGGCGTCGCATGCGCAGCCGTCCGCCGCAGGACCGGCTCGATGACCAGCGCGCGGCCGGTGGCCGAGCCCGTAGGGCTTAGGCGGTCGGACCGCGGGTCGCGACGGCGCGGCTCCAATCAGGCCTTTTCCCCGGGCGGCGCGTCCTCAGCGCCTTCAAACAGCTGGACGGGATGACCCGGCATGATGGTCGAAATGGCGTGCTTGTAAACCAGTTGCGAGTGCCCATCGCGTCGCAACAGCACGCAGAAATTATCGAACCAAGTCACCACGCCTTGGAGCTTTACGCCGTTCACCAGAAAAATTGTGAGCGGGATTTTCGCTTTGCGGACGTGATTGAGAAAGGTGTCTTGCAGATTTTGTGCGCGGTCGGCTGCCATGGCCGTTGTTTCCGTTCTTGTACCGCGGGCCCCTACCCCACGGGTCTTTTCTTGCCAGTTTATTATTAGAGGCCACGGCCGGAGGCGATGCAAGCCCCCTGGCGGGGATCGGAAAGAATTGTGCCAGCCGAAGCCCCCGCAACATCAATAAAAGCACCGCCGCGACGCTCAGCTTTGCTCGGCGTACCGGTGAAATTCGCGGCGGAGCGCGGTTGCCACCGGACCGGGTCTACCGCCGCCAATGGCGCGGCCGTCGATGCGTACCACCGGCAGCACGATCTGGCTCGCCGCCGTCACGAACGCCTCACGCGCTGCATAGGCTTCCTGCAGCGTGAAGGCGCGCTCCTCGACCGTCAGCCCCTGCCCTTTGATAACGTCGAAAAGCACCGTGCGGGTAATGCCGCGCAGGATACCATGATCCGCCGGGTGCGTGACCACGATGCCGGCCTGCGTCACGATCCAGGCATTAGCGGAGGCGCCTTCGGTGACGGCACCGGTCTTATCGACAAACCACGCATCACGCGCGCCTCGATCGATGGCGGTCTGCCGCGCCAGCACGTTCGGAAGGAGCCCGATGGTCTTGATGTCGACGCGGTCCCAGCGATTGTCCGGCACGCTGACGACCGCGATGCCACTCGCGGCCAACGCCTCGTTACGCGTGCCGCTGAGCGGCCGCGCGGTCACCACGAGGCTCGGCGCCACTTCCGGAGCCGGGAAAGCGTGATCGCGCCGCGCTACACCGCGGGTCACCTGGAAATAGACGATGCCGCAGCGGATGCGGTTGCGCGCAATCACTTCGCGCAGCACGATGCCCAGGGCCTTGGGCGACATCGGCGCGCGGATGCGCAATTCGTCGAGCGAGCGCTGCAGGCGGGCCAGATGGCGCCGCTCATCGATTAGGCGCCCTTCCCTAACTTCGCAAACCTCGTAGACGCCATCGCCGAACTGATAGCCGCGGTCCTCGACATGCACCATGGCGCGGCGCATCGGCAGATAACGGCCGTTGACATAGGCTATCGGCGACATCTGCGACCGGGTCCGGGTGATCGGGGTTAGTCTATCCCCAGCGCCTTGAGCTTGCGGTGGAGCGCCGAGCGCTCCATGCCGACGAACTCGGCGGTCCGCGAAATATTGCCCCCGAAACGATTAATCTGCGCCAGCAGATATTCGCGCTCGAATACCTCGCGCGCCTCGCGCAGCGCGAGGCTCATGAGATGCTCGCCGCCATTGCCGTTCGGCATCGACGGGATCATCGAACCGACGTCCTGCGGCAGCATCGACGGCGTAATCACGGCGTCAGGATCGCCGCCGGCAAGGATCATTAGCCGTTCGACATTGTTGCGAAGCTGGCGCACGTTTCCCGGCCAATCGTGCGACTGCAATACCGCCAGCGCATCGGTGCCGACCGTGCGTTTGGGCAATCCGGTTATGTGCGAAATCTGATTCATGAAATATTCGACGAGCTCGGGCACGTCCTCGCGCCGCTCGGCGAGCGGCGGCACGCGGATCGGCACCACCGAGAGCCGATGATAGAGATCCTCGCGGAATTTGCCGGCGGCGATGTCGGCTTCGATATTGCGGCTAGTGGAGGAGATGACGCGAACGTCGACCGTGACCTTGGTACTGCCGCCGACCCGCTGGAAGGTCTGATCGACCAGCACGCGCAAAATCTTGTTCTGCGTTTCGCGTGGCATGTCCGCGATCTCGTCGATGAACAGCGTTCCGCCGTGGGCTTCTTCGAGCGCGCCGACCTTGCGGCTTTGCGCGCCATTGCCCGCCTCGATGCCGAACATCTCGACTTCCATGTTCTCCGGCATGATGGCGGCGGCGTTGATGACGACGAACGGCCCGCTGGCGCGCGCGGACAGCGAATGGATTGTGCGCGCCGCAAGCTCCTTGCCGCTGCCCGAGGGGCCGACAATGAGCACGCGGCTGTTGGTCGGCCCCACTTTCTCGACCGTCTGCCGCAACTGGTTGACGGCAGGCGAATGGCCGACGAGCGTGGTCGCAAGCGGCCCGAGCTGTTTGAGTTCTCTCACCTCGCGTTTGAGCCGCGAGTTTTCGAGCGTGCGTTCGGCGACGAGCAGCAGGCGATCCGCTTTGAACGGCTTTTCGATGAAGTCGTAGGCGCCGCGTTTGATGGCCGAGACTGCGGTCTCGATGTTGCCGTGGCCGGAAATCATCACGATCGGCAATTCGGGATGGTCCTGCTTAAGGGCGTCGAGCAGCTGCAGGCCGTCGAGGCGGCTTCCTTGCAGCCAGATGTCGAGGAAGACGAGGTTGGGCCGCCGGGCGACGACTGCCGCGAGCGCCTCATCGGCGTTGGCGGCAGTGCGGGTGCCGTGACCTTCGTCCTGAAGAATTCCGGCGACCAGTTCGCGGATATCCGCCTCGTCGTCCACGATCAAGACATCGGTTGCCATGTTCAGCCCGTCGCTCTCTGCGGCTCTACCGGCGCATCGGGGGTTTCGATCGTCTCGGCCGCAAAGCGCAATTGCATCCACGCTCCCCGCGCGCCCGGAGTTTTCTCCGACGCATCGCGCAATTCAATGCGTCCACCATGTTCCTCGAGAATGCGGCCGACGATCGCAAGCCCCAGTCCCGTGCCCTTCTCACGCGTGGTCACGTAGGGCTCGAGCAAACGGGAGCGGTTCTCCTTCGGCAGTCCGACGCCGTTGTCTATGACGTCGATGACCACGTCCTTGCCCTCGCGCCGCGCGCTGACGGCAATATGTCCGCGTCCGAGTTCCGCCGGCGGCACCGCGCCGATCGCTTCAGTGGCATTCTTGACGATGTTGGTGAGCGCCTGCGAAATCAGTCGCCGATCAATGCACGCGGGCATCGATTCCGCCGGCAGGTCGACGTCGAAATCGATGTCCGGGTGGCCGACGCGCATCAGGAACACAACCTGGCGCACCGTGTCGGCCACATCCTCGGCAGCGATGACCGCCTTCGGCATGCGCGCAAAGCGCGAGAACTCGTCGACCATGCGTTTGATGTCGTCGACCTGGCGCACGATGGTCTCGGTGCACTGCTCGAACACGGCGGCGTCCTCGACGATCACCTTGCTGTATTTCCGGCGCAACCGCTCCGCCGACAATTGGATCGGCGTCAGCGGGTTCTTGATCTCGTGGGCGATGCGCCGGGCGATGTCGGCCCAGGCCGCGGTGCGCTGCGCCAGCACCAGCTCGGTGACGTCGTCAATGGTAATGACGTAGCCCTGATCCAACTCGGCGGCCTGCTCGCTGGTCACGCGCACCGAAAAATTCCGCTCCTGACCGCCGCGGCTGACCGTCACCTGACGCTGAATCAGCCGCTGGTTGCTGTGCCGCGCCGCCTCGAATATCTCGCCGAGTTCCGGCGCGACTTCGGCCAGCGGATGACCGAGGGCGGCGCTTTCCGGCCGCGCGATCAGGCGTTCGGCCGAGCGGTTGAGGATGGCGATGCGGCCGTCGGCGTTGACGCCGATCACGCCCGCGCTCGCGCCGGCGAGCACGGCCTCGGTGAATCGCCGGCGGCTGTCGATCACGTCGCGCGCATGTATGATGTCGTCGTGCTGCGTGCTCAGCTCCTGCGTCATCTTGTTGAAGGTTTCGCCGAGCTGGGCGAGGTCGCCCTCGGAGCGGCGGATCGGCACGCGCACACGCAAATTGCCGGTGGAGACGATGTTGGCGGCGCCGATCAGGCGGCGGATCGGAGCCACGAGCCGATTGGCGAAATCGAGCCCGATCCACGCCGAGGACAGAAGAACGATGAGCGCGATGACGGCGAACATCAGCGCAAACGCGATCTGAATACCCAGCCGGCGGGCTTCGAGATTGGCGTATTCGCCGACACTTTCCTGCGTCTCGCGCAGCTGCTGAACCACGCGCGGATCGAGCACGCGCGCCACATAGAGATACATGTCGTCGTAACCGTGCAATTTGACGGCGGCGGCGACGTGATCGCCTTCGGGGATGAGTGCCACCTGCGGCTCGGTCTCGGTGATCTGGCCGAGCAATGTTGCCGACGGCAGCACGATGGCCTTGTCCATGGTGACATCGGCGCGCTCAACGGTCGAGCCGTCGGGGCGGATGATCAGGGCGGCGGAGAGGCCGCGGGCAGTGGCCTGCGCGGTAAAAAACTTCTGGAACCGCTCGCGGTCGGAATCGAACATCGGCTTGGCGCGGCCGAGATCGAAGGCCATGGCCACGATCTCGCCCCGGATCGCCTGGGCGTGCTCGCTCACATAAGCGTCGGCGACGATTAGCGATTGCTCGATCATGGCACGCGTGCGTGTCGAGAAGAAACGATCGAGGCCGCGATCGAGCGTGGTCGAAGCGACCACGGCAACGAGCACGGTCGGTACCGCGGCGATTACCGCGAAAAGGCCCACGATCTGAACGTGCAGCCGCGATCCAGCGTAGCCGCGCCGGCGCGCCTGCACCACCATCCACACTTCGCGGCCGATGATGGCGAGCAGCAAAAGCCCGGCGGCGAGATCCGCCAGTAGGAGCTCGACCACCACTTCGTGGACCGGCGCGATCGGCGTCAGCCCCGCCAGCACCACGAAGGTGGCCGCCGCACACAGAAGTGCGAGGCCGACCGCAATGCCGCCGACCAGCCGCGAACCGACTTGCGTCGGCGCGTCCTCGGCGGGGTCGAACGGCTCAGCCGACGCCGCTGCCGCTGCGACCGGTTTGAGCGGGCCAACCTGATCGACGGTCGTCATGAACGACGCCTTGCGATACGGGACTTCTATGGCGAACAGTGAATGGAGCCCCGGCCATTCTTGCCTGTGATGCTTTTATACAACAATGTTGCCCGATTATTGCGACAATTCCTAGGCGTTGAGCCGGGCGCGCTTCGCGGCCTCAGGACATCCGGATCACCCGCCGCCGCTGCGATAGACCTGAATTTCCAGGTCACGGATCTTCTTGCGCAATGTATTGCGGTTTACGCCCAAAAGATCTGCGGCGCGGATCTGATTGCCGCGGGTCGCCGCCAGCGCGGCGGACAAAAGCGGCGCCTCCACCTCGCGCAAAATCCGATGATAAAGACCGGGAGGCGGCAATGCCTCGTCGAAACCGGAAAAATAGCGCGCAAGATAACGCTCGACGGCGCTCGACAGGTTTTCGTCGCTGCGCTGGCTCTCGCCGGGGGCGACGAGCGCCGGCTGCGACAATTCGGCATCGACCACAGCCGCGCTGATGGTCTCCTGGGGGTAGAGCGCGGCGAGGCGTCGGGCAAGATTTTCCAGTTCGCGCACATTGCCCGGCCAGCGATGCCGCCGTAGGCGGTCGAGCGCGGCCTGATCGATTTGCTTCGGCGGCAACCCTTCGCGCCCCACCTGCACGAAGAAGTGCCGGATCAGATCGGGAATATCCTCAATACGCTCGCGCAAGGGCGGCAGGCGCAGCGGCACGACGTTGAGGCGGAAAAACAGATCCTCGCGGAACAGTCCCTGCTGAATAAGCTGGCGCAGGTCCTTGTTGGTCGCCGCGATGATTCGCACGTCGGCCTTGATCGGCGTGCGGCCGCCGACCGTGGTGTACTCGCCCTGCTGCAAGACACGCAAAAGCCGGGTCTGCGCCTCCATCGGCATGTCGCCGATCTCGTCGAGAAAGAGCGTGCCGCCTTCGGCCTGTTCAAAGCGGCCGGCACTGCGCGTATTGGCGCCGGTGAAGGCACCCTTCTCGTGGCCGAACAGCTCCGACTCGATAAGGTCGCGCGGGATTGCGGCCATGTTGATGGCGACGAACGGGCCGGTGCGGCGCTTGCCGTAATCGTGCAACGCGCGCGCCACCAATTCCTTGCCGGTACCGGACTCGCCGCTGATCATGACGGTTAAATCGGTCTGCATCAGCCGCGCCAACACGCGATAGATTTCTTGCATGGCCGGCGAACGGCCGACCAGCGGGATCGACTCGAAGTCCTCCGCCTTCATCGGCTGGCGGACGCGCTCCTTCGGCTCCGACAGCGCGCGGCCGACGATGGCAATCAATTCCTTGAGATCGAACGGCTTCGGCAGATATTCATAGGCGCCGCGCTCCGACGCGCGGATCGCGGTCATAAACGTGTTCTGCGCGCTCATGATCACCACCGGCAGGTCCGGCCGCGCTTTCTTGATGCGCAACAACAGATCGAAGGCGTTCTCGTCGGGCAGCACCACGTCGCTGATAATCAGGTCGCCGTCGCCCTGGCTGATCCAGCGCCACAACGTTGCGGCATTGCCGGTCGAGCGGACCTCGTATCCGGCCCGCGAGAGCGCCTGGTTGAGCACGGTCCGGATCGCCGCATCGTCGTCGGCAACGAGAATATTTCCCGCGGGCATCAATGATCCCCTCGTGGCTGGAGGGTACCGCCCGGCTCGCCACCGTTACCAGTAAACATCGGCATAAGAATGCGGAAGATCGTTCGTCGCGGCTGCGCCTCGCATTCGATGATACCGCCGTGATCGCCGACGATCTTGGCGACCAGCGCCAGCCCGAGACCCGAGCCCGTCGGCTTGGTCGTGACGAATGGGTCAAACAAATGCGGCATCAGCTCCTCGGAAACGCCGGGTCCGTTGTCCTTCACGCAGAACTCGAGCGGCAATGAAACACGCGTCTTGGCGCCGGGAACGGACAGGCGCACGCCCGGACGAAATGCGGTCGAGAGCGCGATCTCGCCGCCTAGGCTGTCGCCGATCGCCTCGGCCGCGTTCTTCAGGAGGTTCAAGAAAACCTGAACGAGCTGATCGCGATTGGCGAGCACAGGCGGCAGCGAGGGATCGTAGTCCTCGACGAATTTGATGTGTCGGGCGACGCCGGACTGCGCAAGCCGCTTCACGTGATCGAGCACCACATGAATATTGATCGGTTCACGCTCGACCGGACGCTCGTCGGCGAAAACCTCCATGCGATCGACAAGCTTCACGATGCGGTCGGCTTCATCGCAAATGAGCCGCGTGAGCGCACGATCGTCGTCCCCGGCCGACTGCTCCAGCAACTGCGCCGCGCCGCGGATACCCGAGAGGGGATTCTTGATCTCGTGGGCAAGCATGGCGGCGAGCGCGATTACCGAGCGGGCGGCGCCGCGATGCGTGAGTTGTCGATCCATCTTGTCGGCGATCGAGCGCTCCTGGAGCATCACCACCACATAGTCGGGCCGCTCCGGCAACGGCGCGACGTACAGATCGACCGAACGGTCTCCGGGATTACGTGGCGTGCCGAGATCGACCTTGTATTCGTTGACCGCCGCGCCGCTCATGCGCACCTGATCGACGAGCGCGAGCAACGGACTGCCGAATGGAACGAGATCCCGAAGGAGATGACGCCGCAACAGCGGGAGCGATACCTCGAAGAAAGCCTCCGCGGCTACGTTGGCGTCGATCACCTTGCCGTCGGGTGACACGACGATGACCGGGTGCGGCAACGCATTGAGCACCGCGTCGGCGGTGGAAACGGCCAGAAGCGATTCAGCGGTGCTCATGCCGCATGCCTCAGCGTCGCGCTTTTGCCGCCGAACGCATCGAACGCCGCGATGAGGCGACTTTGTACGATCGCAGGATCGATTGCCGTAAGCACCGCTTGGCGGCTTGTCTTGCGCAGGTGCTGGGGCACGCCGGCGGTCGTGGCGGCTGCATCGAGCGCCCAACCAAGATGCTTGCGCGCATGTCGCAGCCCGATATCGACGCCGTGGTGAACCAGCATTTCGTCGTACAGCGCGCTGATGAGAGCGAGCTGGTCGCACAGCGCCGGCGCCGTCTCGCGCTTTCCCGTCGTCAGATAGCGCGCGAGCTGACCGGGAAACCATGGCCTGCCCTGCGCGCCGCGACCGACCATCACCGCGTCGGCACGAGACGCGGCGAGCGCCATGTCGGCGTCGTCGAAACTCTCTATGTCGCCGTTGACGGCGACCGGGATCGAGACCCTTTCCTTGACGGCGCGCACTGCCGCCCAGTCGGCGCGCCCATTGTAGAATTGGGAGCGCGTGCGAGCGTGCACCGTGACGAGCGCCACACCGGCCTGTTCTGCGCGTCGCGCAAGCTCCGGGGCGTTGCGTGAACGCTCATCCCAGCCGAGCCGCATTTTCAGCGTCACCGGCACGTTGACCGCTTGCACAACCGCCTCGATCAGCGTGAGTGCGTGGTCCAGATCGCGCATCAAAGCCGATCCGGACTGGATGCCGGTGACGTGCTTGGCCGGGCAGCCCATGTTAATGTCGACGATCGCGGCGCCAACTTCTTCTGCAATGCGCGCGCCCTCAGCCATCCAATGCGCCTCGCAGCCGGCAAGCTGGACGACATGCAGGCCAGCGCCCTGACTGACCACACGCCGGCACGCACCGCTTTTGCCTTCGACGAGAGCTGAGCTTGCGGTCATCTCAGCGACGACCAGACCCGCGCCCTGCGCCGCGGCCAGACGCCGGAAGGGTGCATCCGTAACCCCGGACATAGGAGCCAAAAAGACCGGATTCGGCAGCGGCAACGGGCCGATCGCCAACGATCGGTTTCGTCGTGGTGCCTCAGAGGGATAATGGCTCATATGCACACTAAATAGGCGACAGCCGAGTATTGCATAGAGTTTAGCCAAAAGGTTGTTGAGCGCAAGTGCTGCACTGCAATATAGTCAACTTCGCGGCCTCCGCGTGAAAAAGCAAGGCGGTGGTGCTCCGAGCCTGGAAATCAGCCTGTTCGCTCCTTTCGGAAACATGCGCTAAAGCGTTGCCGATATGTGAGTGGAGTCGGTTTCCATGACGACGAAAGTCGCGGCAATTGTCGTCGCGGCCGGGCGCGGGTATCGCGCCGGCGGTAAAATGCCAAAGCAATATCGGGAGGTTGCAGGAGAACCTGTGATCCGCCCTACTTTGGCTGCCTTCCTTGGCCACGCTGAAATCGATGCCGTGCAACCGGTCATTCATCCGGACGACCGAGAGATTTTCCTGGCGGCGACGGCCGGTCTCGGCGGGATGCTGTCGCCGGTTTCCGGCGGACCTACGCGGCAGGCTTCGGTGCGCGCCGGGCTTGAGGCGCTGCGCGCAGCCCGGCCGGATTTCGTCCTCATCCACGATGCAGCGCGGCCGTTTTTGAGCGGCGCCCTCATCGCCCGTGCCATTACGGCTGCAAAAGAGCACGGCGCCGCAGTGCCGGCAGTCGCCATCACCGACACCGTGAAGAAGATCGACGAGCGGGACATGGTCAGCGAAACGCTCGATCGCAGCCGTCTCCGCACTGTGCAAACGCCGCAAGCCTTCGCGTTCGGTCTCATCGCGGATTTTCATCGCCGCGCCGCTGCGGCCGGCTGCGAGGATTTCACCGACGACGCCGCGCTCGCGGAATGGGCCGGCCATCGCGTGAGCGTATTCGCCGGCGAGACAACCAACGTGAAGCTGACGACAGACGACGACTTCACGCGGGCCGAAACGCTGCGCATGGCGGCGTTCGCTGACGTGCGCACCGGCAACGGCTTCGACGTGCATGCCTTCGGCGACGGCGACCACGTCATGCTGGCCGGCATCCGCATTCCCCATGACCGCGGCGTGACTGGGCATTCCGACGCCGACGTGGCGCTGCATGCTTTGGTCGACGCCATCCTCGGCGCGCTCGCCGAAGGCGATATCGGCGTCCATTTTCCACCGAGCGACCCGCAGTGGCGGGGAGCATCATCCGACCGTTTTCTTTCTTTCGCCTGCGAGCGCGTCCGCGCCCGTGCCGGCATGATCGCGCATCTTGACGTAACCATCGTCTGCGAGACACCGCGTGTCAGCCCGCATCGCGACGCGATGCGGACGCGCATCGCCACGATCGCCGGCATCCCGATCGGGCGGGTGGCGGTCAAGGCGACGACCAGCGAAAAGCTCGGCTTTACCGGCCGCGGTGAAGGCCTCGTAGCGATGGCGACGGCGACTGTGCGACTGCCGTGGGTCTCTGCGTGATCGACGATAGCCTCCGCGAAGTGGCCTCGCGCGTGCTCGATCTCTTTCGCGCACGGGGCTTGAAGCTTGCGACCGCGGAATCCTGTACCGGCGGTCTTGTCGCCGCCGCGCTCACCGCAATCGCCGGCTCATCGGATGTCGTCGATCGCGGCTTCGTCACATATTCCAATGAAGCAAAACAAGGGATGCTCGGCGTGCCCGCCGCGACGCTGAAGCGTTATGGCGCGGTAAGCGCGCAAACCGCCGCGGCGATGGCTGCCGGCGCACTGAAAAACTCGCCGGCAGATGTGAGCGTGGCGATCACCGGCATCGCCGGTCCCAGCGGCGGCACGAAACGAAAACCCGTCGGCCTCGTGCATTTTGCCGCGGCAACCCGCGACGGAGGACGCATCGCGCGCAGCCGGCGTTACGGCAAGATCGGACGCCGCCGCGTGCGTGAGCGCTCCGTAACCGAAGCGCTCGAGCTTCTGGAACTCATGGCAAAATCGGGCTAGCCCGCGGCCCCCGCCTTGTTACTGACCTTGTGCGTCGTTCCGTCGGCGGATGTCGACAGCAGCGAGCAGTTGTTGAGCGATAGACCACCAAAGGAACCGGGGTGCGAGTGCGGCTGGTCGACCTGGCCGGCCTTCCGGGTCGCCCTGATCACGCGGAAGTTGTGATCTTCGAAAATGACCTTATGAACGCCCGGGTCCGCCTGGTAGGAGGGCGCGCATTCTGCGCGAAGCGGCAGAAGGCGCAGCATAAGGGAGCGTCGAGATGCATAATACAAGAATAGCGTGCGCAGCATCGCACTCTCCGGCCGTCAAGATTTCAGCGCATAGGAAACGCGCGGCATAGTCTCACGCGGACGCGCGAGCGGCCGCCGGCGAAGCTGGTGGAGCTGCAGCGGTTGCGGTAATCGCCGTACGCACACCTGATTAAGACGTCAGTGCCCTGGATCACGGGCCGACAAAAGGCATCTCAAGCGGGAACGTTTGGGCGTAAATGGATCCCGGGACGGCGCATGCGGCCATCGCCAGTCCGAACAGCGCCAATCCGACCCAGAAATACGTCTTGGTTCCCGAAACCGACGGCCGTACGGGAAGGTCGGCTCGATAAGACTGACGATCCGCTAGTGAGCCCATGCGTGTTCTCCGACGGATATCTGCCTGCGAAGATCGGCTCACCACGATTGCGTTTGCCATTCAACGCATACGCGCAAAGACGCGCGCGCTTGCCGCGACCCAGGGCGCCGTGCAGTGACGCAATGATTTAGGGCGCGTAGCGAATCGCGCGGTCGTGACGCGCCTTACGCCGTGCCATAGACCTGATCGGCGCGGCGCTCGAAGGCGGCCACGAAGCGGCGGAAGGCGGCATCGAACACCGCGCCCATCAACACACCGAACGCGCGGCGGCGGAACTCGTAGGCGATAAAAAAATCGACGTCGCAGATGCTGTTGTCAACAGAACGGAAATTCCAGCGGTTGTTCAGCCGGCGAAACGGGCCTTCGAGATATTCCACGAGGATTTGCAGATTGGGCCGGTCGAGTGTCACGCGGCTGGTAAAAGTTTCGTGCAGAAGCTTATAGGCAACCGTCATGTCGGCGACGATGATATCCTTGCCGCCTTGCTTCATGCGCTTGCGCACGGTCAGCGACTGGCACAGCGGGACGAATTCCGGATAGCGCTCAACATCGGCGACAAGATCGAACATCTCGGAAGCGGCATGGTGCACGCGCCTGGTCGTGGATAATTCCGGCATCGATCAGCGTGCCGCCGCCCGCCCCGCTTTCAGCCGGGCGAAATCCTCGCCCGCATGATGCGACGAGCGGGTGAGCGGGCTTGCGGAGACCGTCGAAAAGCCTTTGGCATAGGCGATCGTCGCCAGCGCATTGAATTCGTCCGGCGGAACGAAGCGCATCACTGGGTGATGTTTGCGCGAAGGTTGCAGGTATTGCCCGATAGTGAGGAAATCGACCTCCGCCGCGCGCAGATCGTCCATTACCTGCAGCACTTCGTTCCGCTCTTCGCCGAGCCCCACCATGATTCCCGATTTGGTGAAGATCTGCGGATCGAGCTCTTTGGCGCGCTGCAGCAGCTGGAGCGACGCGAAATAGCGCGCGCCCGGACGCACGGCGAGATAGTTTGACGGCACGGTTTCGAGATTGTGGTTTAACACATCGGGCTTTGCCGCGACAACGGTCTCGACCGCGCCGGCCTTGCGCAGAAAGTCCGGCGTCAGCACTTCGATCGTGGTTTGCCGGCACCGCGCGCGGATGGCGCGGATGACGGCGGCGAAATGCGCGGCGCCACCGTCGTCGAGATCGTCGCGGTCGACGGACGTGATGACGACATGCGCAAGCCCGAGCTTGGCAGTCGCGTTGGCCACATGCTTGGGCTCGTCGGGATCGAGGGCAGCCGGCATGCCGGTCTTGACGTTGCAGAAGGCGCACGCGCGCGTGCAGGTATCCCCCATGATCATGAACGTCGCGTGCCGCCGTTCCCAGCACTCGCCGATATTGGGGCAGCCGGCCTCTTCGCAGACAGTGTGCAGACCGTTCGCGCGCACGATGTCTCGTGTCGCGACATAGCCTAGCGAAATCGGCGCCTTGACCCTGATCCAGTCCGGTTTGCGCAGGATGGGCTGGTCCGGCCGATGCGCCTTTTCCGGATGGCGAGGCCGGCCGGGATTACCCGCAACGGTATCAACGATAACGGCCATAAAGGCTCCGGCGAGGCACTTGCCTTAACCGATACTTACGAGGCGGTGCGAGGTATCGCAAGGCGGCGATAGCCGACGGCGCCGGTCGCGCAAATTGTTCGTGATGAACGATCCGTAAGAAACTCAGCGTAGTTCGAGCGTTTTCCGACATAAATTTTGCCATAATAAAATAGTCAACTGCGCCGCGCGATGGTTCCATCGCCGGAGGAGTTTTTCTGTGACCGCCCGCGGAAAAGAGGCGGCTGCGCTGGCTCTGCACAGATTCGGTTTTGGCCCGGCGCGCGATTCGATCGCGGCGATTGCCGGAGATCCGCGCGGCGCATTGCTGTCCGATATAGAGCGGCCGGGCGCGGGTTATCTGGCGGCGAGCCTGCCCTCAGGCAGCAAGGCCGCGCGTGAGGTGTCCGACTTCCGCGCCGAAGAGCAGGCGAAAAAGAAACTCGCGCAGCGCGCGCAAAAGCTCGCCGAGGCCGACTTCGCGACGGCGAATTTCGATTGCGGGAAGTCGCCGACAGCGGCGGCCTGCGCGGCGCCGCCTGCCCAGAACGACGCCGCAAACCAAATTGCGGCCGCCGCAATCGCGGCGGCCGCAGCCGCCGCTGCCACAGCAAATTCTCCAGAACGAAGCTGTCGCCCGCTACGAGGCGGCGATCGGCGCCGACATCGGCTTCGTCGAGCGGCTGGTCTGGTTCTGGTCGAACCATTTCTGCATTTCGGCGGACAAGGACGTCGCCATGGTCGGCGCCTACGAGCGCGAGGCGATCCGCACGCATGTACTCGGCCGTTTCGGCGATATGCTGGCAGCGGCCGAGAGCCATCCGGCGATGTTGTTCTATCTCGACAACGTCCAATCCATGGGTGCGGATTCGATCGCCGGGATCAATCGCGACAAGGGGCTGAACGAGAACCTCGCCCGCCATTCGCGGCGGCTATTCGCAAAACGACGTCACGAACTTTGCCAACGTGCTCACCGGTTGGACCTGGGTCGACCCCGGCGAACCTGAACGTGGCGGCGAATTTCTCTTCAACAAGCGATTGCACGAACCCGGGGAGCGCACGGTGCTCGGCAAGAATTATCGCGACACCGGCGTCGATCAGGGCCGCGCGGTGCTGGCCGATCTCGCGCGTCACCCGGCGACCGCGCAACACATCGCCCAAAAGCTCGCGCGCCATTTCGTTGTCGACGAGCCGCTGCCATCGCTCGTCGCCAAACTCGCGAAGGCCTTCAAGGACACCGACGGTAATCTCAAGGAAGTCGCCAAGGTTCTGGTCACCACCGAGGAATCCTGGACGCCGGTCCGCCCGAAGCTCAAGCCACCGTCGGAATGGATCGTCGGCGCGCTGCGACTGACCGGCGCCCCGTGGGCCATCAATCGCGTATTGGGCGCGCAAGCAGCGCTCGGTCAGGCTTTATGGCGGCCCCCGGCGCCGAACGGATACCCGGACACCGAAGCGGCATGGATTGATGGAGTGCCGCGGCGACTGGATATTGCCAATGAATTCGCCGGGCGAGTGCCGGCGGCCGATCCGATGGCGCTTCTCGACAGCGGGCTGGGACCGCTTGCTTCACGCGACACGCGCGAGACGATCGCCCACGCCGAGAGCCGCAACCAGGC
>CAWKBE010000047.1:0-16619 GCA_963847785.1 uncultured Alphaproteobacteria bacterium
CCTGGGCCCTTAGCGACCGATTTTGCGGTGAAAGAGAATGCCCGCTGTTGGGGGAACAGCGACCGCGCGAGTTTCAATGTGCGCACTGCTTCGTGCTCCATCGCCAAAATGTCTGCTAGATTTTGGAGATCGATTTAGAGAAGCTGTTGCGCGGCGGAAACAGCATTTTGGCGCTCACGCTGGTATACTTTTCAACTCTGAGACATGCGGGGAGCGGGGCTACGCAATGGCAGAAATTGCGATCCTCAATTTTGCAGTCGTCGTCGAGCGCAATGACAATCTCGCCAGCGTCGGATTTCCGCCATGCGATGTAGAAACCCCGAAATCACCGCAAGCGCCGTTGCGCCGAGGGATAGCTATTACATCGCCGCCAAGCATGCGATCCTGGTCTTTCCATGTGTAGGTACTGAATTGAGGGTGATCGATCTTGATACTGCCTTCAGTGTCATCGACAACGATGAGGCGCGCTCCGAAATCGATCAGTGGCTGAAGGTATTCAAGAGAAACCGACCGCGAAGTCGGAATAATAATCTACATAATGCGTCCTTTTTCGGCGGCGGCTTTTTTTCGTTCGGTGGCTGGGGAACTGGAGACGGCGGCCGCGGGTAGGGATCTGATGAGAATGATTTATAGAGCCCTTCTTGGCAACATAGACGCAATACGCGACAATGTGAATGAGTAGTACGCTGGCCGTTGCGGAAGTTTCTGGCTTATCTGATAAATTTGAACCCGCTAACAAGGAAACCGCTTACGTCGAAACCGCAATAATTTTCCGTGCCTTAATCACAGCACGGACATGTGCCCAGTACCGACTTGCGATCAACTCCACGGCGAAGAAGCGCATTTTTTGAAGGACGAACATTGAGCTATGCCCGGAGAAGGGGGACCGTGGATCGGGATTTTGCCATCAAGGACGCGCTGTCCCAGTTCACAAGACGTTGCTAGAGTGGGATAATGCGCTCGGCGCGAGGGGGGTCACCATGATTTTCGTCCTGATAAATATACTCATCATCGCTGTTGTTGGTGCGATTTGTTTTTATCTGATCGAGAGGTTTGTTCGCGATGGGCGGCTAGCTAATCTGCTCAAAATCCTAGTGGTACTAGTGTGCGTCCTGGCAATCCTACAACGATTGCTACCGGCGCTTGGTGTAGGCTTATTCTAGCGGCCAATTTTCAGTGACCTGGGACGACGTTACGGCGGGCGTAACGATGTTTCAGCTTTGTAACGACGTTACAGCGAAGCGTACCGACACGAGGCCCCGGCGTTTCACTCGTGGTCAGTTTCAGGCGCCTCGCCCTCCGGCCCGGGAAGTCGATCCCTGTCTGCGGAGAAGGCGAGTGTCAACATTATATCAACTATCAGACGCGCGGGGGGAATTCTAAATGAAGACCCTCACGGAGTATTTGTACTTTCATACCAAGACCCACCGCGCCTATGTGCATATCACACCGCAAGTGGAGGAGATCCTGCGCAAAAGTGGCGTCAAGGAAGGCATGGTGCTCGTTTCAGCTATGCACATCACAGCGGGTGTCTACGTCAACGACAATGAAGGCGGCCTGATCCAGGACATCGACGAATGGCTGGATCATCTGGCGCCCTTTCGCAAGGATTACAAACATCATGGCACGGGTGAAGACAACGGCGACTCTCATCTCAAAGCGTTGCTGATCCATCATGAGGTGATAGTGCCCATTACCGGTGGCAAACTCGATCTAGGGACGTGGCAGCGGATATTTTATGCCGAGTTTGATGGGCAGCGGGACAAGCGGGTGATTGTCAAAGTCATGGGAGAGTAACGAACGATAGATGTCAGCCGTCGATGATCGGCGTCGCTGGTAGGCGACGAACTTCCAGCCGCCATGCTCGCGCACCCAGACTGCGAGATAGCGATTGTCGACGTGCACGATTCCCCTGCCGGCAACCGAGACCTTGGCCGTCATCCTGCCGATGACGAGCGCGGCGCCCTTACGCAGGGCGCATGCGTTGCGCACCGCCGGCGGTGTCCTGACGAGCGGCAAACGGTTTAAAACTAATTCCGGATTAAAAGAGTCAGGCGAGCAAAGATAGTTGGCGCGCATTGCTCCAAACAAATATAGCCCACTATGACGTTTATTCTATCGTCGTCGCGCGTCGCAACGCTTTTTTGCACAGCCGAGACCCATGGCGGACATCGCTCGTATGTCTGGCATCACCTGTAGCTATTGCGGACAAGCACGGGGTTGAAGTGAACGTGGTTGTGGGCGGCGTGTGCAAGGTAGATGGCTGCGGTCAGGTGACTCACGCTAAAAGATCTTTGCCGGAAGCATTATGAACGCGAGCGGCGGTATTGAATGACCGTGAACGATTTGAATCGCGGGACGAACGGTTCGTCGCCGCCTTGGGCGCCGCAATTCTGCCATACACGACCGGAATCTCGACCTTCCCCGGGACCGCAAGGCCGCGACTTTCCTTGCCGGAGAGGCCGGCGAGAACCACCACCGGACCGGATGTGGAAGCCGTTACCGAAATTAACAGCGCGGCATGCACCCTCATCGCTAGCACCGCGCGGTGCACGCGGCACCCTATCAAAGTGCGTAGAACTGATAGGGTAGGAACTTCCAATCTTCCCATGCTCTTCCCAGCCCCGCTTTTGGGAAAGAAAAATGGGCTAAATTGCAGACATAAAAATGCAACTAAGCCAATGATATAGATAGAGGAATCATGCTGCCTCTGCGTACACTTTTCTTCGAGGATTTGTCACTCGGCATGACCGAGCGGCTCACGAAAACTGTGGCCTCATCCGACGTCGTCGGCTTTGCGCAACTGACGGGCGACCGCAATCCGATCCACCTTTCCGAGCATTTCGCCGCCAAGACATCGTTTCGCACCCGCATCGCGCACGGCCTCTATACCGCGAGCCTGATATCGGCGGTGCTTGGCACGCGGCTTCCCGGCCCGGGCGCGGTTTACATCTCGCAGACGCTGAACTTTCGCGCCCCGGTCAAGATCGGCGACACGGTGGTGGTGAGGGTGACCGTGGCCGAGCTTATGCCGGAAAAGTCGCGGGCACGGTTGTCCTGCCTGTGCGAGGTGGCCGGCGAGGTGGTGCTCGACGGCGAGGCGCTGGTGAAAGTCCCGAGCGAGAAACCGGCGAAGGGAAAACGGCCGGTCATGCGGCTGTAGCCGCAGAAGGCGGCACCGAACAGGGAAGAAGAAGCCGGAATTGAGCGGCGCGGAAAGCCGAGATAAAAACATGCCGCACAAAAAAATCAGGCCGCCGGGCACGGCGACGGGCACAGGAGGAAATCATGACTGTTGTCGATCCACGGCTGGCCGGCAAGCCGGTGCCGCGCATTTCGCGCGAAACGATGGAGCGCGGCCACACGGCGCGCGCCAGCGCCAAGGGCTCCGACCTCGCGTTCCTTGATCAGCGCCTGCCGGCCTACGAGCGCGAGATTATCAACACGGTAGGCATGGGCATCACCGAGAACCCGGCGCTGCGGCCGGATGTCAAGGCGGGCGCCAAAGGCATTTCCATTACCTATGTCCGTGCGGCCCCTGCACCGCCATGCGACCTAGGAAGTGTTCACGGCCGCTGGCAGGTGTTCTGGCTGGAAGGCGACGACGAGCGCACGCTCGATCTCGACGAGGGCGACTTGTGCAACGTGCCGATCGGCATCTATCGCGGCTTCCGCAACGTTTCCAACCATCCGGACGCGCTGTTAATTGCCATCGTTGGCGGGCCGGACGCCGGCAAGGTCGGCTGGCACCCGTCGGTCGTCGCCAAAGCCCGCAAGAGCGGGCCGTCGGTCGACGACGACAGTAACCTCATCGTCGCCAAGCCGGCGGCATGATCCACACGTTGGTTTGGAGCATGATCGTTTCCGAAAACCGGCTTCTGCCCCGGATCAAGTCCGGGGCAGGCTTTTTCTGATCATGCACTAGGCCGCGGCGCTGACTTTGCCGCTTGTCGGAACGGATGCGATCGTTTTCAGGATCTGGGAGGCGATCTGGTACGGGTCGCCTTGCGAGTTCGGGCGGCGGTCTTCGAGATAACCCTTATATCC
The DNA here is from genome assembly GCA_963847785.1 of uncultured Alphaproteobacteria bacterium. Lineage (GTDB taxonomy): Bacteria > Pseudomonadota > Alphaproteobacteria > Rhizobiales > Xanthobacteraceae > BOG-931. The sequence goes on from CAWKBE010000047.1 coordinate 4,048, forward strand.
GTTCTTGATGAAGCTGTGCGGCACGCGGATCGAAGCGCCGCGGTCGGCGACCCCATATGTGAAGGTGTCTATCGAGGCCGTCTCGTGCTTGCCGGTCAGCCGCAAGTGGTTGTCCGGACCGTAGACGGCGATGTGATCCACACGGTTGGCCTTGAACGCTTCCATCAGCGCTTCGAAGTATTCCTTGCCACCGGTCTCGCGCATATAGGCGGTCGAGAAATTGGCGTGCATGCCTGAGCCGTTCCAGTCGGTATCGCCGAGCGGCTTACAGTGGAGTTCGATGTCGACGCCGTACTTTTCGGTCAGGCGCGACATCAGATAACGGGCCATCCACATTTCGTCGGCGGCTTTCTTGGAGCCCTTGCCGAAAATCTGGAACTCCCACTGGCCCTTCGCCACCTCGGCGTTGATGCCTTCGTGGTTGATGCCGGCGGCGAGGCAAAGATCGAGATGCTCCTCCACGATCTTGCGGGCGATGTCGCCGACATTCTTGTAGCCGACGCCTGTGTAGTAGGGGCCCTGCGGCGCAGGATAGCCGCTCGACGGAAAGCCGAGCGGACGGCCGTCCTTGTAGAAAAAGTATTCCTGTTCGAAGCCGAACCAGGCGCCCGGATCGTCGATAATGGTCGCGCGCTTGTTGGAGGGATGCGGTGTCGTGCCGTCCGGCATCACGACTTCGCACATGACGAGTACGCCATTGACGCGCGTCGCATCCGGATAAAGCGCGACGGGCTTAAGCACGCAATCTGAACTGTGCCCTTCCGCCTGCATTGTCGAAGAGCCGTCGAAGCCCCACAGCGGAAGCTGCTCGAGCGTCGGGAACGAATTGAAATCCTTCAACTGCGTTTTGCCGCGGAGGTTCGGTACCGGCTTGTAACCGTCGAGCCAAATGTACTCGAGCTTATATTTTGTCATCGCTGTCTCTCTTAAGGCTGATGCGCAATGTGTGAGAGCGTGCCGACGCGCGCTCAGCCGCCAACGGCGCCCGGCCGCCGACTGCCGCCATTTTTCAAGCATTTACTGTGCCAATCGGCGGGTTGAGCCCGCCCCGGTGCGGGCCCAACGGAACCTCAGCAATGTGGCTGCGGTCAAAAGAAGCAAAAAACGACAATGCACATATTGTAGCCACGCGCTGATTTTCTCTGAGGCATACCGAACAATTTCAGGGCTGAGCGTTATATTGCAGATAAGACGACTTACTGACTGCACGCATCGTCGGCGCGGCATCGAAGGAACAGAGCAATGACAATGAGCAACTCTCGCGAAACGGCGAAGATCTACGCCTTCCCCGCGAGGGGTCGTTTCGCCGCGAGCAGCCAGGGTGAAGAATTCACGCAGCAGCCGGCGAACGTTCAGGTGCCGCATGCAGTCCCGATTGCGTCCGGCAGCGGCTGGTATCACGACGAAGCGATCCAAACAGAGCAGCGCCGCAAGAGCTAACGACGACCGAGTGCGCTCTGGTCAGATCGCGATAGAGTTCGTCGGCATCTTCGAGCCCCACGGACAGCCTGAGCAGATCGCCGGGACAGCGAGCCTTCACCCTCGATGGAGGCGCGGTGCTCGATCAGGCTTTCGATGCCGCCAAGCGACGTCGCGCGCTCCACAATTCTCAACGGCACCGGCGATCGCGGCGTTTTCGCCTTGCTTCATCCGGATCGACAGCATGCCGCCGAAGCCGCCCGCCATCTGCCGCAGCGCGACGTCGTGACCGGCGTGGCTCTCGATGCCGGGATAGAGCACCGCCGATAAGGCCGGATGTCCGCTGAGTCTGTTGGCGAGCGTTGCCGCGGTTTTCGCTTGCGCATGCCGCGCATCAACAGCCAGGCACATCGAACTGGCGCTCCCGAGCTGCTGCCGCATCTTGCGAACGCGCTTTCGCGCGCTGTGGCAAGAGCGCCGGCGAGAACGTCGGAATAACCGTTGAGCTATTGGTCGCCGAGTGCATGACAATATCAGCGCCCAACCCAAGCGGCCGGGTAAAGATCGGTGTGGCTACGTCGAATCGATGCACAGGACGGCGCCGACGCCGTGCGCGATCTCGGAAATCGCGGCGATGTCGGTGATCGTCCACAGCGGATTGCTCGGCGTCTCGATCCAAAACCCCTAACCAATTCACCGCCGAAACCGCCGTCCGCCTCGGCCGTTACTTCGGCAACAAGGCGCAGTTCTGGTTGGAGCTGCAAGGCCAATTCGTCATTGCGACGATTGAGCGGGAGCGCGGCGCTGAGATTGCCCGCCACGTACGCCCTGTGGAATGCGGCTTAGATTTGTCCGCTGCCGGTCCAACTCAGAAGAGACCTGCGCCCTGCGGCGGAGCTCACCGACGTGTGCGGCTATTCGGCAAGATTCGGAGCGACAGGAAGTTTTTTTACCTGCGTCATGCTTTCGGTGATGATCTTTGTCATTTGTATCACCGATTGGCTCAAGGCGGCGTATTCGACGATGTCACGTTCGACGCGGTCGCCGTCGGCCAGGAGTTTCTCGCGCAACATCCGCAATTCGCTGATGAGTTTGTCGATCTCGACCGTCGAATTTCCAGACACCCGGCGCAGCAGGGCGCTGAGATTGTTGGCCGTCGTTTCGCTGTCGCCGTCGGCCTGCCGAAAGGCGCCGCTGTCGCGACCCACCAATTCGCGAATGTTTCCCTCGACTTCGCGTTCTGCTGATTTTTCGAGCTCGACGGACCCGCGCGGCTTGACAAAGTTCATGATGCCACCCCTTCGCCTTTCCTCCGCCCGATCGCGGGCGGCGCCAACATGACAATGGCCACACGAAAATATGACGACTTCACGGCTGACACGGCGTTCATTTGCATTTGGCCCGGAGTTCCGGATTTTAGTTGTGAGTTCCATTTCGCGGTATGGGCGAACGACGCAGCGCTAACGCGGTTCCACCGTCGTCAAAATTATTTTCGTATTTGACCGTTTGCTTGTGGAACCTTTGCGCGTTCGTTGAGTTTGCTACCGGACAAGGTGCGGGCGGGGTTCCAGTCACCACAAGCTGCTGCTCTCTCGCCTTCGTTTGGTCAACGGGTGATGGCCCGTCGCGCCACGCGTGGCTGAGCGGAAAAAACCGGCTGTCCGCTACAGTTTGAGGGGTGGTGCAAAGTGGCCACAAATATCGCGCAAGATCCGCGACCGAACAGCAGGCACGAACGTGTTGTCGCTCCTCTCGTGTCGAAGGAGGGGCCGGCATTCGGGGAGGTTTGGCCTGACGCGTCGGCAAGCGAGGCGGAAGCGGGACGCCAAAGCCGCGAAGCATCTGATCGGCGCGCAGGAGCCGCCGCTGCTGACACCGATTATTTTGCCGGGCTGCAGGCGGTGGACCCGTCGCTGCATGTCTCCGAGCGCGTCTCAGGCTTTCGCAACGATCCGTTCGTCGGCGTGCGGCCGCCGATCGGCAGCCGGATGCTGCGCGCCGTTATCCGCTTTTGCGTTGTGTTCCTAATAGGGGTCGGCGCGACGCTTGCATGGCAATCCAGGGGTGACGAAGCCGTCGAAATGGCGAAGACGGCAGCTGTGAGCTGGGCGCCAAATTGGGTGCCGCCGGCTTGGTTTTCGTCGCCGTCAGCAACGTCATCTGTTTCGACAACCAAGCCGCCCGCCATTGCTCCGATTACCGGGCAGGCGGGACCGCTTCCGCAACCGCCGCCGCCTGCTCAGCCACCGGCGCCGGCCGCGGCGGCAGCGCCGCCGGAGGTCGCGCAGCAGATGCAGAGCATGGTACGCGATGTCGCCATGGTGCGGCACAGCCTGGAGCAGCTTGCCGCCAGACAGGAAGAGATGGCACAGATTATCGCGACGCTGCAGGCCGCCGAGCAGGACATCAGGCAGAAGATGGCAGCGCTGCCCCGGCCGGCGCCCGTTCCGCGGCGCAAACCGCCGCCACCCGCCGCGCCGTCAGCGGGTGCGCAGCCATCGGCTACGTCATCGCCTTCGCCGCCGCCGGCCGCGCCACCGTCGGCGGTCCAGTCGTCGACGGGGCCTCCCGGAGCGGGCGTTCCGCGGCCACCCGTGCCCTTGCACTGATGTTTCAGCGCGACAGTGACGAGAGAAGCGCGATCTGCCGTCCGGCCAAGATTAAAACGATGCCGGAAAGATGTAGGTCATCACGATGAAGGTCATCGTTGGCGGCGGATCGTTGCCGGTGATCGCGATTTTGATCAGCCGGCGACGGCCAGCAAGTACGGCCATGCGGTTGTTGGCAAAGCCGAGGCGGAGACGGAGTTTGCGCTGAGCCGCTTGTTGCCGCCGCAGACTCTCGATCTCGGCGCTCCTCTCTTCTGCGGTCGTGGGATCCTCCCGCCCCGGCGGTCGGCCGCCGGTTGAATCCCTTTGTCGCCGCCGGTCGTGAGATGGTTCAACCAAGCCGCCGTGTCGGCGCTTAGGTAATCGACATGACGATGCCGCCCTCGGCGCGAATGGGCGCGCCGGTGACGGCGCTGGCCTCGCGCGAGCACAGAAAGGCGACCACGGCAGCGACTTCTTCCGGCTTCGCCAGCCGCTTAATGATGGAGCTTGGCCGGGCGGTATCGATGAAATTTTTCTCGGCAGCCGGATTGTCCACCGACTTGCCCATGGATTTGAACATCGCCGCAACGCCTTCAGTGCGCGTTGGCCCCGGCAGCACGGCGTTGACGGTAACGCCGCTCGCGGCGAGCGCCTGGGCGAAGCCGCGCATCAACGCCAAGTCGGCTGTTTTGCTAAAGCCGTAATGGATCATGTCGGTCGGGATTTGCACGCCGGATTCCGAGGAGATGAAGACGATGCGGCCGAATCCCTTGTCGCGCATCAGCGGCCCGTAATGGCGGGTGAAGCGCACGCCCGAGAGCACATTGGTCGCGAACAGCCGCTGCCAGTCCTCGTCGGGAATCTCGAACGCGTCCTTGTGCTCATAGATTCCGGCATTGTTAATGAGAATATCGACGTCGCCGGAGGCAGCGATCACGGCGGCGACGCCGTCTGCCGTGCTGACGTCACCCGGCGCCGCCACCAGCTTGGCCTTCGGCACCGCGGCGCTGATCGCGGCGATCGCGTCGTCGACATCGGCGGACTTGCGGCCGTTGACGGCGACCTCGGCGCCGTTCTCGGCAAGCGCCAGCGCAATGGCGCGCCCGATGCCCTTGGTCGAGCCGGTGACCAGGGCGCGCAGTCCGGAAAGATCGACGTGCATGAGATTAGCTCGCGGGTAAGGGGCGCTGGGGCTGAAATGGTGCCAGCGTTTGGCTCCTGCAAGCGGACTTTAGGTGCAGATAACTGAGAAGCCGCACTCTCATCTCGCCACCACCGGGCTTGACCCGGTGGTCCATACTGACGTGAGGAAAGTTAATCGTTTCGAGGTAAGTCCTAAGTGACTTCAACCGTTGCATGGATTACCGGGTCAAGCCCGGCAATGACGCAGAAAATAGGATGGCGAAGGCGTGAAAGCGCCGCGCCCATCTAAACGCGCATCATAGTCCGCGGTGACTTCGCTTAGGCGTCGTAGCTGTCGTCGGAAAAGCCTCCGTCGCCGCCGGCAAAATCGTCGTCCTCCGCCAGATCTTGTTCGCTGTCTTGTTGGGTGTCGTCGCCGGCCAAATCTTGTTCGGCATCTTGTTCCCGGTCCTCGTCCGCCAAATCCTGTTGGCGGTCTTGTACCCGGTCCGCGAATGTCGACCGATCGTCGCCGAGGCCGAACGCGCTCGCACCGGCCATGCCGGCGTGATGGCCGAACATGGAGCGGATGCCGTCGAGCAACAGCGCACCGCCGATGACGCCGGCCGCGGCCGAGGCGGCGGTGCCAAGGAACGATCCGCCGGACCCGAAACCGGCAGCGCCGGGATATCCGGAAAGCGGCATTTGCGGCGGATATCCCGCTTGCGGCTGCGAGCCTTGTTGTTGGAAGTTCTGCGACTGGTAGCTGCCCGCTGTGCGCACGCTCGGCACCGAGCCCCGCGGAGTGCGGCCGCCGAGCGCTTCACGCATGCTGTCGAGGAAGCTTGCCGGCCGCTGTTCCGGCTCTGCCGCGCCGCTCGTCTGTGCCTGCAATTCCTCGATACGCGCATTGGCGCGCCTGAGCGCCTCGTCTTGCAGCAGCGTCGTCTGCACTAACGCGTAAACGGCATGCGGCGCGCGGCGCAGGCCGCTGGCGATCAGCCGTTCCGCATCGGGATCGCGCTGAACGTTTTCGAGCTTGGCCAAACGATCGAACAAATCATCGACGAGCTGAGATTCCTGGGGCGTCATGGCATGTCTCCCTGGCTGCGCACGCGCCCCTTATGTGGGTGACGGATTGTGGCAAGGGGAGGGGGCCGACTACAGGGCAAAGTTGGCGCGGAAGCCCCTCTCCCCTTGTGGAGAGGGCGGTCCCGAGTGAAGCGAGGGACCGGCTGACGGGGCTGGTTCCCACTCATCCGGCTCGCGGCGAAAGCCGCTCGCCACCTTCTCCCACAAGGGAGAGGGGAATTCACTCAGCCGCCTCGACGCGCCTCCTGCGCTTCCCGCTCGACGCGCCGCGGGCGAGGACGAGCTTAAGGAACGCCCCGGTGTAGCTGCGCTTCTCGCGCACAATGTCCTCGGGTGTGCCGGAGGCCACGATCTCGCCGCCGCCGTCGCCGCCTTCTGGGCCGAGGTCGATGATCCAGTCTGCCGTCTTGATGACTTCGAGATTGTGCTCGATGACGACGACGGTGTTGCCGCTCTCGACCAGCTCGTGCAGCACTTCCAGGAGCTTCGCCACGTCGTGGAAGTGCAGCCCCGTGGTCGGCTCATCGAGGATATAGAGCGTGCGGCCGGTGGCGCGCTTGGATAATTCCTTGGCGAGCTTGACGCGCTGAGCTTCGCCGCCCGAAAGCGTCGTCGCCTGCTGGCCGACATGGATGTAATCGAGGCCGACGCGGCGTAGAAGCGTGAGCACGTCGCGCACCCGCGGCACCACCTTGAAGAATTCCAGCGCCTCCTCGACGGTCATGTCGAGCACGTCGGCGATGGATTTGCCCTTGAACAGCACCTCCAGCGTCTCGCGGTTGTAGCGCTTGCCCTTGCAGACGTCGCAGGTGACGTAGACGTCGGGCAGAAAGTGCATCTCGATCTTGATCACGCCGTCGCCCTGGCAGGCCTCGCAGCGGCCGCCCTTGACGTTGAACGAGAAGCGACCGGGCTCGTAACCGCGCGCTTTGGACTCGGGCAGGCCGGCGAACCATTCGCGGATCGGTGTGAAGGCGCCGGTATAGGTCGCAGGATTGGAGCGCGGCGTTCGCCCGATCGGCGACTGGTCGATGTCGATGATCTTGTCGAGGTGCTCGATGCCTTCAATGCGGTCGAAGCGGGCCGGGGCTTCGCTCGCGCCGTTCAATCGCCGCGCCAGCGCCTTGTAGAGAGTATCGACCAGCAAAGTCGACTTGCCGCCGCCGGAGACTCCGGTGACGGCCGTGAACAGCCCGAGCGGAATTTCGGCGGTGACGTTTTTCAAATTGTTGCCGCGGGCGCCGATGACCTTGAGCACGCGGGCAGGGTTCTTCGTCCGCCGCTCCGGCACCGCGATCTCGCGCACGCCTTTTAGATATTCGCCGGTCAGCGAGTTCGGATTGGCGATGATGTCGGCGGGCGTGCCCTCGGCGACGATCTTGCCGCCATGCACGCCGGCGCCGGGTCCGACATCGACGACATAATCGGCGGCGCGGATGGCGTCCTCGTCGTGCTCGACCACGATCACGGTATTGCCGAGATCGCGCAGCCGTTTGAGCGTATCGAGGAGCCGGGCATTGTCGCGCTGGTGCAGGCCGATCGACGGCTCGTCGAGCACATAGAGCACGCCGGTCAGGCCTGAGCCGATCTGCGAGGCGAGCCGAATACGCTGGCTCTCGCCGCCGGACAGCGTGCCACTCGCGCGGGCCAATGTCAGATAATCGAGACCGACATCGACCAGGAATTTCAGCCGCGCGCGGATTTCCTTGAGGATGCGCCCGGCGATCTCGTTCTGCTTGGCGTTGAGATTTTCCGGCAGCGCATCGAACCATAGCGCCGCGGCCTTTACCGAAAGGTCGGAGACCTCGCCGATATGCCGCTCGCCGATCTTGACGCACAGGGCTTCGGGCTTGAGGCGATAGCCGTTGCAGGCTGCGCACGGCACGTCGGTGAAATAGCGCGCGATCTCCTCGCGCGCCCATTCCGAGTCGGTCTCGTGGAAACGGCGCTCGAGATTGGTGATGACGCCCTCGAAGGGCCGCTTGGTCTCGTAGGCCCGCACGCCATCGTCGTAGGAAAAGCGGATCTCGGTTTCGCCGGAGCCGTAGAGGATCGCCTCCTGCGTCGCCTTCGGCAGGTCCCTCCATTTGCTGTCGAGCGTGAACTTGTAATGTTTGCCCAAAGCGGCGAGCGTCTGCACGTAGTAGGGCGAGTTCGATTTTGCCCACGGCGCAATGGCGCCCTTGCGCAGCGTGCGCTCCTTGTCGGGGATGACAAGTTCGGCATCGATATGCTGCTCGACGCCGAGCCCGCCGCATTTCGGGCAGGCGCCGAACGGATTGTTGAACGAGAACAGCCGTGGCTCGATCTCCGGAATGGTGAAGCCGGACACCGGGCAAGCGAATTTTTCCGAGAAGACGAGGCGGTTCGCGTCGGATGCAGCGACCGCCGCGAGCCTTGTCTTTTCCTTACCCCCTTGAGGGGGAGGGTCGGGGAGGGGGGTACCTTTTGTTTGCGTTCGCCGACCCCCCTCTCGACCGCCCTTCGGGCGGTCGGTCTCCCCCTCAAGGGAGGAGACGACATTTGTCGCATCAGCGAACTCGGCGACCGCGAGCCCGTCGGCGAGCTTGAGCGCCTGTTCGAGCGAGTCCGCGAGCCGCGTGGCGATGTCTGGCCGCACCAGGAGGCGGTCGACGACCACATCGATATCATGGGCGAATTTCTTGTCCAGCGCCGGCACCTCGGCGATCTCGTAGAATGCGGCGTCGACTTTGACCCGCTGGTAGCCCTTCTTCATATAATCGGCGAGCTCCTTGCGGTACTCGCCCTTGCGCCCGCGCACCACAGGCGCCAGCAGATAAAGCCGCGTGCCCTCGGGCAAAGCCAGGATGCGGTCGATCATCTGCGAGATGGTCTGGCTCTCGATCGGCAGGCCGGTCGCCGGTGAATAGGGGACGCCGACACGCGCCCACAACAGCCGCATGTAATCGTGGATCTCGGTGACGGTGCCGACGGTCGAGCGCGGATTGCGGGAGGTGGTCTTCTGCTCGATGGAGATGGCGGGCGACAGGCCGTCAATCTGATCGACGTCCGGCTTCTGCATCATCTCCAGGAATTGCCGCGCGTAGGCCGACAGGCTCTCGACATAGCGGCGCTGGCCCTCGGCGTAGATCGTGTCGAAGGCGAGCGAGGATTTGCCCGAACCCGACAGCCCGGTGAACACGACAAGCTTGTCGCGCGGGATATCGAGATCGACGTTTTTGAGGTTGTGCTCGCGCGCGCCGCGGATCGCAATCACGCGATGATCGCGGCGGCCGGCGCTCTTATCGGCGCTGTCGAACAAGTCGCTCATCAATGAATCCGCTCGTTCGCGAACATAGTGAGAACGCCGGCCCTTTGCCAGTGCGCGGCCGGCGTATTCCCCGAGATAAAACGCCGAACAGCCCCGCCGGGACCGCTACCGCGGCGGAACCAGCCGCCGCTTCGCGCCGTCCGGTTCGCCTTGTATAAGGGGCGCCATTCGGGGCGGTTCTTTTTTCGCGGCGGGACAATGCGATTTCTGTGTGTAGTCGGAACACGGCCCGAAGCGATTAAACTGGCGCCGGTCATTCTCGAATTGGCGCGGCACGCTCACGTCACCACTTTGTGCTCCGGCCAGCACACCAAGCTCGCGCAGGAGCCCCTGAAGTGGTTCGGGATTACGCCCGACGACGCCATCAAGGTCACGGCCAAATTCCGGACGCTGTCGATGCTCACCGCCGCCATGCTCGCGCCGATGGAACGCATGATCGTCAAGCACCGGCCGGACGTGGTCCTGGCGCAGGGCGATACGACGACGGTGCTGGTCGCGGCGCTGACCGCCTTCTATCTCGAAATCCCGTTCGCGCATGTCGAAGCCGGGTTGCGCACCGGCAATCTGCGTGCGCCGTTCCCCGAGGAGTTCAACCGCATCGCCGCCGACCGGCTGGCACGCTGGCATTTTTGCCCGACGCGCGGCGCGGTCGCGAACCTGCGCGGGGAAGGGATCGATCCGTCGCTCCTCTACCTTACCGGCAATACCGGCATCGACGCGTTGCGGCTCGCGCTCGATCGCATCGCGCCGGCTCCCGCCAGCGGCCGCGTTTTGCGGCGCATCCTCCTCACCGCGCATCGGCGCGAGAATCAGGGCAAGCGCATGGAGGCGATCTGCCGCGCCGTCGTTGCGCTGGTGAAGGAATTCCCCGACATTGAGTTCGCCATTCCGGTGCATCCGAGCCCGACGGTACGCGCCACGTTCGAGCGGCTGCGTGTCGCACATGATCGGGTGCAGCTGATGCCGCCGCTGAGCTATCCGCGCCTCGTCGCCGAAATGGCACGCGCGCATCTAATCGTCACCGATTCCGGCGGCATTCAGGAGGAGGCGCCGTTCCTGAAAAAGCCGGTGCTGGTGATGCGCGACGTGACCGAGCGCCCCGAAGCGGTGGAGCTCGGCGTCGCCCGCCTCATCGGGGCCGCGACGGTGTCGATCGTCAATGCCGTGCGCGAGCTGCTCACCGATGAAGCGGCATACGCCAGAATGGCGGTGGGCGGCTCGCCCTACGGCGACGGCTATGCGGCGGAGCGCATCAGCGCGGCTTTCGGACTCGGCAAACGTGCAGCGAGCGCGGCGGGATGATCAAAAACCCGCGCGTGCTGTTGTTCTCGCTGGTGAAAGCGGCAATCACCGTTTCGCTGATTGCGGTGATCTGCTCGAAAATCGATTTCAACCTGCTCGCCCGGCGTCTGGACGGCAGCGGCGCGATCTTCTTTGTCCTCGGCGTGATGCTGCTCGCGGCCAATGCCATTCCCGTGGGCGCGCGATGGTGGCTGTTGCTGCGCCGGCTCGATGTCGCGACCGTGTCGCTCGGTTATGCCGTCGCCGCCACCTACGTTGGCGTCTTCGCCGGCCAGGTTCTGCCGGGTGCGGTCGGCACCGATGCGGTGCGCGGTTGGCTCTGCTACAACCGCGGCGCCTCGCTTAGGCTGACCATCATGTCGCTTGTAACCGATCGGATGCTGGCGATCGTCGGGGTGGTTTTGATGGCGAGCTTGGCCTGGTTTTGGCATTTCGAAACATTCGACGACTGGCTTGGGCGGCAAATCGCGATGCTCGGCGCACTCGTTGCGCTCGCCGCGGCCGGCGCGATCTGGCTATTGCCGGCGCTGACGCGCTTCCTTGCAAAATACTGGGCGCGATTGCGGCCGGTGCAGGATTTGACGGCGATCTTTCGTTTCACCGCATTGTCGCGCGCCGGGCTCGCCGGACTAGCTCTGAGTCTCGTTACGATGACCATGACGGTGAATGCCGCAATCCTGTTCGCGCGCGGCTTCGGCATTGCGCTTACGCCTTCCGCGGCCTACGTCGCCGTACCGGTTGCGGTCCTATCGTCGTCGCTGCCAATCTCGATTGCCGGCTGGGGCGTGCGTGAGGCGAGCCTTTCCTACGGCCTGGTGCTGTTCGGGATTGCGCCGGAGGATGCGGCCTTGGTTGGGCTTTCGCTCGGCATCGGCATCCTGCTCGCTTCATTGCCCGGCGGCATCGTCGCGCTCCTGCTGGGCCGGCAGGTGCGCCCGGCCATTCGCAGCGCGCTTTAACCACGCGATGACGCGAAGCTGAAGCCGCAGTGATGGCCGCCACCCGCCGAATTTTTATCGGGCTCCCCGCCTATAACGAGGAAATCGCGCTGCCGCGCCTACTGGCGCGGATCGAGGCGTTCGGCAAATCGTCCGCCGAACCGGTCACGGTCGTGCTCTACAACGACGGCAGCAGCGACAATACCGTGCCGATTGCGCGCGAATGGCAAAGCCGTCTGCTACTCATCATCATAGACGGCGTCGTCAACAAGGGATTGGGCGCGGGTCTGCGCGCGCTCGTGTCCTACGCCGTCGCCAATGCAAACGACGACGACGCGCTCGTCATCATGGATTGCGACGATACGCACGATCCCGCGCAAATCGGCGACATGGTGCGGCGCCTAGCCGCAGGCGCAGACGTGGTGATTGGCTCGCGGTACGTCCGCGGCGCGCTGGTGCGTGGCGTGCCACCGCTGCGTCGCCTGACCGCGCTCGGCGCTGCGGGCTTGTTCAAGCTCATTCATCCGGTGCGCAGTGTCTGGGACTATACCTGCGGATATCGCGCGTATCAGGTCGGGGTGCTGCAAACGGCGGCGCGCTGTTATGGCGACACTCTGGTGGCGGAGCGAGGCTTTGCCTGCATGGCCGAGCTTTTGTTGAAGCTCAACGCGGTCGGCGCGCGGTTCGCCGAAATTCCCTTGCAGTTGCGCTACGACCAGAAGCCGACAGCGACCAAGATGGGCGTCGGCAGCAATATGCGGCGGATGCTGGTTCTGCTGGTCCACTGGCGCGTCCGCGGTTTCGACAGATGAAGTA
>CAWKBE010000048.1:0-24871 GCA_963847785.1 uncultured Alphaproteobacteria bacterium
CCGCCTTCCCCTCCCCCCGCGCGCCTGTGCGCGTGGTCTTCCCCTCTCCGTTTGCGGGAGAGGGTGCTGAGCGAGCGATTTGCGAGCGACGATGACGGTTTCAGTCGCCGGCGCCGCGGCAGTGCCATCGGTAAGAGCGACCGACCGCGCGATGCTTATTTGCTCTTTCTCCCCCTTGTGGAGAGGCCGGTCCAAGCAGCGCTTCGCGGTGCGACGGGCAGGATGGCCGCTGCGCCGGATGAAGGCGCAAAGGATTATCAACCAAGCGTCGGGATAATGCGGGGCAATCCTTCGGGATTAAGCTCTCAGGGAAAGCAGCAGGCAAAGGACGGGCAGGGACGATCGAGGGACGATGGCCGGGCTCAAGCAGACGATCATTCGCGGCGGGTTGGAGTCACTGTTCTTTTCCGGTGCGCATTTTGCGCTCGAGCCGTTCGTCGGCGGGGTCGGCGTGATCCTCACGTCGCATCACGGCCCGGCCCGAGCGCTTCCAGCCCAATCGTCTGCTTGAAGTGACGCCATGGTTCCTCGCCCGCGTGGTCAAGCTGTTGCGCCACTCGCGCGTCGACGTCGTCTCGCTTGACGAGATGCACCGCCGCATGACCAAGGGCGATTTCCGCCGGCGCTTCGTCTGCCTCACCTTCGACGACGGCTATCGCGACACGATCGAGCACGCCTATCCGATCCTCAAGGAGGCCGACATGCCGTTCGCCGTCTATGTGCCGACGGCTTTTCCCGACCGGCTCGGTGAATTATGGTGGCTCGTGCTCGAAGCCGTCATCGCCAGAAACGAACGCGTCGGCCTCGTGATCGACGGCGAGAACCAGAGCTTCGATTGCCGCAGCGTCGCCGACAAGCGCGCGGTTTACAAGGAGCTTTACTGGTGGCTGCGCCGCCGGGAGACGGAGCCCGAAATGCACGCCGTCGTGCGCGACCTCGCCGCGCGCTATCAGGTGGACATCGCAGAATTCTGCCAGGATCTGTGCATGAGCTGGCAGGAGATCGCGACGCTTGCCGCCGATCCGCTGGTCACCATCGGCGCGCATACGGTCAATCACCCGATGCTGTCGAAGCTGCCGGAAAACGCCGTACGCGCCGAAATGGATCTAAGCCGATTGGTCATCGAGGCGGCTTTGGGCTTGCGGCCGGCGCATCTGTCGTATCCGTATGGCGATCCCGGCTCCGCGGGCCCGCGCGAATTCGCCATGGCCGCCGCGCTCGGTTTCAAGACCGCGGTGACGACCAGGCCGGGCGTGATCTTCCGCGCGCACGCCAAGAGGCTATTGGCGCTGCCGCGCGTCTCGCTCAACGGCGAGTATCAGCAGCTCCGTTATGTGCGCGTGCTCCTCTCCGGCGCGGCTACGGCGATGTGGAACGGCTTTCGCCGCAGCGAGGCGGCGTAAGCGTCTATTGCCGTCCACAAGTGCCCACAGAAACCCAGTAAAATCCCGGGGAATAAAGATTTCCTCTACACCCCTGTACACGGCTATCCACCCCCATATATTGAACCCGTATTAGACCCACCGCTTCCGCCTCGGGAGGGCGACATGCGGCGTCAGGTCCGCGACTCCAATCTCGAAACCAGAACCGCCCGCAGCCGCCTCAAGGTGCAACACAAGCCTTACTTCAGGCTGATCGAGCCCGGTCTGCATCTCGGCTATCGCAAGCTCACCGTTGGCCCCGGCACCTGGGTTGTCCGCCGCTAGAGGACCAGCAAATACACGCTGACAAATTTGCGAACCGCGGAGGGCGCGGTCGTCCTTGCCGACGACTACGCGGACGCCAATGGCAAATCAATTATGAGCTTTGCCCAGGCGCAAAGCGCCGCGCGCCGAACGTCGCAAACCAAAAACAGCGGAGCCGGAACCGTCGCCGAGGCGATGGATGCCTATTTCGAGAGTCTCGAAAACGAGGGCAGGGCGAAACGCTCAATTCAGGACGCGCGGGGCCGCAGCAACGCCCTCATCATTCCTCCGCTTGGCAATGCGAAGGTTACCACCCTGAGTGCAGGCCGCTTAACCGACTGGCGCAACGAGATTGCCAATGCGCCGCCGCTAGTGCGGACGCCAAGGGGCGAACAGCAACGATTTCGGACAGTGCCGGATTCCGACGAGGCACGGCGGGCGCGGCGGGCAACGGCAAACAGAACCCTGAACATTCTACGTGCGGCGCTCAATAAGGCTTGCGGAGCCGGCGCGTGGCGCGAAGTGGAACGCTTTAAAAAAGTCGATGCCGCCCGTATTCGCTTTTTGACCGTCGCCGAGTCCAAGCGTCTGATTAACGCCTGCGACCCCGAACTTCGCCCGCTGGTCGAGACAGCATTGGCAACCGGCTGTCGCTACGGAGAGCTTTGCGCGCTGCGGGTCAGCGACTTCAACCCGCAAACCGCCAAGATCTACATTCACCAAAGTAAGTCCGGAAAACCCCGTCACGTGACGCCGATGGAGGAGGGCGCCGCGCTGTTTTCGCGGCTGTGCGCCGGCCGCACCGGTGCCGAACCGCTGTTGCGCCGGAACGACGGCCGGCCCTTTGGCAAGTCTGACCAAGAATACCCGATGCGAGACGCCTGCCAGCGCGCGAAGATAACGCCGCGCATTTCGTTCCATATTCTTCGCCACACATGGGCATCATTGTCCGTAATGGCCGGCATGCCGTTAATGGTGGTGGCGCACAATCTCGGCCATGCCAACACACGCATGGTCGAAAAGCATTACGGGCACTTATCGCCGTGTTTCATTGATGACGAGATTCGCAAAGGTGCACTGCGCTTCGGCTCTATGCCGAGCAACGTCAGACCGATGCGGGGGTCGCGCACATAAGCCGATTGTCGGCGGACATCACAGAACCGTGATGCCGCTCAAAAGAGCATAGTCAACTGCAAAAGCCGCCGACGTTTTTGCTTGTTTGGTGTCAACCGTGTTTGGTTGATGTTCTATGAACAACAAAAGAACGCCCCCTTGCGCGCGAATCAACACGCGAGTTTATCCGCCCTCACATCAACTGATGTGGAGGGACGAAAATGTCCGAACGCGAACAGGAAAGACGCGCCGAGCAGAACCACCGCAGCTACACCATCAGCGAATGGTGTGAGTGCCGGCGGATTTCGCGCGCGATGTATTACAAGTTGCGCGGGCAAGGTCTGGCGCCCCCGACGCACAGTGCCGGCACCAAACAACTGATCTCCGGCGAAGCCGACATTGAATGGGTCCGTGCCCGCGAGGCCGAGACCGAGCAGGGGGCCGCCGCATGATGCGCGCCCGCGTCGAGGATGCCATTGCCGCTCATACAGAGCGCCACGGTAACCGGACAACTGTCCCGGATGTCCCCGCATTGGTCGATGCCATCGACACGCTCTGCCGCGAACACGCGAACGAGTTCGCCTGCCTCTGGCCTCCCAAAGACTGAGTCCTTTCTGAATTATTTGCCGCCGTCCGCGCGAGCGGCGACCGGAGAGAACTCTCGCGCATCAACTGCCAAACCGGAGCACCCGAACATGACAAAGCAAGACAGACATACCCGCACTGACGCCGCGAAGACGACAACGAAGGAGGAGGTCGAGCTGCCCCTCCGCGGCCCGAGTCCTCAACAAATTCAAGCCCAGCAACAGGCCGATGCCGAACGCAACAGGGCCACGCCCACGATGACGGCTGTGCCCCCGGCCGCCCCGGGCTGGGCGTCAGCACCGCCAGCAACCGTGCCCGCGGCGCCAGTGGTGAGCAGCCCTGAGGTCCTGCAGCAACGTGCCGCGGCGTGGGGATCGACGCCGCTGACACTGGCCGACTTCCACGGTAACGACGGCATCTTTCGCCTGGTCCAGGACGGGAACTCAGATTCCAGACGGCAGCAGGTTTATCGCCGCTTGGACCGAGACCAGGAAAGGGTTTTGCAACTTCAGTGATGACAGTTACCGCCAGGAGATGGTCGGCATCGGCGAAGATCGCGCCGAGGTCCAACGCGAAGACCTTGGCGACACCGACCCGGAGCAATGGCCAGTCGGGATGGACGGGCAAAAACGTGACCCGTGGCAACCTCAATACGTTCTGCCGCTGCAACGCTTCGGCGAAGGCATGGAACTCATTGGCTTCGTCGCCCGCAACGGCTTGTCGATTGCTGCTGTGGAAGGACTGATCGGGCGCTGCCGCTTCCACCCGCGTGCACGGCAAGGCTTCTTCCCGCTCATTCAACTCGGCGTCGGCCACTACAACAACAGACGGTTCGGCGGCGTGCGCCCGAAGCCGCTGCTAACGATTTGTCGATTGGCTGCAGCGCGATGGCACCCCGGTTCCGGCCGCGGGATCGTCGGGAGCCCCGCCGAAACTATCCGCCGAGATGAGCGACGAGATACCTTTTTAGTGTTCTGAAAGCCAGCGGGAAGGCCTGCAAGCCTTCCCGCTTTTTACTTCTCGAAGTCGAGTCGCGACAGCGCCATCGGAGCAACGCCGTGCAATATCTGTGCTCTTCGCAATGTAAAAGGGCCGGGCGGCATCCCTCAGCTGCTGTCCGACGACCCCGTCGCCCTCGAAGCTTTTGCCCGCAAATATGACCGGCCCGGTTGGGGCCTATACGACCGCGTTGCCACTCTGAGAGCCGACGCGAGACGCCGCACACTCGAAACCGTGGCGGCGCTGAGCGTTATCCATATCGACATCGACACCCGCATGCTCACGACGCCGCGGGAACCTGTGCTGCAGAAATTACTGGGCCTACCGTTGGCGCTGGAAATCCGCGACAGCGGCGGGGGCTTTCACGTCCTGGCGCTGCTCAAGGAGGAGGTGGAGAGCGGCACCGAGGAGTTCGAGCGCGTTAATGCGTTACGCGCCAGGCTGACGAAAATTCTCTGCGGCGACCCCGCACCGGACCACGCCGCCGCGCTGCTGCGCCGACCAGGCACCCACAATTCAAAGTACGGCGAGCCGGGCGAGTGCCATGTAGTGCGCGCCGGCAAGCCCGTGGACGTTACCGAGGTCGAGACCCTGGCCGAGCTGTATGAGCAGCCGCTATTCGAGTTTAAGCCGAAGGCTAACGGCCACGTCCCGCCAAGCCCGCCGGCAGGCGAAAACACCGACGCCGGCCCCGTAGACGCTGGGTCTCGTCTCGCCGCCATGACTTTCGAAGGTCCTGCCGACAGCAGCATTCACCGCACCCAACTGTCGTGCACAGCGCCGCTGTTGTGCCGCGGCAGGACCGTGGAGTGCGCCGTCGACGAAGTACTAGACGCCACCCGGCGCGCCGTTACCGGCAATCCAGAATGCGCCAACTGGGACTGGGCCGAGGAGCGGTGGACCATTGAGAAGATGTGCTTCGACTTCGTCAACAAGAACCGGGAGTTGTGCGAGGTGCTACCAGACAAGCTGCGGGAGAGCTGGCGCGAACGCCAAGACCGGGCGGCGAGCACGTCAAGGTCATGTGGAGCGGCTACGCCAATCAATGGTGCGTCACCAGTCGCAAACCGCGCGACGGAGAAGGCAGCATACCGACAACAAAGCTGTCGATCACGACAACAAAGCGGTCGATCGCCCCGCGCCAGACCTAAAGCCCAAGCCCAAGGACCGTGCGGCGCCGGGGGTGCCCGCGAAAATCCGCGCCATGCCGTTCAAGGCTTTCGACGAGGCCACGCTGCGGCCGCGGGCGTTTCTCTACGGCAAGCACTACCAGCGCGGCCAGGCGATGGCGACGATCGGCTGCGACGGCGCCGGCAAATCGACCGTGGCCATCGCCGAGGCCCATCGTACTGGCCACCGGCCGCGGCCTGCTCGGTGAGCCGCCGGCGGAGCGGTGCCGCGTCTGGTTGCACAATGCCGACGATGACAGCGACGAGATCCGGCGACGTATCGCTGCCTGCTGCCGGCTGCACAACGTGCCGATGACCAACTCGAAGGATGGCTGTTCGTCACCGGCAAGGACAACTTCACGATACGCGTCGCCAGCGGCAACGGTCAGCTGATCGTCGACCACGCCACGATAGGGTCGATCACCAAGACCATTATCGAGAACCGGATCGACGTCTTTATCGCCGACCCGTTGGTGACGCTGCACTCCGTCCCCGAAAACGACAACATGCGCATGAGCGAAGTCATCCACATTTTCGGCGACATCGCCGCCAAGTGCGACTGCGCCATCGACGTCTGGCCATCGAATGGCACCGAAGAGAAAGAGTTCAATTCCGATGACAGCCGCGGCGCCTCCGCAGTCGGCGCTGCCGTGCGCGCCTCCCGCGTGTTCAACCGCATGTCCAAGAGCGAAGCCGGCGGCGCCGGCCTCAGCGAAGACGACCGGCTGTTCTACATCCGCATCGACCGCGGCAAGGCGAACTACCTACCGCCAAGCGACGAAAGCGACCTGGTTCCAACTCCGGAGCGTCGAGCTGCTAAACGGCGAACAGGTCGGCGCCATCGCGCCATGGGTATTCCCTGGCCAGGACGCGGCGCCGTCGCCAGAAAAGACCGCGGCCGACCGCGCCGCCGAGCATGTGTTCCTTGAAATCCTGCGGCGGTTCAACACCAGCGACCGGCCGGCCAGCGACCGCAAGGGCTCCAACTACGCGCCGACCCAATTCGCCGAAGAGAAAGAAGCCAAGGCCGCCAAGCTCGGCAGTCTGCAGATACGAGCCGCCATGCTCCGCCTGCTCGACGACGGCCGCATCCGTCCCCGAGACCAACGCCAAGGCTGGCAGCGCGTCCACACCCTGGCGCCAGCATGAATGCAGGATTTTACCAAAAGTCGCTTTCGGCGAAGTGCCGGCCGCCTCGTGCGGCGGCCTTCGCCTTCGCGGTGATGCCGTGTGGCAAAACCCTGGCTAGGGGTATGGGGGGATGTTTTGCCACAGATTTTGCCACAACTTCTGCCAGTGTTTGCCAAGGAAAAAGGAGAGAGCCCGTGGGAATCGGAAACATCCTGGCATTCGCGATCGTAGGCGCTTTATTCGCCCTAACCCCATTGGCAACATTCGCTCAATCGCCCCCCGGGCCGGCTGGGCCCGTAACCGCAAGCCCGAAATCGGGCTGGTCAATAATCGAAGACAAGTCAGCGACCGGTGAGAGTGCTCAGTTCAGCGCCTGGATCATCGTGGGCGATGCGGCGCTCATATTGCGGTGCCGAGAGCAAAGGACGGAGGCAGCCTTTTCAACCGAAAACACCGATTTAGGCGAGGAGTTTGTGAAGGTCCGTTACCGCATTGATCTGAACGAACCTATCCAACAGGCGTGGCGTTCCTCAATAAATGGTCGCGCCGCATTCGCGCCCGAGCCAATGGATTTGATCCGCGCGCTTCCCGACAACGGGAGGATCTTCATTCGAGCCATCGCATCTGATGGAAGTAACAAAGACACAAATTTCATAATTTCTGGCACGTCTGTGATCCGCGATAAGATTGCCCGTGCCTGCAATTGGCCATCCACATCCGAGCCCGTCGGAAGTATTCCCACACCGAAAGCGCGTTAGGGCAGGCCCGGGGGTCAGAGTAATCGACCAGAAACTTCGCGCATCATTGGCGAATGGTTGCAAACCGAGGCGCGCTTTCTGGCCTAGCCGTTCCACCCACTCCAGTCTAACTGCTGCAAAAACCTTTGTAGCGCGGGCGGCGGTCAAAATTTTAGGTTGGGCGGCTAAAATGCGTGGTGCGCTGGGCGATCAAAGAGCCCCGGCCGCCGCAGTATCCCACCACCGACAGGCCGGGGCCCGGGCCAGCGTGGATACACCCGGATATTCCCCATCCGTCCCCCACCGGTCCCGCCGGCGACGATAGTGGCAATCGGTTACCGAGCAGTTTAGCGGCGGAGGCCAACGCCGAGTGGGCTGGTCTAGTTAAAATGAACGGAAATATCTGAAAGCATTCCAGTAACGGCTCGCGTGTAAAAGCCATCATTCAGATACGAGTCCAGCCATGCCGCCAGAGCTACCAACACAACGAAAAAGAAGATACGGTGCATGGGGCCATAGCCACTCCAAGCCGCGCATACGTCCATTATTGCTCCGAATTGCCTAATGACTCGTTTGCGTGCTGCCAGCGGCAGGCAGTGCGCCCCCGACCGATCATCATGGTCAGGAATGAAGCGGGCGAGATCGTCTATCAATTCCCCAGCAATTGAGAACCGCCGTCGTGCCGCCCCGCCGCTTTCCGCCCGCCGCGCCTTTTGCGGGATGGTTCAAATGTGATTTCCAATTGGGCCAGCGCTGATGAGCGACGACTACAAAATCTATGTTGATGGCGAGCGCCCCGCCACGTTGAACGACGGCGCTGGCATCTCGACCGATTACGCCACGTTGCAAGAGGCCGTGTTGGCTTGGCAGAGATTGACCCCCGAGCAGAAGATACGAGCGACAGTCAAGCTGATCGGCGGGCCAGTCTATACGGCGCACCAGATTGCGCGGTTTCACTACGGGACGAAGCAGGCGTGACACCCCGCCGCCGCTTCCCGCCGCCGTGGACAATCGAGGAGATGAACGACGCCTGCTTTATTGTCCGTGACAAGAACGGACAGGGGCTCGGTTATTTTTATTTCGAGGAGGAGTCCGGCCGGCGCACGGCGGCCAATATGCTCACCAAGGACGAGGCGCGGCGGTTGGCGGTCAACTTCGCCAAGCTGCCGAAGCTGTTGCGTAAGCAGTAGCGCTGCGCGGGCATCGTTACTTGTACTTGACGACGAAGCTTTCGGAGTGGTCGCAGATCGAGCACACGAACGTCCGTTTGTCGTGATCCGGTTTGTCGGGCTCGATCCGCGCTAGGAGCATACGCATACCGCATTTACTGCACGGCGGTCGCACGATTGAATTTGAGTAAAGGGTCGCGGGGCCAAAAATTGTCATGGGCGAACTCCCGTTACAGGCGGGAGCACAACCACTCTCAGGCCACCGACGCCTAGCTGAGCCGCTGCCGGTGATGGGACTGATATAGGCACGATTTCTCAAGTTAGTCAGTCAGGTAGATGACAGAGCGCGCAAATAGCGCGGCCCCGTCCCGATCAAATGCCGGGGCCGCAGCTAAGTGGTCAATTTTGACCAGACTCACCCCTCACCATCGACTCAGATAAACATAAGGTGGCGGGGGAAAGATCGTGGCAAACCAGAACAACGAAAAGCACAAAGAATATGCGCGTTATGCGACGCATTGTTTGGACATGGTGACCATCACAAAAGATCGGGACGCGCGCGCAATTCAACGCGAGATGGCCGCCGAGTGGATGAGGCTGGCCGATGTCGCTAGACGCCCTTCAAAGCGCGGACAGATGCAAATGGCGTGAAAGCGCGAACCGGCATCGCAGCCGGCCTTTGCGTTGACTCAAATTGGCCGGACGTGACACTCTAAAAATACTGCCGGGAATGCCATCGACCCCGCCGGCGGTACCAGATGGCGCCGACGCCCCGCGCCGGGAAGGCGGGGTCTCTACTTTCAATCGGTCGCCGTAGCGATGCGGCGGCAGTCAAACGGACGGGCTGCGCGATAAAAAGAGCCCCGGCCGCCAATTGAGGGAGTTGCGACGACCGGGGCCGGGCCGGTGCGGAAGCCCCGCCGTCCCCACTGTCCCGGGCAAGACGATAGGGGCAATCGGTTACCGCGCAGTTTAGCGGCGAGCGGCCACCAGAAGATCCAGGAGAGGGGAAGCCTCGCGGCGATGATCGGGGCTTTCATATGGACCCGACCAGTGTGTGTGGCTCTAAGCGAGTCTCAAGCTGCGCTACCGCCGGGGCGACCGTAGACGCGCCGCCGAAGATGGCTGACCATTGCGGCGAGGACGTTCCTGCCTTCGAGCAGGCTCCCGTGGCCGAGACGTAGCAAATCCCCGGGGCTAAAAATAAGCACGCCGGCGATAAACTCGCGGGCTGGAAAGACTCTGCGAAACACGGCAGCGCCCCTGACAGCGTCCCCGCCTCCCACAGATTTCAAAATCCTATTCGGAACGATATAGCCGCGCTGCGGACTCGCGGGAGTACGACCGTGCGCGCGCCGTAATGCGGCAGCACGTGTTACTAAGGCACTACAATCTTCGTTCCGCTGCTGCTCGGGGCTCTCTATTTTCTGTGCACCGACTCGCGCGAGACTGCGCAAAGCTGCCAATTTGCGACGGCAGGGACGCGAAAGAAAAGCCGCCGGAGAAATTGCCCTGGCGGCTCAGCCATCGCGATGCTTTATTTACCGGGCGGCTTGTACGCACCGCGAAGCTCAGCTGCCTTTTTCCGAACGTGGGTCACCTCGTCCTGCGTCAGCAGACGAGTAAGCTTAACATCCTGAACCGCACCGCTTGCCACTGCGATGCCAGAGATCGCCGCTGCCACATTGGGCTCGGGCACGTCGAATATGATCAACACACCGGGCCATCGGCACCGGTGCTATACATCGAGATCAATTTGCCACCGGCGGCTTCGACCAGCTTTTTGGTCGCCTCGTAACGACTGGTCGTCGGATTTTCCATTATAGCGTTGAGAGCATGTGGTGTGTATTGTGCTGTGAAGCAGAAATGCATAGCGATACCTCCCCGTTTGAGTTCAATAAACTAAGCCTAAATTCTATCCGGCCAACGACAAATATCTGGCGCCCTTTTGCCGTGCTTGTCGAGCGTATTTTTATTTTTAATTTTTTTGCTGAACTGCTCGAAGAATAGGGTTCATTGCGGGCATAAAGCACAAATGATGGCGGGTCTCTGAACGGGGCTCATATTTTTTTGCGCAGTTAGATTCAGATACGGCTTAAGAGCTCCAAGGCGCTTGAAATTGAAAACAGGCCGGCCCGGTCGATAGGTAGTCCCTACTCGGTTGGGGCCCTCGACATAGGCCCATGAAATCGGCAAACCCCGCCGCACCCGCCTCCGCCCTCCGTCGTCGCGCGCTGCGCCGGCAATGTCCGCAGTTGGGAGGATTGTGTTGCAAAAGTCGTTTTGGACGACTGTTCACAAAATTTTCGAGCTATAGGTGCGTTTTTCGGTTAGACATGTGGGGGGTCACAGGCGATTTCGGCCTGTTTCATCTTCTGGCGGGAAATTAGAACTCAGCATTTTTGGACTTTTGCAACTCAATCGGGCGTAGAGCGGACATGACCCAGAGCGTCACCTGGTCACCTAGAATTGACGCTCTGCGAAAGGTTCATCCGATCACTCGTCGGCGCTCACAAGCCGTAGGACGCGAGCCCGTCGTCGATTTCGGGTGCCGCTTTAGCCCGAGGACGGCAACGCGCTTGCAAGAAAGGCAGCGATGTTGGCGTTGATCTCCTCGGAGGTTGTGGTGTTCGGCACGCGATACCATCCCAACAGCGTCAAGAGCGGCATCGCCGAGGGACGCGGGTTGAACGCGCGGTACCGTACATCGACCAGATCGTCTTGCCCCAAATGAGCCCCGCCGACGCCCTGACGGCCGCTCACCTGCGCCAAAGCCACAAGCAGGAATGGAAAGACGACGACGCTCGCCGCAAACAGGCCGATTCTGGCGGCGGACGACCGGACGTCGGGCTTAATGTGCCAAGGTTAGTTCAATCCCGCGCGGCGGAAGCCTTCCAAATAGTGCTCTCGGTCGGCGTCCTGCTTGATCGGCATTTGGTTTGCGATCCACGCGAGCGAAATATTGGGCTGCGCACGGCGAAGCTCCAGCAATGATGCCTTGGCGACATTGTCCTGTCCAACCATGCCCGCGGCGGCCGTCAGTACCCGGTGGGCGCCGACGAAATCGCTGCGCTGTCGGATCGCCTCGCGCGCCAGCCGCATCGCCTCGTCATAGTTGAAGCCGAGGAACTGGGCGTAGGCGGCGATGCCGTAATAGACCGCCGAATGCGGATCACGTGGGCTCAGGCGCAGCGCACGGCGCGCGGCCAAATCGGCTTCTTCCCAGCGCCCGCAATAAGACAGCGCCAGGCCATAATAACCCCGGGCGAGCGAGAAGCTTGGATTGAGGCGTAAAGCCAACTCGAACTCGGCCAGCGAGTTGTCGAAGCGCCGCGTGAACAAATAAACAAAGCCCATCGCGTGGTGCGCCCAAGGGTCCTCGCTGTCGGCGAGGACCGCTGCCCGCGCTGCGCGCTCGGCGATCGGCGCCATCGCCATATCAGCCCAGCCCATATGAGCGGTGAACATGTAGCTCGTGGCGAGGACCCCGAGCGCCTGACCGTAGTTCGGATCGATAGTTGTCGCCTTCTCCAGCAGCGCCTGCGCAACGACATTGTCCTGTCGCGTCACCCGCCAGAAATGTGACAGAGCCCGCATGGCCAGATCCCATGCGTCCATGCTTTCGGGCGGCTTGCGCCTGGCGCGAAAATCTTCCGCGGCATAGAGCTGCGGCTCGATCGCGGCTACGATCGCCTCGGCGATCTCGTCCTGCACCGCAAACACATCGGCGAGGCTGCGGTCGTAGCGCTCGGCCCAGATGTGGCTGCCGGTCGCAACGTTGTTCAGCTGCGCCGTGATACGGACGCGGTCGCCGCTTTTGCGTACGCTGCCCTCGACCACATAACCGACGCTGAGCTCCTCGGCGATCTGCTTCATATGAACGGCCTTGGCTTTATAGATGAAGGAAGAATTGCGGGCGATCACCAAAAACCAACGCAGCTTGGACAGCGCAGTGATGATATCCTCGCTGATGCCGTCGGAAAAATACTCCTGCTCCGGGTCGCCGCTTATGTTTACGAAGGGAAGTACTGCAATGGCAGGCCGGTCGGGCAGCGGCAGAGCCGACCGCGATGGCTCGTCGATTTCATTTGGAGGCGGGCCACTGCCGTGTACCCGGTCGGCGCCGTTTGGTTGCGTGCGGACGACGCCGACGAAGCGAAAGCCCTTGCGCGCGACGGTACGGATCAGCTTTTGGTTCTCGCCGCTGTCGCCAACCGCCTTGCGTGCAGCGTTGATGCGGCTGGTCAGTGTCGAATCTGACACAATCCGGCCACCCCAGACTGACGCGATGAGGTCGTCCTTGCTGACGACGCGTTCGCGGTTCTGCAGCAAGTAAACCAACAGGTCGAACACCTGAGGCTCAATGGAAATAGGTTTCAAACCGCGGCGGAGCTCGCGCCGGTTGGTATCAAGTGTTTGGTCGTCAAAGAGAAATTGCACGTCGATGGCCCAAACGGGACTGAAGCCGGTCTCAATGAATAATCAGGCCCATCTCAAGAACAAATCAAGCGCTAGGCAAAGTCTTTCGGTCGCGCCTTAAGGCATCCTCGGCACATCTCGATCGCAATTCGCCGCGACCGCAATGACCGGAGGAGAACATGACCCAGGCCCAAGCAATCAGACAAGAAACGCCCGTGCAGCAAGGCGCTGCCGCTGATCTTGGAGTATTAAAGAACCGGCAGCAGATCGCCTGGTCCTCGGGCGACTATGCCGTCGTCGGGACGACGCTACAGATCGTTGGCGAGGAGCTTTGCGAGGCCCTCGATCTTCGGGCCGGGCAGAAAGTGCTCGATGTCGCCGCCGGAAACGGGAATATCAGCCTTGCCGCTGCGCATCGCTGGTGCGACGTCATTTCGACGGATTACGTACCGAGCTTGCTGGAGCGCGGTCGCGCGCGGGCATCGGCCGAAGGCCTTACCATCAAATTCCAGGAGGCCGACGCAGAGGCACTGCCGTTCGCCGATAGCACCTTCGACGCCGTCGTCTCGACCTTTGGCGTGATGTTCACGCCTAATCAGCACCAAGCCGCTGCCGAACTCCTGCGCGTCTGTAAATTCGGCGGCAAGATAGGTCTCGCCAACTGGACGCCAGACGGCTTCATTGGACAAGTGTTTAAGACGCTTGGCAAATACCTGCCGCCTCCGGCCGGCGTAAAGTCGCCCGCGCTCTGGGGCACACGCGGACGTCTTGTTGAATTGTTTGGTTCCACCAATCTTTCGATCCAGACCGAGCCGCGCAACTTCAACTTCCGCTATCGTTCTGCGGGGCACTTCCTGGAGATACTCAGGACCTACTATGGCCCAGTGCTCAAGGCGTTCGCGGCTCTCGATGAGGACAAGCAACGCGGATTGAAAGAAGACCTGCACGCGCTCATCGCACGTATGAACAAAGCGAACGACGGCACTATGGTCGTGCCGAGCGAGTATCTGGAGGTTGTCATCAATAAGCAATGAGCCGGTTCCGCAAAACATCGCCCGTCGGCGAGTGCGGCCTGTTGGGGAGAGGAGGCGTTTCGGCTGATGTCAAACCAAGGCGCACCGCCATGAGGGAATCTCGTACACTGTCGTTTCATCGGCTATACCGCGCAAAGCTGCGCGTTGCATGGTGGGTCGTAGACCCGAACTCTCGAGAATTTTCGCCGCCTTGACGTCCTCAACTACCGACTTGGTGACGAAGATAGCGCGCGAGGAAGCGAGCCCCTGCACGCGGGCGGCCATCTTCACGGTCTGGCCGAAATAATCCTGGCTGTTGTTGAGCGTTGCGGCGAGGCAAGGCCCTTCGTGAATGCCGATTTTGAGGATCAAATCTTCGTTGTTGCGTTCGGAGTTGATGCGCGCCATTTCCTTGCGCATCCGTAACGCCGCCGTCAGCGCCCGATCGGGCGTTGGGAATGTCGTCATCACCACGTCCCCGACCGTCTTCACCACCGCGCCGGCCTCCGCCGCCACGACATCGTAAAGCACGTGGAAGTGCTGGCGGACCAGGCCATACGCCACGAGGTCGCACTCGCTCATAGAGCACCGTCGAATACTTTAGGTCGGTAAACAGGAAGGTGAGGCTCGTGATCTTAAGCCGCTGGTCCACATCGAGCGTGTCGGCCTGGTAAATGTCGCGGAACGTCTGATTGGTGAGGAGAGCTTGGCCGTCAGCAACGGCCGGCGTTTGCCGAGCAAATGGTGCAACGAATCGCCGGCGATCCACAGCCCCGGCAACACGCGGCGGTCGGTTTGATTCTCCAAGAAGAGCCGCAGCGGCCCAGGCCGCATCTCAATCGTTCCGACAGGCGCCTTCACTTTGTTGAAGACCATCGAAAGCGCTTGCCGCTCGCGCGTCGGCTCACCTTTGACATCGATGAACTGCGTTCCATGTGTCACTGGAACGAAAAGGATAATGAAATCATTAAGCAGTTGCACCGACAGCGCCGCCTTCTCTCCAGGCGGCAATTCGATCGAATCAACGGTGAGCTCGGCGAGACTTTCCGCTCGCGTCTCGGGGAGATCGACACCAGAACACCAGAACATCTGCCGGTAATATTCGACCTCGGGCAGCGTATCCGGGCTGTGCGCGGCAATGCGGCGTATGCGCGGGCTCACCGTGAAGGTCACTTCCACCATCTCATCGAGCGTCGGCTTGTAACCGGCGGCGCACAGTCCGCAGGCGTATTCGTCTCGATCGATATTTTTGAGCGTTGTACCGGCATCAAGCACCCCGCCGCAGCGGGACAGAGGACATTCCACGATAGTTCGAACAGGCCCAGCCGGGACGCATGCAGGAACGCGGCTATTGTCCGCTCTTCGTCGAGGCTACGTCCCACGTCGGACCGTCGCTATCCGTGACCTTGATGAGCCGACTTGATGTGGGACAGACGATTGAGACCGGAAAAAGAGTTTGGCGGAAGCAACCTCTTTGACGGCCGGCCTTGTCCGGGTAGACCAATCTATGTCCACTCATCACCCCGAACAGCGGCACGGCCACGAGCACGATGAAGCGCACTCGCACTTGTCGGAGATGGAGCTGCGCGTGCGTGCGCTTGAGAGCGTTCTGAGCCAGAAAGGCTGTATTGACCCAGCCGCACTCAATCTACTGATCGAGACCTACGAGAAGAAAATCGGCCCGCATAATGGAGCTCGAGTTGTCGCCAAGGCTTGGGTGGATCAGGAGTTCAAGCAACAGCTCGTCGCCGAACCGACGCCCGCAATCGCTTCGCTTGGTTATGCCGGCCGGCAAGGCGAGTATATCGTCGTTGAGAACACGCCGAAACTCCACAACATGGTCGTCTGCACGCTGTGCTCCTGCGATCCCTGGCCAGTGCCGGACTTCCGCCGGTCTGGTACAAGTCAGGACCCTACCGTTCGCGCGCCGTAATGGACCCACGGGGTGGGCTGCGCGATTTCGGCGTCGGGCTTGCGGCCGACACGGAAATTCGCGTGTGGGATATTCGACCTCGGAGCTGCATCTCGTCCTTCCCATGCGTCCGCTCGGGACAGAGGGTTGGAGCGAAGAGCGCCTCGCATCGATCGTCACCCGCGACTGCATGATCGGCACCGGCCTGCCGAAACCCGACAAGGCGCCATCATGAACGGCGCCCACGACATGGGCGGGGTTCACGGGTTTGGCCCCGTTGTGGCGGAAACAAACGAGCCTATCTTTCACGCCGAATGGGAGCGGCGAGCGTTCGCGCTCACCCTCGCCGCAGGCAGGCCTGGAAAATGGAACATCGACATGTCGCGCTTCGCGCGCGAGAACCGGCCACCTGCGGATTATCTTAGCAAAAGCTACTACGAACTGTGGGTTGCCGGGCTCGAAGTGCTCCTTGCCGAGCGGGGGCTCGTGTCCGCCGACGAAATTGCAGCGGGCCGGCCGCTGGGCGCGCTAAAAAAAGTCGATGGCATCTTGCGCCACGCGGACGTTGAAACGGTGCTCAATCGCGGGGAACCGACCGAACGCCCGGCGAGCTCTCCGGCGCGCTTTGGTATCGGCGACCGCGTCCGCGCGACGAACATCCATCCGGCGACCCATACACGACTGCCGCGCTACGTCCGTGGTCGCACCGGCGTAATTGAGCGCCTACATGGCTGCCATGTTTTCCCTGACACGAACGCACTTGGTGAAGGTGAGAATCCGCAGTGGCTCTATACCGTACGGTTCGACACGCGCGACCTCTGGGGGCCCGAAGCAGATCCAATGCTTAAGGTATCGGTGGACGCCTGGGAGCCGTATCTGGAGCTTGCCGACCCAGAACCCTGAAGTACGCTCCGATCTGTACGCTGCGCCGATGTCGCCTATTGGCCGATTCTGTTGAAAAAGTTGGCAGTTGCGACGCACGGGATTCGCTGATTCAGTTCCTGCGATAAGCAGGACTGAGAATCGTGATTGGATGTCGGCAAGTCGACCAGGCTGCTTTGTTCTACGAGTTTTCGCTGGAAAGGCACGTTCCAACTGACCATCTGTTGCGGTCGATCGACAGGTTCGTCGAGCTTGGCGAGTTGCGGCGGGGGCTGGCCGCTTTCTACAGCACGATGGGACGGCCATCGATCGATCCCGAGCTGATGATCCGGATACTGATCGTGGGTTATTGCTTCGGCATCCGCTCCAAGCGGCGACTGTGCGAAGAGGTCGACCTCAACCTAGCGTACCGCTGGTTCTGTCGGCTTGGGCTGGACGGCGGCGTTCCTGACCACTCCACCTTCTCGAAGAACCGGCACGGCCGCTTTTGCCAAAGCGATCTGCTGCGGCGAGTGTTCGAGATGGTCCTTCAGCGCTGCATCCGCGAGGGGCTGGTCGGCGGCGAGGGCTTTGCGGTCGATGCCAGCCTGATCAAAGCGGATACCAATCGGCAGAATGGCATAGAGGGCGAACAGGGGCTGCCGCCGGAAGCGACCGGCCGGGCGGTCGAGGAGTATCTGGCGGTGCTCGACGATGCCGCCTTCGGTGCCGCGACCGAGGTCACGCCCAAGTTCGTCTCGCCAGCAGATCCAGCGGTGCGCTGGACGGGCACGGCGGGCAGGCTTTCTTCGCCTATTCCACCAAATATCTGATTGATGTCGAGAACGCGATCATTGTGGATGTCGGAGCGACCACGGCGATTCGGCAAGCAGAAGTCCTCGCCGCCAAGCGCATGATCGAGCGCTCGATGAAGCGCTTTGACCTCTATCCCGCCAAACTCTGGGGTGACAGCGCCTATGGTTCGGCCGAAATGCTCGGCTGGCTGGTCTATGAGCACGGCATCCAACCGCACGTAACCGTGTTTGACAAGTCGGCCCGCAAGGATGGCACCTTCTCACGCGATGACTTCACGTACGACCCGGCTGGTGACGTCTACTATTGCCCCGGCGGCAGTGACGCTAAGGGCCGATTGCGTTGCAAAATTCATTGAGGCGACTCACGAAGGATGATTCCGTCGGAAAGCGACGGACATCGGCAGGAGCGGCTCATGATGGGTCTGGGGGTAGGTGGACAAGGTCAGTTCTTTCACGCGGCGAAGCGGCTTGAGCGTTAGGCGTTTTTGCGGCTCATCCAGCCGACGATCGGAATCGCGGGCAGCGCCCAGCCGATGCCGGCGATCACGTAATAGGCGACGGAGAGGATGGCGTTCTCGCGGATAGCGGGCGCCTGCGCCAGCGCCATGGCGAGGAGCGCCCAGACGATGACGAGGATGAACAGCGCGATGGCACCGATGAATTTGCGCAAGCGAAACGGCATGGGACGGGCGGCATCAGGTCCGTTGCGAGAGTAGGGGGCAGCACTATATGTTCCGCGCGCTGGCGACAAGCGACGTTGGATCATGACTGAAAAGCCGCCCCCCGACGACACGCACGCGCGCGCGATCAAGCTGTGGCTTTATGCCGTCGCGCTCCTGGTGCTGGCGATGGTACTGGTCGGCGGCGCGACGCGGCTTACCGAATCTGGCCTCTCGATCACCGAATGGAAGCCGGTGATGGGCGCGGTGCCGCCGCTCTCCGACAATTCCTGGCAGGAAGCGTTCGAAAAATATCAAGCTATTCCGCAATACCGCGAGGTCAATCGTGGCATGAGCCTTGCCGAGTTCAAGACTATTTATTGGTGGGAATGGGCGCACCGGCTGCTCGGGCGGTTGATCGGCGCTGCGTATCTTCTGCCGTTCCTGTGGTTTCTCTGGCGCGGATGGGTGGCGCGGGATTTGCGCCCGCTGCTGTGGTTCATTTTGGCGCTCGGCGCGCTGCAGGGCGCCGTCGGTTGGTGGATGGTCGCTTCCGGCCTCGCCGAGCGCGTCGAGGTTTCGCAGTACCGTCTGGCGACGCATCTCCTCCTTGCGTGCATGATTTATGTCGCGCTTATCTGGACGGCGTGGCGCTTGCGGGAGCGTGCGGCGTTGCCGGCGGCGGGACGCATTTGCGTGACGGCCACGGCGCTGCTCGTTCTTGTTCTGACGCAAGTCTATCTCGGCGGGCTCGTTGCCGGATTGCGCGCCGGCTATGCGTACAACACCTGGCCGTTGATCGACGGCGCGTTGCTGCCCAGCGCGGCGCGGCTGCTCTTCGAGACGCCGCTGTGGCGCAATTTCTTCGAGAATATTCTGACCGTGCAGTTCGATCACCGCATGGTCGCCTACGCGATCTTCATCGTCGCGCTTCTCCACGCGCTCGATGTCCTACGAACGGTGCGCAACCGGTCGGCACGCTTTGGCGCCGTGGCGCTGTTCGCCGCCGTCGCGCTGCAGGTGGCGCTCGGCATCGTGACGCTCGTGTTGCGCGTGCCGCTGAAGCTTGCGCTTGCCCACCAGGCAATGGTGATGCTGGTCCTGACCGTGGCGACGCTGCACGCGGCGACGCTCGCCGAGCGTGCGCCGCGGATCGCCGCGCCGGCGCGGGCGGCGTTGGGCTAATCCGCCAGCGCCTGCTCGAGATCGGCGATGATGTCTTCTTTGTCCTCGATGCCGATCGAGAGCCGAACCACGTCCGGGCCGGCGCCGGCCTGGATCTTCTGCGCGTCGGAGAGCTGCCGGTGCGTGGTCGATGCGGGATGGATGATCAGCGAGCGCGTGTCGCCGATATTGGCGAGGTGGGAAAACAGATTGACTTTGGACACGAGCTTGACGCCGGCGTCGTATCCGCCGCGCAGGCCAAAGGTGAAGACCGCGCCGGCGCCGTTCGGGCAGTATTTGTGGGCGAGGTTGTGATAGCGATCGCCGGGCAGGCCGGGATAGCTCACCCACGCCACCTTGGGATGCGCCGAAATCCATTCCGCAACCGCGAGCGCATTCTCGCAATGCGCGCGCATGCGCAGCGGCAGCGTCTCGATGCCGGTGAGGATGAGGAAGGCGTTGAACGGCGACAGCGCCGCACCGATATCGCGCAGCGCCAGCACGCGGCAGGCGATGGCGAAGGCGAAATTGCCGAACGTCTCGTGCAGCACGATGCCGTGATATTCCGGCCGCGGCTCGCACAGCATCGGATAGCGGCGCTCGCGCGACCAGTTGAACGTACCGGCATCGACGATCGCGCCGCCGATGGAATTGCCGTGGCCGCCGAGAAACTTCGTCAGCGAGTGAATGACGATGTCGGCGCCATGATCGATCGGCTTGCACAGATACGGCGTGGCGAGCGTGTTGTCGACGATGTAGGGCACGCCTGCCCGCCGCGCGATTTGCGCCACGGCCGCCATGTCGGTGATGACGCCTCCGGGATTGGCGATCAACTCGGTGAAGATCGCCTTGGTCTTCGGCGAGAGCGCGCGCTCGAACGAGGATGTGTCGTCGGAATCCGCCCACACGACGTTCCAGCCGAAATTCTTGAACGCATGGCTGAATTGATTGATCGAGCCGCCGTAGAGGTTCTTCGAGGCAACGAACTCTTCGCCCGGCTGCAACAGGCAATGAAATGCCAACACCTGCGCCGCGTGTCCGGAGGCGACGGCAAGGCCGGCGGTGCCGCCTTCGAGCGCGGCGACGCGTTCCTCCAGCACCGCGGTCGTCGGATTGCCGATCCGCGTATAGATGTTGCCGAAAGTTTGCAGGCCGAACAGCGAGGCGGCGTGATCGACGCTCTCGAACACGTATGAAGTCGTCTGATAGATCGGTGTCGTGCGCGCGCCGGTCGTCGGATCGGGTTGGGCGCCGGCGTGGACGGCGAGCGTGGAGAAGCCCGGAATGCGTTCGCTCATCGGCCGATCCTTCGGGTTCGCGGGGAGAGACGCGACTCCGGTTTATAGGACGGGCGAAAACCGTCAAGGCGTTCGAAACGCGTTCATTAACGCGCGGCGGTCTCGTCGCAAGTCACAGCAGTGAGGAGACGATTTCTCCGGGGTCGGTGGGCGCTCGTCAGCGCGTGCGTGCACGATCAAGAAGCGGCACGGCTCGGAAATTAGCTCGCGGTTGGAAATCAGACAATCGACGATGCGCTGGCGATCCGGGATGAACTGCGCGCACACTGTCAACACATCATACATGCAGGCTTTCCGGCCTTGTCGATCGTCGTCGGCCTTGCCGGCGGCGGGTGCGATCGCGAGGCGAAAGAGCGCGAGTGCAAGTGCGGAGCCGATTTTCATCATCCACTCCTGACCCTTCGCAGGCGCTAACGGCGCCGCCGAAAGCGTCCGGTCGAACGACCGGCACAGTCAGCCAGGAGGAAATAAAAAGGGCCCGAGAAAATTCTGCCGCATTTTAATGACAGGCCCTGTTCGATCCGCGGATGTTATTGCACTGCGGCCTTGTGCCGTGGACTTCGGGCAATTCAGGCCTCGCGGTCGTTGCGCTGCGCACGTTCGGCGGCTTCGGTTGCTCCGCCGCGCACAGACGTACGGTGAAGGGACAGGCGCTGAATACCGCCAACCGCCGCCGTCTTCTTCGAACCGATGGTGCGGGTATTGATGCCCATCCAGCCTAACTCCGACGACAGGCGGCCATATTCGATCTTCGGACAACGGTTCATGACGACTTTCATGCCGTTTGCTTCGGCGAGAGCCGCCGCCTCGTCGCTGCGAATGCCGAGTTGCATCCAGATCACCTGCGGCCGCGGATTGAGCGCCAACGCCTCCCGCACGATGCCGAGCGAGTATTGCGACGGGCGGAAGATATCGATCATGTCGATCGGCTCCGGAATGTCGGCGAGGCGGGCGTAAATTCGCTGCCCAAGCAATTCGTGACCCGCACGTCCCGGATTGACCGGGATCATGCGGTAGCCGCGCTCGAGAAGATATTTGAAGACGAAGTAACTCGGGCGGTTCTCCTTTTCAGACGCGCCGACCATCGCGATCGTCTTCACGCTGTTAAGGATGCCGCGAATATATACGTCGGAATAGGAATCGTGGTTCATCGCGCTTTGAGCCGTCAGCGGTCTTCCCGTTTCGGCTTGCGCTTATCGATGAAAGCGCCGATGCCTTCTTGAGCATCGCGCCCCAACAGATTTTCGACCATGACGTCGGCCGTGTGCCTGTAGGCGTCGGCGAGCGGCATCTCCACCTGACGATAAAACGCCTCCTTGCCGAGCTTGATCGCCGGTGACGATTTCGCGGCAATCGTTCTGGCGAGCTCGAGCGCCTCGTCGCGCTCGCTACCGGCCGCAACCACGCGGTTGATCAGGCCGATGCGTTCGGCGTGTTCGGCGGAGATCATGTCGCCCGTGAGCAGCATTTCCATCGCATGCTTTCGCGCGACGTTGCGCGACAGCGCCACCATCGGCGTCGAGCAGAACAACCCGACGTTGATTCCCGACGTCCCAAATTTTGCGGTGCGCGCGGCGACCGCGAGGTCGCAGGTCGCCACCAGCTGGCAGCCCGCGGCTGTCGCAGTGGCCTGCACCGCGGCGATGACCGGCTGCGGCAGCGTCACGATCTGCTGCATCATCGTGCTGCACGTCGCCATGATATGTTTGAAATAGGCGCGGCCGGCATCCGCATCCGAGCGGCGCCGGTAGAGCTCCTTGAGGTCGTGACCGGCGGAAAAGGCTGGGCCGTTGGCGGCCAGGACGACGACGCGCACGCCGTCATCGTAGGCGATCGCGGTGAACGCGTCCCCGAGCGCTTCCAGCATTGCCTCGGAAAGGCTGTTGAGCGATTGCGGATGATTGAGCGTGAGCATGGCAATGCCGTCGATGTCTTCTCGCAACAGGATCAGCGAAGAAGTGTCGGCTTTGGCGGTAGAGCCTGCGTGAACGTTCATGATCAGTCCTCAGGTCCGGGTGCCGAAATGCGGGTTGGCGAGCCGATTGGCAAGGGCGCATTGTATCCGATCCGCAGCGCGGGGAGCAGGGCCATGGAGCAGAGGGCGAAATTGACGGTTGCGGAGCTTGAGCGCCTGCTCAGCGACGAATTTCCGCAAATGTTCAACCCGCAGGGCGGCTATTGCATCGAAGTGGTCTGGTTTGGAGGGTGCCGCATCCGTAAGCGCTTCAGCGAACGATCGCTGCGGCCCGGCGGGACGATCTCGGGCACGACCATGATGGCGCTGGCGGATTTTGCGCCTTATGTCGCGATCCTTGCGTCTATTGGATGGGTGCCGCTTGCGGTCACCATCAATCTCACCATCAACTTTCTCAGAAAGCCGCCGGCGGCCGATCTTTTCGCGGAGGCGCGCCTGATCAAGCTCGGGAAGCGCCTTGCAGTCGCCGACGTCGGCATTCGATCGGAAGGCGAGGACGAACTTGTCGCCCACGCCACCTCCACCTACTCGATACCACCCCAAAGGTGAAATAATACCTCCAGGTCAAATGATTGAGATATTTCAAAATATCCGATCACTTGGTGTTGACGGCGATAGAGCCCGCGCATAAACAGGCGGCCGACGCGCCAGCCTAAGCGGACGTGCTCCATTTGGGTATAAAGATGAAAACCTTCTCGGCCAAACCCGCCGAAGTCGACAAGAAGTGGGTCATGATCGATGCCGAAGGACTTGTCGTCGGCCGGCTTGCCTCGATCGTGGCGATGCG
Source organism: uncultured Alphaproteobacteria bacterium (assembly GCA_963847785.1). GTDB lineage: Bacteria > Pseudomonadota > Alphaproteobacteria > Rhizobiales > Xanthobacteraceae > BOG-931. Next base: position 23,492 of record CAWKBE010000048.1, read on the forward strand.
GCTACGCGGCAAGCATAAGCCCTCGTTCACCCCCCACGTCGATTGCGGCGACAACGTCATCGTCATCAACGCCGCCAAGGTCGTGCTTACCGGCCGAAAGGTGGAGCAAAAGATCTATTACAAGCACACGGGATATATCGGCGGCATCAAGGAGCGTTCCGCCAAGTCGATCCTGGCCGGGCGTTTTCCGGAGCGTATTGTCGAAAAAGCGGTGGAGCGCATGCTGCCGCGTGGGCCGCTTGGCCGCCGCCAGCTCGGCAATCTCCGGGTTTATCCGCAAGCCGAGCATCCGCACGCGGCACAACGGCCGGAGCAGATCGACGTCGGCGCGATGAACCGCAAGAACAAAAGGACTGCGTGATGGCCGAGACCATTCAAACCCTCGAAGAGCTGTCAACGCTCAAGCCGGCGGCGGCGCCGCAGCCACCGAAATACGTACAAAAGCTCGACAAACAGGGCCGCGCTTATGCGACCGGCAAGCGCAAGGACGCGGTTGCACGTGTGTGGATCAAAATGGGCGGCGGCAAGATCGTCATCAACGACCGGCCGGTGGAGACCTATTTTGCCCGCCCGGTGCTGCGCATGCTGATTCAACAGCCCCTTGTCGCCGCAAACCGCCAAGGGCAATACGAGGTCGTGTGTACGGTTTCCGGTGGCGGGCTTTCCGGCCAAGCCGGCGCGGTGCGTCATGGTCTATCCAAGGCACTGATGCGGCATGAGCCGGAATTGCGCGCGGTGCTCAAGCGCGGCGGCTTCCTGACCCGCGATCCACGCGTGGTCGAGCGCAAGAAGTACGGTCGGGCCAAAGCACGCCGCAGCTTCCAGTTCTCGAAGCGCTAGGCGGCGCGTCAGCGCGGCGGCGCGAACGCCAGGTTTTCGCTGGTGTAGGTTTCATCGACTTCCGAAATTGGCTTGAGATCGGGCGTATAAAGCGATGCGCGATGCTGGAAAATTTTCAGCGGAATGGTCAATGCCTGCTGCGGATGGTCGGCGGTCGGCGGGCGCTGCTCCCAGCCGTCGTCGAGCGGCTTCCAAAGCATCTCGGCGGCGAAGGTCTGCCGGAGCGGTTTTAGGTCGGCAACGGCCCGCCCAAAGGGAGTGTCGGTGGTTTCAAGCTGGTGGTTCATTTCGGCGGTGAGCCGCGACGGCACGTACCAATTGTCGGCCTCGGACAGAATGCGGTCCCCACACCTGAGTTCGACGTGGCGGAACTTGACCGGCTCGGTTTCGTCAATCTGCAGCCGGTGCCGTTGCTCGGCCGTGACCGGCTTGTCGATATCGCGCACGAGCCGGGCGCGGATTTTCGTCTCGCTGCCGAGCTTGTGATCTGCGCACCACTTGTCGAGCGTCAGGGTAGCACTGCGCGCTGCGAGCAGCGTC
>CAWKBE010000049.1:0-31753 GCA_963847785.1 uncultured Alphaproteobacteria bacterium
CGACCCCGGCAGGATTCGAACCTGCGACCTTCAGCTTAGAAGGCTGTTGCTCTATCCCCTGAGCTACGGGGCCGTGCGCGACAAGCTTATATACAATCTTACGCTTCTACGCCCGGTAAATCCGCCGCGAAATGGCCGCCAGGCGCCCGGGTACTGATTGCAAAAAGTTTAGGTCGGGCCGGTCCGGTCGGTCACGACCTCGACACGATCGTTCCTTCAAATCCGCCGCGTGATTAGGGGCGAAATTGTGCGCCCCTCGGGGAGGAATCCACCGATGAATTTGCTCATTCGCGCCGGCGTTTTCGCCGCGTTGTTGATCGTTGCGTCGGTCGCCGCGAATGCCGCCGAAAAGCCGTTCAGGGACAGCGCTCTCGCCGAGGCCGCGATCGCGCTCGAGGCGCAGATCAAGTCGGACGCGGGCGCGCCCGCAAAACCGGTTGCGCAGATCAGGCGCGATGCCGATGCGGCGTTCACCAAGAACGATTTTCGCGCCGGCATGGCGCTGCTCGGACAGATCGTTGCTGCGGTGCCGAACGACAGCGCCACGTGGCTGCGCCTGGCGCGGACGATCATGCAGATCCGCCCGGCCGATGACAAAGAGAAAAATCTCCTGCTCGAGCGCGCTTCGACTGCGGCCTATATCGCCTATCAGCGCACCACGAGCCGCGCCGAGGAAGCGGACAGTCTCGCGCTTCTCGGCAATGTCTTGAGCCAACGCGAGCTCTGGCGGCCTTCGCTCGACGCGTTGCGCCTCTCGCTCGAACTGCGCGAAGTCGCCGACGTGCGCGGGATGTACGAGCGATTGCGCGAACAGCACGGCTTCCGCGTGCTCGACTATAGCGTCGACGCCGATACCACCTCGCCGCGCGCCTGTTTCCAGTTCTCGGAAGAATTGCCGCCGCGCACCGATTTCTCGCCCTTCGTCGTGCTCGCCGGCACCACAAAGCCGGCTTTGTCGGCTGCCGAGAAGCAGCTTTGCGTCGAGGGATTGTCGCATGGCGAGACTTATAAGGTGACTTTGCGCGCCGGGCTGCCGTCCACGGTTCACGAGACCCTGTCGAAGTCCGGGGATTTTTCGATCTACGTGCGCGACAGAAAACCGCTCGTGCGCTTCTCGACCACGGCTTATGTACTTCCGCGCACCGGCCAGCGCGGCATTCCGGTCATCAGCACCAACACCCGCGCGATCGCGATCGAGGTGTTCCGGCTCGGCGACCGCAGTCTTGCGGAGGCGATCGGCGGCGGCAATGCCGGGCGCGGCGACTTTCAGCGCAGCCTGAGCCGCTACGACGTGGAGCAGCTGCGCGATTCGCGCGGGGTTCGTGTCTGGAAAGGCGTGCTTGCGGTCGAACAGGCGCCGCTCAACGCCGACGTCACCACCGCTTTCCCGGTCGACCAAGCGGTCGGCGATCTCAAGCCCGGCGTCTACGTGATGGTTGCGCAGCCGCAAGAAACAAAGAATCTCGACAACAATTACGATTTGCTGGCGACGCAATGGTTCATCGTTTCCGATCTCGGCGTCACCGCGTTCTCCGGCAATGACGGCATCCACGTCTTCGTCAATTCGCTGGCGACGACGGAAGCAAAGAACGCCGTCGATGTGCGCCTGATCTCGCGCGGCAACGAGGTGCTTGCCACCCGTCGCAGCGACGCGAGCGGACACGCGCTTTTCGAGGCCGGGCTGGCGAGCGGTGAGGGCGGGACGGCTCCCGCCATGCTGGCGGTCAGCGACGGCGAGGGCGATTACGCCTTCTTGAGCCTCAAGGGGCCGGCCTTCGATCTCACCGATCGCGGCGTCGGCGGCCGTCCGGCGCCGAACGGGCTGGATGCGTTCGTCTATGCCGAGCGCGGCGTCTATCGCTCCCGCGAGACGGCTTACCTGACCGCTTTGCTGCGCAACCCGCAGGGCGCCGCCGCGCTCGACGTGCCGCTGACCTTCGTCGTCGAACGCCCGGACGGCGTCGAATTTCGGCGCACGCTGGTTGCCGATCAGGGTCTCGGCGGCCATGCGCTGACCTTGGCGCTCCCGGCCTCGGCGCCGACCGGCACGTGGCATGTACGCACCTACACCGATCCGAAACGTCCGGCAGTCGGCGAGACCACGTTTCTCGTCGAGGACTACGTGCCCGATCGGATTGAATTCGATTTGACGTCGCCGACCGGCCGCATCTCGCAAAAAGTTCCCGACAAGATCGATGTGGCCGGGCGCTTTCTCTACCACGCGCCGGCCGCAAACCTCCATCTCGAAGGCGAAGTGACGATCGCGGCGGCGAAGGAACGGGCGGGCTTTGCCGGATATCAGTTCGGCCTCGACGACGAAGAGGTCGACACCGTGCAACAGCCGCTTGATGATCTGCCGGCAACGGATGCCGCGGGCAAGGCCAGCTTTCCGGTCAGTCTCGACAAGCTGCCGTCAAGCAGTCGTCCCTTGGAAGCGAAGATTATCGTGCGCATGGCCGAACCCGGCGGTCGCGCCGTCGAGCACAAAATCGCCCTGCCGGTGACGCCGAGCGGGAACATGATCGGCGTCAAGCCCATGTTCTCGGGCCGCTCGCTCGCCGACGGCGCCAATGCGGTCTTCGATGTCGTGATCGTCGCGCCCGACGGCGCAGCAATAGCGCAGCGCGGTCTGCGCTACGGGCTGCTGCGCATCGAGACGCATTATCAATTCTACAAGCGCGACGGCAGCTGGAACTACGAGCCGGTGAAAACCACCAAGCGCGTCGCCGACGGAACGATCGATACGACGCTCGACAAGGCGGCGCGTATTTCCCTGCCGGTGAATTTCGGCCGTTACCGGCTCGAAGTCTCGACCGCCGATCCGAACGGCCCGATGACGTCGGTCGCTTTCGATGCGGGTTTCTATGTCGAGGCCAACGCCGATACGCCCGACATGCTCGAAATTGCGCTCGACAAAGGCGATTACGCGCCTGGCGACACCATGACGGTCGCGGTGACCGCGCGCAGCGGCGGCCGTCTCACGCTCGACGTGGTCGGCGATCGGCTGTTGGCGAGTCAGACGACCGACGTGCAGCAGGGCGTTGTGCAGGTGAAGCTGCCGGTCGGAAATGACTGGAGTACCGGCGCCTATCTCGTTGCGACATTGCGCCGGCCGCTCGATACCCCGGCGCAACGCATGCCCGGTCGCGCCATCGGCGTGGAGTGGTTTTCCGTCGATCGCGGGGCGAAGACGCTTAGCGTCGACCTAAAGCCGCCGGCGCTGCTGCGCCCCCATTCGGCGTTGCATGTCCCGGTCAAGTTCTCCGGGCTTGCCGTCGGCGATGAGGCGCGGGTCGTGGTTGCGGCCGTGGACGTCGGCATTCTCAATCTCACCAACTACAAGCCGCCGTCGGCCGACGATTACTATCTCGGCCAGCAGGCGCTTTCCGCGGAAATTCGCGATCTCTACGGCCAGTTGATCGACGGCATGCAGGGTGCCCGCGGGGAGATTCGGAGCGGCGGCGATGAAGGCGCGCAGTTGCAGGGGAGTCCGCCGACGGGGCCACCGGTCGCGCTCTATTCCGGATTGGTGAAGGTCGGTGCCGACGGCAGCGCCGAAGTGGCGTTCGATGTCGGCGACTTTGCCGGCACGCTTCGTGTGATGGCGGTGGCGTGGAGCAGGACCAAAGTCGGCCATGCCAGCGCCGACGTCATCGTTCGCGATCCGGTCGTGCTCTCGGCGACGCTGCCACGCTTCCTCCTCCCGGGCGACCGCTCGTCGCTGCATCTCGATCTCGACAATGTCGAGGGTCAGGCCGGCGACTACACCATCGCCGTCACCGGCGCCGACGCGCTTGCGGCGAACGCGACACAGAAGTTGACGCTGCGCGCCAAAGAGCGCGGCGGCGCGACAATTCCGCTGACCGCCACGTCGGCGGGCAACGGCACCGTTTTGGTAAACGTGACCGGGCCGGCGGGGTTTGCGTTGAAGCGCAATTTTGCGCTCACCGTGCGTTCGCCGGCGCAAATCCTGGCGCGGCGGACGGTGAAGCCGATCGCCAAAGGGGAGAGCTTGACGCTGTCGGGCGATCTTTTTGCCGATGTCGTCCCCGGTACCGGCGCGGTTTCGGTTTCGGTCGGTTCGCTCGCGGCGTTCGACGCGGCAGGTTTGCTGGCGGCGCTCGACCGCTACCCGTATCGTTGCTCGGAGCAGATCACGAGCCGAGCGCTGCCGCTTCTCTATGTCAGCGACCTGGCCAAGGACGCGCAGGTCGCCGTCGATCCAACGATCGATCAGCGGGTTCGCGACGCCATCGAGGCGCTGCTCACGCGACAGGATGCAAACGGCTCGTTTGGGCTGTGGGCCGTCGGCGGTAACGACGTCTGGCTCGATTCCTACGTCACGGATTTCCTCACTCGCGCACGCGAGCGCAAGATCGCCGTGCCCGACGCGGCGTTCAAGCCCGCGCTCGACCGGCTGCGTAACGAAGTGGCCAATACCACGGACCCGGGGAAGAACGGCGGTACCGATCTCGCCTACGCGCTCTACGTCCTGGCGCGCAACGGCATCGCTCCGATCGGCGACCTCCGTTACCTCGCCGATGCCAAACTCGACGCAGTGTCGATGCCGATCGCCAAGGCGCAAATTGCGGCGGCGCTGGCGATGGCCGGCGACCGCACGCGCGCCGAGCGCGTTTATGCTGCTGCGCTTACCGCGATCGCGCCAGCGTCGCAGCCCGATCTGGTCAGTCGCGAGGACTATGGCTCCACGTTGCGGGACGCCGCGGCGGTCGTCGCGCTCGCCAGCGAAGGCGGCGCGGCGCCAGCTACGGTGCAAGCCGCGGTCCAGCGCGTCGAACAGGTGCGGACCAACCTTCGTCTGACCTCAACGCAGGAGGACGCCTGGCTTCTGCTCGCGGCGAGCGCCATGGCGAAGGATGCCGGCAAGGTGACGCTCGACGTCGGCGGTACGGCGACGCAGGCCGCGCTCAACCGCACCATCCGCGCCGGCGACCTCAAGGAGCCGTTGCGCGTGACTAATACCGGCGAGGATCCGGTGCAGGCGGTGGTGACGGTCACCGGCGCGCCGGTCACGCCGGAGCCGGCGGCGGAAAAAGGCTTCAAGATCGAGCGCGAGACCTACACGCTCGACGGCGACCCGGTCGACACGAAAGAGGTGAAGCAAAATACGCGGATGGTGGTCGTGCTCAGGGTAACTGAAGCGCAGCCGCAATTCGGCCGCGTGATCGTTGCCGACCACCTCCCGGCGGGATTCGAGATCGATAACCCGAATCTCGTGTCTTCAGGCGATACTGGAACGCTGTCGTGGATCGCTGATGCCGCGGAGCCGGTTCATACCGAGTTCCGCGACGATCGCTTCACGGCCGCGTTCGAGCGCAAGAAGGATGATGAGCCGCTCTTCACCGTGGCCTACGTCGTGCGCGCGGTTGCACCGGGAAAATACGTGCGTCCGCAGGCGAGCGTCGAGGACATGTATCGCCCGGACCGCTTCGGCCGCACCGCGACCGAGAGCGTGGACGTGACGGCGGCGAAATGATCGTGCCTCGTCATTGCGAGGAGCGCAGCGACGAAGCAATCCAGTCTTCGCGCAATAGGACTGGATTGCTTCGCTTCGCTCGCAATGACAGAATAGGGGCCCTCGTCACCTTTCTTCTCCTTGCCCTCGCGCTCGTCGGTGCCGCCGGGTGCTGGATCGCGTCGCTCGGCCCGCCGCCGCTGGGCAAGGATCTCGCCTTCTCGATGCGCATCGTCGATCGCGACGGCCGCCTGCTGCGCGCTTACGCCACCAGCGAGGGCCGCTGGCGGCTGCCGGCACGGATCGCCAACGTCGATCCGCGCTTCTTCGACATGCTCTGCGCCTACGAGGATAAGCGCTTCGGCGCGCATCCGGGCGTCGATCCGCTGGCGCTCGTGCGTGCCGCGTCCCAGCTCCTCAGCAGCGGAAAAATCCATTCCGGCGGCTCGACGCTAACCATGCAGGTGGCGCGGCTTCTGGAGCCGCGCAGTGGCCGTAGCGTCTGGGCCAAGCTTCGTCAGATCGTGCGCGCCGTCGAGCTCGAACGCGCGCTCACCAAGGACGAAATCCTCGCGCTTTATCTCGACCTCGCGCCCTATGGCGGCAACATCGAGGGTATTCGCGCCGCGTCGCTCGCCTATTTCGGCAAGGAGCCGCACCGCCTTTCACTCGGCGAAACCGCGCTCCTGGTCGCACTGCCGCAATCACCGGAAGCGCGAAGACCGGACCGGTCGGCCGCGGCGGCGCGCGCGGCGAGAGACCGCGTGCTTGAGCGTTTCGCCGTCTCCGGCCGCGTGCCCGCCGACGAGATCGCGCTCGCCAAGGCTGAGCCGGTCCCGCCCGGCCGCCGCCCCATGCCGATGCTGGCGCCGCACGCGGCCGATCGCGCTGTCGCCGAAACGCCGACGGGCAGTGAAGTTCGGCTCACGATCGACGCTGACTTGCAGAAGAATCTGGAACAGCTTGCGCGCGAGCGTATCCGCACACTGGCAACAACACTCGGCTCCGACGTTTCGCTGGCTGCGCTCGTCATCGACAACGCCACCGGCGAAGTACGCGCCCATGTCGGCTCGCCGGACTATTTCGACGCGCGCAGCTCCGGGCAGGTGGACCTAACACAGGCGCTGCGTTCACCCGGTTCGACGCTGAAGCCTTTCATTTATGGACTGGGCTTTGAGGACGGCTTCATCCATCCCGAGACGCTGATCGAGGACCGGCCGACGCGCTACGGCGGCTATACGCCGCAGAATTTCGATTTCACGTTCCAGGGTACGGTAACGGTGCGCCGGGCATTGCAGATGTCGCTGAACCTCCCGGCGCTCGCGGTTCTCGATCAGGTGGGTGCAAGCCGGCTTACCGCACGCCTTGCCCAGGCGGGCGCTTCACTCGTGCTGCCGGACGGCGAAGCGCCAGGGCTTGCCATCGGGGTTGGGGGCGCCGGCATCAAGCTTTCCGACTTGACGATGCTCTATGCCGGGATTGCGCGCCAGGGCACTGTTTTGCCGCTCAGCGAGCGCCTGGAGCCTGCTGCCAACACGGGGCAGGGTGCGCGGCTCATGGAGCCGGTCGCGGCGTGGTACGTGAGCAACGTGCTCATCGGTACGCCGCCGCCTGAAAACGGCGCGGCCGGCCGCATCGCATTCAAGACCGGCACCAGCTACGGGTATCGTGACGCGTGGTCGGTGGGCTTCGACGGCAAGTACACAATCGGCGTTTGGGTCGGCCGCCCCGACGGCGCGCCGGTGCCTGGCCTCGTAGGGCGGGCCGCGGCAGCGCCGATCCTGTTCGACGCTTTCGCGCGCCTGCCGACGCCGTCATCGCCGCTGCCGCGCCCTCCCGCGGGCGTTTTGGTGACGACAAGCGCCAGGCTGCCGCCGCCGCTCAAACACTTCGCGCCCGGCGATCCCGCCGGCGGGACGCAGGCGGGGCTGCATATCCTCTTTCCGCCCGACGGTGCGCGGCTCGACCTGCGCGCAGCCGACGGCGGACCAGCTCCTGTCCCCCTCAAAATCGCGGGCGGTGTGGCGCCCTTGACTATTCTCGTCAATGGTATGCCGGCTGCGGCGCAGCCGCGGGGCAATCTTTTATTCCAGCCACCGGGACCCGGATTCGCGCGCGTCACCGTGATCGATAGCGCCGGCGCCGCCGACAGCGTCATGCTGCGGTTGGAGGATGGCGCGGCGGCAATGGTTGCTGCACCTGCTTTCCGTTCCGCCTGCTCGCCCGCACCTTGCGGCGATCCCTGAATGGGTTCTTTCCCGGGGGAGGCCTTTTCACTATGGTCGCCCCGCCTTCGGGGAGCGGTATGACCACAGGCAATAGCGCGGCGCCGCGAAGCGTTTGGCCGGGGTTCAGTCCGGCCGCGCTGTGGGCGTCGGCGCAGCGCATACCGGCCAATCTTGTGCGCTGGATTCTGGTTCTCGTGAGCCCGCCGCGGGCGCGGCCGCCGCGCTGGAGCGCCGGCGTCATTATTGCGGCCTTCGCGATCGTCGCTGCGGTCGTCGCCTCGATGTTATTTGTCGACACGGCGGCGAGCGATTGGGCGCGGCACTTGCCGCGCTGGATCGACGAAGCGGCCGACGAAATCACCAATCTCGGGCGGTCAGGCGTATTTCTGTACCCGCTCGGTTTCATTCTCGTGATTCTCGCGGCGATCGTGACGCCAACCTTGCCGCGCATGGCGCAAGGCCTGCTGGCGTCTCTCGTGGTCCGTTTCGGCTTTCTGTTTCTCGCGATCGGCTTGCCGAGCCTCTTCGTCACCGTCGTCAAGCGCCTGATCGGCCGTGCGCGACCGTATGTGGGCCCCCACGACGACCCATTCGTGTATCTGCCGTTTGTTTGGAAGCCGGAATACGCCAGCATGCCGTCGGGTCACGCGACAACAGCTGCTGCGGCGGCGATTGCGATTGGCGCAATCTGGCCGCGGATGCGCCCGGTGATGTGGCTCTACGTGCTGGTCATCATGCTCAGCCGCATCCTCATCGGCGTCCATCATCCGAGCGACGTGATCGCGGCAGTGCTGGTGGGTGCCGTCGGCGCGCAGTTGGTGCGCCGGTGGTTCGCCGCGCGCGGTCTTGGGTTTTCAGCCGTCGATTTACGGGCTTATCCGTGGCCGTCATGGCGGCGGTTCAAGGCTGCCGCCCACCTCGTGTTTAGCGGATTGGCATTGCCGGCGAATTGAGTTTGAAGGATAGCGGATCTTCATATAATGCCCCCCGAATTTGCACGGGGCCAAGAGGCTACGCCCCGGCTGTTTCGTCCCAAAATTGAAGCAGCGGTTAAGTCAATGCATCAGAGCGATCCTCCGGGAAGAATAGTCTTGCATCCTCGACCTAATCACGCGCTGTGCATCCGGTACGGTGTTCTTCAACCAGCAAGCCCACTTCCTGTCGAAGAAGATATCGTCAAGGCCCCAGACGATTAGTGTCGGTACCCGAAGGGCGCATCGTGCTTTGAAAACACGCCGCTCAAGGGCAGCACCACGACGTTGAGACTTTGGCGCTCAACGTAGCCGCCCGCATCCGATACGGGACGTGCCTCGAACAGGCCGATTTGGAGTGTTTCGTGGTGGAAAAGCGATGCGCGTTTGATGTCCACGGCGCAATCCCGGCCCCAAGTGTCGGACGAGGTGTGTACCGAAGCACGCAGGCGGTCAAGAAGCTCCGTGACGCCACGGTTGGTTACACTTTCTGATTCTGAATCATGGCGCCGCGGCGTCCCGAAACCTCCGAACTGCAGTGGACCTTTCTAGTCGCGCGCATTCGCCAGCGCTGCAAAGCCGCGCTCAAGGTCGGCGATGAGGTCTTCGACCGCCTCGAGCCCGATATGGAAACGCACGGTCGGCCCACCGGGCGCCCAGCGCGTCGCGGTGCGGATGTTCGTGCAGTCGAACGGAATGGCGAGGCTTTCGTAACCGCCCCAGGACGCGCCGATGCCGAACAGTTCAAGCGCGTCGAGGAACGCGTACACCGCCTTCTGCGGCACCGGCTTGAACACCATGCTGAATAAGCCGGACGCGCCGGTGAAGTCGCGCTTCCAGAGCGCGTGGCCGGGATGGCTTGGCATCGCCGGATGCAGCATGCGCAGCACTTCCGGGCGTTGCTCCAGCCAGCGCGCGACGGCGAGGCCGGATTCGTGGTGCCGCTCGAGCCTGACCGCGAGCGTGCGCAAGCCTCGCGTGCCGAGATACACATCGTCGGGTCCGAGACACAATCCGTTATAGCGCACGAAGGCCTTCAGGCTTGCGACGGCGTTGCCGTTGGCGGCGACCGTGCCGAGCATGACGTCCGAATGTCCGCCGAAATATTTTGTGCCGGCATGGATCGAAAGGTCGACGCCGTATTCCAGTGCGCGGAAATAGAGCGGGCTCGCCCAGGTATTATCCATGAGCACTGCCGCGCCCTTGGTATGCGCCGCCGCGGCGATGGCGGGCACGTCCTGCATCTCGAAACTCAGCGAGCCCGGTGATTCGAGGAAGACCGCGCGCGTATTCGCGTGAATGAGATCCGCGATGGCGCCGCCGATGAGGGGATCGTAATAGGTTGTGGTGACACCGAGTTGGGTGAGGATCTGGTCGCAAAGAATCCGCGTCGGTGCGTAGGCGCTGTCGGTGACGAGAATATGGTCGCCGGCGTGAACGACCGACAGCAGCGCCGCCGAAATGGCGGCAAGTCCGGAGGGCAGCAGCGAGACGCCGGCGCATTGCGGGCCCTCCAGCTCCTGCACGGCGAGTTCGAGTGCCTCCGTCGTCGGCGTACCGCGCCGGCCGTATTGATAGCGCGCGCGGTGCGCGAGGTAATCCTCGGCGCTTGGGTAGAGCACGGTCGAGGCGTGATAGACCGGCGGGTTGACGAAACCGTGGTAAGCCGCCGGATCGCGGCCGGCTGTGACCACGCGCGTATTCGGGCGTTGCGTTTTCCCGCTTTTGCCGTCCTTATTCCTGGCCATCGTTTCCTGTGTTCGTCGCCGAGCGCGCGCTGGGCCTCAATAATGCAGGTTTGCGTACCGATAATTGTGCCATTACTTCGGCATAGCACGCCGTCGTCAACCCTTGACGTTGCAGTGCGATCGTTCTCAGATGCCGGCCCGGCAGGGGGCCGTGAACGCTCTTTCGTAAGCGGCGCTTAACGCGGTCGCCCATCCTGAAAGGCTTGATTATGAAACGCCTCGCTATGGCAATGGCTTTGGCTACCGTGCTTACCTTCGTCACGCAAGCGGCCCGCGCGGAGACGCTGGCGACAATCAAGAGTCGCGGCGAGTTAATCTGCGGTACGAACGGTACGCTCGCGGGCTTTGGCCTGCCCGATCCACAGGGCAATTGGATCGGTTTCGACGTCGATTTTTGCCGCGCCATCGCTGCGGCGATCTTCAACGATCCGACCAAGGTTAAATTCGTGCCGCTGACGGCGAAGGATCGGTTCACCGCTCTGCAATCGGGCGAGATCGACGTGTTGTCGCGCAACACGACCTGGACATTGTCGCGGGACACCTCGCTCGGACTGGATTTCGCGGCCATCACCTATTACGACGGCCAGGGTTTCATGGTGCGTAAAGCGCTCAAGGTAAGCTCGGCGCTTGAGCTTAGCGACGCTTCCGTGTGCGTGCAGCAGGGCACAACCAGCGAGCTCAATCTCGCCGATTATTTCCGCTCCAACCACATGGGGTTGAAGACGGTGACGTTCGCGACCGGCGAAGAAGCGCTCAAGGCCTTTGAGTTCAGCCGCTGCGATTCCTACACGACCGACTCATCCGGTCTCTACGGCGAACGCCAGCAGCTTGCCGAACCGAGCCAGTACATCGTGCTGCCGGAAATCATCTCTAAGGAGCCGCTCAGTCCGGCGGTGCGTCAAGGCGACGCCCAATGGACCGACATCGTGCGCTGGACGCACTTTGTCATGCTCGACGCCGAGGAGCTCGGGGTGAACAAGGCCAGCGTCGACGAAAAGCTGAAATCCGACGATCCGGAAACGCGGCGGCTGTTGGGCGTCGAGGGCCAATATGGCGAGGCGTTCGGCCTCACCAACGATTGGGCCTACCGCATTATCAAGCACGTAGGCAATTACGGCGAAATCTTCGAACGCAATGTCGGGCAGGGCTCGCCGTTGAAGATCGTGCGCGGTCTCAACGCGCTGTGGACCAAGGGCGGTCTGCAATACGGGCCGCCAATTCGCTAAAAGCCGCTAGGCCCGTCGTTCTGACGCGGTCAGGTCGATGGCGGAGAGAATAGACAACCTGCCTCGCCATACGCGCAGTTTGGGCAGCATCGCTATCCAGGCCGCGATTGTTGTCCTCATCGTCGGGCTCGTCTACGGGGCGGCGTTCGACGCGGCGCAGAATCTTTCGCGCGCGCACATCGCCTCGGGCTTCGGCTTTTGGAATAACACCGCCGGTTTCGATATCAGCCAGACGCTGATCGCTTATTCGCCGAGCGCGTCCACCTTCGGCCGGGCGTTTTGGGTCGGTCTTCTCAATACGCTCGTCGTTGCTGCAATCGGCATCGTTCTCGCGACCGTGCTTGGCTTCATCGTCGGCTTTGCGCAGCTGTCAAGAAACTGGCTGGTCGCCAAGCTTGCCGGCGGTTACGTCGAACTGATCCGCAACGTGCCGCTCCTGCTGCAACTTTTGTTCTGGTACAACGCCGTGCTCAGATTGTTGCCGGAATTGCGCGGCAGCGTGACGTTGCCGGGCGGCGCGGTCCTCAACAATCGCGGCCTGTTCCTGCCGCGGCCGGAATTTGGGCCGAATTTCGAGGCGGTAACGATCGCGATGTTGATCGGTATCGTCGGGGCGGTCGCGTTCCGCGCGTTTGCGAACCGCCGTCGCGACCGTACCGGAGAAGAGCTGCCGACAATCTGGCCGACAGTCGGCCTTGTCGTCGTGCCGCCGCTCGCGGTTTTCGCGCTAGCGGGTTTTCCGCTTGCGTTCAGTATTCCGCATATGGGCCGCTTCAACGTCAGCGGTGGCGTCGAAATTCTCCCGGAATTCGCCGCCCTTCTTCTGGCGTTGTCGGTCTATACGGCGGCCTTCATCGCCGAGGTCGTGCGCGCCGGCGTGCTTGCTGTATCCGCCGGTCAGATCGAAGCCGCGCAAGCGCTCGGCTTGCGCTCCAGCGCGACGCTTCGCCTCGTCGTCTTGCCGCAGGCGATGCGCGTGATTGTGCCGCCACTGACCAGCCAGTACCTCAACCTGATCAAGAACTCGTCGCTCGCGGTCGCCATCGGCTACCCCGATCTGGTGCAGGTCTTCGCCGGAAGCGTTCTCAATATCACCGGACAGGCCGTGGAGGTGATCGCCATCACCATGGCCGTCTATCTCACCATCAGCCTGTTCACGTCGTTCTTGATGAACCTTTATGGGCGGGCGACCGCAATCGCGGAGCGCTGAACGAATGAGCGCTATCGGCGATCAATCCTATCTGCGCGAGGTGCCGATCGGACCGCTGCCGTCGCCCACGGCTGGAGTGGGCGTCATCGGCCGGCTGCGGGCCAATCTCCTCTCCAGTCCGTTCAACATCGCCCTGACGCTTCTTTGCCTCTTGCTGATCGCCTGGGTATTGCCGCCGCTCGTTCGCTTTTTCTTCATCGATGCGGTCTGGACCGGCGCCGATCGCGAAGCGTGCCTCACGTCTTCTGCGCATCCGAACCCGGGCGCTTGCTGGGCGTTCGTGCGGGTTTGGTCCGCCTATTTCGTCTATGGGTTCTACCCGCTGGGCGAGCGCTGGCGGGTCGATTGCTTCTTCGCAGCCCTGGCGTTCGGCATGGCCTGGCTGATGTGGCTAAAGGCACCGCGCCGCGACATCGGCGCGCTCTATTTTTTTGTTGTGCTGCCGATCCTGTCGTTCGTATTGCTGCACGGCGCTCCGGTCGTCGGCCTTGGCGTCGTGCCGACAACGCTGTGGGGCGGCATCCTCGTGACCGTCGTGGTGGCGACGATCGGCATCGTGTTCTCGCTCCCGCTCGGCGTCCTGCTCGCACTCGGTCGCCGCTCCACACTGCCGGTCGTGCGGTTCAGCGCGGTGGCGTTCATCGAATTCGTTCGCGGCGTTCCGGTCATAACGGTCCTGTTCATGGCAAGCGTGATGCTGCCGCTGTTCGTTCCCGAACGCCTCGCTCCGGACAAATTCGTCCGCGCGCTCATCGGCGTGGCACTGTTTGCGTCGGCCTACATGGCGGAGGTGGTGCGCGGCGGTCTCGCCGCCGTCCCACGCGGTCAATACGAGGCGGCGCGGGCGTTAGGCCTGAGCTATTGGCGCTTGATGGGCCTGGTCATCCTACCGCAAGCGCTGCGCTTTACGCTGCCGAACATCGTCAACACCTTCATCGGATTGTTCAAGGACACGACGCTCGTTTTCGTCGTTGGGATTTTCGACTTCCTGCGCACGATCGAAGCGGCGCGCGCCGACCCGAAATGGGCTTCGTCGAACGTCACTCTTACCGGCTATGCTTTTGCCGCGCTCTTTTACTTCATCTGCTGCTATGGCATGTCGCGCTACGCACGCCGGATGGAAGTGCGGCTCACGCGTGCCGGCCGGCGCTGAGGGGTGACAATGGACGATCGCGCGGACGGGTCCAGTGCAACCACGGCGCTCCCGGAAGTGGCCGTCGAGATCGTCGGTTTGCACAAGTGGTACGGTGAATTTCACGTCCTGCGCGACATCAATCTGAAGGTTGGCCGCGGCGAACGTATCGTCATCTGCGGCCCGTCCGGCGGCGGCAAGTCCACGCTGCTTCGCTGCATCAACCGGCTCGAGGACTGGCAGCAGGGGCACATCGTCGTCGACGGCAACGAATTGACTGAGGACCCCAAGCGCATCCTTGCGGTCCGCCGCGACGTCGGGATGGTGTTTCAGCAGTTCAATCTGTTTCCGCACCTGACGGTTCTGGAAAACTGCACGCTCGCCCCGATCTGGGTGCGGCACATGCCGAAGAAGGAGGCCGAGGCGCTGGCGATGAATTATCTGGCGCGCGTCAAAATACCGGATCAGGCCGTCAAATATCCGGCGCGGCTCTCGGGCGGCCAGCAGCAACGCGTGGCGATCGCCCGCGCGCTCTGCATGAATCCGAACATCATGTTGTTTGACGAGCCGACCTCCGCACTCGATCCGGAGATGGTGAAAGAGGTGCTCGACACCATGGTCGAACTCGCCGGCGACGGCATCACCATGCTGGTTGTTTCCCACGAGATGGGCTTTGCCCGGCAGGTCGCCGACCGTGTCATTCTCATGGATGATGGACAGATCGTCGAAATCAACGAGCCGAAGAAATTTTTCGGGGATCCGCAGCACGAGCGAACGCGACTGTTTCTCGGACAAATTTTGCATTGAGCGCGTATTTGCCTCTTCCAAATAACGATGTGCCGAAGCATGAAAATGTACGTCCGTTCATCTTACGGCAGATCAACAACAGTCCGTCTGCATGTTTGTTCATCTGTGGCGGGCAAACGAACACAACATTACGCAGCTTTAATTCGCAAGTAAGTCCTCTGACCAAACTTTAACTTGAGTCACGACCGGCGTGGCTTTTTACTTTCTCCATCTTGAATCTCTGTTTTTGGAGGAGAACATGTGGAAGCCAGTAGTCGTTGCGACGGCAGCCGTTGCCATCGCCGGCTCTTCGATCGTGTATGCACAACAGCGTAACAGCGGACCGGACGGTTATCGTGATGGCGGCTCACGGATCGAGCACCGTCATCTGAGCGCGGAAGATAGGGCGGCAGTTGCCGACGCCCGCATTGCTGCACTCAAGGCCGGTCTCGAACTGACGCCCGACCAGACGAAAAACTGGCCGGCGTTCGAGCAGGCCTTGCGTGACATGGTCCAGCTTCGCGCGCAGCGCAGAGCCGCCCGTGAAGCGCGTGAGCAGCAGGCGCAAAACCAAACGCCGACCGCGCCGTTCGACCGGCTGGCGCGCCGGGCCGACAACATGGCCAAGACCAGCGCCGTCCTCAAGCGGATCGCCGATACCGGCGCGCCGCTGTATATGAGCCTCAACGACGCGCAGAAGGGGCGCTTCAAGAAGCTCGCGCGCATGTTGCGGCCGCATCACCACCACATGCACGCCCGCAATGAGGGTCAGGGTCAAGGTCAAGGCCGCGGCTGGCGTGAGGGCCATGGCACGGACGTGACGGCGAGCGAGGCGGCCATCGCTGGCGCGAAGGCAGCGGTTACGGTCGCGATGGCGCACCCGGCGGCCCATGGTGGGGACATCACGGCCAACGGTCCGACGAGGACCAGGGTGGCCGGATGCACCGCATGATGGACACTGACGATGAGGGCACGAAGCTTTAATCGCCACCCGGGGACAAGGGTGTCCGCTGGTCCTTCCCACAGCGGGCGCGGAAATGCGAAGCCGCAGGGGCGCTCCCCCTGCGGCTTTCGCTTTTTTCGAGCAGGTAGAGACGAAGCGGCAACCGGCCGCGGCTATGACCGCACCAACGGTCCGTCAGCATTCTTCCAGGCGGCGATACCGCCTTCGACGTGACAGGCGGATTTGACGCCGGCATCCTGAGCCGCCTGCACCGCCATCGCCGAGCGTTCGCCATAGGCACAGTAGAAGGCGATGCGTTTGCCGGTAGCCGTCGCCAATTCGTGCAGCATGCCGCCGGCAGCGACGTTCTCCGCCAAGTCCGCATATGGCGCATGCAACGAGCCGGGAATGATGCCGTGCTTCTCGCGTTCGCTTCTCTCGCGCAGGTCTACCATGACGAAGTTGGAGCGACCGCACAATGCGATCGCCTCGGCAGCCGACAGCGCCCAGCCCTTGTTGGCGATGTCCTGTTGGCGCAGACCGACATGCATGTTTGCCGGCACTGCCACGTCCATCATTTTCGGATTGGGAAGTTTGAGGTTGTTCATCAGATCGACGTACTCGTCGATCGATTTGACCTTGAGACGCGGATTGAAAAACTTTTCCTCGCCGATCGTCGAAACGGTATCGCCCTTATAGTCGTGCGCCGGATAGACCATGGTTTCGTCGGGAAGCTTCAACAGCTTGTTGAAGATGGAATCGTATTGCGCACGCGGATCGCCGTTCTGAAAATCGGTACGGCCGGTGCCGCGAATGAGGAGCGTGTCTCCAGTGAACACGCGGTCGGCCAGGAGGAACGAATAGGAATCACTGGTGTGGCCTGGCGTATACAGCGTATCGAGGCTCAGGCCCTCGATTTGAATGCGATCCCCTTCGGCGACGCGCATGGACACGACGTCGGCTTGGGTATGCTCGCCCATCACCGTGACGCAATGGGTGCGGTCGCGCAATGCACCGAGCCCGGTCACGTGGTCGGCGTGCAGATGTGTGTCGACGGCCTTGACCAGTTTAAGGTCGAGCTCGCGAACAAGCTGCAGATACCGATCGACGCGGTCGAGCACCGGATCGATGATCAGCGCCTCACCGCCAGGCCGGCTGGCAAGGAGATACGTATACGTGCCGGACGCGCTGTCGAAGAGCTGGCGAAAGATCATCCGTGCCTCCCTAAAACGCAGTTATGAGCGATCCAAGCATCCGCGCGCGCTGATCGAAACCTCGTTACGCGAAAACTTCAGGGCCGTACCGCCCGGGCGGCGCAGCCTTCCGGCTTGAAAATCCGCTCGCGCGACGCCGGAAATCCTTGCAGCTTCGCCGCCGGCCGGACCGGCCGCCGCAGCAACTCGCCCCCGCAATTCGGACATCGTCCGTGCAATATGCCGTCCGCACAGCTTCGGCAAAATGTGCATTCGAACGAACAGATCCTCGCCTCGCGAGAATCCGGCGGCAAATCGGTGTCGCAGCATTCGCAGCTTGGTTTGAGTAAGAGCATCGTCGGCTCCTGATGGCGGCGCAGTGAATTTGCGTGAGTGTAGCCTGGACGAGACGGTCGCCTCAATGCGCGCGGTGCTGCACGATATCTCTGGGCGCCGTTCTGAGCGGGCTCGCCTGCCTGCGCTCTAATCGCGTTCGACCGGAAGATCGGGGCGCGAACCCCATTCGGCCCATGAGCCGTCGTAGAGACCCTGCGGCTCCTTGCCGATGGATTCCAGCGCAAAGGTGAGGATGGCAGCGGTGATGCCGGAGCCGCACGAGGTGATGATCGGCTTGTCCAGATTGACGCCGGCGTCGGCGAATGCCGCTTCGATGCGCGCACGCGGAGCGAGGTGGCCGTTCTTGACGATCTGGCCATAAGGCACGTTGAAGGACCGCGGCATGTGGCCCGAACGCAGGCCCGGACGCGGCTCCGGCGCCTTGCCGGCGAAGCGTTCAGGCGGGCGAGCGTCGACGATTTGTACGCTGTCATCCACAAGCGCCATGCGTACGTCGTCAAGCAGAGCGACGGCGCCGACATTCATCTCGGCGGTGAACCTTCGTGGCGGTCGTTCGGCGTCGCCTTTCTCCAGCGGCCGGCCTTCCGATTCCCATTGCGGCAGCCCGCCGTCGAGAATGTAGACCTTCTTCGCGCCGAAAACTCGAAACGTCCACCATACGCGTGCGGCCGAGTAGAGGCCGGCGCTGTCGTATACGACGACGGTGTCGCCGTCGCCGATGCCGAGCGCGCCGACCGCTTCGCCGAATTGCTTCGGGCCGGGCAGCATGTGCGGCAGCTCGCTCGAATGGTCGGCGACCGCTTCGATGTCGAAGAACACCGCGCCCGGAATATGGCCCTCGCGATGCTCGGCGCGGGCATCACGCTGCTGCGTCGGCAGGACATAAGAACCGTCGACGACGATCACGTTGCGATCTTGCAGGTGCTCGGCGAGCCATTGGGTGGAAACCAGCCAGTGGCTTTCGGGGGAGGGGGCGGATGCTTCTTCCAGTCTCAGCATGGCAACCATGTTTTGATAACGCGCGGGCAGGTGCAATGTTCAGGCATAGGGGACTTTAATTTGCGAGCGGCGCTCGAGCCAGGCCGGAACGGGCAGCTTCTTGTCGCGCAGAAACTGCGGATTGAACAGCTTCGATTGGTACCGCGTGCCGTAGTCGGCAAGAATGGTGACGATGGTGTGTCCCGGGCCGAGCTCCTTCGCCAGGCGAACGGCGCCGGCGATGTTGATGCCGGAGGAGCTACCGAGGCAAAGCCCTTCGTGCTCCAAAAGGTCGAAGATGATCGGCACCGCTTCGTCGTCCGGAATTTGGTAGGCGGTATCGATCGGCGCGCCTTCGAGATTTTTGGTGATGCGGCCCTGGCCGATGCCCTCGGTGATCGAGGAGCCTTCGGATTTCAGCGTGCCGGTCGTGTAATAGCTGTAGAGCGCGGCGCCCATCGGATCGGCGAGCGCGATGCGCACGGAGCTGCGGAACGACTTCAGCGCCATGGCGACGCCGGCGAGGGTACCGCCGGTGCCCACGGCGCAGGTAAAGCCGTCGACTTTGCCGTCGGTCTGCCGCCAGATTTCCCGCCCCGTCGTCTCGATGTGACCCTGACGGTTGGCGACATTGTCGAACTGGTTCGCCCAAATCGCGCCGTTCTTTTCGGTCTTTGCCAGTTGTTCCGCGAGCCGGCCGGAGAGCTTCACGTAGTTGTTGGGATTGGAATAGGGTACGGCGGGCACCTCGACCAGCTCGGCGCCGCACAGGCGCAGCGTGTCCTTCTTTTCCTGGCTTTGAGTCTCCGGAATGACGATCACGGAGCGAAAACCCATGGCATTGCCGACGAGTGTGAGCCCGATGCCGGTGTTGCCCGCCGTGCCCTCGACGATGACGCCGCCGGGCCGCAGCTGCCCTTTCTTCACCGCATCCTCGATGATGAACAGGGCGGCGCGATCCTTCACCGACTGGCCGGGATTCATGAATTCGGCCTTGCCGAGAATGGTACAGCCCGTCGCGGCGGAAACGCGCTCGAGCTTGATCAGCGGCGTGTTGCCGATTGCCTCGACGATTCCGTCACTGAACTGCATCGTCGCAACATCCTTAAAGGGCGCCGACCTAGTGTCCCGATTCCGAAGTTCGCAAGCGTTTGTCGAACTTCTGATGCGAACTTCGATTGGAGCATGATCTTTTCCGAAAACCGGCTTCGGCATCCGGATCAAGTCCGGGGCAAGCTTTTTCGGGATCATGCTTCAGTACGGCGAATTTGAAGTTCCTGGTGGTGTGCTGGAAAAAGTCGCGGAGGAACGTCAAAATTCAAAGACCGCACCAGATTTATGAGAATTGCTAGCGTCCCTTTGATCCCAAATTTTACACGGGTGTGCGCCGGCCGCCTTTTGCGAACTTTGGGTCAGAACACTAGATGAGTAAAGCCTTGGAAAGCAAGAGCGGATCGATTGCCACGCAGTTTCGAAACGCTGCCGAAACCATACTCATGCGTCGGCCGAGACCAGGTGGCTTCGATTCACCGATTGTTTTGGGGCAGCGCGTTATCCGCAAGCATTAGGGGGGGTTCCACGATTCGCCCGCCGCTAGCCGATCAATCTGGTGGAACGCGATGAGTCTCGACGTCAATACGCTCTTCCTCGTGACCATTTATGTCGAAGCAATTCTCGGATTGCTGCTCTTGTTTGCCTGGGCACAGAATACCGCGATTACCGCGGTGGCTTGGTGGGGCTTTGCGCACTTGCTGCGGGCGACTTCGGTCGCGTTGTTCGGCCTTTACGGCTCTGTCTCCGATCTCATCTCGATCGATCTCGCCAATGCGATCCTGTTCATGGCTTTCGCCGTCACCTGGACCGGGGCGCGTTTGTTCGACCATCGCCGGCCGCTGCCGGTTCTCATCGTCGCCGGCCCGGCCATTTGGCTCGTGGCCTCACGCCTACCGGGTTTCGCCGCTTCTTTCGATGTGCGCACGTTGGTCGGTTCCGGGATTATTACCGCCTACACCTGGGCCGCCGCATTCGAATTCTGGCGTGGACGCAGCGAACCGCTAGTCTCGCGCTGGCCGGCGATTTTTTTGCTGTTCGCGCACGGTGCGCTCTACCTGTTGCGCACGCCTTTCGGCGCCATGCTGCCGTGGCGGCTGACCGGCGACCAGTTGTTCGAGAGCGTCTGGCTTACGGTGCTCAGCTTCGAAGGATTGTTGTTCACGATTTCGATCGCCTTCATCCTCCTGGCGATGGCGAAGGAGCGCGCCGAGTATCGCCACAAGACCGCCGCGCTGATCGATCCGCTGACCGGAGTCTCCAATCGTCGCGCTTTCCTGCAAGATGGTGAAGCGCAGCTCCAGCGCCAGACGACCGATCCGCGTCCCACCGCGGTCATGTCGCTCGACCTCGATCATTTCAAGTCGATCAACGACCGCTTCGGTCACGCGATCGGCGATCGGGTGCTGGAGATTTTCGCCGACGTATCCAGCGACTGCCTGCGCCGCATCGACCTGTTCGGCCGTCTGGGCGGCGAGGAATTCGCGGCTATGTTGCGTCACACCACGCGCGACCGGGCGCTGGCCGTTGCCGAGCAGATCCGCACTTCTTTCGCCGAGGCCGCCCGCGAAATCGACGGCCGGCCGGTCGGCGCCACCGTAAGCATCGGCATCGTGATCAGCCACGACGCCGTGCTCGACCTCTCGGCGCTGCTGGCTCAGGCCGATCACGCACTCTATCGCGCCAAGGACGCAGGGCGCAATCGCGTCGAGACCGCCTCGATCGAGCTCATCCTCGATCGCGTCCGGCGCGGCGCTGCCGATGTCCTCGCCGGCGTCGGCGGCAGGCGAAGCCGGCCGCAAAATCCGCCGCCCGAAGCCAAGCGGGCGCTCCCGCCGTCATCGCCAGAGAAGCTGGTTCATATCTCGCGCCGTATTTGCTAGGGTGAGGAGGGACCCCCCTGCCACCGGGAGATGGATCATGCTCGACACCGTTACGCGAAAAAGTACAGCGCCATTCGACTCAGCGCGGCTCGACTGGCTGATGGACGACGCGGGGATCGACGTGCTGATCGCGACCTCGAAGCACAATGTCCAATATCTCCTCGGCGGCCATCGCTCCTTCTTCTTCGACAACATGGACGCGATGGGGATCAGCCGCTACCTGCCGGTTTTCGTCTACCCGAAAGGTCGGCCGGAGAAAGCCGCTTATTTCGGCCACGGCATGGAGACGTATCAGACCCAGCTAAAGCCGTTCTGGGTCTCCGAAGTGAGTACGAAGAGCGGCGGCTCCGTCGATGTGATGCAAAAGGCCGCCGACTATGTGCGCGGGCTTTCCCCAAAACCAGAACGCGTCGGCGTTGAGCTTGCTTTCATTCCGGCGGATTCCGCGGCCACGCTGCGCAAGGCCATTCCCGACGCGGAAGTGAAGGATGCACTGTTCGTGCTTGAGCGCTTGCGCGCGCGCAAATCGCCTGAGGAATTGGAAAAGCTGCGCCTCGCCTCCGAGCTCGTCATCGATTCAATGCTTGCGGTGATCGGCAGCCACGGCGCCGGCGCTACCAAGGCTGAACTGGCCGAAGCGCTGCGCCGCGAAGAAACAAAGCGCGGGTTGGTATTCGACTATTGCCTGATCGCCGCGGGCGCGAGCCTCAACCGCGCTCCTTCCGACCAGCGCTGGGAGAAGGGCGATCCGCTCTCCGTCGATTCAGGCGGTAACTATCAGGGCTATATCGGCGATCTTGCGCGCATGGGTATCGTCGGCGAGCCCGACGCCGAGCTCGAAGACCTGCTTGCCGAGATCGAGGCTACCCAGCAGGCTGCGTTCAAGCCGATCCGCCCCGGCGTCAACGGCGGCGAAATATATGCGGCAGCCGAACTGGTGCTGAAGAAATCGAAGCTGCACAATCACTATGAGTTTCTTGCCCACGGCATGGGGCTTGTGAGCCACGAAGCGCCGCGCCTCACCAGCACGGGCCCGGTACCCTACGACGCCTACGACGCACAGCGGCCGCTCGAAGAGGGCATGGTGGTTTCCGTCGAGACCACGTTGCTGCATCCGCGCCGCGGCTTCATCAAGCTCGAAGACACGGTAGCGGTCACCCCGACGGGGCACGAAATCTACGGCAATCGCGCTCGCGGCTGGAATCGCGCCGGCGCTTGATCGTCGCGAGCGATTTGAACCTGCCGGCGTTTATGACAACCGCCGGCAGAGTCGCGCCTGACGACGCTGAAGCTACGGCTGCGCTCAAGCTCCTCGATGACGCGTCGGAACTTGCGCAGGGTGCCGAGATGCGCGGCCCCGCCGATATCCGGGAGGCGGCGGCGACGCCGAATATCACCGGATTGGCCTCGGGCCATAGCGGTCTGATCAATGCCCATGTCATCCTCAAGGCGACAATGACGTGAACGGCACGCGGCGGCAGGTGAGCCTTGGTGGCGCCGCGCTATTGTAGCGAGAGCGACGGTGCCCCAGTATGGCCGGCATCGGGTAAGTTACGTTCCGCCATCAGCCCAAAAAATCACCGGCAATTCTTGCGTAAAGGAAACCCCGGAATGCGTGTTGTTGCCCTTGAGGAACATTTTTTGATCCCTGCGCTGGTGCAGAGGATCAATCCGGATGTAATTGCGCGGCATGGCATTCCGCCGGGCTTCCCCAACCCGGCGCAAAAGCAACTATCCGATCTTGGCATGCATCGCCTTGCCGACATGGATGAGGCCGGCATCACAATGCAGGTACTCTCAGCCTCCGGTCCCGGTGCTTATTTGCTTGACAGCGCCGACGGGATCGCGTTCGCCCGCGATGTCAACGACGTGCTGAGCAAAGCAGTGGCCGCGCACCCGGATCGCTTCGCCGGCTTCGCGCATCTGCCGATGCGCACTCCGGATGCCGCCGCCGACGAACTCGAGCGGACGGTGCGCGACTTCGGCTTTTGCGGTGCTTTAATCAACGGCATGACGGAGGGCCGCTTTCTCGACGACTCGCGTTTTGAGGTCATCCTGGCGCGGGCCGAGCAGCTCGACGTGCCGATCTATCTGCATCCGAACCTGCCGCCGCAATCGGTCCGCGACGCATATTATAGCGGGCTTCCGGGTTTTACCGGCTTTCGTCTGGAAGGGGCCGCCTGGGGCTGGCACTCGGAAACGGCCATTCACGTGTTGCGTCTCGTGGTCTCCGGCGCGCTCGACCGGCATCCCAAGCTCAAGCTGATCATCGGACATATGGGCGAAGGGCTTGCAGCGATGCTGGTGCGCACCGACAGGATCTTGACTGTAGCGGCTCCCCACCTGACGCGTTCCGTGGCGCAAACGATCCACGATCAGGTCTAGATCACGACAAGCGGACTGTTCACGTTGCCGCCGTTCGAGGTCATGCTGTCGGTTTTCGGGATCGATCGGGTGATGTTCTCGATCGATTATCCCCTGAGCGACAACCGGCTGGGGAAGGATTTCCTCGACCAGCTCAAGCTGCCGGCTGCCGACCTTGAAAAGTTCACGCATGGCAACGCCGATCGGCTGCTCAAGCTCAAGGTTTAGCGTAGCGTAGAGGGCATTCGATGCGCATGGTTCGCTGGCTTGCGCTGTTGCCGTTTCTTGCCATGCTGGTCGGCCCCTTCTTCGTCAATAGGGTCACGCCGTTTCTCTTCGGTATGCCGTTCTTGCTGGCGTGGTTTGTGATCTGGATTTTCATCAGCGCGGCCATCATGGCGGTGATTTACCGGTTCGACCCGGTGAACCGGGACGACCAGTCGTGAACGGCGCGCTAACCGTGATCGCGGGCGCCGCCATTCTCGCGCTCGGCATCGGATTTCTGGCCAGGCGCGGCCGGCAGATGGGCCTCGAACAATGGACGGTCGCGGGCCGATCGTTTGGGGCGCCGCTCGTCTTTCTGCTTATGGCCGGCGAGATCTACACGACGTTCACATTTCTCGGCGGCAGCGGCTTCGCCTACGGCAAGGGCGGTCCAGTCTATTACATTCTCTGCTACGGCACGCTTGCTTACGTCATTTCGTATTTCATGCTGCCATCGATCTGGCGCTATGCGCGCGACCACCGGCTCTATTCGCAGCCGGATTTTTTCGTCCACAAATATGCGAGCCCGACGCTCGGCGTGGTTGTTTCGCTCGTCGGCATCGTGGCGCTGATTCCGTATCTGGTTCTGCAATTCAAAGGCCTCGGCATCATCGTGGAAGCCGCCGGCTATGGCGCCATCGGATCGACGCCGGCGGTCTGGATCGGCGCCACTGTCGCCACGGCCTATGTGATGGTATCGGGCGTGCGCGGCTCGGCATGGACGGCGGTCGCCAAGGACGTCATGATTTTGGTCGTCGTGGTGTTTCTCGGAATTTACTTTCCGTTGCATTATTATGGCGGACTGCAAGCGATGTTCGCCGCCATCGAGGCCGCAAAACCCGGCTTCGCGGCGCTGCCGGAACGCGGCGAGAGCGTCTGGTGGTTTTGCTCCACGGTTCTTCTGACCGCGCTCGGCTTCTACATGTGGCCGCACACCTTCGGCTCGATCTATACCGCGCGCAGCACCAGGGTTATCCGCCAGAATGCGATTGTGCTGCCGCTTTATCAGTTGATCCTGCTGTTCGTATTTCTGGTCGGCTTTGCCGCGATCCTGCAGGTCCCCGGCCTGAAAGGCGCGGACGTCGATCTGGCGTTGTTGAAACTCTCGGTCAAAACTTTCGATCCGTGGCTCGTTGGCGTGATTGGCGCCGCCGGCGTGCTCACCGCTTTGGTGCCCGGTTCGATGATCGTGTTGACCGCCGCGACTTTGCTCGCCAACAATCTCTACCGCGCGGCCGACCGTTCCGCCGGCGACGCCCGTGTGCTGGCCGTCGCCAAGCTTCTCGTCCCCGCGGTCGCGCTCGTTGCGGTCTATTTTGCGCTGCAAGGCGGGCAGACCATCGTCGCGCTGCTGCTGATGGGCTACAGCTTCGTCACCCAACTCTTTCCGGCGCTCGTCTTCAGCCTCGCCCGCCGCCAATGGATCACGCGCGAGGGCGCGGCTGCCGGCATCTTGGCGGGCGTTGCCACCGTCGCGGCGATCAGCCTGACGCGTGCGACCGTTGCAACCTTGTTTCCGTCGCTTCCGGTGCAGATCAAGGAGATCAATGTCGGTATCATCGCGCTTGGTGTGAATTTTCTGGTGCTGGTCGCGGTCAGCGCCGCAATGAGGTTCGTGCCGGCCAAAGCCGTGCACCAAGCCTATCTTCGCTGGGGAGGGTCCTAAGCCTCGGTCTGGCCCGAATCTTGATTGTCGCGGATCACGGATATGAAGCATCCGGGACTAAAAATGGTCTTCGACCAAAAGTTTCGCGACCAAAGTGCTTTTTAAGCGATGAGGGTTCGTGGATGGACGCGGCGCCCAAGGCTGGTATCGGAACTGCCGGTAAGGCTAGTGCCAAGCATGGCCCAGACGGGAAACCCGGGCACGCGCAGATGTTTCTGGCGCTGACCTCACTCGGCGTCGTCTTCGGCGATATCGGAACGAGTCCGCTTTACGCATTTTCATGTCTCGCCCTGGCTGCCGGGCATCAACGATGCGGCGAAGGCGTTCTTCGCCAACTTTATGGAGCGGCGCAAGATCGCGCCGACGAGCTTTCAGGTCGGCACCTATTCCGCCGTGCGCAGCTATCTCAAGGCGATCGAGGCGACGAACTCGGACGACCCCAAAACCGTGATCGCGAAGATGCGCGAGCTGCCGGTCAACGACGCGTTTACGCCGAACGGGCGGCTGCGGCCCGACGGCCGCATGGTGCACGACGCGAGTCGAAGGGCGAATGGGACTTGCTGAAGCTCGTTGCCACGCTCCCCGCCGATCAGGTGCTTCGCCCGATCGCCGACGGCGGCTGTCCGGCGATGGCGCAGTAGCGTTGGCCGGCTTTGCGCTCCTTCATCGAAAGGCCGGCATCACTTCTTTCGCGAACAGCTCGACCGAACGCGACGCCGCTTCGTAGGGCAACGAGCCGAAGATCATGTCGCCAACGAAATAGGTGATGCCGGTCTTTTCGACCGTGTCGGCGACATAGCGGCGGACCGTTTCCGGCGAGCCGGCGACGCCCATATTCATGCTCACCAGCGCGTCAAATTCGGTGGGATAGACCGCGGCGATCGGGAAGGGGATGCCCGCCCATTCCCACAGGAACGCCATATGGTGGCGCCACTGGCGATAGGCGCCGCGGGCGATATCCCGCGCCTTGGCGTCGCTCTCGGCCACGACGACATGTCGGAACACGCCGAGGAGCGGCAATTCGGCCGCGCTGTTGCCCAGCGCCTTCCACTCAGCGCGGTACGCGTCGGTGATGCCTTTGACACCGGCGTCGGGGATAAGCGTCACGATGTTGCCCTTGACCTTTGCCGCGTCGGCCGCGCGCGATGGCTCGATCGGCGCAAACCAGAGCGGCGGATGCGGCTGCTGCAGCGGCCGCGCTGCGATGCGCACATTCTTGAATCGATAAAACTTGCCGTCGTGGTCCAGAATCTCCGAGGCCAGCGCCTTGAGAATGACCTCGATCGCCTCGCGATTCATCGCCGGCGCGGAGGCGGGATCGACATCGAAGCTCGCGATTTCGACTGGCGATGCGCCGCGTCCCAGCCCCAATTCGAGCCGCCCGCGGCTCATATGGTCGAGCATCACCACTTCTTCGGCGAGCCGCAGCGGATGATACATCGGCGTGACGTAGAGCAGGGGGCCGAAGCGGAGCCGCGAACTCCGCTGCGCTGCGGCGGCGAGGAATACGCTCGGCGACGGCGCCATGCCGAGCGGCGTCGAGTGATGCTCGGCGAGGTGATAAGAGCGAAAGCCGGCGCGGTCGTATTGTTGGATGAGCTTGAGCCTCGTCTCGAACAGATCCGCAAGTGGAATGCCGTTGTCGTCGAGATGATCGAAAATGCCGAATTGCAGAGCCACGGCGCCTCTTCCCCATTATTTTTTCGGTTACAAATGTTACCGTCACGGTGCCGAATACGCCAGCCTGATCAACGCGGTCACATCAATCTCGCGTTTACTGGAGTCCAGCTGTGCTCGTCGCGATGTTCGCTGACATTCATGCCAATCGGCAAGCATTCAGTGCCTGTCTTGCGCAAGCGCGAGGCTATGGTGCCGAGCGGACCGTGTTCCTCGGCGACTATGTCGGTTACGGCGCCGATCCGGAGTGGACGGTTACGACTGTCATGCACCATGTTGAAAAAGGAGCGATTGCCGTTCGCGGCAACCATGACAGTGCGGTCAGTAACCCGCGCGAACAGCTGAATGTCGCGGCTCGGGTCGTGATTGAGTGGACCCGCAATGAACTCGGATCGGCGGAACGAAGTTTCCTCGAAGAATTGCCACTCACGCTTAAGGATGAAGCCCGCCTCTACGTCCATGCAGACGCAAGCAATCCGAAAAGCTGGCGCTATGTAACGGACGCGGCGGCGGCTGCCCGAAGCATAAAGGCCACGACGGCCCACGTCACCTTTTGCGGTCACGTTCACGAGCCGGCGCTCTACACCATGTCGGCAACCGGCAAGGTTACGGCCTTCACGCCGAAAACCGGCACTGCCATTCAATTGCTTCCGGGTCGGCGGTGGCTCGCCGTGCTCGGCTCGGTAGGGCAACCGCGCGACGGAAATCCAGCCGCTTCCTATGCAGTGCTGAATACCGAACGGCGCGAACTTACTTACTGTCGCGCGCCGTACGACGTCGAGGAGGCCGCAGCCAGAATCCGCAATAAGGGCTTACCGCCGCGGCTCGCTGACCGGTTGTTGGTGGGGAAATAAAACGCGTGGTCAAACCGTCTCTTCAAGTAGGTACGACGATCGACGACTTCCGGATCGAGGAATGCATCCATGTCGGAGGTATGGCCACGCTTTGGCGCGTCTCCCGTGAGGGTATGACGACGCCCATGCTGATGAAGGTGCCGAAACTCGCGGAAGGCGAGGATCCGGCAGCGATTGTCAGCTTCGAGATGGAGCAGATGATCCTGCCGCGCTTGTCTGGCGTCCATGTCCCAAAATTCGTTGCAGCGGGCGATTTTGCGGTACAGCCCTACCTCGTCATGGAACGCATCTCCGGGAATACGCTGCTGAAGCGGCTCCCCGAGCTTCCGTTGCCCTATGCGGAGGTTGCCGACATCGGCGTGAAGATAGCGGCGGCTTTGGACGATCTGCATCGGCAACACGTGGTTCACCTCGACGTAAAACCCAGCAACATCATGTTTCGGCCGACGGGCGAAGCCGTTCTCGTCGACTTCGGACTTTCGCATCACGAGGAGCTCCCCGATCTGATGCAGGAGGAGTTTCGGCTGCCTTTTGGTACGGCTCCCTACATGTCACCGGAACAATTGCTTGGGGTCCGCAGCGATCCGAGAAGCGATCTGTTTGCACTAGGTGTCTTGCTGTATTTCCTTTCCACGGGTGTGCGTCCATTTGGCGAGAGTGAGACGATGTACGGCATGCGCCGGCGACTGTGGCGCGATCCGGCTCCTCCTCGCCAACTAAAGCCCGACTATCCGCCGTGGCTCCAGGAAATTGTTTTACGTTGTCTTGAGATCGAACCCGCGTGGCGATTTCCGACGGCGGCTCAGCTTGCGTTCGAGTTAAGCCATTCCGACCAAGTCAAGCTGACCAGCAGATCCGAGCGACTGAAGCGGGACCCGCTGACGACCGTTCTGAGGCGGCGCTTCAACAAGGACCTTACCAAATCGATCGCGCTGCCGGCGAGGGCGGCGCAAATCTCTTCGGCGCCGATCGTCGCGGTCGCCATTGACCTGGCGGAGGGATCGACGCCGCTGAACGATGCGCTCCGCATCACGGCGGAACGCATTCTGGCGACACTGCCTTCCGCCCGACTTGCTTGCCTTAATGTGCTCAAGCTGGGGCGGATTACCCTTGATTCTACGCTCGACGAACAGGGCCACAACAAGCGGATCGATCGTCTGATCGCACTGAAGCACTGGGCCGAGCCCCTGAACCTCGAAAGTCACCGGCTCACCGCGCACGTCCTTGAGGCGGTCGATCCGGCGAATGCGCTCCTCGAATTCGCGGAAGCCAATCATATCGACCACATTCTCATCGGTGCGCGGCAAAACTCACTGCTGCGCAATTTGCTCGGAAGCGTATCGGCCAAAGTGGCCGTCGAGGCTCCCTGTACGGTGACGATCGTTCGGCCGGTTCGCAGAGGGGAGGCCGGCGTGTCGTAATGCCGCCGGGTAGACACACCGGGAGCAGGACGACTTTTCTTCGAATTGTCACCCTGCTCCAAGTTTCTGATTTATCGTGCGTCCGGATGACGTAAAACCGGTATCCACTTTTGCTGGACACGCTCTTGCGTAGGCGATGAGCTGTAACGGATCCGCAAGGTCATCGTGTCGGGCGATGAAAACGACGTAATCAAGCGTCAGGAGGCCGAATGTCCGCCGAGAAACGGCTCGTCAGCTTTAAAAGGCTGCTGAGCCATCTGCGCGAAAGACTTCGAACTCGATCTCGGATTTGTCCTTTGGGACGGCTCCACAATACCGGCCGGCCTCGCCCCGGATGCATTGGCGCTACAAATCGCCGATGAAGGTGCGGTAGCCGCGCTTGTCCGCCGGCCGAAGCTCGACACCGCGATGAATTTATGGGTGGCCGGCCGTATCGACCTGCGCAACGGCAGCCTGTTCGATGTCGTCGCGCGGCGGCCGAAAGTGCGGACGAAAGATTTCGTGAAGGTGTTGGAAAAGAAGCTCGCCGTTGGCGTCGCCGCCAAATTCCTGTTCGTGCCGCGCGGCGGACCGTGGCCACTGGAACAGCTCGACTTAAAGGGCGTGTCGGACGGCAGCGAGAGCGAAAACAAAGACAACATCCAATTTCACTACGACGTGTCGAACGAATTCTATGCGCTCATTCTCGACCCCGAGATGGTTTACAGCTGCGCGTATTTTGCCGACTGGGCCGACGATCTTGCCACCGCGCAGCGTAACAAGCTCGACATGTCGTGCCGCCGGCTGCGCCTGAAACCCGGCGAAGCCCTGCTGGATATAGGGTGCGGCTGGGGCGCGCTCATATGTCATGCCGCCCGGCATTACGGGGTTCATGCCCACGGCGTGACGCTGTCGCAAAAACAATACGATTACGCCAAGGAGAAAATCGCGCGCCTTAATCTGCAGGACCGTGTCACGCTCGAACTGCGCGACTATACCGGCCTCGACGGCAGCTTCGACAAGATCGTCTCCATCGGAATGTTCGAGCATATCGGCATCGATAATCATCCGGCTTATTTTCAAACGGTAAACCGCCTGCTCAAGCCCGACGGGTTTTATCTGCATCATGCCATCAGCAGGCCGGCCAAACGCGACGACAAGGCATTCCGCAAAGTGCGGCCCGAGCACGCCGCGATGGCGCGCTATATTTTTCCTGGCGGCGAACTCGATCATCTCGGCATGACGATCGCCAATCTCGAACGATATGGATTTGAAATTCACGACGTCGAGGGTTGGCGCGAGCACTACGCCCGGACCTTGCGCTTCTGGCACGATCGCCTGTTGGCAAACCGGTCCGGCGCCGAACGGGAGGTCGGCCGCGAAAAATGCCGCCTCTGGGTCGCCTATCTGGCCGGTTGCTCGATCGGATTTGAGCGCGGCAAGCTCGGCGTATTTCAGACGCTGGCGTCGAAGCGAAAGCGCGGACCGTCCGGCCTGCCGCCGACGCGGGCTGACCTTTATCGTTGAGCAAGTCTCGAGCATGATCCTGAAAAGCCTGCCTGCGGACTTGATCCGGGGCAGGAAGGCGGTTTTCGGAAACTTGGTCGGCGCGGTCACCGGCAACGAATGGGACTGGCGTCGGTGTTGGCTGGCAATGCGCCGTCACTGGCCGAGGAAACTCATCGGATAGAAGGTGAGGTCGAGCTTCTTCCACAGCTTGTACTTATCCGCTGGCAGCATGATGTAGGGCTGGCATTTCTGTAGAGCATCGATTGAACTCTCCATCAGCGCCTGCTGTTTGTCCGTGAGGATTGGGAGCAGGGTCCGCGGAGTTGACGCCAGCGTACCGTCGCGGTTGAGGAAAACCCGCATCGCGACAAAGATCTTATCGTTGGGGGCGATGCTGGGGGGGAGCCTCGAGCACCAGCTGACGCGCTCGCGGAACGCGGCGGTGAAGTCGTAACCGGCCTTATTTGTGTCGACGGGCGGGGCGGCGAAGCCGCCGCCGAACTGTCCGCCGGCGAGCGCCAGCTGCGCCAGCGTCTCGGCGACGTTAGACTGATCCGGAGTTTGCTCGGGGTGCGGTTGCGGCGGTTCGGACGTCTGAATTTCCGCCGTGACGGGCTGAGCCGTCTCGGCGTGCTCCGTTTGCGGCTGCGGCGGTGGCGGCGTCTGCGCTGACTTTGGGTGAGCGTCGCGCTGCGGATTCGGACGTTGTTGCTTTTGTTGCTCTCGTTGCAGCGGCTGCGGGGGTTGCGTGGCGGCGTCGGCGCCGTGGGATTTGAGTGCCGATTCCGTCCCGGACGTCCTCGCGTCTGCGGGGGTGCCCGAGAGCCGCGGGGCTTCT
>CAWKBE010000050.1:0-26770 GCA_963847785.1 uncultured Alphaproteobacteria bacterium
TTCCTAAACCGAAGGTCGGAAGTTCGAGTCTTCCCGGGACCGCCAAAAATAGCAACCGCGAGATTTTTTTTGCCCTGCAAAACTTACTGATGAAATTAATCACTGGGCCCGTCTGATACCTCCCGGAGCTTGAATGCATGAAGGTGGCCGGCAAAATCGTGGTCGTCACCGGCGGCGGCAGCGGCATCGGCAAGGCGATGTGCCACGCATTCCACCGCGCCGGCGCGGCGAAGGTCGTCATCGGGGATATCGATGCGGCCGCCGCGGAAGAGGTGGCGGCGGCGATCGGCGGCCGCGCATTCTGCTGCGACGTCACCGATGAAACGCAAATCCAAGCGCTGATCGAAACGGCCGAGCGCGATCACGGACCGATCGATCTGTTCTGCTCCAACGCCGGCATCGCTTCGGGGTTCGACCAGCGAACGGAAAATGCCGCGGCGGCGCCGAACGACGTCTGGAGCCGGGCGTGGGCGCTCAACGTCATGGCGCATGTCTATGCGGCAAGAGCGCTGATCCCACTAATGAAGAGCCGCGGCGGCGGTTACCTTCTCAACACGGTTTCGGCCGCCGGATTGCTGTCGCAGATCGGCAGCGCGGTCTATTCGACCACCAAGCATGCGGCGATCGGCTTTGCCGAGAATGTCGCGATCATGCACCGCGATGACGTCAGGGTGTCGGTCCTGTGCCCGCAGGGCGTCGATACGCCGTTGCTGCGCAGCCTTCCGGCCGGGCCGCAGTCGCTCGACGGCGTGCTCTCCGCGGACGAAGTCGCCGAAGCTGTCCTGCACGGACTTGAACTCGGAAACGTTTCTCATCCTGCCTCACGCGGACGTGCGCCGCTACATGCTGCGGAAAGCGGAAGACACGGATCGCTGGCTGGCAGGGATGGCGCAACTGCGGCGCAAGCTATAGGGGCAGGCTTAGTCGATGCCCGCGGCTGTCCGGCGGCTTGACGCGCGGAAGAATACAACACTCGGATTTTACGGCATGCTGACTTTGTATCATTGTTATAACGCGCGCTCCTTCCGTCCGCTGTGGACGCTGGAGGAGATGGGGCTGCAATACGAGTTAAAGATGCTGCCGTTCCCGCCGCGCCGGGAGGCGCCGGACTATCTGGCGGTCAATCCGCTCGGCACCGTGCCGGCGTTCTTCGACGGATCGATGCGGATGACCGAGTCCTCCGCTATCTGCCAATATCTGGTGACGCGATATGGTCCGACGTCCTTGGCGGTGGAATCGTCGGAGCCGGATTATGGGCTGTTTCTCAACTGGCTCTATTTCGGCGAGGCGACGCTGACGTTTCCACAGACAATCGTGCTGCGCTATTCGGCGCTCGAACCGCAGGAGCGCCGCTCGGCCCAAGTCGCGGCTGATTATTCACAGTGGTTTCTCTCCCGCTTGCGCGGCGTTGACGCTGTTGTCTCGCAGCAAGCTACGCTCTGCGCCGGACGATTCACGGTCGCCGATATCTCCGTCGGCTTTGCCCTGATGCTTGCGCAATTCCTCGGACTGGACGCGAAATTTTCGCCGGCCGTCGCCTCCTATTGGACGTCGCTCAAGGCGCGCGACGGTTTCCGACGGACGGTAGAACGGCAGAAGACTGCTGCTCGCCAGCAAAACGTGCCGGAGTTTCCGCTGAGGGCGTGACTGGATGCGTCAGGCAAACGCCTGGCGAATGGGTTGCAGCCGCGTCGTCGGTCGGCTTGTGAGCCATGCCGGCGACGGATTACGTCCGGCACTCGGCGTGTCGCGCACTCTTAACTGCACCTTAAGGCAGTTCATCAATTTATTGATATCATTACGTTATATTACATTTGACGCTTGAAAATTAACCTAGAAATAAAGCGCCACCGAGGGCGAGTTCTCGCTGCTGCCGAATTGGCGCGCAGGGGGGATGACCGAGTACATCGCGATCACCACCCGCTTCGCCGGTGCCGGCGTCAGCGTGGGGGACAAGGGCGCCCGATGGGTTCAACGACGGCCAAATCGCCACGCTTGAACGTATCGGGCCGTACCTGGCGCTCGCCGTATCGCTCGCGCGCATGACCCGAACGCTGATGGAAACCTATCTTGGCCGCGACGCTGGCCAGCGCGTGCTAAGCGGACGAATCGTGCGCGGCAGTGCGGAGCAAATCGACGCCGTCGTTTGGTTCAGCGATTTGCGAGGATTTACCCGCATCACCGACACTGCTCCAGAACAGGTAATCCCGTTGCTGAACCACTATTCCGATGTGATCGTCTCAGCGATCCATGACCATGGCGGTGATGTACTCAAGCTGATCGGCGACGGCACCCTTGCCATCTTCACCGCCGAAAACCGCATGCAAGCATGCAACGCGGCATTATCCGCCGCAATCGCTGCACGCCAAGGTATTGCGGAATTGAAAAAACGCCCACGGCGGAAGACAAGCCTGTAATCGACAAGTATCTCGGTTTGCATGTCGCCAAGGTCTTCTATGGCAATGTCGGAAGCCGAGAGCGGCTAGACTTTACCGTCCTTGGACCGGCCGTGAATGAAGCAAGCCGCATTGCGGTGATGTGCCGTTCGGTCGACCAGCCCGTTCTGATATCGGCGGCGTTTGCCGATGTCGGCGACATTAAGCGTCGCCTCGTGTGACTTTGACGCCTGTGTTGCATCGACCGGTTGAGCCGACATCTGAAAGCGGTCATTCCAGCATGGTCGGGACGCCGACGCCTTTAACGTCGCGCACCGCGTCGCCCGGCTCTTCAGTCATCGTCGATAACCTCCATTGAAGTACGGGTGCTGCCACAGGCTTTATTGCTCGCAAAACGCTGGCTCATTTTTCGAAAAACCTGTTTCCACCCTCGGCTCACCGTCCGGGGCAGGCTTTTTCGGATCATGCCCTAGGCCTTCGCCCTTTCGGCGACCAGCATGGATCGCAGGACCTCGTCGGAAATGTCTTTGACCGTTCCAGGAGAGTGCGCCAGGAAAAGCGTATTGGTCTTGTCGCTTTCGCCGATGGATTTAATCGTGTCGAAATATTGAGTCACCAGGACGAGTTGCATGACTTCGGAAGTGGATGCGCCGCCGATAACTTTCTGAAATTGCTCGATCGAGCCCTGAAGGCCCTCGATAATGGCCTTCCTCTGATTAGCGATGCCTTGCCCTTGAAGTGCTTTGCTTTCCGCTTCGGCCTCGGCTCTTTTTACCACCAAGATTTTCTCGGCCTCGCCCCTGGCGTTTGCAGCGACCTGTTCGCGCTGCGCGGCGTTTATATCGTTCATTGCCGACTTTACTTTTGCATCGGGGACAATATCGGTGACCAGCACATTGACGATTTCATAACCGAACCCGGCCATATCGGCATCCAACTCCTGCTTCACGGCTGCCGCAATTCCCGATTGGCTGGCGAACACTTCGTCCAGCGTCATGCCGGGAACATGCCCTAGAATCACCTGTTCGACATAAGATTGAATTTGTTCCGCGGGGTTGGACAGCTTGTAGAAAGCATCAAAGGCCTTTTCAGGACGAACGCGATTTTGGACGGAAATGGGTATCGTCACGAATACATTATCTTTGGTCTTCGTCTCCATCGTCAAGGTAATCTGATTGACGCGTAAGCTGATCCTGCCGGCTACGCTGTCGATGAACGGCCACTTCCAGTTCAAGCCTGGATTGGCGACACGAAGAAATCGTCCAAATCGGGTGATGACCGCGACCTGCGCCGTACTGACCGTGAAAAAGCTTCCCAGACTTGCGGAGAGGCCCAAGAAAGCCAAAATGGCAAACACGATCCAGCCAAAAATTTCCATGACATCCTCCATTTTTCTGTGGCTCACACCCGACCAGACGCGCGCAAGCCCCTCCGGCAGAACCCGTTCTGCCGGGAAGTGAAAATCGATCTGGGCAATCGCCGCCTGGTACGCGTGAGCGGACAGGCAACCCGCCGTAAGGCCCAGCAATTATCTCATAAATATGAAGATCAAAAAGGGCGTTACGGCCGCGCGGGGGCGAAGCCGCCCACTCGTCGCGCAACCGTCATAAATCCTGTGCCAAAGTGCCATCGGGCTCTGGACATCGGCCGACCGCGTCAAGAAAGCCCGGG
The DNA here is from genome assembly GCA_963847785.1 of uncultured Alphaproteobacteria bacterium. Classification (GTDB taxonomy): domain Bacteria; phylum Pseudomonadota; class Alphaproteobacteria; order Rhizobiales; family Xanthobacteraceae; genus BOG-931. The sequence goes on from CAWKBE010000050.1 coordinate 4,068, forward strand.
CAGTATCGTCGGGCTTTCCGCTTCAGTCGGCCGGACAAGTGCCTGGACCGCCGGGATGGGAGGACGCAATGCGCATCTTGCTGTTGCCGCTGACCGCGCGCTTTATCGCTTACTCGTCGGTTTTGCTGATTACCGCGCTTCTACTGATTGTATTTTTCGCCGTGTATCCGACGATTTTCATCGCCATCCCGCTTGCCCTATTTGCCGCGCTGTCGGCGCTCGGCACTCTGGACCTACTGCAGTCCCGGCACGCAGTGCTGCGCAACTACCCGCTCACGGCGCATATTCGCTTCATCCTGGAAGAAATACGTCCGGAGATCCGCCAGTATTTTCTTGAAAGCGAAAAGGACGGCACGCCGTTTTCTCGCGACAAGCGGGCGATCGTCTATCAGCGCGCCAAGCAGGCCCTGGACAAGCGCCCGTTCGGCACGCAGAACGACGTCTACGCCAGTGGCTACGAGTGGCTGCACCATTCGATCGCACCGAAGCTCCCGGTCAAGCAGCCATTCCGCATCGTCATCGGCGGGCACGATTGCGGCGAGCCCTACTCGGCTTCGATCTTCAACATTTCGGCGATGAGCTTCGGCGCGCTGAGCCCCAACGCCATCCGCTCGCTGAATATCGGTGCCAAGAAAGGCAACTTCGCGCACGACACCGGGGAGGGCGGATACAGTCACTATCATCGCGAAAACGGCGGCGACCTCATCTGGGAAATCGGCTCAGGCTATTTTAGCTGCCGCAATGCCGACGGCACCTTCTGCGCCGAGAAATTCGAGGAAAACGCGCAGAGCGACCAGATAAAGATGGTCGAACTCAAGCTCAGCCAAGGCGCGAAGCCGGGCCACGGCGGCGTGCTGCCCGGCGCCAAGGTCACGCCGGAAATCGCCGCAACCCGCGGCGTGCCGGTCGGCGTCGATTGCATATCGCCGTCGCGTCACTCGGCGTTCTCGACGCCGATCGAGATGCTCGAATTCATCGCCACGATGCGGCGGTTGTCCGGCGGCAAGCCGGCCGGTTTCAAGCTATGCATCGGCCATCCGTGGGAGTTCCTCGCGGTTTGCAAGGCGATGGTGGAGACAGAAATCTATCCCGACTTCATCGTCGTTGACGGCAAGGAAGGCGGGACCGGCGCCGCGCCGCTGGAATTCACCGACCACGTCGGCATGCCGCTGCGCGAGGGGCTCAATTTCGTGCACAATGCGCTCATCGGCATCAACGCCCGGGACCGAGTCAAACTTGGCGCCGCCGGCAAAATCATCAGCGCTTTCGATGTCGCGCGCGTCATGGCGCTCGGCGCGGATTGGTGCAATTCGGCGCGCGGCTTCATGTTCGCGCTCGGATGCATCCAGTCGCAGTCGTGTCACACCGATCGCTGTCCGACCGGCGTATCGACGCAGGATCGCGTGCGCCAGCGCGCGCTCGTGGTACCTGACAAATCCGAGCGCGTATATAATTTCCACCGCGCCACCATGGAAGCAGTCGCCGAACTTGTCGCCGCGGCTGGGCTCGAGCACCCGACCAATTTCGTGCCGGCGCATTTTTCGCGGCGGGTTTCGCCCCACGAGGTGCAGACCTTCGCCGAGCTATATCCGGCGCTGCAGCCCGGTGAATTGCTCGCCGGGACCAGCGACAGGCGGTATGCAAATGCCTGGGCGATGGCGAGCGCCGCCGAATTCCGCGCCGCCGCATAACCGTAGATCGCATAGCTTCGAACGGCGGGGACGCGACGCGACTATGATCGCGATCGCGGCACCTCGGGTTACTCTGCAGCCTTCCGCGTTTCGAAGAAGCGGTTTCCCGGCCGCGGCAGGCCGAGATTTTCGCGCAGCGTCTTGCCCTCGTATTCGCGGCGGTAGATACCGCGTCGCTGCAATTCCGGAATCACCTGGTCGACGAAGTCGTCGAGCCCGCCGGGCAGGTACGGGAACATGACGGTGAAGCCATCGCTGGCCTCGGTAAGGAGCCACTCCTCCATCTCGTCGGCGATTGTTTTTGCCGTACCGACCATGGCGAGGCCGGAATAGCCGCCGAGCCGCTGGGCGAGTTGGCGCACGGTCAGTTTTTCCCGTTGCGCCATTTCGACCACGCGCTGCTGTGCGCTCTTGCTGGCGTTGCTTTCGGGGATATCGGGTAGCGGCTTATCCGGATCGAAGCGCGACGCGTCGTGCCCGAGCGCAATCGACAATGAGGCGATGGCGTTGTCGTAGTAGACGAGACTGTCTAGCTTTGCCCGCTTGGCGCGCGCGTGCTCGATCGTATCGCCGACCACGACGAAGCAGGCTGGCATGATCTTCATGTGGTCGCGGGCGCGGCCGGCCTTTTCCATGCGGCTTTTCACATCCGCATAGAATTCGCGCCCAGCGGCAATGTTGCTCGGCGGCGTGAATACCGCCTCCGCGGTTTCGGCCGCGAGCTGGCGGCCGGAATCGGAAGCACCGGCCTGGACGATGACGGGCCAGCCCTGGATCGGCCGGGCGATGTTGAGCGGCCCCCGCACCGACAGGTATTTGCTTCTGTGATTGAGCACGTGCAGCTTGCCCGGGTCGAAAACGAGCCCAGCTTCGACGTCGCGGATGAAGGCGTCGTCGGCCCACGAATCCCACAGCCCGGTCACGACGTCATAGAATTCCCGGGCACGGCGATAGCGCTCGCCATGCTCCATGTGATCGGTCATGCCGAAATTCAGCGCCGCATCGGGATTGGACGTGGTGACGATGTTCCAGCCCGCGCGGCCGCCGCTCAGGTGATCGAGCGATGCAAAACGCCGGGCGACATGATAGGGCGCGTCGAACGTGGTCGAGCCGGTGGCGACCAATCCCAAATGCACGGTCACCATCGCCAGCGCTGAGAGCAGCGTGAACGGCTCGAACGACGTGACCGTGTGACTGTGCTTGAGCGCGTCGAGCGGCATGTTCAGCACGGCCAGATGATCGGCCATGAAGAAGGCATCGAATTTCGCGCCCTCCAGTGTCTGCGCGAAGCGCTTGATATGCGAGAAGTTGAAGTTGGCGTCGGGAAAGGCGCCGGGATAGCGCCAGGCGCCGGTGTGGATGGTCGTCGGCCGCATGAATGCGCCGAGACGCAATTGCCGTGAGCCTCTCATATCGATGCATAAGCTGGGGAGGAATTATCGCAGGGTCAATCCACCGCGCTGCACATGCCGAAATTTTTCACGCGACCACTCGATCGCGAAACTCCGCTTCCACGAAATTGCCGAGCGAGAGCATGATTGTAGCGGCGGGAGAGCAAAGACGCCTCAACTTGCTCTACGCAGATCTTCGCCGGTTGGGAATGCATTCTCGGCCCGGTCACTTTGCGAGCGCGTCGGTTCCGGCCTTGGCGACCTGCGCGTCCTGGGAAGACAGTGCGCCGGAGACCCCGATCGCGCCGATGATCTTGCCGTCGATGATGATCGGCAGACCCCCCTCCAGCGGCGTGATGTCCTTGACCGCGAGCAGCCGCAGCCCGGCGCCGCCCGCGGCGATGGCGTCGTCGAGCGCCTTGCTCGGACGCTTGAAGGTCAGCGCCGTACGCGCCTTACCCTCGGACGCGCCGATGGAAGCGAGCTGGGTGTTGTCGAATTTGTGGAACATCACCAGATTGCCGCCGCTGTCGATGATGGTGATCGCGACCTGCCACGAATTCTTGCCGGCTTCGAGTTCGGCCGCGGCCATTGCGCGCTTGGCGTCATCTAGCGTGATGGCGGATCCGTAGGGCGGTGTCGCAGACTGCGCCAAGGTGGGGACAAAGGCTGCTCCGGCCGCCAGGGTGAAAGCAGCCAGAGCGCAGGCGAGCGCGAGCATCCGGGACATGTTCAACACCTCTTCAGGTATGCCGCTTGGTGCGGCGCCGGCGGCACAATAAGCGGCAAAAGCGGCGGGTGGAAGCCGCCTGAATGCGGCAGAAGCGTTGGCGCTGACGGACCCATGACGGCGCCGCTCGCGCTTGGCGAAACGTGATGAGTGCCAGCTGCGCTGTGTTCGCGGCGATATTATATTGCTGTCGTCCCGCAGGAGATGCTGAGCTGTTCACGTTCTCCAGGAAGTCCGAAATGCCGGCCGCCCATGACGCCCTTCGGGGGCGTTCGGCGCCAATCCCGACCGCGCGGGAGCATTATATCAACGGCCATCCGCAGGGTCCCTACCCCGAAGGGCTCGCCACGGCGATGTTCGGGCTCGGCTGCTTCCGGGGCGCGGAGCGGAAGTTCTGGGAGCTCGGCGAGGGCATATACGCGACCGCCGTCGGCTATGCCGGGGGCTACACGCCCAATCCAACCTACGAGGAAGTGTGCAGCGGCCGCACCGGCCACAACGAGGTCGTGCTTGTCGTCTACGATCCGAAAAAAATCTCCTACGAACAATTGCTGAAAACCTTCTGGGAAAATCACGATCCGACGCAGGGCATGCGGCAAGGGAACGACGTCGGTACGCAATACCGGTCCGGCATCTACGTCTATTCGCCGGCGCAACGCGCGGCCGCCGAGGCCACGCGCACGAGCTACGCCAAAGCGCTGGCAGCCCGAGGCTTGGGAGCCATCACGACGGAAATCGGCGAGGCGCGGCCGTTTTATTTCGCCGAGGATTATCACCAGCAATACCTGGCGAAGAATCCGCGCGGCTATTGCGGTCTCGGCGGCACGGGTGTGGGTTGTCACATTGGCACCGGCATCGTGAGCGCGGGCGCCGCGGCGCATTGACCGGACGCGCCGATTGACGGCACAGTCGAGGTCGCAACCCACCTTGACAGAGAATTAGATGCGGCAGGTCGAACGCGGCTTTCGGGGAGCGATCTATTTCTCTCGATGGCTGCTGGCGCCATTTCTTGTCGGCCTGTTGCTCAGCCTTTTCCTGCTGCTGTACCGGTTTTTTGCCGACTTTTACGAACTCGCAGTTGGGTTGCTGGCGCTGACGTGGCACGATCTCATTGTCGGCGTGCTCAACATGATCGACATTGCGCTGACGGCGAATCTCGTTCTCATCGTTGTTTTCTCCGGCTATGAGAATTTTATCCACAAGGTTGAAGATCAGTCGAGTTGGCCTGAGGGCCTCACGGCGATCGATTTCGGGGTGCTTAAGCAGAGACTGATGGGCTCGATCGCCGTCATCGCCGCGGTCGATGCGCTGGCGTGGTATCTCGACCTCGAAAAGCACGCCGACCCGGCCAAGCTCGTCTGGGTCATCGCGTTCCCGCTCATGTTCGTCGCCGCGATGCTGATCCTCGCCATCGTCGACCGGATTGCACGCAACAAGGCATAAGTCGACGGTCGGCGCCAGGCGCTTATTTTCTGCATTTACTTCAGGTGCCCAAACGGGCATCGCTCCCCCTCTCGCCTGAATTGAAGGCGATTTGGCCGGCGCCGCGGAGCCGGTGAGGGATTGTTAACCATAGCCGGCGTTAATCAGTGCTCAACATTTGTCACTCGGAGTCGGATTGCGCGTCCACTCTTTCATTTTGTTGCTGGGTGTGGCGATCGCGGCCGTGGGGTGCGCGCCGCGGCCGGTCGCTTATGCGCCCTATCCATCCGCCGGCATTGACAACGTCGTCTATGGCGGGAGCGAGCGCTACGCCCTGGCGCCCTCTGCGCCGGCAACGACCTACGCGGCACCAGGCTATGTGGCACCGGGCTATGCGGCACCAGGCTACGCACCGGCGGCCTACGCGCCGCACGCGAACGTCTACGCTTACGCGGCGACGCCGGTCGCACAGCCGGGCTACACGCTCGACTCGGGCGATCGGCTGCGCGTCGTGGTATTCGGTCAAGAGGGATTGACCAACGCTTACTCGGTGGACGCCGGCGGCTTCATCGACATGCCGCTTATCGGTCCGGTTCTGGCCGGCGGTGCCACGACGGACGAACTCGCGAGCCGAATTTCAGGAAAACTGCGCGACGCATTTATCCGCGAGCCGCATGTGGCGGTTGAGGTCGAAGCCTACCGGCCATTCTTCATTCTCGGCGAGGTAACGCAGCCGGGCCAATACCCCTACGTCGCCAATATGACCGCGGAGACGGCGGTGGCGATCGCCGGCGGGTTCACGCCGAGGGCCTTGCGCAGGGGCGTCATCGTGAACCGCAACAACAACGGGCATCCGCTGCGCATGGCGGTGCCGCTTTCTTTTCCGTTGCGTCCCGGTGACACGGTCAACGTGCAGGAGCGCTGGTTCTAGACTATGAACCCGATCAGTTGAATCGGACCATGGTCTAGTGTTTGATTGGAGCATGATCTTTTCCGAAAACCGGCTTCCACTTTTCGGAATCATGCTCTAAGCAACCAGAAACTCCTGCCCGTCAACGGCCGATCGCCGCATTCCCTTCTTTCCGTTCTCAGGCATGCCCGGAAGCCGCGGCTGCCGCCGAGGACGCCGCAAATGCCGCCTCCGCGCCCGCCAAACCGTTGAAAAAAAGGTTGAGCGCGACCGATACGATCGCGGCGAGGAGGATGCCCGATTCCAATAGCGGGTGGAGCACGTCGGGCGTGTGACGAAAGAAGTTCGGCGCGACCAGCGGGATCATGCCGAAGCCGACCGAAATCGCGACCACGAACAGGTTGTAGCGGTTGGCTTTGAAATCGACGCCGGTGAGGATGCGCGCGCCGGTGGCGGCGACCATCCCGAACATCACGACGCCGGCGCCGCCGAGCACGACCACGGGCACCGCCTCGACCAGCGCCGACATTTTCGGCAGCAAGCCGAGCGCCAGCATGATCACGCCGCCGGTGGCGGTGACCCACCGCGAGCGTACGCCGGTGACGCCGACGAGCCCGACATTCTGCGAGAACGACGTATAGGGAAATGTGTTGAAGATTCCGCCGAGGATCGTGCCGACGCCATCGGCGCGCAGTCCGCGCGTAATCGCCGCCCGATCGATGTTTCGCCCCGTCATTTCGCCGAGCGCCAGGAACATCCCCGTCGACTCGATCATCACGACCACCATCACGATGCACATGGTGATGATCGGAACCAATTGGAATTTCGGCACGCCGAAGCGCAACGGAACGACGACATCGACCCAGGCCGCGGACACGACGCGGTCGAAATGCATGACGCCAAGAAATGTGGCCAGCACTGCGCCGGCGATGATTCCGAGCAGCACCGCCACGTTGGCGACGAAACCGGTGAACCAACGGATCAAACCGAGGATCACCAGGAGCACAAACAGCGCGATGCCCAGCCCTTCAAGCTGGCCGTAGTTTGGATTGGGAAACGCTCCCGCCGCTCCATCGACCACCTTGGTCAAGGTCGGCAAACCGCCGCCCGCCCAATTGATGCCGACCCGCATCAGCGAGATGCCGATTACCAGGATGATAGTGCCGGTCACCACCGGCGGAAACAGCGGCAAAAGCCGACCCATGAAGGGCGCCACAATGACGGCGAACACACCCGCCGATATCACCGCTCCATAAATCCCCAAGAGGCCGACGTCGGGTGCCGCCGCCATCGACAGCATGGGGCCGACCGAGGCGAAGGTGACGCCCATCATGACCGGCAGGCGGATGCCAACGCCCGGAAATCCGACGCTTTGGATCAGCGTCGCCAGACCGCAGGCGAAAAGGTCGGCGCTGATCAGAAAGGCGACATCCTCGGGGGCCAATTTGAGGGCGCGGCCAAGAATGAGCGGTACCGCCACCGCGCCCGCATACATGACCAGAACGTGCTGGAGGCCAAGGGTTACAAGTTTAGGAACCGGCAGAAATTGATCTACCGGATGAACGTCCTGCGCCATCGGTCAGTCCCCCAAAAGCGTTGCCCGGCGATGTGGCACAAGAACTATGCCAAATCACCGCGACGTTTCCTATGGGCTGAAGGCCCCTTCCTCTGGGCTGCCGGTGGCTTAGGCGCGGGGCCGGGTCACGCCGACCCTCTTTGGCCGGCAATGGCGCCGTAGCGCCGGAGCGATCGCGATCGGTTATTTCTTCAGATTCTTCTGCAAGAACGCCAGCGAGCGCTGCCAAGCGAGCTTGGCCGAAGCTTCGTCGTAGCTTCCACGCTCATCGCAATTGAATCCGTGTTGCGCGCCTACATAGACGTAGATCTCGCAATCGCCGCCGCGTTTCTGCTTGACGATATCGACGTCGCTCATCGGAATCGAGGCGTCCTTCTCGCCGAAATGCAGCTGCGTCGGCACTTTCGGTTTCTCGTCGGCATTTTTGGCGATCTGGCCGCCGTAATAGCCGACGGCGGCCGAAAGGCCGTTGAGCTTGGCGCTGGCGAGAAACGCCAGGGTTCCGCCGAGGCAAAAGCCGAGGATCGCGGTAGGGCCGCTTCTCTTCGCATCGTCGATGGCGGCCTGCACGTCTTTCATCATCGCTCCCCAATCGGGGTTGGCGACGAACTTGCGGGCATTGGCAATTTCGTCCGGCGAATAGCCACACTCGAAATTCGGCTGCTGGCGATCAAATAAGGCCGGCGCTACGGCCGCGTAGCCTTCGGCAGCGAGGCGATCGCAAACCGCCCGAATGTGATGGTTGACGCCGAATATTTCTTGAATGACGACAACACCGCCCTTAGCCGTTCCGCTCGGATCGGCGCGATAGGCGCCAAGCTTGAAACTGTCTGCCGCGACCAGTGAGAAATGCTTGCCCAAGACGATCCTCCTTCGACTGCCAATGACCGCGCTGCCAATGACTGCGCCGCGCTGTCTTTAAACATATATGGTTGCCGATCTCGGTTGAATGGCGTCGATTGCACGGGGGATATGCTTTGGCGCGTTCAGTGCGAGCCTTGGAGTCGCGGGTGCGGGCCATACCAACGGGGTCTTAGGCGGCGTGAGGTCTGCTGTGAGTTTCGGGTCGCGAGCGACCTAGCGCCACTGCCTTTCGGGCCAATACGCCCGCGCTGGTAGCCAGCGGCCGGCCGGTGCCGACCTCTGATCGTTGTTGGCGGCGAAACGGCTTTCACTGGGAACGACGACGATGAAATCCGTACCTTCGCCGGTCTCCTCGCCGAGGCCGTAATCGGAAATGATCAGGGAGGAACCGGGAACGATCAATTGGGAAATCCGCTCGATCGCGTCCTGCGGGAATTCAATGCGTGCGAGCGCCTGGTGCGGGGTCTGCGGCCGCGGGGGCGGCTCAGCGAAAGAGTTGTTGGCGGCATGTTCGTCCTTGCGGGCACCCATCGCCTGCCTTTTCTCCTTTTCGGAAATCGGCTGCGCGGGCGGCGGCTCCCCTGGAAGCGAGACGACATTCCAGCGGAAGCTCGAGCGGTCGGCGGAATATTCCAGCGCCGTGAATACATGCGTCCCAAGCCGCATTTCCGGATCCTCGATGACGATTGGCGCGTTGAACAACGGCAAAAAGTCCTGACGCACGTAAACCTTTTTCTCCTTGCGGCTAACGAAAATGGAGATCGGCGACTTGGAGGCGTGCGCGATTTCGATCAGTCTGGGCCACGGCATTGGAACGCGCTCCGGCCCGGCGGCCGCGTCGGCCTGGTCGGTTCCAGCGGCTGCCAGCAGCTTCGGCGCTTCGGCTGCGGCCGACGCGATTTGTTTCCGGGCGGTGGCTGGTTGAGCCGGCTTATCGAAGGCGGCGTCCTTTGCTTCTTCCTTTGCCTGGCCGGGCGTGTCCGTCGTCTTGCCATCGTCGGCACTTTGCGCAGTTCTGAGCACCTTTACCGGCGCTGGCACGGTAGCCGAGGCGGCTGAAGCCGGCGCAAGCGCCGGGTCCCTCTGCACGAACAACCGCGGATCGGAAAAATCCTCGGGCCGAAGTTCCGGGCGCGCGATGATAACGCGAGCACCGAGGCGGGTCAGAACCCACAGACGGGTCGCGAAGTCATGCGACATATGCGAATGCAGCCGTGCGAAGCGGGATGACCTAAATTCACGCCCTCATGCATTGCGACGCCCGACCAGGTGATGCGCTGCATGAACGGCATCGGCGCGCCGCTATAGATGTTGGAGTGGTGCAAGAGACTCTTTTGGATGACGCTGAAAACGCCGAGGGGCGTCGGATGGGCGGGCACGCCGGTCGCGATCGGCGTATCCGTCACGTGCGTACCGTCGCTGTAGACGTGCAGCATCTGTTGGTCGACGGAAATGATGATTTGGACCGGACCCTTTGGAACGGCCCCGAAGGGTTCCTTGCCGGCGTGTTCCGTCTCCGGCGGCTTCGGTTTCGGTTTGTGCCAGGTATTCCACTGTGTTTGCGCCCCCGCCGGCGATGCGGCCACCAGCGAGCAGGCGAACGCGATCGCGCCTAGAGCGCATCGCGCTGCCGGCTCGCGCTGGCGTTGACGACGCGGCAAAACGGCGTGTCGTGCGAGCTCGTTGCTCAAATTGACCACCCAGCCGGAAATGAAAGCCTGATTCGACAGGCAATCCTGGTGAACACGCTCGCTCCCCGCCACGGCTTGGCTGGCGGCCCAGCATTCGTGGAATTCAGGGAGCGGAAGACTTACTTATCAAGACGGATTTAAAGACAGATTTATAACGGCCTTGCCGCCTCAATTGGGCGACGACAAATCGGCGACCGGCACGGTGGCGAATGCATCCGCCAGAAGTTCGTATGAGCGTCGTCGCGCGGCGTGATCGTAGGTCATGGTCGTGATCATCAGCTCGTCGGCGCGCGTGGACTCGGCCAAAGACAGCAGGCGGCTTTTGACGCTATCGGGGCTGCCGACGATCAGTCGCTCGCGATGCCGCTCGATCCGGTCGCGGTCGACCGGCGCGTAGGGGTAAGCGGCGGCTTCCTCCGGCGACACCAGCGGCTGGAATTCTCCCTTGGAACGGCGGACGTAATGCAAGTAGGCGCTTGCCGCGAGACGCTCGGCCTCGGCGTTGGTGTCGGCCGCGATCGTCGCCACGGCGAGGATGCAATACGGCTCCGGCAAAGTCTCCGACGGTTTGAAATGTTCGCGATAGCTCAGCATAGCGCTCCCTGCATCGTGCTCCGCGAAATGGTGCGCGAACGCGAAACCCAAGCCGGCGGCGGCGGCAAGCTCGGCGCTGTAGCCGCTTGATCCGAGCAGCCAGATCGGCGGCAGCGCGACGTCGGAGGGAACCGCGCGCACGGTGCGAAATGGATGCTCCGGCGAAAAGCCGCCGCGCTCCATGAGAATGAGTTCCTGAAACCGCTCGAGGAAGTCGTCGACTTCCCGCACGTCTTGTCGGCGGCGCAACGCATAAGAGGTCACTGGATCGGTCCCCGGTGCACGGCCGAGGCCAAGATCGATGCGCCCCGGGAATAGCGATTCCAATACTTTGAAGCGTTCGGCGACCATGAGCGGCGCGTGATTTACCAGCATGACGCCGCCCGAGCCGACGCGAATGCGTGTCGTCGTCGCCGCGACTTGCCCGATCATGATCTCCGGCGCGGAACTGGCGATGCTCGCAATATTGTGATGCTCGGCGAGCCAATAACGCCTGTAGCCGAGCCGGTCCGCCAGCCGCGCTAGGTCGAGCGAGTTGTGCAACGCCGCCGATCCCGGCGTGGTTGTCGTGACGGGCGAGAGATCGAGAACGGAAAGCGGGGTCACGCGGGCACGGTGAGGAAATTCCTGGCTGTCCTCAAGACGTGGGCGCACTCGCGCTGCGGGTCAATCCCGCATGCAAGCCTATCGGCTCGGCGCGCTGACAAACGGACCGCCAATCGCCGAGTTTGGCTCTTTGCTCCGGCCGGCAGCGATTTTGGCCGGGCGGATTCTGACCGCAGGCCCCGCGATGAATTGAGTTTGCGCGCGCGGCGCGGTGTCGGGGTTGGGCTGCGCGAAGGCGACATTTCGATCGGCGGACGGCAACGCGTCGGCACGGGCGATGACGCGGACGCGTCGCGGCCGTGCGACCGCGCGAATGTGCTTCGTCTTTTTATCCCTGCGTTCGCTGGCGGCGTTCGCCGGCGGATTTTCTGTACTCAGCGGTCCGCCGTCGGCTAGCGCGGCGGGTGGATCGGTCGAAAAGCCGCGCCAATCTCGCCCCGGCTCGATGGCAGCGACGCCCGGCACTGCGGCGGGCTCGGTGCCCGGCCCGGGAACGACAGGCACTTTTGTCTCTTGCTCGGCTTCTGCGGGCGCAGCGGCCGGTGCGGGGGGAGCGCGGTCGGCATCAGTACTCGCGGCTGCTGAACTACTCTCCGGCCGCGGCACCATTGCTGGTGGGTCGCTTGTCGGGGCGGGACTTGGCGCACTATCGGCGGCTGCTGCTGCCGGCGTTTCGGCCGGTTGAAGGCCGGGCAGGGCCGCCGCATCCTTCGGTTCCGCCGAGGCTGTCGTATCATCCGGCGCGGCGGGGGTAGTCGCTTTCGGCGCAACGCTCGGTGTGAATTCGACATCGTCGTGCAGGTTCAGTTCACGCGCCGGCAAACTCACGTTCTCCTTAATGTTCGGCGCAGCGCTGATATGAAAGCGCCGATCGAATGGTTCCCCCGGCGCGACGGTCGTCGAGACTTTTGCGGCATTGTCGGCGATAGGCTGCATCGCCGTCACAGCGGGTGGCAATCGAACCAGCGGGTCGTGGCTGACGCGGAAGGCTGCGAACAGGCCGAATCCGCAAACCAGCGCCACGACCGAGGCAAGCGTCGCCGCGGTCATCAGGCGTACATTCGGAAACATTCGACCCCGCTGGACCCCCGCGCGAATCCGGAACAGCACGCGTCACATTGAGCGACAGATCGTTACGAGGGCATGTGGCCTCGCGTCGGCCGCGACCCTTTGGCCGACGCATTACCGGATCGCGGACAGATTACCTGCCTGCCGGATCCAAGTTGGCGACCTTAGATGAGTCGGTGAAAATCCAACATTAAAATTTGCCGGTGTCGCGCGAGCCAGCAACCGGCGTGCTTCGGTTCTTTGTGTCGCGGGAGTACCGAGCTATCGCGCAGTCGCGCCCTGCGTCGACGCCGATATTGCGGGCGAGCCCGGCAGAACCACGACGCGCGTGCCGATGCCCACTCTGCTGTAAAGGTCCTCGACGTCTTCGTTGGTCAAGCGGATGCAGCCCGAGGACACGAAGTGCCCGATGGTCGACGGCTGGTTGGTTCCGTGAATGCGATAGATCGTGTTGCCGAGATAAAGGGCGCGCGCACCGAGCGGGTTGCCTTCGCCGCCGGCCATGAACCGCGGCAGATAAGGTTGACGCTCGATCATCTCCTTCGGCGGATGCCAGTCCGGCCATTCGCTCATGCGGCTGATGCGCTCGGTTCCAGTCCAGGTGAAACCTTCACGCCCTACGCCGACGCCGTAGCGCAAAGCTTTGCCGCGCCCGAGCATGAGATAGAGATAGGTATGCGACGTATCGATGATGATGGTTCCGGCGGGCTCGGCGGTAACGTAACCAACGAGCTGCCGGCGGAACTGGGTTGGTAGTTCCCGAGCCGGGCCGCCTTCAGGCTGATCTTCTTGCGGAAGACCGGCGATCACGGTTCCGCCATTCGGTGTCGGACCAGCGGCGGTGCCCGGGCTGCGGACCCGGCCAGTAACGTCTTCCGGCATGGAACCGTCGCCGATATATCCCGGCGGTCGCGGAACCGGTTCGCCGTTCGGGGAGGGCGGTACTTGCGCAGCGGATCGGCCCGGTGCGGCGTATGGCCGTCCTACCGGCGGATAGGGTTGCGGATGTTGCTCGGCTTGCTCGTCGGAGTCGGGACCGTAATACGGCTCAACCAACGGCGCACCGACATCGACCGGTGGCACAGGGTAGTAATCCGGCGACGGAGGCGGATAGTAAGCCGGAGGCGGATAATAACCGGGCGGCGGCGGATAATAGGTCTGCGCTGACGCTTGGCCAAGCAAACCGGCCGTGGCCAACGCGATCACGACGACATGAGTACTCACGCGCACGGTAAGGTCCCCCGACAACCCCTCAAACACTGCGCTGTTTTTGTAGATAAGTTTGGGCGGGAACAAGGCGGCAAGGGGGGAACAGGCCGGCAAAACTTCGGCTTCGGCGTCGGAAGACGTCGCCGCGACAAGTCATGGATAATGAATGATGAACAAAATGGTCGCCATGCCGCCGTTCGCCTGTTGCTCGGCCGAGCAAGCTGATAGGTTAGGGTAATTGTATACCGGCCAAAAGGTGGGGACCTTGCGACAGAGAACCGGCCCTGCGCGCCGGGTGCGCCGCGGTGCTTTGCGTCTTCTCGTTGACGGCCGGACAGGCGCAAACCCCTGCCGTCGACAACCTCAAAGGGAAGATATTCGACGCTCGCATGGCTCAGCAGACTTTTGCCGGCGGCCTGAAATACTGCGAAGACCTGAACGGCAAGAGCTTCTATTTTCAGCTGCACAATCGCATCTTGAACTTGGACGAGTACTTTCGATCGCTGGAAAACCTGGTCAAGGCGCAGGTATACAATCCGCAGAAGCGGCGACCCTGGACCCTGGAAGACGCGACGGAACGCTGGGAAGAAGTGAAGAAGCAGGCGCAGGAAGACAAGCAGAAGTGCGAACTCGTGCGGAAACTTCCCGAGCTGGAAAAGCAGCTGCAGGAACTGCAGAAAGATGCGGCGACGTCCAACCCGCCGACGTCCGATAAGAATTGACGCTGCGGCGCCGGCTTGCAACCTTTCGCCGCAGCCTTCAATTCGGGTAAAAAGACCTCAATTCGGTATGAGCTGGATTCGCTGCAAGAGTTAGATTCTCTACCAGGCCTGAATTCAACACAAGACTTGAATTCAGGAACCAGGCTTGGCCGGTAACGAAGGAATGACAGTAGATGGCTTCCGTCAGTGACTGGAAGGTGCCGTCCTCGGTGCAGCCGAAGCCGGAGGATTATTCCTACGATCTCGGATCGGCGCTGGCTTGCATGGTGGCACTGCGCGCAACGGTGCCGCCCGACGCATTCACCGCGGAAACGCTGGGCACCGAACGCGCCGGCAATGGCGTCATCATCCGCGGCAATGGCCTCATCCTGACCATCGGCTACCTGATCACCGAAGCCGACACGATCTGGCTCACGCTGAGCGACGGCCGGTCGGTGTCCGGGCATGTGCTCGGCTATGACCAGGAAACCGGATTCGGACTTGTGCAAGCGCTCGCCAAGCTCGACATGCCGGCGCTTGAATTCGGTCAATCGGCGGCCGCCTCGGTCGGCGAGCGCGTAGTCGTTGCCGGCGCCGGCGGGCTTCAGCACTCCGTCGCCGCGCGCATCGCCGCCAAGCAGGAATTCGCCGGCTATTGGGAATACGTGCTTGACGAGGCGATCTTCACAGCGCCGGCGCATCCGAATTGGGGCGGTACGGCGCTGATAGGAGCGGCCGGTGATCTTCTCGGCATCGGTTCGCTGCAACTCCAGCATTCGGTCGAGAAGGGCGGTGTACAGAACATCAACATGTTCGTGCCGATCGATCTTCTGAAGCCGATCCTGGACGATCTGCTCAAATACGGCCGGCGCAACGCGCCGGCGCGACCTTGGCTCGGCTTCTACGCGACGGAAGTGGAAGACAGGCTGGTCGTCGTCGGGCTCGCCGATCGCGGACCGGCGAAGCGCGCCGACTTGCGCACCGGCGACATCCTGCTCGCGGTCGCAGGTACCGAGGTCAACGATCTTGCCGGCCTGTTCCGCCGCATTTGGGCGCGAGGCCAGGCCGGCGTCGAAGTGTCCATCACCGTCTATCGGGACGGCGAGACCAAGGAGCTGCGGGTTAAATCGGGCGAGCGCGACCGCTTTCTCAAAGGCCCGAGTTTGCATTGAGCAGACTTCCACTGGGCAGACCGCCACCGGCGAAACTTCCACCAGGCAAACTTGCACTGAGTGCGCGCAAGCCTTCGCGATAGGTCGGATAGAGCAAAGTCACGCCGAGCTGGCGTTTCAACTTGTCGTTGTTCACGCGCCGGCAATCCTGCCAAAAACTCAAAGCCATCGGTGACATCGATGACGCGGCTTCTTCGAAAGTGATCTCCGGCGGCGGGTCGCGCCCCAGGAGTTGCGCCGCGAATGCGAGCGGATCGCCTTGTTGGCTCGGCTCGTCATCGGCGACATTGAAGATACCGGCAGCTTTGCCCGCCAGCGCCGCGTCGATGGCCTGCGCGATGTCGCCGACATGGACGCGATTAAAGACCTGGCCGGCTTTTACGATGCGCCGGGCTTTCCCGCTCGCGACCTGCACGAGTGCGTTCTGTCCGGGTCCATAGATGCCGGCGAGCCGCAAGATGCCGACCGCGGCGCCGGTCCGTGCGCCGTGTCTTTGCCAGGCTTGCTCGGCGGCCAGGCGTTTGCGGCCGCGCATTGAGCTTGGCCGCGGCGGCGTTGCTTCGTCGACCCAGGCGCAGCCCCGATCGCCGTAGACGCCGACCGTGGACAGATAAACGATCGACCGCAGGCGGCGCGCATGCACAAGGGCATTGCCGAAGGCCGCAAGCACGGCGTCGCCATTTTCGTTGGGCGGAACCGAAACGAGCGCCAGGTCTGCTTCGCCGATGGCGCCTTTCACCTCCGGCGCCGCCAAAGCGCCATCGAACACCAGGGCCTTTAGCCGGCCGGCAAGGCGAGCGTTGAGGATCGCGGCGCGCTCGGCGCCGCGCACGGTGCCGATAATGCGCTCGAAGCCGTCGCCGAACATGCCGATGAAATGTTCCGCGCAATAGCCGAGACCGAAACAGATGAGCGTGGACATTGTGTGCTCGTATTCGTCGTCACTCCGGCGCGCGGGATTAGCCCGGACAACCGCTGCGCGGTATCCGGAATGACTCGCCATGTATGTTCGAATGATATCTTACCCGAATTGATCAAGTGCGGCGGCCCATTCTACGATCACCTCGGGATCGGATTCGGCCGCGCGCCGCTCCGCCGCATGGTGTTCGAGCCGCGTGCGGTCGAGACGGCCGAGCGCCCATACGGCCGCGCCGCGGACGAGCGGCGAGGCATCGTCCAACAAATGCTCGGTTTCGGCCGCAAGCGCCGGGTTGCCGGAATTGCCGATCGCAATCAGCACATTGCGCACGAAGCGCGCGCGGCCCATGCGCTTGACCGGGCTCTTCGCGAACAAGGCGCGAAAGCCTGCATCGTCGAGCCGGGCGAGGTCTGCGAGTGGCGGTGCGCGCAGCGCCGCGCGCGCCGCAAGTTTTGCTTCGTGTCCGGCTTGCGCGAATTTGTTCCATGGGCACACCGCGAGACAATCGTCGCAGCCGTAAATGCGATTGCCGATCAGTGGACGCAGCGCGTGCGGGATCACACCCTTGTGCTCGATCGTGAGGTAGGAAATGCAGCGCCGGGCATCGAGGCGATACGGCGCGGGAAATGCCGCCGTCGGACAAATGTGGAGGCAGGCCCGGCAGGAACCGCAATGGTCGCTCTCGGGAAGATCGGGTGGTAGATCGAGCGTCGTGAAGATGGCGCCGAGGAACAGCCACGAGCCGTGCGCGCGCGAAACGAGATTCGTGTGCTTGCCCTGCCAGCCGGTCCCTGCCGCCTGCGCCAGCGGCTTTTCCATCACCGGCGCCGTGTCGACGAAGACTTTGACATCGCCGCCCGCCGTATCGACGAGCCAGCGTGCCAGCGCCTTCAGCCGCGGCTTGATCACATCGTGGTAATCGTCGCCTTGGGCATAGACGGAAATAGCGCCGTGTGTGCGTTGTTTCAGGATTTCCAGTGGATCGTCTTTGGGACCGTAGCTCAGGCCGAGCATGACGATCGCGCGGACATCCGGCCACAGCGCACGCGGATCGCCGCGGCTTTCGGCCTTTTTTGCCATCCAGTCCATGTCGCCATGTGCGCCGACGGCAAGGAATTCGCGCAGTCGCTCCGTAGCGCGCGGGATTGAATCCGGACGCGCGATGCCGAACGCATCGAAGCCTTGCGCGCGGGCCGCCTCGGCGAGCGCGGTCTTGATCTCAGCCGGCGTCAGAAGTCGAGATTGGCGTAGCTGGCCGACGGCGTCAGCCCGGGTAGCGTTTCCCCCAACAGCGCGCGGAACGAGGGCCGCGATTTGATCCTCGCGTACCAGGCCTTGGCGGTCTCGTCTTCGTGCCACGGGACATCGCCCAGATAATCGACCGCGGACAAGTGTGCCGCCGCGCTCAGGTCGGCATAGGTCAGGCGGTCGCCGGCGAGCCAATCGCGCCTGCGAATGAGCCAGCCGATATAGCTCAGATGGTATCTGATATTACTGCGCGCCGCGCGCATGGTCTCGGTATTGGGCGGGCCGCCCCCGTCGGCGGCCGGCATGAAGCGCTTGTAGACGCGCTCCGTCACCAGCGGGCCGCTTGCTTCGGCGTAGAACTTGTCGTTGAACCAGCTCGCCAGCCGCCGGACTTCGACGCGGTCCGCCGCTTCGGCCGGCAGGAGCCGGAGCGAGGCCGCGGCCGCTCCTCGCGTTTCATCGATATATTCCGCGATGATGGCAGCACCCGGAATCGCCGTCACGCCCTCTTCCACCAGGACGGGCGTCGTTCCCGCTGGGTTGAGCATGAGGAATTCCTCGCGCCTCTCCCAGACCCGTTCTTCGACGAGTCGCGCCGTAAGGCCGAGTTCCTCGAGGATCAGCCGCACGAAACGGGAATGCGGACAAAAGGGGTGATGAAACAGCGTCAGCATGCTCGCGGGCGCGTAGGAAAATTACGATTGAAACGGGTGCAGCAAGACAAACGGCGCGAATTCGAGGCGGCTTCTTATAGGCCAAGAGCGCGTCGAGGCAACATGCGTGGGGTCCCCCTGTTGAGGGCAAACCCTTGACCGTTGCCAGAACCCCGGCCGTGGGCCACAAGTTCGCCGAAACATGTTGCCAGTCCCTTGCAGATCGGGCGTTTCCCGCCCCTCTCCGCCGCGGAGTTGATCCATGACATTCGATTTTATTAAGGCGATCGTCCTTGGCGTGGTCGAGGGGCTGACCGAGTTCATTCCCGTGTCCTCGACCGGGCATCTCTTGCTGATGCAGCGGTTCTTCGGCTTCGGTGACGACGATTTCGGCAAAAGCTTCGCGGTTTTGATTCAGTTCGGCGCCATCCTGGCCTTGCTGTCGATCTATTCGGTGCGCCTGTGGCAGCTGTTCACCGGCATGTTCAACGATCCGCAGGCAAGGCGCTTCATCGTCGGCGTCATTATAGCCTTCCTGCCCGCGGCGGTGATCGGGGCCCTAGCCTACAAGGTCATCAAGGAGGTGCTGTTCAATCCCTGGATCGTGTGCATTGCGCTGATCGTTGGCGGCGCGGTGCTGCTCTGGGTGGATCGGCTCGATCTCAAGCCGCGCTACCACGAGGCGACCAAATTTACGCTGCCGATGTATTTCATCATCGGCCTGGCGCAGTGCCTTTCCATGATTCCCGGGGTATCACGCTCCGGATCGACCATCGTCGCCGCGATGCTGGTCGGCGCCGATCGCCGCGCCGCCGCCGAGTTTTCCTTCTGGCTGGCGATGCCGACCATGGCCGGCGCATTCGCCTATGATCTCTACAAAGACCACGGCCAGCTCAGCCATTCCAACCTCGCAATCATCGCCGTGGGTTTTGTCGTCTCCTTCATCTGCGCCTGGTTCGTCGTGAAGACGTTTCTCGGCTACGTATCGCGCAACGGCTTTTCGCTGTTCGTATGGTGGCGCGTCATTGTCGGCGTCTTTGGCCTTATCGCGCTGACGCTGGGTCTTTAGAGCGTGATCTAGATCACGCCATCGATCCAGGAGGCGAGCGCGTCGCAAAGATCGCCGCGAATTTGCGCATCCCTCCGACCGGTCCGCGCCGGCACGTGAAAGGAATGATCGGCGTCCGCAAAAAGCTTCAGCGTGGCGCCGTCGCCGAGCGCCTTGCGCACTGCTTCAAGCTCGCCGAGCTCCGCCAGCGCGTCGCGGGTCCCTTGCAGGAACAACATCGGGATCCGGACGCCGTCGAGATGCCGGGCGCGATCGCGCGACGGTTTGCCAGCCGGATGGAGCGGAAAACCGAGGAACGCCAATCCGCGCACGCCGGGCAGTGGTTCACGCGCCTGGGCCTGCGACGTCATCCGGCCGCCGAAGGATTTGCCGCCGGCAATCAGCGGCAGCTTGGGCAACGCGCGCGCCGCCGCGGCGACCGCGGCGCGCACGGTCGCTTGCGCAAGCTGCGGCGGATCCGGGCGCTTGGCGCCGCGCTCCATATAGGGAAACTGGTAGCGCAGGGTGGCGATATCGCGCTGCCAGAGTTCCGCGGCGACGGCTGCCATGAACGGATGTTTCATTCCAGCGCCGGCGCCATGCGCCAGCACGTAGCAGGCGCGGGCGTGCGGCGGCGTCAGCAGCACACCGGAAACACGAACGTCGTGATCGCCCTCAATGCTGACAGGCTCGGCAGGAGCGCCGGCAAGAGTGCTGACAAGGGTGGACGGCACGGGCAGCTCCATACGGCAAGCATTGTGTCCGAAGATTCATGTCCAAGACCGCCCGCGCAGTGTAAAATGAGAAGGATATTTCCGGAAGCGACCCCGAAGCGACTTAAAGGAGCAATCCAAAGGACCGATTCATGTGTCGGAACATACGCACGCTCTTTAATTTCGAACCGCCGGCAACCGAGGAGGAAATCCGCGCCTCGGCGCTGCAATTCGTGCGCAAGCTGAGCGGTTTCGCCAAGCCCTCTCGCGTCAACGAAGCAGCGTTCGACCGTGCGGTCGAGGACGTCACGGCAGCCGCGCGCCGATTGCTGGCATCGCTGGAAACAGCGAGCCCGGCTAAAAACCGCGAAGAAGAAGCGATGAAGGCACGCGAGCGGGCGCGTGAGCGGTTTGCTTAAATGGTTGATTGGAGCATGATCTTTTCCGACGGTGCGGCGCTCGGTTCGTTTTGCAAGGGCTATTTTCGCCGCGACTTCTTGCCTGACCGGGGCCGCAAGTGATGAATTGTGGCGGAGACGCCCGCGCTGCGACGGAGCGCGTCTTTGAGGTCGATCGGGCGGCCGTGCTTCTTTAGGAGATCGCGGAACGCTTCGTCCGCGAGCTCCTGAAAGTCCTTCATCTGGTCGTGGCCGAGCTGGTCCAGCTGCCGCCAGGTTTCCTCGTCGAATTGCACGCGTTTGCCCGGCATATGCTCGCCCTTTTCATGTCCCGTCCGATGGCGCCGTTTCTTTCAACTTCCACCTTTTGGCGGCTTAAGTTTATCGGGGCCTCGAGGGAGTCCTGGGCCTTGATCTGGAGCGCAGCCGCTTCAGATTAAGGCCGATTGTAGCTCTAACATATTCCCGGAGCATGATCTTTTCGAAAAACCGATTTCCACTTTTTCGCATCATGCTCTAAGCTGAAGATGCCCGCGCGAAAGCAATCGCGTGTTCAATTGGCATTGGGAGGATCGATCTCATGGCGAAGAAATCATCGGACAGCGTTTATAGGGTCATCGACGTCGTCGGGGTCAGCGAGAAGTCGTGGGAAGATGCCGGCCGCATGGCGGTAGAGACCGCCGCCAGTTCGCTGCGCGACCTTCGCGTTGCCGAAGTCACCAAAATGGACATGCGGGTGGAAAAAGGGAAGGTCACCGCGTTTCGCACCCGCGTCGCGCTCTCGTTCAAATACGAGGTGTGATCCGGCTTTCCAAAGCCGCGAGTTTCCAACGCTACGCGCGCCATTTCGGGATCACGCTCTATGCGATGCGGCCGCGGAATTGGCCGGCCTTGCGAAAGCGCCAGAGATAGTCGGGCACGATCGCGCCCATCGAATTGGGGATGATGCCGAGCCCCTCGAGCGTGCGGCCTTGCTCATGCGCGGCCGCGGAGACCACGTTGTCGGGCTTGAGCAGTTCCACCTGGTCGGGGGTGAGCGGCGGCTTCGGCAGGTATTGCAGAAATGCCGCTTGCAGCTTCATCAGCGCGAACGGCACCGGCACGAGCAGGCGGCGGCGCTCGATGGTGGCGAGCAGGAATTCCATCAATTCCTTGAACGTGCGTATGTCCGGTCCGCCGAATTCGTAGATCGTCCCGGGCTTAGCCTCGCCGTCGACGGTCTTGGCTATCGCTTCGGCGACATCGCCGGCGAAAACCGGCTGAAAGCGGGTGTGGCCGCGGCCGGGCAGCGGCAGCACCGGCGAAATGCGGGCGATCGCCGCAAAACGGTTGAAGAACTCGTCCTCGGTGCCGAACACGATGGACGGGCGCACGATGACCGCCTGGGGTAAAGCCGCCGCCACCCGCCGCTCGCCCTCTGCCTTGGACCGCGCATAATGCGAGGACGAATGCTCCTCGGCGCCGATCGCCGACACGTGGACCATTCGTGCGCCTGCTGCCGCGGCGGCGCGGGCCACCGTTTCCGCTCCCTCGGCCTGGACCGCGTCGAAGCGCTGGCGGCTTCTTTCGAACAGGATGCCGACCAGATTGACGACGACGTCGGCATTCCGCACCGCCGCCTCGACCGATTGCGGAAAGCGGACGTTGGCCTGGACCGCGTGGATCTCGCCGACGCGGCCGAGCGGCTGCAAGTGGCCGGTCAGTTCCGGACGGCGCACCGCGACGCGGACGAGATACTGGCGATTGGCCAGCGCCCGCACCAGATGGCGGCCGAGGAAACCCGAGCCGCCGAACACGGTGACCAGCGTGTCAAATTTGCTCTTCACAGCCATCGCCGGGCGGACTTACAGGATCGGTTTCGCGCTGTATAGAGGTGTAGAGCATGATCCGGAAAAGTGGCGACCGGTTTTCGGAAAAGATCATGCGCAAACAAAATGCTAGAGCCAAACTCCGAATTGAATCGCACCGAACAAGGCTCTAGCGCGTTCGATTGACAACGAGAAGACGGCTCAATACCTATCGCCGCATTGCCCAGGTGGCGGAATTGGTAGACGCACTAGTTTCAGGTACTAGCGCCGCGAGGCGTGGAGGTTCGAGTC
>CAWKBE010000051.1:0-33318 GCA_963847785.1 uncultured Alphaproteobacteria bacterium
TTCGATAAGGCGAACAACCGTGACGGCACCTTTCTCATGGTCCACGGCGATTGCTCGTCGAGTGGCTGCTATGCCATGACCGACGAGCAGATCGGCGAGATCTATTCGCTGGCGCGCGACTCACTCCTCGGCGGCCAGCCGTCATTCCAAATCCAAGCCTATCCATTCCGTTTGACGCCGGAGAATCTGGCCCGGCATCGCACCAATCCGCACATGGCCTTCTGGAAGATGCTCAAGATCGGCAACGATCATTTCGAGGCGACGCATCTCGAACCCAAGGTGGATGTGTGCAATCGCCGTTATGTGTTCGATGCGCAGCACCCCTCCAATTCGTCGAAGCCCCTTGTGTTCGATCCGACTAGTAAATGCCCCGCCTTTGTCGTCAACCCGAAAACCGCTCGGCCGGCACTGGAGAAACAACACGCCGACGAGGTCGAATACGCACAATTGGTTAAAAACAACGCGTCAGTCGCCCCAATCCACAGCGGACTCGACGGCGGAATGAACAAGATTTTCTTCGCCCAGTTTCCCGGCAGCATAATACCACTTGCGAGAGTGCTGCCGACTGGATCTCAACTGCCGCAATTGCCACCCATCCCCTACGCCGACAACGATGGTTCGTTGGCGAGTAAATTGTTTGGCGCCTTGTTCGGATCGAAGCCTGCCCCACAGACGCAGGTCGCCTGGATCGATTCGGCAAAGCGGGAACGCAGAGCGGTTTCGGCGATAACCGGATCGCCTGCCGCGGCAAAAGCAAAGCCCGCGCCGCAGATTGAGATCATCGCCGCTGCGAACCCGAAGTCCAGTGATCCCGGTAAAAACGACTCGGTTGGGGATGAAGCGCCCAAGAACTATGCGCCTAAGAGCGAACCGCAACAGACCGCAACGGTGCAGCTGAAGCCTACGCCACAGCAGGAAGCCAACGTCGCGCCGACGTTGAGCGACAACGCAGCGAGCACGTCACCCAGAGGGCTCGCCAACTCCTTCAATAGCCGCTGGGGCGGATTGCAATAACCGTCACGTGCGCATCATTTCCGCTTTGGACTTGAAAGCAAACTCAAGTCGGACGTCGCGCCACGGGAAGTTACGTCCCCAAATTGCAATGCACCGTACGCATGCTGCAGTTTCGACGTCGCACCGGAGACGAATCGCGCTCCTTATGAAGTTCAAATCGACGCTGGACCCTGATCGGGCGATTAGAGAAGCGAACTCATGAAGTGCAGCAATTTTCACCGTTATCAGAGCACGGCGGGACAATCCGTGCGCGAGATCATGTCGCAGGCCTGGCGACTGACGTCCAGTTCTGCGCCGAGGCGTATTTCATATCGGAACGCTCGCCCGGCCCGCGGCAAGCCTTTCACCTGGCCGATCGATTGGCTGATGCAATATCTCATGATGAAAGAAGATTACGCCTGTTATTGGCGCGATCCACCATTTGTGGATCACGGTTCCCAGGTCGGATTCTTCCACTCAACGACTGACGAAGCACGCATGATCGACATTAACCGAAGCCAAGCCACACCCGCGGGGAAACACGCCTTTGCGCGGCGCAGCCTTGATCCGGCTTAAGACTACGATCCGGGTCTGAACCGGCAAAAGCGCCCGGCCGGGAAGTGAAGTCACATGAGCCATGATGATTATCGGCCATTTGTCCCAGCGCCGGGGCACAGCGCCATTGCAGGGCCGACCCCGCGAACGCATGCGCAAGCGCGCATGCAAAGTCCACGCGCTCAAGGGTTGTTCGGTACGTGGGCCAAACTCGCCACGGCGCCATTCAAGGGACTGACGACGGACGGGCAGGTTCAGCCCGCCCTGTTTTCGCTTGCGCCCGAGGACGCGCCGACGGCGGCGATGGTCGATGCCGTGAAGATCCTACTCGCGGGCCTCTCGCCGGCGCAGAGGGGTGCCGCGTGCTACCCGGTCGACTCCGAACTGTGGCGGCATTGGCAGAACACCGAACTCTACGTCGAGCATCACGGCCTTCGTCTCGATGAGGTTGCCGCCCCGGTTCGGGAAGCCGTGCTGGCCGTGCTCCGTGCCAGCCTGAGCGCCAAAGGCTACGACGTCACGCGCGGTGTGATGCGGCTCAACCGTTTTCTCGGCGATCTTGTCGGCGGGCCGGAGGTGCTCGGCGAATGGGCTTACATCTTTTGCCTGTTTGGCATCCCGTCGGAATCCGAGCCATGGGGATGGCAGCTTTTCGGCCATCATCTGTGCCTCAACTGCTTCGTCGTCGGCCGGCAGATGGTGCTCACGCCTTGTTTTTTCGGCGCCGAGCCCAATTATGCCGATACCGGACCATTCGCCGGCACGCGCCTCTTCGAGGATGAAGAACGGTCGGGCCTCAAGCTCATGCGGTCGTTGTCGGCGCAACACCAAAAGCGGGCGATCGTCGCGCATTCCATGGTCGGCGGCGACTTGCCGTCCGGCCGGCGGCATTTCGCCGACAATCTGCATCTCGGCGGCGCTTTCCAGGACAATCGCATCGTGCCGTACGAAGGGTTGCGCGCGTCCGAGTTGTCGGCGCTGCAACGTCGCGACTTGCTCGATCTTTGCGCCGCCTATGTCGCGCCGCTGCCGTCCGGGCCGCTGAGCGCGCGTGTTGCCGATATCGAACTGCATCTTGTCGATACGCATTTCTGCTGGATCGGTGGCTTCGAGGAAACGAGCCCTTTCTACTACAGGATTCAAAGCCCGGTGGTGTTCATCGAATTCGATCATCATACCGGGGTGTTTTTGACCAATTCCGAGCCGGCGAAGTTTCACGTTCATACCATCGTGCGAACCCCGAACGGCAACGACTACGGGATCGATCTTCTGCGGCTGCATTACCGGCACGCCGCGCATCATCGGCGTTAGGGGAAGTCATTACGGCGGCGGTCCGTAGGGATCAAATAAGAGCGAGCTTGGGTGAATGCCCAATTGCCTGCTATAAATTTGAGCTAAATTGACCTGCCAAATGTGGGGCAAAGGATACGGCTTTCTTGTCATGAAGCCGTGGTAGTGCTGCTCGAAGCTGCCGGTTAGGCTCGACTTTGTTCGTCTCAAGGAGACCAGGCAATGAGAACGAGTTTGGTTGTGTTGGGTGCGGCGGCGATCACCGCTGCAAGTGCGGCTGGCGCGTTAGCGCAGCCGGTGTTGAATCTTACGGGTCAGTTCCAATGCGTGAAGCAATGCGTCGCCGGTCCGCCGGCGTTGGCTTACATCACGCAAACCGAGTGGCAGCTCAATCTGGTGAACGAAGCGGGCGTCGGCTCACGGGGTTGGATCGACTATCCTGGTCACATCTGGGCCGAGGCTTGGAACGAAGGGGCGATCTATTCGCCCGACGGCATGACCATCCAATTCGACCGGGGCACGGTATGGGAACGCGTTGTCGCCGTGCCGCCTCCGCCTCCGCCGCCCCCGCCGCGGCACCGCGTTTATCATCACCACTACTACCATCCCCGTCCCCTGCCGCCCGCAAACAGTTGATTGTGCTGGGCGGCACAGTTGCGCGGCGAAGATTTGGCAACGGGGACTGTGACTGTCAGTCGTCAGTCCCAAAGTTGTGTGACCCTATTCAAGGATGTGCAGCAGCCGCACTTCCTCGTCCGGCGTCAGGCTAGCGATATCGGTTGTATCCTCACATGCGAGTGCAAGATAGAGTGCCTTCGCGGCTTCCCGCAACGCTTCGCGATGCGCGACGTCGGCAACAAGCGGAGCGGCTGCAGTCTTCGCCAAATCCCGCAAGATTTCCGCAAACAATGCGTAATGAAAGTGTATTCGAACGGATTTGCGCTCGTCGTCCGCGCCGGCACGATATAGGCTGAGCGAAATTCCCGCCTCGTCGAGATGGGCATCGAAGCGCGCTGTTCGCTCGAAGCTGCCGACATAAAACTCGTCGGGATATTCCACGACGACTTCCGCCTTGTCGGGAATTTGCTTGGTCATGGCCGGCCCTTTCTAAATTCGTGATTTTATCGATAAACGAATAGCCGCGGTCCAACTTGACCTGGATCAATCACGAATACACCCGCACTACGGCCCCTGGATCGAGCGCAGGTAAGCGATCAGCGCACGGGCATCCTCACGCGTGAAGCGAAATGTCGGCATGTCGGGGTGGCCGCTGATCAGACCGTCACGCAACCGGTTTGCGAATTGATCGAGGTCCACACGGCGGCTGATCTCGCGGAAGGTGGGCGCCGCGCTGTGCGGGCTCGATCCGCTTTTGTCGATCGCATGACACTGCGCGCACATCCGTTCTGCGAGCGCGTGGCCCCGGCGCTCCAGCAGGCTCGGCGGATCTTCCTCGGCACGAAGGGCGGGCAGGCCAAGCAGGACCGCCAGAAGTGCCTGCGATAGCGTCAGTCGTGAAGCCACTTGTGCAACCCGTTTGGCGACTTGAAGGAAACGCATTTGCTTTGTGCTCGCTGACTTGTTGCGATTGGCTGAACTTAGTCAAACGCCGCCAAAACCGCGGAAGTAGAATGGCAAGCGCTCACGACTTCGCATTCCATTCGCGCCAATGCGTGGGGCGCACGTCGAGCCAGAGTTTGGTGTGAGCGTTGATCCATCCGCCGGCGACGCGGCGACAAGCAAACGGCCAATTCAAGCTCGCGATCAAGCGGCGCGACGGGAATTGGCGTCCATTTCATCAAAAAAGTTTGAGGCGTTAGAACTGCACGCACCTTGATCTGGATCAAATTCACGAGTTATGCGGTCGCCGGCGCGACTGAAAACGTCCTGGTCTTGTCGTCATAGCCGAACAGCTCGGCGTATCTTGAAGGTCGCTTCAATCTTGTCGGCGTGGATGCCGTCCAGTATGCGAAACGACCGCTGAAAGGAGCCGAAGCTACGTTCGTTCAGATAGTAATCCTTCTTCTTTTTCCTCCTTCGCCTCCTCCTTTTCGCCCTCGATAGTCAGAACGCCGTCGGCGAACTTCACTTCGATGTTTTTCTCGTCCATCCCGGGCAACTCGGCTGCGATCTCGTAAGCCTTATCCGTCTCTGCAAGATCGACTGCCGGCAAGGTGACCCAGCCCAGTCCGCGTTGCATGTCAGAAAGCGATCGCCCGAACGGCGAGCGCCAAATTCCGCCGTCGAATTCTTCGAACAGGCGATCAATTTCGTGCCGGAGATTTTCCAATGGCCGCCACGGCCTCAGTGCCGCCGCGGATTTCTTTTCTTCGGTCTTTACGGGCAGTTTGGTGCCTTCAGCCATGATATATCCTCCGTTAGGAAGAGAGTGAATGCATTTAAAATTTAGGACGGCCGCGCAACCTGCTTTGATTTGCGTCAAGGTCGGCCGCTCCTTCGCCATTCCGACGAACGTGCCGCGCTGATTTGTGTTCCAATCGGAACCGGCAAAAAAGCAATAATGGCGACAGCCGGTAGATTTGGAGGTGCTAAGCCGTTCGGCCGCCGAAGGCCAAGCCTTCGAGCCGTGCGGAGAAACCAAGAGCCCGATGGCCGCACTCAGGCGGCCTTGCGCTTGGCTTCCATCTGATTGTCGTAAACGACCGTCGCCGCCGCGGTGTTGGAAATCGGGATATGGTAGTTGCGATTTAGCTCGCTCACCCGCCCGGTCATCGCTCCCCGCATCGCCATCCAATTGAGAAATTCCACGCCCTGCGAACCGGACTGCTCGACCCAATCATGGATCGAGTAACGGGTCAGAGCCTCCGGATCGGCCACGATCTTGTCGAGGCAGAGTTCGTCGAATTCCTTGTTGATGAAGCCGGCTCGCTTGCCGTCGAGCTGGTGCGACAGCCCGCCGGTGCCGATGACGATGACCCGCAAATCTTGTTCATATGATTCGATCGCGCGGCCGATCGAGCGACCGAGTTTGAGACAGCGCGCGAGTGTCGGCAGCGGGTGCTGCACGGTATTGATCTCGACCGGTACGATCTTCACCGGCCAAGCGGCGCCGGGCCACATCAGCGCCATCGGTATTGTCACGGCGTGATCGATCAGCATTTCCTGACACATCGTTACGTCGAATTCGTCGGCGACAAGCGAGTTGATCAGCTGCCACGACAATGCCGGATCGCCTGGGATCGGCCGCGAAACCGGGATGCCCCAACCTTCGTCCTCGCTCCGATATTCGGCGGCGGCGCCGACGGCAAAGGTAGGCAACTTGTCGAGAAAGAAGTTGAGCCCATGATCGTTGTAGAAAACCACCGCGACATCGGGCTTGGTCCGTGCCAGCCAATAGTGAACGTAATCGAAGCCCTTGAAGAAAGGCTGCCAATAGGGATCGTTCTGCTTTTTCTCCGCGATCGCTTTGCCGATCGCGGGAACGTGTGTGCTGCCGATGCCGCCGACGATAACTGCCATGTTATGCCCCCGCTGACAGAAGTTTCGATTTGAACGCCTCGACGGTCATGCCGGTCTGCTGCGCGCCGATGTCCTGCACATTGAGGCCGAAGATGCCGGCAAGCTTGGCGAGGTAATAGACATTGCCGCCGGCCTCGATCATTTTCAGCACATTGCGGCTCTTCACGGCGGCGCGTTGCTCGTCGTTAAGTCCGAATTTTCGGAAATAGGCATCCTCATCCGCGAGAAACGCCGCCCGATTTTCCGCGGAATTGAACGAGAAACACATACGGTTAAGCGCCAAGCCTTTTTGCGCCTGCGTCGCGTCAAATATCGTCGTGCCGGGTATATCCTGCTGCATCAGTGCTCTCCCTCCGCGGGACATAATGTTATGACGCGCGGGAGGCCTGCTTTGATTTGTATCAAATGTAACTGTGCCATCGTCGGCGATACTGAATTGCAATATTCGCCGAGGAGACGATGCCCTATCCGACGAACGCCGATCTCCCGCGGTCAGTCCAGGCACATTTGCCCGAACATGCGCAGGATATCTATCGCGAGGCGTTCAACCACGCCTATGCTGGGCATGCTGGCGAGTCTCGGCAGGAAGAGGCCGCACACCGCATTGCCTGGGCCGCCGTGAAGCGTTCATATGTTAAAGTTGGCGCCAGCTGGATTGAGCGCCACCCGTAACATCCCTTAGGGCCCATCCCTGAATTTGTGCGACCGCAGTGCACAATTAGTGTTGCGGCAGTTATTCGCTGAAGTCCAGCGTGGATGTGACATGAAAGAGATCAGCGAAACCCGCGATATAGTTCGACCGCAGACGATCGGGTCCGGCGAGCCAACGCCATCGGGCGCTCATGATCTTGTCCCCATCGGACAGGCCGGCTTGCCGGTCTCGCAAGTCGGGGTAAAGCGATTGCCGAATCGCCGATGGTGGCTTCGCCT
Source organism: uncultured Alphaproteobacteria bacterium (assembly GCA_963847785.1). Taxonomy (GTDB): domain Bacteria; phylum Pseudomonadota; class Alphaproteobacteria; order Rhizobiales; family Xanthobacteraceae; genus BOG-931. The sequence goes on from CAWKBE010000051.1 coordinate 7,249, forward strand.
GGTGCTCGCGCTCGCCGTTCTCGGCGGCAGCACCGGGGGAGCCTATTATTGGTGGCAGCGCTTACATCCAGCACTGCCGCCGGGCATTGCCTATGGTAACGGCCGGCTCGAAGCGGACGAAATCAACATCGACACGAAGTATGCCGGCCGCATCGCCGAAATCCTGGCCGACGAAGGCGACCTGGTCAAAGCGGGCCAGGTTGTCGCCCGCATGGATACGCGGGATATCGCCGCCTCGTTGAAGAAAGCCGAAGCGCAGGTCAGCCAGGCGCGCCGCGCGGTCGACGAGGCGAACGCCAACGTGACGCAGCAGAAAACGCAGGTCCTGCTGGCGCAGCAGGAATTCGACCGGGCCGCGGTCCTGGTGCAGAAGGGCTTCCAGACCAAGGAAGTTCTGGACCAGCGGCAACAACAATTGGATGGAGCCAACGCCGCGCTCAGCGCGGCCGCGCTGCGCGTGATCGAATTTGAGCACGCGCTCGACGCGGCGACGCACGACGTGGAGCTTTACAACGTGCAGATTGCCGACAATACGTTGGTCGCGCCGCGCGACGGTCGCATCCAATACCGCATCGCCAACATCGGTGAGGTGCTTCAGGCCGGCGGGCACGTCTTCGCGATGCTCGACACCTCCTACGTCTACATGGACGTCTATTTGCCGACCCAGCAGGCCGGCAAGGTGAAATATGGAGCCGACGCCCGCGTTGTGGTCGATGCCTATCCGAAGGTCGCCATCCCGGCCAAAGTACTTTTCATCGCGACGCAGGCCCAGTTCACGCCTAAAACAGTCGAGACCCAAACCGAGCGGGAAAAGTTGATGTTTCGCGTCCGCGTGCGGATTGATGCCGATTGGCTCCGCGGTCGGACTGACGCCGTCAGCAGCGGCCTCCCGGGCGTCGCCTACGTCTTGACCGATGCCGCCACGAAATGGCCCGATTGGCTGCAGGGACCGGCCACGCAATGAGCGGGGCTATCAAGCCCGCCGCGTACCTTGAAAACGTCACTCAGCGTTACGGCCGGGTAGTCGCGCTCGATGACGTCACGGCCGTATTGCCGGCCGGTACCATGGTTGGGCTCATCGGCGCGGACGGAGTGGGCAAGTCGACGCTCCTGAGCATCATCGCCGGCGCCCGGCAGGTGCAATCGGGGGCAGTCTCCGTGCTCGACGGCGATATCACCACCGCGGCGCACCGCGCCGCAATTTGCTCCCGCATTGCCTACATGCCGCAGGGCCTGGGAAAGAACCTTTATCCGGACCTCAGCATCCGCGAGAACATCGAATTCTTCGGCCGCGTTTTCGGGCAGTCGCGCTCGGAGCGCGATTGGCGGATCGCCGAGCTTTTGGACAGCACCGGCCTTGCGCCGTTCGCCGATCGGCCGACGAAGAAGCTGTCGGGTGGAATGCGGCAGAAACTCGGTTTGTGCTGCTCGCTCATCCACGATCCGGACCTTTTGATCCTCGACGAGCCTACAACCGGCGTCGATCCGCTGTCGCGACGCCAGTTCTGGGAATTGATCGAACGCATTCGTGCGCGGCGCATCGACATGAGCGTGGTCGTCGCCACCGCCTACATGGAAGAGGCCGAACGCTTCGATTTTCTTATTGCCATGAATAATGGGAAAATCCTAGCGGTGGGTTCCCCCGCGGACCTCAAAGCACGGACAAATACCCAACACGTCGAAGATGCATTCGTCGCGCTCATGCCGGAGGAGCGCCGGGCCGGATACAAAAGGCTGGAAATCCCGGCACGCCGCATTGATGACCATGAGATAGTTATCACCGCGCGCGAACTGACCTGTCGCTTCGGCGACTTTACCGCGGTTGATCGCGTCAGCTTCAGCATCGAGCGCGGCGAGATTTTCGGTTTCGTCGGCTCTAATGGATGCGGCAAGACGACGACCATGAAAATGCTCACCGGCTTGCTGATGCCGAGTGAGGGTGAAGCGTTGCTGTTTGGCGCGCCACCGGACGCGCGTGATATCAATTCGCGCCGACGCGTCGGCTACATGTCGCAGTCGTTTTCGCTCTACACCGAGCTCACGGTCCGCCAAAACCTCGAATTGCATGCGCGGCTTTTCCATCTGCCGAAGCAGAAAGCAAAGACGCGGCTCAGGGGGCTCGTCGAACAATTTCGCCTGACGGATTATCTCGACCAGCTGGCTTCGTATCTGCCCCTCGGCATTCGCCAGCGCCTGTCCCTGGCCGTCGCCGTCGTTCACGAACCGGAGATGCTGATCCTCGACGAGCCGACCTCCGGTGTGGATCCTTTGGCGCGGGACGCCTTCTGGGAGCTTTTGATTGATCTTTCCCGCAATCAGGGCGTAACGATTTTCGTTTCTACCCATTTCATGAACGAAGCCGAGCGCTGTGATCGGATCTCGCTCATGGATTCCGGCCGGGTGCTAGCCACCGACATTCCGGCCAACCTCGTCAAAACACGGGGCGCCGTGAATCTGGAGGACGCATTCATCAGCTATCTGGAGGAGGCGACCGGACCGGCCAGCGCAAAGACCACGAGGACCGTGACCTTGACGCATTCCGAGGCAGCGCGATCGCCGTTGGCGCCACGGCGCGCGTTCAGCCCACAGCGCGCCTTCGCCTACACGATTCGCGAAACGATCGAGCTTTTGCGCGATCCCATTCGTTTGGGTTTCGCCTTCTTCGGTATTGCGTTCTTGATGCTGGTTTTTGGCTTCGGGATTTCGAACGACGTCAACAACCTGACCTTCGCGGTCCTCGATCACGACAACAGCCATGAGAGCCGCGCCTATCTCGAGGAGCTGAGAGGCTCCAGCTACTTCCTGGAGAAACGGCCGCTCGTCAATTACGACGACCTGCAGAAGCGCCTGCAAAGCGGCGATATCGACGCCGCCGTGGAAATCCCGCCGGGCTTCGGCCGCGATATCGAACGCCGACGCCCGGCTTGGGTCGGCGCCTGGGTGGACGGCGCCATGCCGTTCCGCGCCGAAACCATCCGCGGGTATTTACAGGCCATGCATCAGCTTTATCTGACAGATCCGGCGGTGACGACCACAGATCCGTCGGCCTCGAAGCAACCCGCCAGAATCGAGATCCGGTATAATTACAATCAGGACTTCGACAGCGTTTACGCCATGGTGCCGTCGACGATGTCCATCTTGCTCGCGTTGTTTCCCGCGATCCTCATGGCGCTCGCGATCGTGCGCGAAAAGGAGCTGGGCTCGATCACCAACCTTTACGTTACGCCGGTCACTAGGTTCGAATTCCTCATCGGCAAGCAGATCCCTTATGTCGGCGTCGCTATGATGAATTTCCTTGTGATCTTCTTGATGGCGCTGTTTGTCTTTCACGTGCCGTTGAAAGGCAGTTTCATCACTCTATTCCTCGGCGTTGTGATATATGTCAGTGCGACGACCGCCTACGGCATGCTGATTTCGTCATTTGCCAGCACGCAGATCGCAGCCATGTTCGGCACCGCCGTGATGACGTTTCTACCGGCGTCGCAATTTTCCGGCATGCAGGTTCCGGTTTCCTCGCTCGCGATCGGCGCGCAGATCATGGGGCGATTGTTTCCCATGACCTATTTCCGGCCCATCGCCATCGGCACTTTCACGAAGGGACTGGGTTTTGCCGATCTCGCCGTCAATCTGGCGCAGCTTGCCGTTTTCATCCCCGCGCTGCTTTTGATCAGCCTTCTCCTCTTGCGCAAACAGGAACGCTAGTTAGAGCCGTGAACACTATTGCAAACATCTTTTGGCTCGGCACCAAGGAGTTGCGCAGCGTGCTGCGCGATTACGTATTGATGGCATTTGTTGTTTATGCGTTCTCATTACAAATCATGGCTCAGGCGAACAGCTACTCGCAGGAGGTGCACAATGCCGCAGTCGCGCTGGTCGATGAGGATCAGTCCGAATTGTCGCGGCGGATCGCGGGCGCATTTTTGCCTCCTTACTTCCAGCGTGCGCGGCCGATTGCCGAACGCGATATCGTTCCGGCGATGAACGCGGGCAAATTCACATTCGTGGTGGATATCCCGCCGAACTTCGAGCGCGACGTGCTCGGCGGCCGTAACCCCGCAATTCAGCTCGATGTCGATGCGACCGTTATGGTGCAGGGCGGACTCGGCTCGGGATATGCGGAGCAGATCATCATGAACGAGATCGCCAGCTTTCTATCGCGGGCGGGGGGCGCCCAGCCGCCGCCGGTCAATCTCGCCGTCCGCGTCGTTTTCAATCCGAACGTTACAACCGCGTGGTTCACCAGCGTCATGGGTATCATCAACAATGTCACCATGCTGGCGATCATTCTTTCCGGGGCGGCCATCGTGCGCGAGCGCGAGCACGGCACTATGGATCATCTCCTGGTGATGCCGCTTACGCCATTCGAAATTGCCATGTCCAAGGTGTGGGCGAACGGATTGGTGATCACCGTGGCTGTCGGCCTCTCGCTTTATCTGATCGTTCGCGGCTTGCTGCATATCCCGATCGCCGGCTCGATCCCGCTGTTCCTGGTGGGAGTGTCGTTCTACCTGTTCTTCGCCTCAGCCATAGGCATATTTCTCGGCACCGTCGCACGATCCATGCCGCAGCTCGGCTTGTTGTTTTTCTTGGTCTTTCTGCCGATGAATATGCTCTCGGGAAGCAACACGCCGCTGGAGAGCATGCCGCCATGGCTGGCGACCACCATGCAGGCTTCGCCATCGACGCATTTCGTGGCGTTTGCGCAATCAATTCTCTATCGCGGTGCCGGCATCGATGTGGTGTGGCCGCAGTTCCTCTTCGTAGCGGGCGTCGGCGGGCTGATCTTCCTTCTCGCCATCCTTCGCTACCGCTCGACCTCGGCGCTGACGACCTAGGCAAGCGGCATGAGCCGCCCTTTGTAACCCGGAAGGATCTACGCGTGGCCTTAGATCGAACCAAAGGAGTACCGGCGCCGCCGCATCCGCAGCACCGGCGCGAACCGCTGCCGTGGCATCGGCCGAAGTCGGCCGAGGAAGATCCCGGAGCAGCACAGGCAATTCACCGCGAGCTATTCTGGTCCGCCGAGACAGCCCAGGAAATCTGGAACGGTATTTCGTTGGTCTGCCGATTTCGACGAGCCGCTCGGCGGCGGCGCCATCTGAGAATTCGTCCACGCCTCGCTTAAGGCGCTTTGTGTTGGCGTAAAAAACTCAGCGCATCCTTGACTTGAGCTTGATCGTCGGACCGTCGACCACGAACGTGCCGTAGCCACGATGGTGGATGGTCTTCGGATTCTTTTGCGCCGGATCGATCCAGGCCTTGAGCACTTCAAGAATGAAAAGATTGTATTTGTTGACGAAACGCGTGTCCGTCACCTTGCATTCGAGATTGGCAAAGCACTCGGCAATGAGCGGCGGACTAATGCGCGCAGCCTGGATTTTCGTCAGCCCGAATGCAGCAAACTTGTCGATAGCGCGACCCGACGAATTCCCCGCCTGCACAACTGTTGTTGCCAGTTTCCGCGGCGGAATGGCGATCACGCATTCGCCCGTGGCGCGCAGCGCGGCGAAGCTATAGTCGTTGCCACTCACCACGCAGGCGACTTGCGGCGGTTCGAACTCGATCATCATATGCCAGGACATAGCCATGACGTTAGCGCGGCCCCGGCGAGCGGTCGTCAACAGCACGACGGGTCCCGGCTCCAGGAGTTGGTAGACCTTGGATAAAGGCAGTTCTTTCATAGTGGCGCGCTCACGCGCCGACCCAGCGGATTTCCGGCTCTTTTCTCGGCACCGGCGCAGGCGCTGATTTGGGGTGTCCCACGATGATCGGAGCCACCGGTTTGAACGCCGCCGGGAGCTTCAGCAGCGCCTTGCCCTCGGGCGTCTTCAGCCAGCTTTGCGCAAATCCAATCCAACAGGTTCCGAGACCGGCGCCGCAGGCGGCAAGCATCAGATTCTCTGCCGCGAGCGCGCAATCTTCGACCGCCCAGGGGACGTCCGCCACGGTGGAAATCAGAATGAGCGCCGGCGCATGGTAGAAAATGTCGAATTTCGCATCGTTCAATATTTCACTGAAATGATGCGACATGAGTCCGACCGGAGTCGTCTTCACCATATGCGCTTTCGCTTCCCGCGATATGACCCCGAGCACCGTTTTGTCGCGGACGACGCAGAATGTGCAGGGTTGCGCATTGACGGCGCTGGGCGCCTGAATGGCCGCCTCGATGAGGTCGCGAATGGCCTTTTCGGCAACCGGCTCGGCCGTGAAATCGCGCACGGAGCGCCGCGTGTAGATCGCTTCTTTCAGGTCCATCTTCTACCCCTAATGCCTTTCTGCCGCGTCGCCGGCTGCAACAGACGGCAAGCGGATGAAAGCGCATTCTCGCCGCGATCGGCTTGATCCACGTCAAGCCGCCATCAGCGCCTTGATGCCAAAGCCGACGGCAAAGGCGACCGCGGCCGCGCTCATGCCGATGAGAAAGGTTTCGAGGCCGGACCGCCACCAAGCCACCGGGGACCATCGGCTCTTAATGGCGCCGACGCCGAAGAAGGTCGCGCCAGCCGCGAGAACGCAAGAGACTATTCCGCCGGCCGAAAGATAAGCAACAAGCGGCACGAGACCGCACACAATGAATGCGGCAAAGGTGCTCAGTGCGGCGAGGACCGGCGATCGCTGCGTAGGCGAAAGACCGTATTCCTCCACCGCCATTGTCTTTGCCCACAGCGTGCGGTTGGAGGTAATCACCGCGACGATCCGCTCGAGATCCTCGCCCGAGAAGCCCTTGGCGGCGAAAATCTGCCTGATTTCTTCACGTTCGCCGTCCGGCGCGAGGGCGATATGTCTCTTTTCGATGCCAAGGACGCGATCGTAGTCATCACGCTCGGCCTTGGTGCCGATATAGTTCGATGCCGCCATGGCAAAGCCATCGGCTAGAAGATTAGCGAATCCGAGCACCAGCACGACTGTGACGGCAAGATCGGCGCCAGCGACACCGGCGACGATCGCGAATGTCGTCACCGCGCCGTCGATGCCGCCGTAGATCCAGTCGCGAAGGTAGTTGCTCCGCGGCCCACCCTCCAAGCGCGCGCGGATCGCCTCGCGCGTGTGACTATGTTCCAATGCGTATTGCATTCGATGTCTCCGGCGACGGCGGGTTGACAATAACTCTTCCATTTAATCCAGGCTCTCATCTTGACCTGAATCAATGGGCCACGCACCGCTTCAAGCTCGACAACATCCTCGACGCTTATGACGCCTTCGTGCGAGCTGCGGCGAGCCGCGCGCTCGAAGTGCTCCCCGAGGCCTAAAGGACAAAGAAAAGCCGCGCGAAATTTCCCTAACTTGACCGCGGCGGTCGCGCCCACGGTCGGCGGCCGCGGTCCGCGGCCTTGAACACCGCAATTCGGTCGTGATTGCTTTCTGTCAGGTCGACGTCGTCCCAGCCGTTGAGTAATTGATTGCGGCTCACGGGATCGATGGTGAAGGCAAAGTTGCGGTTGCCCCGCGCGATCGTCTGCTGCTCGAGATCAACGGTTACCGGCATTTCCGGATCGGCGGCGATCAAAGCGCCAAGCTCGCTGACTTCCGCTTCGGACAAGACGGCGGTGACGAGCCCGTTCTTGACGGAGTTCTGTGCGAAGATATCGCCGAAAGACGGCGCGATCACGCAACGAATGCCGGCTTCATAAAGCGCGTAGACTGCGGCTTCGCGCGATGAGCCGCCGCCGAAGTTGCGGCCGGCGACCAGGATCACGGCGTCGCGCCAAACCGGCCGATTGAGCGGAAAATCGGGTTTCTCGCTGCCGTCGGCATCGCGGCGCAAATCGTTGAACAGAACGCGCCCGAGTTCGGGCGACCGCGGCAATTTCAGATAACGCGCCGGCAAAATCTGGTCGGTGTCGACGTTGGCCAACAGGAGCGGGCAGGCCTTGGCGGTGTGGCGAAGGAATTTTTCCATTGCGCGCTTCTCTAGACCTTGCGTTCGGCGAGCAGCGGCCGCACGTCGGCGAGATGTCCGCTGACTGCCGCGGCGGCGACCATGGCCGGCGACATCAGATGCGTGCGCGCACGGGGACCTTGCCGGCCACGGAAGTTGCGGTTCGTGGTCGAGGCGCACCGCTCGCCTGGCGGCACGATGTCGCCGTTGATGCCGACGCACATCGAGCAACCGGACTCGGCCCATTCAAGTCCTGCATCGCGAAAGATTCGGTCGAGACCTTCTTCCTCCGCCTGCCGTTTCACCGTCGAGGAGCCCGGGGAGACGAGGCCCGGGACCTTGCTGACGCGGCCGGCGAGCACGGCTGCCGCCGCGCGCAAGTCTTCGATGCGGGCGTTGGTGCAGGAGCCAATGAAGATGCGATCGATGGCGATATCCGTCAGCTTTCTGCCGGGCGCAATCCCCATATAGTCAAGCGCGTCACGCAAATATTTTGCACGCGCTGGGTCGCGCTCGCGCGCGGGATCGGGCACGCTGCTGTCGATCGGCAAAGCATCGTCCGGCGTCGTGCCCCAGGTCACGATCGGCGCGATCACTCCGGCGTCGAGCCTGACCTCGCGATCAAATGTCGCCCCCGGATCCGAAGCGAGCCTGGACCAAGCCTCGGCCGCCTGGTCGAAGGCCGCTCCTTCGGGAGCATACGGGCGGTCCTTCAAATAGCGAAATGTTACCGTGTCGGGCGCGACCATGCCGCAACGCCCGCCGGCCTCGATCGACATGTTGCACAACGTCATTCGCCCTTCCATCGACAGCGCGGCGACGGCGCCGCCGGCGAATTCGACAGCGTGGCCCCGAGCTCCGTCGGCGCCGATATGCGCGATGATCGAAAGCGCAATGTCCTTGGCGCCGATCCCGGCGGCGGTCTTGCCGCTTACGGTCACCCGCATGCGGTTCGGCTTTTTTTGCCACAGCGTCTGCGTCATCAAGACATGCGCCACTTCCGAAGCGCCTATGCCGAAGGCATAAGCGCCGAAGGCGCCGTGGGTCGATGTATGGCTGTCGCCGCACACGATGAACAGTCCCGGCAAGGTGAGGCCCTGCTCCGGGCCGACGACATGCACGATGCCTTGTCGTGGATCATGCAGTCCGAAAAGACTGATGCGATTTGCGGAGGCGTTTGCCTCGAGATCGGTGACCATCGCCGCGATGGTCGGATCCGCGATAGCGCGGTCGCGGGAATGGGTCGGGACGTAGTGGTCGGCGATGCCGAAGGTGAGACCCGGCTCCGCCACCGAACGTCCGCGTTTCCGCATCTGCGTGAAGGCAAGGAACGAACCTTCGTGCACATAATGGCGATCGACCCACAGAAGCGCGGCGCCGTCCTCGCGCCGCGTGATTTCATGGGCCGACCAGAGCTTGTCGATGAGGGTTAGGGTTTCGCTCATACGCGGATAATTTAACTCAGCGCCACGGGACTTGTAGGGATTACCGCGAATATTGTACGCTAAAGAATACCAAGTAAAGCGGTAGCCGCCGTGGGCGGCGTTCGGTCGGGAGTTGAATTTGCGCGACTGGCTCGGCGAAGCAAAGGCGAAGCAGGTCTACCTCGTTCTGCGTGATCGCATTCTCAGCGGCGCCGTCGGCTTCGGCGCTAAGCTCCCCCCGAGAACGAGCTTGCGGGATCTTACGGTGTGTCACGGGTCACCGTGCGGCGCGCGCTCGGCGAATTGGCGCGTGAACGGTTCATCGAGCGGCGCCGCAGCGCCGGCACCCGCGTGGTCTACCGGCCGCCGCCGGCGCCGATGACCGCGGATATCTCCGGTGTGCTGGCCAATCTCGCCGATATGGGGCGGCGTACCAGGGTCAAGCTTCTCTCCTTCGACTACGTGCCGGCGGCCGGTGTGGCAGCGCAAGCGCTGGGCCTCGGTCCGGATCAGCTGCTGCAACGTTCGATTCGCGTGCGCTCGGTCGACCGCTTGCCGTTCTCCTACCTGACGACGCACGTTCTCGAGAGCATCGCGGTGACCTTCAGCAAACAGGAATTGGCCTCGCGGCCACTGCTCGAGCTTCTTGAGCGCGCTGGAGTGAAAGTCGAGCACGCCCGGCAGCGAATCAGCGCCGGATTGGCGACACCCGACGTCGCCCAGGCGCTCGAAGTGCGCACGGGGTCGCCGCTGATCGAGCTTGTGCGTGTCGTCTGCGATCAATCCGGTCGCGCCGTCGAGCATTTGCATGCGCTCTATCGGCCCGATCGTTACGCCTTCGAAATGGATTTGGTGCGTTCGGGCGCGGCGGGCACCAAAGCCTGGTCGCCGGTCGTGCGCAAAAATGTCGCGAGAAAGAGCGTTCGCGCGGGCGCATTGTCGGGCGCGGGAAATTGAGCAGCCTTAAGGCGCGTGACGCCGCAATTCTAAGCGAAGGAGAGGAAGACATGTCGGAGCAAAAAGTGCCGTTCAGCCGCCGCCGGTTTATTGCCACCACGGCCCTTGGCGCAGCGGCCGCCGCATCCGGCAGCCTCGCCATGCCATCGGTCCTGCGCGCGCAGGGCGCTGGGGTAAAGGTCGGTCTCCTTCAACCGGTGACCGGCGCGCTGTCCTATTCGGGCCAACAGGGCCGCATCGGCGCCACCACGGCGGTCGATGAGATCAACGCCGCCGGCGGCATCAAGGCGCTCGGCGGGGCCAAGATCGATCCGGTTCTCGGTGACGCGCAGTCGACGCCCGACGGCGGCACCGCGGAAGTCGAGAAGATGAATTCGGCGGAAGTGTCGTGTGTGATCGGCGGTTATGCCTCTTCGATCTGTCTCGCCGTCAGCCAGGCCGCGGCGCGTTACGATCTGCCTTACGTGGTGGATGTCGGCGTCGCGGATTCCATCGTCACCCGCGGGCTCAAGAACACTTTCCGCTTCAGTCCGGGCTTCGGCGTTATCGCCAAGGCCGCGCTCGACAATCTGACGAGCATCAACGATCAGGCCGGCAAGCCGGCGAAGACGGTGATCATCGTTCACGAAGATTCGCTGTTCGGCTCCGGTCTGGCCAAGCTCCTGAACGCGCAATTGCCGCCGAAGGGCTTCGAGATTTTGGAGACGATCCCGCACCCGACGCCGACGCGCGATTTCGCCAATGTCGTGCTCAAGATCAAGGCGCAAAATCCCGATCTCGTCATTCCCGCCAACTACTACAACGAATACGTCCTGCTTGCCCGCACCATGCAGGAGCAGCACGTGCGGCCGAAGGGCATCTATTCGGTGCTCGGCGGCGCCGCGTCGTCCTACAAGTTCGTCAAGGAATTTCCGGACGCGGCCAAATACATCATGGATTGCAATCACTGGTTCAATCCGAAGAGCGCCAGAGCGCAGGAACTGAAGAAAAAAATCGAGGACAAGGGCCAGTTCTTTACCTACGAGCTGTACCTGAATTACAGCGCTGTCCTTCTTGTCGCCGACGCGCTCGAACACGCTGCGTCTTCCGATCGCGCCAAGGTCACCGCTGCACTGGAGAACTCGACCTTTTCCAGCCCGATCATGCCCTACGGGCCAACCAAATTCGTCAACGGCCAGAACCAGGGCGCTGCGCCGGTCAACACCCAGGTGCTCGACAACGATATCAAAGCCATCCTGCCGCTTGAATTCGCCAACGCGAGGGCGGTTTTCCCGATGCCGGCATAGCGGTCATGGCGCAGTGTCAGCTGCCCGCGTTTATCAGTTAGCAGCGTGCTCTCGCCTCTTATCCTGACTACCGCGGTCCTTAACGGGCTTCTGACCGGAGCCGTCTATGCGCTCGTGGCGCTCGGGCTGACGCTGATCTACGGTGTGCTGCACATCATCAATTTCGCCCATGGCGCGCTGTTGAGCGCCGCGTTGTTCGCGGCGTTCTTCGCTTATCAAAAGCTCGGGCTCGACCCCTACATCGCCGCCTTCCTGCTCGCGCCGGCGTTCTTCGCGCTGGGCTATTGCTTGCAGCGGTTCATCATTGGGCCAGCGTCGCACGGCGACGATCGCAAGATGCTTTTGGTGACGCTGGGGCTGGCGGTGCTCATCGAGAACGCGCTCCTTTACGCGTTCCGCGCCGATACCCGCACCGTCGACGTCGCCTACGGCTTCAAAAGCATCGATTTCGGTTTCACCTTCCTCGCCGTGCCGCGCGTTGTCGCTTTTGTCGCCGTGTTCGGCGTGGCGCTTGTGCTATGGCTGATCATGGCGCTGACCGATACCGGCAAGGCGATCCGCGCGGTTTCGAGCGAAAAGCTCGGGGCGGAGCTTGCCGGCATCGACGTGGCACACGTCTACGCGATGACCTTCGGTCTTGGGACCGCCTGCGTCGCCATCGCCGCGTGCCTCCTCATTCCGACCTACTACGCCAATCCGCGAGCCGGCGAAGCCTTCGTGCTTGTCGCCTTCACCATCGTGGTGCTCGGGGGCATGGGCTCCGTGCCAGGGGCGCTGATCGGCGGTCTTGTCATCGGTGTCGTCGAGAGCCTTGCCGGCTTCTTTTTCGGCGAATCGCTCGGCCAGGTTGGTATCTTTCTGATCTTCATCGTGGTGCTGCTCGTCCGCCCGCGCGGCCTGTTCGGAGCCAGCGCGTGAGGGGGTTTTTGACCATTGCCATCGTAGTTGCGCTATTCGCCGCGGTGCCTCTCATCGTCCAGTCGAATGTGGTGCTTAATTTCCTGGTGGTGACGCTGATGATCGCGCTCGCCGGACAGGGCTGGAACATCCTTGGCGGCTATGGCGGCCAATATTCCTTCGGACATGCCGCCTTCTTCGGCACCGGCGCCTACGTTACCGCGATCCTGCAGCTGCATTATGGTGTCAACGCATGGATTGGCTTTGCCGCCGGCATCGCCGCCGGCGCGCTGGCCGGTGCGATCATCGGCGGGCTCGCGTTCCGTGCCGGTCTGCGCAGCTCTTATTTTGCGCTGGTGACGCTCGCATTTGCCGAGGTGCTCCGCATCCTTGCCAGCGTCGCGCCGATCACTGGCGGCGGCGTCGGCCTCTTGGTCAAGCTCGATTTGCGCGCGCAATCGTTTCAATTCCAGAGCAGGGCGATCTTCTACCTGGTCATCCTCGCACTGCTCGCAGTCTCGATGCTGATTGCGCGATTCCTCGAGCGCTCACGCTTCGGCGTATGGCTGATCGCAGTGCGCGAGAATGAGGACGCGGCCATGGCGCTCGGCGTCGATACGTTTGCGGTCAAGCTCGGCGCCATGGTCCTTTCCGCCGCCATCACCGCGGCCGCCGGCTGCTTCTATGTGCAGTATTTCCTTTTCATCGATTCCGGCATCGCCTACGGCACCTGGATTTCGATCGAGGCGCTGCTGACGCCGATCATCGGCGGCGTCGGCACGGTGTTCGGCGCGCTGGTCGGCGCGCTGGTGGTGAAATCGCTCGGCGAAGGCGCCAAGCTTGTGACCGGCGACGTGCCCGGCCTCGATCTCATGATCTATGGCGCCGTGCTAATCATGGTCATTCGCTTTGCGCCGCGCGGTCTGGTCGGAGCGCTCGCCGATGCAGGCGCGCGCGTGGCGCGTCGCTTCATGCCGCCGCGACCGCCGGTGAGGGAGGTGGTGCGTGGCTGAACCGCTCCTCTCCGTCGAGCGCGTCTCCCGCCGCTTTGGCGGGTTGATGGCCGTCAACAGCGCTTCGCTGTCGGCGCCCGCCGCGCGCATCACCGCGCTGATCGGCCCCAACGGTGCCGGCAAAACCACCCTGTTCGCCGTGATCTCCGGTTTCCTCAAACCGAGCGCGGGACGGGTGCGGTATGGCGGCGAGGATGTGACGGGCGAGCGACCCCACCGACTGGCCCGCCGCGGCATCGCGCGCACCTTCCAGATCGTGCAGCCGTTCGCAGGGCTGTCGGTGCGCGACAATATCCTAGTCGGCGCGCACCTTCGCCATCCCGCGCGGGCGGCGGCCATCGCCGTCGCCTTCGCGGTTGGACGTGAAGTCGGCCTCGGCGACATGCTCGAGCGTCCCGCGCATACCTTGACGGTCGCGGGGCGAAAACGCCTCGAGCTCGCGCGCGCTTTGGCGACCGAACCGAAACTTCTTCTGCTCGACGAAGTGCTGGCCGGACTCAATCCCTCCGAGATCCGTGACATTGTGCCGGTCATTCGCGCGCTTTCTGCCCGCGGCATTGCCGTCATCATGATCGAGCATGTCATGCAGGCGGTGATGAGCCTTGCCGAGCATGTCTTCGTGCTGGCGGAAGGGCGCATAATCGCCGACGGTACTCCGGCCCAGGTCGCAGCCGATCCGGCCGTCGTCGAGGCCTATCTCGGCCACGGGGCGGCGACCAAGGTCGGGAGCGCTCATGTCCACTGAGCCGCTCCTCGATGTTCGCGCCCTCTGCGCCGGCTACGGCGACACCGAGGTGTTGCGCGGCATCGATCTGAAAGTTGAGGTCGGCGAAATCGTCGCGGTGCTGGGCTCGAACGGCGTCGGCAAGTCGACGCTCAACCGCACCATCTCCGGCATCGTCCGCGCGCGCACCGGCGCGATCCGCTTTGACGGTATGGCCATCGAGCGTGAGAAACCGGCGGCGATCGTCAAGCGCGGGCTGATCCACGTGCCGGAGGGCCGGCGCATCTTTCCGAATCTGTCGGTGCGCGACAATCTCGATCTCGGCAGCTATCGCCGCGCCGCCGAGCACCGTGTGGCGAATCGCGAGCGGGTGTTTGCGATTTTTCCGCGTCTCTACGAGCGCCGCACGCAACGCGCCGGCACGCTTTCCGGCGGCGAACAGCAGATGCTGGCCATCGGACGCGGCCTGATGGCGGAGCCGCGCCTGCTGATTCTCGACGAACCGTCGCTCGGCCTTTCCCCGCTTCTGGTCGAAGAGTTGTTCGCGCTGATCGCCCGCATTCACGCCGAGGGCGTCGCGGTTTTGCTCGTCGAGCAGAACGTCGTGCAAAGCCTGGAAATCGCTGGCCGCGCCTATATCCTCGCCGAAGGACAATGCGTCATGTCCGGTCCTTCCGCCGGCATCGCCGCCGATCCACAGCTTAAACGGGCATATCTGGGACTTTGAAAGGATGAACGAGCACATATTGTCTTCCCGCCTCTCGCGCCCGCCGATCCTGATCGCGCCCGGCGTTTACGACGCGCTCACCGCGCTCATTGCCGAGCGCGCAGGCTTCGAGGCGTTGTACGTGTCCGGCGCCGGCATTGCCTATTCCCGCCTCGGACGGGCGGACATTGGCCTTGTGAGCATGAATGAGGTCGTGCACACGGTGACGCTGATCCGCGATCGCGTCGGCGCCCATCTCATCGTCGATGCCGATACCGGCTATGGTAACGCGCTCAATGTCCAACGCACGGTGCGCCTCCTGGAACGGGCCGGTGCGAACGCGATCCAGATCGAAGATCAGGATTTTCCCAAGCGTTGCGGTCACCTCGACGACAAGACGCTTGTCTCCGCGCAGGAAATGGTCGGCAAGATCAAGGCGGCGGTGGACGCGCGCACGTCCCGCGATACGCTCATCATTGCCCGCACCGACGCCGTCGCCGCCGAGGGCTTCGATCGCGCCGTGGCGCGCGCCGCGCTTTATCGCGACGCCGGCGCCGACATGCTGTTCGTGGAAGCGCCGCGGCAGCGCGACGAACTCGGCTCTATCGGCGCGCGGCTCGGTAAATCGGTGCCGCTGATGGTCAATATGGTTGAAGGTGGCAAGACGCCGATGCTGCCCGCAGTCGAACTGGAAGCGCTCGGCTTTTCACTCGTCATTTTCCCCGGGGCCATCGTGCGCACGCTGGCCAAAGCGGCAGAGGACTTCTACGCCTCGTTGAAGGCCCACAGCAGCACCGATCCGTTCCGCGCGCGCATGCTCGACTTCGATGCGCTTAATCGCCTGCTCGGCACCGCCGAATTGCTGGAGCGCGGCAAGCGCTACGCTGAAAACGGTCCGCAAGGCGGCCGCACGTCGGGGCAGCGATGACATGCAGCTTGAGTCTGCGCGCCGGCCGGACACAACGGCCGGTGCGCTACTAATCACGATGAAAGCGAGAAGGTGCAATGAAATCTTTCGATCTCGTTATTAAGAATGCGCGCGTGGTGCGGCCGAACGACAGCGGGGTGGACTGCCTGGATGTCGCCATCAAGAACGGCAAGGTGATCCGGCTTGCACCGGAAATCCAGGCCGAGGACGCCGCCGACGTCTTCGACGCCAAAAGGTTGTTGGCGTTTCCGGGCTGCGTTGACGCGCACATGCATGTCGGCATCTATCGGCCGCTCGCCGAGGATGCGGTGAGCGAGAGCAAAGCCGCCGCGATGGGCGGCGTTACCTCCAGTCTGAATTACATCCGCACAGGTCAGTACTATCTCAACCGCGGCGGTCCGTACCGCGAAGTCATGCCCGAAGTGCGCAAGCTGTCGGAGGGACGCTTCTGGGTTGACTTCGGCTATCACGTGGCGCCGATCGAGGGAAAACACCTCGGCGAGATGGAATATCTAGCGCTCGAACACGGGGTCACGTCGTTCAAGATTTTTATGTTCTACGGCGGCTATGGTCTGCACGGCAAATCATCGTCGCAGAACCGGTTCCTCATGCTTGGTCCGGAAGACCGCTACGACATCGCGCACTTCGAGTTCATCATGCGGTCCGCGCGCTCCATTGTGGAACGCAATCCGGAACTCGCTGACCATATCAGCGTCAGCCTGCACTGCGAGCTTGCCGATATTCTGAACGCCTACACGACTCTGGTCGAACGCGAGGGCAAGCTGACCGGGCTGCATGCCTACAGCGCCGCGCGGCCGCCGCATTCGGAGGGGCTTGCCGTGTGGATCGCCTCCTACCTTGCCAACGAAACCAACTGCATGAACATCAACCTTTTGCATCTGAGTTCGCGCAAAGCGGTGGATGCGGCCTGGACGATGCAGCAGGTTTTCCCCCACATCCATTTCCGCCGCGAAGTTACGGTCGGGCACCTTCTGCTCGATACCGACTGCGCATGCGCCGTCCATGCCAAGGTCAATCCGCCGATTCGTCCGCGCGAAGATGTGGAGGCGCTGTGGCAGGCGGTGCTTGACCGCAAGATCGACTGGGTCGTGAGTGATCATGCGTGCTGCGCAGCCGAGCAGAAATGGCAAAAGGACGACCCGGATAATATTTGGCTCGCCAAGTCCGGTTTCGGCGGCACCGAATATCTGCTGTCGGGCGTGATCACCGAGGGGAGCAAGCGCGGGCTCTCGTATAATCGCATGGCGGAATTGCTGAGCTGGAATCCGTCGCGGCGCTTCGGCTTGCTTAACAAAGGTGACATCGCTCCCGGCTTCGACGCCGATATCGTCCTGGTCGATCCGCACGAAACCTTTACCGTGCGCGCCGCCGATTCCGAGTCCGGTCAGGGGTATTCGCCTTTCGAAGGTCAGGAACTCACCGGCCGTGTGAAAAGCACCTTTCTGCGCGGGGCGCTGGTTTACCACGACGGCAATGTCGTCGGCCCGGCGCGCGGCCAATACCTGCATCGGCCGAGCAGATAAAGGACGCAGACCTCGTCTGCTGACGGAGAGCCATGGCCCACACCGGGGCGATAGCCCAACGCGATCTAAAATCTGTCAAAACTCCAAAATCTACCGAGAGGGCGTAGCGCCGCCATTGCAGTCTCGGCCTTTTGCTGCTTAACGGAACCGACGATTATAGGATTGCCCGAGGGCCGGTGCTGCTCGCGTGAATTTGGGGAGGTATTGCAATGTATCGCGGTACGAAGGACATCATGTTGCCGACGACGATCACCGGCTCGCTGCCGCGGCCGAGCTGGTACACGGAGAATCTCGGCACCCGCATGTTCCTCGACGCGATGGTCAGCCGTCGCTATCGCGAGCAGTACGTCGACACGCTTTCCTGCTATTTGCGCGAGCAAGAGCTCGCCGGGCTCGACATCTGCACCGACGGCGATTGCCGCTTCGACGACGACGTCGGCGGGCAAAGCTGGACCAGTTATCCGCCGCATCACATGAGCGGTTACGAGCGCGGCGATCCGCGTCCGACGCCGGCCGGGCGCGGCGGGTTGTGGTTTCCGCGCGGCCACATCCTACACGATTATCTGGAATCGCGCGTCATGCCGGTAATCATCGGTCCGGTCGGCCGCGGCGATCTGCAATACACCGCTTTATGGAAGACGGCGCAGCGGCTGACGACGCGGCCGGTGAAATTCGGCGCCGTGTCGGCGGAGATTGTCGCCTTCGCCTCGCAGGACAGGCATTACAAAAGCGTTCCCGACCGCATGCTTGCGATCGCCGATGCCTTTAACGAGGAGTATAACGAGCTCGCGGACGCCGGCTGTCCGGTCATCCAGATCGAAGAGCCGCAAATCCATCTGGCCGCCGCACGCAACATCCAGGACAAGGTCGTTACGCCGGAATTAATGGTCGAGGTGTTCAACCGCACCGTGAAAGGGCTGCGCGCCAAGACCGAGGTGTGGGCGCATTCGTGCTGGGGCAATCCCTCCCAGCAGCGAATGTTCGCGAAGGTGCAGAGCTACAAGCCGTCGCTGGAGACCTACAACAAAGTCGACGCCGACGTGATCACCTTCGAATCCTCAAGTTCTGGCGGCATGGACCTTGAGGCGATCGGCAAGACCATCACCGGCAAGAAGATCGCCATCGGCGTCATCGATCATCACACCTTGCAGGTGGAAAGTCCCGACGAGGTGGCGGCGCAAATCCGCGCGGCGCTCAAATATATCCCGCCGGAACGGCTGGTGATTTCGTCGGATTGCGGCATGGGCCGCGAGGGTATGAGCCGTCGCCACGCGTACTATAAGATGGTCTCGCTGGTGCTCGGCACCAACATGGTGCGCAAAGAACTGGGCTTTCCGGAGGCCGAATGTCTTGCTGCCGACGAACGTTATTCGCTGGTGGTGCCGGCGAAGTAGATTATTTGTCCGCGCCGGCAATGGAGCTAACACTAAGGGGAAACTGAAAGGGGTCTCACACGGTTAAGCGTAACTGGGCTGCGGTTTCGGCTACACTGTGGAGCTTTTGTTCTCATCCTTGTGGCTCGCGATCGTGACATGGCTGATCGTGCGGGCTGCGAAACAACGCGGGCTTTTGCCGCGTCTGGGCCGAGTATTGCCGCTCTCCGAAGATGACGCGCCGCACATCACCGTGATCGTTCCGGCGCGCGACGAAGAAACCAATATCGGACGCTGCCTGGAAACCGTGCTGGCGCAGGATTATCCGGCGGGCCGCCTCGACGTGCTGGCAGTCGACGACCAGTCATCCGATGCGACGGCCGCGATAGTTCGCCACCTCGCCGCGCGACATCCACAGATCGCACTCTTGCAAAGTCCGCCGTTGCCGCCGCGTTGGGTTGGGAAATCGCATGCCTGTTGGATTGGGGCGCGGAGCGTGGCGCCCGAAACAGATTGGCTTTGCTTCATCGATGCTGACGTGAGGCTTAGGTCCGGTGCACTGTCGAGCGCCGTTTACGCGGCGCTGAAGCAAAATCTCGATCTGCTGTCGCTGATGCCGCGGCAGGAGCTGCAAAGCTTCGCCGAACGCCTCATGCTTCCCTGCGGGTTTATCCTTTTGTCTTTCCTTCAGGATCTGCGCCAAGCACAAGCGCGATCCAGTCTCGACGTCACGGTGACCGGGCAGTTCATGCTGGTGCGCCGCGACGTTTACGAAGCCGCCGGCGGGCACGCTGCGGTATGCACCGCGATCTGCGAAGATCTGGAATTCGCCCGGCGGCTCAAGCGATCCGGACATTCGGTCCTGCTCATGGGCGGTGATGAGCTGCTTTCGGCGCGGATGTATACCGGGTGGCGGACGCTTTGGCCGGGCCTCACCAAGAATCTCGCGGACATGCTGGGCGGCCCGGCTACGACGCTGACGCTAGCTCTGACCGCCATCGTGTTGGCGTGGGCGGCGTATGCGCTGCCCTTATTGGATATTGCGGTCTGGCGGCAGGGAGTCGGTGGCGGCGCCGGCGCGCTTGTATTGGCGCTTGTGGGCTCGGGTGCGGCCATCGGCCTGCATATCGCGGCCATGGTCTATTTCCGGGTTCCTTTCTGGTACGGTCTCCTCTTCCCGCTTGGTTATACGGCGGGCGCATTGCTCGCTCTCGATAGTGTGCGCCGCAGGCTCAGCGGGCGAACGAGCTGGAAGGGCCGGATCTATTCATGAAAGCCGACAGGGGGAAGCGCCACGAGGCGCAACTCGGCGAACGCCTTCGCACGACAGGCCCCCTCGATTCGGGGGAAACGCGCGCCATCATGATTGGCGCCGTCGTCCTTACGATTTTTCTGTATTTCATCAAGCTGATTTTGCTGCCGTTCGTGCTGGCCGGCATCGTTGCCTACATCTGCACGCCGCTTCTGGATTGGGCGGCCAAGCGGACGGGATGGCCGCGTTTGTTGTTCGCGGTCACGTTGTTTTTGTTGCTCCTCGGCGCCGGTATGCTTGTCGTCGTGCTTGCCGGCCGACGCCTGTTTGTTGAGGCGCTGGGGATCGCGACGGATTTCCAGGGAATGCTGGAGCACCTGACCGGCCAAACAATCGGCGATGAGCCCATCCATCTGTTCGGCATCTCGCTGAGCGCGCACGATATCGCCCAGGCCGCGCTCGAGCGGACGCGCGACTGGTTTGCACAGACCGATCAAATCGAACTTGTCACCGGCTACGGCCTCGCCGGCCTCATGGGCGCGTTTCTGACCGTCGTGCTGCTTTTTTATTTTTTGGTGAGTGGAAGCCGCGTGGCGCGCGGGTTGTTCTGGATCGTGCCGCCGCACCGCCGCCCACTGGTCGCGCGCATCTGGGCACGGCTGGACCCGGTGTTGATCCGCTATTTCATCGGCGTGCTCGGTGTTGTGGCCTACGCGACCGTGGCGGCCTATGTCGGTCTCGGAGTTATTCTTGGCATCGAGCACGCCGTGTTTCTGGCGCTGCTGACCGGTCTCCTCGAAACCGTTCCGGTGATCGGCTCGACCGCGGCGGCGATCATCGCCGGATTGGTGTCGCTGCGCACGGCGACCGGAATCATCAACATCGTCGAATACGCGATCTACGCAACGGTCCTGCGCTTGTCGATCGACCAGCTTGTCGGTCCCATCGTCCTGGGCCGTGCGGCGCACGTGCATCCGGTGCTGATCATATTTTGCTTCCTGGCCGGCGGTGTGGTGCTCGGCATTCCCGGCGTCATCCTTGCCGTCCCTTTCGCCTTGGTCATCAAGAGCACGCTGGCGACGCTCTATGGCGACTACGCCGAATAGGCGGGTTGCGGGAGCATCATCCATGCGGCTTTTTCGGCCCTCGCAAGGTGGGGCGAAATTTGGCTATACTACGGGCAGGGAGTTGTCTCGCAAGGCTGGTTGACGAACGCGGGAGACCCGCTAAATGACGGTGTGGGATTCCGCACGACTTGGGGGACGGTCGGCGCGCAGCCGCTCCAGGCCGGCCGGGGTTCTTTTCGCGTTCGATGCCTGGCAGCGCCGCCGCCAGGGGGTGTTTGAATACACCAGCAATTGTGACTGCATTTTCCGTCTCGATATCTGCCGCGCACGACGGCCGCTCGACCTGATTGACGGCACGCGCGTCTCGCGCGGTGATCGGATGGCACGGCTGCATTACTGGAACGAACAAATTCCGCCGATGCCGGAGGACGGGCCGACGATCGGCTGGGCACGCCGGATGCAACGTGCCATAGCCAAATCGCTACGGGTGCTTGCGCACTATCTCGCGACGCGACCCGATCTCGACGATATTGCCGTGGTCTGCGCCGACGTGCCGTCTGCCACTAAAATGCAAAGCGCGCAGCTAGCGCGCATCATGGCGCATTACGGTTTCGAAACGATCGCCGAACCCGACGATATGCCGCTTGGCGAACGGCTGCATCGCTTCGGCGAAAATATCCTGATTTCCCTGATTGTCCTTGCCAACAATGCTGGCGCCCTTCGTGCCGATACGCTCGCACGCGTACGGGTGCCGATTTATCTGTCGCGCCTGAAATTGGAAAAGGATTTTGCGGTTGGCCGGAGTTTGGAGCGTGAATTGTCATGAGCATCGCCGAAGGCATTCCCGACGCTATCTCGTTTGCCGAATTTCTGGGTAACATTTGCCTCGTCGCCGCGATCGTCGGATGCGCTTTCACGTTGGTGGCGTGCGCGTGCATTGTCCGCTTTCCCGTCGAGAGTCCGACAGAGCGGACCGCGCTGCCGCCGGTCACGGTCCTAAAACCGCTGCATGACGCCGAGCCAGGCCTACCGGCGCGTCTCGCCGCGTTCTTCCGGCAGGATTATGACGCTCCGGTTCAGATCTTGTGCGGCGCGCAAGGCCACGACTCGCCCACCGTCGCAGTTGTTCTCGCGATGAAGGCCGATCCAGCAAGCACAGCAATCGAGTTGATCGTTGACCCGCGCAGCCATGGCGTCAATCGCAAGGTGTCGAACCTGATCAATATGATGCCGCGCGCCCGCTACGACGTGCTTGTGCTTTCCGACAGCGATATCGTCGTCGGATCGGGATATCTCCGCTCCCTGGCGGCGCTGTTGGCGCAGCCCGGTGTCGGCGCAGTGACTTGTCTTTATCATGGCATCGGCGGCCGGGGATTATCGACGCGGCTCTCCGCGCTCGCCGTCAATTCGCAATTCCTGCCGCACGCGATCGCCGCGATCAGTCTTGGCTTGGCGCGGCCGTGTTGCGGCGCGACTATCGCTTTGCGCCGATCGACGCTCGATCGGATTGGGGGCTTCGACGCACTCGCCGACGTGTTGGCCGACGATCACGCGATTGGCGTCGCGGTGCGCGCAGGGGGCTACGACGTCGTTACGGCGCCATTCCTGGTCGGGCACAGTTGCTTCGAGGGAAGCCTGCAACAGCTGCTGCGGCATCAGACCCGGGTCGCGCGCACGATAAAGAGCATCGATCCGATCGCTTATGCCGGCACGATCATAACCCATCCGTGGCCGCTCGCCCTTCTTGCTATGCTGTTGGGCAACCCGGCGGCGGCCTTGATCGTCGTCGCCGCGTTGCTGGCGCGCGTCACACTGTGCCGGTGCGTGGAATGGCGGTTCGATTTGCCGCGACAAGACTACTGGCTCATTCCACTGCAAGATGTCATTGGTTTCGGTATCTACGTAACGAGCTTTTTCGGGGCGACGGTTCACTGGCGGGGCGCCGACTACCGCGTCACATCGGACGGCACTCTGATCGAAGGCCAGGACTTGTCGAAGGCCAAGACTTGAGCGGCACCAAAGCGGGAAACGATGGGCACACTATGTTTGCAGGCCCAAGCCGAACCGCTTGAGGCGAACCCCGCGCCCGCGAGTCCGCAGCGGGAGTTGGCGCACTGAACCGGCTGATCATCACCGCGGACGATTTTGGGCTGAGTGAACCGGTCAACGCCGCCATCGGGGAGGCGCACCGGCGCGGCATTCTTAGCGCCGCGAGCCTCATGGTCGGCGCTCCCGCTGCGGCCGACGCCATCGCCCGCGCGCGTGCGCTGCCGGGCTTACGCGTCGGGCTTCATATCGTCCTCCTTGACGGCGATCCGGTCAGTGACCGTGCCGACATTCCGGGTCTTGTCGATCGCAGCGGTAGATTCCGAGGCGACCTGGCCCGCTATGGTGCGCAAATTGCGCTAGACCCGTCGCTCAAGCGTCAAGTCGGCAGCGAGATCGCGGCGCAGTTTGCCGCCTATCGGGCGAGCGGATTGCCGCTCGATCATGTGAATGGCCACCGTCATTTCCAGCTGCACCCGACTGTCGCCACGTCGATCATCGACGTCGGCCGGGAATACGGAATGCGTGCACTGCGCGTTCCGGTTGAGCCGTGGCGGGTCATCGCCGGCATCGATCCGCACACGCAGCGCCGCATCGGCCGGGTAGTGGCGCCTTGGGCGGCATGGCTGCGACGCCGCGTTCGCAACGCCGGACTGAAGACCGCCGATGCGGTGTTCGGATTGGCGTGGTCGGGAGCAATGACGAAAGCCCGCGTTGCCGCGCTGCTAGGTCGGCTCCCTCCCGGGATTGTCGAAATCTACCTGCATCCCGCACTAACGAACGCATTCGCCGGGGCGGCGCCCGGTTATCGCTATGCCGAAGAATTCGCCGCGCTTTGCGATCCCGACTGTGCCGCCGCCGCAGGTCGATCGGGCTACGCGCTCGGTGGATACGCCGACTTGCCGGCCTGACGTCCGCGCTTTCCGTTGAGATAGCCCGCCGCTTCGAACCATCCGATCGCATCTTCAAGTGCGGCGCGGTAAGGTCGTGCGCGGAAGCCGAGATCGCGCTCCGCTTTGGCCGCAGTGAAAAACATGTGATGATCGGCCATGCGGATGCCGTTGAGCGTCGTAAACGGCGCTCGTCCGGTAAGTCGGGCGTTTGTCTCGGCGGCGTAGGCCACGGTCATGGCTACGGCGCGGGGAATACGCCATCGCGGCGGGTGCCGTCCCACCAGCCGCGCGATTTCGGCGAGCATGTCGGCGAGCAGCACGTTCTCCCCGCCAAGAATGTAGCGCTCTCCGATCGTACCGCGCTTAAGCGCGGCGAGGTGGCCTTCGGCAACGTCGTCGACGTGCACCAAATTCAGACCCGTATCGAGGAAGCCCGGCATGCGCCCGCGTGCCGCTTCGACGATGATGCGCCCGGTGGGAGTTGGCTTAACGTCGCGCGGTCCAATCGGCGTGGACGGATTGACGATCACCGCGGGAAGCTTGTCGTTCGCGACCATTGCTTCGACCAGCCGTTCGGCGGCGATCTTGCTGCGCTTGTAGGCGCCGACGCCGTTCTGGACCGTAAGCCCGACGGATTCGTCGGCCGGACTGCCATCGTCGCGCAAGGCCAGGGTGGCGACGCTGCTGGTGTAGACAATGCGCTCGACGCCGGCGCCTTTTGCCTCCTGCATCACGATGCGCGTGCCGTCCACGTTGGTGGCAAAAATCTCGCCGGGGTCGCGTGCCCACAGCCGATAATCGGCTGCCACGTGAAAAACGTACCGGACACCGGTCATGGCCCGTCGCACCGACGATGCATCGCGCATGTCGCCGGAGGCATACTCCAAATCAAGTCCATCGAGGAGAAAGCGCGGACTGCCGGGGCGCACCAGCGCTCGCACCGCTAATCCCTCGGCGAGCAGCCTCCTCGCCACGGCCGACCCGACGAGTCCCGTGGCCCCGGTTATCAGAATTTGTGCCGAGTTGCCCATGTCGATACGTGCATGCGGATTGGAAACAAGCATTTTCAGGGCAAAAAGGCTATGCCTGGCGGGCAGGGTTCCATGCAGATTTCAATTGGAGTAGCGTCGAAAATGGATTGTGATAAACTCATGTCGAAACTCGGTGATTTGCCGGACAGAAGCCGAGAACGTCTGCGAGGACGCTGTTGGGGGCGTGATCGAGGTTGGGCAACAGACGCAAAGGGTAAGGCTTGTAATGGCATCCCAATTGGATTTCGCCGGGGGCACTTTCGTAGATGGACTGGTAGCTGACGCCGACGACGATGACTCGCTTCGAGTTGTCGATGCGGCCGTCGAATCGCACCGTCGTCTCGTCATCGCATTTGTGGGCTTGGCTTTCGAGGCGCGAATTGCCGCCGCCCCCGGGGTGCGGGTGGTGTGCCGCACGGCCGGGAGCGACTTGGAAATGGTCGCCGACAGCGCCGTTCGGCAGGGCTACCGCGGCATGATCAGCTTTGGCGTCGCAGGGGGCCTTGCTGCGCATCTGAGCGCCGGAGATTGGGTCGTCGCCTCTTCCATTCGCGAATCGCATGGCGTCCGCCCCACGGATGCGGTCTGGTCGCGCAAGCTGTTGGGCATGATTCCGGGCTCCGTTCATGCCCCAATTGCCGGTGTCGATGAACCGGTCGCCGAGCCGGCAAGGAAGCGGGAATTGCACCGAACGACCGGGGCGGCCGCGGTTGACATGGAATCGCATCTCGCGGCGCGGGTCGCCGCCGAGCACAAGCTGTCCTTCGCCGCAGTGCGTGTCGTCGTCGATCCGGCTCACCGTAAGGTTCCACCCGCTGCCCTTATCGGCATGCGCCCCGATGGTCGCGCCAATGTTTCGGCGGTATTGCGCGACCTCGTCGCGCGTCCGTCGCAGATTTCGCAGCTGGCCCGCATTGCTATCGATGCCTTCACCGCCCGTGCCGCGATGGCGCGAGTACGAGACGCGCTGGGCCCGCATTTTGGACTGGTCGATCATCCCTAGTTCGCGATCGAAGCCCAAGCTGCGCTCAACCTTTCCCCTTTGGGAAA
>CAWKBE010000052.1:0-334729 GCA_963847785.1 uncultured Alphaproteobacteria bacterium
CATGCCTCAATGGTTAAGGCGGCGACAATTTTTTATGTGCACGGTCTTCAAGAGGACCGACCTATCGCCAACTCGCCGATGCGGTTGCCGCTAAATCCTCCTCCGATGACTAGCCGCTCGGCGTCCTTCCAAGCCTTCAACTTCAGGAATGTTGCATAACGCCGGGGAGCTGCTGAGCGAACGACTCAATCGCGCTTTAGATGACGCCGTCAGCATTGGGATCGCCATCAGCGAGCAGTGAATCTAGGCGCTTTTTTGGCGGCGACGAGCCTCATCGGACTGGCGAAGCGACGTTTAGGTTCTGCACGAGCATGGGGCGTCACAGCGGAATGCGATTTTGCGGAACCACACATCGTTCTAGGAATTATGTTCTGTCAATTGGAGGTACGAAGAGGTGGAAAATCATGTTTATCTGCATCGCCGCTAGTATCGGCATGTTTGATAGCCACCGCAAGTGGACGAGAGGACGCTAAGCACGAGACGCAATTCCCTCGAACGCACCGTTGCCACCTGGCACCGATCTTGAGCACCCGTTTGCGAAAGTTGCCGCTTCGCCAACCGCCAGGCGTTGGCCAGGACCGAGCCGATCCGTTCAAAATGGGCCCGATCGCATCAACAATTAGATTTCCCGCTGCTGAGGCGCTGCTAGCGGGGCTTTTTCTGATCGCGCCAAGTTTTCGAATGCGAGCATCAAACTCCGATCCCCCTCGATTTGGTTGATTAATCAGCACCCAACCCGTGGAACCTGCGAGAAATTCGCCGATCGATCGGAATGACCATGAACGTTGACCAGGCCCGTGGCACCGTCACGAGCTTTTCTTGCGCGGCACCACTCACTTAAACAGCCCCTCAGCCTGGGTTTTATCACCGGTGAATGACCGAAGCTCTTGCGCCCGACCGCCAAAGTTTTTTCCGGTCCCTGCGATACGGTTCTCATCCATTCGACCCCTCTGCATAGTATACGCATCGACGTTCCGCGTCATTCTTCGTTCACACTGACTTGGAAAAATGACTTCGTGGGACAAAGCCACTAATCAACCGCACGTGATGTACGCGGAGCTGCAATCAGCAAGCGCTGCCTGCGAACAAACCATCATCACAATCGTCGCGCCGACGGCGATTACGAAAGCCAGTGTTGGAAGGTCGATTAGCTTTTTCATGGTTTACCCGTTCTTGGGATTGTCGCCGAACTCTTCTGAAACCTTTTCTCGTATCGGGGGTTCCTTCTCGGCAGAGGCCCAGCACCACGACCCGGCATCCATGACCCGGCTAACGCCAGGGACAAGGAAAGAGGGGATAAGCTTAGCCTGGACTGGGCATTGGAGGAGTGTCGAGATGTGTGACTTCAGCCTTCACAACGTTAAATCGCGACCTGCAAAAGTTGGCGACAAGCTTACTTCGCGCGACTTTGGCACAGGCACGCGAGGCTTCGCTGCATCGGAAGACGCCAGCGTGGCTGTCTGCGTCCTACCAGGGACTGAGTTGTCCTTTGCAGACGAGGTTAGGTGCGAAAGTCTCTGGCCGTGGAGTCAAAAAGAGATCGGCGGCCATAAGACCGCGATCTTCCGACAGGTCAATCGAGACAAACCGATGGCCCATCACGACGCGCTGGAATTTCCCGACGGCCAGACCGTGTTCCTGACATTCCTGAAAGAAGGTCAGCACGCGACAGTTCTTCAGTTGCCTGCGGCTGTCGGGGCGAAAGTGCCCCAGCGGGTGGCCTACGTTTAACCGCTGGGCTAGCGCCGTTAGGCCGCGCGGCGGTAATGGAAACACCTCGCGCGGCCACTTTGCTGCGCCTGTTAGTCCTTCCAGAACCGCTTAATCTGGTCGAATGTCTAAGCATGTGGGGATGGGGGAAGGGAAGCTTCGCGGCGCGCCCGGTGTGCTTCATTGGAGAAGTTGGGGAAGCGGGATGTGATATAGGAATTGATGGCCTGGGCCATGGTGACCTCCACTGGCTTAGGTTAGGGCTGCTTCGGTGTTCTCAGCACCTTGGCCGCCCTACTTTTTTGTGTTATCACAGTTTACATGAAACGGCGATCCGTGATAACACACAAAAAGAAGCGCCGAGGTCCCCCACCGACCGGAAAGGGTGAGCTTCTCGGCGTGCGAATACATCCTCCTCAACTCGCCTCCTTGGATGATTGGATCGGTCAGCAGCCGGACAAACCTTCCCGTCCCGAGGCTGTTCGCAGGCTATTAGAACAGGCACTCATACGATCTTCGGACCAAGGCAGCACAACCGAGCAAACGGCCCAAAAGGCGCTAGAGTTAGCTACTCGAGCCGCGGATCGTCTTGTCGACAAGTCGATCCCAGTAGAACAACAAGAGCACCGCAAGCGAGCGCTGATCAAAGGGCCAAAGGAATTTCGCGAGATCCGCGAGGATCTGCCGAAGCCGCGAAAAGGGTCTTGATTCAAACTAGCCAAATGTTCCGCTGATTAGTTGGCACGGCAATACGATCATCAGACGTGTTATGCTTCTAGCATCCGCGGCGGCGGGAAGCGGCGGGGCGGCGTGGCGGCGGTTCTCAATTGCTGGTATCACTTCGGCTGGCATTCCTCGCCTTCGGACTCCTCTTCCCCCGGCTTCGTCTCATGCAATTGAAACAGTATCGCTCTTGCGAGGGTCTCGGGAGAGAGCATGCTGTCGGTGAGATCCGCCGTTGCTGTGCTGCCGTCGCGCGCAATGACCGTCATTATGCCCTTGCTCACTACGAAATGCCCCGAAATCGTTCTGCCGTTTGCGTCTTTAAAACTGAGTTTTTGACTCATCTTTTCTCCAGCCTCCCTAGTAGTATTTCGCTCGGCCGCGAACAGCCACGTTTCATGCATTACGCGGTCGTCCAAAAGAAAAGAGCCCCAGCAGGATGCGATTTCTGCCAAGGCTCAAGTTGCGATGGACGTGTTGGATCATCCACCATCGGTGAGCTTGGCATGATTCCCGTGGCCGTCAAAGCGCCGCGGCGACCACGCAGGGAACCAATGCCTCGGCTCTGGTTTTTCTAAAGGGCCAGGACACTAGCGCCTTAACCCCGCGCAGTCCTGGACAGACCCGGCGTACCCCAACTGCCGGGGCCGCTCAATCATCGCATGCACATCTTTGGATATAAGCGCTGGGAACATCGGAGGCACGCACGCGGAACGGCCAGGACCGGAGCCGAATATGGCTCAAGTGCCACTTGAGCCAAGCGTGACTGTCGGACTCCGGGCGTCTGGCTCCTTGACGCAGATCAATAGCAGCGGGAACGTCCCGCGAACCCGCCTCAGGTTATTTTTGGAACGGGGTGAGAAC
Organism: uncultured Alphaproteobacteria bacterium; assembly: GCA_963847785.1. Classification (GTDB taxonomy): domain Bacteria; phylum Pseudomonadota; class Alphaproteobacteria; order Rhizobiales; family Xanthobacteraceae; genus BOG-931. Next base: position 3,298 of record CAWKBE010000052.1, read on the forward strand.
GGCCTTGCGGTCCAAACGAAAGACTTGCGCTGAGCCTCGCGATGAGCAGATGCTGCCTTGGCAGCTGAGGCCGCGATTGGGCCCAAGAGTTGAGCCTTTTTCGTGCCTCATTCGCACGTCCACAATCACGGTGGGGACTGTCGAGGAAATGGGGGAAAATCTCAAAAGCGTTTTGCTGTTTGATGGTTCTCTCGGCGAGCCCTTCGGCTGCTCCTCCCATAGCACTCCGGGCTCGCTTTTTTTAATTCTTCGCCATTAAAAATAAACCCCGAGCAGTCCATGTGCACTCGGGGTTTTTCGCAGTTGCCTCAACTTAGGCTCTTCTAACCGCAGGCGGTGGGGGTGTTGGGGGGACCAGGGAACCGCTCGGTCGGGCCTACACGTTTATTTGACTGGAGCCCGGTTAAGGTACTGTGACGTCGATCACAGCATTGTCGAAGTGATTGTGGATAAGCGGGCGGGCAGCGCTGGACCCAATCTTGGACCCAACCTCGCCGCTGCTAGCCGGGATCAGACAGTGGTCGGGCGTGCCCCTGATCCTTAAGACGGCTTAATAGGTGGTGCTAAGGCAGGGGTGAGTTAACCAGCTATCATCGCAATTTGCAGAGGGCCGTTGTGGTTTGGCGGAACCGCGGAGTTTGGCGCGTTCCTTTGGACGAAAGTCGGAAATAGGCCGCCATACTGCAGCTATCAGCCAAGCTGCCTGCTGTATTCATTTTCTCGCAAGGGATGCATGGGTTGCTAGTCTGCGGTCAAGTAGTCCATCCATTCGGTCAGTTGGAAGCTGATCGCAATCGCAGCGATATTCCTAGCATTTTGCACTCCTCTACTGGCAGTATCTTCGGCCACAGGAGCAGCAGACATCGCCGCACAGGCCAAAGCAGTGCGCCCATGCCACCACTGCCATCAACGCGGAATCGAGCATCTCAGTGGCGGTGGACATTCAACGCCCCGGATATTGCTTCGAGTAGGCCGCCTCATATCGGCGGCGTCCACTGCAGCATCTCCTGCAGCTTTGCGAGGTTCGTCGTCCTGCGCCGCGCTTCATCGGGCGAAAGGCGCTTCATCGACATTTGCCGCTGCCGCTCATCCTCGAAATAACAGTGTCTCGTAGACGACCGCGCCACTCGCGCGCCCCTGCATCGGCAATCTCGAAATTCACAAAGCGGTGAGTTGGTTTTTTGTTTGTTCGTTTGCTCCGCCTGGAATCGGACAAGACGAATATCAGACGGTGGAGTGTGCCGCCGAAGTGGCGACTTAAGTGTCTGATATAAAACAACTGTGACGGTGTGCCGGATTATATGACGTGGTATGCCTTGGTATAACCAAAGCATACTATTGCCATGATTGCGACGTAATCCCCATGACTAGTTGCAGCCAACACAACAACCAGGGAGGTGGGTAGGCCATGGCAAAGCGAAAACTCACCAAACAAGCGCGATTCCTGCGACGCCTGTGTCAGTTGCACGCAAGGACGCTGGGTAGCAATCAGCAAGAGCGCGAAACGGCCTATGCAAAGCTTCTGACGCTTCTTGAAGAGAATAAGAAAACGCCAAATGACGTGCAGGGACTGCTGGCCGAAGCCGTCAACATCTCCGATGTCGGCGATGAGGCAGACGAGCGTGGCGGCCTTACAGCCGGTGGCGACGTTGAGCAAGCCAACGCGTTGCAAGCCATCGTGATGACGCTGGAAGCTCACTGTGACTTGAAGCCGCACGAATACATCGCGGTGGCGTTGTGGATACTGCACACGTTCTTTTTTGATCGCTTTTCGATCTCGCCGCGTCTGGCGTTAACGTCGCCCGTCAACGGCTGCGGCAAAACGACGTTGCTTCTCGTGATCAAGCAACTGTCATACCGCCCAACCCGGACAGATAACGCAACGCCCGCGGCCCTTTACAGAATCATCAATAACCATCGCGGCACGCTTCTCGTTGACGAGGCGGACAACGCGGGCCTGCGCGAGAACGGCCTGCTAAAAACAATCTTTAATTCCGGGCATCTCAAGGGCGGCAACACGCTGCGAGTCATCAGGGATGAGGTGGTGGCATTCTCGACGTTTGCGCCGCTGGCAATCGCCGCTATCGGTACGTTGCCCATGCCGTTACTGCGGCGGTCTGTGGTGTGCCATCTGGAACGGACCTCGCGCACTGATCTTGAGCGGTTCGATATGCAGGACGAGGACACGACTCGCATCGTCGATGCGGTCTACCGCATGGCGTTGGATTGGCAGCGCAGTGACCCCAAGCTCACCGTCAATCCCAATCTACCGAAGCAACTCAAAAACCGGGTCGCCGATAATTGGCGACCTCTAATCAGCATTGCCGACAGCTTCGGCGAGGCGTGGGGTGAGAAGGCGAGGGACGCCGCGATTACCTTCGCTAGCGTCTATCATGACGAGGACGCCGCCGTGATCTTGTTGAACGACTTGCGCGAAATCTTCGGCCGGACCAACTGCGACCGCGCCGCGTCCCAGCAACTGATAGCGGAGCTTCACGACCTCGCCGACGGCATGTGGCTTGAGTACCGGGGGGTGCGTGACGATCAACCCCCGCGCAAACTGACACCGGCCGAAATGGCGCGATTGCTCCGCCCCTTCGGTATCAAGCCGTGCACTGTCTGGCCGCCCGGTGGGCGGAACGAGGGCGGCAAAAGCCGAAAAGGCTATTACCGTCAACAGTTCGAGCAGGCTTGGGCACGCTACTGTTCGGCAGACGGCACACCGGCACACGCAAGCAAAATCAAGCACTTAGCCTGAAAACTACCGGGCACACCGAATAAAATTCTAACAGAATAGACAGAAAAGGAAGTCCTATGGGCAATATCGCAGCAAAGCCAAAGACATCGCCGCGAGGCGGCCTCAAGGCATACCTCGACCGTGTGGGAGCACTCCCTGCCGTGAGGTCCGACGGCGACCGTGGCCGTCTGATCTTCGCCCTCGACGCGACTGGCAGTCGGGAAGCGGCGTGGAATGAAGCGCGCCGACTCCAAACGGATATGTTTCGGGAGGTTGCCACTATCGGCGGCCTCGATCTGCAGCTTGTTTACTTCCGGGGTGACGAGTGTAAGGCGTCGAAGTGGATAAACAACCATCAACGGCTTGGCGACCTGATGATGGGAATCAATTGCGAAATGGGCGCGACACAGATCGGTAGAGTCCTCGATCATGCCCGGAAGGAAAACCAGCGGCATAAAGTCGGGGCGCTTGTTTTTGTCGGTGACGCTATGGAGGAAAACCCTGACGCGCTTGCTGTTGCCGCCGCTGCACTCGGCATCCCGACATTCATCTTTCAGGAAGGTGATGATCCTGAATGCGAGAAGGTATTCCGTGAGATAGCGCGACTCACTGGCGGCGCATATTGTCGGTTTGAGGCCGGGGCGGCTGGCGAACTGGGTGAGCTACTGCGGGCGGCGGCGACGTATGCGGCCGGGGGTAAGGACGCGCTGTCGGCGCTGCATACGACCGCGGCAACGAAGTTGATCGGGCAGATCAAGGGTTGACCTTGACAACTTAAGTCGTCAGCCGTAGCGGGGGTAACCCATATTGGGTTTATACCTATCAAGAAGGGGCATACCGCGTATATGCAAAAGCTAACTAAGAGAAAGATAACTTGGAAGAAATACGCGCAAGAAAAGATGATGCTCATTGCGGTAAAGATTCCGCCGGAATTAAACGCCACGCTGCGGCAATTAGCGGATCAGCAAACGCGGACCTTCTCCAATATGGTCCGGATACTACTCGTCGAAGGTGTCGAGAGGCACACCAGACAGCGTGCCTCTGGAGAAGACGGGCGAGGGCAGACGGGGCGAGGCCGACGCAAAAAAGCCAAGCATAGAGTTCTAACCCTATAGGCATGAGGTATGCCGTCATTCTGTTGCTTGATAGGCCGCCAACTGCCGCCAGCCTTTTGTCGGTATGAGCCTGTTACTCATCGCACTCTTATTGACTGTGCTTGCTGACCACACAATCATCTCAAAGCACGAAACGTCCGCAGTGACATTCCGTCGACCTCCCATGGCTTCGTTGAATCCTTGATCCGTGGACGCCGACGCTTGGTCCATCGGCGCAACGGGACGCGCTCTAGCCGCAGCCTTCGGATTGCAGCCATTTTTTTTTGCGCGCACATTAGATGGTCCCGGTGCTTGCGAGGGCTTGAAATCCTGTTGTTTTAATCTCTCAGTGCTCCGCACTGTACGAAAGGTGCGCAACCAGGAACGGCTATGGACTCTGTTAGCAGTGACGCTTCGTCAGGCGATCACGAGAGGGTTGGCGGGCGGTCCCAATTCACTCCGCGTGATACCCATGTGATACCCAGCGCCCAATGGTAGCCTAGGGGCAACCTGCAATTCATTGAAATCATTGGCTGGGGAACTAGGATTCGAACCTAGATTAACGGAGTCAGAGTCCGCTGTTCTACCGTTGAACTATTCCCCACCTAAGTAATTGAAATAAAAAATATAATCCCCTTGGTTTTGCAATTCCTGCCGTGTGTTTTGCAAATTGGCTGAAACGCCAGCACATATAGATGCCAATTCGTTCACGGTCTAGCCTTTCACCTCAACCAGCCTCGGGGTCAAGTCTGAAAACTGCTGGATATTTTGGTTTGGGCTGCGCCCTTTGATGGCTTGCGGTTGAGATCGACTTGGACCTCGTATTCCTGATCGAGTTCCTTCTTCACGGCCGAGAGCTGACGCCGCTCGAACTGGGTGACCTTGATGGACTTCCATCGTTCGGCGGCGCGGATGAGCGCGCCGAACATCAGCTTCAAGACAGCGCGTTCGCCGAATGCATTCGGAATGATCTTGAGACGACGGCGCTCTTCAACAAACAGCCGTTCAAGTAAGTTTGTGGTCCGGATGGCCCGCCGATGCGTCACCGGAAATCGCAGGTGTGCGATGCAGGCTTCGAAGTCGTCCATGAAGCAGGCGACCGCGCTGTCGTGCTTGCGGCCATAGTCCGCGACGACGCCGGCCGCGAGGTCGCGCGCGATCGCTCGGCTCGGCGCCTGATAGGCCGCCTGTACGCGGACCTTGAACTCCGGCCACACGTCTTCCGGGACCTTGACCAGCAGATTGTGCATGCGATGGGCAAGGCAGCGTTGCCGTGCAGCGCGCGGAAAGCACACCTCGATTGCCTTGATGATGCCGGGCGCCCCATCCGAGGTCACCAGAAGCGGGTCGTTGAGGCCGCGCCGCTTCATGTCCTCGAAGAACGCGGTCACCGTCTCGGTATCTTCCTTCGATCCCGCCATCAGATGCAGCAGCACCCGACGGCCCTGCACCGTAAAGCCCCACGCCGCCAGAACCGGTTCGCGTTTGGCGCCTGGCCGCAACCGCTCAGCGATGCCGTCGACAAACAGATAGCCGATCTCGTAATCGCTCAAGTCCCGCTGGGCAAAAGCTAGGTAGTCCTCCCACAGCCGTTCCCCAAGCTGCGACACCGCAGTCTTCGACAGAAGAAGTCGGCCGTCCTCACCCTTGAAGGCATCCTCGATGTCGCGCACCGATAGGCCCCGTGCCAGCATCTCGATCGCCAAATCTACGAGCCCCTGTGTATGGCCTTTGAGATGATCACGGATGGCCGAGCGGTAGGGCTCATCCCGCCCGGCAATCTGGGGCGTCGAATATTCGATCAAGCCCTCGGCGGTCTTCAGCCGGCCCGTACGGTACCCGTTCCGATATCCTTGGCCAGGACGCGCGCCATGTTCGTAGTAATCTCGCCCAACCGCATCACCAGCTTCGCCTTCAAGCGCCTCCTCCACGATCAGCCGGGTTGCCAACTTCACAAGTTCGTCCTTTGCCGACGCTGTGGAAAGACGCCCTTCGATCAATGCTGTCAGCCCTTCACGCGTGCGCTGTGAAGCAGGTATCTTCGTGGCCATGGGGTGCTCCTTTGCCGGGCTCGCCAAAGCCCGTTCGCTGAATTGCATCTGCAAAGGATGCACCCCGCCAAATTCCCAGCAAGTCTAGGACGTCACCCAGCCTCGGGCGTGGGCCGCCGCCGGCAGCGACCTCCATTTGGTCTTTAAATCGCATGTAGCGTTCGACCATTGGGCGGGACATTCCAATGTCGTTTGCGATCTGATCGACCTCATAACCGATTGAATAACGCAGGAGGATGCCCGTGCCGCGCAGCCCGTGGATGGTGGGGTTGGCTGCGTCATCAGCGTCAATATCCCATTCGTACTTGCGGATCTGGTCGGCAACCCACTTTTGCCAAAGAGTGCAGAGTTTCTTGCCTTCTGGCGTTTTTTTCAGCCAGCGATGGTAGCGCGCCCGGATGCTTGTTTCGGTGTAGGGCACCGCTCGCGGTGAATAAAGGTAGAGATCGCCGCGGTGCCGCAAGATCGGCGCCTTCCACCGTGAATTCGTGAAAGTGATTGGCGTTTCTGCCCAACGGTCGAGTTCGAGCGCATCTGCGGTTTGCAACGGGATATGGAACGCCCGCCGGCGGCGTCTCGTTTTCTTCGGCCTGCACCAAATTCCATTGCGCTCGCGATGCTCGGGACCCATCCGGATCAGGTCGGATTCACGCTGGCATGTCATGATGCCCAGTCGCGTGAGCCGGACAGGATGGGAGCAACCCATTTCCTGATGAAGACGCTGCCTCGAGTTGCCTCAGAGATGGCGCTACACGTGCTGGCCTACAATCTGACCCGGGTTATGAACATCATGGGCATTCGGCCGCTCATGGCCGCGACGAGGGCCTACCCAAACTCGAAAAAAGGCTCCTCAACGCCACACGCTCAGGAAGTTGTCCGTCGCTACTTGGAGCCGCGTTTGGAGCCGGCGTTCCATGCCGACTCCTATGGCTACAGGCCCCGGCAAATCGGCGATCGACGCCGTGCGCCGAGCTCGTCAGCGCTGTTGGCGCCACGACTGGGTGCTCGATCTCGACGTAAAAGCCTACTTCGACAGCATCGATTGGGAGTTAATGCTCAGGGCGGTCCGTCGTCATACGAGCCGACCCTGGGTGCTGCTCTACATCGAGCGCTGGCTGAAGGCTCCGATGCAGATGGAGGATGGCAGCATCGTGCCGCGAATGTCGGGAACGCCTCAGGGAGGGGTCATAAGCCCCATCCTGGCGAATCTGTTTCTGCATTATGCGTTCGACATGTGGATGGCGAGAAGGTGTCCTCACATCCCGTTCGAGCGCTACGCGGATGACGCCATTTGTCATTGCAAGAGCGCCGAGGAGGCGCAGGTGTTATGGAGCGCGCTTGCCGACCGCTTTGCGGCCTGCAAGCTGGTGCTGCATCCCGAGAAGACGAAGATCGTCTACTGCAAGGATGCGAACCGACGCGGCGACTTCCCCATCATCTCGTTCGACTTTCTGGGATTCCAGTTTCGGGCCCGGAAGACGATGTGGAGGGAAGGCACGAAGCGCATCTTCGCGCACAGCTTCCAACCCGCCGCCAGCCCAAAGGCGTTGACGTTCATTAGCCGAAGGCTATGTCATCCGCTGGGCGCGCCGCAAATTCAAACGGCTGCGTCTCAAAACCAAAGGAGCACGCGACTGGTTTGACCGGCTTCGCCGAACAAATCCGACGCTCTTCGCTCATTGGCAGCTGTGCCATGGAAACGGCCGAGCATCGGGAGCCGTGTGAATCGAGAGGTTCACGCACGGATCTGGGAGCGCCCGGGGGTGAGATTCCTCCGGGCGACTCGACCTTAGCGACCGATATTGCGGTGAAAGAGCAATGTCCGCTGTTGGGGGAACGGCGACCGCGCAGTTTCAATGCGCGGCGCCGCTGCGTCGTGCTCCATCGCCATAAATGTCTGCTAGATGTCGGAGATCGATTTAGAGAAGCTGTTGCGCGGCGGAAACAGCATTTTGGGTCGCTGACGAACTGCACGACGAACACACGCGGCGCATTTTCAGGGAATGACCGTCCAGGGCGGGGAAGCGGCGTGCGGTCGCTCGTCGGGAAGTCGAGCAGGTCCGGCAAGGCCCTAGAATACGAAGGCCAACGTAGCTACCAACAAGATGCCGAAGCCCATCATTGCAAAGCTCACGGGATCAAAGGCGGGGGTTCTGAACATCGAGACCGCTCAACATTGCCGGGCGCGCATCAAAACGGCAAATTCACGAAATACAGCGCCCAAAGATATGCGCACGCGCCGGCTCGGCAGCCCTGCTAAACGCCGGTTCACACCCGATTGGCGGCCGTGACGAGGTTAATGCGGATGGCGACGAGATACTTGGAGTGTGCTTAATCGTCAGCGGCAAACGATCGCCTTTATTGGTGTGATTAACCGAAATGGCTTCCGACGGTTGCGCGCTCAGGGCGGCGCCTGCACCAGTTACCGCCGCGGTAAAGCTGCCAAGGGCGAGGCAACCAACTACACCAATTGCCACCATGCTCTTGGCAGCGCGCCCGAAAAAAAAGCGTGAAACTAAAGCGCTTGTAGTATCCATCTCCAACTCCCCTTATCGGAGAGTTTAGGATGGCCAGTTCGCTCCGCTCCATTGCACGATGGTTAATGATTATTAACGGAAAGGAACGGCTGCCCTATACGATAGTATAGACGCGCGATGGCCGGCCTTTGGCAGCGTGTGAGACGGCTACCCCGCAAAGGGGGGCGCTATAAATGATGCCCTCACAGCTTGGCGTAACAGCGTTACGGCTTTTCAGTAAAGCGTACCGACAAAAGCCATGCCGCGCGCCTCGCTCCTCTCAATCGCCCATCTCGACGAGTCGGGCCGAGGCGCGGTGTTCGAAGAGTTTTGCGCCTTGTTGTCGGGCGTCGTCGCGAGCGGTCGTGAAAGCCTGCCGCGCCTCGACCTTGTTGCGGCGATTGAGCGACAGCAGACATTCTCCACGCAGGCGATGGATTTCCGGCAGATAAAAGCCAACCCCCGGTTCGTCGACCGCCGCGATCGCACGGTCGAGATGTGCGAGGCCATCTGCTGGACGGCCAGCGAGCAACAGAACCTCGCCCGCCAAGCCAAGAAAATATTGCGGCAAAGGGCCGGTGGCGGTTGCGTTATCGATTTCGGCGTCAATCAGTCGCGCGGCGTCAGCGATGCTAGAGTCGACTGCGGTAGCCCATCCCGTGAGCAGCAAGCTACCAGCGCGCCACGGCATCAGCCCGAATTCTTGCGCCACTGCCGCGCCGCGATGCGCCGCTGCATAGACGGCCTCACGATCGCCTACCAGTTGGCAGGATATTGCGAGGTTGTGGAACGCGTGCGCGACGCTGTTTGGATGGTCGAGCGCTTCGGCCAGTGCGGTCCCCGTCCCGCCGCTTTCTTTTGCTTGTTCGCGGGCTCCAAACTCCTGCAGCGCGATGGCGCGGCAAAGGTGCGCGCACACTCCCGGATCGTGGCCGCCGAAGGCTTGGCCAAGATGACGATGGCGGGCCATGTCATAGGTCTCGACACCGATACGAGTGTTGTCCAAAGTCGCCGCGACGTCGCCTCGGAACAATGCCGTCGACCACCGACAATGGTACGCCTCAAGCAACTGATCGCCGTCGCCAGAACGCTGCGCGAGGGTCACCAGTTCGTTGGCCCGGTCGCGCGCTAGGGTGGTTTTGCGCCTGACATTGGCGTTGAGCCACAGGCCCCACTTGGCTTTATAAACCGCGGCGCGGTCATCAAGCGTTTCGCCAATCTCAGCCGCGCGACGGCAGGCATCCTCGGCCTCCGCGCTCCCCAAGCCGCGCGCGACCATCAACGCCGGGACGAGCTTGACCAAAAAATCCAGTTGGCGGCGCATTCGGTCGGCCGATTGAGGCAGGGACTCGGCCAATTTTAGACCCACAGAGAAATGCGCAATCGCCTCCTTGTAGGCGGACCGGCTAACCGCCCGATCGCCAGCGCGCATGCGATAATCGCAGGCAGGGCCAGCCAACCCGGCTTCTTCGAAATGATGCGCCAGCACTTCGGGCTCGTTTTCGGCAATCTCGTCGAATTGGCTTTCGATGGCTTCAACGATGCGAGCGTGAAGCGCGCGTCTCGGGTCGCGCAGTAACGTGCCGTAGGCCGCGTCCTGCACCAGCGCATGCTTGAACAGATAGGTTGCATGCGGCGGCACTCCCTGCCGGAGCAGCAAACCAGCCGCAACGAGACGGTCGAGCGCCGATCCCAACTCCGCCTCTGGCTTACGCGCAACCGCAGCCATCAGAGCATGGGTGAACTCGCGTCCGATCGCCGCCGCAATCTGCGCCTCCTCCTTGGCCGGGCCGAGCCGGTCGAGCCGCGCCATCAGCGAGGCTTGCAGGCTTGCGGGCACGGCGAGTGCAGGGGACGGCGCCGCGGCGGCGGTGCGCCGGGCTTCGCCCTCGCTCTCCGCCTCTAGAACCGCCTTCGTCATCTCCTCCACGAACAGGGGAATGCCGTCCGTGCGCTCCACGATTTCCGCCATTACGTCAGCCGGAAGTTCCTTGTTGCCGACGAGGCGTTCGATGATGGTGGCCGCATCACGCTCGCCAAGCCGACTTAGCGTCAGGCTCATCACATGTGATTGGCCCGCCCACGGCGCATTGAACTCGGGGCGGAAAGTTATGATGAGCAGCGCCGGAAGGGCCTTAATTCGATCTACGACCGGCCGAATGCTTCCAAGCTCGTGGGGTCGGCCCAATGCGCGTCCTCGAAGATCATCAGCACGGGCTGCTGCCTTGCCAATCCGGCAAGTTGTGCGGTCAGGGCTTCCAGCGTTTTCTGTCGGCGCTGCTGAGGGGCAAGGACGAGTGCGGGATAGCGGCCATCATTTGGGAGGGACAGCATCTCGGCAAATAGCATAGCATCCTGTTTGGAGGTCGAGGTCTGTGCAAATAGCGCATCGAGCTTGTCGAGCTTCGCTTGCGGAGTGTCATCATGCGCTAGTCCAGCGGCACGTTCCATCTGGCCGATGATCGGATAAAGCGCACTGTCGGTATGCTGCGGGGAGCAAAAATAGCGCAAGCGCGTGTGCGGCGGCTCGGAAGCGAGGCGCTCAAGAAGCGCCGCTGTGAGCCGCGACTTGCCGATACCGGCCTCGCCGGAGAGCAATACTACTTGGCCTTCGCCGGTCTTTGCTTTCGACCAGCGCCGCAGCAGCAATTCGACTTCTTCGTCCCGCCCGACGAGGTCGGTTAGGCCGCTCCCATGCATCGCCTCGAAGCGGCCTTCCGCAGAACTCGCCCGCAGGGCCGCGAAGGCACGTACCGGCCCGGCGATGCCCTTGAGGTCCTTTGCCCCGAGGTCCTCCAGTTCAAAGAGATTGCCGAGAAGTCTCCGGGTGCCCTCGGAGATGACGACCATGTTCGGTTCGGCGATCCCTTGCAGACGCGCCGCGAGGTTTGGCGTCTCGCCGACGATGCCGCGCTCCTGCGCCTCCCCCGAACCGATCAGGTCGCCGACTACAACAAGGCCCGTGGCAATTCCGATACGTGTTTGCAATGAAAATGGTGCCTTTAGCCCCGCAACCGCCGCGACTATTTCCAGTCCCGCCCGCACCGCACGCTCGGCGTCGTCCTCATGGGCCTGCGGATAGCCGAAATAGATGAGCACACCGTCGCCCATATACTTCGCCACGAAGCCGCCAAAGCGCTGCACGCTCGCGACGACGCTTTTTTGATAGGCCGAAATGACCTCGCGTAAATCCTCCGGGTCCATCCGGGCTGAGAGGGCCGTCGAGCCGACAAGGTCGGAGAACATCACGGTGACTTGGCGGCGCTCGGCGCGGTCTTCGGGAGGGACGCTCGGGGCACTGGACTTGGTCGCCACGTCAGCAGGGGGAGGTTTGGCGGCGGCCGTCTCGTCGCGCAAAGCGGCCATAGCTTCGAGGAGTAACCTGCGATGACCAACAGGACCTATGCCGATTTCCTTTAGGTCTTCCTGGGTCAGGCTCGGAAGGACCCTTTCGTTAATCTCGTTTTCGCGGAATGCCGCCTCATACTGTTCGAGGCCGAGGCTCCGCAGCCAACCTCCGAGGTCCATGATAGCGCCCTAACGCCGTCCGGCGCGCATGATAGGCGAAACGGAGCGTCTAGGGCACCGCTCTTGAAGAACCCTCTAATCAAGGTAACAGGGTGACAGACCACGACAGCACGGGGTTACTTTGCCCACCATCAAGAACGGCTTATTGTTATCGCCAACGGAAGTGCGGACCCTGTGATCCGGCCACGGAGACAGGCAGATGCTGACGCGACGAAGTTTTGCGGGTCTTACATCCTGGGCGATTTGCGCAGTCGCGGGGTTCGTTGAGACAGATGCATTGGCAGCAGAGGAAGCGCCGCGCGCGGTGACGCCAGGGCTTAGCTCGCGAGAAGCGCTATCTGGTAATCGTTGGCGGCGAGTTGCGCACCTGCCAATAAGCCCGCGACGCTGTCCACCGTCAACTCAGGTGCGACCCCGAGGGGAACCGATTTAAAAGCCAATAAAAAACCCTCGCAAGTGTTGGCACCCAAGCGCCATGGCCCGTAGACCTTCGGTTTTTGCTTGGTGCAAATTGTAGCCCCAAAGCGCGCTCAGACCATTGCGGAAGTCTCTTGCTTTCTTTTAGCTTTTCGCCGCCGACGTTGTTCTGGCTCGTTCATACCTATGTCGTTGCCGGTGAATTCCACTCCCAAACCTTCCTTTGAACGTCGAATGACATGGCATTCATAAGGCCGACCGTGAGGTGAAATGCGGAGAATGAAATTGTCCGGAACTTTACTAGGTTCCACACCGACAATCTTAGCCCCACCGTTCGAAAAGTTGCTCACGATGCATGGCCAAGCGAGACGGCCATTGCGGTCATAAATTTTACCTGGGGAGTTCCACTCGACGCGAAAGTTCTTTCGGCGTTCGCGCATGCTTGCGGTTTCCAAATATGGTGGAAAATCTCGATATTAAAGCCTGGCAAATATGAGAAGACATTTAATTGAAAATTGAAAATGCCACAGACTTTTGTTAAGCGCCGTAAGAAATGGCGGTGGGCGTAAGTCAGTGACAAGCTGGCACCGAACGACGCGCGAAAGCGAACCACACCGCGACGGCGGCGGCGTTCGGACATTGCGTGGTCTCTCGCCTACAGCTGAGGCAAGGAGAGGGCGGGTGCAAGTTCCGTCAGCGCACCTGGTCATGACGCCGGTGGCACACGTTCACCGAAGGTTCATCCAAAGGCCGATTAAATTCGGACGGTCGAAGGGCTTGGGGGCGTGCCACAGCGAGGTGGCGATGAACAAGCTCCTATTGATTGTTCTGACGACGGCTGTCGTGCTTGTCACTGGTGGTAGCTTGGCGATGATGAACACCGCTTGCAAGAGCAGCCATCACTCATGGTGCGCTCCGATTTCCGATCTCCGGCAGCACGCGAAAACTCGGCACGGATAAAATCGCGGAGGCCTCTTTGACCAAGTACCGCATCTCGGACCAGGACTATCTAGCCTTACAGGCCAGCATCATCTGCGTGTTGCTGTTCCTCATCGGCACCGCAGCATTATTCCAGCATCCGGCTTGATTTCGATAGGCAATTAAGCCGTCGCAGCTCGCCCTTCCCCTAACACTCCTTGGAGACCCTCTATGAACCTCAAGCTCGTTATGGCTGTTTCGCTATTCGCAGCAGTTCCCATGATTGCCTATGCGCAAAACAATGACTCGGCGGAGAAAGCGCCAAAGCCCTAAGGCCGAATATCGGCCCAAGACCGCAAGCACGATTTGATGGCGGAGCAACCGAACCCGTCTAGAACAAAAACTGAGAGCACCAACCCGGGCGAGCAACACGTCATCCCCGGCGCGGAGAAAGTCTCGGACGCCGAGGTTGCGAAGCGGAAAGCCGGAGAGCCACTGAAACCAAAGGTCGGACAGAAGCCGGCCGACGAAGGCTTGTTTGGCGATTGGGCAAACCAGACCGATCTTGTCGACCTCGCCGCCAAGCCTTGAAGAGTCTCAGTAGGCGGCGTGAGCTGTTCGACCGGGGTGTCGCAAAATATAAGAGGGGTGCCTGCGCAGGTGGCGGCGACTGCGGTACTCGCCGGAATGCAGCGATTTGGTCGTTATTGCGGGAACACCGGACATCGCGCGACACTGTGAATATGTCGCCTCCTGACCCTGAGGGAAATCAATATTGATGTAACGGCGCGACCCAGAGCCGCGCCATTTTTGTTTTCACATGGGCTTCTGAAACTTGAGCACGAAATTGTCGACCGGCGGGGATGGACGGTAACTCGGGAAGTCGTGCGTGTCGTCTGGGCTTCGCCAGAAGTTGCCCTTGGCGACAACGCGGAAGCCGGCCGCTTCGACTTCCTGGCGCAACGTACTCTCCTCGATGCGATGTAGTGTCTTGCCGACCGACGTTCCTTGGCCCGGCAGCGCGGAATGGTCGGCAATCACCAAAAAGCCGCCGGGTTTTAGCGCCGCAAACAACTTACGGTCCATCGCAGCGCGATCGACGTTCATGTACGTCGTGTCGTGGTAGTAGAAGAGGAACGTTATGAGGTCGAGATCGTGCACGTCCGGCGGCACTGGATCGTCGAAGGGCCGTATGTCGGCTACGACGTCTTTCATTGCAGGAGTTTTTAGTCGCGCGTCGAAAGTAGCTTTGGGTTTCTCGCCGAGATCGGCTGGGTTCTGCCCGTAGACGATGCCGCCCGGCGCCACAGCACGCGCAATCAACTCCGTGCTGTAGCCGCCGCCAGCGCCCATATCGAGCACCTTCATGCCGGGGCGCAGGCCGGCGAAGGTCAGAAACGGTGCTGGATCGCGGCGCTTGTCGGCCTGCCGATCCGCATCGCTGCGGTCCGGTGCCGCCAGGAGCGCGGCATAGTCAGGCGCTGGTTGTGCCCCAGCTAAGGCACCGGCGACGAGCAAGGCAAAAACGCCGCACGCCATCGTTGCGAATTTTCTGAGCGCGCATCCCGCGATCATTGGCTTCTCCTTGCAAAACTTTGAAGCTCAAAGGACCAAATGTAACAGGCGGCGCTGTCATTGTATAAGTTTTGCAATTTCGCGGTATCGTTCTTGAACATTCAGCGCCCGGCGCTAGGCCGGGGCCGATGTGTGCAAACAAATTTGTTGTTAGTCGCGCCCGCTACGCCATTCGATCGCCATATTGCGAAGGGCACTCTTATGGCAATTGGGGGCCGTGCTTACAGTGTGGTCAGCGTATGCGGACGTTGTGTTGGCGTGGCTGGCGGCCATCGTGGTCGGCGGCTTGATCTACTTCTTTCCTCTGGCTCAGTTTCTCGAAAGCCTCGCCGAATAGGCGATCCGATTTTGGGCCTACAAGATACAAATGTTTTCTGTACATAGGGCTTCGCGCGGATCGAACCGTCGATCGAGGCCGAGGTCGATCGGCGCTGCCTGTACTTCCGAGGTCAGAAGCTCACCGGCCGAGGAGGCGTCGGCCGGAATGCTTTAAGTAAGAAATAAATTCTCGGGCTGTGCGTTTGCGCCAAGGAGGGGCCTTGCCGAGCGTTTTAGGGCGTTGACGGCGTTTCCACGAGACTCGGGGAGACCGGGCGAAAGATAAAATGGGACAGACGGGCGCTCGCCGGCCGTTTACCGGCCGGAATAAAAACCTAGCGGAGACGTGAGTGCCGGACGTGGGAGACAGCTGCTTGCTATTGGGGACTGGGCATTAGTCGTCGTTTTCTTCCTTGCCTTTGAACAGATAGTTGGCGTCGAAATTCAGATCGTACTTTCGGCCGTCGGCACACACAGCGTCTTCGACTTCAAATTCCCGATCATCATCATCCCATTCCATTTTACCGCCGGTGCAGCCTTGAGCCTCAATGGCAGGTATGAGTTTTGCGCGTTCGGCATCGGTGACCGATCTATCGGCTTTTGCCGGGATCGCGACAATGGCTAGGAGCGCTACGGTAATCAGGAATGTTCGCATTGCGCCGATCCTTTCTTGAGCCCTCTTCCATCAAAGCCAGACCTCGCCAACTAAGATGGCCGATCTTTGGCAAACTACCCCCGTCTTCGGTGAGTCCAAGTTCTATCAGTACGGAAGCAGCCTGCAATGGTGAGTGTCGTCATTGTCGTGCCTTTGGCCTCTCGGCCTGCGTTTGCGTCTTGATCGTTTGTCTCATTCCCGGCCGCGCGGTTTCGAGACTGGTATCAGCCAAGGGCAAGGGCCCGACGCGGCGGCGAGACCGCGGAATTGAACTTGTTAATTCTCGTCGTGGCGGCGAATAAGACGGCGTGCTTTTGAAAACAAGATCGCTGCCAGAAAAATCCATATCAGGATTGAGCCAATGCCGAAAGCAATGCGCCCCCCAGTTTCGCCAAATATTGCGCCACTGCCTGTGAATGATCTCTTGCCCGATGCAACCGCGACCCAAGTGAACATGGCGCCGAGCGACACTATGACGCCGAGACCAAGTAGACAATGGAGCGATCGGAGCCAGGACGGCGTTGAAGCTGGCAATTCCGCGGTAGTCGGATAGCCGCGGGCGAGCACGGCTTGAATGATGACGGAAATACCTGCGAAAAGGAATGCGATGCCAAAGGCAACGCCAAGCCAACTATTTTCCCCATGATTAGAGCTAGGAGCTGGTCCAAACAAACCCAGCGACAGCAAAATGGCGAGCACGCCGATCGCTGCACTTATTGAGCCCAAAAAGATGGCAAGTTTCATTTGAGAAGCCAGCCACTGTTGCGAACTCAGAATAACCGAGTCAATCACCCTTATTGCAGTTTCAGATAGCCTCGCTTTTTCAGCCAATCCGTCAATAGTTTCTAGAACTTCCTGAGGGTCAGCTCGACATCTTTTCGTCAAACCACGTCTCTTCTCTATCAGGCTATGCTTTCTTCGAAATCGGGGCAAAGGGTTGCGGAGCTTTTGGCCCTTAGCGACCGATATTGCGGTGGAAGAGAATGTCCGCTGTTGGGGGAACAGCGACCGCGCAGTTTCAATGTGCGGCGCCACTGCTTACTGCTCCGTCGCCTTAAATGTCGGCTAGATATTGGAGATCGATTTAGAGAAGCTGTTGCGCGGCGGAAACAGCATTTTGGGTCGCCGACGAACTGAACGAGGAACACACGCGCCGGGCGTTGGGCGAAGGAGCAAAAATGCGTGGCCCGAGTCATTAGGTTCGGGCCTCCATCTAGACCATTGTCAATGACATGAGTTTGGCGGCAGTTGAGCCGCCGGGAAACCTCGGGCCATCAACATGATGATGCCACGTATACTTGGGCGGAAGACAACGTATGCCGGCTACGTGACGATTGAGCGGCTACGGTTACGACTAGCCGACGGTGCGGAGGTATTCCGCGAGGTGGAAAGCCATGGAGACGCCGCGGCGGTTCTTCCATACGATGCCGAGCACCGATGTGCCCTTGTGGTGAGGCTCTTTCGAGCGCCCGTCCTTGTTGCTACTGGCAAAGCCCTCTCAGAGGAGGCTTGCGCGGGCATGATCGAACACGAGGATGCTCCTGAGACTGCCCGCCGCGAAGCAATGAAGAGCTCGGCGTCGATTTGAAGTCGCTCGAGTTCGTTGCGAGGGTTTGGTCAAGACCTGGTGTTTCAACTGAACGCCAGTTGGCAACCGCCGAAAGAATTGCAGCGTCCTGGCGCCCAGTCAAAATTTATACGAGTCCCATGGGAAGATGTGTCGCGACCGGTGCGGCGATTGCGGAAGTGTCCAGCGCAGAAAATCAAATTCCACAGGCCCTCAATGATGTAGTCGAGGGATACGGCGGCGAGAAAGGGAATTTGCGCCTGATCGCGAGCTACATCGTTCTGCCTGACGGGCGGCGGATCAATGTTCCGGCTGATCTTTCCCAGCCAGCATCGCCGCGGGCGTTGGCTTTTCGGCGCCGCTCCAATTCTAAGCGGTCCCAGACTAAAGGCCGATCCGATAGCGTCGGAAAAAATTCGCCGCTCGCCGCGGAACTGGGTAACGACCTAAAACACGTCTGCCCGTTCGCCAGCCAATAAACGTAGCCGCCGCACACTGTTTGCGGACCAACAACGAGCGCAAGCGTGCAAGTATTTTAGCGTTCCCGTTCCTTGTAATGACCGCTTTCAGACCACTTGGGACATGCTGTGATACCGGCGCTAGACACGCCGATAGCGAATGACCCGAATGTATGGTCCGGCCGTGCGTTGCAAGAGAACTTCGTCGAGTTGGTGGTAAGCGGTCTTGCATCAATGTATCCGGCCTTTTGTTGGAGCGTGGGCTCCTGGCCATCATGGATATCAGCGCGCGTGCGATCTCATTAGCGGATAGGCTTCAACCGAGCCATTCGGGTCACCAGTGTTCGCATGCGCCGGGAAGACCGAACCTCCATCTCGTCTCATCCTCTCGCAGACCTCGGCAGGTAACAGTCAATTTCTCGCGCAGAACTAAGCGGCTGACGCCACGGCCGGCCTTGCCTCGAAGCTTCGGCCACGAGCCAGAACGCTCCAAGCGATCCGCGCCAGCTTGTTGGCGAGCGCGATCGCGAGAACATTGCGGTGCAGCCGCTTCTTGGCGGCGTCGATCCAGGGTTTGAGGCCGTGGCGCTCCCAGCTCTTCGGCTTAATCAGCACGACCCATGCCGCCTGTACGAACAGGACCCGCAGGTAGCGATTGCCGCGCCTGGATATCTTGCCCAGGATGGTGCGGTCGCCAGTCGAGATCTGTTTGGGGACAAGCCCCAGCCAAGCGGCAAAGTCGCGGCCTTTGGAGAACCCATCTCCAGTACCGATCGCGGCCACCATCGCGCTGGAGATGATCGGGCCGACGCCGGGGACGCTCATCAGCCGCTCGCAACCGCCATCTTGGCGCGCAACCGTCTCGATCTCATCCGATAGATTCTGGACGCGCTCATCGAGTCTCCGCCAGTCGCCAGCCAAATCCTCGATGATCCGAACCATGCGGGGCGACAGGACATCGGGAGGTGTAGCTAGGATGCGCGGCAGCTCTGCGCGCAAAAACCGTAACCCTTGCCGCACCGCAACGCCGCGCTCCAACAGGAAGGCGCGAATCTGATTGATGATGCCGGTGCGCTGGCTGACCAATCGCTCCCGCACCCGGTGCAGTGCCTGCAAGTCGAGCTGATCGGCGGTCTTCGTCGCCACGAACTTCATCGTCGGCCGCTGCACCGCCTCGGCGATCGCCTCCGCATCACGGAAGTCGTTCTTCTGTCCCTTCGAGTAGGGCCGCACGTACTTCGCCGGCATCAGCCGAGCATCGTGACCAAGCGCCTTAAGCTTGCGACTGAGATGATGTGCGCCGACGCAGGCTTCCATGCCAATTAAGCACGGCGGCATATTGGCAAATCGCGCTTCCACCTGGCCACGCGACCACTTCTGCCGCAGCACGATCGCACCGCACTGATCAAGGCCAACAATGTGGAATGAGTTCTTGCCAATATCGATGCCGACTATCGCAATCGCGGTGTTTGGATTCTGAGACATAGCGTGCTCCTTGTCTTTGGCGCCCCTTGCCAGCTTCGATCGCTGGCGGGGCAGGAGCACGGCCGGACCATTCCATTAGCCGACATCATCGCGTTAAATTGCTGCCATTATACAGTAGAGTGCTTATTATCCTGATCGCGTAATAGATGGATTACGCGCCCAACTCTCTCAGACACCTCGTTGCTACGAAATGTCTCCGATAGCGCATTTTGAATTTGTTCAATGCGTTGAATAGCTGCTTCCGTGGTCGTCATTCCGGCATCGATAAGCAGCGAAATTATTGCTAATTCTACAATTGCAGTGGCCCGGAAATTTGCCGCACCTTGTTCTCGGACTTTGTCGACGTCTGGCATAATCGTGTCCGGCGATGCGGCCATTTTGATCTTCGGCCATAGCTCATCCTCCCGGGTGAACATCCAAATCGACGACCACAATATTGCAACCAGTCGCTCTTGCCGCATAGGGGATGATGAACGAAAATTCGGCACAGACTGAGGCAGGGAGATTGCGAGCTCTTCCCGCTCGAATAATCGCCCTCCGGTGAGCGCTTTTGCTCAGACCGAGGTCGCTATCTTTGCAATCATTAAGTAGCAACCAGGGATGTTGACCACCCAGCGTTATTTTAATCGGAACAAAACAATGAATATCTTTTACATCATCGGCGTAGTGGTCGTGATCGTTGTGGTCGCAGGCTATCTCGGAGTGCACCTCTGATAAATCGGCCTACGTCTAAAGCAATACCTTGCGAAAGCGTTCGAATATGGCGACTGGGCAAAGACATCGGTCGGTTCAGCCAGAAGACACGAGTTCCGAGAGCTTGAGGCGAGATTCTCGGTGCTCGCAGTCCTTGCCGATAATGATGAATTGCTCCGAGAAGAAAACGCCGTTTGTAGACAGCAGGACGACACAAATCGAACGACCCTTGCATCCGAGGATCGGGTTCTGCGATGTCTTGGGGCTGCGCTTATTATGCAATGGAATACACTGCCGGCTAAACTCCAAAGAGAGTTGTTCGACGATGCCGGCGACATGGGCGAGTTGTTGGATACTTCCGCGCTAAGAGGACAAATCGCTCGGTTCCTACACTCGCATAAGAACGACGAGAGCAGCGGCGGTGACAACGAATGATTAAATCAAAGCCAGGGACGCGCGAAGAAGACAGGAAACCGAGGACGAGATCGCGCGGAAAAACTTGGGCCCGCGCGGCGTACCCGGTGCCCCTGATGCAGCGAAAATGACCTCGCAGGAGGCCAAAAATAACCCCAAGTCCGGCGAGTTTGACGGCCACACCGCCCAGGCAATCCTTTCCGGGTGCAGGAATCACCAAAGCGACCGAGCGGTCCAAAGAGGGTGTGCTTGGGCTCGCCTCCCACGCCGCAGCTGAGATTCGCCATTTTTATTTTTCAATTTTCCTCACCTACGGGGTACATAGGGAACGTATGGCACGCCGTTTATGAGCGGCGGCAATCGCTGCGGCATAAGGCGATCATCCATCCATGGCTTGGGCGTGCACTTGAGATCCCAGAGCTCGCAAAATCTCTCCTGCATGCGCCAACCATACTCGCCGTGGATCACCTCTACCGTCAACGCCATTGCGCCGAGGGCTACAATAAGCATAGCGACTACCAACCGGCCGCCATCCGGATGCCGCGCCGAATCCGCATGCCTCGGGCGCAACCATTTAGCCTCGTTGATCATGCGCCCGATCACGGAAACTAACTCACGATTCCAATAAGTCTCAAAGTCCCGCAACCGCTTAATTTCGGCGTCTCTTTCGTCGGTCATCACTTCACCCCTAGTCTAGCGCGGCGGGCAATATTCCTTCATGTCCTCGATCGCGTTTGACGCATGCCCCAGACGGTCGAGACTGTAGCGGCCCTTGCCTTCCTCAATCTCAGCGAGGGCCGCCAACAGCCGCTCCATCTCATCGGCAGCTTCCTTGCTATCGGCGGTGGCGCATGGGACACGCAATCTTTCCAACAAAGAGCCGGTCATCGCTTCGCCACTTCCATCCATCTTCTTCTTGAACTTGCCGTCACGATTGGTCTGGAAGCCCGGTCGCTTGTTCTTGCGCGCGCCAATGTGCCTCGCCCGGCGCCGGCAGTTCTTCGATTTCATGCTTCAACCGAGATCGGACTGTTCGCTTCATCGAGAGGCTCCTTGGGCGTTTGCAGTCCATCCGAACTGCTTTGCTGGACTAATTCTGTTGAGCAGAAGCGTAACGGGGGACAGACAAATGAGCGCGATGTAAAGCGCCGGAGTATTTGCATGAAAAATGCGAGATAGTAGGCAAGCAACGCCACCGCGACCGCGAATAGGAAGCGGCCCAGGCGTGAATCCGGTGTCGTTCGTGGATCGGAGATCATAAAAAAGGCAAAGATCAGCAAGGATCCGCTTTGTAGTTGGTGCAGCGGAATGGCAATCGGATCGCCTAGCCAATAGGCGCGGGCAAACAGCAACGCGGCATGATTTCCGAGAAAGAACAGCGCAACGTCTGACCGCTGTGACGCCTGCAACACCAAAATGGCAAAAAAAGCGAGCAGCGACCCAAACCAGACGCTGGCACGCCATTGCCCGGGCGAGATCCAGACATCGTTGGATGTCAACAGCAGCACGACGATCGCGAAGCCAGCGGGATTCCCAGATGTGCCTGCCTTCAACTCGCAGCACGAACTTGGAAGCAATGGCGATAACGTCGGAAATCGCGGGCAGCCACGCCTCATCTGCTCGCAACAAGAGGCTTAAGGATAACCCGGTGACGAGCGGCGATCGCAGGTCAATCTGCGATAATCCGAAATAACGCCAACAGACTACTTGGGTGGCAAGAGCGCTGGAAATTGCAAGCGCGCTATACAAAGGCTTTGCGCCAAAATCTAGCCAGACAAAATTGACGGCCAGCAGAGACGAAAGCGCCACGATCTGAAAGTGGCGCGCATCACACCACCAGTCGCGCATAGACCCCTGCGCCTTGGCGCAATCCGCGCGACGGTCGACCGGGAATGACCGGATTGTCGGACGTTGGGGCTCGCAGTTTGTGGCCTTTTGTAGCAATTGTCCCGAAACAGCCGTAATTCTGGAACGGACAACCCGAGTATCGTCGCTCCGCGGCTCGCTCTTTGCGCTTGTCGCTTTTCTGGCGTGTGTCATCCTTTCTTAGGCGCTCAAATGCGGGCGTCGCGGACAAAAATTTTTAAATTTTTTTGTCCGCGTCAGCAGAAAGGCGCGCCTAAGTAGAAGAGATCGCGATTGCCGGGACCTCGATGCTAACCGACACGTCGGAATCAGCCGTTCGAGCCGAACCAGCCGGCGGCGAAGTCCTTTCGCCGGCGGAATTGAGCGCAACGATTGAAAAGTTTAGCGAACTGGATTGGCTGCGCGTCAAGAAGGCGGCCCTGCGTTTTTACGGCCGCTCAGGGGGCGACTGGGAGGACCTCCAGAACGAGGCGCTGGTCCGTGCCCTCGACGGTCGGCGGAAATGTCCCAAGGGCGTCCAAGTCGTGACCTTTCTCGGAAACGTCATTCGGAGTATCGCCTCGGAGTTCGACGGGCTCGACGGACACTTTCCCCCATCGGACGAGCTCGAGGCCCAACAGGAGACCGCAGCCGGCGCTGTGCCGTTGACCGAACCGGTCGATCCCGTGGCGTCGACGGTCGATGCTATGTCCATGATCGAGGGAGCGGCCGCCGTGTTCGACGGTGACGAGATAGCGCAGAGGCTATTCGAGGGCATCGTGGACGGAATCGAAGGTCAGAAACTCCGTGATTTACTGGAACTTAGTCAAAAAGAGTTCGATTCCAAACGAAGGTTTGTGAGGCGGCGCTTGGATCATCACTTCGAACGGAACGTGTCATGACCGACAGGGCCAAACAGATCCGTGAAAAGATCGCAAGGATGGACGATCTGTTTATGGACGATCTTTTCTCCCTCACTGACGACGAACTCCTTCAGGAGGCGACCGAGCAAGGTGTCGATATTGCTGCCGTGGGGAGCGCTGGTCGGGAGGCGTTCAAGCGTGCGCAGGTTCTGGTGGGCCGCAAGCGTCTTGCCTAGGTCGGACGGATCGCGGAAGACGCTGGAAGGGCGCCTCCAGCATACGATCGAGCGAAGGCTCGATCTTGGCTTGGTCCAATACTCGCCGAATACAGGAAGGCAATGAGCAAACTGAAGAAAGTAGGGGGAGAAGGGGCGACGCCTAAGTTTGCTTATCAGGGGCGGGTCCACGGTGCAGGCATGCCACAGTTCACCGAGCCGGCCAGGGATCCGCGGTACAATAGCGACGACAATCGGCGCCGGATCTCGTGGATCACGGCGACGGCAATCGTCGTCGCCGACACGATTGGCGTCGGCGTTTTCACCAGTCTTGGATTTCAGATCGCCGACATTCCGTCCGGTTTCTCGCTTTTGCTGCTATGGATCGTCGGCGGAATCGTGGCGATCTGCGGGGCGATTTGCTATGCGGAGCTCGCTGCTATGCTGCCTCGGTCGAGCGGCGAGTATAATTTTTTGCGCCGGATGTATCATCCGGCGTTCGGCTTCGTGGCGGGCTGGCTATCAGCAACGGTCGGCTTTGCGGCGCCGATTGCGCTCGCTGCCATGGCGTTCGGTTCGTATTTCACAGCAAGTGCCGCATTTACCCCCGCTGTTGTTTGGTCTTGCCGTCAACTGGCCCGCGGCGCTCGGACTTGGCCCGATCTGGCTTGCCGCGCTCGTGCATCTCTCCGGCCCCCGGTTCGGTGGCGCCTATCACAACGCCTGGACCGCGCTGAAGCTGATCCTCATTGTGGCATTCATCGTCGCCGGCCTTGCGCTCGGCGACACGCAACAGATTTCCTTTGCACCGAGCACCGCCGACATCGTCCATATCGGCGGCGCGCCATTTGCCATCAGCCTGGTGTTCGTCATGTATTCCTACTCAGGCTGGAACGCGGCGACCTATATCGGCGGCGAAGTTAAAGACCCCAGCTGCGCTGTTCCACGCGCGCTGTTCGTGGGCACAACGATCGTGATTGTCCTCTATGTCGCGCTCAACGCCGTTTTTCTGATGACCACGCCGATGCAGGAAATGGCCGGCCAGCTCGACGTCGCCATTATCGCCGGCAAGCACATTTTCGGTAGCTTCGGCGGGCGGATCGTCGGGGCACTGATCTGTCTCGGCCTCGTGTCATCCATCAGCGCCATGACCTGGATCGGCCCGCGCGTCACCATGACGATGGGCGAGGATACGCCGCTGCTGCGGTTATTCTCGCGCCGGTCGAAGCGGGGCGTGCCCGCAATCGCCATCCTCTTCCAGCTCGCGGTGTCGAATCTCTTGCTGCTCACTCAGAGTTTCGAGGCGGTGCTGGACTTCATCCAGTTCAGCCTCACCTTTTGCTCTTTCTTCGCGGTGCTGGGCCTCATCAAGATGCGCATCACCCACCCGAACCTGGCCCGGCCTTACCGCGCCTGGGGTTACCCGGTCACGCCACTTGTTTTTCTCAGCGTGACGCTGTTCATGATGTACTACCTCGTCGTCAACCGGCCGCTGCAATCCCTCGCCGGGATCGCCATGATGTGCGCCGGGCTCCTCGTCTACTATCTGTCCCGCCCGCTATGGGATATCCCAACGTCGGATGCCTCGCAAAAAGTGGCCTGAAAAAATGTCCGTAACCACGATGCGGTGAAGATAGCGCTGCCGAGGGCCGCGATGATGCGCCATTACACAAGGCCGCTTCGTGCAACGCTAACGACACTGGTCATGCTGGCGGCTATGGCAGGAGCCGCTGGTGCCGAGGGCGCAACGAAGCTTATAGGCGACTTTCCCCCCGGCGATTGCCCATCGGACGACTGCCCACGCCCGCCTAGTCCACGGGGTCTGGGCGGCCCCGCCGGCGTACCTGAGAGCGGGGACAAGGCAGAGACGCTGCGCGCGCTCGAACACGCCCGGCATCGGTGATGTGATGATTTTCACAGCAACAGTCGTTCGCGTGCTTTTGCGATCGCCATGCTGGTTAGATTTGTTATCGCCAACGGAAGTGCGGACCCTGTGATCCGGCCACGGGAGACAGGCAGTATGCTGACGCGACGAAGTTTTGCGGGTCTTACATCCTGGATGATTTGCGCAGTCGCGGGGTTCGTTGAGACAGATGCATTGGCAGCAGAGGAAGCGCCGCGCGCGGTGACGCCAGGGGTCAGCGCGGTCAGCTTAGCAATATTCGCCGCGATATGTCGCGCCTGGTCGACCTCAGTTCCGAGCTTCCCGACAGTTCAGAAGATCGCTATCTTTCACCTCAGTTCGGGATTGGTGAGGGCGTTGTCGCAGCGGCATTTTCCGCGGGAGGTGGGTGCATGCGAGCCTTCGTCTCGGATCAGTCGTCGTCCTTCAACTCGGTGGTCATCGGCACCGCTCCCAATTCCACGGTCGTGGCCTCCCTCAAGCTTCCTCCAGGGAGTTGGGTGGTGTTTGCCACGGTAGCGTAGGCTGCGGCTACCAGCGCCCCCAGTACAACTACCGTTCAGATGTTCTTTCAGCTCGGCGGTAAGGTTTACGGCACATCAGTCCGGTCCGATTTCACCATCACGGACCAATCTGGCGGCATCATCAGCGGTTTTCAGGTTGTACCCTTCACCACGGGATTAGTGCTCGACACGCCGACAACTCTGCAGGTCGCGTGCGTGGCGACCCGGAAGAACACGGTCTCGTCTCAGCCGACGACGATTACCGCCATCGAGGTAGAATCGGTGACCCGTATCACCTAGCACTTGGGTAGCAGCTCCGGCAGCGTGGCGATGTTACGGCAATGCGCCGGGCTTCGCGGGTCAGTAAATTGGCCGCTGACCGGCGACTTTGTACGACGACCTACTGACCGAGGCGAAACCGCGAAAGGAGTCGCTGTCCGATTACTGCGAGGACGAACACTAAGTCGGCGGACCTTCAGCCGGCCGCTGCGATATCCAAGATACTGATTGGCGCAGCGGCCTTCACCGCTCTGCCGATACGTCGGTGTTTCTCCAGCCGACGAGGGCCAGGTGTTGACGGCGGATGTAACCGCAGCACCCGGCCTTATTTCAGTTAAGCCGCGTCCCGCAACTCGGCGGCGGCGCTAGATTCGTCTAATGGACCGTCGGTGCGGCTGTCGCGGAATAACGCATGGGCAAGCCGGCAGATAGCCGGGCCAGTCAGCGTAGAGGTGAATCTTTTCCATTCCTCGGGGGGGAACGTACTGTGGATAGTGTATGTGAGGTGGTTTGATGTGAATTTTTTCCATTCCTCGGGCGCCAACGTACCGAGGATGGTCTGTGTGAGGTGCTTTGAGTCTTTTGACATTGCATACCCTCCAAAGCTAAAAATCCAGGGCCTTCATCGTTTGGAGCATATGTCCTTTCTTCAGCGTGTTGTGGTGACGTGCGGCACACCACTCACATGACTCCACAAAAGAGCGGGTCGTCTGGCTTCTCTCAACGAGCGGGGCCAACCCGGTGCTGCGAGACTGGGTGTGGTTCTTCCGCCGCAGCTAGCGAGCCGCATAGGATGCAGACGTGGACGATCTACACGTACGCCAAGGCGGGCGGTGAACGGGTGCCGGATCAATTCATCCACGAAGACGCAGGTGACGTCGTACCGTTCTGCTGGTTGTAAGGCAGGACTGAGCAACAAATGCAATGCCGTCGCGCCAGAGCCACCAAGCGGATGGCGGCCTCAGCTTGTGTAACGGCTTTTCATTAGAGCGTAACGACGTTACGGCTTGGCGTTACGGCGTCTCAGTTTGCGTAACGGCGTTACAGACAATGGCGTAACGGCGTTACAGTCACGCGACGACACGTGGGCCCCGACGGGAACACGTTTCACTCGTCGTCGATTTCGGGCGCCTCGACCTCGGACTGGGAAGCTCGATCCGGGTCAGGGAGGAGGTCGGCCAGCCTCTGGTCGAAACGCAGCGGCGCGCACCCGATCGGCGAGAATAACGGTTTCGATCTGCGAAGTGCCTGATCGGACTGAGAACTTGCCCCCGGCAGGCGAGTCGCGGTGATCGTGAGACTGTCCGCAGAACCCAGGTTATCTAATTCCATTTTTCCCCCAGCACGCCGTGTGACAGCGTAACGCTCATTTTTCGAGGAAAATGGCGAAGTCGCGTAAAGGGCTGAAACGCGTTACAGGCACTGACATTTTGGAAACGTCGTTACACGGACTAGCCGACCGGCGTAAACGGAGCGTCGGCGACATAGTTCTCCACGGCCTCCTGAACGGCTCTGACATCCTGTTGTTGAGCCTCCGGCAAGTACCCCATCCGAACGAGTGCCTCGATCGCGATCTCATCCACCGGGACCCGCACACAAAGAACCCCTCGACGAGGTCGCTGCCGATGGGCGCGCACGCGCGGGGTTGAAGGCGCCTTAGCCATAAACGGGTCTCCCTCGGCGCATGCGCTCGGCGGCAGGGGAGGGCGATTCGACAGGTGCTTCCGCGCCGTCATTGCTCATTGCATATCCGGGACTAGTGTCCGCGCCGCCCGGTGTGAAGGCGCGTTCTTTCTGAGTCGTCATGCCGGTTGTAAGCTAACGGATCCTTGACGCGCGCTCGTTGGCGTTCGTCAGGAATTTCGCCCGCAACAATTTTGCAATGACACGGGAGTCTTCGGGAATAGAGGGGTTGAAAGTCTTTCCAATTGAAAAACGCGGTCAGGTAGATCAATAGCTTAGGCAAAAACACGCTGTTCTACCGTTGAACTATTCCCCAGTGTTCGTGCGTTCGCAACCGTGACCGCCCGATGCCGTTCACCGGAATAGGCGCTCCCATCTAAAACATCTTGTCTCGCTTTCAAAGTCTTGTCTCGCTTTCCAAGTCTCGGAAAGGTCAAGTCTCGGAAAGGTCAAGTCTCAGAAAGGTCAAGTCTCGGAAAGGTCAAGTCTCGGATAGATTGGCTCGAGAAGAAGCAGACCTCTGGCGGGCAGGGGGCGGGTCATGCCCGTCGAAAGTGCCCGGCGTGCCACCGCCGCGACTAGCGGTGCTTGCGGACCGTGGATCCGAAGATCACCGTGCCGATGCAGAGAATGCTACACGCGGCCGAGAACAGGAACACGGCGCGCGGTTCGCCATGGTCCATCATTAATCCGTAGATCATCGGCGCAAACATCGAACCGATGTTGAAGCCCGACGATACGAAACCGAAAACGCGTCCGAAGGCGCCCGGCGGCGTCACCTCGCGCACCAGCATGTCGCGTGAAGGCGAAGCAATGCCGACAAGCAGCCCGGACAACGACGTCATCAGCACGAGCGCATAGGAGGAAAAGCCGATTAGGCCGCGGTGACGATCCCGGCGAAAGCAAGACCGAGCGCGGCAACGGTGGCATGACTGGTGGTGCGCGATGCGAGAACGCCGCCGACCAGCACCCCAAGTGCATTCATCAGCAACAGGCCGCTCAGCGCCATATTGGCGAGCGTGTCGGACGTGCCGTAAAGCGCGCCGAGCGCGACGACGAGAAAGTTGTTGAGTCCGCCCATGAGCCAAAACAGGATGAAGAAACCGAGATTGAAGAGGATGGGCGGCGACAGCAGGAGCCGCCAGCCGGCGTCGTTAGCTAAGGCAGCCTCGGCGGCGCCCCCGGCCGTCGGCGTTCGGCGCGTCTCGGCCAGCCGATCGGCAGGTGTTGGGCGCTGGGCGATCAGGAGGGCGAGCACTGCGAATCCCAGTGTGGCGGCGCCGACATAGGCGCCGCGCCAGCCGACCCAGCTTTGCATCGCCAGCAACGTCGCCGACGCCGAGAATTCCGGAAAAGGTGTGAATCGAAAAATTCTGACCAACGCGCGACGACGGACTGTGATGGGACAACAGCGAATAATCCGCCGGGTGATACGCGGTATTACCGAGGCCGGCGACGGCGTACATGGCGATGAACACGGCAAATGAATCGACCAGGCCTGCGACCGCAAACGCAGCCGCCCCGAGCGCAACGCCGGCGCTCAAAACGATGCGCGCGCCGACGCGGTCGACCAGAAATCCAACCGGGGTCTGAAAGGTGGCTGATACGACACTAAACGCGGTGAGCGCGACCGCCAGATCGGTATAACTCACGCTATAGTCCGCGCGCACGAACACAAACAACGGCGCCAGCATAATTATATAATAGTGACTGACGAAGTGCGCCGCGCAGACCGGGGCGATGATGCGCCACTCGCCGAAACGGCGCGGAGCAATGACGGCCGTCTGCGTCATCGCACCGTTTGCGCCGCGCTGGGCCCGTTGGCATCGCGCAGAGCCTGCCAGATCCGGAACGGCGTCAGCGGCATGTCGAGGTGGCGGATGCCGCGATCGGCGAGAGCGTGGAGGACGGCGTTCATGACCGACGTGAGCGAGCCGGCGCAGCCGGCTTCGCCGCAGCCCTTGACGCCGAGCGGATTGGTCTTTGCCGGCACCGGGTGATCGGCCAAATCGAATGCCGGCGCATCAGCCGCGCGCGGCATCGCGTAATCCATAAACGAGCCGGTGAGCAATTGTCCGTCGCCGTCGTAAACCGTCATTTCCATGAGCGCCTGGCCGATACCTTGCACGACGCCGCCATGCAGTTGGCCGGCAACGATCAACGGATTAACGACGACGCCGAAATCGTTGACGCAAGTGTATTTCACTACCTCGACAGCGCCGGTCTCGGAGTCGACCTCGACTTCGGCGATGTGGCAGCCGTTGGGGAAGGTCGCGGCGGCGGGACCATCGCTGATGTGCGTAACGTCGAGCGATTGCGGCGCATCCGGCGGCAGCTTGGCGGCGCCGCCATTGCGCAGCGTTCGCGCGAGCTCCATGATCGAGATCGAACGGTCGGTTCCGGCAATGACAAAGCGGCCATGCCTGAATTCAATATCGGAGGCCGCGGCTTCGAGCACGTGGCTGGCAATCAGCTTGCCCTTTTCGACGATTTTCGCGGCGGCCTCGACGATGGCAGTGCCGCTATGCATGATCGATTTTGAGCCGCCGCTGCCGCCGCCCATCGGCAGGCGATCGCTGTCGCCTTGCACGAGCAAAATCTTCTCGAAGGGAATGCCAAGCTTCTCGCTCAGCACTTGCGCAAACGGCGTGGCGTGGCCCATGCCGAAGTCGAGCGTGCCGGTCGCGAGCATCACCGTACCGTCGGCGTTGAAGGCGATATCGGCCAATTCTTTCGACGGCGGTGCGGTGACTTCCAGAAAGTTGCCGATGCCGAGGCCGCGCAACTTGCCGCGTCCGCGGCTCTCGCGCTTGCGCCGCGCAAAGCCCTTGCCGTCGGCGAGCTCGAACGCCTGCTTGGTCAACGCCGCGAAGTCGCCGCTGTCATAGGTCATGTCCGACGCGGTTTTGTATGGCAGGTCCTGCGGACGTATCTGATTGCGCCGCCGGAGCGTAAGCCTATCGATAGCCATTTCCACCGCGGCCGTATCGATCAGCCTCTCCATGAAGTAATTGCCCTCGGGCCGGCCGGCGCCGCGGTAAGGTCCGATCTGCGACGTATTGGTAAACACGCACTTCGCCGAGACTTCGATCAACGGCGTTCGATACATGCCCTGCACGTTCTTGACGATATTGAGCGTTCCCGGGAACGGTCCCATCGGCGAGAGGAACGCGCCCATATCGGCGAAGCCCGTAAAGCGCACGGCCAGGAACGTCCCGTCCTTGGCCAATGCCAGCTCACCCATGAAGTCGTGATCGCGGCCGTGACTGTCGGAGAAAAAGCTGCCCGAGCGTTCGTCGGTCCATTTTACGGGGCGGCCAAGTAAGCGGGCGCCATGGAGTACGCACACATATTCGGGAAACAATACGCCCTTCATACCGAACGAGCCGCCGACTTGGCCGGTCAGGATGTGCACGGCCTTGGCGTCGACGCCGAGCGCGTCGGAAACTTGCGCGCGCATGCCGGTTACGCCTTGCGAGCCAACATAGAACGTGAAACGGCCGCCATCATGGGCCGCGACGGCGGCGCGCGGCTCCATGGCGTTGACCACGACGCGGCTGTTGCGAAGCTTCAATCGGGTCACGTGCGAGGCAGCGGCGAAGGCGGCATCGACCGCGGCGCTGTCACCGTAGTGATAGTCGAGCGGAACGTTGTCCGGCACGTCATCGTAGAGGAGCGGAGCGCCGTCGCGCGCCGCGTCTTCCGCCGTGACCACGGCTGCCAGCGAATCGATGTCGACCTCGACCGCTTCGGCGGCGTCCTTTGCGGCGAGGACTGTCTCGGCGATCACGCACGCCACTGGATCGCCGACATAGCGCACCTTGTCTTTCGCCAGCGCACCGCGCCATGGCCTCTTCATCGGGGAGCCGTCGCGGTTTTTGAGCGGCACGCTGCACTTGAGCGGGCCATAGCCTTCAAGATCGGCGGCGGTGTAGACGGCAAGCACACCCGGCATTTTCCGTGCCGCCCCGGTTCTGATCGCGCGGATCAGGCCGTGACCGTTGCGGCTGCGCACCATCACCGCGTAGGCTTGGCCGGGGAGATTGATATCATCGGTATAGCGCCCCCGGCCGCGCAGCAGCATCGGGTCTTCGCTGCGCGGTACCGCCTGGCCTACAGCAAATCGCTCGGTGGCCAGTTGCTCGGTCGCTAAATCCGCAGTTGATCTAGCCTGTCGGTCGGCAGGCTGATGCAAATTCATCGTGTCCAATCCGTCACCAGCGTGTATTGACATAGTGGACTTGGTGCACCGCGACAAGCCAGCCGCCAACATGGCTCACAGGCGATAAAAGCGCAGTATTGGCCGTTGCGGCCACGGCTGCTACATTTGCCGCGATCAAAGCTGGAACATGGTCGCAGCCGTCGAGCCGCGGGGCTCCGGCGCGGGAAGGTATTGAAATGAACGAGAGAGCGCCGCCATCCGGCGGCCTCGATGGTCGTAAAGCGTCCCGGCGGCGCTGGCCTCGTCGCACCCCTTACCGGGCAGGCCGCGATGACTTCCGCCGCGATGACGGGGAGGCGGGTACCAGCGAAGGCGCCGAGGGAACCTACGCGGCGCTCGATCTCGGCACCAACAATTGCCGGCTGTTGGTGGCGCGCCCGACCGGGGACGGCTTTCGCGTCGTCGACGCGTTTTCGCGAATCATCCGTCTGGGCGAGGGGGTTGCCTCTTCTGGGCGCATCAGCGATGCGGCAATCAAGCGCGCGGTGGAGGCGCTTCATGTCTGCCGCGACAAGATGCGGGCGTGCGGCGTGCGGCGCGCGCGTCTCATCGCTACGGAGGCGTGTCGCGCGGCGGAGAATGGTGAAGAGTTTCGCGTCCGCGTCGCTGACGAAGCGGGGCTAGAGCTCGAGATCGTCGACTCCGCGACCGAGGCGAGGCTGGCGGCGGCGGGCTGCACGGAACTCTTCGATCCCACCGCCTCCGGTGTAATCCTCTTCGACATCGGCGGTGGATCGTCCGAGGTGGTGCGGCTGGGCCGGCCCAACGGTACTCGCCGGGGGCCGCCGCAACCCGATATCGTCGGCTGGGCGTCGCTTCCGGTCGGAGTTGTCACTCTTGCCGAGCGCTACGGCGGTACCGTAGTGCCGCGCGAAATTTACAACGCCATGGTCGACGAGGTCGCGTCCTTGATGGAAGAGTTTGCCGCGGCCCATCGCGCCGATCTCGATGGTTTTCACATGCTCGGCACGTCGGGCACAGTTACGACCATCGCCGGCGTATTTTTAGGACTGAGACGCTACGATCGGCGACGCGTCGATGGCTGCTGGTTGTCGGACGGTCAGGTGTCGCGCGTGGTTGAGGACCTCATTGCGATGAGTTTTGACGAACGCGCGGCCAATCCCTGCATCGGCGCCGAGCGCGCCGACCTCGTGCTTGCCGGTTGTGCCATTCTCGACGCCATTCGCCGATTTTTTCCTTGCCAACGGTTGCGTGTCGCCGATCGCGGGCTGCGTGAGGGCATGCTGGTCGAGATGATGCGTGCCGACGGGATGTGGGGCGAAGCCTGACGCGGCATGGCGCGGCTCAAGGGAGACAAACGTCGTACGCCGTCGTCGCGGGCCTGGCTCGAACGCCAGATCAAGGATCCCTATGTGGCGCGCGCCAAACGCGAGGGTTTCCGCTCCCGCGCGGCTTACAAGCTTGCTGAAATCGACGATAAATTTCACTTGCTCAGGCCGGGCGCGCGCGTCGTCGATCTCGGCGCTGCTCCGGGCGGCTGGAGCGAAATTGCGGTGCGCCGCGTTGGTGCAGGCGGGCGTGTCGTCGCCCTCGACATTCTCGACATGAAGCCGATTGCGGGCGTCGAATTTCTCAAGCTCGATTTCCTCGACCAGGCGGTGCTGGAGCGCCTGAAAGCGATCCTCGGCGGCAAGGCGGACGTTGTACTCTCCGACATGGCGGCGAACGCCACCGGCCACCGCCAGACCGATCATCTGCGCGTCATGGCGCTGGCGTACGCAGCAGCCCATTTCGCCCGCGAAGTGCTCGGTCCGCGCGGGAGCTTCCTCTGTAAGGTGCTGCAAGGTGGAACCGAAGCGACACTTCTTGCGGCGCTCAAGCGTGACTTTTCGAGCGTCAAGCACATCAAACCGCCGGCAAGCCGCAGCGATTCCGCGGAGCTTTATCTTCTCGCCAGCAGCTTTCGGGGTGGTGGAGCCGGCACCTCTGAAAGTGAAAGTGCGGATTGAGCAGTCGCTTGGCTAGGGACGCTTTTTCTGCTCCGCGGATTCTGCCGCGGAACGGCCGGCGAGCTCGGCGCCGGCATCAGGCGGTAGCCGCAGGAACACCAGGCATGCCGCGGCCGTGAGCGCCCCAACCACGAGGAAGGCCGGTGGAAAATCCGCCGCGCCCATGGTCGTGCCGTGCTTCAGCCGCAGCGTGATCTCGACCACAAGCGCGCCGACGGCGACTCCGGTCGACAGTGCCAATTGCTGACCGACCGAGACGAGCGTGGTGGCGCGGCTCATCAGCGGTGCTTCGATCTCGGCGTAGGCGATGGTATTGACGGCGGTGAATTGCAAGGAGCGAAAAAAACCGCCGGCGAGCAGGACGGCGACCATGCCGGCAAAAGGCACGCCGGGGAGGAAGCCGGCGCATGCGGCGAGAAATGCCGCGCTGATAAGACTGTTGTAGACCAGCACCGGACGATAGCCGAAGCGTTTGAGAACGCGGGCGACGGCGGCCTTCATGAACATCGAACCGAGCGCGCCGGTGAACGTGATGAGGCCGGACTGGAAGGGCGTCAGGTTGAATCCGATCTGCAGGAGCAGCGGCAGCAGAAACGGCAGCGCGCCAATGCCGAGCCGAAACATAAAGCCGCCGAAGATGCTGGCGCGAAATGTCGCGAACTTGAAAAGCCGCAAATCGAGAATGGGCGCCGGCGCGCGGCGGGCGTGAAGCACATAGGCCGCCGCCGAAATGGCGCCGACGCCGATAAGCGCGGCGACCACGCTCGTCGGCAGGGACGCAAGCCCCATCACCGAAAATCCGAAGGCGAGGCCGCCAATACCGAGCCCCGACAAGACGAAGCCGACAAAGTCGAACGGCGCGGGCCGTTCGACGGGCATGTCGGCGATGTAGCGCGTCGTCATCACCACGCCTACAAGGCCGATCGGCACGTTGATGATGAAAATCCAATGCCAGGATGCGTATGTGGTGATGAAGCCGCCGAGCGGCGGACCGCAGATCGGGCCGACCAACGCCGGTATGGTGACCAACGCCATTGCATTGACCAGGAGCCGTTTGTCGATGCTGCGCACAAGGATGAGGCGGCCGACCGGCGTCATCATCGCCCCGCCGGCGCCCTGAAGAATCCGCGCCAGCACGAACTCGTCGAGCGAGCGCGAAAGCGCACAGCCGATCGAGCCGAGTACGAACACGCAGATCGCGATTCGGAAAACGTTGCGGGCGCCGAAGCGATCCGCCATCCAGCCGCTCGCCGGAATAAAGATGGCAAGCGCCAGCAGATAGGAAGTGACCGCAAGCTTCAGCGCCAGCGGATTCGTGCCGAGCGCCCGCGCGATGGCGGGCAGGGACGTCGCGATCACCGTCGAGTCCATGTTCTCCATGAACAACGCCACGGCGACGATCAGCGGAACGACGTGGTCGTATGAGTTCGGCGGCGAACTGATGGACATACCCCTTATCGGGTCGCTTTGAGCCGCTGCAAGCCGTCGGCGGGCTGCTGGAATGTGGGCGCGATCTCAAGCGCCCTGCGGAAGTCGGCGATGGCGCCGGCCGCGTTCCCGAGCCGCTCGCGGACAAGCCCGCGAGTCGAGAACGCGCTCGCCGAATGGCCGTTGAGCGTAATGGCGCGATCGGCGTCGGCGAGCGCCTGTACATTCTCGCCGGCAAGATAGTGAGCCCAGGCGCGGTTGTAGAAAGCGAGCGCCGCGTTCGGCGCAAGCTCGACGGCATGGGTATAGTCGGCAATGGCGTCGGCGAAATCGAGATGTTCGCGCTTGGCGTCGCCGCGATTGATGTAGGCATCGGCCAAGCGCGGATCGAGCTTGATGGCCTGATCCAGGTCGGCGATCGCCCGGTCGATCTCATTCTTTGCGAGCCAGGCGCTGCCGCGGTTGTTGTAAGCTATAGCCGTAGGATTGAGTCTGATCGCCTGATCGTAATCGGCGATCGATCGGTCCAGATCGCCTTTGCGCCGCCAGGCGATGCCCCGGTTATAGAACGCCGCCGCATAGCCCGGATCGTCGCGTATGGCCTCGCTGTAGTCGGCGATGGCGCGGTCGCTGTCGCCCTGGTCGTCGAAGGCGTTGCCACGATTGTTGTAAGCGACGGCGAATTTCGGATTGAGCTTGATCGCCTGATCGTAATCGGGGATGGCGCGCTCCAAATCGTGCTTCTGGTAAAAGGCATAGCCGCGCTCGTTATAAGCTCCGGCGTGCTGCGGATTGAGCCGGATAGCCTCGTTCAAGTCGACAATCGCGCGGTCGAGGTCGCCGTCGCGACGCAACGCGATGCCACGATCGTAATAGAAGCGCGCATTCTTAGGATCGATGCGGATGGCCTCGTTGTAGTCGGCGATGGCGGCATTGCGGTCGCCCTCGTCGTCATGGGCATCGCCACGGTTGCGGTAGGCGTCGGCGTAATTCGGATCGAACCGGATCGCCGCGTCAAAATCGGCGATGGCGCGGTCAAGATCCCGTTTCTGATAGTAGACGAGGCCGCGATTGCCGAAAGCAAGCGCGAATTGCGGCGACAGCTGAATGGCGCGGTCGAAGTCGGCGAGCGCGCGGACCGTGTCGCCCTTGGCGCGCCAGGCGTCACCGCGATTGTTATAGACCGGCGCAAAATTTGCGTCGATGCGCAGCGCCAGATTATAGTCGGCGATGGCGCGGTCGAGATCGCCCTTCTCAAACCAGACAATGCCGCGATTGTTCAAGGCGGAGGCGTTCTTCGGGTCGAGCTTGATCGCCTGATCGTAATCGGCGATTGCATGGTCGAAATCGCCCTTGTGGCGAAATGCAAGCCCGCGATTGAAGTACGCTGCGGCATAGCTCGGGGACAGACGGATCGCTTCGTTGTAATCGGCGATGGCGCGGTCGAAATCCCCCTTCTCGTCGAACGCATTCCCCCGCGTCATGAATGCGCCGGCGTCGTTGCCATCGAGCCTGATCGCGGTGTCGAAATCGGCGATGGCGACGTCAAGATTGTGCTGCATCAACCGCACGCTGCCCCGGTCGGCGTAGGCGCGCGCGTAATCAGGATTGAGGCTTATCGCTTGGGTGAAGTCGGTGACCGCGGCGGCTAAGTCGCCCTTGGCCCGCATCGCCACGCCGCGATCGCGATGCAGGATGGCGAGATTGGCCTGCTGATAGCGGCCCGAATCGATCAGGGCCGTGCACGACGCGATTCGCTCCTCGCCGGTGGCGCGCCATTGACCGGTGCAGCGGCGCTCATCCGGTCCTTCCTGGGCCCGCGCGGTTGCGTACAAGGCCAAGTGCGCGGCGCAAAGAGCGGCAAGGAGGAGCGCAGTCCGTGCGGGAGAGGGGTGAGGCAATAACGGCCGTGGCATTGCGGTTTCGCCCGTTACGAAGGGGGCGAAACGCCTGGTCTTTTGTCGCATTGCTCCGCCTCGGTCGCGGTCAACCTACTCCGCTGTCCACTGGCCGGCCAAGCCGCGCGTCACCATCTATCAATCCGAGCGTGGACATGCTAGAAGCCGCCGCCAACCCAAAAGTGGGTCTTGAAGTCGAGAGAGACGGGCAGGGCGAATGCTCAACCCGCGTGGTTTCGTCCTTATTGCCGGCTTCTCGCGACGCGCCCACACCAAATAAGCCCGCCGAAACACCGCGGGCGCAGGCGGAGTTGGCAATGCTTAAGAACAATCCGCCCGAAGGCTTCACTTTCGACGACGTGCTCATCAAGCCCGGCCTGTCGGACGTGCTGCCTTCGGAAGTGGACGTCCGCTCACGAATCGCGCGCGGCATCGCGCTCAACATTCCGATCGTCGCTTCGGCCATGGATACGGTGACGGAGGCGCACATGGCGATTGCCATGGCGCAGGCCGGCGGTATCGGCGTCATTCACCGTAATCTCGACCCGGCGATGCAAGCGGCGCAGGTCCGGCAAGTCAAGAAATTCGAATCGGGAATGGTGGTGAACCCCGTCACTATTCACCCCGACGCGACGCTCGACGATGCGCTGACGCTGATGCAGGAGAATCGTATCTCCGGCATTCCGGTCGTCGAGGGCGCCGGCAACGGACGCGCCGGCAAGCTTGTCGGCATCCTCACCAATCGCGATGTGCGCTTTGCCACCGACCGCCGGCAAAAAATTTCCGAGCTGATGACCAAGGATGATCTCATCACGGTGCGGGAGGGAGTGAGCCAGGACGAGGCCAAGCGCCTTCTGCATCAGCACCGTATCGAAAAGCTCCTGGTGGTCGACGCCGACTATCGCTGCGTCGGTCTCGTCACGGTCAAGGATATCGAGAAGGCTGTTGCAAATCCCAACGCCTGCAAGGATGAACAGGGCAGGCTGCGCGTTGCCGCCGCGACGAGCGTTGGCGAGCCGGGCTTTGCGCGCAGCGAAGCATTGATCGATGCGGGCGTCGATCTCGTCGTCGTCGACACCGCCCACGGTCATTCGCGGCGCGTACTTGAAGCCGTGACCTCCATCAAGCGTTTGTCGAACGCCGTGCAGGTCGTGGCCGGCAACATCGCGACCGCCGAGGGCGCCAAAGCGCTGATCGACGCCGGCGCCGACGCCATCAAGGTCGGCATCGGGCCGGGCTCGATCTGCACCACCCGGGTCATCGCCGGCGTCGGCGTGCCCCAGCTTACAGCGATTACCGACGCGGTCGAGGCGGCGCAAAAAAGCGACACGCCTGTCATCGCCGACGGCGGCATCAAATATTCGGGCGATCTCGCCAAGGCGATGGCGGCCGGCGCCGATTGCGCGATGGTCGGCTCGCTTCTCGCCGGCACGGACGAGACGCCGGGCGAGGTCTTTCTTTATCAGGGCCGCTCCTACAAATCCTATCGCGGCATGGGTTCGGTCACGGCGATGGCCCGCGGCTCGGCCGATCGCTACTTCCAGCAGGAGATCAAGGACACGCTCAAGCTCGTGCCTGAAGGCGTCGAGGGCCAGGTGCCGTATAAGGGGCCAGTCGCCAACGTGCTGCACCAGCTCTCCGGTGGATTGCGCGCGGCCATGGGCTATGTCGGAGCAAAGGATCTCGCCCAGTTTCGCGCCAAAGCCGAATTCATGCGCATTTCCGGCGCCGGGTTGCGCGAGAGTCACGTGCATGACGTGACCGTCACGCGCGAGAGCCCCAATTATCCGAGCCGCGAGTAGCTAGGGTTATGAAAAGGGCTCCCGCCGATCCGTTTGCCGAGGTCCGCAAGGCCACCGTCCAGCATCGGGCGCGGCACGGGTGCGGCACACATCCCTACGGCAACGGACCGTTGCTCGGCGTGCTGGCGGCAACGGTGCAGGCGCGGCGCATCCTCGAACTTGGGACCGCGCTCGGCTACACGGCCCTTTCATTCGCCTACGGCGCACTCAATTCCACCGTCGATACGATCGAGCGCGACCCGGAGCATGTGCAGCTCGCGCGCGAGAACATTGCCCGCGCGGCGCTCGATCATCGCATCACCGTGCACGAGGGCGACTTCGCAACGGTGCTGTCGACGCTCGATCCCGGCTACGATCTTGCCTTCTTCGACGGTCACACGCCGGTGCCGGCGCTGCACACCGCATTGCGCAAATTGTTGCGAACCGGCGGCGTGCTCATCACCGCCAACCTGAACCATGGCGGCACCGCCGACGCAGTGGCGAAGGCGCTGTTCGACGGGAAATCCTGGCGCAGCGCACTCGTCGATGACGACGGCGAAACGGCGATCAGCGTCAAGCTGTAAAAGTGCCGGCATTGGCGGCGGTGAAGGCGGCGTGATAAGCACGTGGACCTGCAATCGGGTCTGGGCAAATGTCGTTGCAAGCCGTTCTGTCGCCGCTATTCGTCGAAGTCATTCTCACCTTCGCGCTCATGCTCCTTATGGGCAAGCTGCGGAACGACGACTACCGCTCGGGCGCCGTCAAGCCGCAAGACATCGCTCTGCGCGAGCCGAAATGGCCGGCGCGCACGACGCAGGTCGCGCACTCGTTTTCGAATCAGTTCGAGCTTCCAGTGCTGTTCTACGTGCTGACCATTCTCGAATGGGTCACTAGGCACGCCGGATATGCTTTCGTTGTCCTTGCCTGGATTTTCGTGATCTGCCGCCTGCTGCAAGCCTACATACACGTGACCAGCAACAGAGTGCGGCGCCGCGGCGCCTTCTACATCGTCGGCGCCGCAGTGCTCATGGTCATGTGGGGACTTTATATCGTCGAGGTACTCACTGGCGGAATCGTGTGACCGAGATCCGGCTTTGTCCCGCGAACAACCGCTTGGTGCCGGAGCGGGCGATGACATGATGCCGGCCAGCCGCGGGGTGACCGCATGACGCCCGCCGCTCGGGTTTCGGCTGCTATCGAGGTCGTTGCCGACATCGAGGCGCGGCGGCGGCCGGCCGGGGACGCGCTCAAAGACTGGGGTCTTGTCCATCGCTTCGCCGGCTCGTCGGACCGCGCGGCGATTGCCGGTCTGGTGTACGACACGCTGCGGCGTAAATCGTCATCCGCGTGGCTGATGGGGGAGGCGGGCGCGCGCGCCGCCGTGATCGGCATGTTGCGCCGGGAGCGCGGCCTCGACCTCGCGGGGATCGAGGCGTTGTGCAGCGGGGAGCGCTTTGCGCCTGCGCCATTGACGCGAGCCGAGCGATCAGCACTCGCCGGCGATGCGCTTGCGACCGCGCCCGCGCCGGTTCTAGGCGACTATCCCGACTGGCTTGATCCGCATTTTTCCCGCGTTTTCGGCGAAGACCGCGCCGCCGAAGGCGCCGCGCTTGCGAGCCGCGCGCCCCTCGACTTGCGCGTCAACACGCTCAAGGCCGAGCGCGACGAGGTACTGCCGAAGCTCGCACATCTGAACGCGGAACTGACGCGATGGTCGCCGCTCGGCTTGCGTCTTAAGCTCGCGGCGGATGCCAAGAACCCGGCCATCCACGCCGAGCCGGCTTTTCTCAAAGGCACGATCGAAATCCAGGACGAAGGCTCACAGCTTGCCGCCCTGTTCGCAGGCGCCAAGCCCGGCGAACAGGTCGTCGATCTTGCCGCCGGCGCCGGTGGCAAAACCCTAGCGTTGGCGGCGATGACCGAGAATCGCGGCCAGATTTACGCCACCGATATCGACAAGCGGCAGCTGGCGCCGATCCACGAGCGCATTACGCGCGCCGGCGCGCGCAATATCCAGGTGCGGATCCCGCGCGGCGATGCGGATGTGCTGACCGATCTTGCGGGCCGTATCGATCTCGCGCTCATCGACGCGCCATGCACCGGGACCGGCACCTGGCGGCGCAACCCGGACGCCAAGTGGCGCGTGCGCCCGGGCGCGCTCGCGGAACGGGTCAAACAGCAGGCCGATCTGCTCGATCACGCCGCGGCGCTGGTGAAGGCCGGGGGGCGCGTCGCCTATATCACCTGTTCGGTCCTGGCTGAGGAAAACAGCGATCAGGTCCGCGGTTTCCTGGCGCGGCGTCGGGATTTCACCATCGTGCCGCCGCGGGAGATCGCCGCCACGACGCTCGGCGAGCGCGCAATTCTGTTCGCTCGCGCGGCGCTATTGTCCGAGGAGGGGCTGTTGATGACGCCGCGGCGCACCGACACCGATGGTTTTTATGTCGTCGTCATGCGCAAGACTTAAAATCGGCAAGACTTAAACCCTGCAAGCCTTAAGCCTTGGTGAGGCTTAGCATAACGGTGGACGGAACCGCCGCGCCCTTGACCCCGGTTGATCACAGCCGCACATACCGTGCTCAACGGCCATGCACGACACCATCCTGATCGTCGATTTCGGCTCGCAGGTCACCAAGCTGATCGCGCGGCGCGTGCGCGAGGAAAACGTCTATTGCGAGATCGTGCCTTTCCAGAAGGCCGAGGGAGCGCTCCGCGAGCTACGACCGAAAGGCGTGATCCTCTCCGGCGGGCCGGCCTCAGTGCTGGAAAAGGACGCGCCGCTTGCGCCGATGGCCGTATACAAGGCAGGCGTGCCCGTGCTCGGCATCTGCTACGGCGAGCAGGCCATGGCGCAGCAGCTCGGCGGCACGGTCGAGGCCGGCCACCATCGCGAGTTCGGCCGCGCCGAGGTCGAAGTGACCAGGCCGTCGGCGCTCTATGACGGCGTATGGGAGGTCGGACAGCGTTATCCGGTTTGGATGAGCCACGGCGACCGCGTCACCAGGCCGCCGGAGGGCTTCGCCGCAACCGGAACGTCACCGAACGCGCCGATCGCGATGATCGCCGACGAGGCGCGCAGGTTTTACGCCACGCAATTTCATCTCGAAGTCATGCACACACCGCACGGCGCCGCCATCCTGCGCAACTTCGTGCGCAAGGTCGCCGGCTGCTCCGGCGATTGGACGATGCGCGCGTTCAAGGACGAGGCGATCGAGAAAATCCGCAAGCAGGTCGGCAAGGGCAGGGTGATTTGCGGGCTGTCGGGCGGCGTCGATTCCGCCGTCGCCGCCGTCCTCATCCACGAGGCGATCGGCGACCAGCTCACGTGCGTGTTCGTCGATCACGGCCTGTTGCGGCTCGGCGAAGGCGAACGCGTGGTCGCGCTGTTTCGCGAAAGCTATAATATTCCGCTGGTGCACGTCGTCGCCGAGGAGCTGTTCCTCAAGGCGCTCGCCAGCATCGACGATCCGGAAGAGAAACGCAAAACCATCGGCAAGCTGTTCATCGATGTCTTCGAACGCGAGGCGAAAAAAATCGCAAATGATGGAAAAGGCTCGGCCGAGTTTCTCGCCCAGGGCACGCTTTATCCGGATGTGATCGAGAGCGTGTCATTTGCCGGCGGGCCGTCGGTGACGATCAAGTCGCACCACAATGTCGGCGGGCTGCCGGCGCGCATGAACATGAAGCTGGTCGAACCGCTGCGCGAATTGTTCAAGGACGAGGTGCGCGCGCTCGGCCGTGAGCTCGATCTGCCCGACGCTTTCGTCGGCCGTCATCCGTTCCCCGGGCCCGGCCTCGCCATTCGCTGCCCGGGCCCGATCACCCGCGAGAAACTCGGCATCCTTCGGCTCGCTGACGAGCTGTTCATCGAGGAAATCCGCCGCGTCGGGCTCTACGACAATATCTGGCAGGCGTTCGCGGTCCTGCTGCCAGTGCGCACCGTCGGCGTGATGGGCGATTTCCGCACTTATGACTTCGTCGTCGGGCTGCGCGCCGTCACCTCGACCGACGGCATGACCGCCGACTTCTATCCGTTCGATATGAGCTTCCTCGGCGCCGTCGCCACCCGCATCGTCAACGAGGTGAAGGGCGTCAACCGGGTCGTCTACGACGTAACGAGCAAGCCGCCGGGCACGATCGAGTGGGAGTAGTGACTTTGGCGTGTCTCGACGCGCGCGGGCATCGTCCGCGGCCTCACACCAAGTTCGCTTCGGCGTAAGCCTTAAGCGTCCCCATAATTCTCTTGTCTTCAATGCGGAACATTTTCACCACAAACGGCATACCCAACCTCACGAGTCCCCGCGGCGAGAGCTCCAGGGCGCGCAGAAGGTGAAGGGAAGAACCCTTGGGGGTCAGCGTGTGGAAGAGCTTGATGCCGATCACTCCCAGAGCAGGCGGCCTCAACCTCATCGGCTGCTCGAGCGCGAGACCGCGTCGGCCTGTCCATTTCCATGACGACGCCGAGAGGCCCCGGCTCCTTGTAAGTGCCGACGGTGATCGGCCCCTCCGAGATATTAAGCGTGCCGTGGAACGCCAACGATCCCGGAAGCCAGCGGTCGTAATCGCGTGGTTCAGCAAGGAGCAAGAAACGCGCTCGGCGCTTGCCCGAATCTCCGCCTCGAATTTCAAACTCGACCGCGACGACCTCCCGATGCCATTGCCTTCGAAGTAATGCCAAATGTAAAGCGTGATAAGACGTGGTGCGGCGCGCTGACGATTGGATCTGCGTCGCCGGCGACCACCGCCGACCGATTACTTTGCGTAATTCGCGGCGATCCGCTGTTGCAGATAGTCGTGCGCGGTGATCGGCGCGTGAACTCTTAGCGGGGCCCTGGATCACCGCATCCTTGTTAGCCTGACAGGAAAACGGGATCGAATAACGCGGCCCGAGATATTCGTCCGCCCGTGGCATGCGCACGCGATGCAACGTCGACAAGAGCTTGTCGTCGCTCCAGCCCATCAGCATGTCGCCGATGTTGCAGGTGACGAGGCCAGCCATCGGCGCGACGTCGGTCCAGGCGATGTCGGCCGACTCTTTCCCGGGACAGAGCTGCAGGCCGCCCTGGCCGGAGCGCAGATGCAGCAGCGTGAGACAGTCGAAATCGGTATGGGCGCCCACGCGCCAGCCGGTGAAATCCGCGGGCTTGGCGTTCACCATCGGCAGATAATGCAGAAGCCGCAGCGCGCTCTGGTATTCGCTCGAGAGCGGATCGTGACGGTCT
This sequence comes from uncultured Alphaproteobacteria bacterium, assembly GCA_963847785.1. Lineage (GTDB taxonomy): Bacteria > Pseudomonadota > Alphaproteobacteria > Rhizobiales > Xanthobacteraceae > BOG-931. Next base: position 47,536 of record CAWKBE010000052.1, read on the forward strand.
GTGAAGAAATCCGGCCGAAAACCGAGCGCGCGAAGCAGGATAGCACCTTCATGCCGAACACCCAGTTGGCGCGTTCGAAGGCGAGCATCACCGCCTTGAAGCCTGGCAACTCATCGCCCGTTGGCCACAGCCCCGCCATCCGCGGCAAGGTGACCTTGAAAGATTCTTTTTGATCGGGAGTACGGGTCGATGGACGCACCTGGCTTTTGTATTCCCAGCCGGCATTGGCGCCCTTAAGCAAGGGGTAACGCGCCTTTTTCTCGTGCGGCAGCGCGAAGAAGCGCTCCGTCATGGTGAAGGCTTCGTCGATCTGTTCTTGCGGAATCCCGTGATTGACGAGCTGGAAAAAGCCGATCTCCGTCGATGCCCGCCAAAGCTGATCCGCGATCTCGGCCTTGCGCGCGTCGAAGCCGATCAGGTCGATGCGCGGCACATCGCGAGCTTTGGTTGTGCCGATGCCGCCGAAGGCGTGAAACCGACCAAGATTTTACCGCCGCCGGTCGCCGCCCAGCTGGTTCCCCGCCGTGGGCCTCTTGCTTACGTCTTGTGCTTGAGCGTCTGCATGAAGGCTTTTTCCTCCGGCTGCAGATAAACGACTTCGGTCAATGTGCCGATGACGCCGGTCGTGTCGAAATAGGCAAACCTCGTCTCGTTGTGACGGCCGCCTTGCACCAGCGTGTAGCCTTGGGATTCCATGTCCCGCACGCCCTCGGCGTAGTTCGGGACTTCGATGCCGTAATGGTGCATACCGCCCTTCGGATTGTGCACGAGAAATTTCGAATAGGTACTCGCACCGGCTATCGGCTGGATCAGTTCGAACTGTGTATCGCCGCACCAACCGAAGGCGAGATGCAGTTTCAGCGGCGCCGGCTTTCCAAGGTAGGTTTCGTCCTGAAGCTCGGGCTTTTCGATAAACAGGAATTCGGGAACGCCCAGCTTGTCTTTGAAAAAGGCCATTCCCTTGTGAATATCGGGCACCACGATGCCGATTTGATATACGCCTTGGGCCAACGTCCGCATCATTTCCCCCTCACAACTGTTAAGCGGCTAATGCGCTCTTTCTCAACATATGCCTCGAAATGATACAGGCTCTAGGCCGCTCGGCAAACGCTCGCGCGGCAACCGCATCGCGCGGCTCTGACCGTTAAGCAAAGAAGCAGGCGTCATTTTCCCGCCATTGTCCGACCACGCTTTGTCCGAAGACGTGCGGCTTTCTGCCGCCCGGAGATGGGTTCCGATCGTTGCGCGCTGGGGTCGGGCGCATTCGGATACGGGCGGAGGCTCAATGACTTTGCGCGTGCATGTCGGCGCCATCGCGTTTGCCGCCGGCACTGCCGTTTCCATCTGCGCCGGGGCGGCCGCCGATCTGCCGATTGCCAAGGCGTCGGCTCCAGTGGCGCCGGTCTCATACGCGCCTGCCGCGATCTATAGCTGGACTGGATTCTATATCGGCGGCCAGGCTGGCGCCGGCTTCGGCCGCTCGTCGTGGAGCGATCCATTCACCGGAGCAAACAACGCGTTCAACAGCGGTCCGAGCTTCCTCGGCGGCGGTCAGATCGGGGCGAATTATCAGGTGAACGTGCTCGTCCTCGGTGTCGAGGGCGATTTCAATTGGACTGGACTGCGGGGCAGCGGCACGGATTCGATCGGCAATGCCATCAATACCAATACGAACTGGACGTCGACCGTGACCGGGCGCGTCGGTGCGGCGTTCGATCGCCTGCTGATTTACGGTAAGGGCGGCGTCGCTTTCGCCCGCGATCAGAGGGGCTTCACCGATCTCGCCGGCAACGGCACGAGCAATGCCTTTATGCGCACCGGCTGGACCGCTGGCGCCGGGCTCGAATACGGCATCACCAAGAACTGGTCGGTTAAGATCGAATACGATTATCTCAGTTTCGGTTCGCAGGTGTTGAATTTCACGACGCCGACGACGCCGTTGTACACGTCGAATGCCAGCCTCAACGTTCAGGAAATCAAGGCGGGTTTGAACTTCCGCTTCGGCGGTCCCTAAAAGAAGTTTGCGATCATCCCATTCTATTAAGGACCTCGGCGCGCGCGAACTCGCTCCGTCATTGACAAGAGCGTGCTGCACGTCATGATCCCGGCCTGCAACTGGGGCCGGGACGCGCCTCCATCCGACGACGCCGAAATCGAAACTGCGGAGGGGTGGCTCACCCATGGGCGTCGCTGTAGAAATCCTCGGGCTTGTCGTTTTTCTCGGCGCGCACGTGCTCGTATCAATGCGCGGGCGGCGCGCCGCCTTGATTTCGCGGATCGGCCGCGGTCCCTATCTGGGGCTGTTCGCGCTCGTCTCCGTTATCGGCCTCCTTCTGATCGGTTATGGCTTTGCGCGCTACCGGGCCGAAGGCATCATCCCGCTTTGGTATCCGCCCGCATGGACGCGCCACATCGTGGTCGGGCTGATGTGGCCGGCGAGCATCGCAATCGTCGCTGCTTACATTCCGGGTGACATCAAGCGGGTGCTGAAGCATCCCATGCTCGTCGGGGTGAAGATCTGGGCTTTCGCACACCTTTGCGCCAACGGCGACATCGGCGGTATCGTCCTGTTCGGTTCAGTACTCGCCTGGGCGGTTTACGACCGCATCTCGTTGAAGCGGCGCAGCGACGCCGGAGCGCCGCCGATTCCGATAGGTGGCTGGCGCAACGACATTATCGCAATCGTGGTCGGCACCATCCTTTATCTTGCGCTGGGTCTTGTGTTCCATCCCATCGTCATCGGGCTGCCGGCGTTCGGGACGCCGGCGCTCGGGCACTAAAGCGATGTCGGTGCATGACGAAATCCGCCGGCTCACCGCGCCGGAAATCGGCGCCCGCAAGGGCGGGGAACCGATTGTCTGCCTGACATCCTATCACGCGCACACCGCGCGCATCCTCGACGGCTATTGCGATGTGATCCTTGTCGGCGACTCGCTCGGGATGGTGATGCACGGGCTCGAAACCACAGTGCCGGTCACGCTCGACATGATGATCCTGCAAGGCCACGCCGTGATCCGCGGCTCGAAGCGGGCGCTGGTGATCGTCGACTTGCCGTTCGGCTCGTACGAGGCTTCGAAAGAGCAGGCCTTTGCTTCCGCCGCCCGCGTCTTGAAGGAAACCGGCTGCGGCGCCATCAAGCTCGAGGGCGGCGTGCGCATGGCCGAGACCATCTCTTTCCTGGTCGAACGCGGCGTGCCGGTCATGGGTCATGTCGGCCTGACCCCGCAGGCCATCAACGCCATCGGATCGTTCCGCGCGCAGGGCCGTGACGAAAGCGACTGGGGCCGCATCGAAGCCGATGCCCGCGCCGTCGCTGATGCCGGTGCGTTTGCCGTTGTGCTCGAGGCGATTGCCGAACCGCTCGCCCGCCGGATCACGGGCGAGGTTGCGATTCCCACCATCGGCATTGGTGCGAGCGTTGCCTGCGACGGTCAGATCCTCGTGCTCGAGGACATGCTCGGGCTTTCGCCGCGGGTGCCGAAATTCGTCAAGCGTTTTGGCGAACTCGGGCCATCGATCGAGCGGGCGGTAAAAGGCTACGCGGACGAGGTACGCGCCCGGAATTTTCCCGGTCCCGATAATGTCTATCCAATGCGGAACAAGAAAAGTTAACGCCCCGGGACCGGCGTTGCATGCTCCCGGCCGACGAGCGGTAACCTAAGCACCAGCCCAATCGTTGCAGCGGCCTTTGAGCTTTGCCTTGCTCGCGCCACATGATTATTCTAGCTGCACGCGAGGTTTTCCGAGCTTAACCGCCCGGAGTTCCTGAGTTTTGTCGATCCTCGGTTGGGAAAGCCGGCTTGCGGCTGCGCCTGGGGGACCGGGCGATTATTCCGAGCTGGGCTCATGTCGGGGCAGGTCTGTGTCGGATATCTTTCAGGAAGTCGACGAGGAAGTCCGTCGCGAACAGCTTAAGAAGCTGTGGGAGCGATACGGCAATTACATCATCGCCGCCTGTGTTCTGTTGATCGCAGGTGTCGGCGCTTGGCGCGGATACGAATGGTGGGAGACCAAGAGGGCCGTCGAATCCGGCGCCGCCTTCGAACAGGCGATGATACTTGCCGAGGCCGGAAAGCCGCAGGAGGCGGAAGCAGCGTTCGCAAAGCTCGCGACTGACGGAACTGCAGGCTATCGCATGTTGGCGCGTTTGCGCGAGGCTGCCGAGCTGGCACTAACCGATCCTAAAGCTGCGATCAAGGCATACGACGAAATCGCCGCCGATGGGGGCAACGGACTGGTCGTCCAGGATATCGCCACGCTGCGCACCGGGTTTCTACTTGTCGATACCGCCCCGTATGGCGACATACGGACGCGGCTCGAACCGCTAACGGGCACGGAACGGCCGTTTCGGTACAGCGCGCGCGAATTGTTGGCGCTCTCCGCCTGGAAACAGCGCGACATGGGCGCGGCGCGGCAATGGGCCGACATGATCATTGCCGATCCGCAAACACCGGCGGGCGCAAGGAGCCGCGCCGAGGTGTTGAGCGAACTCATCGCCGCGAGTGGCAAGGGCTGAGCGGATGCCGACGTGCCGGTTTCCTAATTTGTGGCGAGGCTCGGCACTGGCATTGGTACTCGTGCTCGGTGCTTGCACGCAGGGTGGTCAGTTCGACCCGACGGAATTGCTTTCCGGGGACGCCCTAACCGGGAAGAAAAAGTTGCAGGGCGAACGCGAACCGCTCTTCCCGCAGGGCGTGCCTGGTGCCGAGACGGGCGTGCCGCCCGATTTGGTGAAAGGCTATCAGCCGCCGCCGGAGCAGGCGGCAGCTGCAGAGGGTAGCGACGCGGCAACCAAGCCTGCCGCAGCGGCGGAAAAACCGAAGTCGACCTCAAAGCCGAAGCCCAAGCCGACTGTCGCTAACGTGCCAGCGGTGGCGCCACAAACAAAGCAGTCCGCGCAGTCTCCTTGGCCGCCGGTCCAAGCTGCTCCAGCGCCGGCGGCGGCGCAAGCCAATTGGCCGCCGCCTCCGCCGCCCGTCAGCCAACCCGCGCAGGGGGCCGCAGCCCGGACCAATTGGCCGGCACCGCCGCCGACAGGCCAACCGGCACCGGGGACGGCCGCGCAGACCAATTGGCCGCCGCCGCGCCAGACCCAATAACGCGTCACACCTAGTAGGATGCGCGGCGCCGGCAATCGGTGTGGCTCGATATATCTTCGCTGAGCGGATCGGGATAAACAGCCGCAGGCGGCGCATAGGCGCCGCTTGACCACACTCCGCGTTCAGCCCGCTTCATGTCCTTTACCGTCGCCATCGTCGGTCGGCCGAATGTCGGCAAGTCAACCCTGTTCAACCGCCTGGTGGGCGCTCGCCGCGCGCTTGTCGACGATCAGCCGGGTGTCACTCGCGACCGGCGAGAGGGGGAGGGAAGGCTCGGCGATCTTTGCTTCAAAGTCATCGATACTGCCGGCCTCGAGGATAGCGCAGCGGAAAGCCTGTCCGGAAGAGCCCAGGCGCAAACGGCGGCCGCTGTGGCGCAGGCCGACGCCGTGCTGTTTCTCGTCGATGCGCACGCTGGGGCCACGGGTGCCGATCGCACCTTCGCCGATCTGGTGCGCAAATCCGGCAAGCCCGCGATCCTCGTCGCCAACAAGAGCGAAGGGCGGGCCGGCGAAGCCGGTGCGCTTGAATCTTATTCTCTCGGACTGGGGGATCCGGTCGCCATCAGCGCCGAGCACGGTGAAGGATTCGCCGGCCTGTATGCGGCACTGCGCGAAGCGCTGCCCGAGGCAACTGCTAACGTGGACGAGGATGCAGAGGCTCCGGCCGCCGCCGAGGACAAGCCGATCCGCATCGCCGTCGTCGGGCGTCCGAACACCGGCAAATCGACTCTGATCAACCGTTTGCTCGGCGAGGAGCGGCTGGTGACCGGACCCGAAGCCGGCATCACCCGCGACGCGATTGCGGTCGATCTCACCTGGCGCGGACGGCGGTTGCGCATTCACGACACCGCCGGATTGCGCCGCCGCTCTCGCGTCGAAGAGAAGCTCGAAAAATTGTCAGTTGCCGACGCGCTCAATGCCATCCGCTTCGCCGAAGTGGTGATTGTGCTGGTCGACGCAGAGGCGCCGTTTGAAGAGCAGGACGCCAGGATCGCCGACCTCGTCGAACGGGAAGGGCGCGCCATCGTCATCGGCTTCAACAAAGTCGATTTGATCGAACGGCAGCCGGGCGTTCGTCCGCGGCTGCGCGAGGAAGCCGATCGCGTGCTGCCACAGATCAAGGGCGTGCCCGTTGTTGCCTTGTCGGCGCGCACCGGCGAGGGCCTCGATCGGCTCATGGCGGCGGTAATGGAGAGTTATGCCGTCTGGAACCGGCGCGTTCCGACCGCAGCCCTCAACCGTTTCCTGTCTCACGCCACGGAGACGCATCCGCCTCCCGCGATTCGCGGTCGTCGCCTCAAGCTCAGCTACATGACGCAGGCAAAATCGCGGCCGCCAACCTTCGTGCTGTTTTCGTCGCGGGCGTCGGCGCTTTCCGAAACCTACCGCCGCTATCTGATCAACGGTCTGCGTGAGGCTTTCAAGCTGCCGGGCACGCCGATCCGGCTCACGCTGCGCGCCAAGGACAATCCCTTCGCCGGGCGAAAGCGCCGCTGATGCAGGGGTCCGCAGAAGAGCCGAAGGCGAAAATCGGCGCGGCGTGGCGTGAGGCCGCTTTCATCTTCATTTTTGCGACCGTCCTTTTGGACATGCTCGCAATCGGCGTTGTCATTCCGGTGCTACCGAAGCTCGTCGTTGACTTCGTCGGCGGCGATACGCAAGAGGCGGCGAAGATTTTCGGTGTCTTCGGCACCGCTGGGCCTGATGCATTTCTGCTCGCCGCTGCAAGGCGCGCTGTCCGACAGTTTCGGGGCGGCGCACGATGATATTGATCTCCAATTTCGGTGTCGGGCTCGATTATGTGCTGATGGCGCTCGCGCCGACGCTCGCTTGGCTGTTTGTGGGCCGGGTGATCTCCGGCGTCGCGGCGGCAAGCATTTCGACCTCTTACGCGTATGTCGCTGACGTAACGCCGCCGGAGGAGCGCGCGGCGCGCTTCGGCCTCCTCGGCGCGGCGTTCGGGGCAGGCTTCGTGCTCGGGCCAGCGCTCGGCGGGCTTGCCGGCAGTATTTCTCCACGGTTGCCGTTTTGGATTGCCGCGGGCCTGAGCTTGGCCAACGCGAGTTATGGGCTTTTCATCCTGCCCGAGTCGCTACCACATTCGCAGCGCACACGGTTCAACTGGAAGAAGGCCAATCCCTTCGGCGCGCTGACATTGTTGCGTTCGCACGCCGAGCTGTTCGGGCTCGCCTTCGTGAACTTTCTCGGCAATCTGGCCCACGCCGTGCTGCCCAGTATCGGCGTGCTATACATGTTGTACCGCTACGGCTGGAACGAGCGCATCGTCGGTTTGACGCTCGCCGGCGTCGGCATCGCTTCGATCATCGTGCAGGGTGCAGTTGTCGGACCTGTCACAAAACGCATCGGCGAGCGCGCCGCATTGGTGGTCGGCCTTACCTTCGGCGTCGTGGGCTTTCTCGTCTTTGGGCTCGCGCAAACCGGCGCCATGTTTTGGATCGGCATCCCGCTTCTGGCGTTGTGGGGACTGGAAAGTCCAGCGTGCATGGCCTTGATGAGCCGCCGCGTCGGCTCCTCGGAACAGGGCCAGCTTCAAGGCGTCAACGCGAGCGTCACCGGCATCGCCAATCTGTTCGGGCCTGGACTTTTTACGCAGGCCTTTGCGTTCGCAATCGGACCCGGCATGGACTGGCAGCTTCCCGGGGCTCCGTTTCTGATCGCGGCGCTGCTCATTGCGTTCGCCGGCATTCTCGCCTGGCGCGTGACGCAAACATAAGCCAAGAGGAGCCTTACGCGGGGCGCATGAATTCCTGGAGCTTGCCGCTGCGGTAATCGTAGATCTTTCCGGTCTCGGAAAAGCTCGGCAGGCACAGATCGAGGATTTTCTCCGCCACCTGTTCGGGCGTCGGCAATGTCAACGGGTCTTCGCCCGGCATCGCTAATGCGCGCATGCGGGTTCGCGTCGGACCGGGACTGAACAGGTTGACGCGCACCCGGGTCGAACTCGTTTCCGCCGCGTAGGTACGCGCGAGCGCGTCGAGCGCCGCTTTCGACACCGAATACGGAGCCCAATAAGCGTATGCGAGCGTGGCGATACTCGAGGTGACGAAGACGGCGCGACCGGCATTGGAGCGCTTGAGCAACGGGTCCATGGCCCGGATGAGATGCCAGTTGCCGGTGACGTTGACCGCCATCGTATCGTCCCAGGCTTTCGGCTCGATGTGATCGAGCGGCGAGGGCACGCCCGCCAAGGCGGCGTTGCCGAGGAGAATATCGAGCCGCCCATGGCGCTCGTTCAGCGCGACAGCGAGGCGGTAGATGCCTGGATAATCGCGCATATCGAGCGGCGTCAGCGTTGCCGACCCGCTCGCGGCACGCACTGCGTCGTCGAGCTCCTCGAGACCGCCGACCGTGCGCGCCACAGCGATGACGTGCGCGCCGGCGCGCGCCAGCGCCAGCGCCGCTGCGTAGCCGATGCCGCGAGAAGCGCCGGTGACGAGCGCGACTTGATCGGCGAGCGGAAGCGGCATTCCTCAGCTCGCCTCGGCGAGGAGCGAAAGCTGGTGTGGCAGAGCGTCCCGCGCCGTGCGGTCGGTGAGCGGGGTCGGGTATTCGCCCGTGAAACAATGGTCGGTGAATTGCGGACGCACCAGGTCGCGGCCTTTTTCGCCCATGGCGCGGTAGATGCCATCCACCGAAAGGAAGGCCAGCGAATCCGCGCCGATGAATTTCCGCATTCCTTCGAGGTCGTGTGTCGCCGCCAGAAGCTTGTCCTGCTCCGGCGTGTCGATGCCGTAATAATCCGGATGCGTGATCGGCGGAGAGGCGATGCGAAAATGCACTTCGCCGGCGCCGGCGTCGCGCATCATCTGCACGATCTTTACCGACGTCGTGCCGCGCACGATGGAGTCGTCGATCAGGACGATGCGCTTGCCGTTGACCACGGCACGGTTGGCGCTGTGCTTGAGACGCACGCCGAGCTGGCGGATCTGTTGCGTCGGCTCAATGAAGGTGCGGCCGACATAATGGTTGCGAATGATGCCGAGCTCGTAGGGGATGCCGGACGCTTGCGCGTAACCGATCGCCGCCGGCACGCCGGAATCGGGAACCGGCACCACCACGTCGGCGGGAGCCGGCGCTTCGCGGGCAAGCTCCGCGCCGCAGGTTTTGCGCACATCGTAGACGCTGTGGCCGCCGATGATCGAGTCCGGCCGCGAGAAGTAGATGTACTCGAAGATGCAGGGTCGCGGCGCCGTCGGCGGAAAGGGCTTGTGCGAATGGGCGCCGTCCTCATCGAACACGAGAACCTCGCCGTTTTCCACGTCCCGGACGTATTGTGCGCCGATGATATCGAGGGCGCAGGTCTCCGAGGCAAGGATGGGACAGCCGTCGAGCTTTCCCAGCACCAGCGGTCGGATGCCCAGCGGGTCGCGCGCGCCGACGAGCTTTTTGTTGGTGAGACCGACGAAGGCATAGGAGCCCTCGAGCAGGCGCAGCCCCTCGATGAACCGATCGACGAAGCGATTGCGGGTCGAGCGCGCGACGAGATGGAGGATGACCTCCGTGTCCGTCGTCGACTGCATCATTGCGCCTTCGCGCACAAGCTGGCGGCGGAGCGTCAGTCCGTTGGTGAGATTGCCGTTATGTCCGATGGCAAAGCCGCCGGCATTGAGCTCGGCGAATAGCGGCTGCACGTTGCGCAGAATGGTCTCGCCGGTGGTGGAATAGCGCACGTGGCCGACCGCAGCATTGCCCGGCAGGCGATCGATCACTTCGCGTCGGGAAAAGGCATCGCCGACCAGCCCTAGGCGGCGCTCGGAGTGGAAGCGGGTCCCGTCGAAGGAGACGATGCCGGCTGCTTCCTGACCGCGGTGTTGCAGGGCGTGCAGGCCCAACGCCGTGATAGCGGCTGCGTCGGGGTGACCGAAAATACCGAAAACGCCGCACTCTTCGCGCGGCCGATCGGCATCGAGGTCGAGGAGCGCCGTTTCTGTCATGATCATCAATTCGCGGTCATCTCAATGCACGATTCCCCGCACCTTGACCAATGCCTCGCGTTCGCCGGACCGGCGCCTGATTTGCCCAACTCGCTGCGTTGACCGGGTGCAGTCTCCGGCGTCTCGGTGTCCTCCGGACGCGGCTTTTTCAGCTTCTTTAAAATGGTGCCTTCCGGGTCCTCCGGCAACATCGACATTAACCATTGTCCGGTCCCGGTCAGAACGACCCGCGATTTGGCGCTTCTGACCCATTCCGGCTGGCTGCGATCGGGAACGAGCCAGCTGAAGAACATGAAGGCGACGACAACGATAACAAGGCCGCGCGCGAGCCCGAACAGAAAGCCAACAGTACGATCGAGCGCTCCCACGCGGCTGTCGAGCACCATGTCCGAGATCCGAACCGTAACAATCGAGACGATGAGAAGCGTCAGCAGGAAGACGCCGCCGATCACGGCCACCGCGGCGACGATGTCGTTGTTGAAATATTGTTTGGCGAGGGGCAGCAGCTTAGAATATGCGTAGAGCGTCGCGCCGGCGGCGAGAATCCAGGCGATGATCGAGAGTATCTCGCGCATGAAGCCGCGCACCATGGCGAGCAGCCCCGAAATCAGCATCACGGCAATGAGTACAATATCGAGCAGCGTAATCGGCATAGTCTGCTGGTCCGCTCACTGTCCCCCTCGCGTTCGACGGCGTGCGCCGGTGGCTCGGAGTTAAGGCCCGCCGCGTGTATAGCCGGGCTTGGCGCTTCCGTCACCCCGCCTTCTCATGCACACACGGCACCTGATATCGGTCATGATCCCGGTGGGATCGCGCGCCTAAAACCTAAACGTCCTGACCGCCGACGCGCTTGAGTGCCGGCGTGCCGTTGCTCGCGATATCGGCGACGAGTTCCGCAAGCGTGCCGATGGTGGAGAGGGCAAAGCCGTCGGGGGCCTCGTTACGCGCGGCCTCCGGCGCAATCGCTCGGCCAAAGCCGAGCTTTTGCGCCTCCTTCAGACGCGCGGCGGTCTGTGCTACCGGCCGCACCGCACCGGACAGCGAGGCTTCGCCGAAATAGACCGCATCGGCGGGGAGCGGCGCGTGCGCGAGCGACGAAACCAAGGCGGCCGCGGCGGCAACGTCCGCCGCCGGCTCCTGGATGCGCAGCCCGCCGGCGACATTGAGGTAGACGTCGTGGCCTGAGAGGCGAACGCCGCAATGCGCCTCCAGTACCGCCAACACCATGGACAGCCTGCTCGGATCCCAGCCGACGACGGCGCGGCGCGGCGTACCGAGCGAGGTCGGTGCGACCAGCGCCTGGATTTCCACGAGAAGCGGCCGGGTGCCTTCGACGCCGGCGAACACGGCGGTACCAGGGCTGCCGAGCTCGCGTTCCGAGAGGAACAGTTCGGACGGATTGGCGACCTCGCGCAGTCCGGCGCCGGTCATTTCGAACACGCCGATCTCGTCAGTTGGACCAAAGCGGTTTTTGATCGCGCGCAGAATGCGGAATTGCTGCGAACCTTCGCCTTCGAACGATAGCACGGCGTCGACCATGTGCTCGACGACGCGCGGACCGGCGATCTGGCCGTCCTTGGTGACGTGGCCGACCAGGATGACGGCGGCGCCGGTGCGTTTGGCAAAACGAATGAGCTCGCCCGCCGATCCGCGTACTTGAGTGACCGTCCCGGGCGCGGAGTCGACGGTCTGCGTCCACATGGTCTGGATCGAGTCAATCACGACCAGCTGCGGCGCCTTTCCATGCGAAAGCGTCGCCACGATATCCTCGACCGATGTCTCGGCGGCGAGTTCGACGGCCGCATCGGTCAGGCCGAGGCGCTCGGCGCGCAGCCGCACCTGGGCGACGGCCTCTTCGCCCGAGATGTAGACCGCGCGCGACCCGCGGCGCGCGTAGGCTGCGGCGACCTCGATCAACAATGTAGACTTGCCAATACCCGGGTCGCCGCCAAGGAGCAGCACCGAACCGCGCACCAGCCCGCTACCGGTCACGCGATCGAATTCGGCGACGCCGGAGGCGAGCCGCGGCGATTCCCGTGTCTGACCTTTGAGCGGTTCGATGACGAACAGGCGGCCCTTACGCGAAGAGCGCGCCGATCCCGCGGCGCCTTCTGCGACGAGTGTGTTCCAGGCACCGCAGGCTTCGCAGCGGCCCGCCCAGCGCGCCGAGGCACCGCCGCAGCTTTGGCAGACGAAGTTTTCTGCACGCGTGACCATCGAACCGCTCTCAACCGCCCCGATAAACGAGATGGCAACGCGCGCCGAGCCGGACAAGGATTTCGTAGCCGATGGTGCCGGCGGATGCAGCGACCTCGTCGACCGAAATGCCTTCGCCAATGAAAGTTGCGCTGTCGCCGCGACGAACGGCTCGGTCGCCAATGTCGGTTACGTCAACGCAAACCAGGTCCATCGAAATCTGGCCGACCAGCGGGCAGCGCTTTGCGGCGACGATTGCCGTACCGCCGCATTTGCGGTCGATACCGCTCCCGGAACGCAGGAGTCCATCGGCGTATCCCAGTGCAACCACGGCGACGCGCGAGGCGCGCCGTGCCGTCCACGCCGCCCCATAGCCGACGGTTTCGCCTTGCTGGACTTTCCGAACCTGTAGGATGCGTCCCGTCAGTTCAACGACGCCGGCCATCGGGTTGGCGGCGCCGGGTGTGGGATTGACGCCGTACAGCGCGGCGCCGGGTCTCGCCAGATCGAAATGGGCCTGCTCACCCAGGAAGATGCCCGAGGAATTGACGAGCGAGGCGGGAACGCCATGATAGAGTATGCGCAGCTCGCGGAAGAGCCGGACTTGATTGGCGTTGAGCGGATGGTCGGCGATCTCGGCGCAGGCGAGGTGGCTCATCAACAGCGTGATGCCGTAATTCTCGCGCTGCACGCGGGGCGCCAGCGCCGCGGCTTCCTCCACCGAAATGCCGAGCCGGTTCATGCCGGTATCGACATGGATCGCGGCGCCGCCGAGCCAGTTTTGTCCGGCGACGAAGGCGTCCCATTCGGCGAGCTCGGCGGCGCTGTTGATCACCGGCTGCGCGCTGAGTTCGGCAAATGCCGTTGCCGCATCGGGCGAGAATCCATTGAGCACGTAAATTGCGGCTTCGCGCGCGCGCGCACGCACGCGCCGCACTTCGGCAATATCGGCTACGAAGAAAGTCTTGCAGCCGGCCTTGGCGAGCTTGGCGGCGACCGCCTCGAGGCCAAGTCCATAAGCATTGGCCTTGACCACTGCGGCGCATTCTACGGTCAGGAGCTTGTGCGCGAGCGCCCGCCAGTTCGCCTCGATCGCATCGAGATCGACGGTGAGCGTGCCGCCGGTTTCGGGGTCCGCGAGCGTTTCGGCCAACTCAGGCCGCGGTTCTGCGAATACCATCCTGGCGTTATGACGGCGGTCGCGGCGGCGGTAAAGCGGGATCAGAGTAGGGCGGCCTAGAAGCCCTGTCGGTGAGCGGCATCGAGGTTGGCAAAGCGGGTGACGGCCGCGTCGAATTGCAGCTCTACGGTTCCCGTCGGGCCGTGACGCTGTTTACCGATGATCACTTCCGCCTTGCCCTCGACGCGGTTGCCCTCGGCCAGCCATTCGTCAAATTTTTCGCGGTTCGATTCCATGGGCTTCCGCATCTGGTGGTAATATTCCTCGCGGAACACAAACAGCACCACGTCGGCATCCTGCTCGATGGAGCCCAACTCGCGCAAATCGGAAAGTTGCGGCCGTTTGTCGTCGCGGGACTCGACCTGGCGCGACAGCTGTGACAGCGCCAGGATCGGCACGTTCAGCTCCTTGGCAAGCGCCTTGAGCCGCGTGGTGATCTCTGTGATTTCCTGCACGCGGTTTTCGCTCGAGCGGCGGGTCGAGCCCTGCAGGAGCTGGATATAGTCGATCACCAAAAGATCGAGGCCGCGCTGGCGCTTGAGGCGGCGCGCGCGCGCGGCCAATTGCCCGATCGAAAGGCCGCCGGTCTCATCGACGTAGAATGGCAAGCTTTGCAGCTCGATCGAGACGTCCTTTATCTTCTCGAAATCGGCTTCGTCGATCGCGCCGCGACGAATTTTGTTCGATGGGATGCCGGTCTGCTCGGAAATAATGCGCGTGGCAAGCTGTTCGGCCGACATTTCCAGCGAGAAGAAGCCGATGATACCGCCGTTGACCGTTGCCGTGTGGCCATCGGCTCGGACTTCGCCCGACCACGCTTTGGCAACGTTGTAGGCGATGTTGGTGGCTAGCGCCGTTTTGCCCATGCCGGGACGCCCGGCGAGGATGATCAGGTCGGAGGGTTGCAGTCCTCCCATCCTGGAATCGAGATCGGCCAACCCCGTAGCTAGTCCCGACAGACTACCGTCGCGCTGATAGGCGTGCGCCGCCATGTCGACGGCGGTGGTGAGAGCTTGAGCAAAACGCTGGAAGCCCGTCTCGTAACGTCCGGTTTCGGCAAGCTCGAAGAGCTTGCGCTCGGCGTCTTCGATATGGCTCTGCGGCGTCGCATCGACGGGTGCGTCGTAGGCGAGGTTGACCATGTCCTCGCCGATGGTGATCAGATCGCGGCGAATCGACAGATCGTAAACGGTACGGCCGTAATCCTCGGCATTGATGATCGTCGTCGCCTCGGCGGCAAGCCGCGCCAGATATTGATTGATATTCAACCCGGCAATGTCGAAGTCCGCCGGTAGGAACGTCTTGAGCGTCACCGGCGTCGCCAGCTTTCCGGTGCGGATCAGTCCGCCGGCAAGCTCGAAGATGCGCTGGTGGATGGTCTCGAGGAAATGCTTCGGCTCGAGGAAATCGGAAACGCGATAGAACGCTTCGTTATTGACCAGGATGGCGCCCAACAGCGCCTGCTCGGCCTCGATATTGTGCGGCGGCGCACGGAACGCCGGTCCCGCGGGAAGCTGCTTGCGTGCGGTCGAATCGAATGCTGCCATGGTCCCGATCAAGGGATTTGGATGTGGCCGATTTGCGGACACTCAACATCGCGGATCACTCAACGACAGCGGCTGCAATCGCGACTGCTGCACTTAAAACCACGAGGACCTCGTCGATAATCGAGTCAGGCCCCATGGGAAACACTCATTTGCGGCTTTCCCCGCTACACACTGTGTGCGCTGCGACATCATCGGCGGGTGCCGACGGCTCTTGACTAAATCCTTGCGCGGCCGCACGCGCGCTATTCTCCGGCGAGCCGCAGCGGCTCGGAAAAGCCCGCTTCATTGGCATGCAAGCGGGCTTCCTCGCGCGCGATATAGTCGCGGGTCTCCGGTACCACGCCCTTCCGCTTCGCCATCTGGATCTGGAAGACGACCATGTCGCTCTCGCGGAACGCCATTTCCGAAGACGCTAGATAAAATTCCCACATACGGACGAACCGAGCGTCGTACAGCCGCTCGACACCTTCGCGGTGCGCGAGAAAGCGCTCGCGCCAGGCCTTGAGCGTCTCGGCGTAGTGGAGTTGCAGGATTTCGACGTCGGTGACGACAAGGCGCGCGCGCTGGACGGCCGGCAATACCTCCGAAAGCGCCGGAATGTAGCCGCCCGGAAAGATGTATTTGGCGATCCAGGGATTGGTGACGCTCGGCGAGCTGCTGCGACCGATCGTATGCAAGAGGCAGACGCCATCGTTGTGGAGAAGTTCCGCGCATTTGCGAAAGAAGGTGTCGTAAAAGCCCACGCCGACATGCTCGAACATGCCGACGGAGACGATGCGGTCGAAATGCCCGGCGACGTCACGATAGTCTTCGAGGCGGAAATCGGCGTCCTGCGTTCGGCCGCGCTCGATCGCTCTTTGTTGCGCCCGCGCGTACTGCTCCTGCGAGAGCGTGATGCCGGTTACGCGCGCGCCGGCGATCTCGGCGAGGTATAGCGCAAGACCACCCCAGCCGCAGCCGATGTCGAGCACCGCCGCGCCCGGTTCGACACAAAGCTTGGCGGCCAGATGGCGCTTCTTGGCGAGCTGGGCATCGTCCAGCGATTGGTCGGGAGCCTCGAAATAGGCGCAGCTATATTGCTGGTCGGCATCGAGGAAGAGCCTGTAGAGCCTGCCGTCGAGGTCATAGTGGTGAGCGACGTTGCGCCGCGATCGGGACCGCGGATTGAACTGCTGCAGGCGGCGGACCAAATAACGTGCGAACCGCCACGGAAGCGCCCATTTCGGTGGGGCTATGTATTCCTGCCGCAAAAGGATCGCCAGCACGTCGGCGATCGAGCCTTCCTCGACGACAAACGTGCCGTCCATGTAAGCTTCGCCCATGCGGAGTTCGGGGTTGAACAAAACCGCGCGCTGGGCTTTTTTGGTGGTAAAGCGCACGGCGACCGGCGGCCCGCTGCCGTCGCCAAAGTTGAATCTGTTCCCGGCCGCCGTCGTGATCGTCAGAGATCCGTGGCGAATGAACCGGCGCAAAAATATCGATAGCAACTGATCCACAATCGTCTCCACGCCCGGCTTAGCTCGCCACGCCAAATTCGACGGTCAGCGCGTCACGCTTAGCCCCAGAGCCAGCCCGCCTGCCGTTATTAAAACAAAATCCTCGTTGACCAGCAATGCGGGCGACGGTGTCCTTCCACCCCCTGTCGTGTGCCTGCCAAAACGTTGCAGCATTTTGCAGGTTTTGGGGTAGGGAAGGACCTCCAAGCCGTAAAGGTTTGAGGAGTTAAGGGTGATCCGGGGTTTTGCGCTCACAATAGGGGTTCTAGCGACGTTGGCGCCCGCAATAGGGCACGCCCAGACCAACCTCGACCAGGGCAAGTCGGCGTCGCAGATTTTTGCGGCTGCTTGTGTCGAATGCCATAAGGCGCCCCGCGGGCTCGCCAAAGGCAAAAGTACCGCCACCGTGGCGGAATTTCTACGCGAGCATTATACGACAAATCGGGATCAGGCCGCGTCGCTGGCGGCATACGTGACCGGCGGGCGCGACAGTATTGCGCAGCCGGTGCCGGGCAGGAAGTCGCCGGCGGAACGCGCCGGGGCGTCGGCCGAGGAGCCCAAGCAGGACAAACATCACGCCCAGAAGCCGCCCAAAGCGGAGGAGGGCCCGACTGCCAACGCCAGACGGCCGGCGGAGGCAGAGCTAAAGCCGAAAGAGGTAGCGAGCCCGAGTTCGATACCGAGCCTCGTGAACCCGATCGTGCGGCCCGAGCCCGGCGCGCGCGATAACAGGCCAGCAACGGCGACGCGCAACCGTCGCAAAGAGCCTGCGACTTCGGAGCCGGCCACTTCGGAGCCGGCGCAAGAACCTGCGGCGCTCGCCCATGCCCCGGTTGTTGCCGAGCCGCCCGCGGCCCGCACCGAAAGGTCGAACCCGGAAGCGCCGCCGACGCCTGCAGCGACCGCGCCGGATGAGCCACCCACACCGGGCGAGCCCGGCGAGCCGGTGCCTCGCGACAACGTTCCTGACTGACTAGTCCGATCCGGATAGTGCGATCCGGTTAGCTCTTTTCCGCCGGCGCCGGAGTTTCTTCGGCGCCGGCGCCCTCGCGGGCCCGCACCGCTTCCGCAGCCTCGGGTTCGAAGAAGGCTTCCGCGGCAGCCACCGCTTCCTCCTCGGGAGTCCGCTCTTCGCGCAATCGCGTAACGTCCTCGCCGCGCTCGATGCGCGCGGCTTCCTCGGCATTGCGGGCGACGATAATGGTGATCGTCGTCTCGATTTCCGGATGCAGTGAAATCGGAACGTCGTGCCGGCCGATCGTCTTGATCGGCGTGTTGAGCGCGATCTGCCCGCGGTTCACGTTGAATCCAGACGTCGCCAGAAGGCCGATGAGGTCGCGCGGTGAAACCGATCCGAAAAGCTGACCTGATTCCGCCGCCTGGCGAACGATAGTAAAGCTCTTGCCGTTGAGCTTCTCGGCAACCTGATCGGCGTCGGATTTCAGTGCCAGGGAGCGCGCTTCAAGCTCGCTTTTCATGGTTTCAAAGCGCGTGCGGTTCTCCACGGTCGCCCGCAGCGCCTTGCCGCGCGGCAGCAGGAAGTTGCGGGCGAAGCCGTCCTTGACGCGCACCACCTCGCCCATCTGACCCAGTCTGGGCACCCGTTCGAGTAGGATCACTTCCATCTCGATCTCTCCTGCTCAGCGGATCACGTAAGGCAGCAGCCCAAGAAAGCGCGCGCGCTTGATCGCTTGAGCGAGTTCGCGCTGCTTCTTTGCTGAAACCGCGGTGATGCGGCTCGGAACGATCTTGCCGCGCTCGGACACGAACCGTTGCAGCAGTCTCGTATCCTTGTAGTCGATCTTCGGCGCATTGGAGCCGGAGAACGGGCAGCTCTTGCGGCGGCGGAAGAACGGCCGGCGCGCTCCGCCGGCTTGCGGGGACATCGCCATGATTATTCCTCCGTTGCCGCCAACGGCGCGTCGGCGTCGTCGGGTAAATCGCGCGGCCGCCGGTCGCGGGGACGATCTCCCCGGTCGCCGCGGTCAAATCTGTCGCCGCGATCGCCCCGCCGGTCGTCGCGGTCGCGGTCGCGCTCGGCGCGCCGCATCATCGCCGAGGGACCTTCTTCGTGTTCGTCGACCCGAATCGTCAGATAACGCAATACATCTTCGTTGAGGCGCTCCAGCCGCTCGATCTCGCTGATCGCAGCAGGGGGGGCATTAAGATTCATCAGCGTGAAATGCGCCTTGCGGTTCTTGCGCAGTCGGTAGGAGAGCGATTTTACGCCCCAATATTCGGTCTTGGCGACCGTTCCGCCCAGTCCTTCGACGACGCCTTTCAAAAGCGCAGTCAATTCTTCCACCTGCTGTGTGGTGGCGTCCTGGCGCGCAAGATAGACGTGCTCGTAGAGCGGCATTGATGCCCTTTCCTTCTTTGCCCTCGCTCGCCTCAGCGCGAAGCCCCTCGAACCCTTCGGGAAAGGCTCGAATGCTCTGAAGGCGGGAACACCGGACGCCGGACCAGCTGGTCCTACCACGCCACAATACCGTTCGTAGCGAGGCCGTCCGTTCAGCCCCCGGCCGGGGTCGAGCGGAAAGACAGGCCTTATACTTGGGCCGCGTGGAAACGCAAGTCTTGGGCCGCGCTGCAACTAAAGTCTTGGGCCACGTGGAAACGCCAACTCCAGGCTGTGTGGAAACGCCGACGGATCAGGGGCCGCACTTCGGATCGACGGCGGTTTAGATAGCTCCGCAAGCCGCACCGCCAAGGCGCTTGCTCAGGAGGGTATCGAGGCTTTGTTGCAAAAGCCTCTGCCGAAAATCGGGATCGTTGCGCCCGCGGACAAGTTCGGCCTCGGTGACCTGCGAAAATGGGCTCATCAGTGCAAACTCGCGCCCGACATTACCCATGCCTGGTCGGTCAACCACGATTGCCGACGCCGGATTGTCACTTTGTTACCGGGCCGCGTTCTTTCCTTGACACGGCCGTGATCGCGGTATCTTTCGCCCCTCTTTCAGAGGCAAGGCATGACGACCGCTTTCGTTTTTCCCGGCCAGGGCAGTCAGGCGGTCGGCATGGGCAAGGGCCTGGCCGAACTATTCGAGCCGGCACGCCGCGTTTTCGAGGAAGTCGATGCCTCGCTCGGGGAGAAGCTCAGCCAGACGATGTGGAACGGGCCTGGTGAGACACTGACCCTCACCGAGAATGCGCAGCCCGCGCTCATGGCGGTCTCGCTCGCGGCGTTGCGCGTGCTTGAGGCGGAAGCCGGGGTCGATATCGCGCGCCATGCGGCCTTCGTCGCCGGGCATTCGCTCGGCGAATATTCCGCTCTCGCGGCAGCTCAATCGCTGACGATTGCCGACGCGGCGCGTCTCCTGCGCATCCGCGGCCGCGCCATGCAAAAGGCGGTGCCGCTAGGGGCGGGCGCCATGGCGGCGCTCATTGGCGTTGAGCTTGAGGATGCCAAGTCGATCGCCGCGGAAGCTGCCGCGGCCGGCATCTGCGCCGCCGCGAACGACAATGGCGGCGGGCAGGTCGTTCTATCCGGCGACAAATCCGCGGTGGCGCTAGCCGTCGAAATCGCCAAGGCGCGTGGCGTCAAGCGCGCGATGTTGCTGCCGGTGTCCGCTCCATTCCATTGCGCACTCATGCAGCCCGCGGCCGACGCGATGGCGCAAGCGCTCGCCACCGCGCGCGTTAAGCCGCCAAGCGTGCCGCTTGTCGCCAATGTGCTCGCACAGCCGATCGAGGATCCCGCCGCAATCGTGCGCTCGCTCGTCCAACAAGTGACTGGCACCGTTCGCTGGCGCGAGTCGATCCAGTTTATGGCGGGTGCCGGGGTCGCGACCGTCTACGAGGTCGGCGCCGGAAAGGTGCTCGCGGGTTTGATCAAACGCATCGCCGCGACGGTCAATGTGTCTTCCATCGGCACGCCCGAAGACATCGCCAAGTTCAAAGCCGCGCGCGGTTGAATGTCGTGCGTTCGTGAGGATTGCCATGTTTGAACTCAACGGTAAGACCGCCTTGATCACAGGAGCGACCGGCGCGATCGGCGGCGGCATCGCCCAAATCCTGCACGCGCAGGGCGCGATCGTCGCGATATCCGGCACACGTCGCGAAATCCTCGACCGGCTTGCCGCCGATCTCGGCGATCGTGTCCACGTGCTGTCGTGCAATCTCGCCGACGGCGCGGAGACGGACGCCCTGGTTGGGCACGCTGAGGAGGCGATGGGTCAACTCGACGTGCTTGTCGCCAACGCCGGCGTGACGAGGGACAATCTTTTTGTGCAGCTGCGCGACGAGGACTGGGATCAGGTGATCGCGATCAACCTCTCGGCGACGTTCCGCCTCTCGCGCGCCGCCGTGCGCGGCATGATGCGCCGGCGTTTCGGTCGCATCATCGCCATTACTTCAGTGGTGGGCGCGACCGGAAATCCCGGTCAGGCCAACTATGTCGCCGCCAAAGCCGGCATTACCGGGATGATCAAATCGATCGCTCAGGAATATGCCAAGCGCGGCGTGACCGCCAATTGCGTCGCTCCGGGATTCATCGTCACGCCGATGACCGACAAGCTCAACGACAAGCAACGCGAAAGTATTCTCGCGAAGATCCCGGCAAACCGCGCCGGAACGATCGAGGATGTCGCCGCCGCAGTCGCCTTTCTCGCGGCGAACGAGGCCGGTTATGTGACGGGACAAACGTTACATGTGAACGGTGGAATGGCTATGATTTGAAAGCGATAGATCGCGCAATGATGTTCCGCGGCCGCGCTGGCCAACGCAATCGAAGTGTGGTAACCGGACCGTGAGTTGGCTTGGGGGGCGCCCGTTGAGCCGGAGAGCGGGGAGTGACCGTCCGCCTCTGATCGGTGTCGACCTGCGGCCGTCGCCCAAGTCGGATGAAGATTTTGGGCGGGGCCGAGAGATTATTGATCGGGTCGCGTTGAAAAAAGAGGTTGGAAACGATGAGTGATATTGGCGAGCGGGTGAAAAAAATCGTCGTTGAGCATCTCGGCGTCGAACCCGACAAGGTCACGGAAAACGCCAGTTTCATCGACGATCTCGGCGCCGACAGTCTCGACACGGTCGAGCTCGTCATGGCCTTCGAGGAAGAGTTTGGTTGCGAAATTCCCGACGACGCCGCCGAAACCATTCTCACCGTAGGCGACGCGATCAAATTCCTCGAAAAGAACGCGAAGGGTTGATACCCGGCACAAGCGCCGCGGTGCAGCATGGGTCGCGCACCCCACGCCTGATGCCCGCACGCCTCGATGGTCGACGCGCGCAGCCGTGGTAGATTTCGCCGAGACGGCATGGGCCAAAGCTCCACCCGAGAGTACGTCCGGAGCGCTGATTGATGAGACGTGTCGTCGTCACTGGTCTTGGCATGGTGACGCCGCTCGCTTGCGGGGTCGAGCTCACGTGGCAGCGACTCCTTGCCGGCGAGAGCGGGATCGGGCGCATTGAGAAATTCGAGGTCTCGGATCTTCCCTGCAAGATCGCCGGCCAGATTCCGCGCGGCGACGGTTCCGACGGTACTTTCAATGCCGATCAGTGGATGGAGCCGAAGGAGCAGCGCAAGGTCGACGAGTTCATTCTCTTCGGCATGGCCGCGGCGAAACAGGCGCTCGACGATGCCGACTGGCATCCTAGCGAATACGAAGACCAGGTTACGAGCGGCGTCCTCATCGGCTCCGGCATCGGCGGCATCGAGGGCATCGCGGAGACTGCCTTGTTATTGCGGGACCGCGGTCCCCGCCGCGTGTCGCCGTTCTTCATTCCCGGCCGGATCATCAATCTTGCGTCGGGCTACGTCTCGATCGAGCACTCGCTCAAGGGGCCGAATACGGCCGTCGTCACCGCTTGCTCCACGGGCGCGCACGCCATCGGCGACGCCGGCAGGCTCGTCGCTCTCGGCGACGCCGACGTGATGGTCGCCGGAGGCACGGAATCGCCGGTCAATCGTCTGTCGCTTGCCGGATTTGCCGCGTGTCGCGCGCTGTCGACCGGATTCAACAACACCCCCGAACGCGGCTCGCGACCCTACGACCGCGACCGCGACGGATTTGTCATGGGCGAGGGTGCGGGCGCGGTGGTGCTGGAAGAATATGAACATGCAAAGCGTCGCGGCGCGCGCATCTACGGCGAGCTTATCGGTTACGGCCTCTCCGGCGACGCGTTCCATATCACCGCACCGGCCGAAGACGGGGACGGGGCGTTACGCTGCATGAGGGCCGCGATCCGCCGCGCCGATATTTCCCCCGGGGACCTGGATTACATCAACGCTCACGGCACTTCGACGCCGCTCGGGGATGAAATCGAGCTCAAAGCCGTCGAGACGTTGGTCGGCAATGCGGCGGGCAAAATCAGCATGTCGTCGACGAAGTCATCGATCGGTCATTTGCTCGGCGCGGCCGGCACGGTCGAGGCGATCTTCTGTCTGCTCGCCATGCGCGATCAGGTCGTGCCGCCGACGATCAATCTCGAAAATCCTTCGGTCGCCACGGCGCTCGATCTCGTGCCGCACAAGCCGCGCAAACGCGCCGTCAATGTGGTACTCTCAAATTCTTTCGGTTTCGGCGGCACCAACGCCTCGCTCGTGTTTCGCCGGTTGCCGGACTAGCCGCGGTGGCTCAGTTCACCCTTTCGCCATATTTGCTCCGCACTCGACTGCAATGCACTGTAAGTCGATGTTGTGCTCGTTGGCTTCGGAAGACATAGGCGGGCATCGTTCGCCGGCCGGGGCTTATCGCTTTTGTTGATCCATGCTTGGTAGAGAAGTGGATATGCGGCGGTGACGAACTCCGATCAACCGCCCAAAAACAGTGACCGCGCGGCAGCGCCGACGCCGCGTATGGCGCAAGCGCCCGGCACCGAAAAACCTGCGCCAGCGTTGCCTTCCGTCGCAGCACCGGCCGCAGACCGATCCGCGGTGTCGGTCAAACCCGTGAGCCGGCAAGAGCCGCCGCAGCCCGCCGTCGCACCAAGTGCAACGAAGCCTGGACCGGCCGCTTCCGTATCGCAAAATCCGCGTCCCGCTGTTGCGAGCGCGGACAAGCCTGCTGGGCCAACGGCGCCAACGGCGCCGCGACCGGGAAACGGCAGCGCGCCACCCGCCGGTTCAAACCTGCGTGTCGCTGCGGCCACGCCGATTGCCCCGCGCCTCGCCGCCGGCGAGCGCTCGCGTTTGCGTCCCTCGGCACCAAAAAATCCCGGAAAGGCCGTGTCCGGTTCGGGCGAGCCTTATCCACCGCTCTCCGATCGCCCGGTGAGAGGCCCGGCTTCCGATTCGGCGGGATCAAGAAGTTCCAAGCACATTGCCCCACGAAGCCCGCGTACGGCGCTCGAGCCGGATACGGTCGAAATGCCGACAAGCCGCTCCAAGAGAGCGCGGCATCCGTTCATCGTCATCGGCAATGCCATCCTCAGCCTCTTTGTGCTCGTCGCCATAGCGGCAGCCGTTACGCTCGTTGCCGGCAAACAGCGGTTCGATGCTCCGGGACCGTTAGCTGAAGATCGCGTCGTCAATATCCCGCGCGGCTCGGGCATCCGTGACATTGCCGACGTCCTCGTCCGTGAGGGGGTGATCGATCAGCCGTGGGTGTTCGTCGGCGGAGTGCTCGTGCTCAAGGCGCGCGAGGATCTCAAGGCCGGCGAATATCAATTCAAAGCGCACGCTAGCTTGCGCGATGTGGTCGCCACCATCGTCGAAGGCCGCGTGGTGCCGCATCAGCTCACCGTTCCCGAAGGCTTGACCTCCGAGCAAATTGTCGCCCGCCTCCTGGACGACGATATCTTGACCGGAAACATCAAGGAAATCCCGCGCGAGGGCACGCTGTTACCCGACACCTACAGTTTCACCCGCGGCATCACGCGCGAGCAGATGATTCAACGCATGCGACAGGCGCAGCAACGTGAACTCAAGGAGATCTGGGACCGACACTCTCCCGATCTGCCGATCAAGACGCCGGATCAGCTCATCACCCTCGCCTCTCTTGTGGAGAAGGAAACCGGCAAGCCGGAAGAGCGTACGCGCGTCGCCGCTGTATTCGTGAATTGGCTGAAGCAGAAGATGAGGCTGCAATCGGACCCGACCATCATATACGGGCTCGTCGGCGGCAAGGGTACGCTCGGCCGGCCGATCATGAGAAGTGAGATCGAGCAGGCGACGCCTTACAACACCTACCAGATAGACGGGTTGCCGCCTGGGCCGATCGCCAATCCCGGCCGCGCATCGCTCGAAGCTGCGGCCAACCCGGCGCGTACTCGCGAGCTTTACTTCGTCGCCGACGGTAGCGGCGGTCATGCCTTTGCGGAAACGTACGAGCAACATCAGAAGAACGTCGCTCGGCTGCGAGCGGTGGAAACCGACCAAAAGGATCAGGCTCCCTCCGATACACAATTGTCTCCAACGCCGCCGCAGGCCGCAGTCGCTCCCGCCGCTTCGGCGCCCCAGCGCCGCGCACCCAGCCGTCACAACCAAAATCCGCAGACGACGCACTAACGTAGCGCCGCACTTGTGACTGCGGGAAGCCGCCGCTAAGTTCGGCGCGGCTTTTTTGCAATTTTCTCAACGGGGATCGCGGTTCATGGCGCTGTCGAGCATGACGGGGTTTGCTCGCAGCCAGGGCCTCAGCGGCTCGTATGCCTGGGCCTGGGAGGTTAAATCGGTCAACGGCAAGGGCCTCGACCTGCGGCTTCGCCTGCCTCCCGGCTGGGATGCGATCGAGGCGGCGGTCCGCGCTCAGGCCGCCGAGCGGCTTTCGCGCGGCTCCATTCAGGCCGGCCTAGCGGTTGACCGCAGCGGCGTTGCGCCCGTCGTGCGCATCAACGCCAGCGTGCTTGAGGCAATCCTGACGACGGCGCGCGAGCTCGCCCAGCGCGTCGAGACGTCGCCGCCGTCACTCGACGGCTTGCTCGCGCTCAAAGGCGTGATGGAAGTAAGCGACGCCGAAGAGCGCGAGGATGAACGGCGCAATGCCGAGGCGGCGGCGACGGCCGGCTTTGCCGAGGCGCTCGGTTCGCTTACGGAGATGCGCCATCGGGAAGGTGCGGCGCTCGGCCGCGTGCTGGCGATGCGGCTCGGTGAGATCGCCGCGCTTGCGCAGCGTGCCGAAGTCACGCCCGGCCGCCGGCCGGAGGCTATTCGCGTGCGGCTCGCCGAGCAGGTCGCCACGCTTCTGGCGCAGTCCGACCGTTTCGATCCGGACAGGCTGCATCAGGAGGCGATCCTCATCGCTACAAAAGCCGACGTGCGCGAAGAGCTTGACCGGCTCGCGGCGCACGTTGCACAGGCGCGGCTTCTCATCGATCAGGGCGGCTCGATCGGCCGCCGGCTTGATTTCCTGGCGCAGGAACTCAACCGAGAGGCAAACACGCTGTGCGCCAAAGCGAACGACGTCGAGCTCACGAACATCGGCCTCGAGCTCAAATCCGCGGTCGAGCAGTTCCGTGAGCAGGTACAGAATGTGGAATAAGGCATGACGCGCGGCGGTCGAAATCGAGCGAGTGTCGCGCGGCGCGGCTTGATGCTCGTTTTGTCCTCGCCCTCGGGCGCCGGCAAGACCACACTTTCGCGGATGTTGCTGAAGGCCGATCGCGGCGTCGAGCTTTCGGTGTCGGTAACAACGCGTCCACGGCGCCGCAGCGAGGTCGACGGGCGCGATTATCATTTCATTGACCTTCGCCGTTTCGACGCCATGGTGAAATCGGGCAAACTTCTGGAATGGGCGGAAGTCTTCGGCCATAGCTACGGCACGCCGCGCCGGGCGGTGGACAGCGCGTTGCGTACGGGGCGCGATGTCCTTTTCGATATCGATTGGCAGGGCACGCAGCAGTTGCGGGAAAAAGCGCGGGACGATCTCGTCAGCGTCTTCATTCTACCGCCGACGGCGAAGGAGCTGGAACGAAGGCTTCAACGCCGTGCGCAGGACAGCCACGCCATCATCGGCGCGCGTATGGCGAAGGCTGCGGGCGAGATGAGCCATTGGCCGGAATACGACTACGTCATCGTCAATCGCGACAAAGCCGAAGCTTTTGTCGAAGTGCGCGCCATTCTTGCCGCAGAACGCCTTAAGCGCGAGCGCCAGATCGGGCTATCCGCGTTCGTGCGCGGTCTACAAGCGAAACTATAACATCGGACCGCGTCATGAACGAAACCGCGCCTTCAACGAACGAGATCAACGTCACGCGTCTCATTGACGACGGACCGCTCAGTGGATTTCAGATCGGCACTATCGTTTGTTGCGCCCTTGTCAGCGCGCTGGATGGAATAGACACGCAATCGATCGGCGTCGCGGCGCCATTCATCGCCGAAGAGCTCGGCATCAAGATCGCCGATTTTGGACCGATTTTCTCCGCGGCGCTTTTGGGTGCGACTCTCGGCGCCGCTTCTTTCGGTCCACTTGCCGATCGCCTGGGTCGCAAGACCTTGCTGATTGTTGCGGCCGTGCTTTTCGGCGTCTTTACGGTGCTGACCGCTTTGGTAAATTCCGTTGCCGTGCTGATGATCTTCCGGCTGTTGGCCGGGCTCGGGCTCGGCGGGGCGACGCCGTGCTTCATCGCGCTGACATCGGAATACGCTCCCGCGCGGCTGCGCGCGACGCTGGTGACAGTGATGTGGTCCGCGTTCCCGCTCGGCGCGATGATGGGCGGGCTGTTGAATTCATACATCATAACCCAGATGGGATGGCGGGCGATCTTCTATATCGGCGGCGTTGCCCCGCTTTTTCTTGCTCTTGCGCTGTTCTTTTATCTTCCGGAATCGATTAAGTTTCTTCTCGTCCGCCGAAACGACAACAACGCCGTTCGCCGCATCGTCGCCCGTTTCCGCTCTCCGGCGGTCGGCGACGGCGCGCATTTCGTGGTGGAAGAAAAACGCCTGCACGGGGCGTCGATCCGGCATCTGTTCACGCAAGGCCGGGCGCTGGGCACATTGCTGCTGTGGGTGCCCTTTTTCACGGGCTTTGGGATACTAACGGTGGCGGTGCTGTGGACGCCCTCTCTGTTGCGGCTCAACGGCATTTCGCCGGCCAATACCGCCTTCGTCGTGGCGTTCAATGGTCTGGGTGGTTTTATGGGCCAATCGACCGCCGGGCGCCTGATCGAGCGCTTTGGGATCGGGCCAGTTCTGTTTCCGGCGTTCCTGCTCGGGGCCGCCTCAACTGTGGGATTGGGCTACGGTGCATCTTCCGTCGCGCTTGCTGCAACTTTCATCGGACTGATCGGGCTCTTCATGGGCGTCGGCACCGGCGGAGCGATCGCTCTCTCCGCGTTGATTTATCCGACGCCCATCCGATCCACGGGCGTCGGCTGGGGCATGGCTATGGGCCGGTTCGGCCAAATCGTCGGTCCGTTGATCGCGGGAGCATTGCTGGGCGCCGGTTGGACGGCCGATCGCATCATGATCATCATCGCCTGCGGCGGACTGATCGGAGCAGTTTTCGTCATGCTCTTCAGGGCGTGGTTCGTTCGCCGGGATGCTGAAATCGTAGCTGAGGAACAGGCGACGCCGGCCGCCATCTGACCCCCTTTGCGGGCGCCCGGAAGCACGCGCCATGCGGCCGCATGGCGATTTCCAGCTAGGTGCAACGTCCGTTCGTCCCGGTACGCGTCAACGTGCCGGCGCGGGCGGCGAGCAGTCGCTTCTGACGCCGCTAGCCATGCCGGATCTGCAGCAAGCACGGATTGAAAAAGCCCCGTCTATAAAGACTAAGCCGT
Source organism: uncultured Alphaproteobacteria bacterium (assembly GCA_963847785.1). GTDB lineage: Bacteria > Pseudomonadota > Alphaproteobacteria > Rhizobiales > Xanthobacteraceae > BOG-931. The sequence goes on from CAWKBE010000052.1 coordinate 75,672, forward strand.
CAACACCGTGCGGCCGACGACCCGGCCGGCGCGTAAATCGTCGAGCGCCGCCTGTGCTTCCGCCAGCGGGCGGTCGCGCGTCGGGATCGGCGCGATATTTTTCGATCGCACGAGGTCGAGCAGTTCACGCGCCTCGGCGAGCGTCCCGGTTAGCGTCCCCTCGATCGTCATCGCCTTGATCCCGAACATGGCGGCGGCCATCGAAAAATCGCCGCCGAGAAGGCCCGTAACCACGACCTTACCGCCGCGCACAAGCAGGCCGGTCGCGAACTGCAGAGACTTGTCGGAGCCGACAAAATCGCAAATCGCGAGTAATCCGCCGGTCGCCTTCATGACGGCCTTCCGCGTCTGCGGGTCCGCTGGGTCGTAGGCTTCCACCGCGCCGGCCGCAATCGCGGCTTTTCGTTTCTCGGCGTCGATATCGGCGACGATCGGTGGCGTGCGAAAGAGCGCGCGGGCGATGGCGAGGCCCATCATGCCGACCCCGCCGAGTCCGAGGAGCAAAACCGAACCGCGCTCGGGCCGGCCGGTGTGCCGCTTGAGAGCCGCATAGGCGGTCAGACCCGAGCACATCAGCGAGCCGGCAAATGCTGGGGACAGCGGCGCGTAGTCGAGCAGGTAGCGCGGATGCGGAACAAGGACATGCGTGGCGAACCCGCCATCGACTGCGATGCCGAGATGGCGATGGTCTGAACACAAATTCTCCTCGCCGCCGCGGCATGCGGCGCAAACGCCGCAACCGATCCAGGGATAGACCGCGACGCGGCGGCCGATCTTCGCCTCGGGTGCTTCGTCCCCGGCGCTTTCTACAACGCCGGCAATCTCGTGACCAAGCGTGAACGGCAGCGCCCGTCCGGCGCTGACGTCGAGCTTTTTGCCGCCGCCGAGCGAGAAATAGCCGTCTTGCAGATGCACGTCGGAATGGCACACCCCGCAACGCTCGATGCGGACGAGCACTTCGCTGCCGCTTGGCTTTGGGCAATCGACGACGGTCTCGCAGAGCGGTTGACCGTAGGCGGCGAGCGATTGACGGTGCATCTTACGCATGTCGGCTGTAGCTCCACGGCGTTAGGCGCGCCCATCATGCCCCAGACCGCGCTGCGCTGCGAGAGTCCGCGCCAGCGACAAAAAGCCTTCGACGGGGATGTCCTCGGCCCGCGCCGTCGGGCTGATACCTGCGGCAGTTAGCAGCGCCGGCAGGTCGGCGCCGAGCGAGCGCAGGTTTTGACGCAACATTTTGCGCCGTTGACCGAATGCCGCTTGCGTCACATTTTCGAGGAGCTTGCGATCGCAATCGAGCGGCGCCGCGCGCGGCGACAGATGCACCAGGGATGACGTGACTTTCGGCGGCGGCACGAATGCGGAGGGGCTCACGTCAAACAGAATGCGTGCTTCGCAGCGCCATTGCACCAGCACGGAGAGCCGCCCGTAGCTTTTCGAGCCGGGGGCCGCGACGATGCGTTCGGCGACCTCGCGCTGGAACATAAGAACGGCGGCATCGTACCAAGGTGGCCACGGCTCGACGCACACCCAGGAAACGAGCAGGGCGGTGGCGATGTTGTAGGGCAGGTTGGCGACGATGCGCACCGGCCCATGACCGAGGCGCGGGCGCGGGTCGTATGTCAACGCGTCGGCCGGGACCAAGTCGAGACGCCCCGGATAGTGAGCGGCGATCTCTTGCAGAGCAGCAATTGCGCGTTGATCGCGCTCCACTGCGATCACGCGAGCGGCGCCGAGTGCGAGCAATGCCCGAGTGAGGCCTCCTGGCCCGGGGCCGATTTCCAGCACCGTTGCACCGGGGAGCGCCCCCGCCGCGCGGGCAATGCGTGCCGCAAGATTGAGGTCGAGCAGGAAATTCTGTCCGAGGGATTTTTTGGCTGTGAGACCGTGCCGGCGAATGACTTCGCGCAAAGGCGGCAAACCGTCCGGCGCAGCGGTCACGACGCGGTAAGCGGGGCCGGATTGTCGGCCATGGCGAGCTGTGCCGCCAGCCGCAAAGCTGCGATGAGGCTCGTCGGATCGGCCGCGCCGGTCCCGGCGATGTCGAAGGCGGTGCCGTGATCCGGTGAAGTTCGCACGAAGGGAAGGCCAAGAGTGACGTTGACGGCGTGATCGAAAGCGAGCGTCTTGATCGGGATCAGCGCCTGGTCGTGATACATGCACAAGGCCGCGTCGTAGCTGGCGCGGGCCTGCTTGTGGAAAAGCGAATCGGCAGGCAGCGGACCCCTGGCGTCGATGCCGGCGGCGACGAGCCGGGCAACGGCCGGTGCGACAATGGTGCGGTCCTCGTCGCCGAGCGTGCCGTTTTCGCCGGCATGTGGGTTAAGTCCGGCGACCGCGAGCCGCGGTCGCGGAATGCAAAATCGCACGGCAAGGTCGCGCGCGACGATACGTCCGGTCTCGACGATAAGCTCGGTCGACAAATGCCGGAAGATATTCTTCAGCGACAGGTGGATCGTCACAGGTACAACGGCGAGCTCCGGAGACCACAGCATCATCACCGGCCGCCATCGTCGCCCGGTCTCCTCGCGCACCAGCGTGGCCAGGAATTCGGTGTGGCCCGGCTCGGCAAATCCCCAATCGTAAAGCACATTCTTCGCCACGGGATTGGTGACAACGGCCGAGGCTGCTCCCGCCAGAACGTCGGACACTGCGCGGCGAATGGACGCGACGGCCGCCGGAGCGCTCGACCGGTCGGGGCGTCCGGGCTCGGCGGTCACGCCGACGTCAATCGGCACTACCGGCAGCGCCGACGAAAATGTTGCCCAGGCGGCCGCCGGCGTTACGATCGAGATCGGAACGTCGAGTCCGAGCCGAATGGCGCGACGGCGGAGAAATTCAGGGTCGGAAACAAGGTAGAAACGCGGAAGGCCAATTTCGGCGCGCCGATGCCACACGGCGAGCGCGAGGTCGGGTCCGATGCCCGCGGGCTCGCCGAGCGTTAATGCCAGGGGCTGCACGATCGGCTTCTTGTCGCCTATTTGTCTTCCTGCTGCTTGTATTCGATCATCCCCTGGCGCCGCAAATTCTCAAGATAGCGTTTGGCCTGCGCGCCGAATTTTTGCTGAAGCATCTGGTCGCGGATTTGGCGCATCTCCGGGGTGTCCGACTTGGTTTCTTTCTTTTCGCAAACCGCGAACATTTGCACCCCCTCCGCCGTTTGTTCCGGCGGCGTCAGGTGGCCGACGGCGGTCCCGTTCAGAATGTCGCGAAGTTGCTGGGCGAGATCGGCGGAGAATTTCGACACCTGGTCGCGCACGGCGACATCCGGTAAAGCGCGCGCAAAGGAGATGCCTTCGTCACAGTTCACAAAGCGCGCGCGAAGGGCTTCGGCGTCGCGCTTGCGGGCCTCGTACGCGGCGTCCGCCGAACCACGCGCCACAATCAAGACGACAGGCCGCATGATGTATTCATATCCTACGGCGTCCTTCTCTTCGGTCTTGTGCAACTGAAGTTGCGCTTCGACATCTTTATCCCTGATTTCCAGACTGGCCTTGAAGCGTCCTCGTACAAGACCGGTCCAGGCGATCTGAGCACGCAACCGCCGTTTAAGGGTGTCCTCGCTCGCGCCGCCGCCGACGAGAATCTGCGTCAACTTCTGTTCATCTATGCCCATGCGGCCCGCGACGCTCTTATAGGAATTGTCCACGTCCGAATCCGGGACATCGATGCCGAAACGCTTGGCCTCGGTGATCTCCAAAATCTCGTCGATGAGGCTGTCGAGCACTTCCCGGCGCGATGGCACTTTCTTACTGCTCATCTGAATGAACTTTGCGCGATGCTCGATATCCAGCGATGTAATAGGTTGGCCGTTGACGAAGACGACGACTTGCTGCGCGCGCGAAGACGACGGCACGGCGAGCACGATGACGGCCGCAAGCGCGGCTGCTGCGAAAGCCTTCCAACGGACACGGGGTAAGTTTAGCGATATCACCTCTGTCTCTCCTTGGGCGGACAGCACACGGTCCCTTCCTCCGATTCCCCCAACCCCCAGAAAGGCCAACATTACCTTCATACGAGAAAATTTAGAATTGGGAAGAGATCGGCGTCAGCGCGTCGGGGCCGAGCGTTCTCAGGCTGAGCTGCAGCATGAAGGTGTTGTTCGGCGTCGGTGTCGTGCCGGTATAGGTATAGGAGGTGACATAGTTCAGGGACACCAGCAGGCAATCGTCGGTGTAGCCGACGCCGAATCGGGTCTGGTCGAATTGTCCAACGGCAAGGTCGTAGCGAACCGAGCCGAGCAGTACCCAATTCTGGGTCACTTTGACCGAGGCACCGACCAGGATTTCCTCGCGGCGCGTCAAGAAACCGATGTCCGGCTGTGCCGCGTAGTCTCCGTACATCAACTGCAACGTCCAGCGATCGAAGTTGGCCCGGGTTTCGAACTCCAGGCGCTGGGGCGTAAACGTCTCTTCGTCGAAGCGCCCGCGAGCGGTGAACGAGTAGACCTGGTTGGGTTGGTACGTGATACGTCCGACATAATCCGAGAGGGTCTTGTCAAGACCGCTTTGCAACCCGGTATTGGTCAGATCGGTGGCTGCATACGAGTTCAATCCGAAGATCTGGTAGGACTGTCCGAAGAGGACATTGAAAGAACCAGCCTGGTTGACCTGAGCCGTGTATTGGAAACCGGCGTTGACGCGGCCGCCGCCCTCGACGCGGTCCCAGCCGGAAAATTTGTCGATTGAGAACAGGTTGGCGTCGCTGAAAACCATGCTCTGGGCGTCTTCGTTGGGAAACTTTCCGATCTGCGTCTCGTTTGGACGCAGGATGACTTGTGCGATCGGCTCGATGGTCTGCGTACCCCACGACTCCGCGTCGACAAACGGGTAGCGGTACTCGACGCCGACGTCGGGCATGGCGCGCGCAACTTCGTGTTCGGCGGGGTTGATGAAATTCGCGGTGCCGGGCTGATTCTCGAGTTCGAGAGCGGCGACGTCGCCGCGGACCCCGGCGAAGGGCGTGATCATCTGGCCGTTTTCGGTAACGAAGGTCCGACGCCAATCAAACTCGACCGATGAGCGCGTATAGGTCCCGGCGATGCCGCGCAGCAGACAATTGGAACGGTTTATGTCGGTGGCTATGTTTGAAGAGCACAGCCCGTTATTGGCTGCGTTCTGGTTGATGGCGTCGAACTCCGCTTGTTGCCGCGTAAGGCTCGTCAGATTGAACTTGTAGCTAAACTCGCCGCCCGCCACTGGCTGCGGCAGGACGCTCGAATAATCGAGCACCGGGTGAATAATGGGTATCTGAGCCTGAATGTCGTGACCCGAAAAGCCGTAATAGTAGAGCGCCCGGATGTCGAAATAGCTGCGGTCACCCGCGCCGGTCAGATAAAGCTGAGAAACGCCTTCGCTGGCGACGCCAGTGTGGAACGGATCGAACGATCCGAGGAATTGGCCTAGATTGTAGTCGAACAGGAACTGGGAATCGGTCATCAGTAGCCCGGTCCACCCCCACACCCATTTGTCGCTCAGCGAGAACTGGCCAGCGGTCTGAATCGCGCCACGGAATACGTTGGCGGTGGGGCTATCGGGGCCGTCGCGGTTGGCAAAATATCCCGGGTCGGTCTGAAAAATGCCGGCGGCCTTGATCGAATACGAGCCGTCCATGAGTCGCTGGCGCCAAATTCCTTGAAACAACGCGCCTTGATTCGTCGTGATCATCGTCGAAGCGGTCAAATCGTAGTTTGGCGCCAGCGCCCAGAAATAAGGGATTTCCAATCCGCCGCCATAGACGGTGCTGTAAGTGACGTTCGGGAACAAAAAGCCGCTTTTGCGGGAAACCGAAGGATCGGGCTGTGACATAAACGGGAAATAGGCCAGCGGCACGCCAAAAAACTCGATGCGCGCATCCTCAAAGTAGATCATTTTCTCGCCGCTATCCTGGATGATCCGCGCGGCCTGGATCTGCCACAGCGGCGGTTTCTTCGGGTCGTCCTTGCATGGCTCGCAGGCCGTGTAGACGCCGTTTTGCATGACCGTGTAATTGCCTTTGACCCGGTCGGCGCGCGCGGCCGCAAGTCGCGTGTCGTCGGGGGTTTCGAGGCGCAGTGAGTCGACGAAGCCGTCGCGATAATCGTCGGTGAGATCGATGAACTGGCCATACACGATCTTGCCATCGGCCTCGGTCATCCTGACGTTGCCGCGTGCCTGCAAGCGCTTTGTTTTTTGATCGTAGATCACCTCGTCGGCTTCGACGGTCGAACCGTTGTAGTAGATCTGGACATTGCCGACCGCGGATACGGTGTTGTTCGTGTAGTCGTATCTGATTTCCGCTGCCTGCAAGAGCATCGGCGCGTCGGATTGCGGCGGCGGCGCCTTCGGCACCGGCGGCCGTGGCGGGAAATGCATCAGGTTGCCGACGCCCTGGGCCGACGATCGCTCCGGCGCAAACAAAGAATACCCGGCGAAGACGAGCAGCGCTGCGAGGAACGCGAGGCTCGCCCGGACGTGAACGCGTAAGCCGAACGCACTGGGACGGAACGGTGACGCCACTATCCGTCCTCCTGGTGCAACAGCACGACAAATCCGGTGAGAGCGCCAACAAGTACCGGTATCCATGCCGCCATGATCGGCGACAGAAGCTCCGATTTGCTCATGTCCTCCGTGAACTTCGATAAAACGAACAACATAAATCCTGCGGAGATACCGCCCATGACCATCTTCTGCACGCCGCCGAAGCGAAAAAAGCGCAGGCTCACCGAAGCGGCGAGCAAGACCATGGCGGTCAGCAGGAAGGGGCGTGCCAACAGCTGCTGGTATTGCAGCCGGTAGCCGGCGGCGACGAGCCCGGCACGATCAGCCAGTTCGATGTAGGAAGGAAGTTGCCAAAACGGCACGGTTTCAGGCGTGGCAAAGCTTTCACGCGCCTGTTCGAGCGTCAGATCGGTGCCGAGCCGATAGGTGTTGAGAATCACCGGCGGCTTGCCGCTCTCATAGACGCGGGTGTCCTCGAAATTCCAGTAGCCTTGCTCAAGCGTCGCGTTTTTTGCCTCGATCCGCTGCTTGAATTGACCATCGCTGTCGAAGGTGTAGACGCTGACGCCGCCGAGTTGGGCCCCTTGCTCACGGCTCGACTTGGCGTTGATGATGGCGGCGCCATCGGTGCTGCGCTGTCGCACCCACAAGCCGCCTGTGTTTTCCCGCGCCGCCAAGCCGGGAAGCTCACCCGTCATCTCGGCTTCGAGCCGCTTGGAGCGCTCGTGCATCACCGCGGCGAGCGGATTGTAAATTGTGGTGGCGACTGTGCCGAACAGAAACGCCGCGATCATCGACGGCGCCACAAACTGCCACGCGGAAACGCCGGCTGCGCGCGCAATGACGAGTTCAAGACGGCGCGACAGCGCCAGATAGCACGACATGGCGCCCACCAGCACGGCGAATGGCATGATGCGCTCGGAAAGTTGCGGCACGCGGAACACGGAAATTTCGGCGAGGATCAGGGCGGAGGCTTTTGGCCAATCCGAGCCGCGGCGCAAGAGCTCGACGTAGTCGATCATCGCCGCGAGTGCGACCACGCCGAAGAACGAACCGGTGACGCTCCTTAGGAAGCGCAATCCGAAATAACGTGATAGCGTCCCGGCGATCATCGGCGTCCCCTCAACTCGCCGTCGCTTTTGCAAACCGCTCGCCGATCGCGGTCGCGACTTTCGACACCGCCCCTGCGGGCTCGATGGCCTGACCCCGCGAAATCAGCCACAACCCGCCGGCGATCGAAACGGCAAGCGCGACGTATTGCAAAGCGAGAACGCTCGGCACGCGCACCCCGACGATGACGCTGAGGAAGCCGACAAGCCGCAGCATCGATACGGTGCCGATCAGCCCGAGGAGCGACAGCGTGCGGCTTTGTCTGGTCGTTTGCGGCGGACCGAGAAAGGCATAAGCGAGGATGATAAACGCCAGCGGGTACAGCGGCGTCGCAAAACGATCGTGCAATTCCGATCGATACGAGCCCACCTGCGCGACGTAGAGCGGATCGTCTGCCGGCGGCCATATGAGTTCCCAAAGATATTTCTCGCGCGTGTTGTAGGTCACGCTCTGCGGACCGGTGGTGAATTTCGACAGATCGAACGGGTATCGGTCGAACGTAACGATACGAGGATCGCGCTGCCCCGCCTCGAGGCGTTGAACGCTGCCCTTTTCGAGCACCAGGAACGATCCGCTGTCGTTCTTTACGATCTCGCCCTGCTCGGCGAGATAGGTGGAGTGTTCGTTGGGATCGCGGCGATCGTCGAAGAATATGCCAAGCAGAAGTCCGTTGGGCCGCCGGTCGGCGATGTGGAAGGTGAGATTGCCGCCGATCGTGGTGAAGCGTCCGGGCTGCACGATATTGGTGAGAATGTCGGCGCGCACCTCCGTGGCCCAATTGCGCAACGCGCGCAGGCTCCACGGCGAAACATAGACGGCGAGGGCGGCAACGAGGATCGAAACCACCAAACCTGCCGCCAGCAGGGGACGGAGCAAGCGCCAGGGCGAAATCCCCGCAGCATTCATCACGATGATCTCGGAATCCGAGCTGAGCTTGTTGAGAACGTGCGCCGTCGCCAGCACGAGCGAGATCGGTGCGATCAACATGACGAGCAGGGGAATAAGCAGCCCCGTGATGCCGACGAAGACGAAGAGCGTTTGCCGCTGGCTGGTGATGAGGTCGAATTCGCGGATCGCCTGCGTGAACCACATCACCACGGTCAAGCTGACGAGTGTGATCACGAACGCACCCATCGTGGTGCGAAACACGTAGCGGCCGATCGACCCCATCGGACTCAACTTCCCCGCAGACGGGCCCCATGGCCGTCCCGGCCTCTCGAAGGCGCGTTACGCCCCCTAAAGCCGAACTCCCCCGACAAGCAGGGAATTTCATGCTTTCACAAAATGGCCTCGCCAAGGCAAAGCCATTGAATCTCCAAAGGTAAGGGTTGCTAAGGGTTAATGAATTCGCTCCACCAAAAAGCCGCTCCCAGGGCCTCTCCTCGACACAAGGTGCTTGGCGCGAACGCGCGCTCCGGGTCATATGTCGGGCCGACAAGCCTGTGACCGGCCCGACAAGAGTTCGCCCAAAGGATCGCCCATGCCCGACGCTCTCAAGATCGGCTTTACCCCGTACAATCGCATCCGGGGCGTTCTCGTTACGTTCTGCGCGGAGGGCCTCAAATTCGGGAGGGCAACCCAAAAAGCACTGTCGCCGATCGGCGATCTCTATCGCCGCGCCGCCGCAGCGGACCGCTTCACCGGCAAGAGCGGATACGCCCTTGAGATCATTGCGCCGTCTGGGCTGAACGTGCCCCGTCTGATCGTGATCGGCACCGGCAAAGAGCGCGACCTCAAGGATCGGGATCTGGTCAAGCTCGGTGGTGTTGCTATGGGCAAAATCCCAAGCGCCGCCGCGCAAGCGACGGTCCTGGCCGAGTTCGGCGCTGGTGCGCTGAAGGGCGATCAGATCGCCGATCTCGTGCTCGGCGCGCGCCTGCGCGCCTATCGGTTCGACCGCTACAAGACCAAGCGCAAGGAAGGCGACGAGCGGGCGAACAAGGTGGAAGTGAATTTCGCCTGCGCCAATCCGGCCGCGGCGGAGCGAGCTTGGGCAGCCGTGCAAGGTGTCGCCGACGGCGTCGTATGGGCGCGCGATCTAACCAACGAACCGGCGAATGTGCTCTACCCTGGAGAGTTCGCCCGGCGGGCGTCCGGTCTGAGAAAGCTTGGCGTTCTCGTCGAAGTCCTCGACGTGGCCGCCATGCGCAAACTCGGCATGGGCGCTCTCCTCGGCGTCGCTCAGGGCTCGGCGCATGAGGCGAAGCTCGTCGTCATGCGCTGGAACGGCGGCAAGCGCGGCGGCGACCCAATCGCATTCATCGGCAAAGGCGTCTGCTTCGACTCTGGCGGCATTTCGATCAAACCGGCGGCGGGCATGGAAGATATGAAGGGCGATATGGCGGGGGCGGCCTGCGTCGTCGGCCTCATGCACGCGCTTGCCGTGCGCAAGGCCAAGGCCAACGTGATCGGCGTCATCGGGCTCGTGGAAAACATGCCCGACGGCAAGGCGCAGCGGCCCGGCGATATCGTCATATCGATGTCCGGGCAGACCATCGAAATCATCAACACCGATGCTGAAGGGCGCCTCGTGCTTGCCGACGTTCTCCACTACGTGAACAAGCGGTTTAAGCCGCGATTCATGGTCAATCTGGCGACGCTCACCGGCGCCATCATCGTCGCGCTCGGTCAGGAATACGCCGGGCTTTTTTCCAACGACGACAAGCTCGCCGAACGCCTGACCAAGGCGGGCGAGGCGACAGGCGAGCGCGTCTGGCGCATGCCGCTCGCACCGGAATACGACAAGATCATCGATTCGAAGTTCGCCGACGTGAAAAACAGCGGCGGCCGCTTTGGCGGATCGATTACGGCGGCGCAATTTCTTCTGCGCTTCGTCAGTAAAACGCCGTGGGCGCATCTCGACATCGCCGGCACCGCGCTTGGCTCGCCACAGACCGACATCAACAAGAGCTGGAGCTCGGGCTGGGGCGTGCGCATGCTCGACCGTCTGATCGAGGATTATTACGAGCGTTGAGCATGGCGCGACACCCTTCCGTCAAGCGTCGGCCACTTTCAGCACCAGCTTGCCGAAATTCTCGCCGCTGAACAGCTTCAACAGAGTTTCGGGAAAATTCTCCAGCCCCTCAACGATGTCTTCGCGGGACTTGAGCTTGCCGGCGGCAATCCAGCCGGCGATGTCGCTGATCGCGTGCGGATACCGCGAGGCATAATCGAACACGACCATGCCTTCCATCCGGGCGCGGTTGACGAGCAGCGAGAGATAGTTGCTCGGCCCCTTGATCGGCGTCGTGTTGTTGTATTGCGAGATGGCTCCGCAGAGCACGACGCGGGCATGACGCGCGACCAGGGCGAGGACGGTGTCGAGGATGTCGCCGCCGACATTATCGAAATAGACATTGACCCCGTTCGGGCAATGCGCGCGCAAATTATTGCGCAGATCCGCCGCCTTGTAGTCGATCGCCGCATCGAACCCGAGTTCGTCGATCAGGTAGCGGCATTTCGCGGCACCCCCCGCGATACCCACCGCGTGGCATCCCTTGATTTTCGCGATTTGCCCGACGGTCGCGCCGACCGCGCCGGCGGCGCCCGATACGACGACGGTCTCGCCTTCCTTCGGCGCGCCGACATCGAGCAAGCCGAAATAAGCGGTCATGCCCGGCATGCCGAGCGTGTTGAGAAACGTCGGTAGCGGTGCAAGCCTGGGATCGACTTTCGTGAGCTGGGCGCCGTCGAGCGCCGCGTATTCCTGAACGCCGAGTGCGCCGCTGACATAGTCGCCAGCGGCAAACCTTGGGTGCTTTGACGCAACGATCTTGCCGACGGCGCCGGCCCGCATGACGTCGCCTATTGCCACCGGCGCGATGTAGGATCTTCCTTCGTTCATCCAGCCGCGCATGGCCGGATCGAGCGAGAGATACAAAACCCGCGCAAGCACCTCGCCGTCACGCGGCTCCGGCAGCGGCATTTGCGTGAATTGCCAATCGCTCCGTTTCGGCAGCCCCGCCGGCCGCGCCGCCAGTCTGATCTGATGATTGATATCGCCGCTCATGACGCACGCGCCCTTGCTACAGTGTTTTTTTATGGTCTACCATGACCGCAACGACACCGCGAAGATGACGAACAACGCCCGCTCGCACGTGACCGAAATCCTTTTCTATCACCTCAAAGGGCTAACGCCGGAACAGGCTTTGCCGGCGCTTTTGCAGAAGTCCCTTGAGCGCGGGTGGCGGGTCGTGGTGCAAGCATCGACCGAAGAACGCGTCGAGGCGCTCGATGCGCAGTTATGGACATGGCGCGACGATTCCTTTCTTCCGCACGGCACCTGGCGGGACGCCGAAGCGGTACAGCAGCCGATCCTGCTGACCGTCGAAGACGACAATCCGAATGGCGCCGTCGTGCGCTTCCTCGTCGAGGGAGCGACGATGCCGAAGGACGTCTCTGCGTACCAGCGCGTTGTGCTTCTTTTCGACGGCGAAGATCCGGATGCCGTCGATGCGGCGCGTGCGCGCTGGAGCGAGGCAAAATCGGCGGGTTTTGTGGTGACATATTGGCAGGCTGACGAGAACGGCGGCTGGCGGCGCCAGGCCTGAAAGCAAAGATGCGGAGCCGTCTCAAGACTTGGCTTTATCACATTGAAAATAAGTAATTTTTCTTCTTGGCCATTGGCGTTGATGTAGCATCGCAAAAGCGATTTGACGATACTATATTTTTTGCTCAAAGCGTCGATAGCTTATATAGTGCATTACCATGAATAAGCGTTCAGTGAAAAGTCGACCGGCGAAAGCAAGCCGGAGTCAAGTTGTTCGCAAGGCGGTTTCGCGGCGTGTTTCAGGCAAGCCGGAGCACGTAAAGGCGATCAAGATTCCGACTATGCCGGTTGCGCAGCAATTGTCGATGCCGAGCCCGCTGCTGCGCGCGCATCGGTTCCGCGTCGGCCAGACCGTGCTGTACACGTCAAGCCCCATCAGCCGTCCGGGCGCCAGCGGCACTTACAAAGTCGTCAAGCTGTTGCCGTCAGACGGCGACGATTATCAGTACCGGATCAAGAATCCCGGCGAAGCGTTCGAGCGCGTTGCCAAAGAGAGCCAGCTGGAGCTCGAGCACTAGTGTCCTGATTCTGAAGTTCGTTAGCACCTGTGGCACCGGCTCGTACTTCAGAATCTGAGGATACGAGCAATCTTATGATTCTGATGTGGTTTTGGACGTGAAGTTCCTATGCGAGTTCGCCGTTGGATCGTAGGAACTTCAAATCCTCCGCGCTTCCGTCGAGGACGCGCGTCCGAAAATTACCGCGGACTGGCGCCATCAGGTCCCCTGGGTCATACTTCCCCTGGGCGGCGCGAACGCCTTTAGCGGAGATACGGGATGCTCGGCATTGACCCGGAGTTAGGAGCTTCGGTGCTGCATCTTTGGCTCGGAGCCGGCTCGGCGATTTTGCTCGTTCTGTTCTGCGTGCTCGCGTTTTTTCAGCCGCAGCTGCAAATGGCGTCAAGCCCGGTACGGCGCGCCGGCTTCGTGGTCGCCAGCGCAATTCTCGGCGCGGTAATCACGTGGGCTTTCTTCGATCGTGGCGCATCGGACGATCGCGGCGCCAAGCGTCGAGCCTTTGAGCTTCGCGCCGAACAGCTGAACGCGCTGGCCCTTGCCCCCGGCTCGCCGCTGGCCTGTCTCGACACTTTGGCGGGCGACAGTGTGGAGACCGCTTGTGAAAAATCGCTGTTTGTATCCCCGGCAAACGTGGCTGCCGCGTCTTCCTACGTCGCTGCGCAGTTGACGCTCCTCTCGAGCATGGCCGCCTACGCTCAACGCGGCAGCGCTGACATGGACGACGCGATGGCATCGTTGCGGCGCTCGCTTGAAGCCGATCGATTTGGTTTTGTCGCCCACGTGCTTGCGATCCGCGACGGATGCACGAGCCAGAATTGCAAGGCACTTGCGCTTCTGCACCGCTCGGAGCGGGTGCGCGACAACCTGAGCGCAGCGCCGTTCGATCGGTCCGTGGAGCATTACGCGACGCTTTGGGGCGCAGCGCCCGACAGCGCGGTGTCGGATGCAGGCGTGCCGCAATCGGCGCAACCGCCGCATAAACCGATCAATATCGATTTCCCCACGGCGGCCTCGATTCCTCCGGTAAGCATTATGAATGCCGAGCCGTCCGGACCGGTCTTGCCGGGTGCTGCCGCGGCAGCCGCGTCGAATCCGAACCCGCCTCCGGCCGGTGCCACTCCTTCATCGTCACGACACGCGCGGAAACAGGCGGCCGCTCCCCCGGCGCCGGCCCCGTCGGGCGCAGCCGCGGTCGAACCGATCTGGCCGGAGCCCGTGCCTCAGCCACCACCTTCCACGCCAACCGCTTCGGCGCCTGCGGCTACGGCGCCGGTTCCGCTCACCCCACCTGTGCCTAACGGCAGCGCCGGCGCTGCTCCTCGCGCTCAATGATTTGAGCGCGAGCCAAGCAGCTCGGCAACTTCTCGCCATGTTCAAATCCGTTCTCATTGCCAATCGCGGCGAAATCGCTTGCCGCATCGCCCGCACCGCCAAGCGGATGGGCATGCGCACGATCGCCGTTTATTCGGCCGCCGACGCGCCCGCGCTGCACCGGCGCGTTTGCGACGAGGCCCACTTCATCGGCCCAGCCGAACCGCGGGAAAGCTATCTCTGCGTCGAGCGCCTGCTCGAGGTCGCCAGGAAGTCGGGCGCCGAATGCATTCATCCCGGTTACGGCTTCTTGTCCGAGAGCGGTGATTTTGCCGAAGCGTGCATGCAAGCCGGCCTTGAATTCGTCGGCCCGCCGGCGGCTGCGATCCGTGCGATGGGGCTCAAGGATCGCGCCAAGGCGCTGATGGAAAAAGCCGGCGTTCCGATTGTGCCCGGTTATCACGGCGAGCGGCAAGACGCGAAGTTTCTCATGAAGCGGGCCGAGGCGATCGGCTATCCGGTGTTGATCAAGCCGGCTGCGGGCGGCGGCGGTCGCGGCTTGCGCCGGATCGACAAAGCCACCGATTTCGAGACCGAGTTCGAAGGCGCGGTGCGCGAGGTCGCAGCGGCTTTCGGCTCCGGCCGCGTCCTGATCGAAAAATACGTCGCCGCGCCGCGGCATATCGAGATTCAGGTTTTCGCCGACCGGCACGGCAACCTCGTCCATCTCGGCGAGCGCGATTGCTCGTTGCAGCGGCGCCACCAGAAGGTCATCGAGGAGACGCCGGCGCCCGGATTGAGCGAGGAGTTGCGGGCGCTGATGGGCGCAGCCGCCGTCGAGGCGGCACGTGCGGTCGGCTATGTCGGTGCCGGCACCGTCGAGTTCGTTGCCGACGGCACCAAGGGACTGCGCGCCGATGGGTTCTGGTTTATCGAAATGAACACACGGCTCCAGGTGGAGCATCCGGTGACTGAGGAAATCACCGGACTCGATCTTGTTGCCTGGCAGTTCCGACTCGCGGCAGGTGAAACACTTCCGCTCAAGCAAGACGAAGTCCGGTTCAGCGGTCATGCGATCGAGGCGCGCGTCTATGCCGAAGATCCCGAAAACGGCTTCCTGCCGTCGACCGGTCCGATCGTGGGGCTGCAATTGCCGGGGGATGTACGCGTTGAAAGCGGCGTTGAAGCAGGCGGGGAGGTGACGCCGTTCTACGATCCGATGATCGCCAAGCTCGTCGTGCACGAACCGTCGCGCGAGGCCGCACTCGATCGGATGGAGAACGCGCTCGACCGAACTCTCGTCGCCGGAGTGCGCAGCAATATCGCTTTTCTCGGCGCGCTGTGTCGTGCGCCGAGTTTCCGCGAAGGCAAGGTCGACACCGGCTTTATCGATCGCAACCTCGCGGCGCTCGGCGCCGTGCCGCATGAGCCCGATCGTGCCGCGGCGGCGGCCGGTGTCGCGCAGCTCTTGCGCGACAAAGCGGCTCCGGCAATCTTATCCGCCGAAGCGGATTCACCGTGGGCCGCGCGCGACGGTTTTCAGCTCAGCGGGCCGCGTTCGATCGACCTCCTGATCCTGATCGATGGGCATGGCGCGGACGC
Organism: uncultured Alphaproteobacteria bacterium; assembly: GCA_963847785.1. Lineage (GTDB taxonomy): Bacteria > Pseudomonadota > Alphaproteobacteria > Rhizobiales > Xanthobacteraceae > BOG-931. The sequence continues at coordinate 91,241 of CAWKBE010000052.1, forward strand.
CGCCGTTACCTATGGCAAGGATGGAATGAGCGTCGTCGTTGCCGGGGCGGCCGCGGCCTTAGACGCGAAGGTTTTCGAAGCGCAAGAGGAAGCCTACATCCTGCGTCGAGGCCGCCAGACCCGTGTGCGGCTCAAGGACTTTTCTGCCGCAGCCGCCGAAGCCGGTGCGGGCGACGGCGTCATCAAGGCGCCCATGCATGGGAAGGTTTTGGAGCTTTTCGTGGACGTCGGGGCCGCCGTCCATGGCGGTCAACGTCTTGCCGTGATCGAGGCGATGAAGATGGAGCACACTTTGCGCGCGCCGTTTGCAGGCGTTATCGCCGACATTGCGGTCAATGCCGGCGCGCAAGTTGTGGAAGGCGCGCGGATCATGGTGATCGAACCAGCCGCGGAGGGATAGACTAGGCGCATGGCGCTCCATCTGATCAAGCTTTGCGTCGGCGCAGATTCGGTCCGCGACCTCGAGGGTTGGATCAAGCAACGGCTCAAGGACAAGCGTAAGCGCGGTGAAAAGCCGGAACATATTCATCGCACGCGCATGGTGCCCAAACGCGCTTCGGAGCTCGTTGACGGCGGCTCGCTCTATTGGGTGATCCGCGGCGAGATCGCCTGCCGCCAGCGCATCCGCGACGTCAGGCCATACCGCGACAAGGACGGCGTCGGCCGCTGCGGCCTCGTGCTCGATCCCAAAGTCGTCCTGGTCGCGCCGCGTCCCTTTCGCGCTTTCCAGGGCTGGCGTTATCTCGCGGCCAAGGATGCGCCCCGCGATCTCGACAAAGCAGTTCCAGGCGCCGCCGCGATGCCGGAGAAATTGCGGCGGGAACTGCGTGAACTGGGCCTCATGTGAGGCAAGCAATCCTTCCACGCCCGTCGCCGCATAGCGCGGCCGAAAGCGATCACGTAGAGTGCGCCGCGCTGGAGCCGAAAGGCGCGAAGTCGCGGAGCGAAACGATGATCATCGGGGGTCAGGCCGACGTCACCAAGGCGGTGTTGAGTGAGCTTGAACGCGCACCAGATCCGCGTTTCCGCGAGATCATGTCGGCCTTTGTCCGCCACCTGCACGATTTTGCACGTGAGGTGAAGTTGACCGAGCAGGAGTTCCAGGCGGCTGCCGCTTACATCAACGCGCTTGGCAAACACACCAACGACAACCACAACGAAGCAGTGCTGATGGCGGGGACCCTCGGCCTCTCGGCTCTCGTCTGTCTTCTCAACAACGGCGACAACGGCCAGACCGAAACCGACGCCAGCCAGCTCGGCCCATTTTGGCGCATGCATTCGCCGCGGATGCAAAACGGCGACACCATCGTGCGCTCGCCGACGCCCGGACCCGCCCTCTTTGTTGACGCTTATTACCGCGATGTCCGTCGCAAGCCGATCGAAGGGGTGGAGGTCGATGTCTGGCATTCCTCGCCGGAAGGCTTTTACGAGAACCAGGATCCAACCCAATCCGACATGAACCTGCGTGGTAAATTCATCACCGACGCGGCCGGTCGTATCGGTTTCCGCAGCGTGAAGCCGGCCGGTTACCCCATTCCGATCGACGGCCCGGTGGGCGATCTTTTGCGCGCGCAGGGCAGGCACAACATGCGGCCGGCGCATCTGCATTTCCTGGCCTACAAGGTCGGCTTCAAGACGCTGATCTCCCAAGTCTACCCGCCCGACGACAAATACATCGACAGCGATGTGCAGTTCGGCGTCACGCGTCATTTGCTGGGAAATTTTGTCCGGCATGACGAAGGCGCGGCGCCGGCTGCCGACGTCAAGCCGCCGTGGTACTCGCTCACGCACAATTTCGTCATGGAAGCCGGCGTGGCGCGCCTGCCGCGGGCGCCGATCACCGGCAAGGCCGAAGGCGAGCGCCCGCAAATTCCGCATCTCGAGCCGGTGTGACATCGATGCGGTTACGGACTACGTCAATAAAAAATTGGGGGAATACGATGTTGCGCCGAACGCTGCTCAAGGGCATGGCCGCGAAAGCTACCGCAGGCCTTGGTGCCGGCCGCCTCGCCGCTGAAGAGGTCCTCAGAATGGGAATCAGCATCCCGCTGACGGGCCGGGTTTCAACGCCGTCGGCCGCCCACTGGCGTCCGCGATCAAGCTTTACGTGCATGGCGACGCGGTAGCGGGGCGCAAGCTCGAGATCATGGTGTGCGACGATGGCGGCGTCGCGAATAATGCCCGCCGTCTTGTCCAGGAAATGATCGTCAACGACAAGGTGGGGCTGATCGGCATCGGAACGACACTGTGCTCGCTGGCCGTCGCGCCGCTCGTGACCGAAGCCGAGATTCCGACTTTGGTCTTGAGTTCAGGAGCGTCGGTCACGGTCACCAAGTCACCCTACATGGTGCCGGCTGGTTTCCTGCAAGGCCAGCAGGCTTGGATCATGGCCGAATGCGCGTTCAACAATGGCAGCAAGCGGGTGGTCACGCTGGTCAACGACTGGGCCAGGGCATCGAGTCCGAAACCGCATTCAAGACTCGTTTCGTCCAGCAGGGCGGCGAAATCGTCGAGTCGATCCGCATCCCTCTTGCCAATCCCGATTTCGCACCCTTCCTGCAGCGTGTCCGCACATCAATCCGGACACTGCTTTCATCTATTTTTCGGGCACCCAGGCCGGCATTTTCGCCAAGCAATTAGCCGAGCGCGGACTCGGCAATCCCGGCATCAAGATCATCGGCCCCGCCGATCTGACGGACGACGACGATATCAACACCATGGGCGACCAGATGCTCGGCATCAACACGTCCGGCTCGTATTCGGCCGCCCACGGTTCGGCGCTCAACAAGGCTTGTGTCGCGGCCTTCGAGGAGGCATCCGGCTTTCGTCCCGACTTCGACTGGGTGGGTGCCTATGACGGCCTGCATCTCATTCACGAGGCGTTCAAAAAAGACGAACGGAAACGCCGATGGCGACACCTTGATTAGTGCGATGAAGGGCATGGCCTGGGAAAAGCCCGCGTGGGCCGATTTCGATCGACCCGCAGACCCGCGACATCGTGCAAAACATCTATATCCGCAAGGTGAAAAGATGAATGGCCAGCGCTGCAGCGTGGAGTTCGCAATTTACTCGGCGGTGAAGGATCCGTTGTCGCTTCCTACGCCGCCACATTGTCGATAAGCCGCGTTTTGCCGATGCGCGCCGCAACGAGGAGGCGGATCGGGCCCTCCTTGCGCGAGGCGATCGGCGCGAGCGTCTCGGCATGGCGGGCTTCGAGATAATCGAGCACGAAGCCGGCTTGCGCGATTGCCGCGCGCCCCTCGCTCAGGACGCTGCCGATCGCGTCGCCGGCGACTATTTTGTTCGCGCAAGCGGCGAGTACGCGATAGAGCGTGGGCGCTGCGGCTCGCTCGCTCGCCGACAGGTAGGCGTTGCGCGAGGAGAGCGCGAGCCCGTCGGGCTCGCGCACGGTGGGTGCGCCAACGATGCGGGTCTTCAAGCCGAGGTCGCGCACGAGCCGCGTTACCACTTTGAGCTGCTGATAGTCCTTCTCGCCGAACAACGCGAAGTCCGGTCCGCATTGAATGAGGAGCTTCGCGACCACGGTGGCGACGCCGCCGAAGAAGTGCGGCCGGAAGGCGTCTTCGAGGCCAATTGTCGCCGGCCCCTCCGGTGCGATGCGGGTGGCAAATCCGGACGGATACATCGTTTCGGCCGACGGTGCCCAGACGGCGTCCAGCTTTAACGCGGCAAGCGCCGCGACGTCGGCGGCGAAGGTTCTGGGATAGGTGCCAAGGTCCTCATTTGCGGCGAACTGGGTCGGATTGACGAAGATCGACACGATGGCGCGATCAGCCCGGCGTTGCGCCAGCCGCACCAAAGCTAGGTGACCGGCATGCAGCGCGCCCATGGTCGGCACGAGCGCGATCGGCTGGGGCCGCCTATTCCAAGCGGCGAGCACGCGGTTTAGTGCCGGCAAGGTACGGATCACTTGCGGATAGCGTTGCCGCGATTTTGAAGTGCTTCTAGTCATCGCTTCCACTGTGTGCATTCGTCACGCGCCTTGTGGTTAATGATTAACTTGCCGCATCGGATGCTGTATCTTGACCGTGCGCGTTGCAAGCTGGAGCACGGATCCCCGTGAGGCGCGGCGCCAGCGCCGACTGGTCGATGGCGGTCTGACCGACTGGGCGATCGTGCGCAACCGGCTGTCGACGCTGGGCTCGCGCAACAAGCGGTTGGTCGGAACGGGTGTCGTGGCGCTTTCACGACAGCTCGGCTTTCGCGCCATCGATGGATTTGCCGAACGCGTGGTCTATCGCGAATATTTCCCGCGTCGGCCGACCGCGCTGGACGAGATCGGAAGAGACGACGCTCGGCCCACGCTCAGTCCATCGCATATGACCGCGCGCGACGAGGTCAAATTGCTGATGGAAGCGCTGAAACTGCCGATGGACGAGCGCGGCAACCGCCGTGCGGCGGCTCGGGCCGAATGGGCGACCTCCGCCGACAAACCGCTCGACACTCACGGCTTCCTCGCCGATTGAGCGGCCTGCGCCACCCATTGCATCGGCGCTCGCAGGGGGCCACCTTATGGCGAGGCTCTATGACCTCCGCCGCAAAGGTTGGCAATGAGCAAAAACCGGTCCGGGCAAACGCCGGCGCCGAGCCCTGGCCTGGCCGACGCTAAAGCGGGCGGCAATTCCGCGCCTTCTCCGCGTGCCGAGCTCGATGCCTTCCTCAGCCAAGTCAACGCGCTCGGTCCGGCGGTCAAGGTCGGTGGCCGCGGCCGGCTCGTGTTCGCGCTCGACGCGACAATGAGCCGGCAGCCGACATGGGATCGGGCCTGCGTCCTCCAGGCGGACATGTTCCGCGAAGCGGCCGCCGGTGGCGGTCTTGAGATCCAGCTCGTTTATTATCGCGGGCTTGTGGAATGCCGCGCTTCGCCCTGGGTTTCGGAGCCGCGTCGCCTGGGCGAACTGATGTCGCGCATCGATTGCCGCGGCGGTCAAACGCAAATCGCAAAAGTCCTCGCCCACGCCCGCCGCGAGAGCGACAAAGCCAAGAGCGGCGGCGCGAAGATCGGCGCTCTCGTCTTTGTCGGCGACGCCATGGAGGAATCGCTCGACGCGCTGTGTGCCGGCGCCGGCGAGCTTGGCTTGCGCGGTGTTCCGGCCTTCATGTTCCAGGAAGGCTACGATCCGGTCTGCGAGCAAGCCTTCCGCGAGATCGCGCGGCTCACGCGGGGAGCGTATTGCCGCTTTGCGCCCGGCGCCGCCGAAGAGCTGCGCGAATTGCTGCGCGCCGTTGCAGCTTACGCCTCCGGCGGTATGACAGCTCTTGCCGATCTTCAGGCGCGGCGCTCGTCTGGCGCAGTCAGGCTGCTCGAGCAGCTCAAATAACCATGCCTCTTATTCTCGGCGTTGTCGTTCTTGTCCTGCTGTTGTGGGCCGTCAGCGCCTTCTCCAAGGCCGACCCCAAGCAAGCTGCGCGGCTCTTACGCACCATCGCCGGCGGCGGTGCGCTGCTGTTCGCGGCATTTCTTCTTTTTCGCGGCCAAATCGGAATCGCCATCCCGGTCGGAACGGTCGGGCTCGGCCTGCTCGGCTGGCTCTCGCTGTGGCCGGCAAGCTTCGGTGGGCGCACGCAGAAATCTCCCGGCCAGGTCTCGCGCGTACGCTCGGCTTTCCTCGAGATGGAGTTGGACCACGACAGCGGAGCGATGCGCGGCCGCATTCTCGCCGGACGTTATGAAGGTGTCTCGCTTGACGCCATCGACCTGCCGACTCTTGTCGGCTTCATCGCTGAGATCGACGATGACAGCCGCCAATTACTGATGGCGTATCTTGACCGCCGGCAACCCCGCTGGCGTGAAAACGCGGAGGGTAATGCGGCAGCGGGGCAGGGGGGTGGTGCTTCGACCGGCGGCAAAATGACGGAAGAGGAGGCCTATCAGGTCCTTGGCCTTCAGCCCGGAGCGAGCGCCGACGAGATCGGACGTGCGCACCGGTCCCTCATGAAGAAACTGCATCCCGACCAAGGGGGGTCGACGTACCTCGCGGCCCGCGTTAATCAGGCCAAGGATGTTCTGCTTCGCCGCCATCGCTGAGATTCCCAAAGAGGATCTTCGCGTGGCATCCCGTCCGTGAGTGACGTCATCCCCGAGCGCGTCCGGGCGTGGCCCCGGCTCTTGTCGTTGGAGCGTGTTCGTTGCCGAAGTGCGGGTTACGCCTTTCGGATTCGTGCTCAGTTTTTGACAGTCATGCAGGCGATGTCGCTGCGCTTGAGTTGTTTGCAGGCGGCCTCGGCCATTGCCCTGTCGAAACCTGCAAAGCGCGCGCGGTAAAGGGCTTTGGCACCCTTTTGTACGCGCTCGGTAAAGGGATCCGCGGCGGCGAGCATGGCGGGAACCTTTTGCCGCGCATCGATCAGGTGTTCCTTGGCCTCGTCTTCGCCTTCGAAGGCGCCGATCTGAATGAGCCAGCCGCCGTGCGCGCGGATCTGCGCGGGCGATGGCTCAGCGCTGGCGAGGGCGGGCTTCGCCGGTTCGGGCTTTGCCGATTTCAGGCTTGGAATGCTCGGCCTTCGGCGGTTCCGGTTTGGCGGGTTCGGTTTTGGGCGCACCGGCGATTGCCGGAGCCTCGGTGGATGCGACGACGACGGTGTTTGGTGGTTCGGGCAATTGCGCGGCCGCGCGAACGGGCGGCGCGGCGGCCGGCTGCGGCAGCGAGCCTGGAGCCGGCACGAGATTTGGCATTGGCGCCAACGACGCCGCCTGCACCGGCGCGGTGCGGTAAGTGATCGTCCTTACCAGCAGCGGCTGGATCGGGTCGCTGGTCCCGACCGTCGCGTTGCCATTCGTTTTCGCGGTCACGGTCCCTATCGAATCGGCACGTGACGACGACAATGGGGCCTTGGTGAACGCAACCGGCTTCGTCTCGCCGTGCTGCTCGGCCTTCTCGGTTGCCGGTTTTGCGTCGCCGTGCTGCTCGGTATTCTCGGCGATGGCCGGCGCGCTGTGCCGCAGCGAGGCTTCCTTGATGTGCGCATTGATCAGTTCGCGCATATGGGCGTCGCGCTCGGATGCCGAGCGACCGCCAAGCACGACGGCGATGATGAAGCGCCCGTCGCGGTGAACGGAAGTGACGAGATTGAAACCCGAGGCGCGCGTGTACCCGGTTTTGATGCCGTCGACGCCGCCGACGACGCCGAGCAAGTGGTTGTGATTGCGCATCGCGATGCCGCGATAGACGAACGCTTCTGTCGAGAAATATTTGTAATAGTGCGGAAACCGCTCTTGGATTACGCGCCCGAGCAGCGCCTGGTCTTGCGCCGTGGTGACCTGATCGTCGTCCGGCAAGCCTGATGCATTCACATAGGCGGTACGGCTCATGCCAAGCGCATGAGCTTTTTCCGTCATGAGCTTGGCGAAACCGTCTTCGTCACCGCCAAGGTTTTCGGCAATCGCCACGGCAGCGTCGTTCGCCGACTTCGTGACTACCGCCTTGATCGCGTCCTCGACCGCGATGGTCTGGCCGGGCTTCAAACCGAGTTTGGTCGGCGCCTGCTCGGCCGCGTGCTCGGAAACCTTGAGCGGTGTGTCGAGCCTGATCTTGCCGGCATCGAGCCGCTCGAACAGCAGGTAAAGCGTCATGATCTTGGTCAGCGACGCCGGATGGCGCGATGCATCGGCATTCGAGGCGTGCAGCACCGCTCCGGTGTTGCCGTCGACCACGATCGATGACGTCGGCGGGGAATAACCTTCGGCGTGAAAGTGACGATAGGCGCGGGCTGCACGCGGCGCGATGATCGCGTGGCGCACGTATTGAACGTGGACACGATGGTACCGAGCGTCGGCTGAATCGCTGGAGAAAGTAACGGCCGCCGTAACGGCGGCAAGACCCACGACGAAACCATGAAGCCAATACTCGGCCTCAGAACGCACTCGACGCATTCCGCACCCCGTCCCTGACGCGCCGGAGCTCCGCGGTCGGAGCCCACCCTGTCTGCTCCTCCGGGACGAAGCGTCCCCCGTTGTGGGCGGCTGGTTCGGTACCGGCCACCCGTCTCGATGGCGGGGTGTTTCACCCAACCAAGGATCGTCGTCGCACGGACGACGCGGTCAAGCACGCTAGGCGAACGCAGTTGCGAAAGCGTTAAGCCCAACGCCTTGCGAACGAACAGTATCGCTTCCCCGTGCGCACTGCTTCGACAAAAGTTGAGTTTTTTGTGCAGCGCACTATAAAGATCATCGACGCCCGAGAAGGCCTTTTCAAGGCAGAGGGGCGGACTTAACGTCATAGCCTTAGCTATCAGGCGGCAGGCCACGGGGAGAGCATTATGAGCACCGATCCGATGCAGAAGTTTGGCAAAGAAGGCATGGACATGGCGATGGCGTCGTTCGGCGCCTGGACCAAAAATGCCCAAGCCATCGCGACCGAGTTGACCGATTACTCGAAGAAATATTTCGAGGACTCCGCTGCCGCGATGGAAAAGCTCATGGGAGCGAAGAGCTTAGAAACGGCGATGGCGGTGCAGAGCGAATACCTCAAGTCCTCGTATGAAAGTTTCGTCGCCCAGTCGACCAAGATCAGCGAGCTCTACGCGGGCCTTGCCAAGGAAGCTTACAAGCCGTTGGAAGGCGTGCTTGGGAAGCCGCCCGTCATGAAGTGAAGGCGCCAGGGCGTCGCCAGTCCGGCTTGATCAAGTCGGACCTGTACCTATCTTTTTGCCCCTGGAGCCCCGGCGCTGCGCCGAGCACAGTTTACTAAGCATGCGCGTGCGGCTTTCACGAGCGCTGCGCTTTAGTCTGCATACGACGCGTGCAGTCTTGGCATCAAATGTGCCAGCGAGGGTGTTCGCGCCGGCGCTGGTAACGCGGCGCGGAGCGTAAGGCGATGGGCCGCGTTTTCCCGATCGGCGCCGGCTTGCCGATCTGGAAAGCAAGCCGTTCCGTATCTATGATAATGTCTCGGGGTTGGCGGGCGCGAAAGTCCTATAGGGAGGACCGGTAGGACGACCGATCGCGCCATAAACGGTCTGGACGACTGAAGAAGCATGCGAGCGAGCGATAATTCTTGGGCAGACAGGTCTTGGGCACATACGCCCATCCGCCTGACGGACGATGACCGCAAGCGCAAAAACGACCAGGGCGGTCCGGGCACGGCGGTCATCACCAAGACCCGGCCGCAGACCAAACGGCCGAACCTGTATCGCGTCTTGCTGCTCAACGACGACTACACGCCGATGGAGTTCGTGGTCCACGTGCTCGAGCGTTTCTTCAACAAGGATCGCGAGGCGGCGCATCGCATCATGATGCACGTCCACCAGCATGGAATCGGCGAATGCGGCGTCTTTACGTACGAGGTCGCAGAAACCAAAGTGACGCAGGTGATGGACTTTGCCCGCAAACATCAGCATCCTTTGCAGTGCATCATGGAAAAGAAATGATTCCGGAGGGACGGCCAACACAGATGAAGGGACAGTGAATGCCCACGTTCTCGCGCAGCCTCGAACAGTCGCTCCACCGGGCTCTCGCGCTAGCCAATGAGCGCCATCACGAATACGCCACGCTTGAGCATCTCCTGCTTGCGCTGATCGAAGATCAGGACGCGGCGGCGGTCATGCGGGCGTGCAACGTCGACCTGGACAAGCTGCGCCGCAGCCTCGTCGCCTACCTCGAATCGGAACTCGACAATCTGGTCACCGACGGGGCGGAAGACTCGAAGCCCACCGCAGGCTTTCAGCGTGTCATTCAGCGCGCGGTGATTCACGTCCAGTCTTCGGGCCGCGAGGAAGTAACCGGCGCCAATGTGCTGGTCGCCATTTTCGCCGAGCGCGAGAGTCACGCCGCGTATTTCCTGCAAGAGCAGGACATGACCCGCTACGACGCAGTCAATTACATCAGCCATGGCATCGCCAAGCGACCGGGCATGTCAGAAGCGCGTCCGGTGCGCGGCGCCGACGAGGAGGCCGATACGAAGAACGGCGACGAGCCGAAGAAGAAGGGCGACGCGCTCGAAGCTTATTGCGTCAACCTCAACAAGAAGGCGCGCGAGGGCAAGATCGATCCGCTGATCGGCCGCGACGCCGAGATCAGCCGCACCATCCAGGTGCTCTGCCGGCGGCAGAAGAACAATCCCCTGTTTGTCGGTGAGGCCGGCGTCGGCAAAACCGCGATCGCGGAGGGTCTGGCGCGCCGCATCGTCCACGGCGAGGTACCGGATGTTCTCCGCAATGCGACGGTCTTTGCGCTCGACATGGGAACGCTGCTTGCCGGCACGCGCTACCGCGGCGACTTCGAGGAACGGCTCAAGCAGGTCATCAAGGAGCTTGAGGCCTATCCCGGCGCGATCCTGTTCATCGACGAGATCCACACCGTGATCGGCGCCGGCGCCACCTCCGGCGGCGCCATGGACGCATCGAATCTGCTGAAACCGGCTTTGGCCTCGGGCACGGTGCGCTGCGTCGGCTCGACCACCTACAAGGAATATCGCCAGTATTTCGAGAAGGACCGCGCGCTGGTGCGCCGCTTCCAGAAAATCGACGTCAACGAGCCGACCGTTCCCGACGCGATCGAAATCCTCAAGGGGCTCAAGCCGTATTTCGAGGACTACCACAAGCTCCGCTACACCAACGAGGCGATCAAGGCGGCGGTGGAACTGTCGTCGCGCTACATCCACGACCGCAAGCTTCCCGACAAGGCGATCGACGTGATCGACGAATCGGGCGCGGCGCAGATGCTTCTGCCGGAAGGCCGGCGCAAACGGACCATCGGCATCAAGGAGATCGAGACCACGATCGCCACCATGGCCCGGATTCCACCGAAGGCGGTGTCGAAGGACGACGCCGAGGTGCTTCGCCATTTGGAAGACACGCTCAAACGCGTCGTCTACGGCCAGGACAAGGCGATCGAGGCGCTCGCGGCTTCGATCAAGCTTGCACGCGCGGGTCTGCGCGAGCCGGAAAAGCCGATCGGCTGCTATCTGTTCTCCGGGCCGACCGGCGTCGGCAAGACCGAGGTGGCGCGGCAGCTTGCGGCAACGCTCGGCGTCGAGGTCATCCGTTTCGACATGTCGGAATATATGGAGCGCCACACCGTTTCCCGGTTGATTGGCGCCCCTCCCGGTTATGTCGGCTTCGATCAGGGTGGACTGCTGACCGACGGCGTCGACCAGCATCCGCATTGCGTGCTTCTGCTGGACGAAATCGAGAAGGCGCACCCAGACCTGTTCAACGTGCTGCTGCAGATCATGGATCACGGCAAGCTGACCGATCACAACGGCAAGCAGGTCGATTTCCGCAACGTGATTCTGATCATGACCACCAATGCCGGCGCCTCCGACATGGCCAAGGCCGCCTTCGGCTTCACGCGATCGAAGCGTGAAGGCGACGACATGGAGGCGATCACCAAGCTGTTCGCGCCCGAATTCCGCAACCGGCTCGACGCGATCATCACATTTGCGCATCTGTCGCAGGAAGTGATCGCGATGGTGGTGGAGAAATTCGTCCTCCAGCTCGAAGCGCAGCTTGCCGATCGCGACGTGACCATCGAGCTGACCGACGAGGCGGCGAAATGGCTGATCGCCAACGGCTATGACGAGCTGATGGGCGCCCGGCCGATGGCCCGGGTGATTCAGGAGCACATCAAGAAGCCGCTCGCCGACGAAGTGCTGTTCGGGCGCTTGAAGTCGGGCGGTCACGTGCGCGTCGTTGTCATCACCGACGAGGCCGGCAAGAGCAAGCTCGCCTTCGAATACCCCGAGGGTCCGGTAAAGCCGCGCCCGGAGAAGCTGCCCGAGCCGCGTCGCGCCAAGAAGCGCAAGTCGCCTTCCAGGCGAAAGCCGCCCGGCGGCGATTCGCCGCCGCGCCGCGGCTCGGTGCCCAAGGTGCCGCTGGTCAAAGCCTGACCGTCGACAAGAGGCGGCGTCCGGCCTTTAGCTCTGATGCTGAGCCCGCCGCAATTTATACGCAAACCAGATCGCGAGCGTAGGAAACGCGACCGCGGTGCCGAGAAAGAGCGGCGTTGCTCCGAGGCGGTCGATAACGAGCGCGCCTGCGGCAACGCCCGCCGTCTGCCCGAAATAAAGTGCGGAGGTGAAGAAAGCGACGGCGGTGCCGCGCGCTTGCGGCGTCATCTGCGTGGCTTTGGTTTGCAGCGTGTTGTGGAACATGTAGAAGCCGAGCCCGATCGCCGTCACCGCGATCGGTGCGAGCCACCATATCGATTCGAATGCGAGCACGACGTAAGCGACCGTGATGACCAACCCGCCGATCAGGGTGAGACCGGTCTGACCGAGCCAGTAAACGAAGTGCCGCACCAGGCTTGCGTAAATCAGTCCGCCGATGCCGAAGCACGCGACGCTGAGGCCGATGAGCGTGAAGCTCAAACCGAAACGCGCGTGCAGGTTCGCGCCGATATAGGCAAACGCCCCCCACGCCACCCCGCCTTCGAGGAAACCGACGATGAGGATCACGCGGGCGAAGGGATTGGAAAGTACAGCCATATAACCGCCAGCGAAGCTGCGCGGCATCGGTAAGCTACGGCCGGGTTCGCGCGTCTGCGGATCGGTGATGAGTTCGAAAATCAGTCCCGCCGCAGCCAGCGCGAACAGACCGGCGAGGGCGAAAAAGACATTGCGCCAGCCGAACAGATCGCCGAGCACGCCGCCCGCGGCCTGGCCGAAGAGCTGGCCGAGAATGTAGCCCGACGCGTAACGAGCAAGAATCGGCTGCAGACGGTCGGCGGGCGTCACATCGCCGAGATAGGCCATTGAGACCGGGATCACCCAGCCGGCGACCGCGCCGGTCGCCAGCCGCGCGACCGCAAGCTGCGGCAGCGACGACGCCATGCCGCAAACCGCAACAAGCAGCGCGGCGACCGTGCTGGCGACGGCGACGGTGCGATATTTGCCGAAACGATCTGACAGGGGGCCGGCGATGAACTGAATGGATCCATGGGTCACGGCATACAAAGTGACGACCAAAGCTGCGACACCCACGGTCGTATGGAAGTCGATGGCGATTTGCGGCAGGAGCGAGTCGGTCACGCGCACTTGCGCCTGGCTGGCAAAGCCCGCGGCTGCAAGCAGCGCGATGGGGCGGACGGGGTTCTTGCGCGCGGGCTGGGCCATCGGAAGGGCGTATGACACGTTGAGATCGGCCCTTGGCTAGCTCAGGCGGGACGGCCGGATTTGACACTGTGCGCGACGCGGGCTTTCTAGCGCGCAAAGCGACAGCAGCGAAACAACAATGATCGAAAACAGATATGTGCCCGGCGCGGTCGAGGTCCGCATTTACGCCGAATGGGAGGCGTCAGGCGCTTTCCGTGCCGGCCGGCCGGAGCGGGCCATGGCACAGCCCTACTGCATCGTCATTCCGCCGCCCAACGTGACCGGCGCGCTGCATATGGGTCACGCGCTCAACAACACGTTGCAGGACATTCTCTGCCGCTTCGAGCGCATGCGCGGCAAAGACGTGCTGTGGCAGCCGGGGACCGACCACGCCGGCATCGCCACGCAAGCTGTGGTCGAGCGCCAATTGATGGAACGCCAACAGCCCGGCAGCCGCGACCTGGGCCGCGAAGCTTTCATCAAAAGAGTGTGGGAATGGAAGACAGAATCCGGCGGCGCCATCATCGGTCAACTCAAGCGGCTCGGCGCGTCGTGCGACTGGTCGCGCGAACGCTTTACCATGGACGAAGGCCTGTCGCGCGCGGTGGCGAAGGTCTTTGTCGAACTCTATCGCGCAGGCCTCATCTACAAAGACAAGCGTCTCGTCAATTGGGACCCCAAGCTCAAGACCGCCATTTCCGATCTCGAAGTGCAGCAGGTCGAGGTCAAGGGGCACCTGTGGCACATCAAATATCCAATCGGGGGTAGCGACGAGTACATTGTCGTGGCGACGACGCGGCCGGAAACGATGCTCGGCGACGTCGCCGTCGCCGTCCATCCGGAGAACGAGCGGCTCAAGCACCTGATCGGCAAGACGGCGATATTGCCGCTGGTCGGCCGCCGCATCCCGATCATCGGCGACGAATATGCCGATCCGGAAAAAGGCACCGGTGCGGTCAAGATCACGCCCGCGCACGACTTCAACGATTTCGAGATTGGTCGCCGGCACAACCTGCCGCTCATCAACGTGCTCGACGTCGAGGCCAAACTCGATCTCAGGGACAACGCCGCGTTCCTGCATGGCGTGGCAGCCTCGGCGGCGCTCGACGAAACATTATCCCTGCACGGCCTCGACCGCTTTGCGGCGCGCAAGAGAATGATCGAACAACTCGAGGCACGCGACCTGCTCGAGAAAATCGAGCCGACCACGCACACGGTGCCGCACGGCGACCGCTCTGCCACGGTGCTCGAGCCGTTCCTTACCGATCAGTGGTATGTCGACGCCAAGACGCTCGCTCAGCCCGCGATCGCCGCCGTGCGCGACCGCAAGACCGTGTTCGTTCCCGCGCAATGGGAAGCGACCTTTTTCAACTGGATGGACAACATCCAGCCCTGGTGCATCTCGCGCCAAATCTGGTGGGGCCATCAGATTCCGGCGTGGTATGGGCCGGATGGCAAGGTCTTCGTCGCCGAGAACGAGGACGATGCCGTTGCCGACGCGCTCGCGCACTATTCCGACATCGAGGAGATCACGGTCGAGGACGGGCACGACATCGCCGCCGACCCGCAGCGTCGCGCGCGCTTTGCCAACGAATATCTGCGCCGCGACGAGGATGTACTCGACACCTGGTTCTCCTCAGCGCTGTGGCCGTTCTCGACGCTCGGCTGGCCCGACGAGACCACGGAACTCAATCGCTTCTACCCGACCACGACTGTGGTCACCGGCTTCGACATCATTTTCTTCTGGATCGCGCGCATGATGATGATGGGGCTGCACTTTATGAAAGAGGTGCCGTTCCACGACGTTTACATCCATGCGCTGGTGCGCGACGCCTCGGGCGTCAAGATGTCGAAGTCGAAGGGCAATGTCATCGATCCGCTGCGTCTGATCGACGAATACGGCGCCGATGCGCTCCGTTTCACGCTCGCCGCGATGGCGGCGCAGGGCCGCGATATCAAGCTCTCGGCGCAGCGCGTCGAGGGCTATCGCAATTTCGCGACCAAGTTCTGGAACGCGGCGCGGTTCGCCGAGATGAACGGTTGCGTGCGCGATCCAGACTTTGATCCGCGCCGTGTCAAGGAAACGCTGAACCGCTGGATCGCGCACGAGACCGCGAAGACGGGCAGGGATGTGACTGCCGCCATCGAGGCTTACAAGTTCAACGAAGCGGCCGCAGCCGCATATCGCTTCGTCTGGAATATCTTTTGCGATTGGTATCTGGAGCTGGCGAAGCCGGTCCTCACCGGGCCTGACGGCCCGGCCAAGAGCGAGATGCGGGCCGCCACTGCCTGGGCGCTCGACGAAATTTTTAAATTAATGCACCCGTTTATGCCGTTCATTACCGAGGAGCTTTGGCGCGTCACCGCGGAGCAGGGTCCGAAGCGCGACCACATGCTGGCTCTGGCTGCCTGGCCCATGCACGACGGATTGGATGATACAGGCGCCGAGGTCGAGATCGGCTGGGTTATCGATCTCGTCACTGCAATCCGCTCGGTTCGCGTCGAGATGAACATTCCGGCCGCCACCATGTTACCGCTGATGCTGGCGAACGCCTCTCCACAAACAATCATTCGCGCGCGGCATTGGGCGGAGTTCGTGCAGCGGCTTGCTCGCGTTGCCGACATTTCTTTCGCCGAGACCGTGCCGCGAGGCGCCGTGCAGCTGGTCGTGCGCGGCGAGGTCGCGGCGCTGCCGCTTGCGGGCGTGATCGACCTTGCCGCCGAGCGCAAGCGGCTCGCCAAGGAAATGGCGAAATGCGATGCCGATATCGCGCGCGTCGACGCCAAGCTCGGCAATCCGAATTTCCTCGCGCGTGCACCGGAAGAGGTGGTCGAAGAGGAAAAAGAAAAGCGCGACGAGGCGGAGGCGCGCAAGGGCAAGATCGCCGAGGCGCTGGAGCGCCTGCCTTCTTCGCCCTAAAGTGTTGCGCGGCTACGACGCGGCCGAAGTGACGAGTTCACGCATGCGTGACCTCAACAACCGGCCTGGCGGTCCGAACGGTGCGCGTTGTCGGTCCATCAAGAGAGCCAGGCCGCCGTGTATGCCGTCGACGGTCTTCGGCCTGTCGCGGCAATTTCCGACGAACAAGGGACCGATGGGCTTCGCCTTCGCACCCGATGGCAAGCGTTTCTATCTGTGCTGCCACGACGACGCGGTCGTGATCGAATTCGAGCTGGCGAGCGGAGAAGCAACGCAAAGCTTTCCCACCGCGGCCGGCTGCGAATTCATTGTCGCCTATCATTGACAAGATATCGCCATGCGGATTTTTCTTGCCGGAGCAACGGGCGCGATCGGGCGGCGACTGACGCTGTTCCTTCTGATCGCCGGACACCAGGTGACGGGTACGACACGCTCGGCTGATAAAGCCGCCGCGTTCAAAGCGCGCGGCGTCGATCCGGTCGTCGTCGATGTTTTCGATGCCGCCGCCGTCCGCGCTGCCGTCGTTGGCGCACGCCCGGATGTCGTCGTACACCAACTCACCGATCTGCCGCAGGTCATCGATCCGGCACGCCTTGGCGACGCGCTGGCGCGCAACGCCAAGCTTCGCATCGAAGGCACGGCGAATTTGGTTGCCGCGACCCGCGCGGCGGGTGCCCGCCGGCTGATCGCGCAGAGCATCGCTTTCGCCTACGCCAATGGACCCGGGCCGCACGCCGAGACTGACGCCCTTGCGTCGGGGGAGGGCGATGAACCGAGCGCCGTCAGTGTCCGCGGCGTGCATGCGCTGGAGGAGGCGGTTATGAGCGCTCCGGGGATCGACGGCTTGGTGCTGCGGTATGGCCGCCTTTATGGCCCGGGCACCTGGAACACGCCTAACGCCCGGACGCCGCTCCATGTCGATGCCGCGGCGCAGGCGGCGTTGCTTGCCGTCACGCGCGGGGCGCCAGGTATCTACAACATCGCCGAGGACGACGGCGCCGTTTCCATCGAGAAAGCCCGCAAAGAGCTCGGCTTCGATCCGGCATTCAGGCTACCGGGCTGATCGGTAGGGCATCATTTTTTCGGAAAACCGGCTTCCACTTTTCCGGATGATGCTGTGAACGGCTTGCTGAGAAAGCGCGATCCTTTGAGGCCGTAGCGCCAGGGATTGTCGACCGCCTTGGTGATGCCGATCCGCGGTCCCGCCACGACATCCGCCGCGCCATTGCGGCCGAATAGCGCGAACGGCGGGGCGTCGAGCGCCATGCCGTTTTGCTTGCCGGAAATGCCCAAAGCTTCGCAGAGCCGCCCGGGGCCCGCGCATAGGAGCCTCTCGTCTGACACGCCACGCCGCCGCCGCATGGCCGCGAGGCCCTCGATGGGCTCGATCGCCCGAATAAGCACGGCGCTGGCCGAGCCTTCCGGCCCGCAAACAAAGTTGAGACACCAATGAATGCCGTAGGAGCGGTAGACGTAGGCAAAGCCGGGCGCGCCGAACATAACCGCATTGCGCGGCGTCATGCCGCGAAAACTATGCGCCGCCGGGTCGGTGTGGTGATAGGCCTCGACCTCGACGATGCCGCCGCCGGCACCGTCGAACAGCAAGGTTGCGCCAATCAGCTCGCGGGCTACGTCATGGACGCTTCGGCTGAAAAAGGCCCGGCTCAGACGCTTTGGCATGTGGCATCGATGCAGACTGCTTGGCGCTTGGTAAATCGAGACTTAACTAAAAGCTATCGCTGATCGAAAATCTGTGGCCCCAGGGCAACAGCGCGGGAACATTTGGCGTTCTCGCACCGCAGCGTCGTCAAACGCCGCTTTTTAGCCATAGGATTTTTCGATCGATAGCTGCGGTCGCTACGCTGCATATCGGCATCGGCGTGCTCCGCTCCTTTGCGTGTTTTTGGCTTGGGATCGGACGAGTGGGGCGAGGGGGCCATTCTGGCCCGTACGAGTGAGATGGACGCAAAGACTCATCTGAAATCGAGGCTGCCAAGCCGCCACGCCACGGAGGGACCGGAGCGAGCGCCGCATCGTGCTTTCTACTACGCGATGGGACTAACGCGTGAGCAGATCCATCAGCCATTCGTCGGCGTTGCGACGTGCTGGAACGAGGCCGCTCCCTGCAACATCGCGCTGATGCGGCAGGCGCAGGCGGTGAAAATGGGTGTGGCTTCGGTAGGCGCGACCCCGCGCGAGTTCTGCACCATCACGGTGACAGACGGCATCGCCATGGGTCATGCCGGCATGAAGTCGTCGCTGCCGTCGCGTGAAGTCATCGCCGACTCCATCGAACTGACAATGCGCGGCCATTCCTACGATGCGCTGGTCGGCGTCGCGGGCTGCGACAAGTCGCAGCCCGGCATGATGATGGCGATGTGCCGCCTCAACGTGCCGTCGATCTTCATCTATGGCGGCTCGATCCTGCCCGGCACCTTCAAAGGCAAGCCGGTTACCATTCAGGACGTGTACGAGGCGGTCGGTCGGCACTCCGTCGGGGCGATGTCGGATGGCGATCTCGATATTCTCGAGCAAAACGCCTGCCCGTCGGCCGGAGCCTGCGGCGCGCAATTCACCGCCAACACTATGGCGACGGTGTCGGAGGCGATCGGTCTGGCGCTGCCCTATTCGGCGGGGGCTCCCGCGCCTTATGAGATGCGCGACAAATTCTGCATGCTCGCCGGAGAGATGATCATGGATTTGATCGTCAAGAACCTCCGGCCGCGCGACATCGTGACCCGAAAGGCGCTGGAAAACGCCGCCGCTGTGGTTGCCGCCACCGGGGGCTCGACGAATGCCGCGCTGCACCTGCCGGCGATCGCCCACGAATGCGGCATCGAGTTCGACCTGTTCGACGTGGCCGAAGTCTTCAAAAAGACTCCTTATATCGCCGATTTGAAGCCGGGCGGCCGCTATGTGGCCAAAGATATGTTTGAAGCTGGCGGCGTTCCGCTGTTGATGAAGACGCTGCTCGACTATGGCTTCCTCCATGGGGAGTGCGTCACCGTCACCGGCCGCACGATTGCCGAAAATCTCAAGTCGGTTGCGTGGAATAACGATCAGGACGTGGTTCATTCGGCCAACAAGCCCATACTGGCCACGGGCGGGGTCGTTGGTCTGAAGGGCAATCTCGCGCCCGACGGCGCGATCGTTAAGGTTGCCGGAATGGGGCGCTTGCGTTTCTCCGGACCGGCGCGCTGTTTCGACGGCGAAGAAGCCTGTTTCGATGCAGTGAAAAACAAGACTTACAGGGAAGGCGAAGTGCTGGTCATCCGCTACGAGGGGCCCAAAGGCGGCCCCGGCATGCGCGAAATGCTAGCGACGACGGCCGCGCTTTACGGCCAGGGCATGGGCGACAAGGTCGCCCTGATTACCGATGGGCGCTTTTCGGGGGCTACCCGGGGCTTCTGCGTCGGCCATGTTGGGCCGGAGGCCGCGGTCGGCGGGCCGATCGGGCTCCTGCGCGACGGCGACATCATCGAAATCGACGCCGAGAGGGGAACGCTCGACGTCAAATTGACCCAAGCCGAACTGGAGCGGCGCGCGGGCGAACGCAAGCCGCGCAGCGAAGAATTCACCTCAGGATACTTGTGGAAGTACGCCCAACAAGTGGGACCGGCCCGTTGTGGCGCCGTTACCCATCCGGGCGGGTCGGTTGAGAAAGAGTGTTATGCGGATATCTAGGCGAGTAGCCGGCATCGCGGGGGGCGGCATCCTGGTCGCGATTATCGGAGCGCTTGGGCTCGGTATCGTGCCCAGGCCGGCTTTCTCATTTGACGGATCGGCTGCGCCGAACACGGCGTCGCTGACGCCGAGCGACGGGCTGCGCAGCGCCGCCGGTATGCCCGAGAGCGCGGACAAGGCGAAGACGCTGAGCGCGCTCGAATACGCGGCCGATCAAGGACACCTCGCGGCACAATGGAAGGTCGGCCGTATGTATGCGGCCGGTGATGGCGTCCCCAAGGATGATCAGCGCGCGTTTATCTATTTCAGTCAGATCGCCAACACGCACCCGGATGAGCCTCCGGGTACTGCGCAGGCGCGCATCGTGGCCAATGCCTTCGTGGCGCTGGGCCACTACTATTTGAAGGGTATCCCCAACACCACCGTTGCGCCGGATGCGGTTCGCGCTCGGGATATGTTTGCCTATGCCGCATCTTATTTCGGCGACGCCGACGCGCAGTATCAGCTCGGACGCCTTTATCTCGACGGTTCGCCGAGCGACCCGCGCCAGGCGGCGCGCTGGTTCCAGCTTGCCGCGACGAAAGGCGACTGCCGTGCCGAGGCGGTGCTGGGCGACATGCTGTTCCAGGGCCAGCACGTGCCACGGCAAGCGGCGCGCGGCCTGATGTGGCTCACGCTCGGCCGCGACTGCGCCGGCTCCGACGACAACTGGATCAAGCCGCTCTACGAGAACGCCTTCCGTCGCGCCAACGACGACGAGCGGGCAATGGCGCTGGTCTTTCTCGAAAACTGGCTCAAGGGGCGCAGAGAATAGCCGGGCCTGCTCTGCTTACAAAACTCAGAGTTTGTAGGCCGATCGAAATCCACCCCAGTGCTCGCCGGAGACGCGGATCGGCGCGTCGATCTCCTTCATCATGACCGTGATGCCGTTTCCCATATCGCGGGCATAAACCTGAATGATGTAGGGACGCACGTTACGTGCGGCGGCGAGTCCGGCGCGGTCGTCAAAGATGCGGCGATTGCGCGAGTTTGCCGTGTTCCACACGACTTCGCCGGGGCGCTGCGGAAAAGAATACTTGCGATTGTGTACAGGCAGGTAGCCGTTTCGGTCGACGGCCGCGCAAAACACCATGCGGGCGTCGCTTGCTAGTAACGCCTCCTGAATCGGCGGTAGGATCTCCTCCAAAGCCGAGAGAAACCGCGTGCGGTGTTGGACCGGATCGGTACCCTCGATTGTGACGTAATCGTTGTCGAAAAGGTCTTCCTGCGTGAGCCGGCCCTGTTCGACCAGCCGCTCGAGCCGACGCGATATGTCGTTTGCCACGTCAACCGCCAGGGAGATGATCTCGCGGTCATCCTCGCGGATCGATGCGAGTTTTCGTTCGAGTTTCTCCCGAACGGCCGAGCTCATCTCTAGGAATTCGAGGTGCAGGCCGAGCGCCGAATGGTTGGCGAGGCGAACGCGCGTCGTGCCGATGCCGTCGAGCTTGGCCTCAAAAATGGAGCCTGGCTCAATCGCTTCCGCTCCGTCGGCGCGAACGAGCGCTCCGCCCTCCGAAATATCCGCGGTTCGGCCGCGGATGACGGTGGCATCCTTCCTTAGTTCGACACCGATTTCGCACGGCAGCCGGTCGTGTCGTCGGCGATCTCCAGCTTCGCTTTGGCGCAGGAATATCGTCACCCGCATCTTAAGCTTTTCGGCAAGCGTGATGACCTCCTTGCCGTGTTGCCCGACCGATTTCCCGCAGGCATTGGCGCCCGCCGCGGCGCCGCGGATTTCCGCAGCGCCGGCTGATACCGCGTCGGCAAATCGCAGGGTTCCGGCCGCGTTGCGCGCCACGGCCGACGTCGCACTGTTCTGCTGCTCGACCGCGGAGGCGACTTCGCCGAACAGCGGCCGCAGCACTTTGATCACACCGGTGATCTGTTGCACCGCCTCGAAACAGTCTGCGGCGTCGCTCTGTAGCGCATCGATTTTCTGCGAAATGTGTTCGGTCGCTTTTTGCGTTTCTAGCGACAGCTTCTTCACTTCCGAGGCGACCACGGCGAAGCCGCGGCCGGCTTCGCCGGCGCGCGCCGCTTCGATCGTGGCGTTAAGCGCCAGCAAATTGGTTTGCCGCGCCACCGTCGAGATCAGCCCCAACACTTGACCAATCTCTGTCGACGATTTCTTCAGCCCTTCGACGCCGTGCCCCGCCAGCGCCGCCGAGGCAGAGGCCTCGTCGGTGAGATCATCCGCCTTGCGCACCTGAAAACCGATATCGTCTGACGAGCGTGCGAGCTCCTCGATAGCCGCCGCGAATTGCGTCAAATCGCGACTGGCGCTGCCGGCTTGCATGACCAGGCTGTCGGTTTTCAGCGTAATTCTGTCGGAGGCGGCGGCGGAATCTTCGGCTTCGCGGCGAACACGCTCGCAGGCGCTGTGCACGTCGCCGATCAGGGCGCCGAGATCCGCCTCCAGAAGGTTGATTGTTTCGCGGGCGCTGTTGACTTGAGCTGGCTGGCTTTGAATTTGGACGGCTTGCCTTTGGATGGCCGGATCGACGCCGGTGTGCGGCTGCCGCCTCTGAGGTTCGCTTGAAGTCGCCCTGTCAAGGCGTCCGGCGCGTCGTCTAAACAGCAGCATTTGGGTTGAAGCTGGACCTGGAGAGCAAAATCCCACTCTGGCCGCTACACGGTGAATTTTCGATTAATTGCGGGGGCTTCGGCCTCCCGAGCGACGCAATCGGCCGAGTGTCCTGATTCTGAAGTTATCTCGTGTGGGTTTGGATTTGAAGTTCCTATGCGAGTTCGTCGTTGGCTCGTAGGAACTTCAAATCCACCACACTAGCGTTTGTGCTGCGCCTCTATCGCCAGATCGAGCCAGACCGGCACGTGGTCGGACGGCTTCTCCCAGGTACGCACGTGGCGATCGATGCCGACGTCGGTAAGCCTGTCGGCGGCCTCCGGCGACAGCAGCAGATGATCGATGCGAATCCCATTGTTCTTTTGCCAGGCGCCGGCCTGATAGTCCCAGAACGTATAGAGGCCCAACTCGTCGCTCGCCGCGCGGACGGCGTCGGTCAGCCCGAGATTCATGAGCGCGCGAAACTCGGAACGCGTCCGCGGCAGGAACAGGGCGTCGCCCAGCCAGGCTTGGGGGTTGCGCGCGTCCGCGGCCGTCGGAATGACGTTGTAGTCGCCGGCGAGAATGAGCGGCTCGCCGAGGGATAACCGCTGGCGGGTATAGCCAAAGAGCCGCTTCATCCAGCCCATTTTGTACGCATATTTTTCTGTATCGGGCGGATTGCCGTTCGGTAGGTAAATGCTTGCGACCCGCAACGCTCCGCTCGCGGTCGAGACGACCGCCTCAATGAAACGCGCGTGATCGTCGGTGTGGTCGCCCGGCAAGCCGTTGCTCACCTCGTCGAACGGAAATTTCGAGAGCAGCGCGACGCCGTTAAACGCCTTTTGTCCGTGGATCGCCAGATTATAGCCGAGCGCCTCGAACGGCTCGCGCGGGAAGGCATCGTCGATGCACTTCGTCTCCTGCAAGCACACGATGTCCGGTTTGCGCTCGGCGAGCCAGGTGACCGCCGCGTCTAGCCGCTGCTTGATCGAGTTGACGTTCCAGGTCGCGATGCGCACGGCGCTCGGTCTTGGGGGAGCTAGAGCGCAAAGCTGGTGCCGCAGCCGCAGGAGGCGGTGGCCTGCGGATTGTTGACCTTGAAGGCCGAACCGATCAGATCGTCCACGAAATCGATCTCTGAACCGGCCATGTAATTGAGCGAGACGGGGTCGATCAGCACCGTGGCGCCGGCACGCTCGATGACGATATCGTCATCCCCTTTGGCCCGGTCGGTGTCGAATTTGTACTGGAAGCCCGAGCAACCGCCGCCCGCGACGCTAACGCGCAGCATGGTGCCCGCCGGTTCCTGGCTGAGAATCTCGCCGATACGGAGCGCTGCGCGCTCGGTTACCGTGACGTTGGTCGTCATATTGATCTCCAGCCGTGCAGTCGCGCCGATTGCCACAGCCTCATCCCGATAGTTAAGTGCCGCGAACGCTAAGGTCAATTGCAGGCAAACCGATGGCGATCGACGCCACAACTCTTCGCGCGCCCTATGCCTGCGACCCGGGGCGTAGCCGCGGCCGGCTGCATGCCGAGCCTGCCAGTAGAGGCCGCAGTCCCTTTCGCCGCGACTGCGACCGCATCATTCACTCGACCGCCTTTCGCCGCCTCAAGCACAAGACGCAGGTGTTCGTGTTCGACGAAGGTGATCACTACCGCACGCGTTTGACCCACACGCTCGAAGTCGCGCAGGTCGCCCGCGCGCTCGCGCGCGCGCTCGGTCTCGACGAGGATCTCGCCGAGGCGCTGGCGCTCGCCCACGATCTCGGCCATCCGCCCTTCGGACACGCCGGAGAGCGCGCGCTCGACGCGTGCCTGAGCGTCTTCGCCGGCTTCGATCACAACGCGCAGACATTGCGGGTGGTGACGGCGCTGGAACGTCGCTACCCGGCCTTCGACGGACTAAACCTTACCTGGGAGACCCTCGAAGGCCTGGTGAAGCACAACGGACCGCTGACCGACCGGGACGGCAAGCCGCTCGGCCGCTATCGCGCGCACGGCGTACCCGAAACGATACGCGACTATGACCGTCAGCAAGATCTGCAATTGTGGAGCTTCGCGAGCGTCGAGGCGCAGGTGGCGGCGTTTGCCGATGATATCGCCTATGACGCTCACGACATCGATGACGGGCTGCGCGCGGATTTGTTCAGCCTTGACGAAATTGCCGCGGTCGTGCTCCCGGGTACGATCATTGCCGGCATCCGCAAGGCCTATCCGGGTCTCGAGGCCGGACGTGTCGTGCACGAGTTCGTCCGCCGTCTGATCGGGCTCTTGATCGAGGATGTCGTCGTCGAGACCGGACGACGTCTCGCGGCGCTAGCGCCGCGCTCGGCCGACGATGTGCGACAAGCGCTATCGGCGGTCGTCGGCTTTTCGCCGGCGATCGCGGAGGACGAACGCCTGATCAAGAATTTTCTCGAGACGCGCATGTATCGTCATGACCTGGTGAAGCGCGTCATGAGCGAGGCGGCGGACGTGGTGCGCGATCTGTTCGCGCGCTACAGCGCCGAACCCGGCGTTCTGCCGGCGGAATGGACGATAGGCTTCGCCGGGCTCGACGAAGCGTCACGCGCCCGCCGCATCGCCGATTTCATCGCCGGTATGACCGACCGCTACGCGCTCGCCGAGCACGCGCGGCTTTTTGACTCGACCCCGGAATTGCGTTAGGCGCGCGGCGCTCGGATGAGCACTCCGAACACGGATCGTCATGGCCGCGCATAACATCTTCGCCGAAATGCTCGAGCGCGTTCGCTGCGTCAGCGACGAATTGATCGCGGCCGGGGATTTGCCGGCGAACGTCGATCTGTCGCGCGTCACCGTGGAGCCGCCACGCGATCAGGCCCACGGCGACATGGCAACCAACGTCGCCATGGTGCTCGCCAAGGAGGCCGGTAAAAAGCCGCGTGAGCTCGCCGAAATCATTGCGGCGAAGCTTCGCGCCGATGACCTGGTCGCAGAAGTCGAGATCGCTGGACCGGGTTTCATCAACCTCAGCCTCAAGTCTTCCGTTTGGTTCGCGGCATTGCGCGACGCGGTGCGGCTCGGTCGGCAATACGGGAGAAGCGATGTCGGGCGCGGCGTGCCGGTCAACGTCGAATATGTCTCGGCAAATCCAACCGGGCCCATCCACGTCGGTCATGGCCGTGGCGCGGTGTTCGGCGATGCGCTGGCGAGCCTGCTCGCCTTCGCCGGCTTTGGGGTGACGCGCGAATATTACGTTAACGACGCCGGTGCCCAGGTCAACGTGCTGGCTCGTTCGGCGTTCGTCCGCTACCGCGAGGCGCTTGGCGAAGCTGTCGGCGCGATACCTGAGGGGCTTTATCCTGGGGAATACCTCAAGCCGGTGGGTACGGCGCTCGCGGCGCAGTTCGGCGACGCGCTAAAAAAAATGCCCGAAGCAGAATGGCTGCCGGTCGTTCGCACTAAGGCGATCGAGATGATGATGGCTATGGTCCGCGTCGATCTCGCCGCGCTCAACATCGCGCACGATACCTTCTATTCCGAACGATCCTTGTTGCACGGCGACGTCGATCTGGTGGCTCACACAATCGATTGGCTGCGCGAGCGCGGTTTCGTTTACGAGGGCCGCTTGCTGCCGCCGAAGGGTGCCCCCGTCGAGGACTATGAGGATCGCGAGCAGACGCTGTTTCGCTCGACGGCATTCGGCGACGATGTCGATCGGCCGCTGAAAAAGTCGGACGGGTCATACACCTATTTCGCCTCCGACATGGCTTATCATCGAAGCAAGCTGGAACGCGGCTTTCGTACCTTGATCGATGTCTGGGGCGCCGATCACGGCGGCTACATCAAGCGCATGCAGGCAGCCGTCGCGGCGCTGAGCGACGGCAAGGCCAATCTCGACGTCAAGCTCATCCAGCTTGTGAGGCTGTTACGCGCCGGCGAGCCCGTCAAAATGTCGAAGCGGGCAGGGGAGTTCGTCACCCTTCGTGAGGTTGTCGATGAAGTCGGACGCGATGCCGTCCGCTTCATGATGCTGTTCCGCAAGAACGATGCCCCGCTCGACTTCGACCTTGCGAAGGTGGTCGAGCAATCGCGCGACAACCCGGTCTTCTATGTCCAGTACGGCCACGCCCGCGGCCAGTCGGTGTTTCGCAACGCCCGCGAGGCGTTTCCCGATCTTCCCACCGACAGCGGAGGTCTCGTCGAAACGGCCGATCTGGAACTCTTATCAGACCCCGCGGAATTCGCTCTGATGCGACAGGTCGCGCTTTACCCGCGGGTCATCGAAGCCGCTTCCGCGGCCCATGAACCGCACCGAATCGCGTTCTATCTGTTCGACTTAGCGAGCGAATTTCATGCTTTATGGACGCTGGGCAACGCAGCGCCACATTTACGCTTCATTATCCAGAATGATCGACAAATGACGTTGGCGCGCCTGGTGCTTGTACAAGGCGTGGTCACGGTGCTCGCGTCGGGGCTCGCGTTACTTGGCGTCGGGGCGCCGGATGAAATGCGATAATCGCTGCCGTCACGGAGCGGCAAGAGCGGGCGCGGGGACAAGCGGATCGAACGCCAGAATCGGAGATTGAGTCCGTTGGTTGATAACAATTTCCGCGCCGACCGCGGCCGCGACCCGCTGGCGTGGGATAACTCGCGTCAAGCGGCAAGCGATCCGCTCGCAGAATTGGCCCGGCTGATCGGCCAAAGCGATTCGTACGCCGAAAATGATCGTCATCAGGACCGGCATCGGGACCATGATGCCGGGCGATCGCATGACGCAGCGCCGGCTCCCGGCGCCGATTGGGCGACCGAGGAGAGCTACGACGAGCGCGACCGTCGCGGTGACGAACGTTACGCGCCGCCGGCTCCCGCGCCGTATGAATCCTACGCCCCGGGAGAACGTGGCTACGAAAATGACGAGCCTGGCGGCGGTCGCTTTTTTTCCGGGCCAGCTGCAACGTTCGACGGCTTCCGCGAAGAGACTGACGCGTATGACCACGACGCGCCGTCGGCGGCGCCGCCCGCACGCCAGTTGCCGGCTTACGCGCCGGCGGAGCCTCGCGATGACGACTATGAAAGCGGCCAGCCGCAATACCAGCCCGAGGAGACTTACGCGGCCGACGACTATTACGACGAGGCCCCACGTCCGCGTCGGCGAAGCGGGTTAGTCGTTGTGATGGCCATGCTCGGACTGGTCGTCGTCGGTACCGCTGGCGCATTCGGCTATCGCGCGATGTTCGGCGGGTCCGTCCTGCCGACGCTTCCGCCGATCATCAAAGCAGGCAACGGTCCAAATAAGATCGTGCCGGACTCTCAGGCTAATAGTGGAACACAAGCCGGCGCGACGACCACCGGATCGGCCGAAAACCTCGTCTCGCGCGAAGAGCAGCCGGTCAATATTGAGCCGCCGAAAGCAGCCCCTCGCGTCGTCGCGACCATTCCAATCATTACCGGGCAGGGTACGCTGCCGCCCGGTATAGGCGCGCCCGCAGCCGAAACGCCGGCTCAGAATTCGCCTTTGCCGCCGCCGTGGCCTCCGGCTGCCGCGCCGGCCGCCGTAGCAGCGCCAACCCCGCCGCCAGCGCCGTCATCCGCGCAAGCGGCGGCGGAGCCAAAAAAAATCCATACCGTCACCATCAAGGCGGATCAGCCGCCGGGTAGCGCCGATGCGCCGGCTGTCCCGTCCGCTCAGCCCGCAGCGCGCGCCGCGGCGCGTCCGGCGTCCAGGCCGAGCGGAGCAGCAAGTCCGCCGCCCTCGGGACCAAACGCTCCCCTGTCGATCGTCCCAGGAGGACCGGCGGCTGCGGCGCCGCCACCGCCGGGTACGCGCTTAGCAGCCGCTCCGGTGGCCGTCGCGAGCGCCGGCCCGGTAACCGGAGTGCAGGCTGCGATGCCCTCAGGTGGCGGCTATGCCGTGCAGATCACATCGCAGCGAAGCGAGGCCGAGACCAAGGCTTCGTTCCAGGAACTTCGGGCTAAATTCCCCAATCAGCTCGGCGGTCGTCAGCCGATCATCCGCCGCGCCGATCTCGGCGCCAAGGGCACCTATTATCGCGCCCTGGTCGGTCCTTTCGCCTCGGCGGAACAGGCAGCGGCGCTATGCAGCGGTCTCAAGGCCGCCGGCGGCAACTGCATCGTCCAGAAAAATTGAGGCTTGTGCGCTTGACCCCTGCGCCGCGCGCACGCTAAGCGGCCCGCGATGCGCGCTTTCATTACCGGGCTAGCCGGAACGGAACTCACCGATCAGGAACGCGCATTTCTCCGCGAGGCACAACCGTGGGGGTTCATCCTTTTTAGCCGCAACGTCTCCGGACCCGGACAGTTGCGCCGACTGGTCGAGGACGTACGCGCCACGCTTGGCCGCGCTGCGCCCGCGCTGGTCGACCAGGAGGGGGGGCGGGTGCAGCGGCTTGGTCCGCCGCACTGGCCGCCTTATCCGCCAGGCGCCGCTTATGGTGCGCTTTATGACCGCGACCGGGATATGGGTCTTGCCGCCGCACGGCTAGGTGGCCGGCTGATCGCGGAAGACCTTGCCGCACTCGGCATTGATGTCGATTGTTTGCCGATCGCGGATGTGCCCGTCGCCGGCGCCGATCCGGTCGTCGGCGATCGGGCCTACGGTACGGAGCCGGCCAAAGTCGCGGCTATCGCCGGCAGTATAGCCCAGGGATTGGAGGAGGGCTGCGTTCGGCCGGTGCTCAAGCACATTCCTGGCCATGGCCGAGCAACCGCCGACAGCCACGCCAGGCTGCCGGTGGTCAATACCGACCGTGCCGTCCTCGAAGCGACCGATTTTGCCGCATTCCGGCCGCTCGCCGCGTTCCCCATCGCCATGACCGCGCATGTTGTGTTCACAGCCATCGACCCCATCGCACCGGCCACGATTTCGGCAACTATAGTGCGTGACGTGATTCGTGATTCGATTGGCTTTAAAGGCCTGCTGATGAGTGACGACATCTCCATGGGCGCGTTGTCGGGCTCGATCCGTGAGCGAACCCGCGCCGCCATCGGGGCCGGGTGCGACATGGTGCTCCACTGCAACGGGCAGATGCCGGAAATGCTCGCGGTTGCCGCCGAGGCGCTGCGGCTTGCCGGTGAAGCGGCGCAGCGGGCCGACGCGGCGCTCGCGGCAACAAAAAAGGCAGTGCCGATCGACTTTGCCGCTGGCCGCGCGGAGTTCCGGCGGCTGATGACCGGCATCTGGCAGCCGGCACAGGGATACGCATGATCGCCGAGGAAATTCAGTTCGAAACCGAGCTTCGGGAGCGGGCGACGGACGAGCCTGCACTGGTGATCGACGTCGAGGGATTTGAAGGACCGCTTGACCTTCTGCTGACGCTCGCGCGCCAGCAGAAAGTCGATCTGGCGAAAATCTCCATCCTGGCGCTTGCCGACCAGTATCTCGCCTTCATCGAAGAAGCGCGCAAACTGCGGCTCGAGCTGGCAGCCGATTATCTGGTGATGGCGGCCTGGCTCGCCTACCTGAAATCGCGCCTGCTGCTGCCCGAACAGCACGAGCCCGACCGCATGAGCGCCGAAGACATGGCGACGGCGCTGGCCCAGCGGCTGCGACGGCTTGAAGCGATCCGCCAAGTGGCCGAGCAATTGCTCAACCGGCCACAGCTCGGCCGCGAAGTCTTTGCCCGCGGTTTTCCCGAACCGATCGCCGAGATCAAAAAACCGGAATGGTCGGCGACGCTCTACGACTTGCTCTCGGCCTATGCGGGACAGCGGCAGAAGCAGGCGCGGTCATACGTGCGCATGCCGAAGCGCAATGTGTGGTCGCTCGCCGAAGCGCGAGAGGCGGTCGAGCGGCTCATCGGCCAGGCGACGGATTGGCGCGTCCTCGACGAATATCTTATCGCCTACATGGTCGAGCCGTCGCACGCCGCGACGGTTCGGGCTTCGAGCTTCGCCGCTGCGCTCGAGTTGGTGCGCGAAGGCCGTCTTGAACTGCATCAGCAGGCTGCATTTGCTCCGCTTTATGTGCGCAAGCGGCAGGTACAACGTAATGGTGAGGTCGTAGTGGAATCTGGAAATGGGAATGGATGAGGGGGAAGCCGGGATGATCGCGAATGTGGCGGAGATGCGAGTGATCGGCGGCAAAAGGGCCGAAGAGACGCGCGCCGAGGAGTTGCGCATCCTCGAAGCTTTACTGTTTGCCGCCGACGAGCCTCTCGACGAGAAGGCGCTGGCGGCCCGGCTCCCGGTCGATGTCGACGTGCGCGCGCTGCTGACGCAACTGCAGAAGGAATATGCGCCGCGCGGCGTGAACCTCGTTCGCGTCGGCGGCAAATGGTCGCTGCGCACGGCGGGTGATCTCGCCTGGCTGTTGACGCGCGAAACGGTGATAACGAAAAAACTCTCGCGCGCCGCCATCGAGACGGTCGCCATCGTCGCGTATCATCAGCCGGTGACGCGCGCCGAGATCGAAGAAATACGCGGCGTGACAACGTCGAAGGGCACGCTCGATGTGCTGCTGGAAACCGGCTGGATTCGGTTGCGGGGTCGGCGCAAGGCGCCCGGGCGGCCGGTCACCTACGGCACGACCGAGGCGTTCATGTCGCATTTCGGCTTGGATGCGCTTGCCGATCTTCCCGGCGTTGACGAGCTCAAGGGTGCCGGCCTCATCGACAAATCGCTGCCGGCCGGCTTCTCCGTGCCGGTGCCTTCCGACGACCCGGCATTGCGGGAGGACGAGGACCCCCTCGAACCGGGGGACCTCGATTTAGGGCTAGCGCCGCCGCCCCAACGCACTGAGGAATAGCCCCAAACGCCGATTTCGCAGCCAGCGTCGCCGCCGGTTTACCGGCGCTTGCCGTTAAGCTTGTCTTTGCCGCCTTCGACGCCTAGTTTCAGGATGAATTCGCGATCCCCGGGGTGGACGCGGGCGGTGCTGCGCACGGAGGGTTTCATGGGTTCGTTTAGTATCTGGCACTGGCTGATCGTCGGCGGCGTCCTGCTGCTGGTGTTCGGCGGCCGCGGCAAGATTTCGGACATGATGGGCGACGTCGCCAAGGGCATCAAAGCCTTCAAGAAGGGCATGTCCGACGAGGACGCCGCCAACTCATCGAAATCCGACGCGTCGATGAAGTCGATCGACCATCAGCCGGCCGGCGAGGTCAAGCGGCGCGCCGAGGCCGAAAGCAAGGTTTCCTGAACGTCCCTTGCGGTACGGCCGGAGAAGATTTGACCGGCGGTTGACGCGGAACGGCCGGTCAAGCCGGCCGGAGAATTTCCATGTTTGACATTTCCTGGACCGAGTTCCTGCTCATCGGCGTCGTCGCGCTGATCGTCATCGGGCCGAAGGAACTGCCGTCGGTCCTGCGCACGCTCGGACAATGGACCCGCAAGGTGCGCGGCATGGCTGCCGAGTTTCAGGGCCAGTTTCAGGAAGCAATGCGCGAAGCGGAAATGGCCGACCTCAAGAAGCAGGTCGACGACATCGCCCATGACATCAAGAGCTACGACCCGCTCAAGGCTGTGCGCGCCGACGTCGAAGCGGCGGGCAAGGACATTCAATCTTCGCTCGAGCAAAAGCCGGCGCTGATGACCGAGTCCGCGCAAGCGGCGGACAAAGACGCGGTCGCCACGGGCACGGGCCCGGTCACACCGGAAGCCGTGGAGCAATCGGCACCGCAATTGCCGGCGCCCGAGCCGAGCGTCGCCGCGCCGGAAGGCGATTTCGTCGCCGCCGGCACGGGACCGGCTGCGCCGGAACCCGCCGAAACCGTCGCCGAGCCGGATCGAACAGGGCATGCCGGATGACGCCCGAGGACGAGGAGAAAGCGATCGAGGCGACCAAGGCGCCGTTGATGGATCACCTGATCGAGCTGCGCGGGCGGCTGATCAAGGCGATCGCCGCTTTCGCTATTGCCGCCGTGGTCTGCTTCTTCTTCGCCAAGCAGATCTACAACGTCCTGACCTGGCCTTACATCTGGGTGGCCGGACCTGAGAATTCGAAATTCATCTATACTGGCCTGCTCGAATATTTCATCGTTCAGCTCAAGCTCGCGATGTTCGGCGCGGCATTCATCGCCTTCCCGGTGATCGCCACGCAGATCTACATGTTCGTCGCGCCCGGGCTTTACCGCAACGAAAAGCAGGCGTTCTTGCCTTATCTGGTCGCCACGCCGATCTTCTTTCTGATGGGCGCGATGGTCGTGTATTTCGTGGTCTGGCCGATGCTTGCGCGCTTTTCGCTGAGCATGCAGCAATTGGGCGGCCCCAACCAGGCGACGATCGAGCTGTTGCCGAAAGTCGAGGACTATCTCTCGCTGATGATGAAGCTGGTACTGGCATTCGGGGTGGCCTTTCAGCTTCCGGTGGTCCTGACGCTTCTTGGCCGCGTCGGCATCATCACCTCCGATCAGCTCAAATCGAAGCGCCGCTATTTCATCGTTATCGCTTTTGTCATCGCCGCGATTCTCACCCCGCCGGATGTGCTCAGCCAGATGTCGCTAGCACTGCCGCTGGTCGCGCTCTACGAGGGCTCGATCTGGTCGGTGCGCTGGGTGGAGAAGCGAGCGGCGGCCGAGCGCGCGGCCTCCACCGCCGCGGCGTCGGCGAAGCCCGCGGAGTGAGCCTTTCTCCGTCATTATTGCCGGCTTCGGCGTGCTAAAACGTCGTCCCCGATTCCTTTCGAGCATTGAATGCACGACATCCGCTTCATTCGCGAAAACCCCGAGGCTTTCGATCGCGCGCTGGCGCGGCGCGGGCTTCCTCCGCAATCGCCGCGGCTGATCGCGCTCGACGAGAAGCGTCGCGCAGCGATCCGAGCGGCGGAGACAGCTCAGGCGCGCCGCAACGCCGCGTCGAAGGAGATCGGCGAGGCGAAGAAAAACGAGGATGAGGAAAAAGCCAAGAGATTGTTGGCCGAAGTCGCGACGCTGAAAGAATCCATCCCGGTGATGGAGGCGCAGGAAAAGGCGGCCTCACTTGAACTCAACGACGCGCTCGCGGAAATTCCCAATCTGCCGCTCGACGACGTGCCCGACGGCAAGGACGAAAAGGACAACGTCGAGCGTCATCGTTTTGGGGCGAAGCGCGACTATGCGTTCACGCCGAGGCAGCATTTCGATCTCGGCGAAGCGCTCGGCCAGATGGATTTCGAGACCGCGGCCAAGCTCTCCGGCGCGCGTTTTGTCGTTTTGAAGACGGGTCTGGCGCGGCTTGAACGCGCGCTCGGCCAATTTATGCTCGATGTACATACCAGCGAGCCGCATAATTACACCGAGGTCTCGCCGCCGCTGTTGGTGCGCGACGAGGTGATGTTCGGCACGGCGCAGTTGCCGAAGTTTGAAGATGATCAATTCAAAACCGCCAAGCGGTACGATGAATCTGATGCTATTCGGCAACTTAAGCGACTGATTAAGTTAGAGGGGCAGAAATTCAGAACGATTGTTGGTGATCGCAAGTTATCTGATTTCGAAATTCACGCCGCAATGGAAAGCGAATTGAAGCCGAAGCTTTCTCAGTTGGCGTCAACAATTATGACGCAATTTGAGTATGGCGATGCTTTCCGGGAAGAAACTAGTCTTTGGCTCATCCCCACCGCCGAAGTGCCGCTGACCAATCTCGTGCGCGAATCGATCGTCGACGAGGCGCGATTGCCGATGCGACTGACGGCGTGCACGCCGTGCTTCCGTGCCGAAGCAGGCGCCGCCGGCAAGGATACCCGCGGCATGATCCGCCAGCACCAGTTCACCAAGGTCGAGCTCGTCTCGATCACCACGCCCGAGCAGTCGCAAGACGAGCATGAGCGCATGCTCTCCTGCGCCGAGGAAGTTTTGCGCCGGCTCGGTCTGCACTATCGCGTGATAACGTTGTGCACCGGCGATATGGGATTTGCCTCGCAAAAGACCAATGACATTGAGGTCTGGCTGCCGGGGCAGAACATGTACCGCGAAATATCGTCGTGCTCGGTATGCGGCGAATTCCAGGCGCGGCGCATGAATGCGCGCTATCGCAGCAAGGAAGGCCGTCAGGTACGCCACGTCCACACGCTCAACGGCTCTGGCGTCGCCGTCGGCCGTGCGCTCATAGCGGTGATGGAAACCTATCAACAGGAAGACGGGTCGATTGCGGTGCCCGATGCGCTGGTGTCATACATGGGCGGCGTGAAGACAATCGAAAAGCAATAAGCCGTGCGTATCCTCGTCACCAACGATGACGGCATTCACGCGGAAGGGCTTAACGTGTGCGAGAAGATCGCGCGCGATCTGTCCGACGACGTGTGGGTGATCGCGCCGGAATACGATCAGTCCGGCGTCGCCCATTCGCTCTCGCTCAACGATCCGCTGCGGCTGCGGCAGGTGGCCGAGCGCCGTTTCGCCGTACGCGGCACGCCTACCGACTGCGTGATCATGGGCGCGCGCCATGTGCTCAACGGCAAGGATCCCGATCTCATCCTCTCCGGCGTCAACCGCGGCCGCAATGCCGGCGAAGACGTCATCTATTCCGGCACCGTTGCCGGCGCGGTCGAGGGCACCGTGATCGGCGTTCCTTCGCTCGCATTGTCGCAGGCCTATGCCGGGCGCAGCGGACGCGAGCCGCATTGGGATACGGCTCTTCGCCACGGCCCCGACATCGTTCGCCGCGTCATCGCCGAAGGCATTCCGCGCGACGTGTTGATCAACGTCAATTTTCCGGACTGCCGGCCGGAAGAGGTCAAGCGCATCGCGGTTACCGCGCTCGGCCGCCGCCGGCAGGAACGGCTGCACATCGATCAGCGCAGGGACGGCCGCGGCAATCCCTATTACTGGATCGCATATGCGCGTCACGGCTTTGTGCCGGCGGAACAGGGCACCGACCTTGCGGCGCTGGAAGATCACTGCATCGCAGTCACGCCGCTACGGCTCGATATGACGGACGAGCCGTATATGACGCAGCTCGCCGCTCTGTTCGATTAAGTGAGTTCTAGTTCCGGGCAGCAGGGGCGGCGGCTTCGATCGCCAACGCCAGCGCCTCGACCTCGAAGGGCTTCTGCAAAGTCGGGGTCTGGCGGTACGGCTCGGGCACGCCGCGCTGGCCATAGCCCGTGGCGAAGACAAACGGCAGTCCACGCTCGATCAGAATTTCGACCACCGGCGAAATCGACTGGCCGTTGAGATTGACGTCGAGGATGGCGACGTCGAATTGGCCCTCTTTCGCCAGTTCCAAGGCCTCGTCGATCCGGCCGGCTTCGCCGGCGAGCGTGTAGCCGAGATCCGTTAGCATATCCTGCAGCAGCATGCGGATCATCAATTCGTCCTCAACCACGAGGACCCGTTTGCCCGAGCCAGAATTTTCCTGAGACGGCATCCACATCCCCCTGTCGGACGGCCGTGTAAGATACGTCCATGGCCTCGCAAGCTGCAACGATGGCGTGGCAGGTAACGCCGCAGAACCGCGATCGGTTCCCCGCGTCCCGGGCAGTAGCGGCAATTCGGCGACCGCCGGGCAGGGCGTGCGCATGGCGGTACAAGCTGCACTTTACAATGCTACAAGGCAGGAAAGCATCTTGATGAGGGCGTAGCCATCGTGGCCGAGATCAACGCCGCAGACGTAGCGCGCATGGAATTTCAGCTGGCGCTGCGCCGCCGCGGCATCAGCGATCAAGTGGTGCTGCGCGCCATGGACGAAGTTCCCCGCGAGCACTTCGTCGCCGCGGAGTTCGCCGACGACGCCTATGCGGACCAGGCGCTGCCGATCATCTGCGGACAGACGATCAGCCAGCCTTACGTCGTCGCTTACATGACCGAACAGCTGGAAGTCGAGCCGCAGCACGGCGTGCTCGAGATCGGTACCGGCTCGGGTTACCAGGCCGCAATTCTGTCGCGGTTGGCGCGTGAAGTCGTCAGCGTCGAGCGTTATCGCACGCTTGCCGATGCGGCGCGCGAACGCCTCAGGACGCTGGGATACACCAACGTCACCGTCATTGCCGGCGATGGATTTGCCGGCGTGCCGGAGCTAGCGCCCTTCGACCGCATCATGGTCACGGCGGCCGCGGAAGAAATCCCGGAATCGCTCATCGATCAGCTTGGCGACGGCGGCAAGATGGTGCTGCCGCTCGGTCCGCGCGACGGCACGCAACACATCGTCAAATTATCCAAGGCGGCGGGCGGACTGACGCGCCAAAAGCTCATCGGCGTACGCTTCGTGCCGCTCCTGCGAGGGCAGGCACGAGAATTGTAACCATATTACGATCCTTACGATATTCTTAGAATCCGCTTCCGCGACTTAAACGCCTGTTTACCGCAAAGATGTTTATTCGCTTGCAGATGTAGTTGCGTGCGAGCGGGGCATGATGTGCGCGTCGCGTAGTTCGGCCGGCTGGCCGCAAATGGTTGCCATTTCGTTAATAGGTTTGGGCTTAGCCAGCTGCAGCGCCAACTCCGGCCGCTTTTCGGACGTCTTCGGCGCCGATAGCGCTCCGCACGGCGAGGTGACCGGCTCGATTCCGCCGAGCGGCGATCGCGTCGAATCCCACCCGCTGCCGCATCTGGCGGGCAATGACGGGTCGTCCGGCGGCGGCCGCGGCCTGGGCTCGTATCAGCCCGGCGGCGGCGATGTCACCGGCTCGCTGCCAGCCGCTCCACCTCCGCCCAGCTTCACCTGGGAAGGCGGCAGACCGATTACGGTTGCGCCGGGCGAGACGCTTGAGACAATATCGCGGCGCTATGGCGTGCCTGTCGCCGCAATCATGGAAGCAAACAGCATCACCAGTCCCGCGACCCTGCGACCGGGAGAGCATTTGGTCATCCCGCGCCGTCGCGGCCCCGGGTCCACGCTTTCCGCCGCCCCGCAGACGCGTATCGCTACGACCGCACGCACGGTGCCGACCGCGGCGCCGGTCGGTCCGCCGCGAACCGCGCTAACGCCGGCCGCGAGCGTCCACGTCGTAGCGCCGGGCGAAACGCTGCACAGCATCGCGCGCCTTTACGGCAAGCCGGTTATGACGCTCGCCAAGGCCAACAACATTCCGCCCAACACGATGGTAAAGGTCGGCGACCGCATTACTATTCCCGGCGGGGGCCAGGCTGTTGCCACCGCAGCGCCGCCGACCGCGCCGGCGGCTGCCGCCGCCCTACGAGGCGAAAATACCGTTGGTTCAATCGCGAGCGCGGATCCCCCTCACAGCGCGCGGCTTGCCTCGCCGGTTGCGCCCGAGGGCGAGCAGACCGCGATCAAGGCCGCGGAGCCCGCCGGCAGCCTGCCGTCCTTCCGCTGGCCGGTGCGCGGCCGGGTCATCGCTGGCTTCGGACCAAAGCCGAACGGCCTGCAGAACGACGGCATCAATCTCGCCGTGCCCGAAGGAACGCCGGTCAAAGCGGCGGAAGACGGCGTGATCGCCTATGCCGGGAACGAGCTTAAGGGCTACGGTAATCTCGTGCTGGTGCGCCACAGCAACGGCTTCGTCACCGCCTACGCGCACGCCAGCGAAATCATGGTCAAGCGCGGCGACGCGGTAAAGCGTGGACAGGTCATCGCCAAGTCCGGCCAGACCGGCAACGTCACCTCGCCGCAATTGCATTTCGAAATTCGCAAGGGCTCGACGCCGGTCGATCCCGCGCAGTATCTCAACGGCGCCTGATCTTTAATCGGTTTTTTCTTTTCGGTATCTAGCCATCCAACGCGACGCCGAGCCGTCCTGCCAAATCCTGCACGTATTGCCAGGCCACGCGGCCCGAACGTGCGCCTCGCGTGGTCGCCCATTCGAGCGCCTCGCGGCGCAGTTCGTCGCCCGCGAACGGCACGCGGTAACGGCCAACATAGCCCTCGACCATGGCGAGATACTCGTCCTGGCTGCAGCGATGAAAGCCGAGCCACAGCCCGAACCGATCCGAAAGCGAGACTTTTTCTTCCACGGCCTCGCCGGGGTTGATCGCGGTCGAGCGTTCGTTCTCGACCATATCGCGCGCCAGAAGATGACGCCGGTTCGACGTGGCATAGAAGATGACGTTGTCCGGGCGCCCCTCGATACCGCCTTCGAGCATGGTTTTGAGCGACTTGTACGAGGTGTCGTCGGCATCGAAGGAAAGATCGTCGCAGAACACGATGAAGCGCTGCCGCGCTCGGCGAAGGAGCGTCATCAATTCCGGCAGCGACTCGATGTCCTCGCGGTGAATTTCGATAAGCCGCAGTCCCGCGGCTGGATGCGCGGCGCCGACCGCCGCATGGGCGGCCTTCACCAACGACGACTTTCCCATGCCGCGCGCGCCCCACAACAGCGCGTTGTTCGCCGGCAGCCCGCGCGCAAATCGCTCGGTATTTTCGACCAGAAGATCGCGCACCCGATCAATGCCTTTGAGCAGCGACATCTCCACACGGTTGACGCGGGCGACCGCGGCGAGGCGCCGCCCTTCGGGATGCCAGACGAACGCCTCGGCGGCCAAAAAATCGAGCTCTGCCGGCGGCGGCGGCGCAAGACGCTCCAGGGCGTCTGCGATCCGCTTGAGAACGTCATCCGCGCCTTTATCGCGGGAGAACTGCGCTTTTTCGCCGGCGGCGCGCTTATCCGATGCCTTGTTGCCGACGCATGTTGGTTTTTTTGCCATGCTTTCACCAGTTTACGCCATCCCTTAGCGGGGCGGTGAAACCCTCGCAAGCGCGCCGGAAATCGGGCCCGCTACATTGCAATTAGGCTCCCGGCCGCTATAGTCCGCGCCGATTTCCAGCGCAAAATCGGCCCTCAAGGTGTAAGGCCGGTGGTCGCTTGAGCGGACCCGGAGGAGCAATGCTGATCACGCCCGCATATGCGCAAAGTTTGCCGTTCGGTTTGGGCGGCGACAGCGGCGGCATGATCACATCGCTCTTGCCGCTGATCTTGATCGTCGTGATCATGTATTTCCTGGTCTTGCGGCCGCAGCAGCAGCGGGTGAAGCAGCACCAGGCGATGGTCAAGGCGCTGCGCCGCGGTGATACGGTCGTGACCAATGGCGGACTGGTCGGCAAAGTCACGAAGGTCGTCGACGACGACCAGATCGAGGTCGAAATCTCGGACGGCGTTCGCGTTCGCCAAATGCGCTCGATGGTGTCGGAGGTGCGGGCCAAAGGCGAGCCGGTGAAGGACGACAGCAGCAACTGATCGGCTTTGATTCCGAAGCTCGTATGAGAGGCGCTTGCGAACTTCGGAATCGGGACACCAGGGCGCGATCGCAACGAGGACAATCACATCGATGTTGTTTTTCACGCGGTGGAAGGCGGCGGGTATTCTGCTCATGGCGCTCGTCGTGTGTCTGTTCGCCGTGCCGAATTTCTTCTCCGAGGCGACGGTGCGGAAATGGCCGTCGTGGGCGCAGCGTCACATCGTGCTTGGCCTTGATCTCCAAGGTGGCTCGAGCCTGCTGCTCGAGGTCGACACTGCCGCCGTGCGCAAGGAACGACTCCAGGGCATCGCCGACGACGTGCTCCGCATCCTGCGCCAGAATCGCATTCCGTTCACCGGGCGCACCATCCGCGGCAACGGCGTGGAGGCACGCATCACTCGCGAGAGCGACGTCGATAACGCGGTTAGCAAGCTGCGCGAACTGTCGCAGCCCCTGTCCGG
Organism: uncultured Alphaproteobacteria bacterium; assembly: GCA_963847785.1. Lineage (GTDB taxonomy): Bacteria > Pseudomonadota > Alphaproteobacteria > Rhizobiales > Xanthobacteraceae > BOG-931. The sequence continues at coordinate 130,999 of CAWKBE010000052.1, forward strand.
CATACTCGGCTCCTCGGGGCAGCGCAGCGTCGACATAACCGAGAGCGGCGGGCTCGTCACGCTCACGCCGTCGGACGCGGCGCTTGTCGAGCGCGTTCGCCAGGCCGTCGATCAATCGATCCAGATCATCGAGCGCCGCGTCAATGAGCTCGGCCTGGTCGAGCCCACGATCCAGCGCGAAGGCGCGGACCGCATTCTGGTTCAGGTGCCTGGTCTGCAAGACCCTTCGCGGCTGAAGGATATTCTCGGCAAGACCGCGAAACTCGATTTTCGGATGGTCGATGAATCAATGCCGGCCGAGCAGGCGGCTGCGTCGCATCCGCCGGCGGATTCGGAAATTCTCGACGGCGAGGGCGGCCAGCAATATCTCATCGAGAAGCGCGTGCTGGTCTCCGGGGCCGATCTCGTCGACGCCCAGCCGGGTTTCGATCAGCGCTCCAGCGAACCGGTCGTCAATTTCCGCTTTAACTCCGCCGGCGGGCGCAAGTTCGCGGAGGCGACGCAACAAAACGTCGGCAAGCGCTTCGCGATCGTGCTCGACAACAAGGTGATCTCGGCGCCCGTGATCCGCGAGCCTATCATCGGCGGCCAGGGACAGATTTCCGGCAGTTTCACCGTGCAGTCGGCGAACGATCTGTCCATCCTCTTACGTGCCGGCGCCCTGCCGGCGCCGCTGACGGTCATCGAGGAGCGTACGGTCGGCCCTGGTCTCGGTCAGGATTCGATCAACGCCGGCCAGCACGCGGCCTATGTGGGGGCGGCGCTCGTCGTGGTGTTTATGCTGGTGACCTATGGCCTGTTCGGGCTGTTCGCCAACATTGCGGTTGCCGTCAACGTCGCCATGATCTTTGGCGTACTGTCGGCGCTGAGCGCCACGCTCACGCTTCCCGGCATCGCCGGCATCGTGCTGACCGTGGGCATCGCGGTTGATTCGAACGTGCTGATCTATGAGCGCATCCGAGAGGAAGTGCGCGTCGGCCGCAGCGCCATCAGTGCCATCGACGCCGGGTTCTCGCGCGCGCTCGCGACCATTCTCGATTCCAACATCACCACCTTCATCGCCGCGGCGGTCCTGTTCTATATCGGAACCGGCCCGGTGCGCGGTTTCGCCGTGACGCTCGGCATTGGCATCCTCACCAGCCTGTTCACCGCCTTCACGCTGACCCGCCTGATCGTGGCTTATTGGGTGCGCATGTGGCGGCCGCGCACGGTCCCCATTTAACTCTTGAGAGTGTGAGCACACCGTGCGCCTTCTTCGTATCGTTCCCGATAACACCAAATTCGACTTCATGCGCTTCCGGCGCATCAGCTTTCCCATTTCCGCCATTCTGTCGATCGCGGCGATCCTACTTTATTTCTTTCACGGGCTGAATTTCGGCATTGATTTCGTCGGCGGCACGCTGATGGAAGTGCAGACCAAAGCCGGGCCCGCCGATCTCGCCAAGATGCGCGGGACCATCGGCGGATTGCAGCTCGGCGATTTTCAGCTTCAGCAATTCGGCGCGCCGAACGATGTGCTGATTCGCATTTCGCAGCAGCCGGGCGGCGATGCGGCGCAGCAGCAGGCGGTGCAGAAAGTTCGGGACGCGCTCGGCAACGAGGTCGAATACCGCCGCGTCGAGGTGGTCGGACCGAGCGTCTCCACCGAACTGCTTTCCTACGGCACCATCGGCCTCGTGCTCGCGATCGGCGCGATCCTCATTTACCTCTGGTTCCGCTTCGAATGGCAGTTCGCGCTCGGCGCCATGATCGCCAATGTGCACGACTTGGTGCTGACGGTCGGATTCATGTCGCTGACGGGGATCGATTTCGATCTCACTAGTATCGCGGCGCTCCTAACCATCCTGGGCTACTCGCTCAACGACACGGTGGTGATCTACGACCGCATCCGCGAGATGCTGCGCCGCTACAAGCGCATGTCAATGCCCGACCTCCTCAACGCGTCGATCAATGCCACTCTGTCGCGGTCGATCGTCACCCATCTCACCGTGTCGCTGTCGCTGCTCGCGCTGCTCCTGTTCGGCGGGCATGCCATCCGCAGCTTCACCGCGACGATGATGTTCGGCGTCGTGCTGGTTGGAACCTATACGTCGGTGTTCATCGCCTCACCGATCCTGATCTATCTCGGCGTCGGCCGCACGCGGCAGGGCGAGGCGGAGGGCGCCGAGACCGAGGCGCCGCCGACAGCGCCCGCGGCGCCGCCGTCGCTGCCGACACCGTCCAAGCCCTCGCCGCCGCGGCAGCGCGCGCGGTCGCGTCGCTAGACCATGATCCGGTCGGATTGAATCGGATCGTGGTCTAAATTGTTTGATGGGAGCATGATCTTTTCCGGAAACCGGCTTCCACCCCGGATCAAGTCCGGGGTAGGCTTATTCGGGATCATGCTTCGTGGACGATCCGCATCTACCGCGTCAGTCGCTGATCGACAGCCACGACAACGGCGGCTTTCGCTTCGCCGGCATGTCGCATCGCGGCTCGCTCCTGTGCCTGCCCGACGGCATCTGGGCGTGGCCGGTCACGACGATCGCCGCGTTGACGGAAGACGCGCTGGCGTCGGTGTTTGCCCGTTCCGGCAGCCTGGATTTCTTTATTCTCGGCACCGGCAGGGAGCCCTGGCTCGCCCCTGCGCGGCTGCGCACGCGGTTTCGCGAGGCGCACATCTCGCTCGACACCATGACGACCGGGCCGGCGGTGCGCACCTATAACGTGATGCTGATGGAGAGCCGCCGCGTGGGCGCCGGTCTGATCGCGGTGTGATTTTTAGTTTGGGCATAATCCGTTCCAAAAACCGCCGGCCACCCCGGATCAGGTGCAGGGCAGGCCTTTTCGGGATCAAGCTCCAATCCTGCTAAGCTGCCGCCATGCAGGATGCGTTGGCCTATTGCGCCGAGCTTGTCCGTGCAGCCGACCTGGACCGCTTCATCGCCACGCTGTTCGCGCCGGCGGAACGCCGTGGCGCGCTGCACGCGCTCTATGCGTTCAATGTCGAGGTGGCGCGCGTTCGCGACGTGGCGCGCGAGGCGTTGCCCGGCGAAATCCGCCTGCAATGGTGGAGCGATGTCGTCAATCGCGAGCGGGACGGGGAGGCAAGCGCCAATCCGGTCGCGTCGGCGCTGCTTTCCAGCATGGAGGCCTATCAGCTTCGGCCGCAGACGCTGATCGACCTGATCGAGGCGCGGCGCTTCGATCTCTACGACGACCCGATGGTTGGGCTCGGCGACCTGGAAAACTATGCGAGGCAGACGTCCTCGTCGCTCATCGCTTTGGCGGCGCGGATTCTTGGCAGTGTTCTCGGTGGCGTCGGCTGCGAAACCGCCGCCGCGTCCGCTGGTATCGCGTCAGGCATTGCCGGAATCCTGCGCGCGTTTCCGGTTCATGTTGCACGGGGCCAACTTTACGTGCCGGTGGACACTCTCGAGCGTCATGGGGTGCGCTTGAGCGATGTGTTTGCCGGCCGATCTTCGGCAGGACTTGAGGCGGCGCTTGCGGAACTGCGCCACCACGCGCGCCGTCATCTCGCAACCGCCGGCGTACAGATTAAGGAGGTGCCGCGCGAAGCCCTACCGGCTTTCCTTCCCTTGGCGCTGGTCCGGCCGTCGCTCGATCGCCTGGAGCGCGCTAGTCCGTTTGCGGCTAAAGAAATTTCGCCGTGGCGCCGGCAATGGCTCATCTGGCGGGCCGCGCGTAATCCGGTGTTGATCGCGGGCTAGGCCGCGCACATAATCGACACTGGTGGGCAGCCTTGGTCAACGCGCCATGTCCGCCATGTGCCAATTCTGTTGAAGAAGTCGGGGAGGAGTGCGCATTGACCAAAATTGCAGCGCTTGCCACCCACTCGACTATTCGCTCGTCAATTCGCCTTTCCTGAACCGTCAGGGCTGGGAAACTGAAGTGAACTTCAAGGTCTACGGCGCGCCGATCGAAACTGCCGCGGCCAAAATCATCATCGACTACCTCGCGAAGAACTATGGCACCGGCAGCCAAATTAGTGGGCCCAACTCGATCGGCCAGGCGCCGCATCGTGGGCGTGGCCCACCGCCTTCGCTGCGGCATTGCGGTGTCGGCAGCAGGAAGCGGCCAGTCCGAGGTGGGTCTTGACCGTGTAAAAACGTGCCGACGCACGACGACGATAGAATAAAGTTCTTCCAAATCGCGTTTAGGTGCTCGAAGGTTGGCTAGTGCGTTTGGTTTTAGCTGAACTAAGAAAATCATTCTCGTCGCTTTTCAATTTTCTGCGTTTTTACACAGGCTAGGTCGATCGCCGACATAACGGCTCGTACGGGTCATGTCTGCTTTTCCCCCCTCAAAACGGACATTGATCCTGGAGCCTAGTCTAGTCGCCAGTGGCAGCGCGTTGATGAGTACACGCCCAAATTCACTCCGCGGCGTCGGCGTGACGTGGCCCATTCATCCAGCGATCGAGATCGGCGAGCGCGCGGGCGCATAATGCGCCTTTGCGCGCCAGGTTCTTGGCCGAGCCGCGGCCGAATTTGCGGCCGTCACCATCGTAGGCGGGGGCTGCGTTAAGCGGCGGAAAAAGGCCGAAATTGATATTCATCGGCTGGAAGGATGCCGGTCCGGCGTCGATGATTTCCATATGGCCGCCGGTGATGTGGGCGAGCAGCGCACCGTGCGCGGTCGTCGGTGGCGGCAGATAGGGACGCGCGCCAAGCTGCTCGGCGACGGCAAAGCGGCCCGCGAGCAGGCCGATCGCCGCCAATTCCACATATCCTTCGCAGCCGGTGATCTGCCCGGCGAAGCGCAGCCGCTGGTCCGCCTTGAGCCGCAGCGTGTCGTCCAGGAGCTTTGGCGAATTGAGGAACGTGTTGCGGTGCAGCCCGCCGAGCCGGGCGAACCCCGCGCGTTCAAGACCGGGGATGTCGCGGAAGATGCGGACCTGCTCAGCGTGCTTCAACTTGGTCTGGAAGCCGACCATGTTGAACAGCGTGCCGAGCTTGTTGTCCTGGCGCAGCTGCGCGACGGCGTAAGGTTTCACCTGCGGCCGGTGCGCGTCGGTAAGGCCGAACGGCTTCATCGGTCCATGGCGCAAAGTTTCGCGCCCGCGCTCTGCCATCACCTCGATCGGCAGGCAGCCGTCGAAATACGGCGTCGCCGTTTCGAAATCGCGGAAGGCGATTTTCTCTCCGGCCAGAAGCGCATCGACGAAGGCGTCGTACTGCTCGCGGGTCAGCGGGCAATTGACGTAATCGGCACCGGAGCCCGCGGGTCCCGCCTTGTCGTACCGCGACTGGAACCAGGCGACGTCGAAGTCGATCGAATCGCGGTGAACGATCGGAGCGATGGCGTCGAAGAAGGCGAGCGCGGATTCCCCGGTGAGCCCGCGGATCGTTTCCGCCAGCGCGGGCGAGGTGAGGGGGCCGGTGGCAACGACGACGCTGTCCCATTCGGGCGGCGGCAACGAAACTTCCTCGCGCCGGATGTCGACGAGCGGCTCGCGTTCCAGCGCCGCGGTAATTGCGGCGGCAAAGCCATTGCGGTCGACGGCCAGCGCCCCGCCGGCCGGGAGTTTGTGGTCGTCGGCCGCTCGCATGACCAGCGAACCGAGAAGCCGCATTTCGGCATGCAGGAGGCCGATGGCGCTTGCCTCCGCGTCGTCGGAACGGAATGAGTTCGAACAAACGAGCTCGGCGAAGTCTGCCGTCTTGTGCACGGCGGTCGAGCGCACGGGCCGCATTTCGTGCAGCACCACCGGCACGCCGCCGCGCGCGATCTGCCAGACGGCCTCGGCACCCGCAAGACCTGCACCCACTACGTGAACAGGTTTAACAGGGGTTTCTTTCATTCCTGGCTCATCTTCGGCTCAGATATCGGCGGCATCGCGCTGGTAATCAGGGCTATGATGACCGTACGTCGCTTCTAACACACGGACCGACATTCCGAGAAATCCGGCCGCCTGCCAGGGTGAGACGCCCCGCTGCATCATCCACGTCGCTCGGGTGTGTCGGAGAATGTGTGGATGTAGCCAAGGCAGCCCGGCGAGACGACGTGCTCTGTTCCATGCGGTGTGCAGATCGCGCTTGATCGGTTGACCGTTGTAGTGAACGACGTATCGCGTCTTGCCGGCGTCGGCCTTGTGCCATCTTCGCAGGAACGCCATCAGTTTGCGCGGGATGCGTACTGGCGGCGTGCGCTTGGTGCTCGTCTCTGCCGTGCCTCGTGCCCGCCGGCGCATGGTGCCGGTGTTGAAGTCGATCCAGCTCCACTCCAAATTTCGGATCGCTCCCGAGCGCGAGCCAGTGTAGAGCCCGACCATGATGAACCGCTTCAAGTGCTCGGTGCGTCGTGCTGCTCTCAGGAAGCGCGCAGCCTCGCTTCGTGTTAGCCAGCGATCTCGCGGCTCGCTCTTTGGTGGCTTCCAGACAATCGGGACGACGGCGAGCGGCCCATACTCCAAATTCCAGTAGTTGATTGCGGCCGATAGCCGGTCGAGGTCTGCGCGTGCCGCCGACTGCGTTCTGGTCGCTGCGTACGCCCGGCAGTTCGCGGCGGTGACTTGCGCCAGCGTCTTGTCGCCCCACCACTTCGCCAGGTTGCTGATGTTGTACTTCGTGCTGCGTGATTTCATCCCCGGGACTTTGTCGCGCAGGTAGACGAGCAGCACGTCGGCGACTGATGGCGCCGGCGATCGCTCGGGCTGATACTTCTCGGCGAGGTATTTGGCTAAGACTTGCTCTGCTTTTGCAATCTCGCGTTCAGGGCAGCCTGTGCGGACGAAGGCCTGGCCGTCTCGAATGAACCAGTGGCCGCGCGCCTTATCGAGGACCAATCGCGGCGGGAGGCGCTTTCGCGGCATCGGCTGACCATCTCGCGCATTGATCGCGGCGTCGTATAGCTGCGTCGGCCGATCCTAAAGACTTCAAGTCGGCCACGCGATGCCTCCGCGCGCAGTGTGGATAACGTCAGCTTCGCTTGTGGAAACAGCTCGCATGCGTTGGCTAAGGTTATCGGATCGTCGTCGGCGAGCGGATCGGTCACGGCTCAGGTCCTCACAAAGACTAATGACGAGCCCGCCGATGCGACGAGCCCGCCCGAGCGTCGTGTCCATCTTTCCGAGGGTTGTGACGCCGAAATTAGCCTGACCTGAAGGCACGAACTCTACCCGAAGTCCGCAGTGCGCTCCAGTGAAATCGTGCACCGGAGCCGGGCGTTCTAGATCGTCAGCGTCCTAACGTGCCGTGCGAGCAGCGTGCTTTCGATGCAGAGCTTGCCGACACTTCGGTGAGCACGTCCTCGCGTCCGCGCGCTTGGCGAGGAAACCGCGACGGCAGACTGGACAGATGACGACATCCGCGACGGCTTGACGTCTTCGCCCTGGAAGCCCAATGCCGTCGTTGGAGCTTGGCAGCAGATCACGGACCATGACGCGCTTGGGCTTCGTGCCACGCGACCGCTCGGCGTACTGGAGGATCCGCCCGGCGAACTCGACGGCGCGATCACGGCCCATGACAGAGAACACGTTCTTGACCGTGAAGGTATCGGTTGGATGCGTTCTTTGCGCGCGCACCTTCGGGGTCGGTTCGTGAGATACAGCGACCTGCAACTCTTGCGGCCCGACGTTGACGTGCAGCTTGGCGAGCCGCTCTCGCTTTGAGGGTGCCGGCGGCCGCACCTCCTCGCCCATTCTGGCGAGACGGGCACGCAGACGTGCGACCTTCTCCGGTCGTTTTGCCTCAGAGAGTGAGCGCCTGATTTGATCGAGCGATGCCATGAGCTGGGATATGTCACGCTTAGGCGTGACACGGGATGCGGCAGGAGCGCGCACCCTAGTTCAGGCTGCTGCGGCAGTCCTCGTGCGGCCTGGCCGAGACCTCGGCCGATCGGATGCGGCATCGAGGGCGGCGATCGAGCGGGCGGCGTCCCGTGCACGCGAGAGGTTGACCATGTCAGAGAGGCGTCCGTCGGGCGTGCGCACTCTAAGCATCTTCGTGTGGACGCCGTCCGCTTGGTGGCCGTCGAGCCTCGGCGAAAAGCGTATCACCGCTTCGCTTTTGCAACCTTCTGGTTGCAGAGAGCGCCCGCGGCCACCAGTACCAGGCAAAACGGCATCGCCGGTTCCGGGCGCGAGCGCACGCGCTCACAGTCTCAACTTCCTAAGCGCGGTAAAAGTAGCGCGCTAGGATTTCGTCATCGACGAACTCCCGTGGCAGCGAGCGGGCAGCGAGCCGACGGCGAAGCCCGCGCAATCGCGGCGGCGCTGCGGTCTTCCGCGCGCGGTTTAGCACACGTTACGTAACACCATGGCGCGGCGATGGTGGCGCGCATCACGTCGGCGAAGCGGCGGCCTGCGTCAGGCTCGCGACCGAGCGATCTATGTATCTACATTGGATTAATTGCTGCGGCACAGGGGTTTCTAGGCCCTCCAAAGTGGGCTAGACACTGAAGCCTTAAGTGCCGTACTTTAAATGCGAAAACCCGCCAGCGTGCGGCCAGCGGGTTCTCAACTTAGACCGGATTAGCTTTGACGGGCGACCGGCTTTGATCAGACTAGATGACCTCCCAGGTCGCAGTCAAGTCCGAGCCCCCTCGCCCTCCGAAGCCCTCCTGGTCGCAAATGCCGAAAGGGCTTTTCGTTGCGTAACGCGGACTTTCTAAACTGAACGCGGGGGGATCCTCCAGCCTGAGGACCCTCGACGAAATTCCCCATCAGAAACGCGACACCGGGATTTTCCCGGCGCTCGCCGCTGCGTCACTCGCCGACATCGGCGATCTCATTGATATCACCGTGAACAAGAAAAAAGCCGCCGGCGTGAGCCAGCGGCTAAGTGAAGTTTTGGAGTTCAACAGTGCCGCCGCAAGCGGCACCACGAAAGGCAGAGTGCTATGACTAGCAACCCACTTCCTATCGCATTCCCCGCAGACCTGGCAAGCCCAGCGCAAACCTCAACGATCACCGTGCTCACAGGCGCGAGCGCCGACGAGGAGGTGGTCGAAAGCCTCTCCGCCGGCATCGGCGACGTCTTCACCGATGAGGCGACTGGGCAACAGATCGAGCCACCTTCAGCAGGTCCGGCAGCCAACGCGGTCGTCCCACACGTTCGTATTCCGTTGAAGTCAGATCCGGCGTTTCTTATTGACGCCGTGCGGGTCGCCGAGGACTTAATCCCGGCCGATGCCATTCGACAAAAATGGAAGCTGACGGACGAGCAGTGGGAGCAAATAGAGAATGATGAAGGCTTCCTTCTCCTCCTGAACCTCGAAATCGGTCGTCGGCTGTTCAGCGGTGCCGCTGTTACCGAGCAGGCGCAAGTTGAACTCGCAGGCATTCCAAAAATCTTAAGCGCGCTGGTCAAGAACCCTATGGTTTCTACTGCGAACCAGATCAGTGCTGCGAAGCTGCTCAAAGAGTTCGCTGCCTCCGGTCCACAAACTGGCACGGCGGCGGGCGAGCGGTTCTCGATCACAATTCTGCTCGGCCCAAGTGAGAAAGAGAAATTCACGACGGTGGTCGAGCACCCGATGAAACTTCTGCCTGACCGTGAAGGGAGTGTGTGATGGCCTTCACCAATCCATACGCCCGGACGATTGGACCCACCGGCCCCGCAGCCAAGTCAGCGCCTGCGCCCGCGAGCGCAGCGCCTATCGTCGTCACGGGCTTCGAGGACGTACCGACGTCCGCATCAACACCGGCGCCAGTGCCAGCGCCTGCTGCACCGAAACCTCCGCCTGCCGCAACGGCGCCCGCACCCAAGCCAACGAACGGCGCCGCTGGCCTGCAGTCGTCGAGCGGCTCACACGACTGGGCGGCGATGCAGCAATTTCTAAAGACCCTCGATCCCACTGCCGACAAGCATGTCTTCACGACTTTCTTCGAGAGCGGCGTCGGCAATAAGAAGACGTTCTACGACACTCTCGAAGAGATGCGGCCGGAGATCGAGAAGCGGAACACGCCAGAGGCCGGCGGAGCCGGCGAGGGCGTCTGTGTCCTACTCAACGCGACAGACGGCAAGACCGTCACGCGGGTCCGCGCGTTCTGTTCAACCATCACGGACGGCAAGAAGATGGAGAAGGCCCTGAGTACGCTCGCGACTGCCGGCGTCATTCCGCACGTCGTCATCAAGAACGACCTCACGACTTACATCGTCATCCTCGTCCAGGACGTGCCGCTCGATCAGTTCTTAACGCGGCAGAAGCAAATAGACGAGAAGCTAGGCGCTCTCGGGATCGCACAGACACTTGAGGTGCGTCTCCCTGGATCGTTCAATCTGCAAGACCGCGAGCATCCGAAGCTCGTGACGTGGCTGTGTCAGGACGCACCGAGCTATCAGTTGTTCGAGCTGATGCTTAAGCTCGGGCTTGAAAAGGAAGTGTCAAAGAAGGATATCGAGCTAATCTTTATACCAGGCAACGAGGCCGTATGCCGCGACCAGCTTGACCAACTAGTGTCCAGCGATCCGCGAACTTTCGTGCTAGGTGGCCCGACTGGATTTCTAGTTCTCTTGCGCGGCGCGCCAGATAAAAAGGAATTGCAGGAGGGCGTGCGATGGGAGGGCGACCTGCCCAGCACGACAGTCGCGCAGCCGGCTGATATTGTTAGGTGCGCCGAGAAGGGCAGGTGGAAGCAGCGCGCCGGCGGCAAGAGTGAGAAATTCTTCCGAACATTCCCGCCGCCTCTTTTCTGCACTCAATACCTCACTCAGATGCGCGGTGAGTACGGCGCACGGGTCTACCGCGGCATTGCTCGCGTGCCGCGCATCGACGATGATGGTAAGGTGAATTTCATCTCTGGGTATGACGCGCAGACGGGGCTGTTCCACGACAGACCAATCACCTTTGATCTCCCCAAGAGCCCAACGCGCGACGACGCGCGGGAGGCAGTCAAAAAACTCCTATATCCGTACTCGCAATATCAATTCACAAATCAGATCGCTGGAGAGGCCACACTCCTCTCTGCGATTTTCACCGCCGTCGAGCGGCCTTTCGTGCCTCTAGCGCCGATGTATATCGTACGCAGTCCAATGGCGGGCGTTGGAAAGGGCAAGATTGCGCGGGGGCTGATACTCCTAGGCTTCGGTACGAACCCGACTTTCATAAACTGGGGTCAGAGCGCCGAAGAAGCGGAGAAGCGCCTCATCGGTATCCTACTGCAGTCGCCGGCATCACTCGTGATTGATAACGCCAACGATCAGCAAATCAAAGGGGAGCTGCTCTGCACGCTACTAGCAGAAGGCGCCGCCGATCTGCGCCCTCTCGGCACGAGCAACATGGTGAAGACAAACTGCCGCCCACTCCTCATCGTGACTGGGAGGCATCCGAAAGTTACGGGTGACGCGGCAAGGCGAGTACTCACCATAGACATTGAGCCACGATCAAAAGAGCCTGATCGCGACAAATACCCCTTCGATCCAGTCGAAGAAATTCGCGCCAATCGTACGGCGCTGCTCCAAGCCACATTCACTGCGATGCGAGCATTCCGACAGGCCGGTATGCCGGCAGGGCCCGACATGCCGGCCGTCGGGTCGTTCGGCGTGTGGGAACGCAAAGTTCGTGATCTCGTCTACTGGCTGACGAGTTACGACGTCAGCGAGGGCTTCCGGCAGAACAAGAAGGACGATCCACTTCGCCAGAATGACGCGACGTTGCTGGCTGCTCTGCATGCAGTGTTCTTTGATAAGCCGTTCAAGAGCGCAGACGCTATCGCCGTACACACCAAAGTCGCGAACAACAACCCATGCTGCCCGGAGGAGCAGGCGCTCTACGACGCCCTAGAGGAGTCCTTTGGCAAGCGGAGCGTCACCACGAAACTATTTGGAGTTTGTGCTCACCGGCTCAGTGGGGATCACATCGAAGGCTACCTGTTGACTGTAGAGCGTCACTCCGCAGCGAACGCCAATCTCATAACCGTCAAGAGGACGACCTGATATGTCAACTGACGCCATCAACAAAATGGACTTCTCTGTGCGACAGTCGAAGCCGGGGTCGTGGTTCGTCACGTTCGACATCCCCAAATGGATACGAGGGCCCGAGCCCCCCAAGAAGAGGCGAAACGCAGCAATCGCATATTACATCACCGAGTCCAGAATGCTGGGCTGGAACGGAAAAATTACGTGGTTCAAGTCCGCCGAGGTGGCGCGACAGGCGGCGAACGACTTCATCAACGGCAAGGATGGGTGGGTGCTGATCCTACCGCCGCCGAAACCGCCAATACCAGTCGATGACCAAGGCTACCCAATCAGCAAATACCCAGAGACACCGATCGCGCAGCAAAGGCGCCTGGAGAGTGAGGCCCGATCGAAGGCTCGATCAGAGACCGACAAGGCGCACCGTGCGGAGTGCGACCAACAAATAGCGGAACTTCGAGCGGCCATACAGAAGGAGGAGCGCCAGTGAGGGATGAAGCAAAAAAGTGGCGGATCACAATTCACGCTAGAAATTCAAACACTAGAAGAAACGTGCTGCGGAATGCCGGCATCAAAAGACGTCTGCAAAGGCGAGGCCCCGAACAGTGGTGTCAAGAGCTTCATCGGGCGGCGGCGCGCGTGGCATCACCGGCGGTACGAGTACCGACGGTGCTCCCGTCCGAACGTGAACAGATCTGAAAGGATCCAACCGATGACGTCCACCGATACAATCTCAACTGACACGACCGACAAACCCCGAATGTACTGGTCGAAGACCCGCGACCAGGAGACTTGCTGGATTGTCGAAGGCAACGTCCGAGCTATAATTTTTGGCGTTGACGACGAGGGCGGCGGGGGTCGCTTGTGGACTGGGTTATGGTTCTCTGAAGACAGCGACAACGGCCGTGCCAGATCGCTCCGCGCTAGGTACAAAACTTCCGAGGCCGCACAAGCGGCGATCGAGCAGATCGAGCGCGGCCGCGGCGTCAGGCGTGGTGCCGACAGCCCCCTGCTGGCTCCGCTCGACGATGATGACGTAATGTTAAAAGGAAGACGATGATGCTTTTAATCGCGACGCTCCCGATGCCCTGTCAACCCACGGAGCACAATAATGAGCGCGCCTAAGATGACGCCGGAGCATCAGCTCGCGCTCGTCTCCGCGCTGAGGGAGGCGTTTGCAGACAGCCCCTTCGACGCCTCGACGAACCCTGAGCTTATGGCGGCGATCGAGCAGATCGTCCCCAATCTCCGACATAAGGGTGGGTATTTCCAGGGGCGCGTAAAGCCATCCAAGCAGTCCGCCGTACGCCACACCCTCAAAGCCCTCGCCGAGCAGTACTTCACGACCGACCGTTTCGGCTGGTGGCGCCTTAAGCCGACCAGCGTAAGCCACGTCGCCGCCGCCCATTAGGGCGTCGCAGCGAACCCCAGCGCCGGCGCTGCAAGCCGTCGGCCTCGATTTGAACGGGATGACGGTATCGACGGACACGGTCCCTAGGTCACACCGTCAAACAGTCGGCAGGAGCCAGGACTTGTGGCGGCTATTGCCGCGTCGGTGACGGACGATGCGCAGGCCGGCGGCGCGGAGCGCAGGGCCGAGCTGCCGGGGAGTGAGGCGCGGGCCGCCGTCGAATTTCACTATTGAGGTGACTAGCCACTCCACCGTGATCTCGCCACTGAGGGCGGGACGGACGGCCGTCAGGAAGCGGCTGACACGATCGGCGGTAGCCTCGATGAAGCGTCGATCTCTCTCAGGCATAGGGGTGGTGTAGTGGGATTGAGGGTCGGGGGAAAGGCCACCTCGGACAAGATTTTCCCGTGGCACCGTGCTCCAACCAAGGCTGCACGAGAGGCGCGCCGCAGGTTGCATCCCTCGGCAAGGGCCGGCCGGAAGCAAATCAACGATTTCCTCAGCAATCGGATGATACGGATATCTTGGGGGCCACCGTATAGGTATCAAAAATTATTGAGGGATCATTCCTTGTACCCAAAGCTCCCGGAGCTTCCGTCTTCCGGAAAATTGTCCTTGGTTTGTTCTGCAGTTTATTGGGATTGCGCTTGCCGCCCTCTGCCGAGGGTGGCCGCCGAGGCCCGAAATGTAATATTATAACACTTCCCGTTTGCCGGACCCACCTGGTTTTTTCCCTATATCTAAAGATATAGACGTTTTAACGGTAAAACGGGAAAAACACGCCACTCATTCAACCTTATTAAAATTACAACTCTGGGCTGTAGTCAATTTGAAACGGTGCCACCGTCTCCCCGAAGCCCCTGGATACCGTCCCACCGACCGGTCGGAATAGGTCGCACCGAGCGGTCCGACAACGTCCGACGGTCACACCGTCCAAAGGTATCGGCGGCAGCCGACTGCGGGCGTGCCGCCGGATCGGCGGCGGCTTCCGAAACGGCGGAGGTCGATCGACCTGAATTATGCGCATGCGCATAAATTATGCGACGTCGTATAGCCTGCCGATGGCGAGCCGCACCATCGGCAGCCGGCCGGCGCTACGCTGCGAGCGCGCTGTTGCTTGCGTTGTCTCACGTTTTATCGTAACAATCGCCACGAAAGGAAACAGGCGATGTACCGATATCGAGCAAAGACGTACGCCTACGACGGCGGCTACTCCCCCGCCGGCAAGCTCGGCGTTGCCGGCTCTCGCGTTGACGGCTATCACATCATCCACGGCGACGATCGCGAGTACGTTTATCGCAAGCTCGACTGCCCGAGCTGTGGCGAGGTCGTCTGGGCGCTCACGCAGGCTAGGCGCTGCAACGCGTGCGCCGAGAAGCTCGCCAGGGCGAAGCATGCCATGGACATGCAAGAGTTTCGGTTCTGGAAGCGCCAGGCGACCGCGGCCGATCGCAAGATCAAGTGCGCCGTCTGCCGCGCGCCGATCGAGGCCTCACGCAGCACGCGCCGCTTCTGCTCTGCGAAGTGCCGGATGCGGGCGCACCGCACAGCACGGTAGACGACTGGTCACATTTCAATCAAGTGGGCAGGTGTGGGCAGCGTGCCTGGTTGCTGGACTTCTTGCCTATCGCGACACCCGACTGTTCGCATTAAAGGCCAGAAAGCGACCAGTTTTTGGAGGGCTGGACCGCGTTGTCAGCATGATCAACTGGACTGCTGCAGCTCATGCCGAGGTTTGCAAGGCGACCCAGCCTCAGGCCGAACCGTAGCGCGCCGCAGTCGAGGCTTGCAAGCGCCGGCGATTGCGCGGCGTTTGGTTCGGGTGCCATGATGGGGAATGATTACGTACTTTTCCGAGGTCTTGCTGGTCGCTGCGCTCTTATCAGCGATCGCTAAACTTTAAATCAAAGAAACGGCGCGCGTTCACAAATTCCATAATCCACCTTATGCGAAGCGCGGCGCGGCCGTCAAACCGCGCTGCAGCTTGCCGAACGGCGGCCGTCCTCGTACATTGCTCACATGCAAAACAAAAAATCCTTTGAGGCGGACGTCGTCCTCTCCAACATGAGCGACGCCAAGTCCGCGGAGGATGACTTCCGCGAGGACGGCTTCGCGACCGAGATCACCGACGACGTCGATGACTACTCGGCGACAGTCTTCATGTTCGTGAGACTGCAGTCCGACGAGCCGGACGGCGAGGCGATCCATCGTCGGGTTGCTGCCATCGCCGAATTGCACAACGGCATCTGCACGTCCTACGCCTACGAGGACGAGACGGCACGCCAGCGCCAAATTCAGTGAGCCGCTCGTACGCCGGCGCGGTTTCAGGCAATCGCCTTGGCGGCCTTCGCTGCTGACTTGATGGCACGAGCTTCGTCGCGTGCGACCTTCAGCAGGCGGAAGGCTTCGTTTTTGCGCTCCTTCTCTTCCTTGGCTGCAGTGCGCTCTATCGAGCGCAACAGAGCGATGCCGACTTCGTCGATGCTGTCGGGCAGACGCCGGCCCTCGGCGTCGAACCGACCCTTGATGCGGTCTGCCTTCGGCACGCGCACAGGCTCACTGCGAGCTGCAGCGCGCAGCTGTTTGCTGATGCGCTCGCGCGCCTCCGGCGTCATCGGACGCTGCAGGAAAGTCGGAATGTCCAGGTCATCACTCATGCATCTGATGTAGGTACTCGCGAGCAAACAATCAAGGAAACCACTGCGCTGCAGGGACTTCTTGCAACGGTGCCAACTTCGGAAATTCCGAATTTGAGCCGCTGACTTCAGCGCGCTCGTGCGCTGTCAACTTGGAAAGCTTTTCCATTTGGACTGCTGACTTCACTGCGATCGTTCGGGTGCGCGCGACCGCGCGCAGTTGAATTTCACATGCGCATTCTGCGCACCTGTCGCATGCTGCACCTGGGAAAAGTCTGCACCACGTGGTGCAGAGAACGAGCCTGCCGACAATCAAGCAACGGGGTGTTACGTAACGCCGGTGATCAAATACGCCGCGCGCGCGGCGCATTTGGAAACGGTGAGACGGATCATGGTGCGACGGTAGCGCTGGGGATCACGGTGCGACGAGTGGCAACGTCACACGGTGATCGCACTACATTGTAGAACAACAAACAACATCAACAAACAAATGATGATGTTTGTTCGCAAATGTTTTTGTTTGACCGCAAATGTTCGCGAGAAATTTTTCAAACAAATCTTCCATTGGTTTTACCCTCACCTATACCCGTCCATGGCGGGGGTAGTTATCAGTATGAAAAAGGAGTGTCTTGAGAGTATCCCTGGGGTCCGAGGGTCGAGCAACCTTTCTTAACTAAATCGCGGCCAAAACACGAGCAAACAAACACTCGGTCTGTTCTGCTGCAGTCCCGACCTTGGGAACACCGTGAGACGTTGACGTCACTGCCCCGCCCCCGGTGTCCTTGTCACACCGTCCGAACCCCGCCCAAAAAGGTTAGAAACTTTTCAGTTCTGTCCTTCACCCTCCCGGGCAGTGAAGACCAGCCTGGGAGGGCAGTCATGCATCCAGAACAAACTCTACCTACGTCGCGCAGGCTGGCGCTCGCGATCGGCTCCAGATTTTATGCGAACGGGCGAATGTGCCCGCACGGGCATGTGAGTAAGTACCTGACCAAGGATTACCAATGCTACGAGTGCCACCTCATTGAGGCGCGCCTGCAAACTAAACGGTGCTACGAGCGGCACGGGCCGAGGTTATGTAAAGACCAAGCACCGAACTCCATCTGCAGGCACACGCGGCGCTACCTCCTCCTACCGTCCTATCGGAGCAGGCACTCGAAGCTGCTCGGCTGCAACGGCGCCACCCTGCGAGCCCATATCGAGAGCCTGTTTACGCCGGGTACGTCATGGGACAACTACGGGCGCGGTGCGGATCGGTGGCATTTGGACCACAAAATCCCGCTGTCAAAGTTTGATCTGCATAATCCCACTGAGGCTGCTGCTGCGGCGCACTACACCAATGTGCAGCCCTTGTGGTCGGTAGATATTGCACGGAAATCATGGGTAATGTTCGTGCCAACGTGACTGTCGAGCAGGCTGACGCCTTCGCTGAGGAAAACTACGACAGGTCCTTTATTAGCTAAGGCAGCCGAACACTACGCCCCGACACGACGGGGTCGGCACATGGTCAGGCACGACAGGCGCTATGAGGCGGGGGCACGATGCAATGGCCCTATGCGTTCTACCGTCATTTCGACAAAGGAGCTTGGGCGTCCATGTAAGTAGGTCAAATAGGCACCCTGGGAGACGAAACCAGTTTAAAGAAACGACCGGCGAGCGAGCGCCCGCGCCTAGCTCGTAGGTCCTCGAAAAGGCTAGGCAGCCCGGTATCTCCGAGACCCATTGGCGGGTCCAACGGACCGCAAGCCTTAGGCGTCTGGGTGCGCCGCGGCCGCTACCCACCGTTCGCGCCATGTCGGATCACGGAAAGCTATAGACATCCCTGCGAGCGCAAACACCATTTCGACAACGGCACTCTCCAGGTCCATCAGGAGGTTACCCGCTACATCAAGCGCGAGCCCGGTGCCGTGGCCAGTTGGTCCAAGCGGGCTGAGCGCGTCTAGGTGCCAGGAAGCGCGGTTCGCAGTGAACCCGCTAAAATACCGATCCGCTGGTTTTCCTCCAAAATGTTTCGGCGGATACCAATTCGCTAGGTGAACAAGCACACGTTCAAAGATGTCGTTCACATTGTGCGTTGCTATTTTCATTCGCGAGTTCACACCGGAGTCCCATTCGGGTCGTGCCTTTTCGTACACTGCACGTCTCAAGTCGGGCAAATGACGGACGTAAGCTTCCAACATTTCTTCGGCGGGGCGCTTCCATTCAATATCATTCGCGCTATCTACTTCGGCGCTCATCGATGTGACGGCGTTCGCGACAGGCTCTCCGCTCATACGCCCAATCGCAATCTTGTCTGCCTCTTTCCGTATGATTTCGACGCGCTTCACCCAATCGTCTCGATAGCGAACAACCGCCTCTGCAGTCAGCTTCCTAGTGAAGCCTCCGGTGACTTGAGTGCGGTGGTGGTCTTCAAGACACAGCACGGCTAGATTTTCTACTGCGTGGTTAGAGGGGTCGTCATCAATGTGGTGTATCTGAAACGACCTACCCGGCTCATTGCAAACGCAACATGTGTTGCGGTGACTGAACAGAATATCCGCAACCACGTCCTGAGGTATTGGTGTTCGTTCCTTAGGCATGGATTTTCGGTCCAAGCACTGCACTCCAAGCGAGCCCACCCTAGCCCGTGTAAGCTGCAAGCGGAACAACCTCCTTACACCAGCGAACGGTGACAATCTAAGACCGGCGATCACTAAGCCGCCTGTCATGGTGGGAGGCTGCGCGAGTAGGGGGACGGGGCGAACCTTGCGACCTTTAAATTGTCGGACACGGGACTTGCTGTGCCGGCAGATATTCAAGCAGGACGCCAAGCGACAGGCGTCGACGCGCGCCAGCATCACTCCTGCTCGAAGCCGTAGCTGCTGAACTTAAGAGTCCGACTGTTCTCGGTTACGGTCCGAACGACGTTCTCAGGCACTCCGGCGGAAACATCAGCTTCAATTTCGAGCGTGACCTTCACTGAAGATCCGACCAAGCCCGATAGATGAGCGATGACCTCGTCTGCGATGCGGCCGGCGTCACGACCAACTCGCGTAGCATCAAGGCAGACGGTCGCGTAGAAGCGTTTCGGCTTCGATAAGGCTCTTTTCTCACCCGGCGGTGGTGGCGGCGGTGGCGGTGGTGGCGTAATCTCCTTTTCTGTATCAGCCTGCTTTTGAGCAATCTCCGGCTTGACCAGAAGTCCGGCAAAATTGTTTGCGGAAATGGCGACCATCTGGCCGCAGCGTAAGCCGCGATAGCGGCCCGCCGCTTCGTCGTAGCTTTCTGCAAAAGCAAATGAGTCCTTGCTCCAGGTCAGCAGGCCAAGCCCATCCCGTATGGACTGGAGCAGAACCTCCGGTTCCTTGACGCGAGGCAGGTACAGGTAGCGAGCGAAGTCCTCCATCAACTGCTTGGCGGCGACATGATCGCCGCGCCAGAGAGGTACCCGGTCAAGCTCCATGCGCAGCCGCGTGGCAGCAAACCCCGTGAGCAAAAGCTCTTCGCTGCGCAGCTTCTTGCTTGCGCGGACGGCCAAAGCGTCCTGTCCCGAGAGCCTGACCGCCTGCCACTCGACCGCCGCCTGTGGCGTTGCCTGTCCTGGCACTAGTAACCATTGATACGTTTCCGGCAAACGCGCTGTGACTGCGCCGTCGGCGGCGGTCTTCTGCGTCTCGGCTTGTTTCACTTGTTGCGGATCGAGGTTCAGCGTCACCTTCTCGCCAAGGATCGACTCCCAGGCGAGGTAGCGGCGCGTAGCCTCGTCGAGGTCCTGCAGGCGCGTCTTATCCGCCGCGAGGAAGACGAGAGTGTTGCGATAGAGGCGGGGCGTGTTGCCGCGCGACTCGAAGATCGCTTTGGCTGCAGTCTCGGCGGCGCAGCTCGGTTCTCTGCTGTAGGCGTAGTCCACCCCTAGCACGACTAGGCGGGCGTCGAGATCCTCGGGTACATCTTGCCCTGACTGCGGCATTGGGTGGACGCGGCTGAAGTCCCCCTTCTGCTCCAAATTCTCGCGTAGACGTAGATCAAGCTCGTGCACCACCTTGTCGGGATCACGCTTGAGTTGTTCAGCGCGGTCCTCCGCTAACTTTGTGACAGTGGGCTGCGTCGAATACCAGTAACGCGGCCCATCCTGGTAGAGGAAGGTGGCCGCTCCGGCCAACCGCCGTAGTGCATCGCCGAAGACGGCCGGCGACTCACCCGGCATTACACAGCCAAGCTTCACGCGCCGGTCTTCCAAGCCTCGATGCGCTGCTTCCGTGAGCGGGGCCGAGCCCATATAGATTGTGCGTGCCACCCGCCGACATGCTGCAAACTTGCCGAGGTTGGGCACTTCGCCATCGAGCCGTAGCGGCAAAGAGCTGGGGCCGTCCACGTCCTTCTCGATTACCGGAACCCAGTTATCAGGAAGATAGCGCGTCAACTCGAACTGCACCCGCGGATCGTCGATAGAGATGTTCGCCGGCAGGATAAGTGGGTTCCGGTCGCCCTTCTCCCACAGGCTGTGGATCACCGCCGCCATGAGGCGCAGCACACCACGAGTGCGTTGGAATTTCACCAGCGTTGACCAATCGGTGTACAGGCGATCAAATATCTCAGGGTGGATTGGGTATGCTGCCTTGAGCCGCCTTTCATAGTCGGCGTCGCGGCACTCGGTCGGGAACTCCTGGTGCTGCGTCCGGTAGAGGTCAGCGAAGGCGCGCGCTACCACGTCGCGGTCCTTGAATTGCGCTGGATCGGCCATCGGTTCGAATAGCCGCCGCCGCACGATCTCGAACCCTTCCTCGGCGCTTGCCGGTCGCCACGAGGACTCAAGACGACCGACCACGTTGCGAAGTCGATCAAGAGCTTCGCGCCCACGCTGGCCGCCTACCTCCACGTCATCGGCCTGCGTGTGTGGCGACCCCCCGGTGTCTGAGGCAGGAAGACTGATCACGACCAGGCAGTTTTTCGCCGCCCTCGCTGCCTCGGTCAGCTGCTGGGCGAAGGTGAATTGGGTCTCGAACCCACCCGCCGGCAGGTCGCCCTGGTCGTGGAGTTGGCGGGCATAGGCGACCCACTCGTCGATCAGGATCAAGCATGGCCCGTACTCGGCAAATACTTCACGCAGTACGTCTCCTGGATTGGTCGCCTTTTCATCGTCCGCCTTGATGCGCGCATAAGCCTTCTTACCGCCGAGCTGCCACGCGAGCTCTCCCCAAAGAGTACGCACTACGGTGCCATCGGGCTTGGTAGAGGGATTACCGGGTGAGATCTTGTTGCCCACCAGCACTACGCGCTTGGCCGTTGGGAGCTTCTTTGTGCCAGCCTCCTGAACAACGGCGTCGATGCCGGCCAGGCCCGTGGGCGCAGTACCGGAAAACAAGTGATAGAGCGCTAGCATCGAGTGCGTTTTGCCGCCGCCGAAATTGGTTTGAAGCTGAACCACCGGGTCGCCGCCCTCCCCGGAAAGGCGACGCACCGCACCTACCAGCATCCGCTTCAAGCTCTCCGTGAGATACGTGCGGCGAAAGAACTCAACCGGGTTTTTATATTCGTCTGTGCCTTCGCCGAGATGGACCTGCCAAAGATCAGCCGCGAACTCGGCCTGCTGATAGCGGCCGCTCGCTACATCCCTGTGCGGCGTCACCACCTCGCGCCACGGTTTGAGGTTGCCAGTGGCCTGACTCTCAATAGCAGTGCCCGCGCTCTTGCGTTTTTCACCACGCACCTGCTCGTCGAAAATGAGCCTCCTCAGCTCCATCTTCATCTTGCCGACCTCGTCGGCCTGCGGTGCTGAAACAGCAGTCAAGAGCCGCGATACAGAGTCCAACGCGCGGTCGGCGTCATCGCCAGAAAATGGGTTTTGGTGCGCCCAGCGATTGCGCACATCAAGCAATTCGTTGACGAGGCTACGCTCTGCCTTGCCCAGCGTCTTCCGAAAGACGTCCCCCCACGTCCGATCCATAAGGACTAATTGTACGGCGACATCCTGCATCGCATCGCCCTTGCCACCACCGAGGCGAGTATCGGTGAGCACTTCCTTTATCTCAGAAGCCCAACGTTCGCCGTGATATGTCTTCAGCTCACGCTCTACGAACGGACGAAGTCCCTCCCTGAGCAGTGCAAGCGCCTTGCCGACACGCTCGTGGTTGCTGATCGCCATGGGATGGCTCCTGCTAGATCAGTTGCGCTTGCGCCGCCTGCGGACTGGCATCCTCGCGGGCGAGGCGTGAAATCTCAGGCCAGCTCAGCACCAGCCCGTTGTATGACAGCGCCTCGACCGTGCGCTTCTTGCGTTCGCAGAGGGCGTAGAGGCGGTAGGCGAGTTCTCGGGCAACCTCCGCCTTGCTCCCGAGCTTGACCACAAGCCCAGCCGCCGGGGTTTCACCGCCCGCTTCGAGCGAACGGATCAGTTGGTGGACCATCTCCCACGTCGTAAGCCGCGGATCGGTAGTTGGATCCCAGTTCACGGGAAGTTCGCTTGGTTTCAAGAGTCGCACCTTGCCGCGGCCAGATGCGACAATTCCAGCTTGCACTAGGCCGTCCACTGCAGTGCCCTTCGTGTGTTTCGGCGTGGAATAAGGACCCCGTTTTCGGGGTGATCGGCATCCAATCGGGACCCCGGGGCTAGGGTCCACACTGGCTTCCATGATTATGGAAGCCGAGGTTGGGATGCTGATTGTGGAGACTATTGCGAAGATCCGCCGCGCGTTTTTTGTACAGAGCAAGTCGATCAAGGCGATCTGTCGTGAGCTGAGAGTCTCACGGAAAGTCGTACGAAAGGTTATCCGATCGGAAGCGACCGAGTTCCGCTACGAGCGAGAGACGCAACCGCTTCCAAGGATTGGCCCGTGGCGGGACAAACTCGATCAAATATTGTTGGCGAATGAAGGGAAGACGTCGCGGGAACGTCTGACGCTGATCCGACTGTTCGAGGAGCTGCGTGGGCTTGGCTATGACGGTGGATACGATGCTGTCCGGCGTTACGCTAACAATTGGCGCGAGGAGCGCGGTGTATCGACGGCCGCAGCCTATGTCCCGCTGAGCTTTGCTCCTGGCGAAGCCTACCAGTTCGACTGGAGCCACGAAGTCGTCCTGCTGAGTGGCGTGACGGTGATCGTGAAGGCTGCCCATGTTCGGCTCTGCCACAGCCGCATGCTGTTCGTGCGCGCCTATCCCCGCGAGACGCAGGAGATGGTGTTCGACGCGCACGATCGGGCCTTTGCTCTGTTCAAGGGCGCCTGCCAGCGCGGCATCTACGACAACATGAAGACCGCGGTAGAGACGATCTTCGTCGGCAAAGGTCGCCTCTACAATCGCCGCTTCCTGCAGATGTGCAGCCATTACCTCGTCGACCCGATCGCCTGCACGCCGGCATCGGGCTGGGAGAAGGGTCAGGTCGAGAACCAGGTCGGGCTCGTTCGCGAGCGGTTCTTCACGCCGCGTCTGCGGTTCAAGACCTACGACGAGATGAACGCCTGGCTGCTCGATAAATGCGTCGCCCACGCTAAGGTGCATCGGCATCCGGAGCTGACCGAGCAGACGATTTGGGAGGTGTTCGAGGCGGAGCGGCCGAAGCTTGTTCGTTATACGGGCCGATTCGATGGCTTCCACTCGGTCCCGGCGGCAGTGTCGAAGACTTGCCTGGTGCGCTTCGACAGCAACAAATACTCCGTGGCCGCCAACGCCGTCGGGCGTCCGGTCGAAGTCCATGCCTATGCCGACCGCATCGTGATCCGCCAAGACGGGCGGATCGTTGCTGAACATCCCCGATCGTTCGGCCGTGGCGAGACGATCTACGATCCTTGGCATTACGTGCCGGTGCTCGCCCGCAAGCCTGGCGCCTTGCGCAACGGTGCACCCTTCAAAGACTGGGTGCTGCCGGCCGCGATGGAACGCGTGCGGCGCAAGCTTGCCGGCGCCGATGACGGCAATCGGCAAATGGTCGACATCCTGACCGCGGTGCTCACCGATGGGCTGCCAGCGGTTGAGACCGCTTGTGCGGAAGCGATCGCCCACGGCGTTCATTCTGCCGATGTCGTCCTCAACATCCTCGCCCGCCAGCGCGATCCCGGCCCGCCGGCGACGATCCTCACGCCGGCTGCGCTGACGCTACGCCATGCGCCGGTCGCCGATTGTGCCCGTTACGACAACCTCAGGAGAACCATCTGATGGAACGAACCCAGCTCTTCGACCTCATGGGTGAACTCAAGCTCTACGGCATGAAGGACGCCTTCGACGAGATCATGGCCACAGCCGTCAAACGTCAGCATGAGCCTCAGCGCATCGTCGGCGACTTGCTCAAGGCCGAGATCAGCGAGAAGCAGGCGCGCTCGATCAAGTACCAGCTCACCATCGCCAAGCTGCCGCTTGCCAAGGACCTCGACGACTTCCAGTTCGAGGGCACGCCGATCAATGAGACGCTCGTGAACGAGCTCGCCGGCGGTGGCTTCATCGCCCAGCAGCGCAACGTCGTGCTGGTCGGCGGGACGGGTACCGGCAAGACCCATTTGGCCATCGCCATCGCCAGAAGCTGCATCCGCTCCGGCTCCCGTGGCCGATTCTATAACGTGGTCGATCTCGTCAATCGGCTCGAGACCGAGAGCCGCAACGGGCGGCAGGGCCGTCTCGCCGATCAACTGACCCGATTGGACTTCATCATTCTTGATGAACTCGGCTATCTGCCCTTCGCTCAATCCGGCGGCCAGCTCCTATTCCACCTGGTCAGTCGGCTCTACGAGCGCACCTCGATCATCGTCACCACCAACCTGGCCTTCGGCGAATGGCCGAGCGTGTTCGGCGACGCCAAGATGACCACCGCGCTGCTCGATCGGCTGACCCACCACTGCGATATCCTTGAAACCGGCAACGACAGTTGGCGCTTCAAGAGCCGAGCCGACGATCACACGTCACCACGCGCTCGCCCCGTCTCCGCAATCCCGGCCAGCTCCGACGGCGCGAGCGCTAATCGTTCGAAACGCAAAACGAGGGGGTCCCTTTTGGATGCCGATCTGGGGTCCCGATCCAACGCCGATTGACAGCTGGCGCTCCTTCTCCTGCTTCTGCTCGGTCGGGAACAGATCCGGGAGCCCCGAAGGGTCATCAACCATCTGGGCGAAGATCACCGCCCGCGCCGCCGCCAACGGTCGCCGTGCCCACCAAAGGTGAAGCGTTGATGGATGTCCGTGCCGGATCGACTTCTCACGGGCGCTCGCCTCGTTGATCGCCTCTAGCGGCAGGGCGACCTCGATGAGTTTTTTTCGGTTTTGCATTTCTTAGTCTGCTTTTTTGTGCTTCTCACGAACCTTAGATCGCTAGGCGGTCACTGCGGTGGCCCCGCGCGGCCAAGCAATTCTGAGAAATTATAATTGACGCTGGTGACGCCGAAGTCTGGTTCGCGCTGGAAAGGCCGTCGCGTGTAGTGAACCCTATGTGAGCCGTCGTCGAGAAACTCGACAATGGCAAGAATGAAGTCGTCTGGCTTGTTGAGCGAATATAGAATTTCGTTCCGGGTGACGGTGATGGTGTTCGCCCCTGTCACGCGACCCTTTACTTCGAGAAAGCGCAACCGTCCGGTATGTGGCACGCGACTCTCAATGTCGTAGCCGAGTTTCTCGAACTCGCGGTCAGTCGGCTCGAAACCCAGCTCCCGCTCCACTTTCATTACAATCTCTCTCGCGCGGGCCGCAGCGGCCTGAATATCTGGCGACGATGCAGGTGCTGAGGCGACACGCCCCACCATGGCCGCGGTCAATCCGACTGGAACGACTAACGACCCACCAAGAACTACGGGAGGCAGCGGAGAGATTTGTCGCTCCCGCTTGATCTCCTCCATACGCTTTTCCAACCGAGCCTGAAGCGCATCAGCACGTTTGCGGGCTTCACCAGAGTTCAGCTTTGCATTGGGCTTACCCGATTGCTCTTGTAGCTTCAGTTGTTCCGCACGGTGATCCCAATAGGTGATTTCCTTGGTCAGGCGGTCCTTAACGGCTGCTTCCGTCTTTTCAAGAAGTGCAAGCTTGCGCGTGCGAACCTCGGTAACGTGCTCAGGTACGATATGAGCGATGGCGTAGCCCTGGGCCTTCTGCTCAAGTTCCCGTCCGATCCAAGAACTTTCTGGTCGCGACAGGATTGCCTCAAGGCCAGGCTCATCAGCAGCGAGAGGTCGATAGTCGAGATACGGCGCGTAGTGCAGATTTCGCGCATTGCCGGCGGCGTCAATCTCTACATAGAGCATACGCTTGGAGATGATGCGACGCTCACCGGCGCGGGTAATTCCGGCATCCTGAATAGCGTGCTCTAGATAGAACAGAACACGCGGACTCAGGCCGGGATCGCTCTCGTCAACGAGTACGGTGCCCCTGCGCAAAAGATCGCGGTGACGCTCAAGCGTAATGTCAATGACTGCATCGAGTAATGGATGACCGGGACAGACAAAGGCGGCCAGCGCCTGCCCCTGCGGTGCAACGAGAGATTTTTCGAAGGCGATGCGCTCGTAGCGTGGCAGAACGGGCTCGCCGATGCCGATAAGACGATCACGGTTGCGCACGGGTGCGGAAACGTGCGTCACCTCATAGCGACGTGGCTCGCGTTGCTTGGCGCTGCCGCCCAGTCGTTCGAAGGCTTCAAGAAAGAAGGACTCGATGTAGTGCGGCTGCAGGCGACGAGCTTCAGCACGCTCCATGTCCTCGCGGATGCGGTGAACGCGGCTCGCATCCATCGAGTCGTGCGCTAACGCTCGCTCTTCCAGGAGATCCTGTAATTGGCTGCGGTCTAGGGCGTTTTCCACCGCCTTGGTGAGCCGAGCGCGTACCTCCGGCAGATCGCCGTAACGTATGGCTTCAATAAGCAACTCGCGTAGTGGCCGACCTTCGAACTGCAGCCTGCCGAGGACATCGAATACCTGACCGCCGAGGGCCTTGCGTGCCTGCTCCAACTTTTCTAGCAGCTTCCGATAGACATCGCCCTCACGGGTTTCTTCGGCCACTAAGTTCCAGAGGTGGCACACCTCGGTCTGGCCAATGCGGTGGATACGGCCGAAACGCTGTTCGATGCGGTTGGGGTTCCACGGCAGATCGTAGTTCACCATCAGGTGGGCACGTTGAAGGTTAATACCTTCGCCCGCAGCATCAGTTGCGAGCAGCACCCGGACTTCGGGATCGTGCCTGAATGACTCCTGCGCGTTCATCCGCTCTTCGCGCCCCATGCCGCCATGAATTATGACGACAGCCTGCTGCCTGCCCAAAAGCGTGGTGATGCGATTTTGCAGGTAGTTCAGGGTATCGCGGTGCTCGGTGAAGAGAACAAGTTTCTGGGACGGTGACGGCGTCGGTTGGGGAACCGTCAGCGTGCCTATATCATTAGGGGCTGTCTCTTTAGCGGACGCGTTTGCCGTCCCTGCAGGCGCGAAGATTTCGGATAGCAGGTTCGCCAGCTCACGCCACTTCTTGTCTTCGCCACCGCGTCTGATCGAATGTGCCAGTGTCTCCAGGCGCTTCAAAGTTTCGATTTCCGTTCGTAACTCGGCAATGCTGCGTGCAGCCGTGGCCTGATCGAGGATTTCTTCCTCAGCGGCTTCGACTTCGTTGTCGGGGGCGTCCTCTAGATCTTCGACGTCTTCCGGGTCGAGGGTCGGCCCCACTGCTGCGAGGGCGGGCGCGACCTCGCCACCGCGATGAAGGATTTCTAATTCGCGCAGCCGGCTTTGGAGTCGTTCTCGACGGCGACGCAGGGACTGATAGATAGCTTCAGGCGATGAGGCGAGGCGACGCTGCAAGATCGTCAATGCAAAGCCAACAGTGCCAGCGCGCTTATCGTTTTCGAGTGCTTCGGCGCGATTGAACTCTTCGCGCACATAGTCGGTCACCTCTTTGTATAGGCGAGCCTCAGCATCGGACAGCTTGTATGGGACTGTGGTGGCAATCCGCTCCGGGAAGAGCGGTGTAGCGTCAAACTTCAGCAGGTTCTCCTTGACCATCCGACGCATCAGATCCGAGACATCTGCAGTATGAACGCCATCCCGGAAGCGGCCCTCGAAGCGGTCACCATCTAGGAGTGCCATGAACAGTTGGAAGTCTTCTTCCTTGCCGTTGTGCGGCGTCGCTGTCAGCAACAGGAAGTGTCGCGACAGCGACGAGAGAAGCTGCCCTAGTCTGTAGCGTTTAGTGTACTTAACTTCGCCGCCAAAAAATGTGGCGGCCATCTTATGTGCTTCGTCGCAGACTACGAGGTCCCAGCGACCGTCAGGTGCTTGCAGCTTCTGCTGCACATCCTCATTGCGAGATAACTTGTCGAGCCGAGCGATGACGAGATTGGCTTCCAGAAACCAGTTGCCGGTGCGCGCGGCCTCAAGCTTGTCGTTCGTCAGTATCTCGAACGGCAGGTGAAAGCGACGATAAAGCTCATCTTGCCACTGTTCGGCGAGGCTGCCGGGGCAGACAACAAGGCATCGCTGAAGATCGCCACGTGCGATTAGTTCCTTCATTAAAAGGCCCGCCATGATCGTCTTGCCAGAGCCAGGGTCGTCTGCCAGCAAAAACCGCAGTGGCTGCCGAGGAAGCATGGCTTCGTAAACCGCGGTGATCTGGTGTGGCAGCGGCTCGACGACGGACGTGTGAACCGCGAGCACCGGATCGAACAGATGCGCGAGGCGAATGCGCTGGGCCTCGGAGACTAGCCGGAAAAGCGCACCATCCCCGTCGAAGCTCCAGGGGCGCCCCTGTTCTACGATCTCGATACGCGGCTCGTCGTGGCGATAGAGCAGTTCGTTCGCCACCTTGCCCTCGGCAGTCTTGTAGGTCAGCTCAAGCGCCTCGGAGCCGTGCCACTGCACGTTGACGACTGTGACGAGTCCGCTAGGCATTATGCCTTGGACCGAAGCGTTGGGTTTGAGATCCTCTAGGCGGCTCATTTACGTGGGTCAGGGCGCGGCAGGGGAATAGAAGTCGGTTTACTTTAGCGGTACCATTGCAGATCTTTGCGTGTGACGCCATGCACCGCACGGCCGCGGGCGGACAAGGGTTAAAGTTCACCCAATCATACGGCACGTCCGGCTTTGCCGCGAAGCGGGCATTCGCAAACCGGTTTGAGGCGGCTTTGGTTTAAAAATAGGCGCCCCCGGGCGGAAACAGGCGAGCGGCTCATGTGTTCGGTGAAGGAACTTCGGGCGTATGCTAGTGAACATGTGGAGTGGGCGCTCACTGCTCGAACTGATAAGGAGCGCCGAATTTTTTTACAGATGGCCCGAACGTGGCTTGAGGTCGCCGTAAGGCGCGAGGGTAAACTGGTCGAAGCACCTTTTCTCCTCCCCCGCCTGCGTGGCTCCGTTTCAAATGGAATTCAGACCTAGTCAGAACTAGGTTGTTTGGTTCGACGAGGTACGCGTCTAACGGCGCGAGCGAGCAACCTTTTTATCTTATCGGTGTTAGCGGGCGAAACCGCGTTGGGGACGGACAGATTTCACTCGTTGGTGTGCGAGCACTGTCGGCCTCGTGGTCCATGAAGGAATGAACCAGGCCGATGACCGGGAAGTTCGGCCGGGCAGCGGTGTTGGCAATCGGCGTCCGGCAACACTCGGTGTACCAGCGCAAGACCTTGTCGGAGAGACGCAGACACCGCATGGCATCCGTCCCTGCAGTGAGCTTCACGTGCCCGGGCGGCATCTGGAAGATATCCGTTCCGCCGGCCGGGTCGAGCACGTCCACCCGCTCGAGGAAACGAGCGAACGCCTGGCAGTCCTTGCAGTAGCAGACGACGCGGAAGCCGGTGGACCGGGAGACATCGCTTGCGACGCCGCGCATGCGGCCGCACCGGCACCGAAGCGGGAGATCCACTACGACATCGTGATTTTCGATATCGTTAGGCATGAGAACTACAACTGCTTCGACGAGCAAAGCGTAGACAGAGCGCCGGGATAATGAAACGTCACACGGCATCAACCAGTTATCACAAAACATCCCGCTACCGAAGCGGGGTCAAGGCAGGCATTACGTATTGATCGCTTCGCTGCACTAAAAAATGTCGCTATCAGAGTAACAACGGACATTGATCGGCACGGGTTCTGAATGCATCGGTCGCGAATGACCCACAGCGGAAGTGGAGTGTGCACCGCAGCCGTGGGGGATGATTGCGCGACGCCTCACTTCTTGAAAAGCTTATCTACCGCCTTGTAGCCGCTTTCGTAGCGACTCCGCACTCCGTGGGCGGAAAAATCCATGCCACCCGACATCGGCGCGTGGTCTGCCTCAATGATCCTAATGTTTTTGAGCGCTCTAAAACGAATATATCGCCTGAAGGATCTCCATGCCTCTAGCAGGACTGTCTTGGGGTAGGTCGCGCATCACTTGTTCGACCATTTTTGTAAATTCGGTTAAACTGCCGTCAGCGTCGGCATGTGCCAGAAGAAATCGGCTTTCAAAGCTGATCTCGAGCATGCGCTCCTGGACCTCATGCAAATTTGCGGGAGGGTTTGAGTGAGTAGCGAACAAATTGACGACAAAAATAGGAAGGTGATCAAGTTCATCATTCTCCAGCAGGTCAAGCAATGTTTCGATCGGAGTGTTATCGAACAAACCCCCATCCCAATAAGGCACCCCATCAATAACCGTCATTGGAAAGCCCGGCGGAAGACTTCCACTTGCCAGAATGTGATCTGGCGTCAAAGTCATGGGCTTGATCCTCGGTGTCACATAGTGAACCGCGTCCGCATTGGCTACATAGTTTGAAAACGAAACCTGATCGCCCGTTTGTACGTTGGTCGCGGTGACCGCTATTCGCATCTTGGAAGCATCATTCAGACGCTCAAAATCACAAACCTTGGCCAAGGTTTTGCGCATTGGCGATACATCGCACAAGCTCGTCCACTTTGCGTGGTTGTATAAATCGTGGCGGGTTTGCCAAAAACCTGGATTGCCGAACATTGAGAACGTTGCCTGTCGGTCTGCCGGCCAGAAAGGCAGCGGCGAAAGGGTTATAGCGTCCCACAGGCGCTTTACGCTCGCACGAATGTCGCCCTCGCGTGCACCGGCGATCGCAGCCGCAGTAGCCGCCCCTATCGACACACCAGTGACGGCAACCGGTTCCCAACCAAGTTCGATCAGGCGCGTAACAGCGCCGTACTCATATGCACCAAGCGCGCCGCCACCCTGCAGGACCAATCCCATCTTTGGCATCGTAGTTGCTCCGCTTACCAGCCGTATCCCTACGACATTGCACATAAAGGGCGGTGAGTTGTTTATTCCATCCCTGCGAAAACGCGCACCGGGTGACAATGGTCTCGTTTCTCGAGCGAGTTGAACTGTATTGTTTTTTGTATCACAAAAGCCTTGCGTGGCGACAAATTTTCCCTGGTGCCAAGCATAGGAGACCGGCGTGAGTGCACTCACAATCTCGTTGATAGCGTTTGCGTTTGTTTTCGGCGGGGCATTCCTCGGCATGTTTGTGCGCAACGCTTTGCCGGAGGGCCATCTCCGCGAAGACGTAAAGGACGTCGTAAGGCTCAATATGGGCCTCATTGGGACACTTGCAGGTATTGCCCTAGGGCTGCTGATCGCCTCGGCCAAGAACTCCTATGATGCCAGCAACACTCAGATCAAGCAGTTCACTGCCAACATCATTCTGGTGGATGTTCTGCTTGAGCACTATGGGCCGGAGGCGCAGAACTTGCGCATTGCACTGCGCGACGCGCTCCCACCAACGGTTGATCAGATTTGGAACGAACGGAATAACGATACCAAATTAGCGCCATTTGTGGCTACCACGGAGGCGGTGGCATTTATCAAGAAACTCCAAGAGCTCCAACCGAACAATGAAGAAAAACGTGACCTTCAAGCGCGAGCGCTCAGCGCTGTCGCCGACTTACGCCAAGCGCGTTATGCGCTTTATGCTCACGCGCACGATGCTGTTTCAGCGCCATTTCTTGTAATCATCATTTTTTGGCTCACAATTATTTTTGCAGGCTTCGGCCTGTTTGTTCGGCCCAATGCGATTGTGATCGTAACGTTGTTTGTCGGTGCGCTCTCGGTATCGAGTGCACTTTTCCTCTTCCTCGAAATGGATCGGCCGTTTGCTGGATTATTGATGATATCCAGTGAGCCGGTGCGCCATGCGCTTGTACCGCTTACTCCCTGATAGCCGTCCCTACCCTTGATGTAATCGACAGAGAGGTACTGTTTGCTGCGGTGCGTTAGTCCGGAACTGGCCCATCGCGCCATTTCGAACTCATGCCTTGAATGGTCGCTTTCGGAGGTGGTCTCAATCGGTGGACGCAACACTTAAACGGGAAAGATGGAGTGTGTGCGATGAGCGAAAGATACCATCGAGGTTTTTCAGCGGCGGAGAAGACGGAGTTATGGGATCGCTGGCAGCGCGGAGAGTCGCTGAAAGCGATTGGACGAGCGTTTGGCAAGCCGTCGTCGTCTATATATTTCCAGTTGGCACCGCACGGGGGAATTCGTCCTGCGCCACGGCGCCGCTCGCGGTTGGCGTTGACGCTCGCGGAACGCGAGGAGATATCCCGAGGCATTGCGGCGCATCGATCGGCACGGTTGATGGCTAGGCTGCTAGGCCACTCGCCCTCGACGGTGAGCCGAGAAATCAGCCGCAATGGCGGCTATCATCGATACCGAGCGGCGCTGGCTGATGAGCAGGCCTGGGTCCGGGCTCATCGTCGGAAGCGTTGTAAGTTGGCGAACAGCCCACCACTACGACGGGCAGTGGCGAGAAAGCTCAGATTGAATTGGTCGCCCGAGCAGATCGCCGGCTGGCTGAAGAGAGCGCATCCCGAGGATGGGTTTTATCACGTGTCACACGAAACGATCTATCGCAGCTTATTTGTTCAAGCACGCGGCGTGCTTAAGAAAGAGCTGCTTCGCCATCTTCGATCGAGGCGGACAATTCGTCGATCCAAGCAGGCGGGCCTGAATGGCGATGGACGGGGGCGAATTACAGATCTGGTCTCAATAAGAGAGCGGCCGGCGGCGGCTGAAGATCGGGCGGTACCCGGTCATTGGGAAGGCGATCTCCTGTCGGGGTCAAAGAACAGCTACATCGCGACCTTGGTTGAACGTCATACACGTTACGTGACCTTAGCAAAGGTGGCCAACAAGGACACGCAGACGGTCGTTTCCGCGCTCATTAAGCAGGCTAAGACGCTACCGAACGAGCTGTACAAGTCGCTGACCTGGGATCGTGGCAAGGAACTTGCGGATCATCGACGATTTACGTTGGCGACTAACATCGAGGTCTACTTCTGCGACCCGCAAAGTCCGTGGCAGCGCGGTTCCAACGAGAACACCAATGGTCTGCTGAGACAGTACTTTCCGAAGGGAACCGACCTGTCGATTTACTCGCAAGCCCATCTGAATAAAGTGGCGCGTCAGCTCAATGAACGGCCACGTAAGACTTTGACATTCGAAACCCCAGCGGAGAGATTTAACGCCTGTGTTGCATCGACCGGTTGAGCCGACAGAGCGAAGCGGACGTGGGCCGATCGTCGCCCTTAGCCAATCGCGACGCGAATGACCCAACTGCGACATCGGCTGCGCGACTAATAACTAAAAGCCCCGGGCGATGCCGGGGCTTTGCTTTGCACTTTGTTCAGTGAACTACGGTTGTCTCGGCGGCCCGATCTGCGGGGTGCGAACGGGCTTGGCCATACCGAAAAAGACCACCACTCCTTGCCCAGCACAGAGGGTAGAAACGACTTCATTGGGCTTGCCGTAGCAAGCAGCGTGGTCTTGCCAGTTGTTGGTCACCCAAACGTCACCGGCCGGACCGATGCCGACGTCAACCTGCAACTGGAGGCCGCCGCCGACATAGCCGCCGGGTGGAGAAATTGCATCGCCGGTTTTCATACCTGGCGGGCAATTCTCAGTTCGAGAGCCGCACAACTCGACGATCCCGGCCTCCGCGCTGGTGAAGTTGGAAACCCAGATGTTGTCGTTCCCATCGACCGAAACCGCCCAGGGACCGTAGATGCCCTTCCCATAGATTGGCGAGAACTTCGCCTCGGTGCCGTCGGGGCGCAGAACCGTCAAGCTGCCACCCTCCCAGCCGGGCTTCTGCTCGACCATAGCGTTGACCAGCACGGTGGTGAGCCTTGCGGCTGAGTCGGGGTCGCCGTTGTAATTGACCTTCGCCGCAGCCGCCATCTCGAGAATTTTTAGGCGGCCGCGCTCAGAATTGCCGAACTTGTTGGTGATCCAGATGTTGCCGAAGCTGTCGGCGGCGAGGCCGCTGCCGGAGAAGCCGGCCTTGAAAGTCTCGGGTTTGGTGGTGTCCCCACCGGGGAAGCGTGTAACGTGGTCGGCGAGGATGTTGGTGACCCATATGTTGTTCTGCTGGTCGACGGCGAGCGCGAACGGCAGCACGAGCTTGCAGGGATTTTTCAGGGGATCGCCACTGGGGTTTTGGCACAGAAGCTCACCCTTGGAGGGATCGCCATTGGGGAAACGAACCAACTGAGACTTCAGCGTGTCGGCCGCCCAGACGTCGCCGCTCGGCGTAACAATGATGCCCTGCATCTTACTAAGCTTGCCGTCGAAGTTCCAACCGTCGGGTGGCGAGAGCGGCTTACCGCTGTTGTCAAAGAGTGAAATGGTGTTGTTGCCAGCGAAGCTGGTCACCCACGGGTTGTCGCGTGCATCGATGGCCAGTCCGAAACCGGGGCCTAGCATGCCGCCGCCGGTGAAGCCGCTGACAGCGGGCGAGAGCGGTTTGCCGTTGGGGGCGAACTTCGAGAGGTTGCCCCTCCAGAAGTAGTCCTGGTTCTGTGCGCCGACTCCAAAGTTATCAACAACCCAGGCATTGCCCTGGCTGTCGAACATCAGCTTGCCACCAGCGTTCAAGCCTCCGCCAGTGAACTTGAGCGGCAGAACCCAGGCACTCGGAGCAAAACTCAGATACGGCTTGAAAGGCGTCGGCCGCAGTGGGGCCTTGCCCTGTGGGATCGGATAGAAGCTCTCCAATAATGCAAATACTTTTTCGGGTTGGTAAGCGGGGAAGCGGGCTATGGCCTCAGCCGCCGACAGTGTGTCCGTCGGAGCGCTCCCCGCCGGAGGCGTGGCCGCAATGAAGAGCTTGTCGCAAGCATCCGCTGTTACCAGCGTCGCGCAACCGGCGAGGACGTTGGCAAGCGTGGCGAAGTTGGCGAGCGTCGGCGTCTGGGTGCTGTTGACGCCGTCCGCGATGGTCGTGCCGTAGCTGCCCGCAGTTAGATCAACAAAGTTCGGTACATTACCCGCCGCGATGCGCAACGCGAGCGGAGAGCCTTTGATCGCGGCACCGCCGATGAATTGATTGTGTGTCCAGACTGAAGCGACGGTAGTCATCTCGTTGACGACAACAGTGGCTGGAGGTGCGTTGCCCAGCACCGCCAGGAGAGCGATGGCTGGGTTGTCACCATTTCCTTTCGCTTGGCCGCCTTTGGCAACAAGATACAGGCTGACATCCGTGCCGGGAGTTTCTTGGCTGAGAAGCTGGAAGCGGCCGTCACTGCCGGACTTCACCTGGACCAGTTGCCTGGGTTCACCCGCACTCGCAGCCCATAGGGTGACTGTGGAATTTGCGAGGGGAGCGCCACCCGCTTGAACTTGCCCTTCAATGCGAACGTCGGCCGCGGCCGGGCTGCACGCCAAGCCGAGCAGTCCACACGCGGCTAGAACTACGGCGATGCTGACTTTGCCAATCTTAATCACTGTGCGCTCTCCGGTGTGAGAATGATCTGAACGTGGGGGAGATTTAGGGTGCCGGGCATTGTGCCCGGCGAATTGGGACGAGTTGACGCCTTATAGCGAATTTCAAGCGAGCGGAGGTCCGTTATTGGCCCATCGCGGCCCATTTCACATTAGGACCCGACGTCTGCTTTCAGGGTAAAGCGGAAGTGGCTAATGCGAAACCGCGAACTTGGCGCGGGTCAAGCTGACAAAGCGGCACCGTGTGGCGCGTCCAAGAGCGGTACCCTTTGCATCTTTTTTCTGCTCGTGATGCCCTGGCCCAGCCATTATCTGAAGCATCTAATTGATCTGAATTGAGAGTACCCGCGCGGGCATGCACGTCCGCGCAAATCGTGCGGCCGCCCTTGTCGAATTTCTCACCTCCGAGGAGGCGCGTCGTTAAGTTCGGCAATTGACACCGCAACCGATGCGGACGAGGATAATCTGAACGTCTAATTCCGGTCGCTTTCCAAACCGACTTTGGGAAAAGCCGGCTTTTGAACGAGCCGCCGATGGTTTTAGCGTACCGCGGCCCAGGGGGTAGAAGACAATGGTCAAAATAGACAACGAGGATATTTTCGTCACGGATACGGGCGGCGACAAGCCGGCGCTTCTATTCGTTCACGGCATCGGCCTTGACCATTCGGTCTGGAAGTCGCAGGTCGGTGAGTTCTCTCGGGACTTTCGGGTGGTCTGTGTCGATCTGCGAGGCTACGGCCGCTCGACAGCGGCCAATCCCGACATCAGCTACGAGAATTCTTCCTGAGATTAAGACGCCGACGACCGTCATCGCCGGCAGCAGCGATGCCATTTGTTTCCCGGCGGCAAATTCCTTTCTGGCAAAAAACATTCCCGGTTCGCGGGGCGATGCCATCTTTATCGAGGCCGGGCACGCGCCTTTCTTGACGAGACCGGACGCCTTCAATGCCGCGCTTAGATCGGTCCTCACCTAAAGTTTGCTCGCGCCGGCAGGTGCTAGACCGCCAAGGATGATCGGGTCTCTATTTTGTTGCCGTCGAGGGTGATCCAAACTGAAGGGTTGATATCTTCGTCAGCCATCTAGAACAACGCCGACGTGTTGCTCGTCAATGCCGACGGTCGCCGAAAGGTGCCGCGCGTTTTTGGTTCGTGCAGTCGGCATTTTTGCAAAGCCCCTTAATTGTTCTTTGTTCCCGCGAATATTGAGCCCAAAAACTCTGACCGGCTGCCAACCTAAAATGACCATTAGCCGCTTCAAACGCTTCGAACTCCGAAAGCTTGGCGTGCAACGGAACATCGAGTAGCTCGAGCAGAAGCTGCGTCGTAATCCGCTCGACGCCGTATTCATCGACTGATCCGCGCACCTCCTTCAGCAGGGGGAGCCACGGATCAATTGCCTTCTCGGCTTCGCGCGCTCTCTCGGCAGCGGCGGCGGCCTCTTCGGCGGCGCGCAGGGCCGTGATCTGTTCGCGAGCTTCGTGCAAACGCTGTATGTATGAAGTCAATGTGAGTACTCCTTATGCAGCAGGCTTGCTCGTTCGCTGTGGGGGATCAAGCAACCTCTCGAGTGGCCACCCCAGCTCCATCCGCCGGCGGACGAGGTCGTAAGACAACTCATCCTCGGTGCTGCCGTCGGGGCGGAGCCATGCCAATCCGTGACCGAGGGCAACGCCGGGGCGACAGAGGAGCGCCATGTTCTTCGCGACGTCGCAGCTTACAAAGACTACCGGCGCGCCATCGAGCGTCAGCCACTCAGGCTCGACCTCCTCAGGATCTCCATAGCCTTGCATGAAGGCGAGCCAGACGTGATTGCACCTGTAGCGCGGCTCGCCCGCGGGGACGCCGTAAGTTGTGCTGACGCCGTGGACTGTTAAGTGAAAGTACTCGCGCTTCTTGCAGGGGCCGTTCGAGATCGAGAGGTAGTGGCTGCCCTCGTGACACCAGTGCGGATGCGGCAAACGAGGCAGCCGCCGATCGGGCGTCAGGCTCAGAATGCCGCCGTGCTCGTCAAGCGGGAAGTGCTCGACGCCAGGGAAGAAGTTCGCCTCGGAGTTCTCTGTGTCCTCACCCTCGATGCGCGGCAGCAGACTGAGGATGTTGCGGCGGATGTATCGGCGCGGGAGTAGCGCCTCGATCTCCGCGTTCATTTTGGCGGTGGCCTGCTCGGCCGTCAGGGTGCTCATGCCAGCTCTCCCTGATCAAGTTCGACCCAATGAAAGTCAGCGTTCGACTTCTCGATAGGGTGATTGAGCCTAGCTATGATCTGGGCAGCCTGTCGGCTGATCAACAACAAAACCCAGGGGTACAATGCGAGCAGTTCGGTGGTCGTCCCTAGCTTTGGTCCGCGGTTTACCTTGCGCTCGACCAACCAATAGCGTGCAGTCGTCGGCGGATCGTCGCGCTCGGCAACACCCCGCATCACGTAAGTAATCTCGTCGTCGCCGTCGTGTTGCAGCGAGGTAAACTCGTGCTTTCGGTGTGGGTTCTGGATCCAGTGCCACGTAACTAACTTCGCAGAGTGCGAGCTTGTCGATACGGCATGAAATTGTCTGATCCGCGACGTAGCAGCGCGTGCAGTCGGGCGGGATCAATAAGTCGGCCGGAAGGACCACTTTGGCGCGGTCAATGACGTCGAGCCTGGTGTCATTGTCGATTGCCCACGCCTTGATCGCATTCGCGTGCGCCACAACGAAGCCGCCGGGACCGCGGGGTAAGTCGGCGGCGTTTAGTTCATTGCTGGGGGTTGAATGAATTTCATCGGTCACGATGCCCTTCTGCTTTCCGCACTCAGCGCCGCCGACGTCTCTCGGTGTGCGCACTCCCAGCGTGGAGGCTAGAACTGAAGAGATCGTAACTTTTTAAGGTGGCAGGCGTATTCGCTGGCAGGTGCAGGGGAAATCTCTTGACGCCATGCCATGATGCCGACGGGCGTGACAACGGAGTTCACGATGACCACGATGACGAACGCAGAACGCCAAGCCCGCTTCCGCGCCAGGCGCCGGGCCGAGCTGGAGGCGTTACGTAATGCCGTGCAGCAGCCCGCGCCGGAGGAGCTGGATAAGGCCGGGGCACTTCGCATGACGCCGCAACTTGCGGGCCTGCTGCGAGCGTTCGCTGATGCAGACACCGCCTATCACGCGGCGAGTGACGAGGCCGTCGCCAATGTCAAAAAGGGACGGCGCGACAGTCGCACGCCACGGAGCTATCGCATCAAGCAAGAGCGTGCGTACGATACCCAACGCGAGGCCTCGTTGGCGCTGCTGGCCTACTTGCATCAACGGGATGAGGCGAGAGGCCGCCGGCGGGAACGCCGGTCAGCGTCCTAAAAATTCGGGTGCGCACGAGCGCGCGCAGTTGAATTTCGACCGGCCAATTCCGGTCGTTCGGCTCTGAACACTAGGATCAAATTCTGACTGGTCGGAATTGACCACGGAATTTCGATGCCAGTGTCGGCACATCACGGCACATCTATGCAGCACAATTTCCGGTTCGTTCAGTCTTGGTTCTGCAAGTGCTGTTGAGGTTTTACGGGGCCTGAAGCTCGCACGGCCTCGGCACCCGACAGGCCGCCGCCGACAACGTGGATCGGCTTCAGGGAATGCGCCATCGTACCCAATTTAGGCCCGCCGGTCGGGCAGAACAATCTATCGTGAGGTG
The DNA here is from genome assembly GCA_963847785.1 of uncultured Alphaproteobacteria bacterium. Taxonomy (GTDB): domain Bacteria; phylum Pseudomonadota; class Alphaproteobacteria; order Rhizobiales; family Xanthobacteraceae; genus BOG-931. The sequence goes on from CAWKBE010000052.1 coordinate 170,213, forward strand.
ATTACTTGTACTTGCGCGAAAATCTCCGTACTTTTAGTTTGCGTTACCTCACATAGCCGCGTGACGTCATATCCATCAGCGCAACGATTTTTTGCGGTGTTATGGTCGTTACGGCGGGCTTGGCGACGCCGGCCGCCGCGCAAATGCTCAAGCAGGAGCCGCCGATGGGGCAATTGCGCGAGGGCGAGACGTGCTCGTCGATGACGGCACCTGCGCAAAGGGGCAGATCAAACAGGTCGTCGGCGGCAATCACGTCAAGGCGGGGGCTTTAAGCACATTGTGCGGGCGCATAAGTGCATTCTGAGATAGAGCCGGCCCGTTTTCGGCATAGTTGGCTGTGAACCCGGCCTCTGGTATAGCCGCCGAGCCGTAGAGCAGCGGCGGGTGGAATTGATAGTCCGAGAGGCGTTGCATGTTTGTTGATGCCGAAACTGTCCGCCGCGTCGCGCATCTTGCGCGGGTGGCGGTCGCCGAAGAAGAGATCGGGCACCTTGCGGGCGAGCTGAATGCCATGCTGGCTTTCGTCGAGCAGCTTGCGGAGGTCGATGTCACCGGTGTCGAGCCGATGACGTCGGTAACGCCCATGGCGATGAAGATGCGCAAGGACAAGGTCACCGACGGCAGCATCGCCGATGCGATCATGGCAAATGCGCCGGCCCGTGAGGATCATTTTTTTCTCGTACCCAAAGTGGTGGAGTGATGTGCATCGCCTGTGAACAAGACGCGATGTGGTTCGCGTATCTGCGGCGAAAGGGCCTCGTCACGCCTGACGGCTACCTGGTCGAGGAGCCGCCGTTTCTTGCCGGCCCGGTCGAGCAGCCGCCGGCGCAGGATGAGAAGAAAGAAGAGGGCGCGAGCAAGCCAGCGGAGAAAAGCAACTTTTCCTCTGACGATCCTGCGGGATGAGTGATCTTACGTCGCTTACGCTCGCGCAGGCGCGCGATGCGCTGCGCAAGAAGGAATTTTCCGCAACCGAACTTGCCGACGCGCACCTCGCCGCGATCGAACGGGCGCGTGCGCTCAACGCGTTTGTGCGGGAAACGCCGGATCGCGCCCATGAAATGGCGCGAGCCTCGGATGTGCGCTTGGCAAAAGGCGAGGGTGGCCCGCTTGAGGGTGTGCCGCTCGGAATCAAGGACCTGTTCTGCACCACCGGCATACGCACCACGGCTTGCTCGCATATTCTGGAAAACTTCGTCCCAACCTACGAGTTGACCGTCACTGCCAATCTGTGGCGCGACGGCGCGGTGCTGCTCGGCAAGCTCAATAACGACGAGTTCGCGATGGGCTCGTCCAACGAGACGTCGTATTTCGGGCCGGTCGTGTCGCCATGGCAGCGGCGAGGCGGCAACGCCAAACTCGTGCCCGGCGGCTCGTCGGGCGGTTCTGCGGCGGCGGTCGCCGCTGGCCTGTGCGTCGGCGCGACCGGCACCGATACGGGCGGTTCGATCCGCCAGCCGGCGGCGTTTTGCGGCATCGTCGGACTAAAGCCGACCTATGGCCGCTGCTCGCGCTGGGGCATCGTTGCGTTTGCGTCCTCGCTCGATCAGGCCGGGCCGTTCGCGCGTACCGTGCGCGATTGCGCGATGCTGATGCGCTCGATGGCCGGTCACGACCCCAAGGACACGACCAGCGCCGACGTTCCGGTACCCGATTATGAGCAAGCCGTCGGCGCATCGGTCAAAGGCATGCGCATCGGCATACCGAAGGAATACCGGGTGCCGGGCATGGCCGCCGAGATCGAAACGCTGTGGCGGCGCGGCGTCGCGTGGCTCAATGACGCCGGCGCGGAGACTATCGAGATTTCGCTGCCGCACACCAAATATGCGCTGCCGGCTTACTACATTGTCGCGCCGGCGGAGGCCTCGTCCAACCTCGCGCGTTATGACGGCGTGCGTTACGGGCTGCGCGTCGCCGGCCGCGACATCATCGACATGTACGAGCACACGCGCGCGGAGGGTTTCGGCAAGGAAGTGCGCCGGCGCATCATGATCGGCACTTACGTGCTGTCCGCCGGCTATTACGACGCCTATTACCTGCGGGCGCAAAAGGTACGCACCTTGATCAAGCGCGATTTCGAGGACTGCTTCGCCGCGGGCATCGACGCCATTCTGACGCCGACGACACCGTCGGCCGCATTCGCCATCGGCGAAAAGGGGCGCGCAGATCCGGTCGAGATGTACCTCAACGACATATTCACGGTGACCGTGAACATGGCCGGCTTGCCGGGCATTTCCGTACCGAGCGGCCTCGATGCGCAGGACTTGCCCCTTGGCTTGCAGCTTATCGGGCGGCCGTTCGCGGAGGAGACGCTGTTCGCGCTAGGCGCCGTTATCGAGCAGGCGGCCGGAAAATTTTCTCCCGAAAAGTGGTGGTAGGGCGTTATTCGATCAGCGCCCGCGCGCTGCGCGGATGTCCGGCGTCTCGTCGGATGTCGCTTCGCCCTTTTCCGGGGTCTCATTCTCGTAACGCCGCCGCGGCAGCGCCGACGGATATTCGCGCCGGAGGAAATCGATGAGCTTTTCACGCACTTCGCAGCGCAAGTCCCAGGTCGCCGATGCGTTGTTGGCGCTCACGAGCGCGCGCAGTTCGATCGTCGTGTCCTTGCAGTCGCTTACCTGGAGGCTGACGACCTTGCCGTTGCAAAGTTTGGATTGGGCGACGATCTCGACGAGTTTCTTGCGGATGACGTCGACGGGTGCGGTGTGATCGACATAGAAAAATACGCTGCCGATAAGCTCGCCGCCGGTTCTGGTCCAGTTCTGAAACGGTTTCTCGATGAAGTAGCTGAGCGGAACGACCATCCGCCGCAAATCCCATAACCGGACCACGACGTAACTGAACGTGATTTCTTCGATGTTGCCGGACTCGTTCTCGACGATGACGGCGTCGTCGATGCGGATCGGCTGCGCCACGGCGAGCTGTATGCCGGCAAGGAAATTGGTCAGCACCGGCCGAGCCGCGAGCCCGGCGACGATGCCGGCAACGCCGGCCGAGGCGAACAGGGTGACGCCGTATTGGCGCACGGCGTCGAACGTCATCAGGGCCAAGCCGACGGTAATAAGCACGATCACCATGTCCAACACGCGCTCGAGAACGCGGACTTGAGTGACGTGTTTGCGCGCGAGCAGATTGTCCTCGACGTCCATGCGAAACCGCAGAAGGTACACATCGGCCGCAATGTGAAGCACCGTCAGCGCGATCCACCCGAGCAGGCAGATGGTCGCCAGCCCGAGGAGGCGCGCGAGTATTTCGGCAGTGCCGGCGGTCAGGGGCGTTGTGGGCACGGTGACGGCAGCGCAATAAGCAACAGCCCGAGCCGTGTCGGTCCTTTCGTTGCACCGAGAACCGCTCGCAGGAAGGGCCGTCGCTCGCTAATCGCGCGCCTTACAAGTGCCAGAGCGGCGGCATGCAGCAGCAGCGCCACGATCGCGGCGCCGGCGAGAAGTCCAGCCGACAACGCCCAATCCGCTGCGGAGGACAGCGTGCCGCCGAATTCGTTCCCTAAGCGCTCCACAGCAGCTTGCCACATGTCGCAAAGATAACATGAGACTTAAAATCGGCCGCAGACTGGAAGACTGCGCGACCTTGGCTGGACAGCCCCGGTACGAAATGGCATCAACGCGACTGCGGCGGTCAACGCGATCGGGCGATCCGGGCATGAAGACCTTCCTGCTGCGCTTTTTCACCTGGTGGAACGGCCAGACCTTCGGAACCCAGTTGTGGACGAAGCTTTACGGCGAGTTCGTCGGCGAGGACGAATTCGGCAACCGCTATTACCGCACGAGGAACGGCAAGATCGATCCGACGCTCGGTTTCGAACGGCGCTGGGTGATCTATAGCGGGATTGCGGAAGCCTCCAAGGTGCCCCCCGCTTGGCACGGGTGGATCCACCATGTGGTGGACGTGCCGCCGCCGCAGGACAAGACCAAGCCGCACCCCTGGGAAAAGCCGCACCGGCCGAATCTCACCGGGACGCCCGGTGCCTATCGACCAAGCGGTTCGACCTTGGCGCGGGGGCGCCGCCCCAAGGCGACGGGTGACTATAAAGCTTGGAACCCAAGCGACTAGATTGGCACAGACACCTCCTCGCAGCGGATACTGCTTCCGCCATTTATGTCACTAGTGAACCTCTGTTTTTAGGGCTTCACCGATTGGCGGGTTAAAGCTCTGTGCTATAATGTTTTTTGTGCCCTAGCGTGCGCAGCGACGCTGCGGGCTGAGGCGGGCCAGGGTCTGACATTTGGGTGCGGATCAGGGCAAGGCTCCAAAAAAAAGTGGCAATCAAGTAGCTCTCGAGTAGGGATCGAGTAGGGAAAAATTAGCGATCGCGCGTTAATTAGTGTGCCCGGTTGGCACGGGTTATGGACGGCCTCCTTAAGAGTGGTCGCCGGTTGAAAAGGTCGCCCGGCCGGTCCCTTTGCCCGACGGCCCAGCGCTAAAGGCGCCTCGTTCGGCGATAGGCGCGGGCAGCGACGAGCACTGACAGCGGCGCGCAATGGCGGCGCCACATGCCACTGCGAAAGACCTGAGAGTTGCAAATGCCCAGAGGGTCGAAGCCCGGGACAAAACGCGGAGGACGAAAACGCGGCACGCCGAACCGCAGGACGATTTTAGCCGATAGAATCTTCGTCACTGCTGCGGCCCATCCTGTGGCGGGGTGGCAAGAGCTGCACTCAGTGTTGATGGATGATCAGGCGCTGCCGGCGGATACCCGGCTGGCGATTGCGCAAAAATCCCGCTCGGCCGCCGCGCGGTCTCATAAGGCTCGCGCCAAAACATCAAATGCGAAATTGGCCGCGACGTTGGGCCAAAAACAGGCCGCGGTCGAACTCGACTCGCTGTTGCGCCTCGCACGCGATGCAAGCCTCACTGAGGAAGAGCGCCGTAAAGCGGCGGGGCGGATGGCGCGGGTTCTCTTACCCGCGACCCCGACCGGCGATCCCTCGTGGTCGCGGGCGGTTGCCGATGAATACGGATTTGTTATCAGCCCGAAAATCGCCAGCGAATATCGCGACGCCAAATTGCTGTTGCAGAAACTCGAGGACGGGAATGGATCGATCAGGCCGGGGAACGTACGGCAAGCCGACAAGCTTCAGGCGCGCCTAGCGGCGATACGCAGAAGTCTCGAACCTCCCCCTCTCCCCCCTCTCAAACCCCCTACACACTTGCTGTACGGAATGTATGTAGCTCACCGGATAGAGCCCGCTGGGCAGGAGCCATCCCAGCCTGTTGGGCAGGACCAATTTCAGCACGATCAAGTGCGCTTGTTTTATCTCGAGCGTAAACGCCGATCCAAAATTGGCCTTACCGAGGAAGAAGTCGCCGAGGAGGCCCACCGCATGGCTAGGGTGGACACGCTCATATACGGAGCAGACAGCGAGGCAAGAAAGCGGTGGGCTCACCGCGAAAGGCAAGCGAGGCGCGCGAAGGAAAATGGACGGCGCCTCAAACCGAGGGCAAAGACAGACCTGCGGCTCCTGCGGGTGCTTTACGGGATGCCTTCCACCTTCGCGGAGGATCCGGAACGGGCAGCCGATTATCTGCTCCGCGATGCGAAGCCCGCCAATGACGGCAACCTCTATCCTTACAACTCAAAACTACGGCCGCCTCCCCTCTGGATTGATGAAGACGGCGTCGAAATCGCCGACCTGCCGAAGGTCTTCTATGACGATCCTCATTATTGGCCTTACACCGCCGTCGACCCCTATCACGTCAGGTATGTCGCGCAGCAACGATGCCTGGTCTGTGGCGGCGGGTCTGCGAATGCCCATCGTCTGCGCTTTACCGAAGAGCTCGTGCGCAAGGCGAGCGACGAGTTCACGGTGCCGCTGTGCCGCGATCACTATGACGAACTCCAAGCCGCCAAAGACGAAGCGGCGTGGTGGAGGAGGATCGGGGTTAATCCGATAGACTCCGCGCGCATGTTATGGCGTGTAACGCATCCCAAAATCACGGCTGAACAATTGCGCCGACCAGCCGAGGGGCGTCTACTGCGATCCCAACGACTGGCGTTGTACGCTGCCTTAGAAGCCAACCAGGCGGCCTCGATGCCGCCTCAACCACCGACCGACAATCCTGCGGGCGCTCCTGCTGCTCGCTGAGCCGTCGGCGGCGGAAAGCCGAGTCCATTCAAGAGGCGGAGGCGGAGACCATTTCCGCGCGTTCCGCCTGACGAGTGTCCCGTCGGCGTTTGTAGCGCTATCGATTATTCATCCAAAAGGCCACTCCGTCACGGATTGATGCAAATCCCCATCGATCTGCTAACGAAACGCGCTGATCGAGTGATAGGTCAATCACCCGGCTTGCTCCGACAGCGGCTTAATATGCCCGGGCGATAATCGGCCGCCTTGAGCCGGATTTGTTGTTGGTGTCCGCGCGCAACGCAATTCGAACTTCTGACGCCTTCTATTGGCAGAGCGGATATAGGGCCGCGAGCTCCCGTCCGCGCAGAAAGATTATTCTCTGGGTCAGACCACCATGCCGCCTGATCCAATTGCGTATCGGCCCGGGGTAGGCGGAGGCCACCACGCGCGTCGCTTCAGGAACGAGGTATTCTTGACCATATTCGTCGACCAGCCGTGGCGCATGGAAGCCCAAGACCGCCCGCCGCGTGACGCAGATTCGATCGCTCGGGATCGTGCTCAAGACAAGAGTGCATGCGGAATAACAGGGACCATCGATGACAATGCGTTCACCGGACCGGCGCAGCACGGCGAAAAGCTCGAGATAATGACCGACTACACCTCCGGTACTGGCCTCGATCCGCACCTCGGCCAAAGCAGGGTTGAAGCCGACGAGAAAAAGGAGCGCAGCATAGAACACGTGTCGCATCGGACTCCTCGAATGCCTTGGACGAGACCCGATAGGCCTAATGCAGAGCAACAGACAGTCCTTCGTCGACCACCTATGCTATCCCACCGGCCGCTTTCAAATTGGCGACGTTCGGTCGCACCGTCGGTGTGACGCCTCCAAAATTGACGCGGACGACGTGATTCCGACGTACTGCCCGGAGCCGCTAATGCAATCGCGACCCCGGTTATTGAGAAGCTCGAGTCTTGTCAGATATTTCTCTCACGGTTCAGGACCGATGGCTGCAGCCTTTTGATCTATTTCGGCTATACGACGCGGAGCGGGGGGTGCGGGTGGGGCTCGGGGTCAGCTTTGCCAACACGGCGAGCGGGTCTTGCAGCCCTGCCAGCGGCGGCGCACACTTCACCTCAACTCCGGCGCCGGCCGAATGGCCGGTCGAGAAACGAACGTGCTGGCCAAGAGCCGGCGCAGAATATGGGGAGAAACAGCCATGGGTCTCAAACATCTTGTTGTGAGCGTGGCGGTGGTAGCTTCGGTATCCGCCGTGGTCACGATGGCACAGGCCGAGGACGGAATTTACATCCCACTCATGAGCTATCGCACTGGCCCTTATTCCGGGGCGGGGGCTGCTATCTTCAACGGTATGTCGGATTATCTGAATATGCTCAACGCACGCGACGGTGGCGTTGGCGGCGCTCGCCTTATCGTCGAGGAGTGCGAAACCGGCTACGACACCAAAAAGGGCGTCGAATGCTATGACTCCACGAAAGGCCAAAATCCCGTGGTCAGCACGCCCTATTCAACCGGGATCACGCTGCAATTGATTCCTAAGGCGGCAGTCGACAAGATTCCGATTTTATCGATGGCGTATGGCCTCTCCGCCTCGGCTGACGGCAACTATTTTCCGTGGGTCTTCAATCCGCCTGCGACGTATTGGGACGGCGCGTCTGCCTTCGTCAGGCACGCCGCCGAAGTCGAAGGCGGCTTCGACAAGCTCAAGGGCAAGACAATCGGCCTTGTTCATCTCGATGCGCCCTACGGCAAGGAACCGATCCCGCTACTCGAAGCGCTCGCTAAGGACTACGGCTTCACGCTCAAGCTATATCCCGTTCCCGGAGCGCAGATGCAGAACCAGACCTCGCTTTGGCTCGACGTGCGGCGTGACCGCCCTGACTGGATTTACATGCAAGGCTGGGGCGCAATGAACCCGACGGCCCTCAAGGAAGCGTCCAAGATCGGCTTCCCGATGAACCGGCTGGTCGGCGTGTGGTGGGCGGGCGGCGAGGACGATGTGCGTCCAGCCGGCGAGCTTGCCAAAGGCTACTCTTCACTTAATTTCAGTAGCGTCGGCCAGAACTTCTCGGCGATCCAAGACATCCTCAAATACGTGGTCGACAAGGGCAAGAGCCAAGTCGCGTCCAGGGATAAGGTCGGTGAGAATCTCTATAACCGTGGCGTAATGAATGCGGTGCTCATAACCGAAGCAATCCGCGCGGCACAGCGACTGACCGACAAGAAGCAGGTCAGCGGCGACGACGTGCGTCGCGGCTTGGAGACACTCAGCATCACCGATGCACGTTGGAAAGAGCTCGGCCTCTCCGACTTCGCCGCACCGATCCATCTGAGTTGCTCCGACCACAACGGTCACAACGGCATCTATCTGGTCGAGTGGGACGGAAGCAAGTGGACCAAGGCGTCCGGCTGGATTGAGCCGATCAAGGATAAGGTCCTGCCACTGATCGAGAGCGCAGCCAGCAGCTACGTTGGCGCTAATGCCGGCTGGCCCAAACGAACCGAGACTTGCGACAAGTCGTCGTAATGTCGAGTTACGTTGCTTAGCGAATTGGTTGCGGCCGGGCCTTTGAGCGCGCCTAGCACGAGCTACTGATCGCGAGCAGGATTGCTATCGCGCGCGATTTTGTCCGCGTTAGGCACTTTCGCCCACGGCGCGCCACTGTCTCGAGCGAGGCCGAAGTATCGGGTTGGTCGTGTCGGCGTGTGACCTCGATCAAATTGATCTGAGGTGATTAGCGTACACTATGAGCCGAGCAACGCTTGGACATTCGTCGCAGAGAGCTCCTGAAATTCGCCTCCGTTGGCCTTGTGGCGGCTGGTGCTTCGACTGGCCCGGTCCATTGCTCGTCGGCACGTGGAGACGATCTACGTGCGCCGCTCGACGTCAGGTCATTCGGGGCGACCTCTGACGGCAAGACCATTGATACGCCCGCTGTGAATTGGGCCATTTCAGCCGCCGCTGCAGCAGGCGGCGGCATCGTGCGTTTCGGGGCAGGCATCTACGTCTGCTACTCCATCCGGCTTAAGAGTCTTGTGACGCTCTGTCTTGAGCCGGGTGCAATCATTCTGGCAGCGCCGGGCGGCGGGTATGATGCGGCCGAGTCGAACGGGCCGTTCGAGAGCTACCAGGATTTCGGGCACAATCATTGGCACAACAGCCTGATCTGGGGCGAAGGCATCCACGACGTCGCGATTTTCGGACCGGGCCTGATATGCGGCCGTGGACTTAGTCGAGGCGAGGTGGCCGAACAGGGCCTGCCGCGTGCCGATGCCCTCGGCGCCGCTGACAAGGCGATTGCGCTCAAGCGCTGCCACAACGTGACAGTGCGTGACATCGCGATCTTTGCTGCGGGCCATTTTGGCATCCTGGCGAGCGGCGTCGACAACCTGACGCTCGACGACTTGAAGATCGACACCAATCGCGACGGCATCAATGTCGACTCCTGCAAGAATGTGCGGATTTCCAAGTGCAGCGTGAACTCGCCGTGGGACGACGGTATCTGCCTGAAGAGTTCGTTCGCACTTGGCGAGACCCGTGCGACCGAGAATGTGACGATCAGCGATTGCTACGTTACCGGCGGGTTCGCACTTGGCACGATGCTCGACGGCACCTTCAGACGGACCGATTACAATGCGGGACACCCGACGGGGCGGATCAAGTGCGGTACCGAATCAAACGGCGGATTTAGAAACATCACCATCAGTAATTGCATCTTCGAGAGCTGCCGTGGTTTCGCCCTCGAGAGCGTGGACGGCGGGCCGGTCGAGGACATTATTTTCACGGGTGTCACCATGCGAGATATCCGCAATGCGCCGTTCTTTCTAAGGCTAGGCGCGAGATTGCGAGGGCCGGCCGGAACTAGCGTGGGCACGTTCAAGCGGGTGCTTATCAGCGATATCATCTGTGATGCGCCGGCAAACGAGATGCCGGCGATCGTCGCAGGCATCCCTGCTCATCCGATAGAGGATGTCAGCGTCAGCGACGTTCTACTGGTGCAGAAGGGAGGAGCCTCAGCTGCGCTTGCCGATATCGATCCTCCAGAGCAAGAGCGGGAATATCCCGAGCCGAGCTCTTTTGGTCCGCTGCCGGCGAACGGATTGTTGGTACGTCACGCCAGGAACATCGAGCTCCACCATATCGAAATCACTAATATTCAAACGGACGCCCGGCCTTTCGTCTGGCTCAGCGATGTTGATGGCGCAGACTTTTCCCGACTCAGCCTGTCGCCCCGGGACGCAGCGCCGGCGGTGCGTTTGCGCGAGATCCGCAACTTACGAGTTTCTGGGAGCCGAGGGCTTCCGGATGCGTTCCTTGATCACGTCACGGACGGTCGGATTCCTTAGACGGCGGCGCATTCTATGGACCGATCCATCTGCGAAAAATCGCCGTTTGGACCGGTGGCGGCACGCGCGTATGGGTGACGGAAATGGGTTAGCCCATTCGTGTTCGCCACTGAACGCGGTGGCCCGTTCACTACCCACGCCATCAATCGACAAATCAAGACTATCGGTAAACGCGCTGGTCTGCCCTTCTCGGTTCATACCCACATGCTGCGTCATGCCTGCGGCTATGCGCTGGCCTATGCGGGGCACGACACGCGGCGCGGCGCATTCAGTCCTGGCACCGGCGATGGAGCGCAATAGAAGCCCATTGGTGGCAAACCGATACCAGGGCCACGGTCGGAGCCGGATATCGAGCGCGCGCCGCAGGCCGACGATCATCGACGCGTTCTCGCGCCTTAGTTCCGCCACCGCGACACGTGTGCGAACGCCAGGAATTGCTGGTGTGACGCCTTGACGCTTGCCAGCCGTCACAGCGTCACAGCCGGCGAAAGCTGTGACAGCTCAACGGTTGCCGATGAATGCGACATTGCTCGGTTGTGACGCCGTGACGCCCTCAGCGCAGTAGGGTGCGCATGCGCTCTCGAACTGCGCGCGGTAGGTGCCCTTGCGCCGCTTCGCCGTGAGCAGCGCCGCTCTGATCGGTCAGGATGGCGTTCGCGAGGTCACGATAGTCCGCGCAACGATGCTGCGGCCGTCGATATCGGCAGCAAGTCCCGGATATCAAGTTCCGGCCGTGGGCCTTCCGCCCTGGTATAGGTTTTCTACCTATGGGATTTTGCTGCGCTACATCGCCGGTGGTGGCGGGCGCCATACGAACTAGAGAGTGGCGGCTTTCAAGGGTTTTTGTAGGTTTTAAGCGGCAATATGTCCGATCGGGTCATTGCGGTGAGGTGTGGGAATTTTTTTGCACAGCTTGGCGAAGTTCGCCGATGTTGAATCAAGTCTCGAAGATGTTTGCGCGGTCAGGCAGTGATTTAGTGTATGAGGCGGCGGGCCGTTCAATTCCGTTTTGTCTGGTATGAGCGGTTCGGATGACGCATTTAATAACGTCGAGATGACCCAAAGCCGACGTTAGCTTGCACCATGCTCAACGTCCACTTCGAACCTTTAGTGCAAGAACCAGCGGACTAGGCCCGTCCTTTATGCCGGTCGATGAGCTGATCGGCGACGCTGTTGAGGTCGTTACCGACAATCTGGGGCTGCGGGCCGACGTCGAGCACGTCGTTGCCGACGCGTTTAATCAGCGCGGCTTGCCAGCCTGCGGCGACGGCGCCGAGCGTGTCCCAAGTGTGGCAGGCGATCATGCAGAGTTCGGAGGGCTTAACGCCAAGCTCCTTCTCAACATAGCCATAAGCCTGCGGCGACGGCTTGTGATGTTTCACGCCGTCCGCGCTGAAGCGCCGTTCGAACAGATCGACGATGCCCCCATGCGTCAGCTGGCGGGTTTGCACTTCAAGCAGATTGTCGGTGAGGCAAAAGAGCCGGAAACCCGCATTGCGAAGCTTGCGCAGCGCCGCCGGAACCTCGCGGTAGGGCGGCATCGTTGAGAACTTGTCCGTCAGGTCGTTCTTGTCGTTGTCGTTGATCTTGATGCCGCGCGTATCCGCCAGCATTTTCATCACCGCCGCGCCAATATCGGTGAATGGCACGTAGACGCCGGCGACAGTCAGTGCGGCGGAATACAGGATCAGGTTGGCGAACCACAAACGCATCGCATTTTTGTCGCCAAAAATGCGCTGGAAGATGGGTTCCATCGTTCCAAGATCGAGCAGTGTCTCGTTGACATCGAAGACGATCAGCGGGAGAGCGGCCATGGTGGTCTCCTTATGTTGCCCCCCGACCTAGAGTTCGTCAGCTTGTCAGCGCTTCTTCCTGAGGCGGTTGCGATGCGCCGCCTGTTTGGCGCGATTACCGCAGACCGCCATGCTGCACCATCGTCTCGCGCGCCCGCGCGTGTGGTCGGCGAACACCAGCGTGCAGCTATGTCCTTCGCAAGCTTTCACGCTGGCGGGATCTTCCTCGCACACGAACTTCGCCAACGCTTCGGCGATCGGCAGCAATAGAGATTTCGGGAGATCGCCAGCGCCGCACCGTGCGCAGTTCGAAGCGATCGCCATCGCGCTCGCGATGCCGCGATATCTGGCTGAACATCTCGTCGCGTTGCAGAAGCTTGTTCAAAGGCAACCATTCCTGCGGCGCCTTGGGAGGGAGCGACCGGCCCATACGCTTGGTGACAAATTTTCTGAACCACTCGCGCAAGGCGCGCGCTTGCTCCGCAACCTTGTCTAACTCACCCGGCTTGGCGCGCGCCTTCAACTCATCGAGTGCGTCCGCCGGCACGAGCTTGGCCTGAGCTAGCCACCTTAGGAGCCCATCGCCGCTGTCGAGCCAATCGACGGGAGTATCGATCGGCGTCGCGATGGAGTTCAGAAAATCAAGGCCGAGCGAGTTGGCGATAAAAATTGCAGGCGGTCGGTGTTCCACGATTGGCCCCGCGAAGGTTCCAATCGCATAACCGGTCAGACCGTCGTTGACAAGTTATTGGTCATTGAGCATAACCTGTCAAGCGGCATTGGTGAGGTTACGTCATGTCACCCAGTCTGCGATCTCAGGAGTAAAGCATGGCGATGGAAGACGTGAGCGTGGTGCTTACCCACGGCGCGTGGGCGGATGGATCAAGCTGGGCAAGCGTCATAGCGACGCTCAAAGAAGAACGCCTGCAGGTGTTGGCGGCGCCGCTTCCGCTCACGTCGCTTGCTGACGACGTGGCTGCGCTTAATCGCAGCCTGGATCGGACCCACGGTCCGATCGTGTTGGCGGGGCACGCCTATGCTGGCGCGGTCATTGCTCTCGCGCGTCCTGAACGCGTCAAGGCTTTGGTCTACGTCACCGCTCTTGCGCCCGACGAAGGTGAGAAAGTCGCCGACGTTTTCTATCGCCTTCCGCCCCATCCGCTGGCGCCGAAGCTGGCGCCGGACGGCAATGGGCTGATTTGGCTGCCCGACGAAGCGTTTGCGGCGGCGTTCGCCCAGAACGGCCCTGAGGATCAACGTGTGGTGCTTGCGGCCGTGCAGCGGCCGATATCGATCAACTGCATTACCGTTCCGGTCGGACACCCGCTTTGGAAGGACATTCCGAGCTGGTTTCTGATTGCCGAAAACGACCGGATGATCGCGGCTGAGACGCAGCGCTTCATGGCGGAGCGCATGAAGGCGAAGATAAGGGCGCATGCCGTCGATCACACGCCCAGCGTCACCGCGCCAGCGGTCGTCGTCGACATCATCCGCGATGCAATCCACTCCGTGAGCGGCAACTGAGTTTACCAACAGAGGAGAGTTTCATGGCGCCTGTCAGATATCGCACGGCCGATGTCGATGGTTTCAAGGTCTTCTATCGCGAGGCGGGACCAGCCGACGCGCCGAAGCTCTTGCTATTGCACGGCTTCCCGAGTGCGGGCCACATGTTCCGCGATCTGATTCCGCTCCTCGCCGACAGATTTCATATGGTCGCGCCGGACCTTCCCGGGTTCGGTCAATCCGATATGCCGCCGCGGGAAAAATTCAAATACACATTCCACAACATTGCCGGCGTGATCGGCCGCTTCACCGAAGTCATCGGGTTCGATCGGTTTGCCGCGTACGTCTTCGACTACGGCGCGCCAACGGGCTTCCGGCTCGCTGTCCGCCATCCCGAGCGGATAACCGCAATCATTTCGCAGAACGGGAATGCCTACGAGGAGGGCCTCAGCGACGGCTGGAGTCCGATCCGGGCCTACTGGAAAGATTCCTCACAGGCGAACCGGAAAGCGCTGCGGGATTTCCTCACACCGGAATCAACCCGCTGGCAATACACGCACGGCGTAGGCGACCCAACAATGGTGTCGCCGGATGGCCAGAACCTCGACAACTTTTATTTGGCCCGTCCCGGCGCCGATGAAATCCAGCTCGACCTGTTCGGCGATTACGGCAGCAACGTCGCGCTGTATCCCACCTTTCAGGAATATTTCCGCACGCACCGGCCGCCGCTTTTAGCGGTGTGGGGCAAGAACGACCCATTCTTTCTTCCGCCGGGTGCCGAGGCGTTTAAGCGCGATATGCCTCGGGCAATCGTCCGCTTCCTGGACACCGGCCACTTTGCGGTAGAGACGCATGCCCGCGAGATCGCCGAAAGCATCCGTGATTTCCTGAAGTGATCGTCGGTTCGCCCCGACATCGAGGCGGTGTCGATGCAAGAAAGGATTGACCGCCGTGCCACGCGCGAAAAGGACCCCTGAGCGGCTGAGCACATTTTCCGACGCCGTGTTCGCCGTTCTCATAACTGTCCTTGTCTTGGAGCTGCGGCCGCCGGAGCTTTCGACGTTCAAAGCGCTGCTATCGCTTTGGCCCGCGTGGATGAGCTACTATCTGTTCATCGCGATCGTCTGGGCCAATCACCACCATCTGATGCACTATGCCAGCGAGGCTACCCCCCGTCTGATGTGGTTCAATTTCGCGCATCTTTTTCCGTGTCGCTGCTTCCTCTCTCCACCGCTTGGACGGCTGTCAGTCGGCTGGCTCCTCAACCCGTCGCCTTCTATGCGTCGGTCTTCTTCCTCGTCAACGTCGCCTACATTTGTCTGATCTGGGAGCTTATTGAGCGAACTTCGGCCAACGAAGTCTCGATCAAAGAGCGCAGGATCATGCATTTTCGATCTCTCAGGGCGCTATGCGTTTTCGCGGCGGCGACGGTCGTGGCATTGAAATATCCGCTGCTTGGACTCGGAATGTGCATTTGCTGTCTGATCGTTTATCTGAAGCCCGAAGCGCCAGGAGTGACGAAGTAAAGGTCCGCGGGGGCGATCCAGTGGTGGGGGAAACAGGAATGAGGACATTATGAATCAGTTGGACCAGCTGCAAGAGGGGCATACTAAGGTCGGTGTGTTGTCCGGTACTGACGGCGAGCATTCGCTGGCGGGTATTGAGGGCGCGTAATACTGCATGGCGTGATTCCACTGTAACAGGGGGGGAGCACTACCGAACTCTCAACCACCGACGCCTGGTACGGAGTCGCTGGAAAGCGAGCAGTGAGCGAAGGTTCTGCCCAATCAGGCAGTATGGCCGTCGAGGTCGCCGGTCTTGGAAGGAAGCGTTTTGAAAACGTCGGGGCTGTTGATGGCTCTGAGGTCGAGGACAGCATACGCCCCCGGAGCCTTATTCTGAGCATGCAGTCCATTGACGGCTGTAGCTCCGATGGCGGCACCTGCGAGCATTGCCAGTCCCCGTACGATAGGTCGATTCATGACGTTTTCCTTTGATTTGTTTGTGGATCTTATTAGTCCACATGCAACTAAGGTCACGCAGAACAGGGGGGCTGGGGCTTCCCATCTTCGGGACGGCCACGCAACAGATGCACTCGCGCTACGGGCCATCCCGGTTCCGATCTGTTTCAGCGACGAGTTAAGTCGCGACACGGATACTGGGCGAGCCCACTACGCCGCTTTTTTCCATCAGCGTCTTCATTTCACTTGAGCCGTACCAGGTGCGGGCCTTCGCTACGTCGGCGACGTCCTGGAGGATCAGCACATCATTAGGGTCATCGGAGCTGCGGAACACTTTGCTTTTCGTGATGCCGGCAGACGCGCGATTCTTCTCGTTCCCATTGTAACTCGTCTGCCATGCGTTGAAGTCCTTGACCTTGAAGTGAAGAGTCAGGTTTTCGTTATTCATCGGTAGTCTCCTTTGTGAAAATCATTTTAGTACGCCCGCAACCAGAGGCGCACGCGTCGTCGCGTTGCGGGCGCCGACGGCATCCGCAATGCAAGCCAAGATCGACTTTTAGATTAGAATTGTGCCAGCCGATGGCATCAGCGCTGCTGGTGGATGAACGGAGACTTCGGTAGGTCGCCGTTTTGCGGGCAGCTCTCGGGCAAACCGCTGCTTGCTAGTACTTGGTTACGTATGGCATCGGGATCAAGGGCATCGGGATCAAGGCACAAGGGAGCGTCGAGAATTTAGTTTGCGGTAGAGGTGGTGATGGGGTTGGCGCAACTGATCGAACAGTTGATGCGCGAAATTATGAACTATGACGCAGAGTTTCGTCGAGAATATGCGGCAGGTGAAATCGGGTCTCATGCGCGGCACCGACAAAGGCCGACGACGTCCTGTCCGTCGACCCCACCCCCCATGCTGGACAGGCGGCCCCCTTCGCACGTCCGAAAGCGTGTCTGGTGTCTGTCGCCTCAAGAGAACAGACTTAGCCGTCGATCTGTCTCACTGTGTTCGGACTTATTTATTTGATCGGCATGCATTAATTCGCGGCAGATGGTGACACCGTGTACCCGTGTAAGTTTCTGATTCGGTAGATGCGGAGTATCGTCGAGAAGACGCTGCGGGTCAGATCGGGTCTCACGCGCGGCATTAGGCGCTGTCGGCGAAGCGTTCGCACCGTGCGACTCGGCGACCCTCCCCCATGCTCGGACAGGCCGGGGGTGGTCTGGCGCATAAGTGTCTGTCGCCTCAAGAGAACAGACTTAGCCGTCGATCTGTCTCACTGTGTTCGGACTTATTTATTTGATCGGCATGCATTAATTCGCGGCAGATGGTGACACCGTGTACCCGTGTAAGTTTCTGATTCGGTAGATGCGGAGTATCGTCGAGAAGACGCTGCGGGTCAGATCGGGTCTCACGCGCGGCATTAGACGCTGTCGGCCTTCCCCCAACGGTCCGGCTTCCAAGCAAAAAAATCGCACACCTCACGTAATGACCTGATCGGACATATTGCCCGTTAAAACCTACAAAAACCCTTGAAAGCGGCCACTCTCTAGTTCGTATAGCGCCCGCCAGCACCGGCGATGTAGCGCAACAGAAGCCCATTGGTAGCAAAGCTATACCAGGGCGGAAGACCCACGGCCGGAGCCGGATATCGAGCCGCGCGCCGCAAGCCGACGATCTTCGACGCGGTCTCGCGCCTGGCGCATCGCTGCGATTTTGTCCGGCAAACAAAATGCCGTCGCTCTTCTCATGCGGCGTTCGAAGACCTCGGCTCGTGCTAAATTGGTTCGTTAAGCCGGAGGAAGTGTCTATGCTCCAGATGGTATCCCCACTCATTCTGAAGCTTTCGTTATTTCTCGTGACTGCTGTCGCTACGCATTTGGTCATGTCATTTGGGCAGACGTTCTTACATTATAAAGTCGCCCACCATCCAATTGGCGGTAAGTTGTTTCGCAACCACATCAACTTCCATCACACCCATTATGCCGACGATCATCTTGTCTCTCGGACGTACCTCGGTGACGAAGGCAACATTACGCCCTATTTCCTTATTCCGGTATTTCTAGTCGGGGGGTGCGCTTATTTCTTATTGCCGCTAAATCTTTTTGTGGTGACGATAATCGCAAGCGCGGCGTCGTTTTACGCGCATGTCTTTTTTAACAGGGAATATCACGTAGAGGGATCGCGGCTTCAAAGGTTTGGTTGGTTCAGACGCCAGCAGGAACTGCACTTTGTTCATCACCGTCACGCGAATAGCAATTTTGGTGTAATTCACTTCTTCTGGGACAAGATTCTCGGTACCTATCGAGTGCCGAATGCGGGGGCATAACATCAGGCGCATGTAAAACGATTACGCTTTTTGTAGTGTCTCAGTGTGAATTTTGCCCATCGTGTGCTTCTTGAGCAATTGCAGCCGCTCCAGGTAACGCAGCAGCTCAGACCGAGTGTGGGACGGGATCGTCTCACCCTCCGGCGCGTGCAACTCGTGCAACCGTGCGACGGCATTCTTTAACCCCGGCTTGAAGCCCCGGATTCCGAACCTGGCCATAGTCGCCTTGATCCGGTTGATCACGCGCGTACGGTCGCCCTAACGCAGTGAGGGTGGAGCGGGCGTCGTGATACTGATGATGTCAGAACCGGGAAGACGCTGTGGCAGCTCACTGCGCGGTCGTCTCTGCGGGACAGGCCTGAGATGCGGAGCCGGCCCGCCGCGTCGCTGTTCAGCTTTTTCCCTTCGCATCTTCGCTAAATCGGTATTGCACTAAATCGCTGTCGCGGTGGGAGAAGTCCTATGATTGATCAGTCTGTTATCACTTGCCCCGCGTGTGGCACTGCGAAAAGTGAGCGTATGCCGACCGAAGCGTGCCGAATTGTCTACGAGTGCACGAGCTGTGGGGTGATGCTTCGGCCGAAGCCCGGCGATTGCTGCGTGTTCTGTTCTTATGGCTCGGTCCCTTGTCCGCCCATCCAAGCCGAACGCTCGGGCGAGGCTCGTGCTGCGGCGATATCGCGAACGCCATCCTCGCCGATCAGAGGGCGCCGATCACGGCGAAGTGGCGCAAGGGCACCAGCCGACGTGGCTACTACCGTGCGCAGTTCGAGAGCGCATGGGCACGCGCCGCGTCCCTCCGAAGGGCCAGGCGTTGTTGCTACATCCGACGGGTCTGCTTTTGGCTGGCGGCGAATTCTCCCACGTCGTTTCTCGGCCTGACGACATCGATCTGAAATAATGCTCGGCGTGTTGGTAGTAGTTTTCGGCCCCAATCACGTCGCCGGATTGGGCTTGAGCTTGGGCTAACGCGAGATAACGCTCATAGCTTCGTTGCGCGTTTTGAGGGCCCCTCAAGTCAGGGCGGGCAACATTTGGTGTCCACTGTTTCGCGCGGTTAGCAAACGGCCTCGCCGATTTGGCGCGGTGGGTGTTTGTCTTTGTTTTTGCGCCATTCTGCACGGCTCA
This sequence comes from uncultured Alphaproteobacteria bacterium, assembly GCA_963847785.1. Lineage (GTDB taxonomy): Bacteria > Pseudomonadota > Alphaproteobacteria > Rhizobiales > Xanthobacteraceae > BOG-931. Next base: position 189,371 of record CAWKBE010000052.1, read on the forward strand.
CTCCTTGGTAACGGCAGGTGAAATTGGCCCCACGCGGACGGGATTCAGAGCGATGGGCATTTGCGCTGCCCTTGCTCGTGTCCGACTTGCACTATTCACAGTGGAAAACTGTTCCTGAGAAAGCGCTCGCGATTTCTGGAGCTGATCGGTTCACTCGTCGTGGCGGTACTTGCCGACTACACGCGATATTATGAACCAATTGTGCATCATCTGGGGTATCAGGAGGAATTGTCAAGCACGGCGGCACGTCCGCGTGCCGATGGTAAAGCCCGTATTGCCACACCGGACCCCTAGCTGTTTAGTCCCGGCATTTGATGGAGCGGATCGAGGATGAATCGTTCTGGTTCGGTTGTCCAGATTTTGCAGATGAACTCACAGGGCGTCAGACCCATTAGGGTTTTGAGTCGTCGGCCGAAATTGTAAGCGCGGACGAAGTCATCGAGGTGACTACGGAGCCGATCGTGGCTCTCGTAACAATAGCGCTGGACGGTGGCTTCCTTGATGGTCCGGTTCATTCGCTCGACCTGCCCGTTGGTCCAGGGATGATTGGGCTTGGTCCGTCGATGTTCGATGCCATGGGTTTGGCACAGGCGATCGAACGGATGACCGCGTAGCATTGCGGTGGGGCCGGATCGCCTCTGTCGTCGTGGCGCTCCCGTGTAGAACCTGGCCCATAACGCATCCCTCCAAGCCGAAGATGAGAGTGCACCATCAAACCCTGGGATCAAACACCTAGTTTGCGTCCCAACGAACGTACTTTGCTTCCCCGTTTGCCTTATGCCCGGCCAGCAGCTGCCATTGCGTGGCCACGATCAGCAAGGTTTCTCGTTCCCAAACATCCTTGGCTTGCTTGGCCAGAGACTTAGCTTCGAGGGCACGGAGTTCATATTCTTCGGCGGTTGGCATCGGCGCCAGACTACGCCAAATCGCTACGGGTCGTCGCCGATTCCAGTATTAGGGTTGATAGGCGGACCGGCGTTAAAATCGCTCACACTGATGCGGCCGGAGCGGCAAATCCCGCTGCTCCTTGTGGCGAACTCTCGATCAGCTCGCCAGCACCGGCAACACCACTGATCGCAGCAGACAGCCAATCGCCCGTTGCGCTTACAGCCGCGGCGACGGCCCCAGCTCAGCTTAACCGAAAGCAGGCCGGCGTCCTTGTATGGGACGATCTGATCGTCGTCGCCGTGCATGACCAACGTGGGCACGTCGATGGCCTTCAGATCGTCCGTGAAGTCGGTTTCCGAGAAGACCTTGATCCCGAGGTAATGTGCGTTGGCCGCGCCCATCATGCCCTGGCGCTACCAGTTTTCGATGGCCCCTTGGATGGGTTTCACCCCCGGCCGGTTGAAGCCGTAGAAAGGGGCGCCAACTACTCAATTCCCCGGGGCGCTTCCGCTTCTCTTGTCATGACAGCATAATTACAGTTTTATGACAGCCTACGAGTGCCCGGGACAATCTGGCTCATCATCTCCGGGCAGGCGCCTGTCATGCGTGCTGCTCTTCTGTCGCTGAGCAAACATCTGTGTGCTGCCGAGACTATCCCGCCGGGGGTCAATTGGCCGATAGCGCTTGCGGCGGTCGTCGCACCGCACATTGCAGCGCTCGTGACGATCGTCTGGATCGAACGTAACGCGTTCGCGCTCGGACTCGCGCTACTGACCTGGTGCTTTCTTAATGGTGTCTGGCTCGCGCTGTTGCGCCGGCCGGCGCTGGCGGCAGCACTGTCGCTGATCATGATCGAAGCATTGATCGTGCTGTCGCAATTCAAGATCAGCATCCAGGAGATGAGCGTGAGCTTTTTCGACTTCCTGGTCGTCGACGCAGATACGATCAGCTTTCTGCTGATGATCTTTCCCGTTCTGCGCATGGGCCTCATCGTCGGCGCGCTTGTCGCAGCACCGCTATTGGTACTGTTGTGGCGCCTCGATCCATTTCGCGTCCCGCGCCGTTCCGCGATGATGTTGACGATGGCTAGCCTTGCCGGCATCGTCGGCCTCGCCAGCGCCGTGCCTGAACACCCGTGGGAACGTTTCGAGAACGTCAACTACATCTCCAATTTCACCCGCTCGGGCGTGCTGTCGATGTCCGCGCTGATCAGCCGCGGCTGGCTCGAAACCGACGGCGCGATGGCCGAGGCGTTGGCAACACCGCCGGCCGCAGCCTGCGAACCCGAGACCAGGCCGCCCCACATCATCATGCTGCTTGACGAGTCGAGCTTCGACATCACGGCGGCGCCGGGCATCAAGGTCCCGTCCGGCTATCGCGATCATTTTCGCTCGTATGACGGCAAGCAGCGGTCCTTCCTGACCGAAGCACACGGCGGGCCGACCTGGTATGCGGAATACAACGTGCTCACCGGTCTGTCGGCGCGCTCCTATGGCCGGTTCATGTTCTACGTCACGCGTATCGCCGCGGGGCGGGTCATGCGCGGCCTGCCGGCATCGCTCAGCCGCTGTGGCTACGACACATTCACACTGTATCCGGCCTACGGCGACTTTCTCAGCGCGCGGCGATTCCAGCAGGGCGTCGGCATCAGGCATTTTGTCGACCTCAATGGCATGGGCGTCACCAGCGATATGCAGCCGGACAAATTCTTTTTTGATCAGGCTCTGCGCACGATTGAAAGTGAGCATCGTAAGGCGCCGCTGTTCCTCTTCGCCTATGTCGCGGTCAATCATTTTCCCTGGGATTGGACCTTCCGTCCCGACTTGTCGCCGGATTGGCGCCCGCTCGGCAACGACCGGGAGGTCGACGAATACATCCGCCGCCAAACCATGAGCGCGCGCGACTATGCGGAATTCCTTGCCCGCCTGCGCCGCGATTTTCCGACGGAATCGTTTCTGCTGGTACGGTTCGGCGATCACCAGCCCGCTATTTCGATCAAAGTTCTTGATCCGCACCAGCCTTTCGCCACGATTGTCGAACGGGTGATGAATTATGATCCGCGCTATTTCACCACTTATTACGCGATCGACGCCGTCAACTTCACGCCGATCGACGTTGCATCCGCGGTTGATACGCTGGAAGCCGCCTACTTGCCGCTCATCGTGTTAGAGGCGGCCGGGCTGCCGCTGGATCCCTCGTTTGCTGAGCAAAAGAAGATCCTGCGTCGTTGCAACGGTCTGTTCTATGCCTGTGCCGGCGGAGCTGAAGCCCGCCGTTTCAACGGCATGCTGATCGACGCCGGCCTTATCAAAAATCTTTGAATCCAGATTGGGACTTAGTCTAGTGTGACATCCAGGTCAGTAGGCGGCGTTACGCGTCGGACGTTGCGGCTTCATCCTGGTCGGCCGGCCGACTAGACCAAAAAAATTCCTACACCTCACCCCGTTGGTTGCAACAGGGCGCACGTCACCAGCGGCGATGTAGCGCAATGGTAGCAAGCCTATATGAGGGCGGAAGACCCATTCGTGGCATCCTGGGCGGGTCTATAGAGGTCGACACACAGCCCGGTGAGTTCACCGAATTTCGGATTGTTCTGCCACGCACGGGTGCGTCCCTTATGAAGTCGGGAGAACGTCCGTGAACCCGCTCGTTCTTGTGGTTGACGATGAGCCTGATGTGGAGGTTCTGTTCCGCCAGCAGTTCCGGCGGGACCTCCATGCTGACCGGTTCACGATGGAGTTTGCCCAATCCGCCCCAATGGCGCTTCAGCGCATCGCCGATGCGGGTGACCGTGCGCTCATTCTCATCCTTTCCGACATCAACATGCCGGGAATGAGTGGTCTAGAGCTTCTGCCCAAGGCGAAGGCGGCGCGGCCGGATGTACCGATCATCATGATTACGGCCTACGGCGATGCGGAGACGAAACGCAAGGCGCTGGAGAACGGCGCTGAGGCGCTGCTGACCAAACCAATCGACTTCAAAACACTCCGCAGCGAAATCGACGCGCGCGTCGAACGCGCCGCATAATTTCACCGAATTTGTTGCGATGCATGAGTCTGTTCATGGCCCTCAGCCGCCGCGATGGCGGACGCCTGCCGTGGCAGCTTTCGGGGGTATAGCAGTCGCGCCTCGCGTGCGGTGGCGCGGCACTGCGGCGACGGAGAGCGGGCATGCCAATATTTGCGACCGTCGGAACAATTGAAATCGCTCCAGGGCGGAGGGATCAGCTCTTACCTTTGCTAATGGCGCACAAGGCCCGTTGCCTAAAAGATGAACCCGGAACCCTGCAGTTCGAATCTTGCTGCCTCACGACGACAATACAAAAGTTCTCTTGTACGAAGTCTATCGAGACGACGCCGCATTCGACAGCATTGTTCGTTGGCGCACCAAACGCTGCCGGCTGCGATGCAACATCAATCCCGATTGCTGCTGTTCGGATTTTATAGGTACGAAACGCATTGATGGCCGCGTTACCGCCTCGCAGATTGCGGCAGTATCATTGGCATCGTTTTTGCCGTCAGCCAACTGTTATTCGATCACTTCGTCCGAGACCTAACCCGCTGCGAAACTGAAATCGGGCGTTTGCCCGTCGGCGGTAGCAATCAGACGTTTGGGCACCAGGAGGAGGCTCGGGAGGATCATGGCGTAGACAACCGTGATGGCGATTACGCAAGCGTAAAAGCCGCCGTAGTAGTCATAAAGGTTTGTCCCTAGAACATCGCCAAATCGCGAGGCGATAAAATAAAGTCCGCCGGACATCATTAGCGTCGTCCCCTGCAGACCCCGGGGGCACGACCGAATGATCAGGTCCAAGTAGGCGGCGGTCGCAATACCGCCCATGAGGCCGATTGGCGCAGCCGCGATCAAAGCTCCTGTCACCGAATGAATGAAGAGCAACGGAACCATCTGTGGAATTGCAACGACGGTCCCCCACAAGAGCAGGGTCTTCAAGGGAACCCTTTGGCAGAGAAGGCCGAACACCATGAAAGTCGGAATGAAGGAGGCGGCGAAGAGGGCGTTCCACTGACCCCACTGGGCATCCTCGGCGTGGAGGGTGTTTTGAAGGTAGTACTGAAGCGGTGTGGCTGAACCAGGCGCGAAGTTCCATAAGAGCCAGATCAGCAGAGCCGGGTAAATCGGCCAATGCCGCACCAGCCTGTTAAAATCCTTCAGCGGATGCGCAGCGGTCCCGTGTTCGGCGCGGACGTTGTCAAACACGCTTCGGGGCTTCCACACGGCATACGCGGCCACCGTGGCCATGATCGCGGCGCCGACGAGAAATAAGATGCGCGCGGCCTGATCGGCATTCCTGTCTTCGAGCAGGCCGCTGAGAGTGCCGCCGATGAGGAAAGCCCCGACGAGGGGGACCGACGCGAAGATGTTCCACACCGCGCTGATCTGGCCGGACATCGCATGCTGCTGGCCGATCATCGAAGTCAGTCCGTTCTGAGCGCTTGCGACGAAAAGGAATGAAGTAGTCAACAGCACGACCGCGACGAGGAGCGTCACATATGTAACGGGGGTGAAGGCAAAAAAGACGTAGAGGCCGGCGCTGATGGTGCCGAACAAGAGCATGAACCCTCGGTCTCGCATCCCGAAGGGATTCCACGTGTCGCGGATGAATCCGAAAACACATGACAGGTAGAGGGGGACGGCGGACACAAGCCGGAACTCGGCGGCCTCGTGCGCCTTCAAGTGCAGTTTGTTTTTAAGAAAAAAGCTTATCGGAATATCCATCAGTCCGCCGGAGGGGGCACCAAAGGCCAGCAGAACGATCAAGATGCCTAGGTAGAGGAAAATCCTCTGCCGCACCGAGTGCGGTAAGGGGATGGGAGCGATGGCGGCGGCCGCTACTGCAGCCGCTGGACGGTCAATCATCGCGCGCAAACTCTCCTCTAGAAACGGCTGAACGGAGCATGCTGACAGTCGCTCTTAGCTCGACCGGCGCTTCTTGGAGGCCTTCATGTCCACCCCTAAGATCTAGACGGAGCATCGTATTGGCTCGCAGCGGGGGAAGAGCAATCCCTGGGCCACGCTGCGGATCAGGCCAAGGGCATCTGCTTTGCCTATTTAGTCCAGCGATCTACTACGCTGGGAATTTGTCGGATAAACTATCTGTCGCCAAGGTCCAGAAGCCCGGTCAAGCTCGATAAATCTACGGGAGGGGCCGCAATGCAGCAGATCGCGGACTGGCTCAAAACACTCGACATGTCCGAGTACACGGAGCGTTTTGCTGAAAACGCGGTTCCCTTCAGTGTTCTGCCGATCTCGCAGATCAAGATTTAGAGAAGCTTGTCGTTTGCCCGGCCATCGCCGCACGCATCGTGCCCATGATTCAGGTTGACCTGATAACAACAGGCGCGGACTCCGTGACGCAGCATCGGCGCCGCACATCTTTCGTCACTTGCGCAGCAGTGCTGGTCACGCTTTTTGTGTTCGACCTTGCCGGCCGCTACGCCTGGTCTGAAAGTCTGTTCGATGAAAGTGTGCGAGCGCAAATGTTCAAACACAGCGACGGGCTCATCGCGCACATTAAAACCAAATACAACAACATTTTTATCGTCAAGCACAAACAATTCCTTTTTCTTACGACTAGGTTCAGACGTGAAGATCACATCCAAACGGTCGTCAACCTGGAAGATCCAGACGACATGATGGCCCCATATACACGGATAGCGTCGGTGGCTCTCGTTTACCCGGAAACAATTCACCGTATTCTGATGGTTGGGCTGGGTGCCGGTTCAATACTGACGTATATCGGACGCGCCATGCCGGAGGTGCAAATTGATGCCGTCGAGCTGGATCCAGGGGTTATAGCGGCTGGAATAAGATATTTCGGCCTGAAAGAGACCGAGAGAGTCAGGTTTATTGAGAGCGACGGTCTAACCTACCTCAGCCGTCACAAAGATTGCTATGACATCATTTTGTTGGATGCATTTCGAGAGCTTGGTGTTCCATCCGATATGCGCACGCGCGACTTTTACACGCTCGTTAAAGAGCGACTAGCGACTCACGGAGTTGCGGTCTTTAACATTGCCGTTGGCCCAAAGTTCTATCGTTCGACGTTGGTCTCTCTGCGCGAAGTGTTTCAGACCGTCGATGTATATCCCGATCGGAGCGCTGGACCGGAAGAGCAGGCGATCGCTGTGGCTGTGCCCGCTCGCAAGCCAAGCCAGGACGTATTGTTGCAACGCGCCCATGCTTTGCAGGACCGGTTTCGTTTCCGATATCCTCTGCCCGTTTTGCTTAAAGGGCGGGCCAGGGAATTTAGGGATGAGTGAATTGCAAAAGGTGCACTTGCGCACACGCCGAGCACCCGACCGATTGATAGGCGATATGCCCCTTGAGTTACTTCGTGTTGGGACGTCTCACCAGATCCACCCCTCCCCACTTCTGCCCGCGGACCCCACCCCGGCGGTGCCGGCCGCTTGGATCCGTAACATCCCTACCGTAATTTGAAGAATAGAAACCTATGAGCGACTTTCCGGCGATGGAATATAGGCCGAGTGATGATGGGCAGATCGAGCTTGCCCCTGGCGAGACATCGCTCAGCTTCCTCCAACGGGTCTACCGCAGCGTCACGCAGCCGATGTCGCGCAGGATGCAGGCGGCGATGGCTGCGCTGCCGCACGAGCACCCCAAGTTGGGCGCGATTACCACGCTGAGCCTGAGCGGGCAGGACTACGCCACCCTCCTCGATCGCGCCATCGAACGCAGCGGCAAGACTGCCGAGGTGAAGCAGATCGAGCACGAGCACAGCCCCGCGCAAGGCAACGAAGACCCCGACTAGCCAGCGGCAAGGAAAAGCGTAAGCTCAGTCTTGGCTGGGGCAATGTAGGAGTGCCCGAGATGTGTGACTTCAGCCTTCACACCGTCAAATCGCGGCCTGCTAAAGTTGGCGACAAGCTTACTTCGCGCGACTTTGGCACAGGGACGCGAGGCTTCGCTGCATCGGAAGACGCCAGCGTAGCTGTCTGCGTACTACCAGGGACGGAGTTGTCCTTTGCGGAGGAGGTCAGGTGCGAAGGTCTCTGGCCGTGGAGTAAAAAAGAGATTGGCGGTCATAAGACCGCGATCTTCCGGCAGGTCAATCGAGACACACCAATGGCCCATCACGACGCGCTGGAATTTCCAGACGGCCAGACCGTGTTTCTGACATTCCTGTCAGAAGGCCAGCAGGCGACAGTTCTTCAACTGCCTGCTGCTGCTGTCGGGACGAAAGCGCCCCAGCGTGTGGAATACGTTTAACCGCTAGGCTAGCGGGATTAGGCCGCGCGGTGGTAGCTCCTCGCGCGGCCACTTTGCTGCGCTAATCCCGCCAAAACCCCTTGAACCTATCCGGCGCTAGCGCGGTGTACCTCGCTGTTGATTGCAAGTTGCGATGCCCTAGGCAGTGCGCCAACGACCGCGTGTCAGCGCCATCGTTGGCGAGCTTGTATCCGGTCGAGTGCCTGAGCATGTGGGGATGAACCGGGAAGGGAAGCTTCGCGGCGCGGCCAGTGCGCTGGACCATCCTTAGGAACCAAGCCTCGCATTGGAACTCGATTGACATTGACTTTGACTTACCCGTGGCAGAAAGCTGCACCCGGCGTGGATACCGCTCAGTACCCGGGCGCCTGTCTCCGGCTCCACGAACTTGATCACTCCTCCACTTAGGCGTCCCCGACCTCGCGGGCGCCTTTTTTGTTTGGGCTATTGTCGTTCATGGCAACGACGTTTCTCTACCGCTGCCCGAACACCCGCCGAACGGTGCAGGGTTGGTCCGCTGAAGACGTGTCCGATGACGATACCGCGTATCAATCGGTCGCGTGCCTGGCGTGCGCACAAGTGCACCTTATCAATCTGAAAACCGGAAAGGTGCTGGGGGAGAAAAAGGATTAAGGGGCCAGGCTCGCCGCAAAATAGGAACCCCAAGCGCGGGAATCGGCTTCGCGCACCTGGGGCCCGAGGCAGCTACGCGGTACCGAAACGGACTGCCCCGCGATAACCGAAAGCACGCGACTTCCTGACATGCCACCGCGCTTTGAGATTAACGTTACGGCGTGGGCCAGCCCGCGATTGGCTGGCCCCGCACCGCTACCGCTTCCGCAACAACTCCGGCAGCTTGGCGAAGTTGACCGCCATGTGCCGCGCCTCGTCTTTCGTCATCCGCTCCATAACGGTGCGCCGGCTGGCCTCAGGGTCAAAGTAGAAATAACTGAGCGCGAAGCCTGTCGCGTCGCGGACAATGAAAGACTCCGGGTGCTCGTCGATCGTCCACGGCGGCGGAAAGCGGCGCTTGGTCATTTGCGCGACAGCTCGTCACGCTCGTCTTCGTCTCTTTGCGAAGCAAACTCTAGCCATAGGCTGAGGAGCGCAGGGGCAGCGCGACAACCGCAATCAGCACACAAACGCGAAAGAAAACTGGGAGGTCAGCAATCAGACCAAAGGCCACACCCGCGATTGCCCATACGAGAATTGCGATCGGCACCAAACGTGCAAACATTGCAAGCCCCCTTCCCATGTGCAAGACAACGATAGAGCAAACAAATGATGGGAGCAAATTAGGTCAGGGAGCATCGGGCGTTGGACGTTGCCGTTGTGAGCCTTGACGCGCCCGCGGATCAGGACGTGCCGCCTTCCGCAAGAGAAAATATTTACAGACGAGCATCCCGTCGCGAGCCGGTAGCGGCGCACCACAAGCGCGGCATGCCATCTCACGAAAAATGGCTTCGGGCCCAGCCTCGACTTTGATCAGCCGGTAAAGCGCGTTGCAATTCGGGCAGTTGAAATGCACCGCCGCGCTTTTGGACACCATACGCTTCTAAACCCTCAGTCCCGAAGATTACTTTCCCTTGGGTGAAAGCCCCACGCCTTCGATCGTCACCTGTCTTAGGATGGTCATATAGAGGCGCTAATTTAAACGGGTTGCTCTTCTAACTTTTGTTGTCCCACGAGCCCCCCAATTTCCGGTGCGGGGGCTCGACCATTTCTGGCATTTTAGCAGCCCGACCCTTTCTTGTCTCGCGCTCAGCGCGGCGGAAAGCGGCGGGGCGGCACGACGAGGTTCTCAATTACTGGGGAGTTGATAGACGATCTCGCCCGCTTCATTCCTGACCATGATGATCGGTCGGGGCTCACCGGGCCCGCTATCTTCTAGAAGTCATCTATTATTGTACGAGCGGCCTCAATGGCGGCCTCGTCGCTCGACAAGAGCGTTCCTTCAGTATCGTCGATTTCCTGATCCGGATACGTCACGGTGAAGAAGTAGCGCGGCATGCGACCAATCATAACGCGGTCGCCCAAAAGAAAAGAGCCCCGACAGGCAGGGGGGCCGCCGAGGCTCATCGATCTTCGACGCGGTCTCGCGCCTTGGCGAGTGACGCCTTGACGCTTGCCGCCCGTCACAGCGTCACAGCCGGCGAAAGCTGTGACGGCTCAACGGTTGCCGATGTATGCGACATTGCTTGGTTGTGACGGTGTGACGCCCTCAGGCGCGGTAGTAGCCACGTCGGCTGCTGCCCTTGCGCCGCTCCGCCCGGATCGGCGCCGCTCTGATCGGCGAGGATGGCGTTCGCGATGTCACGACGGCCGTCGATGTCGGCAGCTAGTCCTGGCCGTTCGATATCCGGCTCCTTCCGTGGGCCTTCCGCCCTGGTATAGGTTTGCTATCAATGGGCTTTTGTTGCGCTACATCGCCGGTGGTGGCGAGCGCTATACGAACTAGAGAGTGGCCGCTTTCAAGGGTTTTTGTAGGTTTTAACCGGCAATATGTCCGATCAGGTCATTACGGTGGGGTGTGCGATTTTTTTTGGTCCTTATCGAGGTCGACCCTAGGCGCCACGGTCATCCAATCGCCACAGATCGCGGCTCACCGGCTTGGAGACATTCGAAATGGAGTTGGACGATCCGGTACTGGGGCGAAAAATCACCCACAGCTATCGGGTTCGAACGCTGCCGGGTGAAGGCTAGGAGGTATCGATGGGTTTCAATAAAGGCCACAAGGAGTTTCACACGCTCGATCTGAATCAAGGCTGGGAGGCACTGCCTGGCTATCCGTCCGGCATCCAGCAGAAAATCATCGCCGGCCAACTCGACGAGCGTGCGCAGCGCGGCAATCGCACCCGGCTGCTGCGCTTCGCGCCCGGCAGCTACACCACCAAGCCGTTCGTGCACGATTATTGGGAAGAGGTTTATTTGCTATCAGGTGACTTGACCGTCGGCAGCGATGAGCATGGCAAGGGGGGCATTACCTATGCGCCTAACACCTACGCCTGCAGGCCTCCCGGCGCCTACCATGGTCCGTTCAAGTCGACGAACGGCTGTATGCTGTTTGAGCTACATTACTACGACCCAAGCTGATTTTGCCCCTAATGACTGGTGGTAGCGAAATCTTAAGTCACGACGGATTTCACGACCCGCGCCTTTCGACTAGTGCCTGGGGTATTGCGGCTGCGGCCGACGAAGCGTGGCACGCCGGCGGTCACTACCGCGCCGATCGCGGCGATATCGCCATGCTTGATCGCGGCAAGGGCGGTCTTTTGTGTGCCGCCGTCGGGCGCGTCGATCAGCACGATGTCGGCCGCCTTGCCGGCGCCGAGGTAGCCGGAATCGAGGCCGTAAACGCGGGCGTTGCTGCCTGTCGCCGCGCAGATGAAACGCTCGGGCGGCATGACGGTCAGGCTCGCGCAATGCGCGATGGTGTAGAGCATGCCGAGCGGCATAACGCCGGAGCCAGTGGGCGTATCGGTTGCAATGATGAAGCGGTCAAAAGCGCCGAGTTCGTCCGCAAGCCGCGCACATAATAGTACAGTGCGGAGATTGCCGGCCGTGCAGACCTGTAGCGCGATCTCGCTTTCCTTGATCACCCGCTCGAAGTCGGCGTCCGGCATCGCCGTCGGCCCGCCGTTGATGTGAAACGACACGTGCGGATGCATGGCGAGCAGATGATCGCCGGCGATCGCGCCAGAGCCCGGTATCGATGAGCCGCCGGTGTGGCAGGTGGTGATCAGGCCGGCGTTTTTCGCGTCGCGCACCAGCGGCACGTAATCGTAGGCGGTCTTGACCGCGCCAAAGCCGGCTTTGGCGAGCTTTACGCCTTTGCCGGCCAGTTCCGTGAAGTCGGCGGCGGTCAGGCCCGGTTCCAGGATCACCGAGCCGGCGATGACTTTCATGCCGCCCGGCCGGTAGCTCGCGAAGCAGCGCTGCGCGGCAACCGCCAGCGCCTTGACGCCTTCGGGATCGCTCGGGCGGCCGGGCACATGCACTTCGGAAGCAGAGATGGCGGTGGTGGTGCCGCCATGCAGGTAACTTTCCAGATAGCCGACCGTGCGCTGCCGCGGCGTGTAGTCGCCGAAGGTGATGTGCACGTGCGAGTCGATGAGGCCGGGGATCGCGGTCATGCCGCCGGCGTCGATCACGACGTCGGCGCTCTCGATGTCCTTCACCGCTACCGCGCCGACCGCCGCCAGCCGGTCGCCGTCGGTGACGATGGTATCGCCGGCGACGAACGGATTGCGCCAATCGCCGGAAACGATCTGCCCGAGGTTGACGATGGCGATCTTCACCGCGGCGCCCCCGGCGTCAATGCTTAGCGTTGCTGAGTTCGCTGCGCAAATCGTAGGACGACAGGAGCTGCTCTACCAGCCCGGTGGCGTTGCTCCAGTCGAAGGCGCGGAAGCTGTGCCCGCACGTGACGAAGCGGGCGCCGGCGTAGAACATCTCATATTGGGTGTGACGCGAGCCGAATTCCGACCCGATTGCGTCCCACGCCGCTTTCAGAAGCTTCACCTTGCCTTCCGGGCTCATCGCGGCTGAACGTTGCGTCTTGTTGATGATCGCCGCCAATTCGGGGTTGCCGAAGTCTTCGATGGAGGAGGGCAGCATGATCAGCGCGCCGCCGGCGAGATCGCGAATGGTCTGCACGACTTTCGGATAGAGATCCTGGGTGAGGACTTGCGCCGAATACATGAAATGCTTGTTCGGCACGTACCATTCGCCGACTTGCGAGCCGGATGCTTCCATCCCCGACATCATCGCGTTGACCATGCCGACCTGGGCGGCGAGCATGCCGAGTTGCTCCGCCACCTGCGGCATCTTGGTGGTTCCGATCGCCTCGGTGACGCGGTGCGCGATGCCGGCGAGGAAAGCGATCTTCACCGAAAGCCGGATCTGCGACTGGTAGTTCTGATAGACGTGGCCCTGTGTGTCGTGGAATTGCGCCCGGCACATGTCGGGATCGCGATACACGAACACCCGGTCCCACGACACTTTGACGTCGTCGAAATACATTAGCGCGTCGTTCTCGTCGAAGCGCGACGAGATCGGATTGTCGTAAACCGACACGGCATGCTCTTCGTACGACTTGCGCGACAGCACGCGCAGGCCCTTGGCGTTCATCGGCACCGCGCAGGAAAACGCCAAATCCTCTTCGCCCGGCTTGAGCGGTTGCAGATTGGCGACGAAGACCTCGTTCGCCATGATCGACGACGTGCCGAGCATCTTGGCGCCGCGAATGATAATGCCGGTCGAAGTCTTCGTCGACCACGCGCGCGACCAGATCCTCCGCCTGTTCGCCCCACGCCTTACCGCGCTCGGCCTGCGGGTTAATGATGACGTAGGTCAGGAACAAATCGCTCTTGCTAGCATAATCGAAATAGTCGGCGAACACTTTGGCGCGCTCGGCGCTGTGCTTGCGAAAGACATCGAGGCTCATGCGCTGCCCGACCAGAGCCGATGCCAAATGGTCCGGTGAACGGCCGAGAAAGCCGCAGGACAGCGCCGCCCAGGCTTGCAGGGCTTTGCGCCGCTGCACCATCTCGTCGTAGCTGCGGGGCATCTGCCAGGCGCGGTTGACGCGCCGGTTCGAGCCGTTCGACTGAAAGGTCATGAACTCGAGATTCTCGGGACGCGCCTGGAAATCGTAAAGCGCGGCGGCGGAATGCACCGCGTTGCGGAACGCCGGATGCTCGGCCACGTCGCCGATCGGCTTGCCGTCAAGAAAGACGGTGCGGCCGTCCTTGAGCGACTTGATGTGCTCGGCTCCGGTTTTGCAATCGCTCATCGCCAATTCCTTCCGGTCCTCTGGCATCGGCCGCCGTCAGGTCAGGCCGTCGGTTCCCTTGATGTCTTGCGCCGAAAGCCCGCCGACGCGGTGGTTCGGCCGACCGCGGCTCGCGTAGGCGCAGATCACGGCGATCTCGTCGGGCAGCGGAGCGTCGTGGAGCGTAAGGCTGATGCCGTCGTAATGCGAGCGGACGTACAGCGCATCCTTGTGCGCTAGCGGCACGTCGATGGTGGCGCCCGGCGCCGCGACTTTGGTAAAGGATGAAATCCACGCCTTGCCGCCGCCCGCCGCCTCGCGCATGACGTTGCCGTAGACCGTCGTCAACATGGCGTTGCCGTGCTCCTGCTCGCCCGCAATTCCGATCACCGCCGCCTTGCCGTAGCTCGCGGGTTTATATGGCGCCAACAGCGCGACCGCGATGGCGCAAATCTCGCGGCCGATAGCTTCGCTCGCCTTCACCAGCGGCGAAAGGTCTTCGACATATTTGCCGGCGAACGGATTTTGCACGATCGCGACTGCGGCGGATTTTCGCAGCGGCGGTTCGGCGGGACGGCCGGCCGAGCTGCGTACTTCATCGACGAAGGTGAGGATACGCTTGATTTCCATGGCTTTCTCCTGCCGACAAAATAGGCAGAATGGCCGCGTAATTCCCTTCGATAATTGCCTAACTAACGAAGCTTTTCAAGTTTGAGAGCCGATGTTAGCCTTCGTCCGCTCGGCGCGTGATGGCACGACCGCCGCCAGCCCCGCTTGTCAGCGCGATCTCGACCCCAGGACGCGACGACCGATGTCATTCGTGAGGTGAGAGGACTATCCACATGCGCACGCAACTTTTCGGCAGCGCGATTGCCGCCGTCACGCTGATCGCCGGTTTGCAAACGGCGCAGGCGCAGAACACCATCACGCTCGGCGCGATCGTGCCGAGCAGCGGGCCATTCGCCGAATGGGGCCGCAGCAACACAACCACTCTGGAAATGCTGGAGAAGCAGATCAACGACGCCGGCGGCGTCAACGGCGCCAAGCTCAAGATCGTGATCCTCGATGACAACGCCAAGCCGGCGCAAGCCGCGAACAATCTGCGCAAGCTTGCCGGCGACGATCAGGCGCTTGCAGTCGCGGGTCCGCTGACCAGCAGCGCCTGCGAGGTCACTTTCCCGGTCGCCAATCAAATGCAGATCGTTTCGACGTCGCAAGCCTCGTCGAAGCCGGGCGTCGCCAAGGCCAACCGCCCGTGGGCGTTCCGCGACACCGTCGATGAAGGCATCCTCGCCAGGACGTCGGTGCCTTATTTCAAGAAGACCTTCAATGCGAAGTCGGTGGCGGTGATCTACGACGCAAAGGACGCCGTCTCCACCGCCATTGCCACCAAGATCATGCCGAAGGTCTTTGCCGACAACGGCATCGAGGTCCTCAACGCGCAGGATGCGTTGTCGTTCAACACCGGCGATCTGGACGTCAGCGCCCAGATCACCAAGCTCAAGTCGCTTAATCCTGACGGCGTCGTGATCGGCGCCGATTACAGCCAGGCGGTCACCGTGCTGCGCGAAATGAAGCGTCAGGGCATGGACAAGCCGGTGATCGGCGGCACGCCGCTGATCTCCTCGGCGATCCTCAATGCGGCTCCGGAAATTCCGATTGTCGCGCCGGCCACGTTCTACGCGACGATGAAGACGCCAAAAGCGGAAAAATTCGTCGCCGAGCTGCAGCCGCTGTTGCGCAAGACCGCCGGGCTGCCGGCGGACATCGAGCCAAGCATGTATGACGCCAACATCTACGAGGTCATCAGCATGTATATCGACGCGGTGAAGAAGAACGGAATCAGCGGCAAATCCCCGGATCTGGAAGCCGACCGCGCCAAGATCCGCGACTATATGACGAACCTCAAAGGCTTTGAGGGATTCAGCGGAGCGATCGGTTTCAATGCCGATGGCGACGCGGCGAAAGCCTTCTTCATTGTGCAAGGACAGAAGGGCGCCTGGGAAACCAAAGTCACGGGTTGCAGCGCCGGCGGCAGCTGCTGATCCGGACAACGGGCCATGCGCGCGCCCGCCTGACGGGCGGGCGCATGCGCGCCGGAGACTTCGTTCGTGGCCGCATTCGGCCCTAAGCTTGAAGGAAGCGGGGCGGCGCCGATGACGGGGCGCCGAGCAAGATCGCCACGATGCTGCTGCAACAACTGGTGAACGGCCTGACGCTCGGAGCGGTTTACACGCTCGTCGCGCTTTCCTTTTCGCTGGTCATGGGGCTGCTCGCGATCCTCAATATCGCCATCGGTGAGTTGTTCATGCTCGGCGGTTATCTCGGCTTCGCCGTGATTGCGGCGCATTTTCCTTTGGCCGCTGCGCTGTTGATCGGGATGGCCGGCGCCGCTCTGGTTGCGCTGGTGATCGACAAGATCGGTTATGAGCCGCTGCGCCATGCGCCGCCGATCACGCCGCTGTTGTCGACCATCGGCTTCTCCATCATCTTGCAGAATGTCGTCACCAATATCTGGGGCTCCGATCCGCTGCAGCTTCCTTCGGAGCTGTTCGACCGCCGCGTCAGTCTCGGCCCGGTGCAGATCGGCGTGATGCAGATGGTGGT
This sequence comes from uncultured Alphaproteobacteria bacterium, assembly GCA_963847785.1. GTDB lineage: Bacteria > Pseudomonadota > Alphaproteobacteria > Rhizobiales > Xanthobacteraceae > BOG-931. Next base: position 205,887 of record CAWKBE010000052.1, read on the forward strand.
CGTCGCCGTGACGGTCGTGCTTGTCGCGGCGGTAGCGTTTCTGATTCAGAAGACCGCCGTCGGCCGGGCGTTGCGCGCGGTGAGCGAAAACCGCGAGGTTGCGCGGCTCCTCGGCGTGTCGGCGAGCCGAATCACCTTGTTCGCTTTTATGCTGTCCGGTGCGCTCGCCGGCGCCGCCGGCGTACTGATCAGCCTGCACTACGCGGCGATTACCCCTTATATCGGCGTCGACACCGGGCTTAAGGCGATCGCGGTGATGGTGATCGGCGGCACCACGCGCGTCTGGGGCGCGCTGATCGCCGGTCCGCTGATCGGCATCGCCGAGGTCATGACCATCGCCTTTGGCGGTTCGCAGATGCGCGATTTCGTCGTCTACGGGCTGATGATCGTTACTCTCCTGCTGCGCCCGCAGGGTCTGCTCGGCGCACGTTCCGAGTTCGGGCAGCGGGTGTGATGTCGACCTATTACGCCGGCCTGTTCGCCGACATCGGCATTTTGATGCTCGGCGCGCTCAGCGTTTACATCATCCTCGTCACCAACCAATTGTCGCTCGGCAATGCCGGCTTCATGGCGATCGGCAGCTATGTCGCCTCGTACCTCACCGTCGAGCAGCATTGGGCGTTAACCCCGGCGCTGATCGTGGCGGCGCTTACCGCCTGCGTCATCGGCGTGATCGTCGGATTTCCCGCGCTGCGGCTCAAAGGCATCTATCTCGCTATTGCCACGCTGGGCTTCGGCGAAATGGTGCGCAGCTTCTTTCTTGTATTCAGCCCAATGGGCGGCTCTGGCGGTTATCGCGGCATGCCGCACGTTTCGCTCGGATATATCTGGGCCTGGGCGGCCGGTATCCTTCTGCTCGTGACCTTGCTCGAGCGCTCGCGGCTGTGGCTGGAAATGCGCGCTATCCACGACGACGAGACGGCCGCCGGTCTGGTCGGCCTAAACACCACGCTGACCAAAGTCGGCGCGTTCGGTTTCAGCGCCGCGGTCGCCGCCATCGCCGGCGGGCTGTTCGCGCACCATTACATCTATATCGAGCCCGGCAATTTCGGGTTCGAGCGGTCGATCGATTTCGTGCTCGCCGTCATTCTCGGCGGCTCCACGGTCGGCGCCGGCGCCTTGGTCGGCGCGGCGCTGCTGGTGCTGCTGCCGGAATGGCTGCGTTTCCTTGCCGATTGGCGTCTCGCGGCCTTTGGCGCGATGCTGATCCTGGTCCTGCTGACGCGGCCGCAGGGAATCCTCGATCGCCCGCTGCTGGGGCTGCTGCGCCTGCGGAGCAAGCCTTCATGACGCCGCCATCGCCCGCATCGCTCCTTCGCCTTGCCGGCGTGAGCAAAAGCTTCGGCGGCGTCCGCGCGCTGCGCGACGTGTCGCTCAGCGTGGCGCAAAATCGGATTGTCGGCGTGATCGGCCCGAACGGCGCGGGCAAGACCACGTTGTTCAACGTGATTACCGGTGCTTATCGGCCCGACGCCGGCGACGTGACATTTGAGAGCCGGCCGATCACACGCTGGCCAGCGTATCGCATCGTTCGCGCCGGCATTGCCCGCACGTTTCAAAATATCAGGTTGTTCGCCAGCATGACGGTTTGGGAGCATCTGATCGTGGCACAGCCGCGCGGCGGAGCGCCGCTGCGCCGGATGTTGCCGGTGCGCTTCGCCGATCGAGAAGCGTTGGCGCGCGCCGAGGACGCGCTTATGTTTTTCGGCCTGGAGAAATATCGCGCCGCACTTGCCCGCACGCTTCCCTACGGTATCCAGCGCAAGGTGGAGATGGCGCGCGCACTCAGCGCCGGACCCCAACTCCTGCTGCTCGACGAGCCGGTCGCCGGAATGAACCGTGACGAGGCCGACGATTTGCGCGGCCTGTTGTTGCGGCTGTCCGCGCGCGGCTTGAGCATTCTCCTGATCGAGCACGACACGGCCTTCGTGATGAACCTCTGCCACGAACTTTATGTGCTCGATTTCGGCGCCCTAATCGCCGCCGGCCATCCGTCCGATATTCGCAACAACCCGGCCGTGCTGGACGCTTATCTCGGTAGCGAGGCGGCATGCTGACGGTGCGCGGACTTAAAGTGCTTTACGGGCCGATCCGCGCCGTCCGCGGCATCGATCTCGACGTCAAAGCCGGCGAGATCGTCGCGCTGATTGGCGCCAACGGCGCCGGCAAAACCACGACGGTGCGCGCTATCGCCGGGCTAACCGCGTTTCGCGGGGAGATCGCCTATGACGGGCGCAAGCTTCGGCCCAACCAGGCCGAGTTCAACCTTCGCGCCGGCATCGCGCTGGTACCCGAGGGTCGCGGCATTCTCGGCCGCATGAGCGTCGAAGAAAATCTGCTGATGGGCGTCTATTGCCGCGCCGACCACGCCGCCGCGCTCGCCGACATCGACGGGATGTTTGGGCGCTTTCCGATCCTCAAGGAACGGCGCCGCGCGCCGGCAAATGTCTTGAGCGGCGGCGAGCAGCAAATGCTGGCGATCGTGCGCGCGCTGCTCGGCCGGCCGCGGCTCCTGCTGCTTGACGAGCCGTCGCTCGGGCTGGCTCCGAAAACCAGCGATCTCGTCTTCGATCTGATTGCCGGCCTGCGCCGCGACGGACTGACCGTGCTGCTCGTCGAACAGAAGGCGCGGCAGACGCTGAAATTTGCCGACCGGGCGTATCTCCTGGAAAACGGACGGGTGATAACGTCCGGTGCCGCCGCCGGACTAGCCAACAATTCGCGGGTTGCAAAGGCATTCCTAGGAGAAGCGCCGGCGGCATCGCCCGCCACGCCGTCATCACTCGCCCACCAACTGGAAAGCCGACCACATGGCTGATTCAGCACGCAAGCGTTCCGCTCTCCGCTCCGCCGGCCATGCCGCCGGTGCGCCCGCGCGTAAGGCGGGCCGGCGTTACGGCGCGGCGCCGTTGACGATTTCCCGGCCCGAACTGATCGTCAACGGCAGCGACCGCGAATTCCGCAAACTGGTGCACAATCTGTTTGGTTTCTTCGCACTGCACGAACGTATTCGCAGGGGCCATGGCAAGTTCATCGGCCTCGCCGGCATTGAGTACACGGTGCTGATCGCGATCGCGCATCTAGCGGCGGAGGGCGATGTTAACGTCAAGACGGTGGCCGATCATCTGCACCTCTCGGGTGCGTTCATCACATCGACGACGCGCCGTCTGCTGCAGCTCGGCCTCATTCACAAGACGATGGACACAGTCGACCGTCGTCGCGTGACCGTGACCGTCGCCGGCAAGGGATGTGCGGCGCTGGAAAAGCTCGCTCCGGCCCAGCGACAAGTCAACGATGTCGAATTTGGCTGCTTGAGTCGGGAAGAATTTAAGGCGCTCAATAAGCTGATGCGGCGCATGATCGAACACGGAGACCGCGCGGTGGCGTTGCAAAATTACTTGCTGACCGGTGGGGCAAGCGACAACGAAGAAGGAACGTGACCCTGCGGCTGGATTATTTTCATGACGCCGTCGAATACAAAGAAGGCTATCGCTAGCCCATTAAGAACGCGACCAATCCAAAGCAGCTTCGAAATCGTTGGTGCGTGGTCAGCGACCGGACCAAAAAAAATCCCACACCTTACCGTAATGACCTGATCGGACGTATTGCCGGTTGAAACCTACAAAAACCCTTGAAAGCGGCCACTTTCTAGTCGGTTGGTTGCAACAGGGCGCACGTCACCACCGGCGATGTAGCTCAATGGCAGCAAACCTATACGGGCCGGAAGACCCACGGCCGGAGCCGGATATCGAAAGGCCAGGACTTGCTGCCGACATCGACGGCCGTCGTGACATCGCGAACGCCATCCTCGCCGATCAGAGCGGCGCCGATCCGGGCGAAGCGGCGCAAAGCAGCAGCCGCCGTGGCTACTACCACGCGCAGTTCGAGAGCGCATGGGCACGCTACTGCGCTGAGGGCGTCACACCGTCACAACCAAGCAAGGTCGCATACATCAGCAACCGTTGAGCCGTCACAGCTTTCGCCGGCTGTGACGCTGTGACGGCTGGCAAGCGTCAAGGTGTCACTCGCAAAGGCGCGAGACCGCCCTGGTATAGGCTTGCTATCAACGGGCTTCTGTTGCGCTACATCGCCGGTGGGGGCGGGCGCTAAAGAGTGGCCGCTTTCAAGGATTTTTGTAGGCTTTAACCGGCAATATGTCCGATCAGGTCATTACGGTGAGGTGTGGGAATTTTTTTCGGTCTAGTCGGCGCCGGGGCCAGCCACCCGCCCGTCTTGCCTGAACGCCGGAAAAGCGCAAAACTTCGCGCCGCTTCGGGGTTCATATGGGGAATCCCGCACCATTGAGGGCAGTTCTTAGCTAGCAACCGAACCTTGAAAAAGAAGGGAGAGAGCTCCATGAGTATTCTCGGAAAAATCGTATCGACGATCTTCGGCCACGCGAGCGCCGCCACGGCGCCGGCCGGCGCAGCTCCTGCCGCGGGCGCTGCGCCCGCTGGCACGTCGCCATCCGCAGCCCCGAAGCCGGCGTCCGCGCCGGGCGCAGCACCCGCTGGCACGTCGCCATCCGCAGCCCCGAAGCCGGCGTCCGCGCCGGGCGCAGCGCCCGCGGCAACTGTCGATGTCGCCGCCATCCTCACCAAGCTCGCGGCCAACAACAACGAAAAGCTCGACTGGCAGAAGTCGATTGTCGATCTGATGAAGCTTCTCAATCTCAACTCGAGCCTCTCGGCGCGCAAAGAGCTTGCTGCCGAACTCCACTATGGCGGTGACACGAACGATTCCGCGTCGATGAATATCTGGCTGCACAAGCAGGTGATGCAGAAGCTCGCGGAGAACGGCGGCAAGGTCCCCGACGAGCTACGAACATAAGAAGCAAATCGCGCAGAGCCGACAGGCTGCCCCTGGCACAACCGGGCTCAAGCAAGCGCAGCGCCGTGGCGTCGTCTCCAACAAGGCGAACGCGGATTTGAATGTGGATGCGGCCGCGATCATGCTGCCCTTTTGTGCGAGACCACCCCCCCGGCCTGTCCAAGCTGGGGGGAGGGTCAAAATAGCCAGATGCCAGTCGGCGCGACCCTCTTTCTCAGTGCCGTGCGTGAGACCCCAATTCCACCTGCCGCGTCTTCTCGACGATACTCGGCATCGTAGTTCATGATTTCGCGCGTCAACTGTTCGATCAGTTGTTGGTGGATCACGCCATCTTGGCCGGAAGTTAGTTGCGATCGTCTTGGCGATGGCGACAATGGCGCAGTGTCACCATCTGCCGCGAATTAATGCATTCCGATCAAATAAATAAGTCTGAACACGGTGGGACAGATCCACGGCGCAGAAACAGAACTCCGGCTACTTTTAGCTATGCTGCCCTTTTGTGCGAGACCACCCCCGGCCTGTCCAAGCTGGGGGGAGGGTCAAAATAGCCAGATGCCAGTCGGCGCGACCCTCTTTCTCAGTGCCGTGCGTGAGACCCCAATTCCACCTGCCGCGTCTTCTCGACGATACTCGGCATCGTAGTTCATGATTTCGCGCGTCAACTGTTCGATCAGTTGTTGGTGGATCACGCCATCTTGGCCGGAAGTTAGTTGCGATCGTCTTGGCGATGGCGACAATGGCGCAGTGTCACCATCTGCCGCGAATTAATGCATTCCGATCAAATAAATAAGTCTGAACACGGTGGGACAGATCCACGGCGCAGAAACAGAACTCCGGCTACTTTTAGCTCCAGGACGACGTCACGCGCCGAATCGTCGACGCGCTCAAAGTTACGCTCAGCCCGGCCGAAAACGCGCGGCTGACCAAGACTGGGATGGGACGACTAACATCGAATCGTACAACTGTTTTCTTCGCGGCCGCGAGCTTTTGTTGGGCAGCACAAAGAACCGCGAAACATTCGAACAGTCGAAAACATCCTTGACGCGGGCGATCGAACTCGATCCGAACTATGCACAAGCCTATGCGGGCCTCGGTTTTGCGTACGCGTTGGACTACCAAAACCGTTGGAGCGACGATCCAGATGGCTCGCTTCCGCTTGCCAAACATTACGCGGAACAGGCGATAGAAAAAGACCCAAAAGAACCGATCTCGCGAGTTGTCGCGGCGATAGTCGCATCGCGGGAGAGAGACCTCGAGCGGGCGACGTCCGGCCCAACTTGCGCTGTCGCTAAACCCGAATTACGCGTTAGCCTACAACGTTCTTGGCGGCATTCGCACCTACTCGGGTGAGCCGCTAGAAGCTATTCCACTGCTCGAACGGGCCATGCGTCTGGACCCGGCTCACGCTGAGCAATATCTCCACTTCCTCGGAATGGCATACCTGCTGGCCGGCAAGTACGAAACAGCGGTAACTCTTTTCCGGGAGCGCATTGTCCTCGTGCCCAGAACGGATTTTTCACGCGCTCCGCTAGCGTCCGCCCTTGGTCATCTCGGCGAGGTCGACGAGGCCCGGCGTGTCTGGCGCGAACTCATGGAGATCAATCCGAAATACTCGTTCAGCGAGCATTTCGGCCGGCTTCCTTTCCAGAGACAAGAGGATGTCCGGAGGATCGTCGACGGTCTTGCGAAGGCCGGATTGTCGACCTGAGCACTGCACCCGACCAGTTTCCCACACCTGACCGTAATGACCGGATCGGACATATTGCCCGTTAAAACCTACAAATACCCTTGAAAGCGGCCACTTTCTACTCCGTTGGTTGCAACAGGGCGCACGTCACCAGCGGCGATGTAACGCAATCGTAGCAAAGCTGTATGAGGGCGGAAGACCCACGGTCGGAGCCGGATATCGAATGACCAGGACTTGCTGCCGATAGCGAGGGCCGCAGCATCGTTGCGCGGACTATCGTGACATCGCGAACGCCATCCTCGCCGATCAGAGCGGCGCCGATCACGGCGAAGCGGCGCAAGGGCAGCAGCCGACGTGGCTACTACCGCGCGCAGTTCGAGAGCGCATGGGCACGCTATTGCGCTGAGGGCGGTCACAGCGTCACAACCAAGCCATCATCGGCAACCGCTGAGCCGTCACAGCTTTCGCCGGCTGTGACGCTGTGACGGCTGGCAAGCGTCAAGGCGTCACTCGCCAAGGCGCGAGACCGCTCGTGGAGATGACATGGCGCGCCCGAACGGCTGACCATGCGGCAAAACTAACGTGATACAAGGGAGGGACTGGCTCGCCCGGGAAGCTGAACTCTCCTGCCCGCGCATCTCGAATACATGATCGGGCTGGAAAGACATCCGGGCCGCTCAGCGACGGTGCCGGGCCGCCGAGCGGCGCCGGGCTGACCATTCTTCGCGTGGCGAGCGCGCAGGAGGCGCGGGCGGTCGCGGACGCCGATCCGTGTCTTTCGAGCTTCGCCCTTCCCGTGCCGCATTCCGCATGTTAACGGGGCAAACCGCGATGAAACGCGAACCCCTTCACGTCCAAGGCTCCATGCTCCGAATCGCCGCTTTTTTAGCCGTGCTCGGAACGACAGCAGCGGGATCGGCCCAAGCGCAGCCGGGGTCCTTTTTCGGGGATTCGCCGCCGCGTCCGCCCGCCAACATTCCCAACGGATCGCCGCCGCAACAGCCGCCGCCGGTGCAATACCCCGGACAGCCGCCACAATCTCGGGCTCCTGAATCCCCACCGCCGCCATCGGGCGTCCAGGCGCAGCCCCTGCCGCCGCCTCCCGGCGCGGCGTCGGCTCCCCCTCAACCGCCAGGCGCCCAACGGGCGCGCATCGCGCCTTTGCCCGGTGCCCCGCAGCCGCCTTCGGATCAACCGCAACCCGGCGGCCAACCGCCGCCCGCGGGTCAGCTGCCGCAGCCGGCGGATACCGCTCCGCCGCCGCCGGACAACAGCGTCGTGACGGAGATGCCGACGCAAAAGATCGAGAATGCCCGCGCAATGTTTTCCGGGCTCGACAAGATCACCGGCCGCATCATTTCGTTCGACGCAGCGATCGGCGAAACGGTGCAATTCGGCGCGCTGCAAGTCACCGCGCGTGTGTGCTACACGCGCCCGCCGACCGAGGCGACCAATACCGACGCGTTCGTCGAAGTCGACGAAGTGACGCTCCAGGGCGAGATCAAACGCATTTTCAACGGCTGGATGTTTGCTTCGAGCCCGGGTCTGCACGCCGTCGAGCATCCCATCTACGATGTGTGGCTAACCGATTGTTCCGCGCCGGTCCCGGTGAAGGTTGCCGAGCCGGTCGCGCAACCGACGCCGACGGTGGTCCCGCGCGCGCCCTCTCAGCCGCGCCCGGCACGCCAAGCGGCTCCCAAACCTCAAGCCGTCCCGGCCGTTCAAGCTCAGCCGCCGCAGCAGCCGCAGTGAATCCCGGCGCTTAGATGCGCGTCATTTTTCCCCGAATGCAGCGCCGATCGCGTCGATCGCGGCTGAAGCGTGCAGCATGTCCAAGTGGTTCAGGCCCGGCACGATCTTTGCGTCGATGGGCGGTTCGACGCCGCGCACGACGTCGGCATATTTGTCGGGCTAAATGAATTCGTCCGCGCTCCCCACAACGATCGTTGTCGGAATTTTGAGCCGGCGAAATGCGGCGCCGAGATTGCGCGGCGCGCCGAAATTGGTAAGGAGCCAGAAGGAATAATAAATAATCGACGTCACGTATTTTTCGTTGCCCGCGCCCACGGCGAAGGCAATGACCGGCAAGGCTTCGCCGAAACCGAGGCGGCGCAAAATGCTCAGGTCAAGATAACGCGGGATGTCCGGAGCGGCCCAGGTCGCCGAACTGTCGGGGCGACGTGTCGAAGGTGCGTCATAGCCGAGAAAAGGCGACAGAAACACTAGCCGCCCAAAGCCGGACGACAGCTTCCCGGCCGCCACGCGCAGCGCAAACCCGCCGCCCGAGGAAAATCCGCGCAGCTCGAAACGCGCATTCTGATATTGCCGCCGCAATTCGCCGAGAAGATCGTCAAGGTCGTCGTCGAGGTGCCCGGCTCACTCCGCCGCGTGCGCGAGCCGCGTGCATTTAAGAATGCCGGGATTAGCCGGCCTTGAGGAGAGTCAAAACCGTGCTTCCCGGCACCGGGCGATCGAGCGCCAGCGCGCCAAAATCTCCGTCCCCAACGAGCGCGGCGTCGAGCAGCTTGTGGTAAGCCGGCCGCGAGACCTCGACGGCGCCGAACGTTCGCAGATGTTCCGTGACGAATTGAGTGTCGAGCAGCCGGTACCGGCCGGCTTTGAGCCGCGCCACCAGGTGCACGAGCGCAACCTTGGATGCGTCGCGCGCACGGTGGAACATGCTTTCGCCGAAGAACGCGCGGCCGAGGCTGACGCCGTAGAGTCCTCCGACCAACTCACCGTCTTCGTACGTCTCGACCGTATGGCAGTCGCCGCGCTCGTAGAGCTTCCGATAGAGACCGCGAATCCGCCCGTTGATCCAAGTGCGGGTGCGCCCGGGCATCGATTGCGCGCAACCGTCAAGCACGGCATCGAAATCGTGGTCGACAACGACGGTAAAGCGGCCGGAGCGTACGGTGCGCGCCAGACGGCTCGGCACATGAAACCGCTCGAGCGGGATAATTCCCCTGCGTTCCGGTTCGATCCAATAGAGGGCAGGGTCCTCCGCACTTTCCGCCATGGGAAAGATGCCGCAGGCATAGGCCTTCAGCAGGACTTCGGGCGTGATGTCGACGAGCGCGGACTCACGGCTGGCCATGTTTCCCTTTAGCTGGCGGCGGGAGGGTGTTTCAAGGGCGCGGCCGGATAGGCCGAGGCCCTTCTTCTCCAAACGCCCGGCGTGCTCGCCGCTATTGCTCGATCGCTCCGCGCGCCAGGAATTCCTCGAGCCAGTGGATATTGTAATCCCCGTCAATGATCTCGGCTTCGCGCACCAGGGCGCGGAACAGGGGCAGCGTCGTTTCGATGCCGTCGACGACGAATTCGTCAAGCGCACGTTTTAGCCGCATCAAACATTCGCCCCGCGTTTTCCCGTGGACGATGAGCTTTCCGACCAGCGAATCATAGAAGGGCGGAATCGTATAACCGTGATAGACGGCGGAATCGATGCGCACGCCTAATCCACCCGGCGGATGGTAGTGGACGATCTTACCCGGGGATGGGCGGAACGACACCGGGTTCTCGGCGTTAATGCGGCATTCGATGGCGTGGCCGTGAAATGTCACGTCGCTCTGGTTCAGCGCGAGGTCGCTGCCGCCCGCCACCCGGATTTGCTCGACGATGAGGTCGATGTCGGTGATCATCTCCGTCACCGGATGTTCCACCTGAATACGGGTGTTCATCTCGATGAAATTGAACTTGCCGTTTTCGTAGAGGAATTCGACGGTGCCGACGCCGAGATACCGGATGTCCCGCATGGCTTTGGCGACCGCCTCACAAATCTGGTCGCGGGCGGGCGTGTTCAGCGCCGGCGAGGGACCTTCCTCCCAGACCTTCTGATGACGGCGCTGAAGCGAGCAGTCGCGCTCGCCGAGATGGATGGCGCGGCCCTTGCCGTCGCCGAGAACCTGTATTTCGATGTGACGCGGCTGCTCCAGGTATTTTTCGAGGTAAAGCGTGTCGTCGCCGAACGCCGCCTTTGCTTCGGAACGCGCCACGGCAAGGGCCGAAAGAAGTTCGCTCTCGGCACGAACGACCTTCATGCCGCGGCCGCCGCCGCCGGCCGCGGCCTTGAGCATGACAGGAAAGCCCATCGCGCGCGCAAGCAATTCGGCTTCTGCGTCCGAACCGACGCCGCCGTCGGAACCCGGAACGGTCGGGATGCCGAGTTCAATGGCGGCGCGCTTGGCGGCGATCTTGTCGCCCATCAGGCGGATATGTTCCGGCCGCGGACCGATGAATTGCACGTTGTGCTCGGCGAGAATTTCCGCGAAACGGGCGTTCTCGGCGAGAAATCCATAGCCCGGGTGAACGGCGTCAGCGCCAGTGATCTCGCACGCCGCCAGCAGCGCCGGGATGTTGAGGTAGCTGTCCTTGGCCGGCGGCGGACCAATGCAAACGCTCTCGTCGGCGAGCCGCACGTGCATGGCGTCCTCGTCTGCGGTCGAATGCACGGCCACCGTCGGGATGCCCAGTTCCTTGCACGCACGCAATATGCGGAGCGCAATCTCCCCCCGGTTGGCGATCAGGATTTTATCAAACATCTTACTCGATGATCATCAGCGGCTCGCCGTACTCGACCGGTTGACCATCCTCGATTAGAATCTGGATGACCGTGCCGGAACGCGGCGCGGGAATTTGATTCATCGTCTTCATCGCTTCGATGATGATCAGAGTCTCGCCGGTCTTTACCTGACTGCCGACATCAACGAAGGGCCGCGCGCCGGGGACGGGACCACGGTAGGCGGTGCCGACCATCGGCGAGGCGACGAGCCCTGGGCGCTGCGCCGGCTGGGCCGGCAGCGCCCCCGGCGCCGCAGCAACCACGGTGGCGGTAGCGCTAACGGATCCTTCTGCCGACCGGGCCCGTGACCCGGCCGCATTTGAATTTCGTGCGACGCGAATCGACGCGCCATCGCGTTGAATTTCGATTTCGGAAAGGCCGGTCTCATCCAGCAGCTTTGCCAGATCGCGGATCACGCCGTGATCGATCGTGGGTGTTTTCGGCATTGGCGGACTCCCGGACTTACGCGCCACGATCAATCCTTTGCGTCGATCATGGCGGCGAGACCGGCGATTGCCAGCGAATAGCCCTCGATGCCGAAACCGCATACCACGGCACGCGCTACCTGCGACAGGTAGGAGCGGCGGCGAAACGGCTCACGCGCGTGAATGTTGCTGATGTGCACTTCGATGATGGGCGCATCCATGGCGGCTAACGCGTCAAGGATCGCGACCGACGTATGGCCATATCCCGCCGGATTGATGACCAGACCGGCCACGTTCTCGGCGCGCGCTTGTTGGATCCAATCGACGATCTCGCCCTCGTGGTTGGATTGACGAAATTCGATCTTAAGCCCGTGTCGTTCGGCCGTCGCACGACAAAGCTTTTCGACGTCGGCGAGCGTCGCGCGGCCGTAGATTTGCGGCTGGCGCGAGCCGAGCAGATTGAGATTGGGGCCGTTGAGGACGTGGATCGTCTTCGACATTGAGCTGACAAATCCGGCGGTCTTAGTCGCGGCGTTAAAGCGTCGTGGCGGTCAAAGCCCGCCGCGCAGGGCTTGCTTACACGCAAGCCTGTTTACAAATCCGTTTATAGGGAACGCCCCCGCAAAGGGAAAGCCGTAATGGCAGCATCGGCGCCCCGCCACGATGAAACCCAAAATTGGACTCAGCGAGCCGCAGCCGGGCCACAGACCTCATGGACGCTGCTAGCGCGACGTAAACAGTGGAGGGATTTTATGCGCCGCAGAACTTTTATGGGATTTGTTGCGTGTTGTGCTGCATTGCTGCCCGTCGGCTCGTCTGTTGTTGCTGCTGCCGACGGTCTCCGCGTTTCCGGCCCGATCGTCCATGACAACCTGGCGATCTACTTCCTGCATGGTACGACGACCGGGGATGCTGTTCCCGTGAGCCTGGAAGAGGCGATCGCCAAGGGGCGCGTCAAGGTGCGTGAGACGGGTAGCGTGAACGAGTTGACGATGGAGAACGTCGGCGACGACGAGATATTTGTCCAGCCGGCGACATCGTCAAAGGCGGGCGACAGGACCGCGTCTTGTCCGTCGATCTGTTGTTGCCGCCGCATTCAGGAATAGTTCCGATCGCGGCATTTTGCGTCGAATCCGGTCGTTGGTCGGCGCGCGGTCAGGAGGATGGGCGGCAGTTCTCGACCGCCGCGGCGGCCATACCTTCGCATGAAGCCAAGCTTGCGATGCGAACCTATATGGCAAACGCCGCGGCGCCTTCGCCGCTCGCCGGGCAACTGGACTCGGCCGATCCATCTCGCACCGACACCGGATCGAGCCAACGGAGAATCTGGGCAATGGTTCAGGCGACGCAAGATCGCCTGGCGCGGTCGGTCGGGGCGCCGGTTGCCGGGCCGGCCTCGCCGTCGAGTTTGCAGCTCTCGCTCCAAAGCGAGAAGCTCAAGGTGGCGCAGGCTGCCTATTTGACCGCGCTGCAAAACGGCAAGGTCGACGACGACGTGGTTGGCTACATTGCGGCGATCAACGGCAAGATCGGCGGTGGCGACGTGTATGCGTCCGCCGAACTGTTTCGCAAAATGTGGCCAAAGCTGCTTGCCGCCGGTGTGACCGAGGCGATCGGCGACAAGGACGCCCCAAGGGCTGACCCGCCGTTGGCCGACCAGGGCCCGAATCCGAACGCGTTCTTAATAACAGCGTGCGTCTTGCCACACGGGACGGCGACGGTTCGCTCTATGCCGAAACGCGACAAGCCGATGGCGCGTGGGTACACCGAAATTATTTGGCAAAGTGAGCCTGCCTGACAAACAAAATTCCTCCCCCCGAATGGGGGGAGGCCGATCACCTGGGCGGGGCGATGTTTTCGGTCGCGATTGGCAGGGCGAACTGGAACCGGGCTCCGCTTTTGCCATCCGATGCTGCTGAAAGCTGACCGCCGTGGCTTTCAATTATTCTGCGGCAAATTGCTAACCCCAGTCCCATGCCGTTTGTTTTTGTCGTCACAAACGCGTCAAAGATTCCCTCCAGCTGCTTTGGATCGATTCCGGGTCCCGAGTCTTCGACCGCGACGAGGATCACGTCGCGCCCGCGAAGTTCAGTGCTGACGTTGAGGACATGGCTCCTATCGGTCGTGGTATCCATCGCTTCGATCGCGTTGTGTACCAAGTTGATAATTACTTCTTGCAATTGGCTCCTGTTGCCGTCGACAAGCGGCAGTTCAGACGCAAAGTCGGTGTTGGTGGTCACTTTGTGGTCAGCCAGCTCCTCGCGCAGTGATTGCAAAGCTTCGCGAGCCATTTCGCTCACATCGAGCGGTTCTCGGGTCTGATCGGTCCTGCGGAAAAGAGCGCGAATACTGTCGAATAATTCGTTGGCGCGGTGACTGTCGCTGATGATCCTCTTGAGCGCCGCCCGGACTTCGTCGTGATCGGGAGGCGTCCTGTCGCAAAAGCGCAAAGCCGCGCTGGCGTTTGACGCGATCGCCGTTAGTGGCTGTCTTACCTCATGAGCGATCGAAGCCGTGATGGCGTCGACGCTGAGCAGCTTATTTTCCCGCTCGCGTTCCAGCGTCATAATCGTTTCGCGGAGGGTCAATTCGTTGCGTCGCTGGTCGGTGATGTTTGTTGAGATGCCGCAAAGCCCTTCAATTTCACCCTGGGCGGAAGTCAGCGGCACCTTTTTTGACAGAAAGAGCTGTTCCCCCCATGGCGTCCCCACCCGTTCCTCGGATACCATCAGCTTGCCCGTCTGCATTACGGCGAGGTCGTTGGACCGAAACTGGTCGGCAATTTCTGCCGGAAACAGATCGCTGTCGGTGCTGCCGAGGACTTGCTCCCGCGGCAAGTCACACACCATTTCCCACTCGCGGTTGATATAGGTATACTGACCGTCTTTGCGCTTGGCGTAGATCACCGCGGCACTGTTTTCCAGAACACTTTCCAGGAGCTGACGGCTTTGCCGCAGATCTTCCTCGGTCTCCTTGCGCTCGGTGATATCGTCTAGCGTCGCCTGCAGCAGGCGGCGGCCGCGATAGTTGAAAGCCATGAGATGGACCAGCGCGTCCCAAATCTCCCCGTTGGGTCGTTGGTGGCGCCATTCGAAACTTTCAATTCCCCGGGTTAGCGCGGATTGATCCCGTCGTTGTGAGGCGGTAGCGGAATCGGTCCCGTCATACTGCGTCGGCGCCGCCATATCTAACGGCGTTTTGCCGATTATATCTTCCGGCGACGAGTATCCGAATATCTTGGCGGCTGCTCGATTGGCGTCGATGAAACGTTTTGCTTCAGGATCGAAAACCACGATCGGCCGGTGCAACTCCTGAAACAAGATTTTGTTGTAATCCTCGCTGTCGCGAAGAGCGGCTTCCGCCCGCTCGATACGGTTACGCTCCGCCACGGTTTGCGAGGAGAGACGTTCGATGCCCTGCTTGACGGCCGCAAGCCGCTTGCGCGCCGTGTCCGAATTCGCGAACTGAGCCTCGATGCCGTCAATCTCGCCTATCAGGGCCGCGAAATTCTCTTCCAAATCGGATCGCAACATGGAGTGGTTTGCTCATGCGTAAATCCACCTTAGACTGAGCAATTCCGCCGCCCAAATCAACTCCGCACGTGTTGTTGCCGGTCGGAGTCTCAAGGCAACGACGGCACAGCCGGCAAGCTCATACTGAGGCCGGCTAATACCGCTCGGGTGCGGAAAGCGACCCTCACTTCCGTTCGGCGCTGATCTTTTCACGCAGCGAGTCGATGCCGACCGCACCGATCACGACTTCGTCGCCGACCACGTAGCTCGGCGTTCCATTGACGCCAAGCGCGTCGGCCAGCTTCAAGTTCTCGTCGATCGTCTTCTTGACCTCGTCGCTGTTCATGTCCTTTTCGATCCGGGCCATGTCGAATCCGACCTCTTTGGCGACTGCGAGCGCACGCGACTTGTCGGCGCCGCCGCGGCCGCCGAGCAGCTTCTGGTGAAACTCGATATACTTTTTGCCTGTAGCGTCCTGCATGCGTGCGGCGACGGCGACGTGGGCGGCTTCGACCGACCCCTCGCCGAGAACGGGGAATTCCTTGAGCACGAATTTAAGATTGCTGTCGGTCTTTATGAGATCGAACATGTCCGACATGGCGCGCTTGCAGAAGCCGCAATTGTAGTCGAAGAACTCGACCATCGTCACATTGCCCTGCGGATTGCCGAGCACGACCTGGTGCGGCGAACTAAACAGCGTAGCCTTGTTCTCGATGACCGCCGCGCGATGCTTCTCGGTTTCCGCCGCTTGCTGGCGCTTTTCCAGCTCCGCCATCACGTCCTGCATCACATCCGGGTGCGCAAGCAAATATTCCTTGATGATGGTGCCGATTTCCTGCCGCTGATCGGCCGAGAAAGTTTGCGCTTGTGCCGATGCTACGGCAGACGAAGCCAGCAACACAGCGGTTGCGACGAGGATTTTGAGGCGCAAATTGAACGTCATGTCCATTGTCCTTGTTGCGATCATTGTCCGGCCCGGAGCGGGCTTTTTCCCTTGTTGAAAGCGACGATATCGTCGGCGCGCACCCATCCAGGCGACCCGACCGGAAACCGCATCTTGGCCCGCGCTGCGAGTTCGCGCGCCGTCTTGTTGTCACCACGCGCGAAAGCGGCCTGCGCCGAGGCTAGATCGGCATCGGCTAAATCGCCGCCGTGGCCATAGGCCATCGCCAGCTGCTCGTAGGCGTCGCCGGATTCGGGCTCTTTGGCCAGGGCCGTACGTAGCAGCGGAATCGCTTCCGATGTCATCTTGGCGTTGTTGGTAGCGATAAGCGCCTGCGCCAGCAGGATCTGGATGAGCGCGGGATTGGGCGCCAGCGCGACGGCACGGCGCAGCGGCGCGAGTGCTTCCTGCGCGTGCCCGCTTTCGAGCAGCGCCTGGCCTTTGAGCTCGTAGAAATACGGATAGTTGGGCATCGCCTCGATCAGGCTGTCGATCTGGGTGAGGGCCGAGTGCGCGTCGCCGAACCGGTAAGTTGCAATGGCGCGGGCGTATCGGGCCGGCATGCTGGTGTCGGACGCTTGATAACGACGCATCACGGTGTCGGCCCGCTCGAGGAAACCGTATAGCTTCGCGCGCATCATGTCGTGGCGGAATTGCAGCTCGGGCGGGTCCTTTTTGTCCCAATAGGGTGTCTTCACCAGTTCCGCGAGCGCAGCCATGCGATCCGCGGGCATCGGATGGTTCTGCACATAAGGATCAATATAGGCTGCCGAGAACATCATTTCATCGGCGAATTTTTTGAACGTGTCGTACATGCCTTTCGCCGACTGGCCGGTCATGGTCAGGAAGCGGACGCCGGCGCGGTCGGCCTGCTCCTCTTGCTGGCGCTGATACGCCAGCAGCGTGTGTTGCAGGTAGGATTGCGGCGCGCTGATTGCGGCAGCCCCGACATTGCCCATGTCGGGGCTGCCGGACTTTGCGCCTGCTACCATTGCACCCATGCCCAGCAGCATGGCGACAATCGCCGCGGTCTGCGCATTGGCGAGCACCTGACGCATCTTCGACAGATGACCGCCGACGATGTGTCCGGTTTCGTGCGCGAAGACGCCGATGAGCTGATTGGGAGTGGTCGCCTGCATGAGCGCGCCGGAATTCACGAAAATGCGGTGCGCGTCCATGACAAAAGCGTTGAACGACTTATCGCCGATGATCACCACCTGCACGTTTTGCTGGGTCAGCCCGGCGACGCGCAATATTGGCGCCGTATAATCGCGCATCAGTTGCTCGATCTCGGCGTCGCGAATCATCGGTATGCCGGCCGACGATCCCGTCTGCGCCCGCGCTGGCGCGCTCCCCAGCGCGACCGCGACGGCGGCGGTCAGGGCGACCGCGCGCGACGCTGGTTTCGCCGGGTGCGGCTTGCTAGGAGGTCTGGCGACGGTCATCTCGGACAGAATATCAGCCCCTGGGTTGGGGGACCAAGGTCATGGATGGGGCCGTCTGCGGTCAACTCGGGGCCAGCGTTTTGCAGGGAAGTCGAACCGCACGAAAGCCGGGGAATGCGGCAGCACCGGGGCGCAAGCGCCGGAGAAGCCGGACGACCCATCCAGGCGCCAATCATGCTCGTCGATGATGCTTGAGAGAGCCAAACACCTGCTGCGGCCGTCTACTCGCAGCGCGGTGCCGCCATTCATGGTGATGGACGTGGTGGCAGCAGCCGCCCGCCTCGAGGCGCAGGGGCGCCAGATCATCCACATGGAAGTCGGCCAGCCCGCGGCGGGCGCGCCGACAATCGCGATCGAGGCGGCGCGTGCCGCGCTGTTCGGCGCGCGCCTCGGCTATACCGAGACCCTCGGCACGGCGTCGCTGCGACGGCGCATCGCGTTGGCCTATGGCGAATGGCACGGGATCGACATCGACCCGGCCCGGATTGTCGTCACTACAGGTTCCTCGGCAGGCTTCATCCTGGCATTCCTTGCTGCTTTCGAAGCAGGCGATCGCGTGGCGATGGCGCTGCCCGGCTATCCGCCCTACCGCCACATTCTGTCGGCGCTCGGTTGTCAGCCGGTCGGGATCGAAACCAACGCAATGACGCGTTGGTCAATGACCGGCGAAACTCTGCTCCAGCGGCATCGGGAAACGCCGCTCAAAGGCGTCGTCGTTGCCTCTCCCGCCAATCCGAGCGGTACCATAATGACCGCGTCGGCGCTGACCGCGCTGATCCACGACGCCGAAGAAGCGGGCATCGTTGTCATCTCCGACGAGATCTATCATGGCCTCGACTATGCGTTCACGGCGGAGTGCGCAGCGCGTGTCTCGTCCAACGTGATCATCGTCAATTCATTCTCCAAATATTTCTGCATGACCGGATGGCGGATCGGGTGGTTGGTAGTGCCACCGCCGCTGGTGCGGGCCGTCGAAAGATTGCAACAGAATCTCGCGATCTCGGTGCCGACGCTCTCGCAGATCGCAGCCGAAGCCGCCTTCGACGGGCGCACCGAGCTGGAGACAGTGCGGCGGGGTTACGAAGAGAACCGGCGCATTTTGCTGGAGGGATTGCCGCTTGTGGGCCTCGATTCCTTTCTGCCGGCCGACGGCGCTTTCTATCTCTATGCCGACGTGTCGCGGTTCTCGACCGACAGTTTTGTCTTTGCGACGCGGATGCTTGAGGAAGCGGGCGTGGCGACCACTCCCGGAATAGATTTCGATCCACTGCGCGGACGAAATTTCCTGCGACTGTGCTACGCCGGTGCCCGTGACGAGATGCGCGAGGCGGTCGAGCGGATCGGAAATTGGCTCGGAAAGCTCTGAACGAAGCGAGGCCCGGCGATGAGCGACGTGCTGTTCGATATTCTGCGAAAAGTGACGACCGCGACGATCACGACCATGCTGCTTAAGAAGGGCATCCGCCGCTGCTGGATGAGCGGCCCCAAGCCGCTCGTGCCGAAGGGCGAGCGTGTGGTCGGGCGAGCGTTCACCTTGCGGTTTGTGCCCGTGCGCGAGGATCTCGCGACCCCGGAAAGCTGGGGCAATCCCATGTCGACGCGCGCCGCCATCGAGGAAATGCCGGAAGGTGCAATCGCCGTCGCCGATGCCATGGGGGTGCCGAGCGCCGGCATATTCGGCGACATTCTCTGCGCCCGCATGAAAAAACGACATGTCGCGGCGCTGGTCACGGATGGCGTCGTGCGCGACCGCAGCGGCGTGCTGGCGAGCGCCTTGCCGGTGTGGTGCGCCGGCATTGCCGCGCCGGCGTCGGTGAACGGATTGACGTTCGTGGGCTGGCAGCAGCCGATCGGTTGCGGCGGATGCGCGATTTTTCCCGGAGACGTAATCGTGGCGGACGACGACGGGGCAATCGTCATTCCGCAGGCGCTGCTGGAATTCGCAGCCCACGAGGGCGCCGAGCACGAATTGTACGAAAGCTGGGTGTTCAACGAAGTCGAGAATGGCGTCAGGCTGCCGGGGCTGTATCCGCCGAACGAGGAGGCCAAGGAGCGCTACGTGGCGTGGCGGAAATCAAGATCATGATCGTGAAACCTCACTAGTTGCGCGGATGTTTTTCACCTTTTCAAAAATCTTCGGCTTCTTCACCGTACCGTCGAATTTTTTGATGATGATCGGGTTCGTCGGCTTGGTGCTCTTGTGCACACGCTACACCCGGCTCGCCAGCTGGCTCATCGTGACCAGTCTCGTTCTGATTGCGATTGCCGGACTGTCGCCGCTCGGCAATGCGCTGATCCTGCCGCTGGAGCAGCGTTTTCCGGCGTGGGACGCCTCGCGGGGACCGCCGGACGGCATTGTCACGCTCGGCGGTGCGATCTCGCCGAACGTTTCGGCCGCCCGTGGCAACGTCGCGCTCGAAGAGGCGGCGGAACGCCTCACGGTCACCGCCGAACTGGCGCACCGCTATCCGAACGCGCGTATCATCCTGAGCGGCGGCAGTGCTGCCTTGATGTTCGATGAAGAGATCGAGGCCATTTTTGCCGTTCGGCAATTGGAAGCGCTTGGTATCGCGCATGAACGGATCACCGCAGAGGGGCAGTCCCGCAACACGATCGAAAACGCGGTATTCTCCCAGCTCGTCGCCAATCCGAAACCCGGCGAGCGCTGGCTACTGGTCACCTCGGCCTCTCACATGCCCCGGGCGATGGCTTCATTCAGGGCGGCCGGTTTTCCGGTCGAAGCCTATCCGGTTGATTGGCGCACCCGCGGTCCGATCGATGCGGTAACACCGTTCTCGTCGCTCAGTGACGGCCTGCAGCGGACGGATACCGCGGTGCACGAATGGATCGGTCTCGTCGCCTACAGGCTTGGCGGCAAGACCGCCGACTTGTTCCCTGCGCCCTGACCGGGGCCGACGTTAGCCAACCCTTCTTCCCGTTCGAGGGACAAGCAATTCCGCGGCTGAGTTCGAATTCTTGTCCAATTCTTGGGTCTGCGACCGTCGCAGTCGCCCGCCCGCGACGTTCCTCGGGGAATACACATCATGTCGATCGAAATTTACGCCGCGCTCGCTCCAGAAGTTGCCGAGACCGCGGCCGCCGAACCTGCGACCAGTCAATGGATCGAAACCGCGATCGCCGTCGTGTTTACCGCCTCGGCAGTCTCGCTCGTTTCTTTCATCGCCGTGATTACCGTATTGGTGTCAGCGGGCGCATCGTTGCGCGTGCAGTGTCCGTGTGCTGATCTCCCGCGTCTGCGCCGGGCGGGTCGCGATCGATGCTCCGACTGATCATTGGCAACAAGAATTACTCATCGTGGTCGTTCCGGCCGTGGTTGGCGATGAAAGTCGCCGGGATAGCCTTTGCCGAAACGCTGATTTCCCTTGAGGCCGCCGATTTCAAATCGCGGCTATTGGCGTTAAGTAGCCGGCAAGGTGCCGGTTCTGATCGACGGCGACGTACGCATTTGGGAATCGCTAGCGATCCTCGAATATCTGGTCGAAAAAATCCCCGCCGCCGGTTTGTGGCCGCAGGATCCGGCGGCGCGCCGCATGCGCGCGCCGTCGCTTCGGAAATGCACGCCGGTTTCCGGGCGCTGCGCCGGCTTTTGCCAATGAACGTGTCGCGATCGCCAATGCCGCGCGCACTCGATGCCGATGCGAGGGCGGATGTCGCGCGGATCGAAGCAATCTGGAGCGAATGCCGCGCGCGGTTTGATGCCGGCGGCCCTTTTCTTTATGGCGCATTCAGCGCGGCCGACGCCATGTATGCGCCGGTCGTCTGGCGCTTTCACACCTACACTGTCGAGGTCAATGCTGTGGCGCGCGCCTATATGCGTACGCTAATGGCACTGCCGGCGTGGCACGAATGGCGTGATGCCGCACGGCGTGAGCCTTGGGTGCTCCCGCATGACGAAGTCGATTGGCCGGAGATCAAACGGGAGGAATTCTAGGGAGGGCGCGTACCCACTGCCACCGGTGCAAAGCGGACGGCAACAGGAGTATGTCCTCCCTCGACGAGGGCACGATTTTCTGCCGCCATTTGCGGGCGGCTGCTTTAATTGAAGCCAGCATCAAAAGAGACGCCGGGCGGGCGCGCAGGTGCCCTGATAGTTCCCTCCCTTTTCGCCGGCTTTGGAGGGCGCCCAAGTCAGCTGGAACTGGCCGGTAACACGATCAATGATGAGATTCTGGTTGACTCCGAGTCCTTGTCGCTTGCTGCAATGACGGTTTCAGAAAATTGCTCCGTTTCAATTTTGCTTCCAAACCCTATGTTCACGATACTTCGTTTGGCTGGATCAACCAGCACAGAAAACGAAAGTGCTTCACATAAGCACAGGACAGCAGCGATACAGCTGCACAATGCCGTTCGATCCCATTATGCGAAGCAATGCTCAATGACTCCAAAAAACTGTATGTCCGGAATTGGAATTGGCGGCCAATCGGGTGCAGACCCTTCCCGGCAAAGGCTGGTCCGGCCTTCTTGTCTCTATGGCGCGCAGGAACCATGGCGGGGGTGTCTGAGCTGAGTCTGAAATGGGATGCGAAGCGGACATTGATTAACACAACTCATGAATACACGCCCTACCGGCCTCCGATCAGCGTTTGCAACTCCATCAATAACGGCCGCTGATAGGCGATGATCTTGGTCATGGCCGTCGGCACCGAAAAATACTCAATCCGGTCAATCTCCGGAAAACTTTGCCGCCGTCCCGATCGCGGCGGCCATTCCATCTCGAATGTATTGCTGGCGAACGCGGCCAAATCAAAATCGGCATCGAACGCCCAGGCATGCACCAGCTTGCCGCTCTTTTGCTTCACCGGCGTCAGCGCGATGAACCCGGCGCGCGCAGTGAGGTTGGTTTCTTCGGTGAATTCCCGCTTCGCGGTCGCCAGAAGATCGGCGCCGTCCTCGGCGAGGCCTTTGGGGATGGTCCACGCTCCCTGGTCTTTCTTGGCCCAGAATGGCCCGCCCGGATGTGCGAGCAGGACCTCCAATGCATTGCGGCGGCGGAATGCCAGGAGACCGGCGCTGACTTCGGCTTTTCGGCGCATCGGCGCAATTTAATGCTTAAACTGCGGCTCTCTACCGCAGGTCTTTTCCAATCGGGCCTTGCCAAAAGCGCCGTCGTCTGCATGAATTTGTCACGATTGCGCCCACAATGCCGGCTTCCTCGCCCGTGCTCGCTGAGCGTGCCGTGAGAGGAGGCACAGCGGCCATTCCTGCACGGGAGCCAACACCAATGCGATATCGCTTTATCGCCAGTCTTGCCGTTTTTCTTACCGTTCTGCTCGCCGCGTTCGCGGCTCCAATCGCGCCCATTGCCAAGGGCCAGGACGTCGGCAAAGACGCCACCAATCACGTCATGGGCCTGTATCTGATGAGCGACTATCCGGCGGTGACGCTGCGGCCCGGCGAGACCTCCACGATCAATTTGAAGCTGCAGAATTACGACTTGCCGCCCGAGCGGCTTAGCTTGTCGGTTTCCGGCGTGCCGTCCGGTTGGACGGCGACGCTGATGGGTGGCGGCCAGCCCGTCGCTGCGGCAATGCCGGCGACCAATTCCAATGTTGCGCTGGAACTGCGGCTGGACGTGCCGAAAACCGCGGCCGTCGGCACCGAAACCCTCACGGTCACCGCGACCGGAGGCTCGACGAACGCTTCGCTGCCGATTGCGGTAACGCTTGCCAAGGATCTGCCAGCCAAGCTGAGCCTGACGCCGCAACTTCCCGATCTGCGCGGCAACTTGAAGTCGAGCTTCGAGTATCAGCTGGCCATCAAGAACGACAGCGGTAAGAAGCTGACGGTGAGCCTGTCGGCTCAGACTCCGCAGAACTTCGACTCCTCATTCACGGAAGGGTATGGCAGCCAGGAGCTCAACGCGGTCCCGATCGATGCCGGCCAGTCGAAGACCGTGAAGCTCAAAGTGACGCCGCCGAATACGGCGGCGGCCGGAAGCTACAAGGTCGTCGCGCGGGTGGCGGCCGAGGACGCCGCGGCGACCGCCGACCTGACGATGGACATCACCGGCCAGCCAAGGCTCGATGTCAGCGGCCGCGAGGGTCTCGTCTCGACGCGCGCTTCGGCCGGCAAGGAGACCACCGTGCCGGTCGTCATCACCAATACAGGCACCGCGCCGGCGGACGACGTCGAGCTGAGCGGCTCGACGCCGAGCGGCTGGAAGATCACCTTCGATCCGAAGACGATCGATCATATTGCGCCGAACGCGAACAAAGAGGTGCAGGCGCTGATCACGCCGACCGAGAAGGCTATCGCCGGCGACTATGTTACGACGATCCGCGCCTCGACTCGCGGCGAGTCGGCGTCGACCACCTTCCGCGTCACGGTGACGACCTCGACACTGTGGGGGATCGCGGGCGTCGGCATCATCGGCGTCGCGCTGCTGGTGATGGTTGGAGCGGTTGCCAGGTTCGGCCGGCGATGAGCGGGGATAACGTCATCGAGGCGACCGGCCTCACCAAGAAGTACGGCAGTGCCGTCGCCGTCGACCACATCTCGTTCACCGTCGGACGCGGAGAGATTTTCGGACTGCTCGGGCCGAATGGCGCCGGCAAGACGACGACCATTCTCATGCTTCTGGGCCTTACCGAGATATCCGCGGGCACGGTTTCCGTGCTCGGCTTCAATCCGGCGCGTGAGCCGCTCTCGGTCAAACGCCGCGTCGGCTATATGCCCGATACGGTCGGCTTCTACGATCAGATGACCGCCGCCAACAACCTGCGCTACACCGCCCGCCTGATTGGCTTCAAGAAAGCCGATCGCGAGAAAAGGATCGCCGACGCGCTCGACCGTGTCGGCCTTGCCGAGTCCGCCGATAACAGCGTCGGCACGTTCTCGCGCGGCATGCGCCAGCGCCTCGGGCTCGCCGAGATCCTGATGAAGGGCGCGCAGATCGCCATCCTCGACGAGCCGACGTCCGGGCTCGATCCACATGCCACGGCGGAACTGCTCGCTATGATCCGCGGTTTCAAGAACGAGGGGGTGTCGGTGCTCCTGTCTTCGCATTTGCTCGAGCGGGTGCAGAGCGTGTGCGACCGCGTCGCCTTGTTCAGCGGCGGCCATATCGCGCTGATGGGCTCGGTGGCCGATCTCGGCCGTGAGGTTCTCGGCGGCGGATACGTGGTCGATATCGAAGCCGATGGTGCCGGCCTCGCCGAGCGGCTTGCCCTCATCCCGGGCGTGAGTGGCGTCGAGCAGACCGGCATCGGTAAGCTGCGCCTGCACGCCGATCGTGACGTCCGGCCGGAGGCGGCGGTCGAGGTTGTCGCAATGCAGGGCCGCCTCAAATATCTCGGCGTCCAGGAGCCAAGCCTCGACGCTATCTACACCCGCTATTTCGAAACCAGGCCGGACGAAACGAAGACCAGCAAAGAGGGGACGCGCCATGCGGCGTGAGGGTTCGGCCTTTCAGGGTCTCGGGGTGGTCATGCTCAAGGAGCTCTCCGACCATCTCACGAGCGTGCGCATGCGCGTGCTCGAATGGCTCGTCGTGCTGGTCGCGTTGGCGGCGCTCTATGGCGCCATTCAGCAGATCAAGGACACGACTGCACAGGACCCCTTCCTGTTCCTGCGCCTGTTCACGACCTCGCGCGATCCCCTGCCTTCTTTCGTTTCCTTCATTTCCTTCCTCGTGCCGCTGATGGCGATTGGGCTCGGCTTTGACGCCGTCAACAGCGAGTACAACCGGCGCACACTATCGCGCATCCTGGCCCAGCCGATCTATCGGGACGCGCTGCTGTTCGGAAAATTTCTCGCCGGACTGGTGACGCTGGCGATCAGCCTGATCTCGCTCTGGCTGCTCGTCATCGGGCTCGGATTGTTACTGATCGGAATCCCGCCGGGCGCCGAGGAAATCGGCCGCAGTTTTCTGTTTCTGCTGGTGACGATCATCTATTCCGGCGTGTGGCTGGCGCTGGCGATGCTGTTTTCCATCCTGTTTCGTTCGGCGGCAACGGCGGCGCTGGTCACGCTTGGTCTGTGGCTGTTCATCACCTTCATCTGGCCGGTATTGGCGGGCGCCGTGGCGCAAATCATCGCTCCGCCGGACCCGCGCTATATTGCGATCGGACTGCAGACGCCCGCAACCGCGATGGCCGAGCAAATCTTGGCGCGTCTGTCGCCCTCGACGTTGTTCGCGGAAACGGTGGTGGCATTGCTCGATCCAACCACGCGATCGCTCGGGCCGATCTATCTGAGCCAGCTTCAAGGGGCAGTGCTCGGCGCGCCGCTGCCGATCGGCGAGAGCATATTGATCGCCTGGCCGCAGACCGTCGGCATGATAGCGGGAGCGATCATGCTGTTTGTCATCGGCTATGTGATTTTCCAGCGTCAGGAAGTGCGCGCCTAGCGCCCAGGATCTTGCTGAAACTCAGACCTCGCTGTGAAATAGAAGTAGGCGAGGGCGGCCTCCCGGCCGCCTTCGCTTTGTTATACGTCTCTTGGACGGTCGGCCGATGACTGCGACGAGGGGGCAAGTGACCGCAATTAAATCCAACATCGACCCGGCTTCGCCGGAGTTTCGCGCCAACGAGACGGCGATGCTTGCGCTCGTCGCCGACTTGCAAGCCCGGCGCGCCGCGGCTGCCGAGGGTGGCCCACAGCGCTCGCGCGAACGGCACCTGGCACGTGGCAAGCTTTTGCCGCGCGATCGCGTGATGACGCTGATCGATGCCGGCGCGCCGTTTCTCGAATTGTCGCCGCTCGCCGCCGACGGCCTGTACGAAGACCAGATCCGCGCCGCCGGGCTCATTACCGGCATCGGCCGGATATCGGGACGCGAATGCGTGATCGTCTGCAACAACTCGACGATCAAGGGCGGCACCTACTATCCGCTGACGGTGAAGAAGCACCTGCGCGCCCAGGAGATCGCGCGCGAAAACCGGCTGCCGTGCATCTACCTCGTCGATTCCGGCGGCGCCAACCTGCCGCAATGGACGGAGGTGTTTCCCGATCGCGAACATTTCGGCCGCATTTTCTACAATCAGGCGACGCTTTCGGCGGCGGGCGTTCCGCAGATCGCGGTGGTGATGGGCTCGTGCACCGCGGGCGGCGCCTATGTGCCGGCGATGTCCGATGAAACCATCATCGTGCGCAACCAGGGCACCATCTTCCTCGGCGGCCCGCCGCTGGTGAAGGCGGCGACCGGCGAGGTGGTCTCGGCCGAGGATCTCGGCGGTGCCGATGTGCACGCGAAAAAATCCGGGGTCGCCGACTATTATGCCGAGAATGACCGGCACGCGCTGGCGCTTTGCCGCCGCATCGTCGCCAACCTAAACACGAAAAAGTCGATCGATATCCCGCTCGCGGCTCCGGTCGAGCCGAAATACGACCTCAACGAGCTGGACGGGATCGTGCCGGTCGATCTCAAAAAGCAATTCGACGTGCGTGAGGTCATCGCACGGCTCGTCGACGGTTCCACGTTCGACGAGTTCAAGGCGCTCTACGGCACGACGCTCGTGACCGGCTTCGCGCACATTCACGGCATACCCGTCGGCATTCTCGGCAACAACGGCATCCTGTTCTCGGAGAGCGCGCTGAAGGCCGCGCATTTCATCGAGCTTTGCTGCCAGCGCCGGGTACCGCTCCTGTTCCTGCAAAACATCGTCGGTTTCATGGTCGGACGCGACTACGAGGCCGGCGGCATCGCCAAGGACGGCGCCAAGATGGTGACCGCGGTCGCCTGCGCGCAGGTTCCGAAAATCACGCTGGTGATCGGAGGCTCCTACGGCGCCGGCAATTACGGCATGTGTGGCCGCGCTTACGGTCCGCGCTTTCTGTTCACCTGGCCGAATGCGCGCGTGTCGCTGATGGGGGCCGAGCAGGCGGCGAGCGTTTTGGCGACGGTGCGGCGCGACAACATCGAGGCCGCCGGGAAGACCTGGTCGGCGGAGGAGGAAGCGGCCTTCAAGAAACCGATCCGCGAGCAGTTCGAGACCGAGAGCGACCCCTACTACGCCACCGCCCGGCTGTGGGACGACGGCATCATCGCGCCGTCGGAAACGCGCCGCGTGCTGGCGCTCTGCTTCTCGGCCGCGTTGAACGCACCGATCCCGAAGACGAAGTTCGGGGTGTTTCGGATGTGAGCTGTGACCAATCAGGATAGTTTGAAGGCAAAATATTTGACTTGTCCGTCGCGCGGTCGCTCGGCGGAGGTGGGCGAAGGTGAGGCTAATATTGTTTTCTATATTGGAATTGCATGGTGCGCTCGATGTGCGCGGGTGAAGAGGGTGGAACACGGTGTATACGTGGATCAGCCGAGCCCCGGGCGTATGATCGAGAGTCAAAATATTGATCTACTTGAGACCTGGGATGATTGCTTTCAGATGCAGCCGAAGCGCCGCATGTTAGTCCGCGAAGCAAAGGTAGAAATCCAGCGAGCCTGGGAGCTTTGGGATGAAGATAAAAATTCCGTCATGTCGATGCTTATTTTTTTTGGCTGGCTCCAGCGTCACCGACCACTCTTTTTGACTTTTCGCTGTCCCTGGCAGGACGTGCATTCTCGGCTTCTCGAATACGAGCGCGAGCGCGACCGCAAACGAATAGCGTGACAATGGTGTGTTTCGTCACGCCGCCCGCGGCCGGATCGCCTTGAGCTTGGCGCCGATGGCGCGTTTGCGTTCCATGAGCTCGTAATCCGTTTGCAGCCCGATAAAGAATCCTTCCGATATGCCGAGATAGCGCGCAAGCCGCAGGTCCGTGTCGGCGGTGATGGCACGTTTGCCGAGCACGATCTCGTTGATCCGCCGCGGCGGCACGCCGATCGCGCGCGCGAGCGCGGTCTGCGAAAGCATCATGGGCTTGAGAAACTCCTCCATCAGGATTTTACCCGGATGAGGATTGTGGAGGAGGTCAGTGGTAGTCGACGATTTCAACTTTATACGCATTGTTGTCCTTCCAGATAAAGCAAATCCGCGCTTGATCGTTGACGCGGATCGAATACTGTACAGCGCGATTTCCCTTTAGTGCTTCTAAACCATTGCCGGGAGGCACGCGCAGATCATCAAGGCGCTTGGCCTTGTTGAGAAGACGCAGCTTGCGCAAGGCACCCGCCTGAGTATCGCGCGGCGGCTGACTGCTTCATCGACCTGACCAGATCGCAGCTGTCTCATTGTCACCAAAGCTGACGATCATTTGATCGTAAACGTTATGCGTTACAAGCCTCCCAATGGAAGGAAGCCCAAAATGCCCAAAACTATCGAGCACGTGCACTGGCCGGACGCGCCGAATCTGTGGATGCCGTATGCGCCGGCGATCAAAGTGCGCGGCGGCACGACCGTCTATCTCGCCGGCGTCACCGCCGCGCCCGTCTATCATCACCATCCTCATCGACCGGAAGAGTTCGATGCCATGCCGCGCGACATGGCCGGGCAGGCGCGGGCGGCCCTTGAGAATTCTCAGGCGCGGGCTCGAGGCGGTCGGTGCAAGCTTCGCCGACGTCGTCACCGCCGATCGGTTCGTCACCGACCTGAGCGATCAGGACGCGCTCAATCGGGTCTGGGGCGAATATTTTGGCGATGCCAAGCCGGCGACGACGACCGTGCAAGTTGTGCGGCTCGCCACCGATCCGCGCTGCCTCGTCGAAATCAACGCGATCGCGGTCGTCGATTGAGGACGGCGCGCTCGCAATCCGAGGGTTTGATCCGAGATCCTCTTAGCTCTCTTCTGCCCTTTTAGCCCTCTTGGCCCCCCACATCCGCTCCCCACATGATCCTGGAGAGCGGGAGGGACGCATGGCTGAATTAGCGTATCGAACAGCGCTTATCGTCGGCGTTGGAGGCGGACTTTCCGCCTCGGTGGCGCGGACTTTCGCGAAAGCCGGAATGAAAGTGGCGCTGGCGGCGCGCCGTGCGGCCGATCTCGCCCCGCTTGCCAAGGAAGTCGGCGGCAAGGCGTTTGCCTGCGACGCGACGAAGCAGGCCGACGTCGTCAAGCTCTTCGCCGACGTTGAAGCCGCGCTCGGAACGCCCGACCTGATCGTTTATAACGCGAGCTACCGCACCCGCGGGCCCTTCGTCGAGCTCGATCCGGCCGAGGTCGAGAAAACGCTCACCGTCTCCGCTTTTGCCGGATTTCTCGTGGCGCAGGAGGCGGTCAAGCGCATGCTGCCGCGCAAGCACGGCGCGATCATCTTCACCGGCGCTTCCGCGAGCGTGAAGGGCTACGCGCGATCGGCGCCCTTCGCCATGGGCAAGTTCGCGTTGCGCGGCTTGGCGCAGAGCATGGCGCGCGAGCTTTCTCCGCAAGGTATCCACGTTGCCCATGTCATTATCGACGGCGGCATTCGTAGCGCCAGCCGGACGGAGCCGCCGGACAAGCCCGACAGCATGCTCGATCCCGATGCGATCGCGCAAACCTATCTCGACCTTCTGCGGCAACAGCGCAGCGCCTGGGCGTGGGAAATTGAAGTACGGCCGTGGGTGGAGCAGTTTTGAAACCGGCCGCCACGCTCGGCTATAATTGCCGTATGTTGGAACGGTTGGCAAAAGCGGGGCTCGTCGCGGTGGCAGTGGCGGTTGTCGTCACAGGCGCACAGGCGCAGGCCGTGCGGCAAAAACGCGACCAGCGCCCGCCATCCGAGCCGGCCATCCCAGCAGTGCCGGTCGATAAGCGCGACAGCGTCGTGACCGCGCCCGGGGCATTCACTGGGCATCCTTATTGGCTTGCTCTTGCTCAGTGCGGCGGTATCTACTTCAAGCTCAACATCCTCTACACCGATATCGCGGTGCATGCCCGCGTGGTCAAGCCCGATCCGAGGACAAACGCCGAATACAGCAAGAAGCTGACCGAGGCTATCAAGACCGCGACGACCTTCTTCGATGGTGCGGAGCATTTCCTGATGACGGAGCGCGGGCTCGAACGCGCCGAGGCGGTCCTCGCCTACGACGGCCAATCGCGCGCGGCGGGCGACCGGCTCAAAACCATCGACGCCGCGCTGGCGGCGGCCAAGGCCTGCCCCGCGCTTTACCAGGCCTGCCAGCAAGCTTTTGCCAAGCAGTGCAGCGAACCGCTTGCGCCTGCCGGCTGAGCGGTTGCCGATCACCGATCGGGCGCCGTGAGGCGCGCCCAGGGAGGAGCCTATGAAATTTTTGGGCGCGTTTTTTATTGCGGGCGCGCTGCTCGCGATGCCGACGGCAAATGCGCAGGACGCGTCGACCCAGCCGCGAGCCGCCGGCGAGCCGCCCGAAGCGGATATCGGCGAGATCATGGTCTTGCAGCAGATGCGTCACATCAAGCTCTGGTTCGCCGGCCGTGCCGGCAATTGGCCGCTCGCCGATTACGAGATCGACAAATTGAAGGAAGGCTTCGCCGATGTGGACAAGCTGATCGGCGGCGACACCGTGCAGCAAGCGGTTGGCGTCCACATCGATGCGCTACAGAAGGCGATTGAGGCCAAGGACCGTGAAGCGTTCACGCGCGGGTTCGATCGGCTTTCCGCGGGTTGCAACAGCTGCCACCGCTTGCTCGATCACGCTTTCATCGCGATCCAGCGCCCGGCTTTGCAACCTTACAGCAATCAGTCTTTCGCGCCGCGGAACTAGTCATCTGGAACGCAAGTTCGCCACATTATAGAAGAGCGCTCGGAGCTTCGAAAGGAGAGCGCGTATGGCGAATGCACGTGTGAGGAGCCGGCCAATTGCGCCGTTGGTTCTAAGTGCTCAGGAACGGGCGTATTTGGAGAGGCAAGTTCGTCGTCACCGTTTGCCCGGTCACTTTCTGACTAGCTTCCCCGCGTCAACGCGCCGCGGCGTGCCCGACGATCATAGGGGTGGCGTATTTCGACGGGATATTTAGTTCGAGGAAAAGCTTCTTGAAACAGGAGACCCGCCGATGACCTATCGCGTCTATTCCGGCCCACGTGGTTCGCAGTCGATCTCCCCGCTGGAAAAGGATCGTCACCTTTACAAAGAGTTCGGTGCGCTCGACGAGGCGATAAGCTGGGCGCGGCATATCAATGGCAGCGGCCGCGTCGCCTTGCTGATCGAAGGCGACGACGGTACGCGCCTCACCAAACAGCAGATTGTGGCTGCTCTAAAGAGCCCGAGTTCTCTTGCACCGCACGACAGCGCAGCCTGACGCGCGGTGGATAGCCGCCCGCGGAAACGCTGTAACCCCATATGCTTTCAGCAAAATCCCAATTCATCCGTAACCGGCTTTGTCCTTGTATTGCCGGCCAATACCGCCATACTGCGCGGTGGTGCCTGAGACAAAAGCGGTGGGGATTCCTTGCAACAGGAACGGAGCGAAATGCCGGCCCGACGCGCGTCCAACGTGCTCATGATCTATCCGCGCTTCCAGGCGAATACGTTCTGGAATTTTACCGAGGCCTGCAAGCTCCTCAACGCCCGCTACCCCACCGTGCCGCTCGGCTTGATGACAGTAGCGGCGATGCTGCCGGCGCATTGGAACGTTCGTCTCGTCAATCGCAATACCGAGGACGTCACCGAGGCGGATTTTGCCTGGGCCGACATGGTGATGACAGGCGGGATGATCAACCAGCAACTCGACACGCTGCGCGTCATCGATCTCGCCCAAAAACACGGCAAGCCGGTGATCGTCGGCGGTCCCGACGCGACATCGAGCCCGGCCATCTATGAGGCTGCGGATTTCCGCGTTCTCGGGGAGGTCGAGGGCATAATCGCGCAATTCGTGGCGGCATGGGCCGCCGGTGAACGCAGCGGTACTTTCGTTGCAGAGAAATTCACGATCGACGTCACCAAAACTCCGCCGCCACGCTTCGATCTGCTCAAGACCGAGCATTACATGTATGTAGGGGTGCAGTATTCGCGCGGCTGTCCGTTCACTTGCGAATTCTGCGACATCATCGAGCTCTACGGCCGTGTGCCGCGCACCAAGACCCCAGAGCAGATGCTAGCGGAATTGCAGGCGCTGTATGATCTCGGCTATCGCGGGCACGTCGATTTCGTCGACGACAATCTGATCGGCAACCGCAAGTCGCTGCGGATTTTCCTCCCCGAGTTGATCGCGTGGCAGGAAGCGCACAGTTATCCGTTCGAATTTTCCACGGAAGCGTCGCTTAATCTTGCCGACGATCACGACCTGCTGGAGCTGATGCGCAAGGCGAACTTTTTTGCGGTCTTCGTGGGCATCGAGAGCCCGGACCCCGACACGCTGGTGCACACCAAGAAGAAACAAAACACCAGACGAAACATCGCCGAAAGTGTCCATAAGCTCTACGCGGCCGGCATGTTCGTCACCGCCGGCTTCATCGTCGGTTTCGACACCGAGAGGCTATCAATTGCGGATGCCATGGCGGATCTGATCGAAGATGCCGCGATACCGGTAGCGATGGTGGGTCTTCTGTACGCCTTGCCGAATACCCAGCTTTCACGGCGTCTGGAGAAGGAGGGACGGCTGCATCCCGGGCATGGCCGCATGACGGAAGAAACCGGCGATCAGTGTACGCTGGGCCTTAACTACGACAGCCTCCGCCCCGAACGCGATGTCCTGCTCGACTACCGGCGCGTACTGGAACGCATCTACGATCCGGCCGCCTATGCGGGCCGGCTTGAAAGCCTCGCCGCAATGCTCGATCGTTCCGGCCGCCCGCTCGAGCTGCCGGTCGGCGATCGACGGCGGGATTATGTCTCGCTCGAATTCGTGCACGCGTTGCTGAGCCGGGTGCCGGAGGCGCGCGACCCGTTTTGGAACGTGTTCAAGACTTGCCGCAACAAAAATCCCACTGCGCTCCGCCTCATCGTGGCGCTGATGACGCTCTACACCCATCTCGGACCGTTTTCGCGCTTCGTCATCGGCGAGATTGATCGCCGGATTGCCGGGATCGACGCCGCCGCTCGGCCAGCCGGGACTAGCGTGCAGTCGAACGTCGCCGCGCTGGCGTGAAGCGAGCCAATTGCCAGATCAGAGATCAAGGCCCGGTAACGCCGCGAGACCGGGGATTTCCCGCCATGGCGCCAGATCGGTGTATTCTTCGGGCATGCGCGCGCGATTGATCCAAACCGCTTTGAAGCCGAAAGACACCGCACCCATAACGTCCCAGCGGTTCGACGACACGAAAACGACAGCGCTCGGCTTGACGGCCATAGCCTTAGTGACCAGCGCGTAGACTTCCGGCCGCGGCTTGTATTGCCGCACCGCGTCCACCGAAAGAACAGAGTCCAGAAGTAAGGCGACGCTGGCCGCTTGGACGGCGGCGTCAAGCATGCGCGGCGAGCCATTGGAGAGGATGGCCAGCCTCGCGCCGCCCGCCTTAAGATCGGCGAGCGTTGCGCGGGCGTCGGGAAAGGCGTCCAGCGTGAGGTAGGCCTCCAAGAGCTTCGGCCGCAGCGCGCGATCAACCGAAGGCACTCGCGCGAACGTAAAATCGAGCGCCCGCTCGGTCAGGGTCCAGAAATCGACGTAATGCCCGGCGAGCGTCAACGTCCACGTGTATTCGAGCTGTTTCGCCCGCCAGATCTCCGAGAAACGATCCGCGTCGCCACCGGCCGCGGCGCGATGACGCGCAATGGCGGCGTGAACGTCGAACAGCGTGCCATAGGCATCGAACACATAGGCGCTCGCCATATCCGGTCTCCTTCGGCAATCATGGTGACAAAGACGGGCCAGCGCGGACAATAGAACGAACGAAGGAGGATTCGATGAGCCGGCCGGTCGCCTGGTCGAGAACCGTGACGTTTTTTGAGGATGATTGGCACGACGGTAACGTGCCGATCATGGGTCCGCGCACGCATGCCGCTTGGCTATGCGCGTCTGTATTCGACGGCGCGCGGGCGTTCGAGGGCACCACGCCCGATCTCGATTTGCATTGCTCGCGTATCAATGAGTCCGCCAAGGTCATGTCGCTCAAGCCGCTCATTCCGGCGGAGACCTGGATCGGTCTCACACGCGAGGGCCTCAAGCGCTTCGATACCGGCGCCGAGATTTACATCCGGCCGATGTATTGGGCGGAGGAAGGCGCGCCCGGAGGGGTACGGCTCGATCCCGAATCCACGCGCTGGTGCCTTACGCTGTATGTCGCGCCCTTTCCCAAGCCGACGGGCACCGCCATTACGCTGTCGCCTTACCGTCGCCCGACGCGCGAGACCGCCCTGGTCGACGCAAAAGCAGGCTCGCTTTATCCAAATAACGCGCGCGCGCTGATGGAGGCGCGCGAGCGCGGCTTCGATAATTGCCTGTTGTGCGACATGCTGGGCAATATCGCCGAACTCGGCACCGCCAATATTTTCATGGTCAAGAACGGCGTTGTTTATACGCCGGCCCACAACGGCACTTTTCTCGCGGGCATCACGCGCGCGCGCGTCATCGCGCTGCTGCGGGAGGCCGGTGCCACGGTGGTCGAGGCGGTTTTGCGCTATTCGGACTTTCAGTCGGCCGATGAAATATTTTCCACCGGCAACTACACCAAAGTGGCGCCGATCACGCGCATCGACAAGCGCAATTTGCAGCCAGGCCCGGTCTATCGCCGGGCACGCCAACTATATTGGGAATACGCGCACGCGACGGTGTGATTGAGCGTCTGAATGACTGATTGGGCATGATCTACTCCGAAAACCGGCTTCCACCTCGGATCAAGTCCGGGGCAGGCTTTTTCGGAATCATGCTCTAATCGGGACCCTTCACCGTCGTCAGCGACGTAATTGAACGGCCGCGGATGTCGTAAACGCGTGCATAGACCACACCCTCGCGGACGATATCGAACAGGACAGGTGCGTCGAGCTTGGCGCAATAGAACTCGCCGAGCATCATGGCGAAGTCGGCGCCCCGCGGGTCCCAGATCGCGGAATATTGCGGCCCCAAGGCGACAACGACAGCCGGATGCGGTCCACACACCGCGACGGTCCATTTGGCATTGCTCGGCGTTTCGCGGCGCTGCGCCAGCAGGCTGCGCAACTCGAGCGACGCCTGCCGCATTGACAGTCCCCAATAGTCGAGCATGAAAAGCGGCCGCGCCCCCGCCACGCCGCCGGCGATGTGATTGAAATCCGTGTACTCGTATGGATGCAGCCGCACCATATCGATGACCGGGGAGCCGACGCCCACGATCAGGAGCACGGCAGCCGCCGCCGTCGCGGTACGTCCGTATGACGGCAGGCGTCGCGCGATCCAGCCGCCGGCCAGACCGCCGAGCACCGCGAGTGGCGGCGTCAAGAACACGAAATGGCGGATGCCGTTATACATGGCCGGCCGCGTCGCGACCGCGACCACGACCGGCAGCACAGCGGCAAGGGCGATGGCGAGGAGGGCGGCTCTGCGCCCGGTAAACGCACCCGCGCGCCCAGGTTCGCCGCGCGCGGCAACAACGATCGCGCCGACGGTCCCGCAAAATCCGAGCAGCAGCATCAATTCGGGAAGCGTCAGCAGGATAAGCGTTGGCACATAGCTACGCGGCATGTCGGGAATGAGGATCAGGCTGCCATCGAAGAGTTCACGCCATGGCCGCTCGAAAAAGTTTGAGAAGTATTCGACGGCGCGAAACGGATTGAGCGGCGACACGACCGACCACGGCCAAACGAGACCCATGACCAGGTAGGCGAGGATGGCGCCGGGAATGAACGGGATCAGGAACGACCGCCACTCGCCGAGAGCCGGTACGATTCCCGCCTGTCGCGATCGAAGCAGGAGGATGAGCAGGAGCGGCAGGAGCGCGTTGATGAGAGCGAAGCCGCCCATGACGCGCGAGCCGACCGCAAGCCCGATGCCGATGCCGCATAACGCTACCGTGGCCGGTTTGGGGTGCGGATATTCCTCCAGCGCGCGCACGATACCGAGGAGTGCAATCGCCATGACCACCGCAAACGGCGCGTCCTTGGCGTTCATGTACATGTGGCCGTAGTAAAGCGGGCAGGTCGCGAGCAGGAGGAGTGCGATCAGGCCGGCCAGAGGCCCGCCGATCCGGCGCCCCAGCCGCCAGGTTACGAACAGGCCAACCAGGCCCACGGCGGCGCCCACGAGACGTCGCGTCTCGAACGGACCGAGCGGAAGAATCTTGGCGGCGAGCGTGGCGAGAAGATCAAACCCGCCCCCGTACATGTACAGGTTGACGAACGATAATGCGCGTTTGTCGGCGAAGCCGGACTCGTAGAGCGACACCAGCAAGCCGCCGTATTGCCAATGGGTGTAGTCGTCCCAACCGAGGCCGTAGTCGCTGAAGGTGAAGGCGGCAATCGCGGCGGTGGCGACCAGCGCGGCGATGGCAAGTGCGTCGAGCCAGGGGTCGACGCCTTGAGCAGGCGGGGCCAGGGTGCTTACCCGGCCGGCCGGTGCGGTCGGCGTGCGCTTGGTTGCAAGGTTCAGCACATGCCACTCATTCCGTTCCAAACTTTGCTTCGACGCCCAGACCGTCGCACGAAATCGGTTGTAAAAAAGCGGGACCTAAAGGGTCCCGCTCATCTCCATTCCGCGCGCCGACGCGCGTTATTTCATCGCTGCTTCGTACATCTCGGCCACGTGATCCCAGTTGACCAAATGATCGAGGTACGCCTTGAGGTAATCGGGCCGGCGGTTGCGATAGTCTATGTAATACGAATGCTCCCAAACATCGCAGCCGAGGATCGGTTTGGCGCCGTGCACGAGCGGGTTCTCGCCGTTCGGCGTTTTCATCAGGGTCAGTTTGCCGTCTTTGACCGCGAGCCAGCACCAGCCTGAGCCGAACTGGGTGACGCCGGCCTGAACGAAGTCCTCCTTGAATTTGGCGATCGGGCCGATGTCACTGGCGATCTGCTTTTCCAGTTTGCCGGGCAGCTTGTCGCCACCACCGCCCTTTTTCATCCACTGCCAGAAGTGAATGTGATTGTAGTGCTGTCCCGCATTGTTGAAGAGCGGCTGGTTCTTGCCGAACGTGCCCTTGAGCACTTCCTCAACCGGCTTGTTCTCCCACTCCGTGCCTTTGGCCAGATTGTTACCGGCCGTCACGTAAGCCTGGTGATGCTTGTCGTGGTGAAATTCCAGCGTTTCGCGCGACATGTATGGCGTAAGAGCGTCGTACGCATAGGGGAGGTCGGGTAGGGTGAATGCCATCGGTCTACTCCTCGAGTTGAAACGGAAAGGGCGTCGGAGGCGGGGGCGTGTCCGTAAAACGGGCTGGCCGGGACAAGGTTTCCTCTAAATAGGCTTAACGGCCACCGTTGGGCAATGTCCACTCCGGGACGGGGCAGCGGAAGCATTTCGAATGCAGGCCGCGCCGCAATTCCCGATGTAGTGCAGGGAATTATCGGCTGTGTCCGTTGTTTTTGAAAGCGCGCTCGGCCGCAGCCGCGATGCCGGAACCAAAGGGCCCGTCGCGGCCGAAACCGCTTGGTACGGGCGCTATTTAAGTTCTTGCGCTACCGCAGGATGGTAGCCAAAATAGTTTTCTTGTTGCGGTAGGCGTTTGTGAGGGGAACGGGCGCAATGCCGGCGCTGTTGTTGCTGTTGGGTCTTGTCACGACGGTCGCAGGTTTGGTCCTGGTGGCCTCTGGCTTGCCTTTTCGCGATGGCGCACTCGACGCAGAAATCCTGACCCCCGGTATGGTCGCAACGGTCGGTGGCCTTCTGCTCATCGGACTTGGACTTGCGGTTCGCGAATTGCGCCGCATCGAGCGTGTGCTTGCTTCGCGGCCGATGCCGCATTTCCCTCATGCCGGCGAAGCGGCGCCGACAGCCCTGGCCGATGCACACGATACCGATGCGGCGGCGATTGGCGACCAGGCGGCGCCGACCCGCGTGCGCGTGAAGTTTCCGAGCCTGACCCGCCGCGAGGGTCGTCCGGTCGTTGAGGGCGCCGACGCATCCTTGACGCCGCCGGCAGCGACGCCGGCTGAGGAAGACATCGCGGAAGTCAAAAGCGCCCCGACCGTCGGCCGCGCGGCCAACGGGGGAGCGATACAGTCTCGAGTGGCGCCGCCGCGCCAACGCTCGCCCCTGACCGCAGACAAGGCAAACGGTTCCGCGCCTAAAGTCTTTTTGCCCGTTGGAACGGGACGGGGCGCACAAGCGACGCTAGCACGGCCAACTACCAGCGTAGCCCGGCCGGTTGCGGAGCCGGCACACGGCGACGACACGCCGGAGGCTTCAGCAGCCAGCGCCTCCGCAGCGTCGGTCACCGTTCTCAAATCCGGCGTCGTCGAAGGAATGGCTTATACCCTCTACTCGGACGGTTCGATCGAGGCGCAGCTTCCACAAGGCCGCTTGCGGTTTGGATCGATCGACGCGCTACGCGATCACATCGAGAGTAATACGTAACCCGATCGCGTGCGTGGTCTCGCGGCATGCGGAGCGCCCGAATTTTCTCGTGCCACGTGTCGGTGGCGGCCGCCGACGCGGGTTCCTCTTTCGGCCGGGCCGCCTAGCTGTTCCTTTGAGAATTACGAAGCTTGGCAAGTTCAGCTAAGCGCAATTCTGTATTGGCGCAATATTTTTTCAGTATTCACGGCCCGTCGCATTTATTGCTTTGATTTATCGGCCGATGGCCCTATCTTGGAACCGTTCGCAAATAGCCGCGATACTGCGCGTACAGTATCTGGGGCGGGCCGCGTGGTTACTCGTGACACTTCAGGCGCAACATGGCTGAGAACTCGGGTGAGACCAGTTACATCCAACTGACCGCCCAAATCGTCTCCGCCTACGTGAGCAACAACACCGTTTCCAGCAGCGATATCCCGGCTTTGATCGGCCAGGTATATTCGACGTTGATGCGCGTCTCGAATGGAGGCCAGGTAGCGGCGCCGGCCGAACCGGCCAAGCCCGCCGTTCCCGTAAAGCGCTCGATCACCGCCGAATACATCGTGTGTCTGGAAGACGGCAAGAAGTTCAAATCGCTCAAACGCCACTTGCGTACTCAGTACGACATGACGCCCGATCAATATCGAGCGAAATGGAGTTTGCCTCCGGACTATCCGATGGTCGCACCCAACTACGCGGCCGCTCGATCGCAGCTCGCCAAGCAGATGGGGCTCGGTCAGCAGCGCCGCCGTCGACGCGACCGGGGCTGACGTCGGTCGTTCAGCGCTGAAGAACGCCGATCAGGCGGTTCGCAAAACTGAGTCGTTCGGTCATGACCCGGATGATATAGGCAAGGAGGGCTTGGCTCAGCGTCGGCTGCTCGCTTTTGATAAGCTCGAACGCAGCCGCGTCGAGCTCATAAAGCACGCTTGGCGCCTCGGCCTGGATCGTCGCGCTGCGCGGGCTCCGCGTTATCAGGCCCATTTCGCCGACCGTGGTGTGCCGACCCAGACTGCGCACGCGCGCGGTGCGGCCCTCCGACAAATCAACGATGATTCCGACCCGGCCCTCGAGGATGAAATGCATCGAGGCCGCCGGTTCGCCTTGCCGCGCGAGGATGTCGCCCGTCTTGACTTCGAGACGCCGACAATATTCCGCAAGACGATCAGCGAGCTGGGCATCGCCGAGTGCTTCGCCCAGCCAAGCGCGCAATGACCGCTGGTCTGTGACTTCGGCAAGATGTGCGTCGATGATCGCCTGTTCGCACGATTCCAGCGCCCGATCGAGATCGGATGCGACGATCACGTCATCCGAGATAAAGCCGGCGATGCGGAACACGCGTTCCAATTCCGGCGTGAGCTTGACGAGAACGATGTGGGCCCCCGTTTCGCCCGCTGCCTGCTTGATTTGGGCAAAGCTTTGCGTTGCCGATGAATCGATACCGGTCACGCGATGAAAATCGAAAATCAGGAAGCGGCATTTCCGATGTTGCGCGAGCAGCGCCTTCACGTGCTGGTAAAGCCGATTGGTCGAGCCGAAGAACAAATAACTTTGCAGCGCCATTCCCTGTATCTCCCGGCCGTGATTGGCCAGAAGAGACTGCTCCTGGGCCCCGCGATCGAGCGAGGAGCGGTATTCCGAACCGTCGAAACTGAATCTGATCGCATTCACGCGGCTGACGCTGAACGCAAACGTGGCGCAGCCGATCACCACCCCGGTCACGATGCCGGCGATGAAGCCCCAATTGATGATGAGCAGTGCGACCGCGAGCAACGACAGATAATCGATGCGTTGCAATTGCCACGACGATTGGATCAGCCATTGGTAGACGAGGCCGCCGCCAAGAAAGAGCAACAGCCCGCCGAGGGCGTATTTCGGCACATAGCCGACCAGCGACGGACCGGCGAAAAGGAGAGCGGCGGAGATCGCAGCGACCGTCACACCGGCTATTCGGCCGCTTCCGCCTGCCGTGCGCACAAGTATGGAGCGGCTCAGCGAGGTGCAGCTTACATATCCGCCGAACGCCGCCGATACGATATTGGCGACACCGAGCACATTGAGATCGCGATCGATGTTGGCTTCGGTGCGGGTCGCAATCTCGATGCCGGTCGTGTTGAGCAGAAAATTGATGACGGTGACGAACATGACGGCGAGGAGATCGCCGGCAAGCGCGGGCAAGGAGGTCCAGGAAAAGCTTTGTAGCGTGCCGAGTTGCCACGGCGAGATGAGGTCGGCCGCCAGCTGCGGGTGGAACATCCAGCCTTGGACTTGTGCGGCGGCGATTGTGGAACCGATCAACGGCAGCACCAGATATGTCGCCGCGAAAGCCGCCAACAGAACGGCCGGCATAACGAACGGGCCTTTGGAGCGGCGCAGCGCCAGGTGCAAAACGACGCCGACGACCGCCGCGGCCGCGAGCTTGGCCATCGTCGCGCCGTCGATAAAGGTGCCAAGATTGATGATCACGGGCCGCTGATCGGTAACCACCTGCACCGCGCCGGTGATCATGAGCCACCCGGTGGCGCCGAGAAAACCGCCGATCACCGGGAAGGGAACGAAGCGAATAGCGCGTCCGGCGTGAGTAAATCCGAGTACGCAGAGAAGCAGGCCGGTGAGGACCGTCGTCAACGCCAACGCGATGAGGGTTGGGACAAGAGGGTCGGCCCCGCCATGCACAAGGCGCTGAACGACCGTCGCCACCATGGCGGCCAGGACGACGGAAATCGAGCTGTCAGGCCCGGCGATGGCGAACGGCAGCGAGCTGCGCAACGCCACGATCAATCCGCCGACCGCGGCCGACAGAAAGGTCACCGCGACGCCGTAGGCGAGCACGTGATCGAGCGGGCCGGCAAAAATCAGCGCCGCATAGGACAGGCAGTAGGCGGTCGACAGAATGCTGCAAATCGATCCGGCAAATACATCCGAGAGCGCGGCGCGGAACTTTTGATTACCCAAGGGGCCGTTTGCTGCAACAGTACCAACGGCCATCGTTTCACCTTCCCCCGCCGCGTGCCGGCCGGGCAACAGATCTACAACACGTTCGACCACGGGGCCAGATTCCTGTGGGTTTTGTATGTCCCCGCCGAGAGCTTGCCGCTCCCGCGCCGGCCGCCACTACACTGCGACTGCGGTCAATGCCGCGCGCGCGTCGGAACGGATGCGTTCCACCATCGAACGGAAGCCGTTCGAACGCTGCGGGGTAAGGTGTTCACGCAAACCCATCCGCTCGAACAGGGTGATCGCGTCTGTCGCAAGAATATCTTTGGCGTGCTTGCCTGAATATATCGCGAAGAGTATTGCGATCAGTCCGCGCACGATGTGCGCATCACTGTCGCCTGCGAATGTGAGGATCGGTCCGCCTGCGCCATCCGGTCGCACGTCGGTGTCGAGCCAGACTTGGCTTGCGCATCCTTGCACCTTGTTGGCGTCGCTGTGCGCTGCCGCCGTCAGCGGCGCCAATTCCCGCCCCAGCTCGATCACATAGCGGTAGCGATCGTCCCAGTCATCGAGGACCGAGAAGTTGTCGATGATTTCCTCGATTTCGGGCATTGTGGCGTCGGCTCCTCGTCGCCCTCTATATAGAGCGCCGAGCCCGCGAGGTCGATGTTCTCGCGCGCCGTTGCGGTCGGCAGATCTAGGCGGAGTGTTTGGCGGCGTCCTTACGTGGCGCCGGCGCGTGCCAGGCGGGGGCGAGATCGGCAGGCGTCAGGGTGCTCTGCGAGGCTCGTTCCGCCGCGGACTTTTCCATCGCCGATTTCGTGCCGGCATGGCCTGGCGTGCCATTGCTGAGTGATCCGGTTTCGCGCGGCACCATCGCCTCGCTCAACGCGTCGTAAAGCATCTTTGCGCCGGCTTGCGCCCGGTACCCGATCGCGGTTGCGACTTGCGAGCCGACCGTGCAGGCATCGGGCTGGCGCTCGCAGAAACCGCGCAAATCTCCGACGGTAGCGGAGGCAGCGGAAATCGCTTCGGTGGCGCTCACCTTGGTCCCCGACGGGCTTCGCTGAGCAGAGCCGACGGACAACGCGACGAGCACAAGCCCGAGCCAGAATACCATTCGCAAAAGAAAGAACATGTGACCCGCGTCCCCGGCGGCCGTCACCGCCGCTTCTGTGGCCAACCTAGCAGACAACACTGAACACCGTATTGTAGGGTAGGAACAATTTTCCTCATATTCGAGCAAAATACGCCGCAAATTTTCGATCAATTTGAAAAAATAAAATTTACCTAAAATTTGAGCAAACGCGCTCGCCGCTCTGTTCCTCGGCGTTCTGGCG
The DNA here is from genome assembly GCA_963847785.1 of uncultured Alphaproteobacteria bacterium. Taxonomy (GTDB): domain Bacteria; phylum Pseudomonadota; class Alphaproteobacteria; order Rhizobiales; family Xanthobacteraceae; genus BOG-931. The sequence continues at coordinate 248,765 of CAWKBE010000052.1, forward strand.
GCAACCGAAACGTTTCGAGGTGCGGCTTTTCGCGCCGCGGCTCGTAGGAGGGCTCTTCACCGCGGCAACGGCCCGTTCACCATGATAGGGAAATCCCCGATCTGTACACATGAGCGGGGCGTTGCAGCGGTGCCGCGGCGCGGTGCGCGCGCGTCTCCTTAGTGTTCGCTTAAGCGACGTCTGACACGATCATCGGATAGAAAAAAGGGGAGCGCGTCTGCAAAGTCGGGCGTGCGTTTGGGATCGTGGGCCTCTTCGCGCCGGTAAGAGACTATATTTCGACGCTGGTTCACCCGACCGCGCGGCAGGATGCCCTGACCGCTGCGCGCCACCGTGCCTTCATCGCGCCGCGGCTTCTTGGCAGCGTCGTCGCGTTGGCCTCGTTTCCGGCTTATTTGATCGTGCGCGGCGCTCCCAGCGCGGTCGAACTGATCGTGTTCGCGTGGCTGGTCGTACCGATCTTGACGGCTTACTTCCTTTCCCGTACCGGACGCTATGAGAGCGCGCATGTTCTTTCGTCGCTCGCACTGACCGGTCTGGTCACGGCGGTGGCCGCATGGACCGGCGGGATTACCTCGTTCGCCGCTATCTGGCTTGTGGTCGTGCCGCTCGAAGCTTCGCTCTCGGCGTCGCGCCGTGTCGTCGCCATCGCTTCGACTTTTGCGCTCGCCGCGGCCGGTCTGTTGGTGCTGGCGAGCGAACTCGATATGTTGCCGCCGTCCCACCTGGGTGCACACACCGCGCTTGCCACACTTGGCATCGTATCGGCGGTGCTCTACGCGGCGGGTATCGCGCTCGGTACCGAGGCGCTGGCGCGCACCAGTTTCTGGTTGTTGTACGCGGAGGAGGATCGTTACCGGCTCCTGGCGCGCAACATGACCGACGTGATCGCGCGGCACGGCCACGATGGCGCCGTGCTGTTCGTGTCTCCTGCGGCGCAGTCCTTGTTCGGCTGCAGGACCGCGGACTTGCATGGCCAAGGCCTGTTCGGCCGCGTCCATGTCGCCGACCGGCCGGCTTACCTGACGGCGCTCGGCGAAACGGCGGCCTTAGGCGAGAGCCGATCCGTCGAGTTTCGTGTCCGATGCGAAGGGGCGGGCTCCGGTGGCGGGCATGCAGGACATTTCGTCTGGATCGAAATGCGCTGCCGGCCGCTTGAACAGCCGACAGTGGAGACCGGCATTGACGATCGTCGCGAGGTCGTCGCCGTGCTCCGCGATGTCACGGAGCGCAAGCAACAGGAGCAGGCGCTGGAGGATGTGCGCGCCGAGGCCGAGCGGGCCAATGCCGCCAAAAGCCGCTTCCTCGCCACCATGAGCCACGAACTGCGCACTCCCCTCAACGCCATCATCGGCTTTTCCGACATGCTGAAGAAAGAATCGGCGCTGATGCTCGATTTTTCGCGCCGCAACGAATACGCCGGGTTGATCAACGATTCCGGGCATCATCTGCTCGGAGTCATTAACGGCATCCTCGATTTGTCGAAAATCGAGACCGATAATTTCGAGATCACCCCCGAGCCATTCGCGCCGGCACAGGTCATCGCGGGTTGCTGCGATCTTCTAGCCTTGCGAGCCAACGACGCCGGCGTCACGCTGGAGAGAATGCCGACCGGCGAGCTTCCGGAGATAATCGCCGACCGGCGTGCGCTCAATCAGATCCTGCTGAACCTCCTTTCCAACGCCATTCGCTTCACCGATCGCGGCGGCAAAGTCACGCTTGGTGCTCGCGCGGAAGCCGGGCACATGACCTTCGTCGTCGAAGACACCGGCGTTGGCATCAGCGATGAAGATCTCGCGCGTGTCGGCGAGCCTTACTTCCAGGCACGCGCCGCCTATGACCGTCGGCACGGCGGAACCGGCCTTGGATTGTCGATCGTCAAGGGTCTGGTGCGGCTGCACAGCGGCGAGATGGAGATTCGCAGCCGAGTCGGCGAGGGCACACGCGTGACCGTGTGCCTGCCGCTCGATTGCGAGCGCGTCCAATTCGTCAAGCGGCAGTCGATCAAACCTGGAGCCGGCGTGACGAGCTATCTGGCCGATTACCCGTCGAATGGCGGTACGGCTCGGCCAACGAACGCGCGAGCGGTGTCGCAAGCCGCGATGACGCCAATTGACATTCGGGTCAAGAAAAGTGCGTGAGCGGCGTAACAACAGTCGCCGCGCCGGTAGCAGCGCGGCGGGCCTTGGGGCAGCAGTCACGGCGATCGGATCGTGGCTGTGGACGAAGGCTGCGCGTCGTCCAGTCGACTCGATGGCGATCCTCTGTGCCGCCGCCGGGAGCGTTATCATCGTGGTCAATGCGGCCTTCCTGCAATCGAGTGCGCACCCGGCGCCGTTTTTCGTCAATCCGAGAGCACTCGTGCAGCCCGTCGACAATCGGCCCAACGTGTCAGCGGCTGCGCTCCCGCAGAGGCCGCCGGAAGCCGCACCCGCGCGCCAGACCGTCATCAGTTCGCAAGTGCGGCAAACGGCGGCGCCGCGACGCAACGATCCGATCGCCGACCTCATCGGATCATCGGCCGGCTCGTCCGCCGGCCCTTCCACGCGCGTCGCGGCGGTACAGCGCGTGCTCGCTGAGTTTGGCTATGGCCAGATCAAGTCGTCCGGTATTTTCGACGAACCGACGAGTGCAGCGATCGCGAAATTCGAGCGTGAACACAGGTTACCGGTGACCGGGCGGCTCTCCGAACGGCTTCTGAGCGAACTTGCCAGCATGATCGGGCATCCGATCGAATAGCATTTCAGCTTGGCGTGAAGGGCCGAGAACGGGTCCGCTCCAGCAGTCGCAACGCATCGTTTGCGGTTATGGGTTCGGGTGCTCGTGTAGGGCGCTCCCGGAGTGACGAGCATGCGCCTCAAAACAGCACTTTGGGTTGCCGCCTATCTGCGGCGTTGCCACATCGAAGGCATTTTTGCGGTGGTGCGACGCCGCGGCGCGGAAGAAGCAGGCGCCGTCTTCGTTCGCGTCAGCAGGCTCGACGGCACCTCGGATCTATTCGGCCCGGCGCCGCAAAGCGCTTTCGACGCTGCACAAGAGGCGGCGCGCGCATTCACGCCGTGTCTTGCCACGCAATCGGCGCCCGACGCCGAGGTCGAGGCCTATCTTGCGCGGCAGGTGAAATTTGATCCCGACGTCTGGATCGTCGAGGCCGAGGATCGCGCCGGGCGGAATTTCCTCGATATTGTTGCCGGTTGACGCCCGCCGCTTTAGGAAGCGCTGCGCCGCTCGCCCACTCGCGGGGTTGCCGCCGCGGGGCCGCGATGCGCTGCCGTGCTGCCGGGCCGGGCGGGCTCATGCGCCTCGTCGTCCCACGCAAGCGGCCGATGGGTAGCGGCAGGTCGCTCTTGATGGCGCAGCGCCTGCCAGATCGCGAGCATGCCCTCGGCGGCCGGCACGGTGATCTCGTCATAAAGCGCGGCCAGCGCGTGGACCCGCTCGACCGAATGGCCGACCGCAGGATTGACGAACATCAGGATGCGATAAAGCACATCACGCGGAATGCCGAGCGCTTTGCCGACAACGACCACCGCTTCGCCCAGCTCATCGCTCACGATACGCAGTGCCTGTTCGCGGGGAATGTGCAAATCGCGGGCGAGTTGATTCGCAAAGTCAGCGCGCTTGCCGGAGAGCACTGCCGCTTCGAGCTGCCGGCCGACCGACGGATCGGGTGCAGTGCGGGTGCGCGCGGCCGGAACCGGAGCGACAATGTGGAGATTGAGCAATATCAGCCGCCGCTCTTCGGCACCTGCCGCAAAGAACAGATCGCTAAGCTCGCTGGCAGTGGCCGCGTCGATTTCGTAGGACGGATCGGCGCGCTGTTCGTCCCTGTCCGGCGCGTGGTGTCTGGCATGCGACGTCGCCGAGACCTCTTGCGGCGCCGCGGCCGCCGGAGCCGGGGGCTGCAACAGCGGATGCGCGCGCAGCTCCGCCGCGACTTCCGGTACGTCGCGCACGAGCCGTTGCAGGACTCGCAGCGGCGGCGAGAGATATCGCGCAAAACGTCTCGCTACGGCAATGCGTGTCGGCACGTCCACAACGTCGAGCATCGGTAGCGCGAGCTCAATGTAGTGGCGCTCTTCATCGGCCGTATGGATGAGCCGGTGCACGTAAAGGTCGGTGAGAACGCGCAGCAGCGTCGGACGCATATCGATTCCGCTACGGGTGCCAAGATCGGCAAGGCTGCCGAGGCCGAAGAAGTTATACGGTTCCATCACGCGTACCGATCACTGCAATGGGCGAGCCCAAGGAAGCCTAAAAGGGACCCGGTGACACACCGCGCCAAACGGACTGCCCTATTTACCGTGAACCTAATTCGCCGCCGTTAGCGGAGCGTTAATATAAACGCCCGTTAACCCGTTGATTCCGTTAATATCTGCGTGACGTCGCAGTGGTTTGCACGCGCTCTGTTCATTCTCTGTGCTCCAATGCCTGTCGCGCTTTGGCGACCTGCCTCCGCGCTTCAAGCTGGTCGCGGTCATGGACCCTCGCCGTCGTCCGCTTGTTGGCGTGGGTCACCACCTTCGCAACGGCGTCAGTCGGTGCCACCCGCTTGCCGCGCCCCCGTGACGCAGCGGCCCGTATATCGCGAATCCACACGCTCGATTTGACGCTAGCCCGATTTGCAGCCTCACCCCACAGCGCGCTGAAACGCTCTTGCCGATAGCAGGTCGGGTTCGCGGTGACCAATCAGCGGACCACGGCGCGCCTCAACCGGGATTTAGCGATTTCCTCCAACACCATCGGACATATCCGCAGGTCATGATCGCTTGGACCCCGGTCGTGAATTGCGTTTTCTTCGGCGTGAACCTGAAAATGAGATTGTCGTCGATCGGTGCGCCGTTGATAATCGGCGATGGCGTCTGGTACGAGAGCGGCACCCGTTGTCCGATCGCGTCCCATAACTGAATCGTACCCTCGAATTGAAGCGCATGGGCAAGCGCAGCAGCGGGATGTCCTAGTTTGTGCGCCGCTTTTCGCATGGCAACAATCTCAGCTGCTGGCGGTGCTTCGGTGCGCGAACGCGGAGCCGGGAATCGCATTTGCTGCAAGATGACCTTTAGCTCCGCACAACCGGGGCGGGCGACAGGAAACGCCGAACGATATGGGCGTGCAGGACCGAGGTGCGGCTTACTGCCGAGCTCAAGCGGAGCGGACCATTCGGGGTGCCGGCGTGTCGCGCCCGTCGAGCGCATCGATGCGACGGTTGCCCACCGTCTCGACAATCATTCGCGCATAAACATAGTAGGGATGGCGCGATGCCGGTTCGAGCCTGTGATAAGGGCTGTTCGGCTCGATCTGATAAAACCGAAACAGCGAGCCAACCGCGCCGTCAAAGACTGGATCGCGCCCGCGCCTGCCGGACAGCCAATCGTTCACCTCCGCCGTGAGACGATGACAGCGGGCGATAAGTGCGGCTTCGTCGTTAGCGAAGTAGGACAGCGCAACCCACTTCGGCGCGAAGCCCCCCTTTGTTTGCGGCGCGTGACGCGCGCCACACCGGCTTGCTGCGAGGAAAGGCAAGGCCCGGCGTTTTCGCCTTTGCTCGAAGTCCTCTGGCCCGGGCGAGCGGCGTTGTTGCGCTCGGCGCGGCGGGCCCCGATACATCAGCGGTCTCGCAAGCGGCGGCGCAGCAGAAGATCAACCAGGAGGACGCCAAATATCAGGGTACGCCGAAGGGGAACCAGCACTGCGACGGCTGTGTCAACTTCCAACCGCCGAAAGCGTGCAAATTCGTCCAAGGCGACATCAGCCCGAGCGGCTGGTGCCAGCTGTTTGCCCCGAAGACCCAGTCCTAGCTGTCCCAGGCATTTTCCAACGCCGCGCGTGATCAAATAAAAGACTGGTCAAAACTGCCGTGCGAACTGCAACGTCCAATGTCCGACATTGGTTGATGAACGGACTCGTCGCGAAGAACACGCGAAGTCGCATTTGGACCCAATCCAGAAGTCGGCATCACACTCATTGCGATGGTGTGATGCCATGTAGCCCTGGGTTTCGTTGATTGGGGGAGCTTCTACGTGGCCGCTCGCGGCACACGCCAGCGAACGAACCCAATTCGACGGTTCAGTGTCATGATTGGTGCAGACACCGCTCGTGAACAATCGCGTGATCGAAGAGTTGACGCGTAGCATCCCGCGCCTTGGCCGGTCATAATGGGCGGTGGTCAGAAGACCCTCGGGAGCCTTGCGGTCCCGGCTGCAGGGCGGCCCGGACCTAGGGTTCAGGAGGAGCGGCATGACCTATTGGCATATTCTCGTCGGTGCGGGCGAAAGTCCGGCAAACCCTGTAATTCGCCACGTAGCGCCGTCCGATCTACTGAACGCGCTGGGCCGCGGCATCGATGACTTCGTCGCGATGCCCAGCCATGCCGTTTTCCTCTGCGTGATCTATCCCCTGATCGGTATCCTGCTGATTGGCCTGACGTTGGGCTATTCGATGTTGCCGATGGCCTTTCCGATTGCGGCCGGATACGCGCTGGTCGGACCATTCGCCGCGATCGGGCTATATGAGCTGAGTCGTCGCCGCGAGGCCGGCCTCGATAGTTCATCACTTCACGCCTTCGACGTGCTGCATTCACCCTCGCTCGGCGCGATTGTGGCGCTGGGTTTTCTGCTCATGGTGGCCTTCCTGTTATGGCTCGTTGTTGCACAAGCCATCTACATCACCGAATTCGGCTATGTACTGCCGCCATCGATTGGCCAGTTTCTCTACGACGTGTTCGGCTCCCCGGCTGGCTGGAAGCTGATTATCGTCGGGATCGGCGTGGGTTTCCTGTTCGCTGCGCTGGTGCTCAGTATTGGTGTCGTCTCCTTCCCTTTGCTGCTCGATCGCGATGTCGGCGCCGCGGTGGCTCTACTCACGTCGATTCGCGTGGTCGTCAATAATCCCGTGACAATGGCATTATGGGGCTTCATCGTCGCCGCGCTCTTGGTGATCGGTTCGATCCCGCTCCTCCTGGGACTGACTGTGGTGATGCCGGTGCTTGGTCACGCGACGTGGCACCTTTACCGCAAGGCGGTCGAGCCCGATCCCAATCCGCATCCCGACTACCAGCCGCGCATGAAGCCGCCAAAATACGCCGCGGATTTTCCATCAGCGCTGTTTCCGACGAAGCGGTAGGAAGCGTGGCACCAGGTGCCACAATTTCGCGGCGAAGTCGAGTTGCCGGTTGAGCTGCAGAAGCTGGAATGTCTATGGCGTGACGGCGGAGCCGCGCAAACGCAAACCCGATCAGCAGCAAGGCTCCAGCGGTGATGTCGGGAGCGCTGCGCTTCGATTCAAGACGCTCTAACTGATTGGGAGATAATATTTGCTGCAGCGCACATTGTCGCTTATTGGTGGTGGTCTCAACTGGTCGACGCAACGCTTGCATTAAATCTTTTTGCTGGGGTTTCAATTCCCAAAGCTTTACGTGGCCGTTCGTTGAGCTGACGCACCATTTTGTTTAGATGGGCTTGTGAGGACACCCACAATCGGCTCTCATCTGAAATTACTGAAACCACTCCATCCTTTCATCTAGGATGAATACACTCCATCCTTCCATCTAGGATAAAGTGTTGCGTCGACCGGCTGAGCCGGCAGCACTAAGCGGACATGGCTCGTCTGCGCTGGCCACTTTGACGCAGAAAGAGAACATGGCAATCGAGGTTGATCGCTACACGGGAGCAGTTTGGTTCTGCACGCCCGAGCGATGTTCAAACGTTGCGGAGCAGGCTTCTTCTCACTAGGCCGGGGCGGTCGGCGCTCCATTTCTGGCTGAGGGGCTCCGGGGCTCGTCGCGCGGGGGCCTTCTGCCGCGAGCCATTCATTTTGAGTTCATGTGAACGACAATAGGTTCGAGCCTCAATAGGGAGGCTGAACATGATAAAAACTATCACCGTAGCGCTGCTTGCGATTGCCATGTCTGCTGGATTGGCCCAAGCGAGGATAGGGCATAAGCATGTGATCCCAGGCTGCGCCTTGGGCCACCCGGTCGCTGCGACATGCGCTTGCGGTACGGCCGCTAACCACCCGTTGCTGTGTCACAAGGGGCAGTGGTGCCACACCAACTGGTCCTGCACGTCGTAGAAGAACGCTCATTTTTGCGAGGGCCGTGCTTTAGACCTGGCCGCGGTTTTGCCCAAACAATAAGGAGCACCGACGGGGACAGTCCCGCCGAGACTCCAGTTGTGCCGATTAGGCGGGAGGCCCACCCGAACCAGCTTGGCACGTCCACCGTGACGGTCAAGCGACGTAACCATCATTTTGGCTGGCACTGGACGCCCTCTGGCGCCAGCGCGACCAGTGCGCGGTCACAACATCCGCGGGGCACGAAAGAATCCCTGTGGGCGCAGACAACGCTGCGCCCTCTAGAGCTTGCTAGCACCGGCCTTTAGCAGTGACAAACCTGCGGCTGGAAAAACCTCAATTTGCTAGCCGCTAAGATGGTCGCATCACGTCGGCTGGGTTGCGGCGAGCGCAGGATGCCCAAGGAAATCAACGGCGTTTTCGTAACGGAGCGTTAACCCTGCATGCGGCTTACTTACGACACCGATGCGGGTGCATCGGGCTAGGGGGTGTCCGCTGCCGGGCAGGAAGCGGACAACGGCTGGGCCGCCAACATGGGCACCATTGTCAAGTTTCCGGACGAGGGGCGTATCGTGCGCTTCGGCCGTGACGCGGCCGAAGAGTCCGCCACCGTCATCATTCTACCGGTCGTCCGCATCGAACGGCACGGCGCGCCGTTCGTCGAGGATGCTGAACCTCACACTCCTCCACCGGCGCAAAATGGCGGTCGTCGACGGTTGAGACGCCGCTAAACGACCGCACACCGATGCCGCCGCGATCCCGTCGCAGCAAAGCTAAGCCAAGCCGAGCCGTCCTTAGCCGTCCTCGTTGTTGTGCTTCTTCCCGGCTGCACGAGCATTGGCGATTTCGGCCGGCTGGAACAGCCCGTCGTCGCCGACAATATCCACGCCTGGGTTGGCCAAGAGGCTGCGATCCGCACCGGCGCGCCGATCTCGCTCAACAATCTTATCGACGACGAGCGCACTTTGCGCGACCTCGCTTTTCCGCCGATCGAGCCGACATACGATCGCATACGCTGAGATGCCGTGGTCTACAGATATGGCCAAAAGCGCGAATTCCGGCGCAATTTGTGGGTAGCCGACCCGATCACCTAGGCATCTCATGGAAACTACCGCTCGACCGTCGGCCGTCACAACCAGTTAAACGACGACGTCCGCAACGACGTGGTGCGCATCGGCCCGTTTTTCGACATGGCGCACCGTGTCATCGAAGCCGACCGCAAGCGCCAAGCGACCATGGATCTTATCCCCGATATCTCCCCGATCGGTCGGGGCAATGCCTGGCACGTGTGGGCGAGAACGACCTGACGATCGCCTGGGTGCAAACCTCTCTGGCGCAGCGCTGTTGCGACTTACCGCTTTGCGCTCGATCATCTCGTCGTCTCTGAGCCCACCGCCCTCGCATCCCCAATCGACATCTCGCTGAAGCTGTTGCGGCAGCAAATCGCCGCGACCAACTCGTCCCGGCGCCGCAATTTGCCGAGGCGCCGGTCGCCGTCGCGGCGCAGCCGGCGCTGGCCGTCAGATAACGTCCCCGCTTCAGCAGAATTTTATCGTGCCGGCAGTAGCTCGATGCGGCATTGCGCGCCGGCCAGCGCGCGCCGGGCCATCGTCATGAGGCCGGGTTCCGGCGCCAGCGCGCGCAGCACGATCAGTCCTCGCCGGGTCGGCAACTCGATGATCAGCCGGTCCGCGGCCGTTACGTCCTCTTCCTCGGGCACTTGCGCACGCTGCTCTTCCGTCATCAGGTCGAGCTCGATCGCGCGCCGGCCGGCGGCTCGGTCGTTGATCGCGTAATAGGCGACGCTGTTGCGCGTGTAGAATGTGACGGAGGTGTAGGCTTGACTCAGCGGCGCGCTGAGTTTGAGCGGGCCGGCCGACAGATCGTATCGGCATACCGCCACCGCGAACGCGGGGTCCATGAATGGCATGGTCGCGTCCTGTGCAGACGGTGCGGCGAGCGGCACCACGGCGTTGGCGGGAGTGAGTGGCGCGAGCCGCGAATACGCGTCTTGCGTCGCCGCTTGTGGCATCGCCAGCACCGTCGAAAGATGCACGATGCCGCCAAGCAACAGCGCGCCGAGAATCCAAAGCGGCAAGCGGATCATGAGCAACTCTTTCGCACGACCGCCGGCATCGGTCCCTCCTTTGTCGTCAGCGAAGCGACGCCGATCGGCGTATCGTAAAACCGCCACACGAGGACGAATTGCTCGATCCCGCCGCTTGGCAACCAGTTTCCCGGACGGGCACGAGGGCCGACATTAATGGCAAAGCGGCCGTCACCCTCGCGCAAAATCTCCGCGCTGGTGAACCCGTGCCGATCGATCGAATTGGCGACGAGCCGGCCCTGCGGGTCGTAAAGCGTGAGCGTCCAATAGCGGGCCGCGGGCGTCATGCCGCTGATGACAAACGTGCAGCGGCCGTCCAGCGCGTTGCCCGCGTCGTCGACGCGGGCATAGAAAGCCACGCCGTCGCCGGTTCCGACCGGCAATTCGCCGGTGCGCGCAATGGTGGCGCGGGCGTAGGGATCGATGTCGACCGTTCCGCTCTTCGGCCATGCGGTCCAAGCGCCGATGCTCAGTGCGCCGAAAGCGACCCCGCGTGTCAACGTCAGCCACGTCGCGCCGAGTCCAATCGCCGCGGCGAGTATTAAGGTGAAGCAGGAACCGAAAAACAAGCGCACGTTGGATCCGATCGGCTGGCGAATGATCTCGACGACGGCGTCTACTTGCCGCTGGGAGCTCCGGCGGTTTGCTGCTCGCGCGCTGCCGTCAGCGTGTTGCCGCCGCCGAGCTCACCGAGCGTACCGGCCGGAACGGCCGGCGCCGGCAGTGCGCGCCGCGCGTCGTCAAGCAGATGCTCGACGCGGACCAGCGCCTCGGTGCCCTTACGCGTCAACAGGATCTGTTGCGGGGCGGGCGCGCCCTGGAGGGCGGCTTCGGTAACGGTCGGTGCGTGTTGCGGCGGCGGCAACCCGGGCAGCGTTCGCAATTCGACGTTCTGGTGCGCATAGGCCATGATGTTGTGCCAAATGAGCGCCGGGATCGTGCCGCCTGTCATGCGTTTGGTCGGCGTGTAATCGTCGTTGCCCATCCAGACCGCGCCGCAGAAATTGCCCGTGTATCCGACGAACCAGGCGTCGCGCCAGCCGTTGGTGGTGCCGGTCTTGCCGGCGACCTGGATGCCGTCGAGTTGCGCTCTACGGCCGGTGCCGTTATTGACCACCGAGTTCATCATCCCGATCATTTCCAGCGCGACTTGCGGCGAGATCACCTGCTCCGGCCGCTTGCCGTCGCGATCGAAGCGCCACACCAGTTCGCCGGTGCCAGTGCGTACCTCCAGCGCCGCATGCGGGGTGACAACTTTGCCGAGGTTGGGGAAGGTCGCGTAGGCGACGGCGTGTTCGAGGACATTGACCTCGTCGGCGCCGATCGGCAGCGACGGCGTATCGGGCAGCGGCGTCCAAATACCGAAATTGCGGGCGGTCTGAATGATCTTGGCGCGGCCGAGCTTGGGATTTCCGTCGCCGAGCGCGATCGACAGCTTGACCGGGATGACGTTGACCGAGTTCGTGATTGCCTGCGTCAAGGTCAGAGAGCCGGAATAACCGCCGGAATAATTATGCGGGCACCAATTGCCGATGCATACCGGCGAATCGACGACGATCGATTGCGGCGTGAAGCCGTTCGCCAACGCGGTGGCGTAGACGTAGGGCTTGAACGAGGAGCCCGGCTGGCGCAACGCGTCGACCGCGCGATTGAACTGGCTCGCCCCGTAATCACGCCCGCCGATCATGGCGCGCACCGCGCCGTCGAGATCGGCGATGACGGCCGCCGATTGGCTGGCGCCGTAATCGTGGCCGTATTGGCGCAACGCGGATTCAACCTCGCGCTCGGCATAGCGCTGCAGATTGGGATCGATGGCCGTGCGCACAACGAAGAAACTCTCGCTGACCGATTTCGGGAATTTGTCGACGAGCTTGCGCATCTCGTCGAACGCCCAGTCGAGGTAATAATTCGGCGCATCTTCCTGGCGGCGGTCGATTGGCGTCGCCGGATTGCGCCGGGCGCCGTAGACTTGGCCTTCGGTCATGAAGCCCGCCTCGACCAGATTGTCGAGCACGACGTTGGCGCGGGCGCGTGCCGCCGGCAAATTCACGAGCGGCGAGAATTTGCTCGGCGCTTTGAACAGGCCGGCGAGCATCGCCGCTTCAGGCAGGGTCACGTCGCGGATCGATTTGCCGAAATAATACTGCGCCGCGCCGGTGACGCCGAAGGCGCCGCCGCCGAGATAGGCGCGGTCCAGATACAGCTTCAGGATTTCGTTCTTCGCAAGACGCGTTTCCAACCACAGGGCGAGGAACGCTTCGTTGATCTTGCGCTCGATGGTGCGTTCGTTCGACAGGAACAGGTTCTTGGCAAGCTGCTGGGTGATCGTCGAGCCGCCCTGGACTACGCCGCCGGCCCTGGCATTGGTCAAAAGCGCGCGGAATGTGCCAAGGAAGTCGATGCCGAAATGCTCATAGAAGCGGCGGTCCTCGGTAGCGAGCACCGCCTTGATGAGATGATCGGGCATTTCGTCGAGCGTCACCGAATCGTTGTGCTTGATGCCGCGATTGCCGATCTCGTTGCCGTAGCGGTCAAGGAACGTCACCGCGAGCTCGGATTTCTTCAACCAGCCTTCGTCCGAGGTCTCGCGAAACGCGGGGATGGCAAGCGCCAGCATGAGCAGAAGGCCGCCGGTGCTAAGCGTTGCCGCTTCCGACAGCGGCTCGACGATGAGCCAGCGCCGCCAGCCAGCAATATGGAAACGGTCCATGACGGCTGTGAACCGCTCGTACAGCTCGCGCGTCCACTTCCCGCTCTGAAAAACAGCGAAATCGATGCGCGCGTCGAGATCGAGCAGCAGCCGCTTGAGCTTGACCCGCCAATTGGGCCCTGGCGCGGGGAACAGGTCGGTCACCGCTTTCAACGCTCCCGGGACGGGTCGGGCACCCGTCGTTGGTTCTTGTCCGCGAGGAGACTTAGCCGAGCCGGCGGCTCCGGCCAATGATGTGTCAATGACAGTGTGAATGGAATTTGGGGGCAAATTGGGCGTAAACCCCTCCAGCCCAGATCTTCGCGCGACCGGGAAAAAGAATGGCAACCGAGAAAAAACTGAACGACGTCCCGTTCTGGCAACGTAAGTCATTGGAAGAAATGACTAAATCAGAATGGGAGAGCCTTTGCGACGGCTGCGGGCGCTGCTGCCTGAACAAGCTCGAGGAGGAAGGGACCGACCGCACCTATTACACCGACGTCGGCTGCCGGCTCCTGAACGCCAAGACCTGCCGCTGCCGCGACTATGCGAACAGGCTTGAGAAGGTTGACGACTGCGTGCAGCTCACACCGGAAAGCCTCAAAACCATCACTTGGCTGCCGCCCTCCTGCGCCTACGTGCTGCTTGCCGAAGGAAAGGATCTTTATTGGTGGCATCCGCTTGTTTCCGGCGACCCGGAGACCGTGCACACGGCCGGCGTTTCGGTGCGTTCTCATCTTCTCGCGAGTGAAAAGAACGTGCCCGATGAAGACCTCGAAGACCACATCGTGAGTTGGCCGCTCAAGCTGCCGAAGCGGGCAAGGCGCCAGCGATAAGAAACGACCGGCAGCCCTGCCCTGCGGACGCGGCGCTTGCATTCGGCGGTGTTGCTAGCCAAGTGAATGCCGGGCCGGTGGGCGTCCGTTTCGGAGCTTTTTGGCGCCGCCGAACGGAAATCGATTCGCAACGCGAAGAACGCCTGCCATGACCGGGGACATGCCTCGCGAAATTACCCCCGACGACGCCCACAGCATCGCTCCCGAAATTGCCGGCGACGAGGTTGCTTCTGCCCCCGCGACAGTGGGTGCGTCGGAAGACGCCTTCGCGTCGGCGGCGTTTGCCCGGGGACCGCTCGACACAGCCGTCGTGCCGCCGCTCGATCACACCGCCATCCGGACCATCATCGCCGGCATAATGCTGGCGATGTTCCTCTCCGCTCTCGAGCAGACCATCGTTGCGCCGGCATTACCGGCGATCGGCAAGAGCCTTGCCGATCTCGACGATCTTTCCTGGGTGGTAACCGCCTATTTGATCGCTGCGACTGCGGCAACGCCGCTCTTCGGTAAACTCACCGACATTCACGGCCGCCGCACCATCATGCTGCTGTCGATCGGCATTTTCATCTTCGGCTCGCTGGCCTGTGCGCTGGCGCCGACGATGTGGGTGCTGATCGTCGGCCGTGTCCTGCAAGGAATCGGCGGCGGCGGGTTGATTCCAATCGCGCAGACCATAATCGCCGACCTTCTTTCGCCGCGCGAGCGCCCGATCGCACAGAGCTACACGTCCGTCGTGTTTATGAGCGCGAGCATTCTCGGCCCGGTGCTCGGCGGATTGCTCACCGATCACCTGCACTGGTCGTTCATTTTCTGGATCAATCTGCCGCTGGGCGCCGTCGCGCTGGTGATGACGGCGCGTGCCTTGCGCCGTCTGCCACGGCACGACCGTCCGCACACGCTCGACATTCCCGGCGTGACACTCATGGTCGCCGCCTCGGTGGCATTGCTGTTGGCGCTCGATTGGGGTGGCACTCACTACCGTTGGACCTCCTGGCCGATCATCGCGCTTATCGGCGGCACGGTCGTGCTGTGGGTGCTTTTCGCGGCGAGGCTTCTGACCGCGCGCGAGCCGTTTATTCCGTTGGCCATACTGCGCGGCAGGACCACCAGCGCGATCACGAGCGCGGCGTTTTTCAGCATCGGCACCATTATCGGCGTGACGATTTTTGTCCCGCTTTATTGTCAGATGGTGTTGGGCGCGTCGGCGAGTTTGTCAGGGGTCACGCTCATCGCCTTCATGGCCGGCACCGTGGTCGGCTCGATGCTGCAGGGGCGGCTGATCGCACGACTGACTCACTACATGCGCTTTCCAATCGTCGGACTGGTCGCCGCCATCGCCACGTTCGCTGTGCTCGCCGTCGACACGGCCGAGTTGACGCTCGGCTGGTTTACATTGCTCCTCGGCGTGCTCGGCGTTGCCATCGGTCCGATGTATCCGACCAGCACCATCGTCATGCAAAATGCGGTGAAGCTGCATCAACTCGGCACGGCCACCGGCGCGTTGAACTTCTTCCGCCTGCTGGGCGGGGCGGTCATCGTCGCCGTCTTCGGCGCCATCGTGCTCGGCAGCACTGGCGACGGCGGCGGGATCACGACGCTGGAAAGGCTCGCGGCCGGCCACGCCGACTTTGTTCCGGGATTCCGCTTGGTGTTCGTCGCCGGCGCGGTCTTCCTTAGTATTGCGCTGGCGTGCGTGTTTCTGGTCGAGGAGCGGCCGCTGCACGGACCCGTGCGCTTGGACGACCCTCCGGCGGAGTAGGTCGACACCGCGCTGGGACATGCAAAAAGCCCTAAAATGGCCGTTCAGGCCTTGTTCACTGGTGACAACCTAGGGAATGGCGCATGGGCACCGTCGAATGTGCGCGCGCCGCCGCGTTGCTCGCGCTTGCCGTTGCGATTGCGCCGGCGCATGCCGATGAGGCTATCCGCGCGACCCACGCCGGCGCCGATCCCGCCGCGCGCGCCTGCCTCAATCAAAAAGAGCGCCGAACGCTGGTCGAGAACGGCACTGTCGTGCATCTGGCCTCCGCCATGCACGCGGTACGCAGCCACGTGCCTGGGACCTTGATTCGCGCCCGGCTTTGCCGCCGGGGCGATGGGTTTGTCTATATGCTGACAGTGCTTGCCCATGATGGCAAAGTGACGCGCGTTGCGGTCGATGCGGCGAAAGGTACGCTGGTCGGCGAGCGCTGAGCGGAGCTAATTTTTGCGCCTTCTCGTTGTCGAGGACGATCCCGACCTTAATCGGCAGCTCGCGACCGCGCTGACCGACGCCGGTTACGTTGTCGACCGTGCGTTCGACGGCGAGGAAGGCCATTACCTCGGCGACAGCGAACCCTACGACGCCGTGATCCTCGATATCGGCTTGCCGAAGATGGATGGTATTTCGGTGCTGGAATCGTGGCGGCGCGCCGGCCGCGCCATGCCGGTGCTCATCCTTACTGCGCGCGATCGCTGGAGCGACAAAGTGCAGGGTTTCGATGCCGGCGCCGACGATTACGTCGCCAAGCCTTTCCATCTCGAGGAAGTGCTGGCGCGGGTGCGCGCACTGCTGCGCCGTTCCGCCGGTCACGCCAAAAGCGAGTTCACCTGTGGGCCGGTCCGCCTCGATACCCGTACCGGACGCGTTGCCGTCGATGGCAATCCGATCAAACTCACCTCGCACGAATATCGACTTCTTTCCTACCTGATGCACCACACCGGGCGCGTAGTATCGCGCACCGAACTCGTCGAACATCTTTACGATCAGGATTTCGACCGCGACTCCAACACGATCGAAGTGTTCGTCGGACGCATCCGCAAAAAACTCGGAGTCGAGGTGATCCAAACGGTGCGCGGTCTCGGCTATTTGCTCACCCCGCCCGATGCGCGCTAACTCGCTCGCGTTCCGCTTGTTTCTGTGGGCGACCGGCTTGACCGTCGTCGTTCTCATCGTCACCGGCGTAGCTTTGTCTTCGCTTTACCGTCATGCCGTCGAACGCGCTTTCGACCGGCGGCTCGACGTCTATCTGCGCACTCTGGTCGCCGACGTCGCTTCGCCAGAAGAAGGCACTGACAAATTCCCGCAATCGATCGGCGAGCCGCTGTTCGAGCTGCCGTTGTCGGGCTGGTATTGGCAGGTCACGCGGCTCGACACGCCGAAGCTCGAGCTGCATTCCTCGCGCTCGCTTTGGGATTCGAATCTGCCGCGATTACCCGCCGGCGAGGACGCCGCCGCCGGAGGGTATCACAAGGGCTATGCGCAAGGCCCCGAGGAGGTGCGTCTGCGTCTCGTCGAACGCAACATCGATCTCGCCGACGAGGGCCGTTATCTGATTCAAGTGGCAGGCGACGCTTCCGAAATCGACGATGAAATGCTGAGCTTCGATCGCACCATCGGCGCGATCTTTGCCGCGCTTGCCGGTGCGCTTTTGTTGACCACGGCGCTGCAGGTTCGCTTCGGGCTGTCGCCCCTCAAGCGCATTTCCGAGAGCCTTGCCGCCATCCGCTCCGGCCGCGCCGAGCGGCTGGAGGGCGAATTTCCCGTCGAGATCGCTCCGCTCGCGCGTGAGACCAACGCGCTGATTGAGGCCAATCGCGAGATCGTCGAGCGTGCGCGCACGCATGTCGGCAATCTCGCCCACGCGCTGAAGACGCCGTTGTCCGTCATCGTCAACGAGGCGGCGGCACGGCCGGGCGATCCGCTTGCGCAAAAAGTGCTGGAGCAGGCCGACATCATGCGCGACCAGGTGGCGCGGCAGCTCGAGCGCGCGCGGCTGGCGGCGCGCTCGACCGTCGTTGGCACGCTGATCGACGTCCCTCCCGTCGTGACGGCGCTAGCGCGCACGATGGAAAAATTGCATCGCGAGCGCGATATCGCCATCGCCGTTGACGTCCCGGAGCGTGCGCGTTTCCGCGGCGAGGAGCAGGATCTGGAGGAAATGATAGGCAACCTTGTCGACAATGCCTGCAAATGGGCGCAGGCGCGGGTGGCGATCGAGGTGGTAGCCGGAGCGGTTTTCGACGATAACGACCCGCGCGTGCGCGTCATCGTCGACGACGACGGGCCGGGCCTTTCTCCCGCCGAGCGGGAGCAAGTTGCATTACGCGGGCGACGGCTTGACGAGAGCAAGCCGGGCTTCGGCCTCGGTCTGTCCATCGTCGTCGAACTTGCCGATCTCTATGGCGGCGTGCTCACGCTCGGCACCGCGCCGATCGGGGGCTTGCGGGCGGAACTCGCGTTGCCGGCAGGCTGAAAGACGGAGCTTCGCCCTAATCGTCCGCGTGGATGAGGCAGCAAAAACCCCTGGCGCGTCGTCTCGGCCCGGGAGTGGGGACGCTATGCTGGCGGCCGTATTTGTTGTGTTAGCCTTTTTGTTGCATTGGTTTTGGCCCGGCTTCGCGCCGTGCTGGTCGCAGAGCTTGAACGCGGATTGCTGCGCGGCGAAGAGAACGCCGGCAGCGAATTCATCCTGCATCAGTTATGCCATGCGATCCGTGCCCAAGGCCAGCCGGTGACGCGCATCGGCGATGCCGCGCGCCTGTTCTTTGCGCCGGTCGAGCCCAACCGCGACCAAGCGGCCGCATCGCGCGCGTGTCGCTGGAGCCGATCTGGGATTGGATAGGCCGCGATCTGATCCCCGTCGAGGCCAAGGCGCTGAGCCATGACATCAATCGAGCCTTGCTCGACGATGATCGGGTCAAGGCCGAACAATTGACCCGCGCGCTCCACGATCGCGCGCTGCAGCGCATCGGGGAAGCCATGACCGCGGTTGCCGGCGACGACGCAACGCGCCGACGCCTCCCCGTGCAGGTCGGCACGCTGCGCGTACTCGACGATGTCGTGGCGCTTGCGGGCATCCTCGGCTGCCGCGACTTGCTTTCCGACCTGGCGCGGCGGCTGCCAAACCACATGCCAGCCTTGGAACGCGAACAGATCGATTCGATTAAATCGATTCTCGATGCCGAGGCGGCGCAAAAAACGCCGACAGCCGCGCCGACCGACAAATCCGATGTTTTTCTTTGCGGGCTCATTCTGATCATGGGCCGGCTGGTGTCGCCGTGGCAGCTGATCCGCATTTCGGTCCGCGCTGCAAGCGCCGCCGCCGCCCGCATCGCCGAAACGCCCTATGGGTTTGCGGTCACCATCGTCATTGGCGAAGTCGAATGCACGGTGAGCGAGCTGCACACGGAGCTGAAAGCGCGACGGCCCGTGACCTCCCTGCTAAAGTACATTCACGATGCCGCGCGCAGGCTACGT
This sequence comes from uncultured Alphaproteobacteria bacterium, assembly GCA_963847785.1. Lineage (GTDB taxonomy): Bacteria > Pseudomonadota > Alphaproteobacteria > Rhizobiales > Xanthobacteraceae > BOG-931. The sequence continues at coordinate 267,706 of CAWKBE010000052.1, forward strand.
ACGGAGATTGATCTGTCCGGCGACTCGCTGTGGAGTCGCCAGCTCACGGCCATCCGAACGGAAGTTTCCAACGTGCTGAAAACGGAAATCGAGTCGCCGTCGGGCCGCGTTCGACGGCTGTTGCGGCCGCGAGCGGCCAAGGAAATTCCGGCAGGCTCGTCGCTCGATGCGATGGATGTCAGCGAGGCCGAGATGCTGGTCGAGTTCGTTGGCGCCTGTCGCACCTACGCCAACGAGCTTGCGGTCAACGAAGCCACGGTGCGCAGCTATTCCGATCTGCAACATTACCTCGAGAGCGGCACCAAAATCCTCCTCAACTCGCTGCGCCGAACCGCAAAGCCAATCGCCCGTTCCGGCAGTCGCAGATGGAAGCGGCCATTCTGCCGGATCGTATTCGGCCGATTATGCTGGCCTCCTCGCCAGGGCAGCCGAAATCGCGGTTCAGGGCGCTATGGCGGAACCCAAGCCGGCCCGGGCATAGTTTGAAGACCTCTCAAGCCGCCGCGCGATAGCGCGCAATTGCCGCGCCGGTGCTCCCATTGCCGCCGCAATGACGCCGTGATGATGTACCACACGGCGCGCCGGTGCGCCGCCTCCGCCGCGGATTTCCCCGATCTGCGGATTGCAATGGCGCTATGATCTTGTGGATCATTTTTGCATTTATGACCGCTGTGGCGATCTTTGCCGTGCTGTGGCCGCTTGGGCGGGTTTCGCGCGCGGCTGGCGGCGGCAGCGACCTTCTAGTCTATAAGGATCAGTTACACGAGGTCGATCGGGATCGTGCCTCCGGGCTGATCGGTGAAGCCGAAGCGGAGGCGGCGCGCCTGGAGGTTTCACGCCGGCTTCTTGCCGCCGCCGACGTGCCCGCTCCGGCCTTCATGCCGGACGCGCAGCCTAGTTTGCAGCGGCGCCGGTGGGCGGCAATCGCGGCGATGCTCATTCTGCCGTTCGGCCCGCTAGGTCTCTATGTCGCACTCGGCTCGCCGAACCTTCCGGGAGAGCCCGCCTTCGCCCGGGTCAACACCCCCTGGCCAGGAGTCGATCGCAAAACTTGTCAGCCAGGTGGAGACGCACCTGGAGCAAAACCCTAACGATGGCGCGGGCTGGGAAGTCCTTGCGCCGGTCTATATGCAGCTCAACCGCTTCGACGATGCCGTCGAAGCGCGCAAGAAAGCGCTGAAGCTCAATGGCGAGAACGCGACCCGCGAAGCCGATCTCGGTGAAGCCGAAACCGCGGCCGCGAACGGTTTGGTGACCGCCGAGGCCAAAGTCGCCTTCGAACGCGCCATCGCCCGCGACCCGCACGAAGCGAAGGCGCGCTATTTTCTCGGCCTTGCCGCCGAGCAGGACGGCAAGATTGAAGAGGCTGCAGCCCTGTGGAAGGCTCTGCTTGCCGATGCGCCCGCCGGTGCGCCTTGGGTAGGCTTCGTACGTGAGGCGCTGGCGCGAGCGACGGGGGCACCGGCCGCCGCTCCCGGCCCAAACGCCAACGATGTGGCTACGGCCTCCGACATGAGCGATGAGCAACGCCGCGACATGATCCGCGGGATGGTCACGCGCCTCGCCGACCGTCTGCACGGCGACGGGGCCGACGTGGAGGACTGGCTTCGCCTGGTGCGCGCCTACGTCGTATTGGGTGACCGCGACAAAGCCAAGGATGCTGCCGCCGACGCCAGGCGAGCGCTCGGGGACCACCCCGATGACGTCAAGCGCATTGACGACCTGATCAAAGGCCTCGGGCTTGATGGCTGACGAGAAAATCATGTCGGTGAAAACGAGAGTCATGACCCGCAAGCGGCGACGCCTCGTACTGATCGGCGCCGGGCTTTGCGTGCTCGCGATCGCCGTTGCGCTTATGCTCAATGCGTTCCGCAATTCGATCGTGTTCTTTAATTCGCCGAGTGACGTAGCGGAGAAGCACATCGCGCCCGGCACGCGCATTCGGCTCGGCGGTTTGGTGAAGACGGGAAGCATCGTGCTCGGCAACAATCTGAAAGTGCGCTTCGACGTCACCGACGGCAGCCGCGAGATTCCGGTCGCATATCAGGGGGTCTTGCCCGATTTGTTCCGCGAAGGGCAGGGCGTCGTCGCCGAGGGCGCGCTCGACGGCTCGGGCTTGTTCAACGCCGATACGATTCTCGCCAAGCACGACGAGACCTACATGCCGAAGGATGTCGCCGACGCTCTGAAGAAGTCGGGGCATTGGAAAGACGATTACGCGCAGCGCGGGGCGCGGCCGGCCGGAGGGGAAAAGTGATCGCCGAAATCGGCCACTACGCGCTGATGCTCGCGCTGGGCCTGGCCCTGATCCAGGGCGCAATGCCGATTGTCGGCGCCCGCAGCGGCGATCCGGCGCTGATGAGCATCGCCGGACCCACGGCAGTCGCGCAGTTCGCTTTCGTCGCGCTTTCGTTCGCGGCGCTTGCCGCGTGCTACGTCAGCTCCGACTTCTCGGTGCTCAACGTCTACGAAAACTCAAATTCGGCGATGCCGTTGATGTATCGCCTGACCAGCGTCTGGGGAAACCACGAGGGCTCCATGATGCTGTGGATTTTGATACTGGCGTTTTTCGGCGCCCTGGTCGCCGCGTTCGGCACCAACTTGCCGGTGAAGTTGAAGGCCAACGCGCTCGCGGTGCAGGCCTGGATCGCCGCCGCCTTTCAGCTTTTCATTCTCACTACTTCGAATCCGTTCCTGCGGATCGTCGATGCACCGCTCGAAGGCCGCGATCTCAATCCGGTACTGCAAGATCCCGGTCTCGCCTTCCATCCGCCCCTCCTCTATGTCGGCTATGTCGGGTTCTCGATCGCTTTTTCCTTCGCTATTGCAGCGTTGCTCGAAGGCCGGATCGACGCCGCCTGGGCACGCTGGGTGCGGCCTTGGGTGCTCGTCGCCTGGATGTGCCTGACGCTTGGAATCGCCGGCGGTTCGTACTGGGCCTATTACGAACTCGGCTGGGGCGGCTACTGGTTCTGGGACCCGGTCGAGAACGCCTCGCTCATGCCTTGGCTCGCCGGCACGGCCCTATTGCATTCCGCCGTGGTGATGGAAAAGCGCGGCGCGCTGAAGGTCTGGACAATTCTTCTCGCGATCCTTGCGTTTTCACTGTCGCTGATCGGTACCTTCCTGGTGCGATCAGGCGTACTCACGTCCGTCCACGCCTTTGCGACGGACCCGCGGCGCGGCATTTTCATTCTCGCGATCCTGGTCGCATTCATCGGCGGGGCGCTTGCTCTTTATGCGTGGCGCGCGCCGCTTTTGAAGCAGGGCGGGCTGTTCGCGCCGATATCGCGCGAGGGCGCGCTCGTCCTCAACAATCTGTTTCTTACCTGTGCCTGCGCGACAGTCTTCGTCGGCACGCTTTATCCGCTCGCGCTCGAGGCGCTGACCGGTGCGAAGATTTCGGTCGGGCCTCCGTTCTTCAACGCAACCTTCGTGCCGCTATTCCTGCCGCTGCTGCTGGCTATGCCGTTCGGACCGCTGCTGGGATGGAAGCGCGGCGATCTTCTCGGCGCGGCGCAACGTCTGGTCGCCGCCGCGATTATCGCGGCGATCGGGATCGCCGCCGGATTCGCGCTGCAACACGGAGGACCGGTGTTGGCGCCGTTTGGCGTCGGGCTTGCAATTTTTGTCATGGCCGGTGCGCTCATCGATATCGCCGAACGCACCATGATCCTACGCGTGCCATTTGGCGCGGCGCTGCGGCGCGCCGCCGGATTGCCGCGCTCGGCCTGGGGCACTGCCGTGGCGCATTTCGGCATCGGTGTCACGCTCCTTGGCATCGTCGCCGTCACCGCGTGGGGGTCGGAGCGCATCGCCTCCGTGCGGCCCGGCGGTACCATCGACATTGCCCATTACCGGCTCTCCTTCGACGGCCTGTTCAATCGACCCGGCCCGAATTATCGCGACGTCGTCGGCCGTTTCACCGTACGGCGCACGAACGGCGATTTGCTCGGCGTCATGGAGCCGAGCCGGCGTACTTTCCCTTCTCGCAACATGGCGACCACCGAGGCGGCGTTGATGCGGCGCGGCGTGAGCCAACTCTACCTGTCGCTCGGCGATCCGAATCCCGACGGAAGCGTTCCGGTGCGTCTCTATTTCAAGCCGCAGGTGCTGCTGATCTGGCTCGGCGCGCTGATCATGTTTGTTGGCGGCGGGCTGTCGCTTTCCGATCGGCGGTTGCGCATCGGCGCACCGCGTCCCGCCAAGGCGTCGGTGGCGTTACAGGCGGCGGAGTGAGTGTCGTGAGAGCGCTTTGTCCGCGCGAGCTGCGGATGTCCCTGTTTGCGGGGTTCTGCCTGCTGCTGCTCAGCTCGACCCAGCTTCTTGCGGTCGAGTCGAACGAGATCCTCACTGATCCTGCACTCGAGGCTCGCGCACGCTCGCTGTCGAAAGAACTGCGTTGCATGGTATGCCAGAACCAGTCGATCGACGATTCCGAGGCGCCGCTTGCGCACGATCTACGTGCGCTCGTGCGCGAGCGGTTGAAGGCCGGCGACAGCGACGCGCAGGTTCTGAATTTTCTCGTCGCCCGCTACGGCGAGTTCGTGCTGCTGCGGCCGCCGCTCGCGTGGCATACCGCGGCCTTGTGGGGCCTGCCGCCGGCGGCGCTTCTCATCGGGGTCATGGCGATCGTGCTCGTGGTCAGGCGGCGCGGCAGCGCAGCGCCTGCGGAGGCCGCAAATCTCACAGCAGCGGAGGAAGCGCGCTTGTCGAAGCTTCTGCGCGATAAAGGCTGAGTTCCTTCGTCGCATTGCTCTACTTCCGCGGCGAAGTTCCATTTTCAAAGATTACAAAGTTTTAATCCGGCCGACAGAGCGCGGTAAGGCGGGCTATCTCACATTCGTCTGCAAGTACGGGCCTCGGGGGCCTTCCGTCGAGAGACGGGCAACGATTTGGAGACGGTAATGAACGGTCCTACTCAACCCTCGCGCCGCATTCTTTCCGTGCGGCGATTTGGGCTTCTGGCGACAACGATCGCCGGTCTCGGCGCGGCGGCGTTCTTTGTCGCACCCAGCCTGACGCCGAATGCCGCGTTCTTGGCCGGCCCGGCGCATGCACAGAATTTGTCGCAAGAGGCGCAGAAGCTTCCGCAACATCCAGTCGGCTTTGCCGACATCGTTGCCAAGGTCAAGCCCGCGGTGATCTCGGTCCGCGTCAAGATCGATCGGTCGGCCAGTTCTTCTCTGAGCAGTGACGAGAATCCGTTTCCACCCGGTTCGCCGATGGATCGTTTCTTCAAGCGATTCGGCGCTCCCAACAATGGCAACAATGGCGGCCATCAAGTCGTCACCGGCCAGGGTTCCGGCTTCTTCATCACCGCCGACGGTTACGCCGTAACCAACAATCACGTCGTGCAGAATGCCGAGAACGTGCAGGTCGCGACCGACGACGGCAAGACATATACAGCCAAAGTCATCGGCACCGATTCGCGCACGGATCTCGCCCTGATCAAGGTCGACGGCAAGGATTTCCCCTATGTGAAGCTGTCCGATAGCGCGCCGCGCGTCGGCGATTGGGTGCTCGCGGTCGGCAATCCGTTCGGGCTTGGCGGCACCGTGACCGCCGGCATCGTTTCCGCCCGCGGCCGCGACATCGGCGCCGGCCCGTATGACGACTTCATCCAGATCGATGCGCCGGTCAACAAGGGCAATTCCGGCGGCCCGAGCTTCGACGTCGACGGTAACGTGATTGGCGTCAACACCGCGATCTTCTCGCCCTCCGGCGGGTCGGTCGGTATCGCCTTCGATATTCCCGCCGACACGGTGAAAGGCGTGGTCGCACAGTTGCGCGAGAAGGGCAGCGTCAGCCGCGGTTGGATCGGCGTGCAAATTCAGCCGGTGACCGCCGACATCGCTGACGGCCTCGGCCTGAAAAAGGCGGCCGGTGCACTCGTCTCCGAGCCGCAACCCAACAGCCCCGCGTCCAAGGCGGGTATCGAGAGCGGCGATGTCGTCACCGCCGTCGACGGCAATTCCATCACCGACGCCCGCGAGCTTGCTCGCCGGATCGGCACGATGGCGCCGGGCACCACGGTGAAGCTCGCATTGCTGCACCAAGGTCGGGAGAAGACGGTCACACTGACGCTCGGCACTCTGCCGAACGACAAGGCGGCTTCGAATCAGGAAACCCAGCACGCCGCGCCCGACAGCGACATGCCGAAGCTTGGGCTCACGCTCGCGCCCGGCAGCAAGAGTGGCGAAGGTAACGGCGTGGTCGTCACTGCGGTCGACCCGAATGGTCTTGCCGCCGATCATGGCTTCCAGGTCGGCGACGTCATCCTCGATGTCGGCGGCAAGACGGTTTCCAATCCCGCTGACGTTCGCGAGCAGCTTGCGGACGCCCGTAAGGAGGGCAAGCACGCCCTGCTGTTTCGAGTGAAGTCGGGCGAAGGCACGCGCTTTGTGGCGCTGCCGCTGGGCAACGCCTGACGAGTAATGGGGCGATCCGCCGGCATCCGTCGCCCCCGCTGGCGGGCGTACCCCGGGGGCGGGCCGCAAGGCCCGTCCCCACCGAACACCAGCTCCGCCTCCCGGCATCCGTCGCCCCCGCCGGAGTGGAGTCGGTTGAGGGGGTGGCGGGCCGCGCTCGCCGCCCCCTCACTTTTTTACGATCTTGCTGCGGGAGGAACCGTGCGCAACGATATGATCAATAAGGAGGTCGCCCAGCCGGGTCCTCCGTTCGCTTTGCCAGCACGGCGGTTGCCCATGCGCCTTCTTATCGTCGAGGACGATCGCGACGCCGGGGACTATCTGGTGAAGGCGTTCCGCGAGGTCGGCCATATCGCCGACCGCGCGACCGACGGCGAAGAGGGCTTGGTCCTGGCGCTCGACGGCCAATACGACGTGCTGATCGTCGATCGCATGCTGCCGAAGCTCGATGGACTGTCGCTCATCGGCACGTTGCGCGGCAAATCGGTGGAGACCCCGGTCCTCATTCTCTCGGCGCTCGGCCAGGTGGACGACCGGGTCAAGGGGCTACGCGCGGGCGGCGACGATTACCTCGCCAAACCCTACTCGTTCGCGGAATTGCTGGCGCGTGTCGAGGCGTTAGCGCGCAGGCGCGGCAGCCGCAGCGAGGAGACGTTCTATCGCGTGGCCGATCTCGAGCTCAACCGGCTTTCGCATCAGGTCAATCGCGCCGGACAGGAGCTGCAACTTCAGCCGCGCGAATTCCGCCTGCTCGAATACCTGATGCGCCATGCCGGCCAGGTCGTCACCCGAACGATGCTGCTTGAGAATGTCTGGGATTATCACTTCGATCCGCAAACCAACGTCATCGACGTGCACATTTCCCGGCTGCGATCCAAGATCGACAAGGGCTTTACGCAACCGCTGCTGCACACCGTGCGCGGCGCGGGCTACATGATCCGCGACGACGCGAAGTAGTGTGCTCATAAATCGTGTTTAGCAGCTGTCCACCGACGGACGTCCGCTTTACGCCTAAAGTGGGACAGGTTTGACGTCGCGCGATGTCCGTGTACGCACGCTGATATCCATGATGGCCAGGAGCCAACGCTCCAACAATAGGCCGGATACATTGATGCAAGACCGCTCACCGCTAACTCGACGAAGTTCTCTTGCAACGCACGGCTGGACCATAAATTGGGTCAAAAGCAAACTTCGCTCCAGGTCCGCGCCGTGTTCGCTTTACCCCCGATATCTGCTCGCTAGCGGCAGCGCGTTTATGAGTATGCGCGCTAGACTAGCGCGTCGACGCGACTATTGCGCGGGTTCGGCAACGGCCGAAGACGCAGGCTCGCCGACGACGCCCCCCGCAAACAGCGTCTCGATCCTTTCGCCGGGAACGCCCCACGCGGCGAGAGCGGATCGCGTCCCTTCGCCGATCGCTTGCGGTCGTGTCGGCCGAGCAGACGGGGTCCGGCTAAAGCGCGGTGCGGCGCCGGGCTGCACGACGCCGTCAATCTCGACAAAGGTGCCGCGCGCGACGTTATGCGGATGATGTGGCGCTTCTTCCATCGTGAGAACCGGCGCGAAGCACGCGTCTGAGCCTTCGAACAGTGCGCACCAATCGTCTCTGTTCCGGGTCTTGAAGAGTTTTTCAAGCTTGTCGCGAAGCTCGGCGCCGTCGTCGGTCGTGTAGGGCAGCCCCAGCCGTTCGAACAGCACCTCGCGAAACTTCAGCTCGATCGGCGCGATCGATATGAAGCGGCCGTCCGCGCATTCGTACACTTCGTAGATAGCCGATCCGGAATCGAGCAGGTTGGAACCCCGTTCGAGGGTGTGCATACCCGCGGCGTGCAGGCCATAAAAAATCGTCATCAAGGACGCGGCGCCCTCGGTCATGGCGGCGTCCACCACTTGTCCCGCTCCGGATCGCTGTGCTTCGAGCATCGCGCAGGCGACGCCAAAAGCTAGGTAAAGCGCGCCGCCGCCAAAATCCGCCGCGAGGTTGAGGGGAGGCGTGGGCTTCGATCCCTTGCGGCCGATCGCGGCTAGCGCTCCCGTCAACGCCAGATAATTCAGGTCATGTCCGGCGGCCTGCGAGAGCGGACCCGTTTGTCCCCAGCCGGTCATGCGGCCGTAGACCAGGCGTGGATTTTGCTTGAGCGCGACATCCGGACCGAGACCCAGGCGTTCCATGGTGCCCGGCCGAAAGCCTTCGATCAACGCATCGGCCTTGCCGATGAGCTCGAGGGCGAGCGCAACCCCGTCGGGACGTTTAATGTCGATCGCTACCGATGGACGCGAGCGCGCCAGCAAACTAAACCGCGCCGGCATGTCGATGCCGAGCCCACTCGGCGCCAGCCGATCGAGGCGAATGACGTTAGCGCCGAGATCGGCGAACAGCATCGCCGTCATCGGCGCGGGGCCGATGCCTGCAAACTCGACGATGCGAAAGCCCGCCAAAGGTCCCATTATCGCGCTTCCAAAAAGATCCTAAATGCCACTACGCATCACATGAGCGCAAAGGCAATCAACCCTGCTCCGCCCACGACCGCCGCCGAACCAAAAGCCGGTGCGACGATTGTGTCGCCGCCGGGAATGAGTTTCTCGACAGAGGCATAGATCGCCAAAGCCGCCGCCCAGCGCAAGTCCATCACCGAGACGCAGAACATCAGCGACATCAGCGCCCAGCAGCAGCCGACGCAACTAAGCCCATGCCGCACTCCCATCGTAAGCGCACCGGAATGGCCTTCACGCCATTCGGTCATGATGAAGGTCAGCGGGCTTCGACACCCGCGCAGACACGCCATTTTGACTGGCGTGAACTGATAAAGGCCGGCAACGAGCAACGCCGCGCCCGCGAGTACCGGGCTGGTATTCTGCAGGGTCGGCGTGAGCAGCGCGGCGCGATACAGCTGCCACTGCGTCACGACCGCAGCGGCGCTAAAGCCGGACCATGCGAGCAAATAGCCAGCAACAAAGACCAAGGTCGGCGTGTATGGCTGTCGCCGCGCGTGCCGGCGCTGGGCGATGGTCGCGAATGCTTCGATCGTCGGCGTCGTTGCCGGAATCATCATCGCTATCATCATGCAAATCCACATCGCGAACGCGGCCACCGCACCGCCCGCGGTCCAGGCCGTTCCGCACCAGACCTGCGACAGAATAGGGCTTAGCGCCGGGACGCCGGCGGACTGAAGGAAGGTGGCGGACCAAGCCGCCACGGTGGCAAGCGCCAGCGCCGAGTAGAGGACCGTTCGCTCCGCGACCGACAGCACCGTACGCTCCTTTAGCCCTGCCGTTCCCACGGCTTGCGCCAGGTGAATTTTCCCGGACCGATATGTTCGAACGGAATGTGCTTGGCCGACTGCGACGACCAGTCCCACTTGCGGCCGAAACCCTCGAAGATGTTCTTCTTTGCCTGGCCGACGGTGATATCGCCTGGGCCGACTTCAGGGCGCGGCGCGTTCGATATCTTGCAGACCTTGCCGTCTGGCACCATCAGGTTGCGATAAGGACCGCCTTCGCCGTCGATCATGCCTGGCACTTCGACCTTCCACTGCTCGTCGTCGAAGTTGACGTCGATGGGCACGAACATCACGCCCATTTGCTCTTCGGTCAGATCGCGCCAGGCGGCGAAATGGCCGCCAACTTGGCCGGTGAAGATCAGTTCAAGCGCGTTGCGCTGTCGCGCGTTGGCGCGATCGTCGATCAGAAAGCCGAAATGCCTGTTGCGTTCCAGAACGCCACCGGTCCACGCGCTGATGATGATCGCGTTTAGGCCGCCCAGCGGGACGTCGCCGTAATTGCCTTCGCGGATGATCCAGGTCAGGACGCCTTCGCACGTTCCCGTACTCGGGTTGGCGCCGAATACGCAGGGACATCCGATGTTGCAGCTGCACAAGTCGAACCAGTCGCCCTTCAATCGCCAATTCGGAATGGCCGGCGCTTGTTCGTTCATGTGGGCCTCCGTCCCGAACCTTTCCTGTTTTTCATTGGCGTTCGGGGAGCTAGTCTGGCAAAGGATCGAGCAAAGAGGAGAGCGCGCTTAACCGCTTGTCAACAGGAAACCGCATTCATCGCGGGCGGTAAATCGCAATGCCTGCGCCACCGCGGCGCTTTTGCGCTTGCAACGTGAGAACATCCGAACCGTGACGGCGCTGGGAAAACTTTTGCGGACGACGGCGTTTCAGCTGACGCTCGTTTATCTTTTGGTCTTTGTCCTGTTCGCCGCGTCGCTTTTGGGCTATTTCGCCCTCAACACGCGGCGGCTGATCAACGAGCAGATCACTCGCACGGTCACGGCGGAGATCGCTCGTTTGCGCGAGCAGTACATCGAATCCGGCATTCGCGGATTGGTGCTGGTCATCGACCTGCGATCGCGGCGTCCGGGATCGAGCCTCTACCTGGTCACGACGCCGAACGGCGAAGCGCTCGCTGGCAATGTCGGTTCGCTCGAAGCCGGCGTCCTCGATCATCCAGGCTGGCTGGAGACCTCCTATCGCCGCATCGAGGCGCCCGATGGCGTCGAACATCGCGCGCTGGTAGAGGTCGTGGAATTGCCGAGCGGCTTTCGCCTTCTGGTCGGGCGCGATCTCGAGGAGCGCGAGCGTATCTACGGCATCATAGCCAATGCCGGTCGCTGGTCGTTCGCGCTGGTCGTGGTTCTTGGGCTCGCCGGCGGATTTTTTGTCAGCCGCCGAGCGCTTAAGCGAATCGACGCGATGACCGAAACAGCGCACACGATCATGGCGGGCGATCTCAGCGGTCGGCTGCCGGTGGCGGGCACCGGTGACGAACTCGACCGCCTCGCCGACAACGTCAACGCTATGCTCGAGCGCATCGAGGCGCTGATGCACGGCCTCAAGGAAGTCTCCGACAATATCGCCCACGACCTCAAAACCCCGCTAACGCGCTTGCGCAATCGCTGCGAGCAGGCGCTGCGGGGGGCCAAGGGGGAGGCCGACTACCGCGCCGCCCTGGAGACGACACTGACCGAGTCCGACGAGTTGATCCGCACCTTCGACGCGCTGTTGATGATCGCGCGCGCCGAATCCGGACACGCGCGCGACAATATGATCGAATTCGATGCTGCGGAGATCGCGCGCGATGTCAGCGAATTGTATGAGCCGCTCGCCGACGAGAAGGGTCTTGCACTTACGGTCGATGCGCCCTGCGCCGTTCGCGTACGCGGCAATCGCGAGCTGATAAGCCAGGCGCTGGCCAACCTTATCGATAACGCCATCAAATATGCCGGTCCGGAAGCGAGCAAAGTCAACGGCTCGGCGGCCGAGATCGTCGTCGGGGCCGGGGCGGACGGCGAACGCATCGTGCTGACCGTGGCGGATCGCGGCCCGGGCATTCCCAATGCCGACCGCGCCCGCGTCGTCGAGCGCTTCGTGCGGCTTGAGCAAAGCCGCTCGCTGCCGGGCTCGGGTTTGGGATTAAGCCTCGCCTCCGCCGTCGCGCGGCTGCACGGCGGTGATCTGAAACTCGAAGACAATCGCCCGGGCTTGAAGAGCGTTATCGCCCTGCCGCGCGCCGGACCGGCGGGTGCGTGATGCCGAGGCCCGCAGCCGGCAAGCGGCCGAAACAAACCTTCGACGAAGCGGTCTTGGTCGCCCGACTGTCGGGCTCCTTGCCGCGCGCATCGGCACAGGGCCGTGCGCGCGTGACCGAATGGCTTTCGAGCGCAGCGCGGACGGCCGCCGGTAAGGCGATTGCATCGCTTTTCGAGAAGCATCCGCCGCTCGCAAGCCTGCTCGGGGGTGTCGCAAGCGCGGCCCCGTACCTCTGGGACCTCGTCCGCGCCGATCCGGCGCGACTGCTTCGTCTGCTCAAACGCGACCCCGAAGAAGAATTTGCCGCGCTTCTCGTCGCGACCGGCGAGGCTGCCGCGGTGGCGAAGGGTTCCGCGGCGCCGATGCGAAGCTTGCGCCGCATGAAAGCGGAAGCGGCGCTCCTGATCGCGCTCGCCGATATCGGCGGCATATGGTCGGTTGCACGCGTCACCGCGGCGCTCACCGATGTTGCCGATGCTGCGCTCGGCGCGGCCGTCCGCCATCTGCTCGGTGAGGCCGCAGCCCGCGGAAAAATCGTTGCAGCCGATCCGCGAAATCCGGAGACAGGTTCCGGCTACGTGGTGATCGCGATGGGCAAAATGGGCGGCCACGAGCTGAATTTCTCCAGCGACATAGATCTCATGGTGTTTTTCGACTCCGCCGCTGCCGCGCTGGCGCCGGGCGTCGAGGCTGGCCAGTTCTACGTGCGGCTGACCCGCGATCTGGTGAAGCTCGTGCAGGAACGCACGAGCGACGGCTATGTGTTCCGCGTCGATCTTCGGCTACGGCCCGACCCGTCCTCGACTCAGATCGTCATCTCCACCGACGCGGCTCTCGATTATTACGAGAGTCGCGGACAGAATTGGGAGCGGGCAGCGCTGATCAAGGCTCGCCCATGCGCCGGCGATCGCGCTGCCGGGGAGGCGCTTCTTCGCGAGCTCGCGCCCTTCGTCTGGCGTAAATATCTCGATTATGCCGCGGTCGCCGATGTTCACACGATGAAGCAGGAGATCCACGCTTACCGTGGGCACGGCGAAATCGCCATCGAGGGTCACAACATCAAGCTGGGCCGCGGCGGCATCCGCGAGATCGAGTTCTTCGTACAGACGCAGCAGCTTATTGCTGGCGGCCGCCACCCCGGCCTGCGCGGCCGGTCGACCGTTGCGACGCTGGCCGCGCTCGCCGCCGGCGGCTGGATTGATGCCGCAGCTCGCGACGAGCTGACGGCGGCTTACTATTTCCTGCGCCGCGTCGAGCATCGTCTGCAAATGATGGCGGACGAGCAGACCCACACGCTGCCTGCCGAGCGCGAAGCGCTCGGCGAGTTTGCCTGTTTTCTCGGCTATAAGAACCGCGACGAATTCGCAACCGCGCTGCTGACGCATTTGCGCATCGTCGAAAAGCATTACGTCAAGTTGTTCGAAAGCGCGCCGGCCCTGCTGGCGCAGCAGCAGAACTTGTCTTTTGCGGCGGGGGAGGGCGACGCCCGCAGCGAGACGCTCGATCGGCTCGCGGAAATGGGCTTTCGCCAGCCGCGCGAAGTTGCCGCCGCCGTGCGCCGATGGCACGGCGGCAGCTATCGCGCCCTGCGCGGCGAACAGGCGCGAAAAAATCTGACCGAGCTGGTCCCGGTCATCATCGATCAATTCGCGCGGGCGGAAAGTCCGGATGCGGCCTTCGCCGCTTTCGATCGTTTTCTCGCAGGCTTGCGCGCCGGCGGGCGCCTGCTCTCGCTGCTGCGGCAAAATCCCGAGCTCATTCGCTTCATTGCGCTCATTCTTGGCGCCGCGCCACGGCTCGCCGACATTCTCGCGCAGCACCCGCATGTCGTCGATCCGCTCATCGACCCGAGCTTCTTCGGCGCGCTGCCCGATGCCAAAAGGCTCGAGGCCGATCTCGCCCGCACGCTGGGCGAGACCCGCGGTTACGAGGACATGCTCGATGCGATCCGCCTGTTCGGCCAGGAACACATGTTTCTGATCGGCGCTCGCATTCTGTCCGGATCGCTTTCGGCGGAGCAGGCCGGCGAAGTGTTTGCCGCACTTGCCGATCTCTTGATCCGTACGCTGCATGCCCGCGTCGAGGCTGATTTTGCCGCCGCGCACGGCCGCATACGCGGTCAAGCGGCCGCGATCGTGGCGCTCGGCCGGCTGGGCGGGCGCGAGATGACCGCGAGTTCCGACCTCGACCTTATCGTCATTTACGATTTCGATGCCGAGCATCCGAGTTCCGACGGCAAGCGTCCGCTCTATGGCGGTCAATATTTTGCGCGATTGACCCAGCGCCTGATCAGCGCGCTTACGGTGCAAACGAACTACGGCGTGCTGTACGAAGTCGACATGCGGCTGCGTCCTTCGGGCCGTTCCGGACCATTGGCCACGCACGTTGAAGGCTTTGTCGGCTATCAGGAGCGCGAGGCGTGGACCTGGGAGCATATGGCGCTCACACGCGCGCGCGTCGTCTCCGGCTCGCGGGCGTTCGCCGCCCGGATCGAAGCGGCGATCCGCGAGGTGATCCTCCGCAAGCGCGAGGCACGCGTCATCGCCGCCGCCGTCGTCGAAATGCGCACGGCTATCGCCAGGGAAAAGGGCGATGCCGAACCGTGGGATCTCAAATACGCCGCCGGCGGTCTGGTCGACATCGAATTCATCGCGCAATATCTGCAACTCGTGCACGCCGCGAGCGCGCCGGAAATTCTCGATACGTCGACTGCCCGCATGCTGGAGAAGGCTGCGCGCGCGGGTGTGCTCAAGCCCGAGGATGCGGCGGTGCTGCGTCCGGCGGTGCTGCTCTTCCACGACCTCACGCAGATATTGCGGCTCTGCCTGCCCGGCGCGTTCGATCCCAAATCGGCGAATGCCGAGGTGCTGGCGTTATTGGCGCGTGCAGCCGATCTGCCGGAATTCCCGGCTCTCCAGGCGCATGTCGTGGAAACGCAGCGTCAGGTGCGGGCGTGCTTTGTGCGGATCCTGGGGAAAGCGCCCTAGTTCGGCTTGGCCGACGGCGGTTCCAACGGGCCGTTCGCATTGCGCCACGCGCCAAATCCGCCTCTGATGTGCGCGACCGGACGCAGACCCATGCACTGCGCCTTTGCGTCGCCAGCGCCGAACGCAGGCCGCCGAGGCAAGAGAAGATAAAGCGCTTGTCTTCCGCAAAAATCGGTTGTGGTAGGGGCTGTCGATGAAAGTCACGTCGTCGCGCCCGAACAGCGCGAGAGCCTCTTCGACCGACAGGGTTTCAATCTCGCGCTCGGCGGTATCGACGAGCGCCTGATATCTGGTCGTGATCTTCTGCGGCATGGAGCGATCCGACGTGCACCTATTACGGCGCGTTTAGACGACAACCTTATTGCTGAAGAGATCCGCGCAAGCATCGTCGCGAACGCTTGGCCGACGGCCCTCCTCCCCGGCATTGTGAGGAAGGATGCTGGGTGCCTCAAGCGGCAGTCGAACCACGACCATCGTGCCGCTACCGAGCACCGAACGGATGCGCATCGCGCCGCCGTGCATGTCGGCAAGCGATTTGGCGATGGCGAGCCCGAGACCCGATCCCTGATGCCGTTTGGTCAATTGGCTTTCCACCTGCTCGAACGGCCGGCCGAGCTTGCGCAAGGCATCCTTCGGAATGCCGATGCCGTTGTCCTCGATGGCGATGGTGACCATGCCTCCGCGCACGCGGCCACGTACGGTGACCGCGCCGCCGTCGGGCGTGAATTTCACGGCGTTCGAAAGGAGATTTAGCGCAATCTGCTTGAGCGCGCGACGGTCGGCATGGAGGGTGATGCCGGGGGCGATCTGCGAATTCAGCGTCAGGCTTTTTTCGTTGGCGCGGCCGCCGACGACGCGCAGGCTGTCGGACAGGATGTGGTCGAGCTCGATGCTTTCGGGGCTGAAATGGACGCTGCCGGCCTCGATCTTCGACATGTCGAGGATATCGTTGATGACGTCGAGCAGGTATTGGCCGCTTTCGCGGATGTCGCGCGAATACTCGGTGTATTTTTCCGCACCGAGCGGCCCGAACATCGCCAATTCCATGATCTCCGAAAAACCGATGATGGCATTGAGCGGGGTGCGCAGC
The DNA here is from genome assembly GCA_963847785.1 of uncultured Alphaproteobacteria bacterium. Taxonomy (GTDB): domain Bacteria; phylum Pseudomonadota; class Alphaproteobacteria; order Rhizobiales; family Xanthobacteraceae; genus BOG-931. The sequence goes on from CAWKBE010000052.1 coordinate 283,748, forward strand.
TCATGGCTCATGTTGGCCAGGAACTTCGACTTGGCCTGGTTCGCTTCTTCCGCGCGGGTCTTCTCCTCCGCGTATTTTTCCGCGAGATCGGCCAGCTCGTCGGTCTGGCGCTCCAACGCCTGCTGCGACTGGCGCAGGTCGTTGATGGTCGCAATCCGCCGCTTCTCGCCCTCGATGAGCTTCTGTTCGTGCAGCTTGATTTTCGTGATGTCCGTGCCGACCGAAACGTAGCCGCCATCCTTGGTGCGGCGTTCGCTGATATGCATCCAGCGGCCGTCGTTCAACTGCGCCTCGAAGGTGCGTGCGCCTTGCGGCTGACCGTCTTCGTTGACGCTGGTGGTACGAATGATAGGCTTCTTTCCCGCCGCCACGACGGCTTCATAGCGGGCTCCCGCCATGACCGCCTCGTCGGGCAAGCGGTGCAGCGCCTGGAAATTCGAATTGCACAGCACCAGCCGATTGTCGGCGTCCCACAGGACGAAGGCTTCGGGAATGGTCTCGATAGCGTCGCGCAGCCGCAGGTCGGCAGCGGTCGTGCGCTCGACCAGATTCTTCTGTTCGGAAACGTCGACGGCGATGCCGATGACGTGCAGACCCGCTTCGCCGTCCTGGCGGGCCAATTCGCAGCGCACCCGCAGCCACAGCCAGTGGCCATCGGCGTGGCGCATGCGGAAGGCGTGATCGATCGACTGAACTTCGGCATCTGCGAGTTGTCTGGCAAGCGCGTAAAGATCGATATCTCCACCGTGCACGAGCGCGTTGAGTTCGCCGAAAGTGAGCAGATCATCCCGCGCCGGCAAACCGAGGATGTCAAACATCGAGCGCGACCAGAACACGCGGCCGCGCGCCAAATCCCAGTCCCATAGTCCGCAGCGGCCGCGGTTGAGCGCCGTGTCGATGCGGCAACGCACGGTGTCGTAGATGAGATCGGCTTCGCGCGCCCGAGTCGCCTGCCAGTGGAAGGCGAAACCGAGGATCAGGACGACGAATCCGGTCGTAGCCGAGAGCGTAACGGTGAGTGCGGTGGTCGAGCGCCAGCTCGTAAGCGCATCGCTCGCGGTCTGGATCACGGCGACCGCGCCGAGCGGGTTTCGCAACGTGCGCACTGTTGCCAAGGCGGCGGCGCCGTCGGGAAGCGTGATTTCCAGCGTACCGGCGGCGGCACCGAACGTGGTCAGCGGTTGCGACGGTCCCAAGAGGTCGAGGATCGGGCGGCCGAGTTTCTGCAGATCGTTCGGAACGCTGGCGACGATGGCGCCATCGGCGTCGGCGACGAGGATTAATCGCTCTTGCGTCATCGCCCATGCCGGCAACGCGTGCTGCAGCGCCGCAGACGTGCGTCCGGTCGACGGCGCTGCTGTCTCGCGCGCTGGATGATCGAGTGCGATGGTGAGTTCGTCGGCCAGCGCCTCGACGGTTTGCCGCGCGTCGCGCATGATTTGCCGGCGCTGCTCGAGCACCTGCACGACGGCACCAATGCAGATTGTTATCAGGAAGGCGACGATGAGGACCGGGACCACGCGCCGCAGAAGCGGTTCGGCGCTCAGCAGGCGCCCGTACGCCGGCTTGGCGATCGATTTTGCCAAGCCCTGGATAGAATCCGATCGTAAAGACGCACTCGCCGTTTCGGCGCGCGCCATTGCCAGCCTCCGTTCGGACGGTCCCCTGCACCCGTGATCGGAAGAACTTGCCGCATCGCTTTCCGAATCACCCACCATAAGAATCGATGCGAATCGGTTTGTCGAGAGTCCGGAGTCAATATTTTTTGCGCTGTTATCCAGGCTTTTTTGCTGGATGGCAAAACGCGGCTTGGCTCGAGGACGGCGTCCTCAGTGCGAAAAGCCGGCGCAAAAAGAAAGAACCCCAAGCAGATACGCGCTTGGGGTTCTTGAGTTCACTCGATTTAGGCTTGTGCGACTGGCGGCTGGGGTGTCGGGGGGGATGGGGCGCCGCCGGGTCTGCCTAATATCTCCAAAATACGGACAAGCCCTCCGAAGCTCCATTGCACCTTGGTAAGTGCTGGGTATCGGAAAAGAGGGGTCACCTTGTACCTCAGTATAGGTGCGCTCGAACGTTGCCTGGACGGACGCGGTTATATTCGGTTTATCGGCCCGCGGAACCGGCGTCACAAAGGCCCGTGATCTTGGCTGCCTCGCGTGTCGACTCGTCCCATTTGGCGTGCGACATGTCGGCTGAGGGGGAACCTCATGCTGCACGATTTGCAGGGGCAAGCGGTCCGTCGTCTGTCCGCCTTTGCCGAATCACGGCGGCCTTGGGTGGAATGGGTTGCATTGGCCGCTGCGCTCGGCGTTGCCTATTTCCTGGCTGCACGGCTTAGCCTCGCGCTCCTTTCAAAACCTGATGGCGTGGCCGTTTTCTGGCCGGCGGCAGGCGTCGCTGCCGGCGTGCTGATCGCCAGTGGTTCTCGCGCGCGGTGGCCGGTGATCGCAGGCGCCGCAGCCGCGACCATTACGGCCAATCTTCTGGGCGACCGGTCCCTTTGGAGCGCGATGGTATTTGCCGTCTGTAACGCCGGCGAAGCCCTGATCGTGGCAGGCCTGATCGAACGCTTTTTTGGACCGACCTTCAGCCTGGACACGCTGCATCAGGTTCTGGGATTGCTCGTGGCAGCCGTCGCCGGAACCGCCATATCGGGGATCGGCGGGACGCTGGGCTATGTATGGTTCCACCATTCGCCAACACCGGTCATGACGATCTGGCGTCACTGGTTTACATCCGACGCGCTCGGCATCGTCACGGTCGCGCCGTTATTGATTGGGCTTTTCTCCGCGGCGCGCGATCCGCCCCCACGACGCGAATTCATTGAAGGAGCCGCCGCGCTGTTGGCGATGGCCTTGTTGAGCGGGCTTATAATTTTTCTGCCGCGGGAGCCTTGGGCGACCGTGGCGCCGATTGCTTCGCTATTCCCGCTATTGTTGTGGCTTGCGGCGCGCTGCAGACCCGTTTTCTCGGCAGCAGCGGCGTTCATCGTCGCTCTGACCATCGTTTGGACGACGACATTCGGCATCGGCATTTTCGGCGATGCAGCTTTTCCGATCGACGAACGCGCTGTGTCCGCGCAGGCGGGTATCCTCGCGGTGTGTCTTTGCGCGTTCGTTCTCGCGGCGCTTTTTGCCGAGCGCCGCAGGCATGAGGCCGAGCTTACCGTCAGCGAGGCGCGGCTGCAGGAAGCGCTGACCGCCGGGGGCGTGACTGCGTTCGAGTGGGACGTCGGCAGCGATCAGTCGCTTCGCAGCGAGAACGCGGCCCTGATCCTCGGTTTCGATCCGAAACAAGATCTGAGCGGGTCACAGTTCCTCGAACTGGTTCACCCGGAAGACCGCTCGCGGTTGACGGCGCTCGTGCGCAGCATCCGCCCCTCAAACCCGGCGTTTGACGTGACCTTCCGCTTTGTCCGCCCCGATGGCCGCGAGATTTGGCTGGAGCAAATGGCAAGGGGCGAATTCGACTCTCAGGGACGCCTGAAGCGCATCAAGGGCCTGACCGTGGATATTAGCGAGCGAAAGCACGCCGAGAAACGCCAGGATCTGCTGATCGCCGAGCTCGACCATCGCGTCAAAAATGTGCTTGCGCGCGTCGCCGTCGTCGCCATGCAAACGCGCGAAGGCAACACCTCGATGAATGAGTTCGTCAAAGCGCTCGATGGACGCATCCAATCGATGGCGGCCGCTCACTCGCTGCTCAGCCAGAGCCGTTGGCATGGCGTCGGTCTTACGGACCTCGTCCGCGACCAGCTCGCGCCGTATGCGACGGCCGCAAATGCGGAGATCAGGGGCCCCAACATCATGCTTTCCGCAGCGGCGACGCAGGCAGTGGCCATGGTGCTGCATGAACTCGGAACCAACGCGGCGAAATATGGCGCACTGTCGAAACCGGCAGGCAAGGTGTCGGTCAGCTGGGACAAGCCCTCCAACGAGAACGCTGGCGCGATATTGACCATTGCGTGGCGTGAGATCGGTGGCCCGCCGGTGATGACGCCGGCTCGATCCGGTTTCGGCACCAGCCTGATACGGGATCTTATCCCTCACGAACTCGGCGGCGGCGTCGACCTCGCATTCGGTGCCGACGGCGTCCACTGCAAGATTGTGGTTCCTCTCGAACGCCTTTAGCGCGGATGCGCTAAGTTTGCGATTTGCCGCGTGTCCGGACGCAATGCCGGCATCCCCTTTTGCCGGACATGCTTTTCTTAAGGCGTCGGACGAACCCTTTCATCGAGCGGTCTTTTGCGCGGCAATTGGGCGCAAGACCGCGAGTAGCTGCGCTTCGACGATCGGCTTCTGCAAAACGACCGCGGTCGTTCCCGGCGTTAGCGGAACTTCGGCGTAGCCGGAAATAACGATGACATGGATGCCATGATCGTTCAGTTTGCCGATCAGGCCGTGGGCCAGTTCACCGCCGCGCAAATTGAAATCGACGATGCCCACATCGGGGATTTGCTCGGCGATCAACCGTTCGGCCTCGGCGGCGCTGGCAACGGGGCCAGCGACATCTGCACCCATGGCTCGGAGCAGGCTCTTGAGGGCTACGCCAATGTGCCAGGAATCCTCGACCAGGAGGATACGGACGCCTGAGAGATTTGCGTCGTCGAGCGGATCATCGTCATCGGATGAAACCATTGGATATTCACCCCGGAGCTACCACCAACGCTCGGCTTTCCATTGATTGGCAGCCTCCGAATGGACAATTTCGCATTGCTGCTTTAGGCACGCAATCCCCGGGAAGGCTCACGGCAAAAGGGGTTTTCCGCCGGTTTGGCCGCAAAATCTCTACCGACGCGGCCGGGCGATGGCGGAATTGAAATGAGAGGATGTGCGATCCAGGCCTGCCGGCCGAGCATTTTCTAGCGGTTGCCTAGGACTCGACGTTTCCGTCATGGTTCTTGAGCGCCGCGTCAATGCAATCGATCAAGTGATCTTCTTTGAACGGTTTGCGCAAATATCCGATAGCGCCGCTCTGAAGGACTTTTCGTTCCAGTCTCTCATCGGGAAAGGCGGAAACGAAAATGGTGGGCATGTTATGCCCGTCGGCGATCAAGCGGTCCTGCAATTCCACGCCGCTCAGGCCAGGCATCTGAACGTCAGTGATCAGACACGTGGTGGCCATCATCTGCGCCAACTCGAGAAATTCCTCGGCGGACTCGAAGGTCAACGCTTTATAGCCGAGCGAGCGGACAAGGGATTTCGTTGCTTCCCTCACGGATTCGTCATCATCAACGATCGAGATCACCGGGAGATTCTCCAATTGCACGCTCCCTCGAGTCCGCTAAATTGCGAACTAAGAGGATAAAACGCTCTTATTCGCGACACCAAGTCAACACTTGCGCTTATCCGGCACCACATAGTGCATGGCGTACTATACTAAGGTTTAGTGCACGGCCACTATACAGCCGCAAACGCGAGTGGCGGCAAATCTACAACGATCCTCCGAGAATCTTCAGCGAACTTCCGCATTATCGCGAGTAGTAAACTGGATCGTCTTGCTCGCCTTGACGACTGGTCCACTGGTCTTCGCGCTGGCAACCGCGCTTCCCAAATCCTCGATCCGAGCATTCCAACCAATTACCGCGACCGTCAGTGCGCCGATCAGCGCCAGCGTGATGATCTTGAGGTGCGTGTTCCGGTCGGCGGTCAATATTGAGTAGTTCATTTGAAGCGCTCCCGCTAACGGCCGTGTTTTGCAAGCCGGACTTTGTGATCGCTTGCGACCCTTGCTGCGATCCTTGCCAGCCTTGAATAAATTTGTATACGGCGCCGAAGCGAAGCTTCTACTGAACGTTGGGAAGGCTTCCCGGTCGGAACTATTAAGTGGAACTATACCTAGGTTTAGATCGGCTGGGTTCAGATCCGCTCGGATTTGGATCGGCTGAAAGGGTCTGATCGGCAGGGTCGGACCGGAGAGGGTGGTTACGTCCTGGTGCGCCGGATCCCAAGAGTGTCGGCCATTCGTACGAGGTCGGCCAACGAACGCGCGCCCATCTTCTTCATAACGTTGCCGCGATGCACTTTTACGGTGATTTCGCTCACACTGAGCTCGGCCGCGATCTGCTTGTTCATCATTCCGGCCGTGACGAGGCTGATGACCTGTTGTTCTCGCGGTGTCAGCGCCTCGAAACGGGCTCGTACTTCGCGAACCGCCTTGTCCTGGGTGCGGCGTTTACGGTCGCGGTCGAGCGCGACCTGAACCGCATCGAGGAGATCTTGATCCCGGAACGGCTTGGTGAGGAATTCGACGGCGCCCGCCTTCATGGCGCGCACCGTCATCGGGATATCGCCGTGTCCGCTGATGAAAATGATGGGAATCTGGATGCCCGCCTTGGCGAGTTCGGCTTGAAAGTCGAGCCCGCTTAGGCCGGGCAATCGGATATCGAGCACGAGGCACGCGACCGCATCATCGAGAAACTTGTGCTTCAGGAAGTCCGCGGCGGAGCCAAATACTTCAACGCGCAAGCCCACCGACCGCAGCAGGCTTTTGAGCGCCTGCTGCAGGGAAGCGTCGTCGTCGACCACAAAAACGATCGATTGCGCCTCCGGCTGCTCCTGCATCAATTGTCCCCCATCCGCCGGCCGGCCGTCGCCGTGACCTTGCTCTATATTTACAACAAAAGCGGCTATTGGCGAGCCGGAAAGTTCAACCGGATCGGCACTTGCTGAACCGCGGGCGAGGTGGCGAGTGGCCGTCGGCAGCGACGCAAGCCAACCGCCAGGCGGGGTGTGGGCTGCCGACGGAGCGGCGCCGGATGGACAGGCTTTGGCCAAGTCCCCGCGTATACGAACGTATAAAAGACCCCGTCGTTTTCGATACCAAACGTTAACCATTGTGCAATGGAGCCACCTAAAACAACCATTCTAATCTCCCCAACAACAACAAAACGGGGAGTCGGAAATGGATACGAATTTTGCCGGCTGTGTTTCGAGCGCCAATCGCGTGGCGCGCTTCACCGGTGTGGCGTTCGTGCTCGCCGGCGCGGCGCTTTTAGCAACGAACGCGCGGGCTCAGACGCTGGCTATGGCTTTGGAGCCAAGCACGGGCTCGATCGCTCGCGACGCTGCGCCCAATCGAGACAGCGCGATTTCGGTCGATGAGTCGGCTGCGGTTTCTGCGGCGTTGCGCCGTCAAATCGTCGACTATCCGACGTCCGAAGCGCCCGGCACGATCGTCGTCGATACCCCGCACACCTATCTTTATTTCGTGCTCGGCGGCGGCAAGGCCGTCCGCTACGGCATTGGCGTCGGGCGCGATGGCTTCACTTGGTCGGGCGTGAAGTCGATCGAGCGCAAGACGGAGTGGCCGGACTGGTTTCCGCCATCGGAAATGCTGGAGCGTCAACCCTATCTGCCGCGCTTCATGGCCGGAGGTCCGGGTAATCCGCTGGGCGCGCGAGCCATGTATCTCAGCGGTACGGTTTATCGCATCCACGGGACCAACAAGCCATCGTCTATCGGCCAGCATGTCTCGAGCGGCTGCATCCGCATGCTCAACGCGGACGTGATCGATCTGTACTCGCGCAGCCGTGTCGGCACCAAGGTGGTGGTGCTGCCGATGAGTCATCCGCATCTCGTGCAGGCGTCGCCGTTCGCGGCAAGTCTCCGCTGAACTTGGGCAGGGGAGGGGCTCGCATGCTGAAGAAATTACTCGCTGTCGTCGCGGCCGCCGCTTGCGCCGCAGTCATCGTGGGATTCATTCCCACGCCCACACCGGCGGACGCTGCAAAGGCGCCGCAATCGACCCCCGTCAATGCCGATCAGCCGGAGGTCTTGTCAGGGTCATCCCCCTGCACGCAGGGCTGGCCAAACTACGATCAAACCTGCCTGCGCGACGCCCGTCGGCCGAACGGCAAAGCGCGCGTGGCACGCGTCGTCGCCATCGATCGTGCTGTCGCGGACCGCACGCCGCGCGCGCAGCAATAAACACTAGCGGAGGAAGGCGATGGGTCGCGTAGTTCCGCCAGCCCTCAAGAAAACGCTTGTGATCGCGGCGCTCGGCTGGTTCATTGCGGGCGGCGTCGGCGCGGTGATGGCGCTTGACGTCAATCAGAACGAACCGTCGGTTTCGGTTTCGGTCGATCGGACCAACAAAGGCGATCGGTTGTCTATCGTCTCGACAGCGAAGGCCCGTGCGAACGGCCCTTCGTCGGCCACTGTATCGTGGACTTCTCCACCGCTCGGCTGCGATCCGGCGTTCAGCAAGGTTGCCGAGCCGCAGAAGGCGCACATATTCGGGCGTTGCGCCGCCTGAGCATCGAGCCTCACTAGATCTTGATGACGTGATTGGGGTTCGGTCTCTCGTTCTCGGGGGCCTGACTGTAATCGCCGAACGGTCCATCGCGCTTGGCGACGACCGATCGCACGCCCTCGCGTTCGGCCAAGCGAATGAAATCGATTGCGTCGGGTGTGTTTCGCATCAGCCCATCCAAAATCGGTCCCAGCGTCTGCGTCGCGCTCAGCCCCATCGTCTCGTAAGCGTGGTTCACGACGAGCTTCATCGCTGCCAGCTGCGACAGCGGAATCGACGCCAGCTGCCGCGCGGTCTGGCGCACAGTCTCCTCGAGCCGTTCAAACGGCACGGCGCGGTTGATCAGGCCGACGTCGGCGGCTTCGCGGCCCGAAAGCGGCTTGCCGGTGAGCGCGTATTCCTTGGCTTTGGTCAGCCCAAGGCGATAAAGCCACATACCGCTGAGATAGCATCCCCACATCCGCGAATACGGCGTTCCGATCCGCGCATCTTCGCTGGCGATGACGATATCGGCGCACAAAGCTGTGTCGCTGCCGCCGCCGACGCACCAGCCGTGCACTTGAGCGATCACGGGTTTTGGCGCGCGCCACATGCTCATGAACTTCTGCGTCGGCGCCAATGCATGCGCCGTCGACCATGCGAAGTCCTTGCCCGAGTCCCACACCCCGTTGGTCGTGATGTGCCCGTCCCAGGCATGGAATCCATCGCCAAAATCATAGCCGGCGCAGAACGCGCGCCCGGCGCCGCGCAGGATGATGACTTTGACGGACTCGTCCTTGACGGCCAGATGGATAGCCGCTTCGAACTCTTCGGGCATCGGCGGAACGATGGTGTTGAGATACTCGGGGCGATTAAGCGTGATCGTCGCGATCGCGCCGTCGGTCGTATAGACGAGCGTTGCGAAAGCCATGTCGGTCTCTGTCTGGCCGGTGACGGAAGCCGCAGGCTAACGGCCGGTCAACCCGGCAGTCAAACCGGTCCCGCTTTTTGCCTCGTCAGTGCAGGGTCTGATAGCCGGCGATGACGAGTTCGACAGCGATCAAGACGACGATGATGATTTCCAGCCGGAAGGATCGCTTAGTATCGATGATGTCGGTAAGAACCTCCGCGGTCTTGGCGATGACCGAAAGCTTGCGCGTCAAGGCCTCCGCGCGCTCTTTCAGTTCGTACTCGTCTTCCAACCGCGCATAGAGGCGGTCGAGGTCGGGACGATCCCACACGACATCCGGCTTTTCGGCGACCGCGACGCCACCGGAAACGCGGTGCTGCACCAGCAACGCATTGCCGATGTGCTTGAGAATCGTGCGTCGGCCGGCGGCGGCGCGGCCGGTTTCGGCAAGCTGCCGGGCGAACGGCTCGGTTAGTTCGAAAACGGTGGCCACTTCACGCTCGTCGCGCGCGAGCACGACGCTCTTCGACAAGGCATCGGCGATCACGATCAAGTGGTCGGGCGTCAGCGTCTTCAGCGTAATCGGTCCGCCCGGCAGGATTTGATCTTCCTTGTCGGGGACGATCTCGATCAGCACCAATTCCTCTTCGCGTTGTGCAATAGGGCGGACCAGGCGGGGCCGCAAATTGCGGAGGATTTGCTCTTCTTCCGCCGCGGTGAGCCCCATGATAACGGCGACGCCATAGCGGAACAGCGTCACGAGTCCTTCGGCGCCGAACTTAAACGTAAGTGGCGCAGTCGAAACGACGCCGTCGTGCTCGAGATTGGACGTGTCGATGCGGTCGCTCAAAAGGAGCGCCCTGACCCGTTTTCGGGCTTTCGCAGGTTGTGTTTCGCTCATTGCCGGGTATGCGCGCCGCTTGCGCCGGCATTGTCAATGCGCCAGCAACGCAATTGTCAGCTTTCCGCCAGCGTCCGCGCCACGATGTCGTGGACGTCGCGCGAGAGCGACGGCGCCGCCGCGACGCGGCGCAATGCGGCTTCCGCGCGGGCGCGGCGCGTCGCTTCGAGGGCCCGCCAGGAACGGAATGCGCCCATCAGCCGCGCGGCGACCTGCGGATTCTTCGCATCCAGCATCAGCACGACATCGGCCACGAAATTGTAGCCGGCGCCGTCGATCCGGTTGAATTGGGTGTGGTTGACTTGCGCGAACGAACCGATGAGCGCGCGCACGCGGTTGGGATTGGCCATGGAGAAGGCCGGATGCGCAGTCAGCGCGCGCACGCGGTCGAGCGTTGCCGCTTCCGGTATGGTCGCCTGCAGCGCGAGCCATTTGTCGATGATAAGCGGATCGTCGGCGTAGCGGAGGTAGAAATTCTCCAGTGCTTGCGCACGCTCCGGCCGGTCGTACAGCGCCAGGATTTCGAGCGCCGCCATGCGGTCGGTCATATTGTCGGCGCTCTCATATTGAGCAAGCGTGAGCGCGATCGCCTGGCTGTCCTGCGTCGCCGCCAACAGATCGAGACAGACGTTCTTGAGCGCGCGCCGTCCGGCGCTCGCGGCATCGGGCCGATAGGGGCCGGGTGTAATCATGCGCCGGTACGTGGCGGTGAGCATGGCGCCGAGCCGGCCGCCGATGGTCCCGCGCAGCTGCCGGCGCGCGGCAAAGATCGCCTCGGGATCGACGTCGCGCGCGATCTCGCGGGCGATGTCGGGCTCGCTCGGCGGCGTCAGCGTGAGCGCGATGAAGGCCGGCTCGAGCGCGGCGTCCGCGAGGATGGCGCCGAGCGCGGCCACAAGACCGTCGTCTTCGCGCGCCGCCGCTCGCTTGCGCCAAGCCGCGACGTTTTCGGTCAAAAGCGTCATCGCTAGCGTCTGCACCGCCTGCCAGCGATTGAACGGATCGCGATCGCGTGCAGCGAGGAAACGAAGATCGTTGGGTTCGATCGGCAGCGTGAGTTTGATGGGTGCCGAAAAACCGCGATTGAGCGAAGGGATCGGCGGTTCGTCAATGCCGGTGAAAACAAAGCTCCGGCTCGGCTCGGTCAATTCCAGCACGCCGCGCTCAAGCGGACGGCCGTCGAGTGTCAGTGGCAGATCCTTGCCGTCTTTGCCGACGAGGCCGAGTGCGAGCGGAATAACCATCGGCGCCTTGTCGGGCTGGCCCGGTGTCGGTGGGACGGTCTGCTTAATGTCGAGCCGATAGGTTTTGGCGCGCGGGTCATGGTGCGGGGCGACCACGACTTCCGGCGTGCCGGCTTGCGTGTACCAAAGCATAAACTGCGAGAAATCGCGGCCGCTGACGTCGGCGAAGCATCGTACGAATTGTTCGACCGTCGCCGCCTCGCCGTCATGCCGGGTGAAATACAAATCCATGCCCTTGCGAAACAGATCGGGCCCGAGCAGGATCTTGATCATGCGCACGACCTCGCCGCCCTTGTCGTAGACCGTGGTCGTGTAGAAGTTGTTGATCTCGTGATAGAGCTCCGGTCGTACCGGATGGGCCAGCGGGCCGGCATCCTCGACGAACTGATGCGAGCGCAGCGCGCGCACGTCGCCGATGCGTTCGACCGCGCGCGAACGCTGGTCGGCCGAAAATTCCTCGTCCCGGAAGACGGTGAGGCCTTCCTTCAAGCAGAGCTGAAACCAATCGCGGCAGGTGATGCGGTCGCCGGTCCAATTGTGGAAATATTCGTGGGCGATGACCGCCTCGATGTGGGCGTAGTCGGTGTCGGTGGCGGTCGCGGGCGAAGCCAGCACGTATTTGTCGTTGAAGACGTTGAGTCCCTTATTCTCCATGGCGCCCATGTTGAACGCGGAAACGGCAACGATCATGAAGATGTCGAGATCGTATTCGCGCCCGAACGCTTCTTCATCCCAGCGCATGGCGCGCTTGAGACTGTCCATGGCGTAGGCGCAGCGATCTTCCTTGCCAGGCTCGACAAAGATGGCGAGCGCCACCTTGCGGCCGGACATTGTGGTGAAACTGTCAGTGACGCGCGCCAAGTTGCCGCCGACGAGCGCAAACAGATAGCAGGGCTTTTTGAACGGATCGTGCCACACGGCAAAATGCCTGTTGGTATCCGGAACGTCGCCTCGTTCGATGAGGTTGCCGTTCGACAGGAGCACCGGCGCCTCGTTTTTGTCGGCTTCGATGCGCGTGGTGTACACCGCCATCACGTCCGGCCGGTCGAGGAAGTAGGTGATGCGGCGGAAGCCCTCGGCCTCGCACTGCGTGCAATAGGTGGCGCCGGCACGATACAGCCCCATCAGCTGGCTATTGGCTTCGGGATCGATGACGGTCTCGATCTCGAGCGTGAACGGCCGGTTTGGCGGCTGCGCGATGGTGAGCCGCTCGGTCGTGGCCGTAAAGCTCCCGCGCGGCAGCGGCTTGCCGTCGAGCGCGAGCGATCGGAGCTTGAGTTCCTCGCCGTCAAGAACGAGCGGCGCCGGCGTGCCCGTCGTGTTCGGCTTGAGCGTGAGCTTCGAGCGCACCGTGGTGGCCGTGCGATCGAGCGAAACGTCGAGCGCTACGGTTTCGACGAGCCAATCGGGCGGACGGTAATCCTTCAGGCGAACGCGGCGAGGTTCTTCGGTGCGCATCATGCGTTTGATGTAGAAGTTTTACCGGCGAATTGAAAGCGCAGGATGAATTGTCTGCGGCTGGCTCAGTGAGGTCTTGCCCGACCGAATAAGTTGCATGCCTAAGTAGCTATGCGCTTCGCCGCGGTTCGGCGTGGCTGATAACGCGCGCGATTGTCGGAAAGCGGCGCCGCAATCCGCGTTCGATGCCGTCGACCAGACCGTGAACCGCGCTGACCGACAGCGCCGGATCGACACCACAGTGGAAATTGACGATCTCGCCGTCGGCGGTCTCGCGCACGCGGACGTCGTGCACGTCGCCGAGGCTCACCTCTCCGCTGGCGAGCGCCGCGAGCGCTGCGCCGATTTCCGCGACGCGGGCGGCCGAGGCGTCACGGCCGGAGAGGAGTACCGCCGGCAGCGGCTCGATATGCGTCTCGACTTCGACGTCCGGGCCAAGCTCCTCGCGGATCGCCCCCTCGAGCCGGCTTGCGGTGTCGTGCGCGGCCGAAAGCGGCAACGTGCCTTCCACCTCGAGATCGGCCGACACCGATAAGCGATCGGCGAGGGCCTGGACGGCGATGTGATGAACGGCAAGACCGCCGTTGCGCGCAATCAGCATGACGCGTTCGCGGATCGTCTCGTCGTCGAGCGCGCGCGGCTCGGTGGTGATGGTGACTTCGGCGTCGGGGAGCGTGTCGCGGATGGCGCGCGTCAGTCGCGCCTTGATGGCGGCAACGCGTTCGAGCGGCAGCGTGCGGCTCACGCCGACGGCGAGCTCGACGAACAGCGCTGCCCCCGCGGGGCGCGCACGCACGCGCTCTACGGCAACCACGCCGGGCACGAGCCGTGCGATCGCAGCCACGCGCTCGCTTACGCCGGCCGGCGCCGCGTCGGTCAACGTGTCGATGGTGCGCTGGCCGAGCCGCCATCCGGCGATGCAGATGAACACCGCGACCACGAGTGCCGCCGCGGCATCGGCCCACGAATAGCCCAGCGCGACGCCGCCGAGCCCGACCATAACCGCGATCGACGACCACATGTCGGAACTGAAATGCAGCGCGTCGGCTTCCAGCGCTTGGCTGGACGTTTTTCCGGCGACGCGGCCGAGCGTGCGTGCGCGAAAAAAATCGACGACGATCGATATGGCGATGACGGCAAAGGCTGCCGCCGTCGCTTCGACCGAATAAACCCGCTCGCCGAGGAGGCGCTGCGCCGCCTCGAAGGCCACGCCCGCCGCCAGGAGAAACAGGAGCGCCGTTTCTGCAAGCGCGGCCACGCTCTCGACCTTGCCGTGGCCATACTGGTGCTCGGCATCGGCCGGTTTGCCGGAAACGCGGACGGCGACATAGGTCAGTATGGTTGCGGCGAGGTCGAGCAACGAATGGGCTGCTTCCGACAGGATCGCCAGCGAGCCGGAGAGCAAACCGACAATCGCCTTCGCCGCGGTGAGCCCTGCGGACGCGGCGATCGATCCGAGCGCGGCCTTTTCCTTGTCGTTCATTTAATTGACCGTGGCAATAACCGTGGCGCTCCGCTTTACCCCGGCTGCCCAATAGAGATGCAACCGGCAAGCATGATCAGAACAGCGGCAGTTCCCGCGATCATTCGGCTTTCTGTAATGCCGGACCGAGTTGCAACGGGATTTCCCAGGCCTTGGCGGATATCCCGGATCATAACAAGGGTCATAGCACTGTTGATAAACCCACGGAGTGACCGGTCGGCCAAATTTCGCTTCGCCTAGGTTTTCCGCGCCAAAGACCCTGTGGAATAGTGGATCGGGCGCACACAAATCACAAAAATTCCTTGTTTTCGGCACGGCGGTGTCTCAAACATTCGTTTGAATTTCAAGCGTTCGTTTGATAAACACCGGGTGTCCGATGTTGGCAATGCGAGAGATGATGCGGCCGGTTGGCGGCCACTTTCGACCGGCCTGCCGGAACTGCGGACGCTCGATGCACCTCGCGCGCGTCACGCCGACAACCGGTGATGGCTGCGACTTGCGGACCTTTAGCTGCGGCGAGTGCGGAGTTTGCGTGACCGAAGCCGCCGGCGCCTGCCGAGACGATTAGCGCTGCGGTGACCGATGCCGCGTGCGTGAGCCCCAGGCGCGATCGCCCCCAGCGCTTGGGGCTTTTCTTTGGTGCCGGCTGTCCCGGTCTTGGCGTATGTCTTGGCGTGCGTCTCGGCGTCCGTGGCGCTGGGCAGGCGTGACTGTGCGGCCAAATTTCGCTATTGCCCGCACAGGCCCGCGCGAAAGACCGTTGCGAAGTGTCTGATCAGGCACGCAAATTCTACCGTCGCCCCGTTGATGGAGAGCAAGAGCTGTGGGGGGAGGTTGGTACAAGGGAATTTTCAGTTACTGTTCGTCGTCTCCGCCTTACGCGAGCGGTGGGAGCACTCGAACTCGTTAGAAGTTCGATCGCGACGCTGCCCTGCGGTGGCCTTGCCGGGCAGAAGGTCTCATCTGCCGTCGAGGTGGTTCTAGAAGCTGCTGCTTGATGTTCGGATTGCCGGCCGCGTCGACCGGCGTCGGTGATGGCTCGGCATAGGGTTAGCAGGATGGAGCGCAGCAGACTGCTGAGCCAAGCGAGAACGAGGCGGAAGTTGCGGTCCAACGGCGGTGAGGATGACGTTGGCGGCGTCGCCCTCGCGGCCCATGAGGTAGCGATGGCCGAGGTGCTCATCAGTTTCATGTGGCCAATGACGGCTTTGATGGCCGAGTGCGGCGCAGGTCGCGCTTGATGATGCCGAAGCCGCGCTTCAGACCGGAGATGAAGACGCGGCGAAAGGCTAGGTGCCGTTACAACTGTTACAGCGCCGTTACAACAAATATGATCTTCGTCAGATCCGACACGCAGGGCTGGGATAATTTTCAAGGCCTATCACCCGGGGGATTGGACGATGCCATGAGCACCGCGAATCTGAGCTTCACGTCGCTGCGTCCGTCTCGTTCCTTATTTGGGTATCGGTTGAAAGGCATCACGTGGCGGAACCGTGCCATTTCTCGCGTGGAACCGGCCAGCATCGACGGACACGATTTTTGGGATCTCGACATGACCCGCGGTAGCCTTCCCATCGCTATCTGCAAGCCGCTCCGGGAGGCTGATGATGCTTTTGATCACGTCAGAAAGGGCTGCACGGGCGGGCGCTCCTCACGCCATGATGAGTTGAGAGCCAACAACGGGCCGTCGCATGCGCATGTCGTCGGGTCGGCAATGTCCCCCAGGGAGGATACACGATGGGTCATATTTGGGAGAAATCCTATCCGCAGGGGGTGTCCTGGGACGCGCCACTGCCGCCGGCGATACCGCTCGAAAGTCTGCTGGAAACCGCGGCGGGCAAATGGCCCGAACGGACAGCTATCGACTTCTACGATCGCACCTTCACCTTTCGCGAGTTACGCGACCTCGCGGCCCGATCCGCTAAAGGCTTGCAAGCGTTCGGCGTCGGCCCCGGTGTGCACGTTGGTTTGCACCTGCCAAACACGCCGCATTTCGTGATCTGCTTCTTCGCGGTGCTCATGGCAGGCGGGCGTGTCGTCAATTTCAGCCCGCTCGCCGCACCGCGGGAACTCAAATACCAGATCGAGGATGCCGAAACCCGGGTGATGATTACGCTCGAATTGCCGATGCTCTATCCGCAGATTGCCGCGTTGAAGGGCACTGGCAAGTTCGAGACGTTGGTTGTGTGCAGTATCGCGGACTTCCTCCCGGCTCCGGTTGCGGCGGCGTTCGGGCCAACGGCGGAGCGGGTCGGCGGAGCCGGCCGCGAGGTCGATTTCGCCATGCTCATCGCCAACGACGGCGCGTTCAGACGCCACCCGCACGGCCCGATCGAGGATGAGGTCGCGGTGCTGCAATACACCGGAGGCACGACCGGTGAGCCAAAGGGGGCCATGCTCACGCACGCTAATTTCTGCGCAGTGCTCGGCGTCTACTCTCATTGGAACGGACTTGGCCCGGACGAAGAGCCGGAAAAGGAGCTTGCGGTGCTGCCGCTGTTCCATATTTTCGGTTTGACCTTTGTCATGCTGCTCGCGGTCACCACTGGCTCGCAGGTAGTTCTGCACATCAGATTCGATCCGGATCGGGTGCTCGCAGACATCGCCCGCAAGAAGATTACGGTCTTTCCAGCGGTGCCGACCATGTACACCGCGTTGATCAATCATCCCAACGTGAAAGAGTTCGACCTCTCTTCGGTTTCGTTGTGGGTCTCCGGCGGCGCACCGCTGCCGATGGACGTGCTGCAAAGGTTCGAAGCGCTCACTGGGCACTCCCCGAGAGAAGGTTACGGCCTCACCGAAACCGCGCCCTTGGGCACGTTGCAGGTGAGGGACGGACCGACGAGGCGAGGCAGTGTCGGGCTGCCGCCCCCGCGTACGATTTTGGAAGTGGTCGACCTGGAAACCGGGACTAGGGTGCTGCCGGTGGGCGAGAAGGGCGAAATCTGCTTCCGCGGCCCGCAAGTGATGAAGGGCTACTGGAAAAAGCCGGAAGCAACCGAAGAGGCCTTTCGCGGCGGACGCTTTCACACTGGCGATATCGGTTTCCTTGACCAGGACGGTTTCGTCACTCTCGTCGATCGCAAGAAGGACATGATCCTGTCCGGTGGCTTCAACGTGTTCCCGCGCAACATAGAAGAGGCGGTCCAAGAGCACCCAAGCGTGTCCGAGGTTACAGTCATCGGAATACCTGATGCTTATCGTGGGCAATCGGCCAAGGCCTTCATTGCACTCAAGCCTGGGCATGCCCCCTTTGGGATGGATGAACTAAAGGTATTCCTGGCCGACAAGCTAGCGAAATACGAAATGCCCACTGAAATGGAAATTCGCACAAGCCTGCCGAAGACAGCGGTTGGAAAGTTATCGAAGAAGGAACTGCTCGCTGAGGAGATTGCCAAGCGACAACCGGTCGCAGCGCGACCGGCGTGAGAGCGCTCCGTATCGGTGAGTATCAATCAGCGGGAAGAAACCACCTGCCGGACTGCCGCCGAGCTCGTTTTGCACAATAATACGCAGGCGCCGTATCGCCCCGCTGCTCGATGCAATTGATCAAGCTGATCCGACCAACCCGCCGGAGATCACGTCGGGATCATCGTTTTTAAAACACTAACCCGGACGCGATCCAAACTGGAGGAAGACTTGGGAATGCGCTCCGTCGCGCCAATTTTCGAAGGTGATCTCTATTTGACAAGAACTTTGCGGGACCCTTACCCCGCCTACCGGCGCCTGAGAGACCTTGGTCCTGCCATCTGGATGCCAAAGCGCGGGATGTGGCGTTCTCCCGTTTCGACGATTTGCGTATCGCGTTACGGGCCGCCAAGGTTCTCGTGAGCGGCAAGGGTGTCGCCGCCAACCACCTCGTGAAACCGACAGCAAGCGCCAATCACGCTGACGAGTAACGGCGAAATTCACGACCGCCGCGGCGTTCTTATCCGACCCGTTATGCCCGCACCGCTCAAGGAAATAGCCGACTGGAAGAGGAGGCGCAGCGCAAGGTCGAAGAACTTGCGACAGCGGAGACGTTCGCACCAATTCGCATCCCACCTTCCCGTGACGGTCGTCGCTGAGCTTGTAGGACTGAACGAGACAGGGCGGATGCGGATGCTGGATTGGGCTGCCGCCACCTTCACTCGGCGTGATGAACCTGCGCGGTCTCATGTCGCTGCCCAAGTTGATCCAGTTGCGCCGTTACATCCTTGGGCTCGATCCGAAAACTGTAGTTCCAGGCGACTGAGCCTAGCGGCTCAAGTTGTGCATGTCGGCGTAGCGGCCGGTTTCTCTCCCCGACGAATGACATCACCCAAGCGGCGGGAGAAGTGCCGTCCCCTATGTAAAAACAATCTCATGACGTAACACGAAAGGGGCAAACATCGTCTGCACCTCTTTAGCGACGGCGTCGCGCTTGTGCTCCGCTACATGGACGATGGTAACCGTGGCTAAGCTGCCGTGACTGCTGTGGGGGCCGACGTGAACGCTACAGGCGATTCCTGTTTCCGTGAGCGGCGCAAGAATCTTGGTGAGTGCTCGTGTGGCTGCATCCCATCGAAGCTGAGGCTTGAATACCTTGCCGACGCCAGTGAGCGGCATTGGATCAATCTGGAAAATCTGAACAGGGACCGCCGCGCGCTCGGGCGTGCGCTCACGGACCCAGGCCTCGAGTTCGCCCGCCGCGACTGTCGCCCCTGGCTTCAATTGCACGTAGCCGACCGGCAATTCGCCGGCATAGGCATCGGGCTGGCCGACGACAGCGGCAAGGCCGACGGCGGGATGCTGAAACAAGATTTCCTCGACCGGAGCAGGATCGATGTTATGGCCGCCGCGGATCACCAGATCCTTGGCGCGGCCGGTGATCCAGAGAAAGCCGTCTTTGTCGAGACGGCCAAGATCCCCGGAATTGACCCAATCGCCGTCAACGAACGCGCTCCTGTTGTGCACCTCGCTGAGGTAACCAGAGAAGACTCCCGGCCCAGCCATGATCACGACGCCGATCTCGTCTACCGCGCAGTCGCGCTCAAGCCGCCCGTCGGCGTCGAGCTTGACGACACGAACGCGGGCGTAAGGCACAGGTAGGCCGACAGAACCAAGGCGGATGGGACGATCCGGATAGGCCATCGTGTGTACGCTCGAAGTCTCGGTCATGCCGTAGACCTCGAGAACCTTGAGCCCAAATTTGTCCTGGATCGCCTTGCCAACAGCCACGGGAATCGCCGACCCGCCGCCGGCTGCGTATCGCAGGCTCGATATGTCGGCACTGCCGCGCGGGATGGCAAACGCTCCCGCCAGCACTGTTGGGACGCTCGATAGCGTCTCGGGTTTGAACCGTTCGACCAGGCGCCAGATATTCTTGATGCTGGCGGGATTGCGCCATCCAGCAGCCGACAGGACGACAAGGCAGTTGCCGCCTGAGAGCGTCGTCAGTGCTTGAGTGAGCGAGCCGCCGACGTGGAACAGCGGCATACCGAAGAGTAGATTGGCGCCAGGTTTCGTTTTGAGCAGCAAATTCATGGCCCACGCCTGATAGACCTGATTGGCGTGGGTGTGACGGACAAGCTTCGGCGTGCCCGTGGTGCCGCCGGTGTGGAAGTAAGCTGCAGTCTGATCACCGGAAATTTTCCTGCCGCTGACAAGCTTGTCGGATGGCTGCGCGCCGATGAGATTGCCGAACGAATAGATTTTGTTCGCCGGATCGCCGGGACCGTGGACCTGCACGATCGCCTTCAGGTGCTTCAAGGACCCGCGTACCTGCTCAACTTTTTGCCAGATGTCGGTGCCGGGCATGGGGCCGAGCGCGACCAGCACGCTGGTGCGCGCGGCTTCCAAAATCTCCGTGATCTGATATGGCTCCAGCAGCGGATTGACGGGATTGGCGATGCCGGCAGCCTCGGCGCCGAAAAGTGTAATAAAGGCCTCGGGCAGCAGCGGAAGCAAAAAACTCACCACATCGTCGCTACCGACGCCGAGGGCGTAAAACATGTTGGCAGCTTGCGTCACGCGCGCGACGAAACCGCTGTGGGTAATGATGATCGGTGTGTCGGCCGGGTCTGCATTTGGCAGGTACTGGATCGCGGGCGCATCGGGTTTGTGGGCCGCACCTAACCTGATGGCGTCATAGGTGCTCTCTGCAGCGATGCGATCTGCGTAAGGAACTTGTTCGAAGGCGCGCACCTCGGCGTCTGTCGCGAAGCTCGAATATTCGTTGCCGATAACGCGATCGAGCAAATGTAAGCCCGGCATTCTGCGCTCCTCCCAATTACGCGGTTTCCGCCCCAAACTATTTCGCCAAGGAGAGACTCTTATCAGAATGGACCAATGATGTGCTGTTTCAGCGCGGCGTCAGTGTAGAGAGTAGGCGACAAGGTAATTGCTTTCCCGTTCGTTTAGATGCCGCCCGATGTATCGCATTTCCAGATGTTTTCGTTGTCCACTTTTGAAGGCGAAAGTTGCTTATGGGCCCGATTTCATCGGGCCCACAATAGGGGCACGGACGGTCGCAGCACCGGCGCCGTACGGCCATGCTGCGATCATGAAATCTGGGCGGACTAATCGCCCTGACGGGCGGTTTCTTCATCGCGCGGATGTAGCCAATTGTCGACAATAATGGCCGCGAGCAACACCACGCCTCGGATGATATTCTGCACCTCGCTGTTCACGTCCATGATAGTGAAGGCATTTAGCAGCGTACCGATCAGCGCACAGCCGACCACGACGCTGAAAACGCCGCCGCGCCCGCCTACGAGGCTGATACCACCGAGCACCACCACCAGAATAACGTCGAAAATCTGAGTGCCGATGATGACGATGTTTGTCTGCATGCTGCCGGTCTGACCAATCCAGACCAGCCCTGCCAGCCAAGCGAAGACCGCCACCAGCACGTGCTCGAGCACGATTTGCGGACGAAGCGCGATGCCCGATAACCGCGCCGCCTCGGGATTATCGCCCTGTGCGTAGATAAAGCGGCCAATCGAAGTGCGCGACAGGAATCCGTGCATGACAAGCGCAGCAACGGCGAATACGAAGATCGGCATGGGTATGCCGAAGATGCTGGCGTGCCCGAAGAACAGCAGTTCAGGCGCGGCGTGATTCGCGTACACAACGTAGACGGGCGCAATCCAGTATGCTGCGCCGTAGATGGCCAATGTAGTGGCCAGCGTGACGAACAGCGCCGGAGCCTCGACGAATGCGACCATCACGCCATTGAGAGCACCGATGCCAACTGCGATGGCCAAGGCAAGCACGGCCGCCCAAAATGACGGAAGCCCATGCTGGATGGCAATGAGCCCAATTGCCCAAGGGCAGGCCATTAGTGCGATTTCGCTCAGGTCGATGCCGCGGCTGATGACGACGAGCCCCATTCCCAGCCCCAGGATCCCGAGAATAGATATGCTCCGGATGAGTCCGAGAATGTTTTGCGTGGTGGCAAAGCCGGGCAAGGCCAGTGCGAAAACAATCAGAAGCAGCATGGTGATAATGCCGACGACTTGCTCCTGGCTGAGCTTGCTCAAACCGTGCCAGGGCGATGCTTTGCTGGGTGCGGCGGTCGTGATCATCGCCATGTGACTTTACCTCTCCGCACTCCGTCCGCTCCGCTCGCCCCGGTCTCAGTGGATCGCGGCATACATGATTTTATCTTCAGTCGCCGTAGCACCGTCGAACTCTGCAACGATGCGGCCCAACCGTGCCACCAGAATGCGATCTGACACGGCAAGAATTTCCGGCAAATACGAGGAAATCACCACGACGGCTTTGCCTTCGTCGGCCAGCCGGCGGATCTGACCGTGAATTTCAGGAATTGTGCCGACGTCAACGCCACGCGTGGGTTCGTCGAAAATGATGATTGTAGGATCTTGCGCCAGCGATTTCGCAATCACGACTTTCTGCTGGTTGCCGCCGGACAGCTCTACGATACGAGCCTTTCGTTGCAGCGCGGAAATTTTCAATCGCTCGACCCAATAGTTTGCCAGTTGGTTGCGCTTGATGCGTGACAGCAGGAAACTAAAGCCCGACTTCGTCGCCAGTTTGCTGAGATAGATGTTGTCATCGATCCGCATCGTCTCGAAAAAACCACTTAGCTTGCGATCTTCCGTGATGTAACCGATCCCGTCATTGATCGCTTGCTTGGGCACGCGGTAGCGGATCGGCTTGCCGCGCAAATAGATCATGCCGCCGTTGATTAGATTGCGCTTCAGCGCGCCGAAAATGATCTTGGCGATTTCGGTGCGTCCTGATCCGATCAAGCCGGCGATGCCCACGACCTCGCCGGCATAGACCGACAATGACATGTTCTTTACCACCGCGCCCATCGTCACATTCTCGACGACCAGCACTTTTTCAGCGCGGTGATGCCGTTCCTTTTTGCTCGGTTCGCGCGCATAGTAGGTTTGCGTAATGTCGCGGCCGACCATGTAACGGACGAGCTTCTCGCGCGTCATCTCCAGCGTCTTGGCAGTGACGACGAGCTTGCCGTCGCGCAACACTGTGATGCGGTCAGAAATCTTCAGCGATTCCTCGAGCGCATGGGAGATGTAGATGATAGCGACGCCCCGTGCCCGCAGGTCGCGCACGAGGTTGAAGAAGTGCACGATCTCCTCGGGCGTGAGACTGGCGGTCGGTTCGTCGAAAATAATGATGCGGGCCTTATTGTAGATGGCGCGGGCGATCTCCACCATTTGCCGCTTGGCGGTTCCCAAAAGCGCCACCGGTGTCGCCGGGTCGACGTGGAAATTGAGCGACTGCAGAAGCTGCTGCGCCTGGATGTTGAGGGTGCGAAAGCGTGTCAGCAGCCGTTCATTGCCGAGCTCAATGTTCTGCGCGGCGGTCATGGTCGGGACCAGACTCGTTTCCTGATAGACCATGCAGATGCCGGCGGTCAGCGCGTCACGCGGCGAATGGAAGTCAACGTGTTTGCCGTCGACGCAATAGATGCCTGATGTCAGCCGGATCGCGCCGGCGATTGCCTTACACAGCGTCGACTTTCCGGCGCCGTTCTCGCCGACGAGCGCGTGCACTTCGCCAGAGTAGAGGTCGAAATCGATGCCTTCGATTGCGTGGACCCCGCCGTAGATTTTGCTGCCGCCGCTGATACTCAGTACTCGCTGCCGCGAGGTCAGCGGAGTATCGAGTGCGGAGGAAGATTTCAAAACGGCGATCTTGTTCACTGTGGGGTCTCCGCTCGATAAAGGAGCACGCGCCCACTGCCTTTGGAGATGATGACAAACCCTTGAGCTGTTTCGATCGCCGCAGTGACACCGTGATAGCGGCCGCCGACGCGGCTGTGTAACGTTTCGACCACCTCGCCGTCGCCATCGAGCCGAGCTGCCAGTCCGTACGATCGTGGCGGCGCCCACGGTTTCTCGATGCCGAGTGCCCGGAGACCGCCCACTTGCAGGGGCTCGAGGCAATCATTTCCGCTCGAGAGCGCGGGTGCAATCCAATAGGCCTGTGGGATGGTTCGCATCATCTCGTAGCGGAAATCGTCTTCGCGCAAGACGAATTCCACCAAGTGCGTGCGTACGGCAAAGAGACTGAGCCAGAAGCTGCCGTCGCCGCTGCGAGCGAGCCGCGACGGATAGCCCGGCATGTTGCGGATTACGATCTGCGGCGCCGCAGTGGTGGCGCGTCCCGTGATCGGCACGCGGCTTAATTGATGCGCAAAGCTCTCGGTGAACCAGACGTAGCCATCGGCCACCGCCAAGCCAGCCGGATAACTCAGGCTGCGCAGCAGTAAGCAGGCATCGGTGAGCGCCGGTCCACAGGCGACGATGCGCCCGAGCTTGTTGCCCTCCATCAAATCGACGCGCCAATCTTCCGCGCCATGACGTGTGCTGCCATCGCTGACGAAGATCGTGCCGTCCGGCGCCGATGCTATGGCGGTGAGGCAGTGCAGCGGCTCGCCTTCAGCCTCCGTAACCAACTTGATCGTCCTCCCGGCGCCGTCCAAGACCGCCAACCCGCGCGCGGTGCAAGCCAGCAGGCGACCTTCAGGATCGAACGTCAGTGCGCCGACGCTACTGTCGAATTCCGCCAACACGGTGCGATCTTGATAGCCACCGCCGCTGAGCCGCCAGATCTTGTTGCCTGCCGAAACGCAGATTGCGCCATCGGGCGCCTCGGCAACCGCATCGGCCCCGATGAGGGGGTCGCCAATTGGTGTCGCGCGATCGAGCCGATCATTCGGACTAAATGCTCCGTCCATCGACGGGATCGCGTGCGGGTCACGGTCCTTGAACAAAACCTGCTCAAGGTCGCGACGCAGGTATGTGAGAAAGCTCATCGCGTCACATCCGCCGCTTGTTGCCCCAATACGCCTCGTAGCTGGTCCAGGTCGGGTCGGCGCTCTCGAGCCGGATACGCCCGATCCGATTATTTTCGAGTCCGCCCAAATAGAGGTAGCCCTTGTGCTCGCGTATCGAGCTCACTGATGCGTGCGAGATGCCGGTCGGATCCCAATACAACTCAAGGACGTTACCGGCTTCGTCAAACTTGACGACGCAGCCGTAATTCAGATTTGGTCCGAGCCATTCATCCAGTGGCACTTGTTTGGCCATCCGTCGCCGAAACGCGGCCTTACGCATCGAGAGATCGAACGACGGCGTGCGGATGCCGACAAGCGCCAGCCAGTAGTTGCCGTCCGAGGCGCGGTTGATGTTGTCGGGATGTCCCGGCACCTCGTCGATCATGATTTCCGTCGCGCCAACACGCGGACCGGCAAGCCAATGGCGATAGATGCGGCAGTCGGTCGTTGAAGCGATCAGCACCGAGCGTGCATCATGGGTGACGCAGATGCCGTTAGGAAAGTAAAAGCTCTTGATGACTTTTTGCGTTTTTCCGGTAGCCGGATCGTAACACAGCACACGCCCGTTGGGCCGGCCTTCGACAATCTCGAGCGGATAGTTGGACGCCTCGTAGCGCGTCGTGCAGTCGCTGAAATAAATCTTGCCGTCCGGCGTAATGTCGAGATCGTCGGCCATCCGCACGCGCGAGTTGTCGTTGAGCTTGGTCCAGGTTCGGCCGGTCTCGTCGGTGATCTTGAACACTTCGCCGCTAGGCTTCACGCCGTACACGCCCATGCCCCCGACGCAGACGATCAGATTTTCGTCCCTGTCGAATTGCATGCCGTACGGACGGCCGCCGATATGGGCAAACACCTCCCGCCTTTCAAAACGCTCGCCGGAAAAGCGGATAATATTTCCGTCGCGGGTCGAGCCGTACAGCCGATCATGCCGATCCAAGATAACGTCCTCGGGGCCTTCGACTTGATCGAGACCGATGGCTTCCGCTCCGACCAAACGGTCATTCTGCGCGTACGGCGAACCGCTGCCGCGTGTTATCAATGACGCTGGTGAAAGCGGCAGCACCGCCGGATTGACATAAATCTTCTGAATAACCTTGCCGCGGTTCTTCGCCCATTTGACGTCGATGCCGATTGCGACCAGAAGAATGACGCCGGTGATGGCAGACGTGATGTAGCCGGGAATACCGATGCGAACGAGACCGTTGGTCATGACAAAGATGATGATGGCGCCGATCATCGCCCGCCATACCGTGCCACGCCCGCCGGCGACCGACGCGCCACCGATAATGACCGCGGTCAGTGCCTGAAATTCCCAGCCGACGCCGGTGGTCGAATCCGTGCTGCCCTGGCGGGTGGCGTAGAAGATTCCGCTGGCGGCGCATAACAAGCCAGAGAGCATGTAGGTCGCGAGCAACATGCGCTCAACGCGAATTCCAGCGTGGCGCGCCGCTTTGCGGCTGGCGCCGATCGCGGTGAGATGCCAGCCGTAGCGGGAGCGGCTCAGAAAAATATGCCCGACAAGAAGGACTACGATCAGCGTAGCGGCGTTGACCGGTACGCCAAGGATGCTGCCTTCGCCGAGAAAGTCCCAAGCGTCGCTGTCAACCGAATTGGTCGCGAAGACGGTAGCGAAGCGCTCGTTCAACAAGTTGACGCTGGCGCGCAGAATAATCAGCGTTACGAGCGTAGTGAGGAACGGCCGCGCTTTGAGGTAGCCGATCAAGAGGCCGTTGCCCGCACCGACAATCGCGCCGGTCGCCAGCGTCGCCAGAACAACAAGCCAGGCAGGAAAGCCGAGGACGAACAGAAAAAACAACGCCGCGAAATTGCACAGCGCGAAGGTCGCGCCGACACTGAGATCAATGCCGCCTGAGATGAGGCTGAACGCCATGCCGAGCGCGACAAAGCCGAATTCGGCGAACAGTCGCATGAGCGACAGCGCATTGGCGATCGTGCCGTAATCCTTGATCGTGAGTGAGAAGTACACCAAGAGTGCGATCATTACCGTGAACGGAATGACCGGCTCAAACCATTGCTTCAATAACAGTTCGGACAAGAACAGACGTGGCGACCACGAAGATAGCAGCCGCAACGGCCGGCGATTGGGCGCCTGCAGGGCGGTTGTCGACATCGGCCTGCTCCGCGGAATAAATCCGCTCCCGCTGACCGCGGCGGGAGCGTCGATTCAGGTCAAGCGGTTGACCCGCGCCTACGGTTAGTTCGATGCCGTCGACGTCGGCGGCTTCGGAACCGGGTAACAGTTCGCGCCGCTGGCGTTGTTCTTATCGAGCCACACTGGCCGAGTGTAGAACTCGCGATGTTTGGTGCCGGGCTTGTCGCTGCCTTGCAGCAGTGTTTCAGCGGCGACAAAGGCGTCGTGGCCTTGCTCGGTCGCGGTGTAGCTCAGGAACTTGTAGAAATTCCCTTGCGCAACCTGATCGCAATCCAACTGCGATCCTTCACCGGAGGCGTAGACCTTCACCTGGCCGATCTTGTTGGCGTTGCGAATAGCCTGCGCTGCGCCCGACTGCATGATGCCCCAAAAGCCGATACTGGCGCACAGATTGGGGTGCTGTTGGATCACCGTCGCGGTGATGTCGAGTGCCTTGTTGGCATCCCACAACGCCGCCTGGTTGGACACAACCTTGATGGCTTTGTCTTTGTTGAGCACGTCCATGATGCCGGCGATCTGATCCACGCTCGCCGCCGCCGTCAACTCGCCTTGCACGATTTGCACTTCGCCCGAAGTTCCGCTGCCAGTACCGCAGGCTTTCACGACGTCCTCAGCCAGCATCTTTCCGACCTCGTACCAGTCGGCCCCAACGAACGCGTCCGATTTGTAATTAGACGACATGTTCATCTGTACGACGTGAATGCCTTGCGCCTCGGCTCGTTTTAGCTCCTTCATGAGCAGCGTGACGCTCGGGTTCTGCACGACAATCACGTCGGGCTTCTCGTCAATCAAAGCGGTCAGCGCTTGCTGCATGGCGGCCGGATTGAGAGCCGGATCACGCACGATGAACTTCATGCCGCGCCACTCGGCTTCGGTCTTGATGACGCGTCCCCACTCGTCCATGAGCGGCACACCGGTAGCGATCGGCAGGAACGCGATTGTCTTGCCCTTCAGGTCCTTGTCATAGTCGGCGCGCAATTCATGTGCGGTTTTGGTGCCGCCTTCTTCCTGCGCGAACGCGGAGCCCTGCAGGCCCCAAACGGCGATAGCAGTCAACGACACCGCCATTGCTGCCCACGAATGTCTTCGGGTCATGATCTTGTTCCTCCCTTGTCAGCGATAAGCCTAGATTTTCTCGGCTTTCTTTATTTTTACAATTATACTCCGAGCATCCCACGAAGCAAAATTCACCAGCGAAAGCTTCCGACGCGGCTTCTAAAGACAAAGGAGACCGCGTTAGAGCGAGCGCCTTCGGGCGACCGGGCGCGAGCATTCCCATCGGATTCCGATCGAAGAGGCCGGTTTCGTCCCGCTCGCGCCAGTCTCCCATTTCCGCGGGGGGTCTAACGCCACTTTGCGTTTATCGTTAGCACATTGGATCGGTGGCTCCAAGAGTAATTTGGATTGACTGTTCCAAATTATAGAATTGTCGTAGGGCTTGACCACAGGCGCTATTCTCGACGCCGACTTTGCATCAGCGTCGAGAGCGTTAAATAGACGATCGGGACGACTCGAACGCAAGCAGGCCTTCCCAAAGAGTGCAATCGCAGATGCAACGTTCGCGCAAAAGGAAGCGGCCGTCTTTGAACCTCGTCAACTCACGGTTCAAGGTCGGCGGTGAGATTGTCGGTCCCATCACGGCGCCTCCCGTCCGCTACAAGAAATCGGCGGCCGTCCAGAAAAAATTGCTGGATACGGCTGAGTATTTGTTTGCGCGGTGGGGCTACGCGGCCGTTTCTATCCGCGATGTGACGTCGCTGGCAAAAATGCGCGTCGCCAACGTGAGTTACTATTTCGGCAGCAAGCAGAACCTCTATTACGAGGTGTTGCGGCGCCGCGCCGAGCCTTTGTCACGGATGCGTCTTGAACGGATCAAAGCGGCTCGTGCTTTGAAGATGAATCGAGACCTGAAGCTTCTGGCGCTTGTTGCCGCGTATGCCGATCCGCCGCTCGAGCTGAGCCAAGGCGGCGATGTCGGCTGGAAGAACTTCTTTTCCCTGATAGGGCAGGTGACATTCAGCGGTTTTGCAGCGCCGCAAATTGCCGAGTTCTTCAATGAACCGGCGCGTCAGTTGATGGCAGGCCTGAACGAGCTTTACCCGTTCGCCCCAGCGGCCAAAGTTCAGGCGGCCGCCCTCATGCTGATAGGTCCTTATATTATGGTGATCGCAGAAACCGGTCGCATCGAGACGTTTCCGGAGCGGGCATTTTCCTCGGGCGATCTGACCCTGCTTGGACCGATGATGAAGGAGTTCATCGCCGGTGGCATTCGCGGAATGCTCGACCCCGCGGGCAAGAAGGTCCGCCGGCGGTCGAAGAGGGCGCGGGCGCAGGCGGCGCTTGATCACGGGTCTTCGCAAAATCTTCGCCATTTGACTGAAAATGGAACGTACGATACAATTTCAACAAAAACGAATGCTCAGCCGCTACTGTCGGTGGGGAGGATAATGGTGTTGCGCTTTTTTGTGCGGTGCGCCAGTTTTACAAACTGGCGCTACATCTTCTTTCCTAGGTCCGGCTCGCTGGCCTCTCGGTGGCTAATCTCTTATCGATGCGCGGAAGCCGAAGTTGTGCGGTAAGGGATGAAGCATGAGTCGGCTCAGCGGAAAGGTTGCGCTTGTGACCGGGGCAGGGCGCGGGATTGGCCTGAGCCTGGTTCGTAGACTGGCTGCGGAAGGCGCGCGCGTGCTGGTCAATGACCTCGATGCTGCGGAAGCGGAGTCAGCCGCGCGCGCGATTAAGGAGGCGGGCGGCGTCGCTGTTGCCTATCCTGGTAATGTCGCCAACGCTGACTTTCCGCGCGGCTTCATCGGCGCTGCCCTGGAGCAGTTCGGCGACATCCATATCGTGAGTCAACAATGCCGGCTACATTTGGAACGCTCCGCTGCATAAGATCGCCGATGAACAATGGGATGCAATTCAGGACGTACATCTCAAAGCGCCGTTTCGCATTCTCCGGGAGCTGCGAACTTTTTTAGACGCTCGCGTGGCCGAAGAGCGCAAAAACGGCACGGTCGTTCACCGCAAAATAGTGAATGTCTCGTCGGTGTCTGCGACTGGCGGGGCAGCCGGTCAGGCAAACTACGCGGCCGCCAAGGCGGGTCTGCATGGGCTTACCCGCTCGCTGGCGAAGGAATGGGGCCCGCTTTCTATCAACGTCAATTGCGTCGCTTTCGGCTACATCGAGACGCGCCTGACGCAGGAAATACGTGGAGAAACGGTCGTAACGATCGACGACGTGGCCCGACGTGTCGGGCTCACTCGCCCGATGATCGAGGCGATTAAGGAGCGCACAGCCTTCGGCCGCGCTGGCACCGCCGATGAAGCCGCCGGCGGTATCATGCTCTTCTGTATTCCGGAATCCGATTACGTCACTGGACAGATTTTGGAAGTCAGCGGCGGACTGGCCCGCTGAAAGCAATGCACTGGTCCAAGCGTCGGACCAGGCTTGGAGCGCCAACATGAGCATGACCACGAGATCCGGAGTGCCGTTGCAACGCGCTTACACCGCCAACGGCGGAGGCGGAGAACGGCCGGGAGAATTTCCGTTTACGCGCGGGCGATTGTCGAATCCGAAACACACGACATGGATTCAACGCGAGCTGTCGGGGGAAGGGGACGGCGAGAGATCGAACGAGCAGATTCGGTATCTTCTTGAGCATGGCCAAACGGGGATCGACGTGATTGGCGACGCGCCGACCCAGTCGCTTCTCGATCCCGATCATCCCCTAGCGCGTGAAGCCGTCGGCACGCAGGGCGTTTCCTTGTGTAGGAAACAGGATTTTCTCGATCTGCTCAAAGACCTCCCGTTGGGACAGGTTTCGATTTCAAGTTCGGTTCCTGCATTTTTTACCTTGCCTGGTTTGGTCTTGGCCGCACGCGAAGCAGGCTTTCCGCTGGACCGGCTGCGCGGCTCAATCCTTCACGGGCCTCTTTATGCCGAGGATTGTTCTTACGCGGTGCATCTCCCGGTCGAATTTCGTGTGCGTCTTGCGCTCGACGCGATCGAGTACTGTTCGCAGCATATGCCCAAGTTTCACGCCTATCTCGAAGACACCTATTTTTTTTGCGAATCCGGCCTCACCCCGGTCGAGGAAATGGCCTTGGGCTTTGTCCAGCTGAGACACCTCGTGCGCAAGCTTGTTGCCCGCGGCGTTGGCATTGACTCTTTTGCTCCGCGTATTGCTTTCCTTGTCAATTGCAGCATGGATTTCTTTGAAGAGATCGCCAAAATTCGCGCGACGCGCCGCCTTTACGCGAAAATGATGCGCGATGAATTCGGAACGTCTGATCCGCGGTCAATATCGGTCGCCATTACCAGCCACACATCCGGCCTGTCGCTGACCGCGCAGCAGCCGATAAACAATGTAATACGCGGCACCGTTCAAGCGCTGTCGATGGTACTCGCGGGCGTACAGGCGCTGGAAATTTCCGCTTTTGATGAAGCCTACCGTACACCAAGCAAGGATGCCCACATCGTCGGGCTTCGTACCCAGCAAATCCTGGAGCTCGAATCAGGCGCTGGTAAGGTTCTTGATCCGCTCGGCGGCTCCTATTTTCTGGAATCGCTGACCGACCAACTCGAACAACGAATTCGCACGCGTATTGACGAAATCGAGGCGATCGGTGATCCGGAAGCACTGTCAACGAGTGGCTTTTTCCGTGACCTATTCCACCAGGCAATGGAAGAATTGCAGCGCAGTGTCGAGAAAGGCGACGTGTCTATCGTCGGCGTCAACGTCCACACGCTGGATGAGAAAGACGACAAGCTGCTGCGCGACGTTGCCACTTCTAAAATCGAGACTTGGCATAGCCATACCGAGAAAATTGAGCGCTTCAAAAGGGAACGTAATAGTGCAGAAGTGCGTCAAGGACTCGGCGGGGTAGCTGTCGCGACAAGCGGTCACGTTAACCTCATCCCGTCAATTATCGCCGCGCTCGATGCGTCCGCAACCATTGGAGAGATCGTTACCGTGATGCGTTCGGCGCTCGGAATGCCGCCCGACCTGTTCGATCACCCGTTGCCAGATGGAACTATGAGGCAGCGACATGTCGCGTGAATTTGTCGCGCTTGCGATCATGGGAATTGACCAGCATGAGAACGGCGCGATCGCCGTTGCTCGTGTGCTGCGCGAAGCACAGATGAAGGTTGTTTACTTTGGCAAATTCCACACGCCCGACTTGGTCGCCGAAAAGGCCATCAAGGAAGGCGCTGAGGTCATCGGCATCAGCTGCCATTCCTGGGAATACCTTCGCTTGGTGCCGGAATTAGTCCAGCAGCTCAGGACGCGCCGGTCAGATATTCCGGTCGTTATCGGGGGATCCGTAATTACGGCGGAGGACGGCGAGAAAATGCGGCAATCAGGCGTGGCCGCCGTGTTCACTAGTTCGACGGATAGCAACGATCTTATCGAATGCGTCCGCGCCTTGAGCGCTCGAGGAAGAAGAGCCATTTCAACGGTGGCGCAGCATTCGACGGGGTAAGTTTCAAGTAATAGGTGGGAGTCTATCTTCTTGGGCCGGCCATATCGGTGTTGGGTCATCGAGGGAAGGCCCGCCGCTGTCGACTATAGCTGCGCGGCATTGCAAAGAAGCGTCTTATGCCACTTAGTGGGACCAAATAATCAGGGGAAACGCTGCCATGAGCACCGTCACCCAGAGCATTGTGCATAACCTGACTTGATCATATCGGGCTACGCCCGCTTTCGAGTAATCAGGGGGCATCCGGCGGACTTAGCGCTGCGTTTTTCGCCCATTGACGAGTGGATCGATCAACTCGCTCAAGACTATTTATCGCGGCTAAGCCAGCCACGATAGGGCAGGTTGTACCGTAGTCGTACTCACGCCGTACCCGTTGGCTGTCGGGCTGCGACTTGGCAGCACACGCAACTCATTATCCGGCGCGTCACAGCGTCGACGGCTGAACGCGCCGCCATTATGATGACCTAAAGGCCTCGCGGATTACGGTTGGGCTTGGGAGGCAGATGGGCAACCGCATTGTTTGCCTCCGCGAGTGCGTAGAGTTCGTCAATTCCTACTACCGCTTCTATCTTGCCGTCTGGTCCGGTTATTT
The DNA here is from genome assembly GCA_963847785.1 of uncultured Alphaproteobacteria bacterium. Lineage (GTDB taxonomy): Bacteria > Pseudomonadota > Alphaproteobacteria > Rhizobiales > Xanthobacteraceae > BOG-931. The sequence continues at coordinate 316,513 of CAWKBE010000052.1, forward strand.
GTAGCGGGCCATGGAAGATAGCAATCATGAGCGCGCCTTCGTCCGAAGCCGGCGCGTGCGTGACGCCGCCTGCTTCCAGCATGTAGTCGTTGGCGCGAACCTCACCGTTCTCGTAGAAAAACGAGCCGCTGAGCATGATGATTTCGACGCAGCCGAGATGCTTGTGTGGCCGGAAACGAGCGCCGGGGTCAAACGTGTTCAAAATAACCATATATCCGCGATCGAGATCATAATTTAGAATTTTATATTGGATCGCTTCAAACCCCGGCGCCGCTAGGCGCGTCCATGGCACCTCGTCTGTGCGAACGATCCGTCCTCCATCATCCAGAATGCAATGGCTTGGTTGCGCCGCTTCGTTGACTTTGAGCATTGTTTAATCTCCCACACCTCGATCCGGGCAAGACTGCGCGCAATTAGCTTCACGCAGACTTGCATATTCCGTTTTGCAAAATCGGGCCGAAGGCCTCCACTTAGCGCAATACTACATCATCATCGACCCGCCCCGATGTTTGACATCTAAAATATATCATACTAGCCTTTAAGTGAAGTGGTTGTGAGGGTCAAAGTGGGGTCGCCCTGTCTAATTGGGCGTGGTTCGGGATGATATTGATTTTTGGTGATGGAAGGGGAGCGGATATGCGCAGATCTTTAGCAAGAGCGCCTAGATCGTTGGCAACGGCAATAGTTGGTCTGGGCCTCGCACTCTTTGGTGCTGGTAGCGCCTCCGCAGCAGATCCGGTACGGATCGGCTTTTCTTTGCCGCTTACCGGAATCTTTGCACCGGCGGCGCCGTCGCAAAAGAACGCGTATGAACTATGGCGCGACCAGGTTAACGCGAGCGGTGGTCTCGACGTTGCGGGCACCAAGCGACCCGTCGAATTTGTCATGTACGATGATCAGTCCGACCCGGGCGGGGCGGCCAAGATTTACGAGAAGCTGATCGTTGAGGACAAAGTCGATCTCCTTCTTGGACCTTGGGGAACGCCGCATCACGTTGCAGTCGCTGGTATTCTCGAACGCCATAAATTCCCGATGGTCGGCGACACCGCGGCGTCGGTGGTACTGCGCGGAATGAAACCCGGTTACATTTGGTTCCCAACATCCGCACTGCCTGATGAGATGGGCAAGCAACTGCCACTGTTGTTGAAATCACTGGGTGTCAAAACGGTTGCAATCACGACGGCTCAGCATCCGTTTTCTTTGGAGAACAAGAAGTTCATCGTTGAAGGATTGAAGGCTAACGGCATACAAATATTATCCGACGCTGAATACCCACTCGATATTCGCGATATGACAGCGCTTATCACTGCGGCGAAGTCGACAAATCCCGATGCCGAATTGTCACTCTCGCTGACCGGTGACTCGGTGCTCTACATGCGGCAGTCGAAGGAATTGGGTTTTGCGCCCAAGGTGCAATACATGCTGGTTGGTCCCGCCGCGACATTTTTCACCAAGCTGTTCGGCGATCAGCTGGAGGGACTGCTAACTATGGGGCACTGGAGCCCGTCGCAGAAAGCTTGGCCGAAAGCTAAGCCGTTCTATGACGCCTACGTTGCGAAATATAATGAGGCCCCAGACTATCTTGATTCCTCATTGTCTTACGAGGCTTGCGAAATCCTGCAGCAGGCCGTGGCGAAGGCGGGTCTCGATCATGAAAAATTGCGCCAGACCTTCGCTTCCGACACGTTCGACACGATAGACGGTCCGGTTAAGTTCAGCGGCGTGGTCAATGTGTCCACTCCTACCATGTTTCTTCAGTATCAGAAGGGCGTTTACGAAATCGTGTGGCCAAAGGAGCTTGCAACGGCTGAAATCATCGCTCGGAAGTAAACGCATCGCGGCCGCCGGGGGGCCTCGTATTGTAGGAAAATCCTGATCGTCTGCAAGTTCGGGCGGGATGGGCGTGCATGTCCGGCCAATTGTTGGTTGCAGCCCTCGTTTCAGGTTCGGTCTATGCGCTCATTGCGCTCGGATTGAACCTGATCTACGGGACCATGCGACTGCTGAATGTCGCGCACGGCGAATTCGTAATGATTGGCGCGTTTTGCGCCTACTGGTGCGTCAAGCTTCTCGCGCTCAGCCCGATCGTCTCTATGATCGTGGCAATTCCTTTGACAACCGCGTTGGGCCTTGCATTTTACTTCGGCATTTTTCGTGCAGCGATGCGCTCTAAGGAATTTGTGGAGCGCATAGAAGCTAATTCGCTACTCGTTTTTTTTGGTGCCTCCGTTATCCTGCAAAATGTGACAGCGCTCGCGTTCACGCCGAACCTGCGTGGCTATCGCTACCAGGACCAAGCTGTGCACCTCATCGATGCCGTGGTTCCAGCGAACAAGCTTATAGTACTAGGCATCGCTGGCTTAGTATGTATCGGCGCCGTTGCTTTCTTCCGTTTTTCGTCACTGGGTCTGGCTATCAAGGCGCTCATTCAGCAGCGTGAGGCTTCATCCCTCGTCGGCATCCCAGTCGCGCGCATCGAGCTTCTTTGCTTTTGCCTCGGCTTCGCCATTGCCGGGTTGGCGGGCGTTCTCGTGAGCATGACTGAAGACATTTCGCCTTACATGGGCTTTCCCTTCACCGTGATCGCGTTCGTCGTCGTCATACTCGGGGAACTCGGCAACGTTCTGGGCAGCTTGTTCGGTGGCTTGATTCTCGGTGTACTTGAAACATTTGGCGTCGCCTTCACCGCGCCAAGCTATCGTTCGATCATGATCTATGCCGTGTTCATCGGAGTGCTGCTGCTGCGCCCGCAAGGCCTGTTCGGGTCCGGAAGAGCCCGCACATGAATTCGAGCCTGTGGCGCCGTATCACAATTGTTACGGTTTGCTCCGTGTTGGCGGGGGCCCTGCCGTTCGTGAGCAATGATTATTACGTCGGCTTTGGCTTTACGCTCCTTTCCTGGGTGGCTCTCGCTGAAAGCTGGATCATTATTTCCGGCATGACAGGTTACATATCGCTCGGTCACGTGGTTTTCGTTGGACTAGGAGGCTATATCGCGGCGCTGACCTGGATGGTGCTCCCACTGTGGATAATCCTCCCCTTGACTGGGCTGTCGGCCGCCGCTTTAGCGGCTGTTGTTGGTTACCCATGCCTGCGCGTTCGTGGTCCTTACTTCGTCATTTTGACCTTCGGCCTCTCGGAGCTGGTAAAATACATCATCGTGAATATCGAATCGGCGCTGTCGATGTCGGGGCGCGTGTTGTTCGCCGCGCCAGATGTCGATCAGCTTTTCTTCCTCAGTCTTGGTCTCGCTTGGGCGAGCGTGGTCATCGCCTTCTTGGTACGAGATTCCCGGTTCGGTTTTGGCCTTCGCGCTATCCGGGAGAACGAGGAGGCGGCCGAGACGATCGGCGTTCCGGTCGCGGCGCTCAAGCTCGCCGCCTTCGTCCTTTCTGCCACCATTCCCGGCATCATCGGAGCGCTATTGATCATGCGCTCCACGTATTTCGAGCCGCTTGAGATATTCAATCCGCAGACCTCCGTGCTGATTGTGACAATGGCGGTCATAGGCGGAAGCGATCGGGCCATTGGACCTCTTCTCGGGGTTGGGTTTTTGGTCGTCCTGCAGGAACTGCTGTGGGCCCATTTGCCTCAGCTCTACATGATCATCGTTGGCGCCCTATTAATTGGTGTCGTCATCTGGATGCCTGGCGGCGCATCCATGCGCCTGCAACGTCTCATGACAGCGTACGCTCGATGAGTCTCTTGCGCGTCGACTCTATCGTTAAGCGTTTTAGTGGCGTGCTGGCACTCAATGACATCTCCTTCTCTGTCGAAGAGCAGGATTTTGTCGGCATCATGGGTGCAAACGGGGCTGGCAAGACTACACTTTTTAGCATCATCGCCGGGAATTTGAGGCCCGACGACGGATCGGTTGTGTTCGACAATGAGCGCATCGATGGACGACGCCCTGACCAAATAAGTCGGCGCGGCGTTGCGCGAACGTTTCAGATCGTGCGACCTTTCGGCAACCTGACCGTGCTGGAAAATATCGCCCTCGGTGCGCTTTACGGCCGGGGGCATGAACGGTCGCTAAACGCGGCCGAAGAGAAAGCCAAGAAAATAATCGATCTGCTTGGATTGACTGACCGCACCCATGTTATGGCCCGGCACTTGACTTTGGCAGGCCGAAAGCGCCTCGAGATCGCTCGCAGTCTCGCGACCGAACCACGTCTTCTCCTACTCGACGAAGTGCTAGCGGGGCTAACGCCGACCGAAGTATCCTCGGCGGTTGAGGTCATTCGCGACTTCCACAAGACTCATCAGGTCACGATCGTGATGATCGAGCACGTAACGCGTGCACTAATGGCCTTGTGCAAGCGCGTCGTCGTATTGCATCACGGCCAAAAAATCGCAGAAGGCTCTCCGCTCGAGGTCGCCAACGATCCACTCACGCTCAGCGCTTATTTTGGATCGGCGCCGTCATGAAGGATTGTCTGGTCGAGTGTCGTGACATAATTTCCGGCTACGGAGACATCCAGGTCTTGCACGGCGTAAGCATTGGCGTCCGTCGTGGCTCCATAACAGCCATGCTCGGGAGCAACGGGGCCGGCAAGACGACGCTCATGCGCACGATTGCCGGGGTGCTCCAGCACTGGAGCGGGACGCTGACTTTGGAGGGAAAGAATCTCAAAGGTATAGACGCATCTGAAAGGGTTGCAGCGGGCCTTAGTTTGGTACCTGAAGGTCGCTTGGTGTTTCCCGATCTGTCGGTCGAGGAAAACTTGTGGCTCGGTGCATATGTGAACCGGGCAAGGATCGGCCGCGCCGCTCGCCTCGAGAAAATGTACGAGATGTTCCCGAGGCTTAATGAGCGTCGCCGGCAATCGGCCGGTGTTTTGTCTGGCGGCGAGCAGCAGATGCTAGCGCTGGCGCGCGGTATGATGTCGGAGCCCACCGTATTGCTGCTTGATGAGCCGAGCCTCGGTCTAGCGCCGCAAATTGCGAGGCGGATGTTTGAAACTGTTAAAGCGATTCGGGAACAAGGGCATTCGATACTGATTGTTGAGCAAGACCTGGTTGGCACCCTCGCCATTTGCGATTACGGCTATGTGATGGAAAACGGCCGCATCACGGTCGAAGGCCCCCCCGACGAACTGCGCGACAATCCGCTGGTGCGGGCCAGCTATTTAGGCGGCGCGGGGCATTAAAAAAGTCGGCGCGCTTGGACAATGAATCCGCAGGCTCGTGGGGTACTGGATGGGACTGTACGCTGATCAGCCTGAGCGCAATCGGGCGACTTTTCCAGGGCGTTCGCCGGCAATATGGCGGAAATCGTTCAACGCGCGGCCACTATGAAGTTCAAATGAGGGACTGTACAGTTGAGCTCGATGGCAAAACCATTATCGCCAGAGGGCGCATTGTCAATCCGGCCATCGTGGTTCAAAGGCAAGCTCGTCAAACGTGCGAATCGAAGACCGCTTTATAGTGATGGCGCCCCGCGATCGGGTCTGGGCGGCAATCACCGACCCCAATGTCGTCGCGTTATGTGTGCCGGGTTGTCGAGCAGTCACCGTCAGTAGTCCGAACTCTCTATAAGGCGCAGATTCGCGTGCAGCTTGGCGTGATCAAGGCGGATTTTAATGTCGAGGTTGAACTCACAGAGCAAAGGCCTCCTGAAGAGTTGCGTTCGCGGACTCGTGGCGAGGAAGGAAGTCGGGCCAGCTCAATCTCGGCGGATAACACACTCCGGCTTCTTGCGCGCAGCGATGCAGAGACTGAGGTGTATTACGCTTCTGACGTTTCCATCGTAGGACGTCTCGGTAAGTTTGGATTGGGCGTTATGAGGAAGAAGGCTGAAAGCCTCGGTCGCGAGTTTGCGGCAGCGTTCAAAGCCAAAATCGAAGTCGCCCCCGAGTAAGTCAACTCATCATCTAGGCAGCCGGATGGAATTTTTTTCCCCCGCCAACATCACTGAGGCAATCTCACTCCTTGCAGAACGAGACGGAGCAAGGTGTCTTGCTGGCGGCGCCACACTCGTCGCAATGATGAACGCAGGGCTAGTCGAGCCAGCCCGACTTGTCAGCCTTCGCGGCCTCAGCGAACTCGGTGGAATTAATGTTCTGTCAGATAGTACCGTTCGGTTAGGGGCGATAACTCGCCACGCTGAGACAGCCAATTCGACGCTGCTGAAAGATGGCCAGCGTGTCCTATCCGCCGCCGCGGGCAAGATAGCTAATCCACCAGTCCGCAACATGGGTACGATCGGCGGCTCACTCGCCTTCGCTGATCCGGCCGCTGACTATTTGCCCGCACTGATGACGCTTGACGCCGTAATCGAACTAGCCGCACAGGGGAGCACGCGTCGATTGTCGATCAGGGACCTAATTGTTGACTGGTACACCACAGCGCTTGAGCCTGGGGAAATCATTACTGCGATTGAAGTACCTCCCGCTCCACGGGGGTCAGTAGGGATATTCGAAAAACTCGAACGCACAGCTGGCGACTACGCTATCGTTTCCATCGCCTGCGTTTTGGCATTCGAGAAAGGAATCTGTTCAACAGCTCGCATCGCTGTTGGTGCATGCGGGCCTGGGCCCGTGCGAATACGCGAACTGGAGGCAAAACTTGAAGGAACAAGGGCAGAGCCGGACGCCTTCCTTGCGATGGGAGAATCGCTCGCCGCAGAGTGCGATCCGGTCGATGATGTTCGGGCCACTGCTGATTATCGACGCTTAGTCATTCCTCGCCTCGTCGCTAAGGCGGCTACGCACGCGCGTGCTGCACTTGGAGCTCAATCGTGAAAGGCGAGCGGCTTGTCGAACTCACGGTCAACGGCCGCGGCCGGGCGGTCCGCGCGACACCTGAAGCCACGCTGCTTACGGTGCTTCGCGATGAGCTGACGCTCACCGGCGCGAAACGCGGCTGCAATCAAGGCGTGTGCGGGGCTTGTACTGTACTGGTTGACGGGCGCGCGGTTCGTAGTTGTCTTTCGCTTGCATTGAACGTTGTCGGCCAGGAAATCACAACCATAGAGGGCTTGGCACAAAGTGGCCGTTTGCTTCCCTTGCAGCAATCACTTCTTTCACTTGGTGCCGTGCAGTGCGGCTTCTGTATGTCCGGCATGTTAGTGTCAGCATTCGCGCTATTGCAGCGAAGCCCTAATCCGACTCGCGACGAGACCAGGGCGGCACTCTCCGGGAATCTTTGCCGGTGCTCAGGGTATTCCAAGATTGTTGATGCAGTCTGCAACGTTGGCGAGGTAACCGCACCATGAACGAGGTTGGGCGGAGTTTGCCGCGCATCGATGCGTTAGAAAAGACCGCCGGTCGTGCAGCCTACATCGCCGACCTTTACCGGCCGGGTATGTTGCATGGCGCAATCAGCAAGAGCCCTTATGCGCATGCGCGCATAAAATCGTACGATGTTTCCCGCGCGATTGGTCTCCCGGGGGTAGTTTGCGTTCTGACCGGCGCCGACGTCCCAGATGGCAAATTCGGCCCCTTCATTAAGGACGAATACCTCCTGGCTAAGGATAAAGTTCGTTTCGTCGGCGAGGCGGTCTGTCTTGTGGCTGCGGAAGATGAGGCTACGGCACGACTGGCGGCCCAGCTCATCGACGTTCGGTACGAGGAGCTGCCAGAGATCTTGACCCTTGAACAGGCCATGGCGTTCGGGGCGGCTCTCGTACACGAAGACAACAATTCGAATTTTCGCATCTTTGAGACTAAATTAGGGGGCAACCTCGCCTGGCAATGCGAATTCTCGGAAGGCGATGTCGATAAGGCGTGGTCAACCTGCGATGTCATCGTCGAAGACGAATTCGAAACGCAGGCACAGGCTCATGTGGCTCTAGAGCCTTGCGGCGCCCTGGCGGAGGTTGATGCCGCCGACAAAGTCACAATTTGGTCTGCCAATCAATCGGTTTTCCGCGTGCAGGCTAACGTCTGTGATGCGCTTAGGTTGCCGATGTCCAAGGTGCGTTGCGTCACACCTCGCGTTGGAGGTGGATTTGGCAACAAGATGGAGATGCACGTCCAGGGCATGGTTACCGCACTGGCGCTCGCAACTGCTCGCCCTGTCAAGCTCGTGCTCAGTCGTGAGGAAGATTTTGAATTAGTGCGCCTCCGGCACCCCTACAGGATTCGCGCTAAGACTGGCGCCCGCCGTGACGGCAAGATCGTTGCGCGTGAGGTCGATGCCATCGTTGACTGTGGTGCCTATGGAGACGACAGTCCCGGCGTCATGGGCTTTTCGCTGTGGATGGCCCGCGGCCCGTATCGCATCCCTAACTTCCACTCAAGTGGGCGGCTGTACTACACAAACAAGCTTCGTTTTGGCGCCTTTCGGGGTTTTGGCAACCCCCAGGTCTCGTTTGCTACGGAGATTCAAATTGATCAACTCGCCGAACGTCTCGGTATGGATGCCATTGAGCTACGCCGAATGAACGCGGTGCGAGCCGGAGATCAATGGGTCGGCGGAGCACCGATACACTCTGATGGTTTCGTGAAAACCCTCGACACCGCACGGATAGCGTCGCAGTGGGACAGACGGAAAGATCGAGCGGTTATTGACGGCAAGCGACGATCTCTAGGCGTAGCTTCCACTGCGCACATCTGCGGACTGCTCGGCACCGCCGCAATCATACGTTTATTGGAAGATGGCACGGTAGTATTGAACACAGGCGCAGTTGATATCGGGCAGGGATCGGACACGGTCCTATCGCAGATATGCGCGGATGCGCTTAAAATTCCTGTCGAGCGCGTCGCGCTCGCAAGTCCCGACACTGATGGCTCACCGTTCAACTGGGGCACGACGGCCAGTCGTGTGACTTACATGACTGGGCGGGCCGTGATAGCCGCAGCCGAAGAGGTCACACAGAAGATCAAATCGCACGCAGCTGAAATGCTCGAGTGCGCCGTCTCCGATCTCGAACTACGTGAAGGGGGGCGCATGGGCATTGTTGGCGTTCCGCAAAGAGAGGTCACGTTTCAGGATGTCTCGCTGCGCGCCCACTGGGCTGTAGGCGGTCCGATCATCGGCAGCAATAGTCTAGTATATGACAAGCCGACGATCGATCCGAAGCGAACGGTCGTGAGCGGTCTCCCGTTCCCACAAATCGGTGTTTTTGCGTTCAACACAGTCGTTTGTGACGTCGAAGTCGATGAGGCGTCAGGCAAGGCGGAAGTTCGCGAGGCCTGGTCATGTTGTGACGTCGGAAAGGCTATAAATCCACTCTCGGTGGAGGGACAGATACAGGGCGGTTTTGTTCAGGGTCTCGGTTTCGCTCTATTTGAAGAGGTCGTGTGGGACGGCGCGCGCATCGCCAATCCGAGCCTGATGGACTACAAGATTGCCACGACGCTCGACGTGCCGGATAGAATTCACGCGCTTATCGTTGAAGATCCGGAGCCCGATGGCCCTTTCGGCGCTAAAGGTATCGGCGAAATCCCAATCTGTGCCGTAGCGCCAGCCATAGCGAACGGCATCGCCGCCGCGATAGGCGCACGCGTTCGCCGCCTGCCGCTAACATCGGAACGTGTTCTTAACGCCGTGCTAAATAGATCTGGGGGCGAACGCTAAGTGCTACTAGTACCGCTGCACAGTGATTATGACTCGTTGAACGTGGGCGTGGGATAGGCGCGGCCTATTTTGGTGCGGGCTTTATCGGTTGTGAACATCCATTTGATGCGAGCGGCGGCGGCATTGCGCTGTCGTTCCCAGGCAGCAATTTCGGATTCGACCTGTGTCTTCGTGGCGATCCGCCGGTCCAGGCATTGGCTGCGCAGGACTCCGATCTCGATTTCAACCATGTTGAGCCAGCTGGCGTGCTTGGGGACATAGTGGAACTCCAACCGGCGCAGAACCCTGCGCGCTTCGTCTGGCGGGAAGGCCCGGTAGAGCGTGCCGGCCGAGTGCGTCGACAGATTGTCGAGCACGACGCGGATGAGCTTCGCCATGGGGAAGTAAACGTCCGTGAGATCGCGCATGCAGACGGCAAAGTCGACGCCAGTTCGGCTGTCGGTGACTTTGATCTTGCGCCAAGGGCGGTGCACGTCGAGGAAGACGAATAGGTTGGCCGTTCCATTGCGTTTATATTCGCAGTCGTATCGCTCGAGCTGGCCCGGTCTGGCCGGGATCGATTGCCGCACCTCGCCGATCAGTTGGGTCGGGCTCTCATCAAAACAGACTACCGGGCGCTTAGCATCGGGCGGCTCCGCATAGAGGTCGAGCACATCTTCCATACGGGCGACAAATTCGCCATCCACCTGCGGAATGCACCACATGTCTTTGCGCCACGGCTTGAGGTCGTTTTCGGCCAGCCGGCGGCGCACGGTTTCGCGGGAGAGACTGTCGTGTGCGGTAAGCTTGACCAGTTCACCCGCCAATAGTTCCAGCGTCCAGCGGGCGCGGCCTGCAGGTGGGCTTGAACAGGCCGTGGCGACCAGCAGGGCTTCCTCTTTGCCCGAGAGCTTGCGGGCCGCTCCAGGGCGCGGCTCCTCGCTGAGCGCCGCAGCCAGGTTGCCGAGCACAAAACGGCGCTTGGTCCGGTATACGGTCGAACCGCCCACCCGCAGGCTGGCAGCGACCGCCGCGTCGCTCTCGCCAGCGTCGGCCGCCAGCAAAATCTGCGCCCGCTTGAGCTTGCGCACCGAGTGCTTGCCGCCGCTCAGCAGCGCCGCGAGTTCGTCACGCTCGGCTTGGCTGAGCTCGACCCGGTAACGTACATTCATCGGTCTCTCCTCCGCGTTCGAGGAGGAGACGACCAACTGAATCGGATGGCCGGCGTGAGTCGCCCTGCAAAAACCTTCACGCCCAAGCAGGGTCAATATCTGGCGTTCATCTACGCATACACGCGCCTCCACCGCAGGCCGCCGGCCGAAATCGACATGCAGGAATATTTCCGTGTCAGCCCACCGTCAGTTCACCAGATGGTGCTAACACTCGAACGCGCAGGCTTCATCCGAAGGCAACCCGGTGTCGCACGCAGCATCGAAATGCTCGTTGATCCCAAACACCTCCCAGTCCTACGCTGATCCTAGATCAATTGGTCAAAATCACTGTGTCGAGGTACTAGCCCCTCCAACCTCATGGAGGATTCCAGAAGATATTAATGTCGTTCCTGTTCCGCCTCCCGCTCGCAGAATCCGGCTCGAGGATATGCGCATTTTGAACGCGCGGCGTGCTGGTAATCGCGGCAAACGCAACAGCCTGCCGACCGAGCCGCCTATTTCAAGACCACTTTAATTTTTCGCGCACTTCGCGCACCAACCCTCCTGTCCGGACTGGTCGCTGCGTTCGATACAGCAAGGCCGCGCTTCTTCGTTGGCTGAAATCGCGGAAGCGGTGAAGCGAGGGGGACGGAATGACCGTCCCTCTCAAACGTCTCAAGAGAGCAAATCGAACGATGTACACCAGTATCAATCGTGGTTAGGTACATACGTCTAAGTATCTGTCGTACCGATGTCGGTCGTGCTAGCCAGTGCCCCCGCGATGCCGGTCGGCCTAGGCAGTCCGTCCCATCATTGGAATCGGTACGACTGGAACCTGAAAAGTACGACAATGTCGTACCACCGACGGCAAAACGGGTCAAAATAGGCTGAAAATAATACGACATGAGACAAGACGAAATTCGAGCAGGTGACTGAAAAAATGGAAATAACGCAGCAGAGTCGGTCCCATCAATTCTGTATCGCTCCGATGATGGATATTACCGACTAAGTCGAGAATAGCAGCAAACAAAAGGCGTTTCTCTGCGTCGGATTATGCGCTGCTGCTGACCGTCCCTTTAGGCGCGGCGTTTTAGTTGCTCGCATTCCTTCCGCGCCGCGTCGGCCTGCTTATCCAGATACGCGGCAAGATCATTTATGTGGATTCCCTTCGCTGCCTTCTGACTGCCTTCCATGCGGACGATAGGCAAAGAGATTTCGCCGACCAGAACCTTGCGCAAGAACTTCTCGACGGTGAGGTGCCGGAAGTAATCGCGGCAGATCCATTCGACCGGGATCACGGCGAGGCCGTCATATTGTGCCATCAAGAGGAACGACGTTTTCATGCTGCCGCTGCCTCGGCAGTGTCGTCTACCTCATTGAACCTTACCGACTGATCGTGCGGTAGGGCGCTTAGATGGTCCCGCAATTCTGTAAATCTTGCGATCCGGTCCGCGTAAACAAAGCGCCAGTGGGACTCGGACAGCGGGAAGGCGCTGGCAAGGGGATGATACTCGTGGGGCATCACAACTCCGCATAGCTGCAGCTCCGGCGATTTAGCCGGGTCCACATCACCGCGGTCTCTCTAAGCCCCGCGGCTAAGCCTGCTCTGTTGTGTGATAAACTGGAAGATGGGGACGATTTGCGGAGAGCGCAAGGGCGGCTAAGTATTTGGCCGGTATGAATAAATACCATGTGGTGCGGCGGAATGCCGGAGGCATGACGATCATCCATCCATAGAGTGGCAGCGGTTCTCCCCGCCAACCTGCCCGACCTCGGGCAAGGTGGTCCAAACCAGGGATGGGCCGGTCACGTGTGACAGGAAATATACAAGGGTCACCATGATAACGCGTCACCCCTGCCATGAGTTTAACGCGCCGTGGGTTGTCCAGCAGTATGCGCGCAACGGCGCCCATAGGTGCCACAAGGCGATCTGCTGGCGGCTTTGGAATCGGACGCGCGACAGCGAACCGGTGTGGCAATACGGGCTTTACCATCGGCACGCGGACGTGCCGTCGTGCTTGACAATTCCTCCTGATACCTCCAGATGATGCGCAATTGGTTCATAAATATCGCGTGTAGTCGGCAAAGTACCGCCACGACGAGTGAACCGATCAGCTCCAGAAATCGCGAGCGCTTTCTCAGGAACAGTTTTCCACTGTGAATAGTGCAAGTCGGACACGAGCAAGGGCAGCGCAAATGCCCATCGCTCTAAATCTCGTCCTGCCGCGCGGGGTCAATTTCACCTACCGTTACCAAGGAGTGAGCCGTGCAGAATGGCGCAAAAACAATGACAAACACCCACCGCCCCAAATCGGCGAGGCCGTTTGCTAACCACTCGAAGCAGTGGACATCGAATGGCGTCCGCCCGGACTTAAGGGGTCATCAAAACGCGCAACGAAGCTATGAGCGTTATCTCGCGTTAGCCCAAGCTCAAGCCCAATCCGGCGACGTGATTGGTGCCGAAAACTACTACCAGCACGCCGAGCATTATTTCAGATCGATGTCGTTAGGCCGAGAAACGACGTAGGAAAATTCGCCGCCCGTCATCGTCGCACTCGGCATCGCCGCGCACGCGGCGGCGCGGAGCCAAACAGAATCCAGCTACGATTCAAGCCTTGGATGGGTACTCGGTCCGAGCGGCGATGGCGGCAGGAGCGGCGAGCCACCTTTCTGTGCCCGAAAGACGATCTGGCAACATCTCTTCTTTCAAAGTGGACGTCGTCGATGATTGGCGAACGCCGGTAGAAAATCCACGCAAGCGCACTCGCAATGGTTCGGCAATGTGAACAGCGCGAAGCAGCCGAGAAGAAGCGTAGCAATGGTCCCGGTCCCGAGGGTGGCCCGCCACGCATTTCCGAAGTTGTGGCCACTAACCGGACATTTCTCGGAGACGGCTTAACCAACGCGGTCGGTCCATTTGAAACATTGGGGACCCGCTCAACCACCGGTGCCTACTGGCAACCCAGCCACTTCCAGCGTGCTAGGTTGACCCGCTATCATGCCTTGTCCCAAGCCTAGGGCAAGCCAATGAGACGGCGTTCCAAAGCAGGCGGCGAACCAGCTAAAACGCGACGCCGGAAGGCGATGACGCTAAAGCGCGGCAATGCGCCAAAGGCCGTGCGCCGCCGCAGTTCCTCCGCTGCCAGTCTGCACAAGCGGGTCGCGCTGCTGACACGCGAACGCGACGAGGCGTTGAGTAGGCAGACCGTCACCGCCGATATCCTGCGCGTCATCAGTCAATCGCCGACCGACTTGCGGCCCGTCTTCGACAGCATCGTCTTCACGGCCGTGCGGCTGCTCCGCTGCGACTTGGTGTTTATGCAGCTTTGCGACGGTGCTACCTTTTCACCGGCGGCGGTGGCCGCGCCGGAAGGCCCGCTCGCGGACGTCGGGCCCACGAATTTGCCAATCGATTCCAGTGCCAATTTTCCCTCACGCGCGATCCTCGGCAAAAAAATGCTGCATCTGCCGGACTGGTCGCGCATCGATCTGCCCGAACACGAACTAAAAATCCATAAGATGTACGGCGTGAACTCGGCGCTGTACTTGCCGCTGCTTCGCGCGGGAGAGTGCATCGGCCTGTTCTCGCTGGTGGGGAAACGACCCAATATTTTCGGAGCCCTTGAAATCGCACAGGCCGAAATCCTTCCGCGACCAGGCGCTGATCGCGATCGTAAATGCGCGACTATTCAATGAGACCAAGGAAGCGCTGGAACAGCAGACTGCCACGTCGGAGGTGCTCCGCGTCATCTCGACCTCGCCTGCCGATTTGCAGCCTGTGTTCGAGGCCATGCTGGATAACGCCGTCCGCATCTGCGACGCAATGGGGGGAGGTATCTGCCGCTGGGACGGCGACGCCCTGCGGAACGTTGCTGTGAAGTGGGCACAGCCTGCCTTCGCCGAACTTCTCATGCGTACACCGATCCATCCCAACCCGAAAACCAACGTCGGTCGGATGTTGGCAACAAAAACGGTAGTCCACGTCCCCGACCTTGCGGCTCAGCCAGCGTACAGTAAGCAACGCGAGCCGGGAATCGTTGCAGCCGTTGAGGTTGGGCGTATACGGACGCAACTCGCGGTCCCGATGCTGAGGGAGAACGAGCTAATCGGTGCTGTTATCCTGGCCCGCGAAGAAGTTCGCCCCTTCACCGATAGGCAGATCGAGCTGGTCAAGAACTTCGCCGCCCAAGCAGTCATCGCCATCGAGAATGCACGCCTACTGAACGAGCTGCGCCAGCGAACCGACGATCTCGGTGAAGCGCTGGGGCGGCAGACCGCCACCGCCGATGTGCTGAAGGTGATTAGCCGCTCCACCTTCGACCTGCCGACGGTGCTTAATACTCTGACGGAGTCGGCGGCACGGCTTTGCGTAGCCGACAAAGGGGCCATACTTCTGCGGAATGGAGACGTGTATCGGCTGGTAGCCAACTACGGCTTTTCGACCGAGGCGCTGCAATACGCGGCCGAACACCCATTGCAGGCGGACCGCAGCAGCATGACCGGGCGGGTCGCGTTAGAGGGCAGAGCCATTCATATTCGGGACGTGCTGGCCGATCCCGAATATCGCGCGACCGGCTATTAGCAGGCGTTCGGGTACAGGACCGCCCTGGGCGTGCCGCTCCTGCGCGAGGGAGCGTCGATCGGCGCCTTCTTCCTGAGCCGCGATGAGGTGAACCCGTTTACCGAGAAGCAGATCGAGCTGGTTACCACCTTTGCCGACCAGGCAGTGATCGCGATCGAGAACGTGCGGTTGTTTGAGGCGGAGCAGCAGCGTACGCGCGAACTCACCGCATCGTTGGAGCAGCAGACGGCCACGTCTGAGGTTCTTCAAGTCATCAGTAGCTCCCCCGGAGACCTTCAACCAGTGTTTGCAACGATGCTGGAAAACGCCGTCCGCATCTGCGACGCCAAGTTTGGAAATATTTATCGCTGGGACGGCGGCACGCTGCACCTTGCCGCGACGCATAACACGCCACCTGCCTTCGCCGAGCAGCGAAGGCGTGAACCGTTTCGTCCCAATCCAAAAAATGCCGTCGGTCAGATGATCGCAAGCAAAACGGTGGTTCACATTCCGGATGTCGTCGCATCGGAGGCTTATATCGAACGCGAGCCGGTTACCGTTGCGGGCGTTGAAATTGCCGGCATACGGACATTTTTGGCCGTTCCCATGCTGAAGGAAAACGAGTTGGTGGGCACCTTCGCGCTTGCCCGTCAGGAAGTCCGTCCCTTCGCAGAGAAGCAGGTCGAGCTGGTCACGAATTTTGCTGCCCAGGCGGTCATCGCTATTGAGAACGCGCGGCTGCTGACCGAATTGCGCCAGCGTACAGATGAGTTAGCGCAGCGGCAGGCTGAATTGAGTGTAACCTTCGACAACATGGGCGACGGCGTCGTGATGTTCAACGAGGAAATGCGGCTTGCTGCGTGGAACAAGAACCTCCAGGAAATCCTAGATTTGCCGGATACATTTTTTGCCAAGCCACGGACTTATCGCGACTATATGACCTATCTCATCAAACACGGCGAGTTCGGGGAAGTCGATCTTGAAACAGAATTGCGTCGCTATATCGAGAGCGCGGACCGTGAGAGAAGAATCGAGCGGACGCGGCCCGACGGTCGCGTTCTGGAAGTGCGCGTCAATCCGGTGCCGGGAGGCGGGTTCGTCGCGATCTACAGCGACGTTACGGAGCGCAAAAAGGCCGAGGAACGGGTCCGAGCGGCCAAAGACGCCGCTGAAAGCGCGCTCCGCGAGTTGAAGTCGGCGCAGGACCGCCTGGTCCAAACGGAAAAGCTCGCTTCGCTCGGGCAACTCACTGCCGGCATCGCCCACGAGATCAAGAATCCGCTCAATTTCGTCAACAATTTCTCAGCGGTCTCGGTCGAACTGATCGACGAATTGCGTGAGGAATTAGGGGGGATTCATCTCGACCACAAACGGCGCACAGAGATCAACGAGATCGCCGATACGCTGCAAAGCAATCTCGACAAGGTCGTGCAGCATGGCAAGCGCGCCAACTCGATCGTCAAGAACATGCTGCTGCATTCGCGTCAGGGGTCAGGAGAACACCGGCCAGTCGATGTTAATGCACTGGTCGATGAGAGCCTCAATCTCGCCTATCACGGAGCACGGGCGGAGAAACAGGGCTTCAATATCACCCTGGAAAGGTCTTTTGACCCGGCCGCCGGTGAGGTCGATCTGTTCCCACAGGAGATCACCCGTGTGCTGCTCAACCTGATCTCCAACGGCTTCTACGCGGCGACGAAGCGTAAAGCGGAAACAAACGGGGGCAACTATGAACCCACGCTCGCTGCCGCGACCAAGACCCTCGGCGACAGCGTCGAAATCAGGATCCGCGACAACGGCACCGGCATTTCACCCGAGGTGAAGGAGAAGCTGTTCAACCCATTCTTTACAACAAAGCCCGCCGGTGAAGGGACGGGGCTGGGGCTGTCCATCAGTCACGACATCATCGTCAAGCAACACGGCGGGTCTATAGAGGTCGATACGCAGCCCGGCTCGTTCACCGAGTTCAGGATTGTGCTGCCGCGCGCGGGTGTGTCCCTTATCAAGTCGGGAGAACGCGCATGAACCTGCTCATTCTCGTGGTCGATGATGAGTCAGATGTCGATGTTTTGTTTCGCCAGCAATTCCGGCGCGACCTTCGCGCTGGCCGGTTCACCATGGAGTTTGCCCAATCTGCCCAAGCAGCACTGCAATGCATTAGCGATGCGGGAGACGCTTCGCTCATCTTGATCCTGTCCGACATCAACATGCCGGGGATGAGCGGTCTTGAACTCTTGCCCAAGGCCAAAGGACTGCGGCCGGACGTTCCAATCATCATGATAACCGCCTATGGCGATGTAGAGACAAAGCGTCAGGCTTTAGAGAAAGGCGCTGAGGCGCTGCTGACCAAACCAATCGATTTCGGGATGCTCCGCAGCATGATCGATACGCGCGTTGAACGCGCCGCGTGAGCGCACAGGTTCACCGATGCAGCAGATTGCTGACTGGCTCGAAAAGCTCGGTCTTGGGCAATACGCTCATGGGTTTGCTGAGAATGACATCAATTTCACCATCTTAGCTGATCTGTCAGACCAAGACCTGAAAGAACTCGGCGTATCTTCGCTCGGTCATCGCCGTCAGCTACTGCGCGCAATAGCCGAACTAGATGGTGTCGAGAAAGACAGACCAAAACCTACAACTACGGCTGCGTCACCTGTTGCGCCGCACGACACTGCCGAACGCCGTCAAGTCACCGTGATGTTCTCAGACTTGGTCGGCTCAACGGCGCTCTCGACCCGCATGGACCCTGAAGACCTTCGCGAAGTCATTACGACCTATCAGAAATGCGTCGCGAGGACCGTGGGTCGCTTCGGCGGCTTCGTGGCCAAGTACATGGGGGACGGTGTTCTCATCTACTTCGGTTATCCGCAGGCCCATGAGGATGATGCCGAGCGAGCGATCCGGGCAGGGCTCGAACTGATCGCAGCGGTGACTGCGCTGAAAACGCCCGCGCTGCTACAAACCCGCATCGGCGTTGCTACGGGACTGGTGGTAGTCGGCGATC